>NZ_JBPCCU010000004.1:0-727217 GCF_050971785.1 Actinomadura scrupuli | reverse complement strand
GCTAGCGGATATCACCTATGTGCGCACGTGGGAGGGCTGGGTGTATGTGGCGTTCGTCCTGGACGCCTACTCCCGCCGCATCGTGGGCTGGCAGCTGGCCGATCACTTGCGCACCGACCTGCCATTGGATGCGCTGGAGATGGCGATCTGGCAGCGCGACCGGGACCGGCCGCCCGGCCGGCAGCGGCCTGAGCCAGGCAGTCTGATCCACCATTCAGATCGCGGCTGCCAGTACGTCAGCTTCCGCTACGCCACCCACCTGGCCGATCTGGGCGTGATGGCCTCGGTCGGATCAGTCGCCGACTCCTATGACAACGCCATGGCCGAAGCTCTCAACGGCACGTTCAAAGCCGAGCTGATCCACCGGCAAACCTGGCGGACCCGTGACCAGGTCGAATACGCCATCGTCGAATGGATCGGCTGGTACAACAACCGGCGACTGCACTCCGCGATCGGCCACATGCCACCTGCCGAATACGAGGCAACCTACTACCGTTCAATCACCACACCAGCGCCAACCAGCGCCAGGTAGACCGGACGTCACGAAACCCGGGGCACCTCACGGGTGATCTGGGCGGACAGTGCCTCATGTCGCATCCCGTCGGGATAGCCGGCGAGCACGCGAGCCTTGCGGAACGCCGCCCGGTCAGTGGCGTTGAGTCCGGACTTGGCCAGGAGGGCGCGCTCTGGGGTGCGGGCCACGGCGCGTGGTGGGCTGTGATGCAACATCGCTTGGAATCGGGGATCGCGTTTGCCCTCGTCGTGCCAGAGCGCCGCGGCTTTGACGCTGGCTACGATGTCGGGCGCGAGCCCGAGGTTGGTCGCGAACTGGGCGGCCCGTCCGGCGACTGCCAGCTGGTGGGCGTACAGCTCGATGGGTTTCTGGACGTTAAGCGCAGAGGATCCGAGAGGGCCGACATCGCCGGTCCACCCGCCGCCTTTGCGGGTGAGCATGACTGTGGACTGTGCCACGGTGACCTCGCAGTTGGCCGCAAGCGCGGTCAGCGCCTGTATCAACGGCAGGTCGGCCTCGTTGGCGGGGCGCTGCTTCATCAGGTGCCGCAGCGAGCTCCGGTACTGGGTTGTCATAGGCCGGTCTTCGCTGGCGGCGTCACCGTGTGCTTGCCGCACGAGTTCAGCGAGGCTCTCGGTGAGCCAGTCGTGGCGCTTGTGCGCGATCTGTACCAGCTCGGGCCGTAGCCTCACCGCCGGCCGGCCACGGCGGAACGCCAGGTCACCCAGATCGGTGACCGGCCTTGTCGAGGTGGGGTTCCATCCGTAGTCGTCGCATCCGCCCCACGATGCGGGGACGACGATGAGGTCCCCAGGCCGGACATCTTTGGGATGGACCGGTTCGGCGCTTGCGTTGCTTCGATAGCGCAGAACCCGCCGCTCGAGGTAGGCCAGGTCCTCGTCGGTGTTTGAGCGGTCGGCCTGGCCCTCGATGTCGCCGACCACATCGGCGGACTCGAGACCTGCCAGCCACCGCCGCATCGCGGGCAACGGAACCTCGATACTCTCATCGGCTGCCGGAGGCAAGGGTTCGACAAGTTCCGCCCACTCTCCCGGTTGATCTGCGGGTAGCCCGGACCGCCACACGATGGACACGTCCGGGGCTCCGTGGTCCAGGCCATGCAGGTAAGGGGCGATGGGCGGGTCCGGGTGCGGGATCGGGGAGGTCCGTGTCCACGCGGCGAGAGTCTGGGGGAACAGCACTGGCACGTACGGCGCCGGCTCGCGCATCTGCTCTTTGCGTTCGGGTTCGAGCGAGCGGAGATGCCTGCTGAGCGCCGAGGGGGATACCAGCAGCCCGTCGCTGAGTGGTTCGGGAGCGGGGCTGCGGGCTACGCGGGGGGCAAGTGGATGGATCAGCTCGGTCAGCCACTGCCAGGTGGCCTCGCGTGCCGCCCCGTACACCGGATCGTCTTCACCGACGGTCGGGTCGTGGATCACAAGAACGGGCGCGCCGTCCAGTTGGGCGAAGCGGTTGAGGCGGCCGAAGCGCTGCACCAGCGCGGCCAGCGAGGCCGACTCGGTCACCAGGCCATCGGCGTCGATATTGGCCCCGACCTCGATCGTCTGAGTCGCGCAGACGATCAGTGGCTTCCCGGGCTGCCGGGTTCGACCGGCGCGGATCCGCGGATAGTACTCGTGCAGCAGGTATTCGCGGTCGATGGCCCTGCTCCGGCCGGTGAGCAACACCGTGTCAGCGCCACCGTCTTCGAGCAGGGTGTGGACCGCACGGGCCCGGCCCACCGTATTGCAGACAGCCAGGATGACCTTCCCCGAGTCCTCCTCGCCGGCCAGGGCGGTAGCCCAGTCCGCGAGCAGCCGCGGCATCACCGAGTGGACGTTTTTGCGGGTGGCGGTCGCTTTGAGCAGGTTCAGCGTGCGGGGTGCACGCAGTCGTGGCCCGGCGTGCTCGTCCAGCAGGTCGTCGGCGTCCGTCCTGAATACGGTCTCGTCTGCTCCCGGCGGCACCGTGGCCGACATGGTCAACACAATCGGTGTGCGCACCATCCCGCCCGGCTGGAGCGGGAGGGCGGCTTTGAGGGTGGTTCGCAGGGGTTCGGCCAGGTGTGCCTCATCGATCACGATCAGGCTGTCGGCGCCGGTGAGGGCGGCGTCGATCGGCCGCAGGAATTCGCCGACTCCGTAGCCGCGGAAAAGCAGGCGGCTGCCGATCTGGTCGACGGTGCCGACGACCACGGCGTGCCGGTCGGGTCGTTCCAGCCACCGCCACGACCAGGTGGTCCCGCCCCGCATCCGGGTGACCTCAAGGGGAGGCCCGTCGTCTCCGTTCTGTCGCAGCCGGTTCGCCAAGCTGGTGGTGACCGGACCAGGAGGCTCCCTGAGAGCCGTCGCCAGCGTCTCCGCATGTTCATGGGCTTCGTCGACGACCAGCCGCCGGTCGACGACGAAGAACACCCGCCGCCTGGCGATCTCCGGCCTCGCGGCCGCCACGAACACCGCGATATCGATGACCGTGGTCTTGCCCAGCCCGGTCGGTACGTCCAGCACATCGGGCCACGCACCCTTGTCCAGGATGTCCCTGACCAGCCTGGTCTGCCACGGATACGGGTCCCGGCCGTGGACCTCAGCCAAGAACGCCGCGAACTCCTGTACGCCAAGGCCGCTCATCGCGTTCTCCTCTCCGGTGCGAACAGGCCCAGGCCGAGGTACCGCATCGACCCGACGATCACCGGGCCGACCACGGGCTGCTCGAACTCCACCCGGGCGTGCATCAGCTTGCGCCGCGGCCGGCCCTCGGGGATGGTGCCGGGGCGTGGCCCTTTCACCGCGCCCTGCACTATCGGGGCTGGGGAAAATTCGACGTCCTTCGGGCGGGGGTATCCGGCGGTCTGCAGCGACTCGGCGATCAGCTCGAAGGGGGTGTCGCGCCGGGTCGGGTAGCGGTCCAGCATCAGTGGCGTCGCGGTGACCCACCGGCGGGCGCCTTCCGGTGCCGCGCTCCACCACTCTGGGTTCAGGCGTGCGGGATGGGTGCGGTACGGGTCATGTTCTAGCCTCAGGGGCCGCCCACGCTCGATGGTCAGTTCGGTCAGCGGGTCGTCCACGACGGCGCCCAGCAACCGGTCCACCTCCTCCGACTGCATGCCCCTGGGCACCGCCAGGGCGACACCCAGGACATGGCCGTCGGCGTTCGGGTGATCCACGTCGACCAGCGCCAGATAGCCGACGTGGTAGCGGCCGTCCGTGTCATGCCCGTGCACCTCCCCGGGCACGTCCGTTCCGAGCCGCTGGATGACCGCCTTGCGCAGCGTGGAGGTGAGTGTCAGCAGCGAGTCACCGGCTGGCCGCACCGTCCTGGACGCACACCCGAACACGATCAGATCCGAGAACGGGCCGACCGGAACCGGCACTTGCTCGGTTCGCTGACGCACGTACGGCAGTGTCCGCGCCACCTCCCACGCCCGGTCGCCGTCCTGGTAGGCGCGATCCAGCTGGTCGGTGTAGCCGGGGTAGGGGATACGTAGACTCGCCACGGCCCGTTCACCGCTCAACGTCGGGACGTACACCGTCCACCCTTCCCGCCGCTCGGGCAGTTCGGCGGACACCGTCAAGGTGACCGGCGACGTGGCACGACCCAGATATGGGACCCGGCGAGCGAGCCGCGCCAAACGCGCCAACGTGTCGCCATCGGGTGTGGCCTGATGCCACACCACCGCGAACTCCGACTCCTCCGGCACCGCCGTCGCACGGGCACGCACCCCGTTGGTGCGCCCAGGCCAGGTCTGGCTGCCGCCAGTTCGGCTGAGCGCGTTGGTGACCACGTAACCTTCCCGCGACTCGTGCACCACTCTTTCCGAGGCCCACACCTCAGGTGCGCCGGCCGCCTCCAGCCACCGCAGCACCCCTTGGTCGGCGCCATCGGACACCGACGCGACCAGAGCACAGAACAACCGGGCGGGGTGCGGCGGCCATTCGCCCTCCTGCGGCCGCATCCCGGCGGCCTCATACCGGCCATCGCTCAACGAGACCGTAATGATCACAGGCATCGCGCCTACTCCTCCGCCGCGGCCTTGGTGACCGAGAACTCAACGGCAGCAGAAAGCGCCGGCGTCGGCTCCAATGCCACGGTGTCGGCCGCCATCACAACGCCCGCTTTCGCGGCCCGATCCCGCAGCTCGTGGAAGACCTCGATCGCCTCGGCCGCCGTCAACGTGAACTCCTCGCGTTGCCCGCCGTCGCCATCGAACGCGAGGACCTCGGTCTCCCGGACCAGATCGCAGTCCGACCGCAACCACACCGACGGACGCCCGAACGCCAGCCGGTCGCCCGCCAACGCCAGCGCAGCCAGCGTCGCGCGCGCCAGACACGACGCCTCCGCCGAGGCGTCCCCGAACCTCACCCGCTCCAGCCCCGCCAGCGAGATCCAGGCACCGCGCATCGCCCACGCGATCGCCACACCGCCATGTGCGTCTCCGGGAGCGATGTTGCCGTGGCCGATCTCGCTCAGCTTCTGCCCCTTGGTCTTCTCCCCCGTGGCCACGTGCTGCCAGTCCCCCTTGGCTTTGGCCTTGTCATCGATACCGCCCTGCAGATTCAGCGGATCCATCCGGGTCGCCTTACGCACCCCGTCCTGCGGATCCACCCCCACCACCGAGGAGGAGTAGACCCGCGCGAACTTCGCCCCACGCCCCTCACGACGCGAATCCCACACCCCGAACAGCAACGACCCCGGATCACGCTCGAACAACGGCGTGGCATCCGCAGCGGTCACCCCCCGCAACCGCCGGCCGATCTCGCTGCGGTCGTAACGCTCCCCGCCGATCAGGCTGTCCCGCAGGTAGGCGTCCGCAGACCGATGAGGGAACTGCAGCGAGGTCAGCCGCAGCGGCCCACGGCTCGTGCCGACGTTGAGCTCGAACAGCGGAAGCTCGATCCGGCCCGCGTCACGAGCCGCCAGCAACGCCTCCTCGATGCGGTTGGCCTGCGACGGCACCTGATCGAGGACCACAACCTTGCACCACTGCCCGTCGACCCGCCGCTTCTCGTACAAGTACGGTCCCTCGGGAAACGACGGCGGCATTACCTTGCCGCCCCCGGCCGGGCGATACTCCGCGCAGACCGCGATCCCCGCGTCCACCCGATCCTCACCCACCGCGCCAACCAGGCGCTCGATGATCCGCTCACCATTCACTACGACCCTCCACCTTCCACGCATGGACCTTGGCGATCACGTTGTTGACCCGGCCGAACGCGACACCGGCCATCGGTCCGGCATGCCGAAACCGCAGTCAGACGCGCTGGCGCCACAGCGCGACGCTTTCTCCTCAAAGCGAGTGGTGCGTCGGCTGTTGGGCAAGACGAGACCGTACGCCCTCCCACCGACAATTCTTCTTAGAAGATCAGAATTGCGAAACGACAACGCCGCATTGGTGGAGAAAAGTGGGGATTGGGTCGAGGTAGCCGATTTAAGAAACCTTGTCCTAATTGTCAGATAAGAGTACTTATTTGGCCTGCGCCGGCCAAACGCAGAGGTAGTGCCCAGACGCACGCCTTCACGTGTGCACCTGCCGCTGGTGTCTCTCTGCTCACTGCACCAGCAGTCGTGACCGTAATGGAAGCGATATCGGTGTTGGTGTGAAGGGGACGCGGGACCGCGGTGCCGCCTGGGAGGGTAGCGAAACGCCTTTCCCCGGCTGTCCAGTCGGTGATGGCCGACCGGTCCGTTGCCGTCGGATCGACCTTCAAGGAGAGGCCTGATGGTCCCCGATCACCTTCAGCTCGGTACCAGCGACGTCCAGACCTGGCGGGCGGTGCCCGCCGAGGACAACCCCACTGGAGAGGAGCACGGAGCGTGGGCGGTCGTCGCGCGACGGCCAGGACGCTGACGTCTACCTGACCGTTACCGCCGAGTACCCCAAGGGGGTAGCCACCGCGACGGTCGGCTGGATGGAAGCCCTGCTCGTCCATGACCGCATCTACCAGGACAGAGCAGGAAAGCTGAGCGGGCCCGGGCACGCGTCGACCGGCAAAGAGCAGCAGCTGCAGGTTACCTGGCGCAGTTCAAGTGCTGGCCTCCGGGGAGTGCCCGGTCAGCCCGTTGACCACCATCGCCAGATGGTGGGACGTCCCGAACGCCCGCCAGAGGGTCCCGGTGCCGGGGCCGCCGATCCGCTACGTCCGCTGGGCGATCTGCTCATCACCCCACGAGTAGCTCTTCCCGGACCACCACAACGTGCCGACGAGGTCGGCGCACAGGTCGTAGAAGGTCGAGGCGTATGGATCCCGTCGATGAGGGACGGTCAGGTAAGCCATCGCTAGACGCTGCTTTGCGGAGGTCTCCGCTACAGCAGCCGCTCGCGGCAAATTCTTAGGCCAGGGCCCTAATCGGATATTCGAACGGGCAAGTTAACCTGGATGCCTATCTCGGCGGCATAGACTTCCCGGTCCCGTATTCGGTCTTTGTCCGGCTGATCGGCTGGCTCGTGCTCCAAGCGAGAGCGAGGCTTCTCCAGGGGCTAGCGGCCACGATTACGTTTTACGCGAGCGACCCGATCGATATTAGGAAGCTGCTGATCTTTGTCAAGGGCGACTTCCAGACTGGGCAGATTTTCCAAAGGAAGCATATCAGTCGAAGAGGGGATCCCACTGAGGTTTAGATGTCTCAACTGGGTCAGCCGAGCAAGCGGAGTCAAGCTCTTAACTTCCGGACATTCGGTCAGGTCTAGATGCTTCAGTTGGGTCAGAGCAGCCAGCGGGTCAAGCTCCGAGACACTAGTCTTGCTGAGATCAAGGCTATGAAGACCACGAAGTAGGGCAAGCGATGCAAAAGCAGGAGAGAGATCAGTGTGAAACAAAGAGAGGGTACGCAAATTCTCATTGATTGAGCGGTCAGCGCGGTCAGCGCGGTCGGCCTTTAGAAGACGACAGCGCTTCAAAGATAGCTTCTCAAGGTACTGATATCTCTGAAGTATCTCCTCAAGATTGGTATTTATTGAAGTATATTCAATATCCAGCTGTCGTAGCGACTGACTGGCTGCCAGGTGCAAGATCTCGCGTTTATGTATAGTCAACAGCGCCAAGTAGCGCAGATTTGACAATTTCTCGATACCGCTCAGGCTGTGTAGTCCGCAGTCGATCAGCGTCAGGACCTTAAGTTCCTTGAGGGAGGCGAAGGCCGTCAGATCCTGTCCCACATGACTGTCACGGATCGTGAGGTGCCGAAGACCAACGAGTCCATTCAAGAGCCTCGCGTGGAAAGATGCCGAGGGAGCACTTACTTCCAACTCCTTGACGGTCGCATCAAGCTTCTGCAACGCACTGACGTCGGGAGAAGACTCAAGGTCGACGCGGAGTCTCGCCGGTTGTCGAACCCGAGCGACGGCATCGAGTTGTGCCGGCGTCTTCACTAGAATTGGCTGTTCCGGAAAACGTTCGATGAGTGGGTCTAGCACGCGTTGGGCATATTCAAAGGGATCGAAGTAGTCCCAAGCGATGAAAAAGGATCCAAGATGTGTCTGATGGGTCTTCACTGCATATCGAGATAGCAAGTCGAGCGCCCCTGAGCCATTGATCATCCAGATGGTCCGGATAGTGGCCAGCGCCGTCGATTCACTCAGCCCCTTTAGTGAGGCAGGGAGTTTTCGCAACACGAGTTCGCCGACGGAAGCCAACGATTTTGCACCGACCTCGTTCCGCGGCGGAACCAACTCATCGAGATAACCGTTGATAACTTCAGTCAGGCCATCCGGGATCGATGGCACGGTTTCCAGACAGGAGATCACTACAAGCTTTAGGTGATTCACAGTGGCTGGGTTACGGGCCCGTTGGACCCTGCGGATCATGCCTGCCAGCAATTCTCGGCGCATAGGGGCATTGGCATGCCCTGCCGTCATAACGATTGTGTCGCGCCATTGATCAAGATGAGCTTTAGAGACCAAATGCTGCATGTCACCAAGCTCGGCAGCCTCCTGCGCCGCCAAGTATTCCTGGACACTACGGTGGACGAAATCGATCCTTCCAGGGACCGGTTCGCGGAGCACACCGCTGCGCTGGAGCAGAAAGTCTAGTACGTCCTCGGTTCTTCCCTCGAATTGGGGCATCGCAGCGAGCCTACTCGCGACTAGATTCTCAACCACACTTCGCTTCATCTCGATCTGATCGCGAACCGACAAATTCCATGCAAGATGCTGGAGAAGTCGAATCTTTTGTTCTCGGGACAAACCAACAAGCTGGGAGATACCACGTCTAGCGTCGCGGGTATCTACGAGCATACCAAGGGTGGCCTGATAGACGCCCATCCGGTCTCGGGGAAGTGTCTCTTGATCAAGGTTTAGCGCACACAGGACCGCAGCGATCAACGGATTCGTGGCGAGGGCACGCAGCGATGGAATGGCTTCAAGTCGAGCTAGCAGATTAGCTTGCAGCTTCGGTAGTTGTTCTGGTCGACAAGGCAGGTCATCTGTGGCACGTATCGCGGTGTGCCAATGCTCGATGAGGGCGCGAACGTCGGCTCGACTTAGCGGCTCGATGAAGCCATGTGAGAAATTCTCCCGATTCAACCAGCGAGCTTCCGCGGCTGCCGGGCGAGACGTCACAATGACATTTATATTCGGGAAGGCTCGGAGCAGGTTGCTGAGCCAATTCCGAACCGCAGGTCGATGCGATTCGGGCACCTCATCCACTCCGTCAACCAGAACGATCGCCTTGCCCGATTCCAAGACGCGGTGGGCCCAGCCGCGCGGCATCAGGCTCGCGAGGTTACGCCCCACATAGTCAAGGAACTCTTCAGGGGCCGGAAACCGGCCGTCTGTATAGCTGCGCAATTTAATTAGGAACGGCACCGTACCGTTCATAGCTCGCATTTCTGCGGAGAACTTTCCCCGTGCGGCAGTCACTGCGACCCAGCGCAGAATAGTACTCTTGCCAGCCCCTGCCTCGCCGCGTAGCAGGGTGCGCTGGCTCTGTGCCAACGCTGCTTCCACCCGGGCAGACTGGCTATACATACCAGAAGTCCCGTATTCAGGCCGTGGCCTGACGCTATGTGTGACCGTTAAGCTAACGTAGGCGACGCTCAACGAAGTGGTCGGACGATCAATGCGCTCAAATCGGACCCCAAAAAGTTCCAAGGTGTCCAGTTCAGTGCTTACGACATGTAGATATCGTCGCGTGAAATCCTCATCATTGTCAGTACCGTCCGGGGCTGTCACCGTACGCCTCGGGAGCCGGGCCAGCACGGCGCCGATTTCCATGGAAAGGGAGGAGACGCGACCGAGTATCTCCACGGAAGCGCGAGCCTGAAACTGGGGCAAGTTGATGAGGATATGCACAAGTGATTCGCAACACTCGGCTAGTACGGTCTCATAGTAAGGGATGAGCCTCCTATCAAATTGTTTTTCCAGATTCGGCATTAGAGCGCGAACCTGGCGGGTTAGTTTTACCGGATCCAGGTCCGAGTCGAACAATCCTCGGTCTGTGAGATCAGCGCGCTGAAGGGTGAGACCAGCCTCAGCGATCGCCGCCCGCCGATCACTGTCGGAGAGTCCAGAAAATTCGGCTACGCGCAGGGCTTCTAGCCGGGACTCGACCTGAAGAGCGATCGTCTGGAACTGGAGATCCACTTCACGGGCCTTCAGTTGGTCAGTGAAGCGGGTGCGAATCAGGGCGATCAAGGGCTGATCGCGAGTGGCCTGGTCAGAGCGGCTGGCCAGCCACAAACGGCAAGCCACTTGGGCAACCGCGCGGGCGGCGGCTGCGGCGGTGGGATCCAATCTGCTCCTCGATAGGGAGATCCTGAGAGGCCATCTTGCCGGTTGTGTCCGTAAGCCGCTGAGACTAGGGCCACAGTCAAATATTGGCACATATAACGGAACTTCGACAGCACTCTTCACCTTGTAGGGCTTGAGAACTCAGCTCCCGTCGTGAGCTGGGCTTTTGCTGCGGGATCTCGATCGGGGCTGCACCACGGCCCTGACGACAGACATGCACGAGGGCACCGATCTCCTGATCGCGAACCGAAGCCTTCATGCCACCTTGTCCGCTGTACCCTGATGATGCTTGCGCGGTCACGCCGGGGGACTGTAACCAATGGCTCTGTCACGTAATCGGTGGTGGCGTTGAGTGATCCTCACTGCAGCAGGATGCGGTGGCGCAGGAGGTCGAACCCGGCACGGCCGTGCATCTGTCGCATGGTCCTCTTCGTGTGGGTGTTGACGCCTTCGGTTTGGTCGTTGGGGTGGGACGTACCTGTATCGACATCATCACCCCCGCCCCTCGACCGGGACATCCGTGACCGTCCGGCCGCACAAGCCGTGCACCCGGCCGGCCAGCGCCCCGTACACCGGGCACGGCAACCGACTCGCCCCAAGTACTGGCCACGACCCGAACGAGGTCGTTCTCGTCCTCCACACCCTTGATGACCAGGGCAGACAGCCCCGAAAACACCCCACCCATAAGATCGTCGATCTCCAGCACGCCTCAGCCTGGCAGTGATCACTCACCGCCACCGCCGATTACGGGACAGAGCCGTTAAATGGGCTCTGGCACGAATCCGGTGGTGACGCTGAGTTCCTCTATGGTCTACGAGAGCAAGATTCTCTGCCGGAGCAGAGGGAAGCCGGCTCGGCCGTACATCTGTCGTTTCAGGAGTTTGACCTTGGTGTTTGTGCCTTCCGTGGAAGGTCAGCCCGGCGATGACGGCTTGTTCGTGTTGTGGAGGCCGTGAACGAAGGAATGCTCGTCCAGGTGACGGCGTCGGTGTACGGGGAGATCTTTTGGTCGGGTCATGAGCCAGGACACCATCTGGCGGGGTGAGGGGCTGAGTGTGCTCGGGGTCAGCGCGGCCTTGGCTGAGGTAGCGCACCAGCAGGTTCGCGCCGCAGGGATAGCCGAGTCGCGGATCTCGGCCAGCAGACGGGGCACCGGCGCGGCGGGCTCGTGGGTGAGGCGTCTGCGCGGGTGGTCGCGGTAGGGGTCGACCAACTCCTGGCGGTATTGCGGTGGGCGCAGCAGGTCGTCGGCCGATGCGGCGCGGGCGGAGCGTTTGACGGTGTTCATGCCCCAGCCCAGATGGTGAGCGCATGCGCCCAGCCCGAGCCCTCCGCCCAGTAGGGCATGGACAGTGGCGTGCCGCTGCCGGGTGCGTTCGGCGAGCGCACCAGTGCGGCGGACCGCACAGGCCGGGGCTGTCGGCATCTCCGCGGAGCGGCTGCGATTCTCCGGACTTCGGCGACAAGGACCAGGGCGTGAAGCTCTTGGCCTGGAACTCGCTGCCAGTGCCTCCCGGGCGAAGACGCACGGCTGATGCCAGGCCAGCTGATACCGCTCTGGCCAGAGTCCCGGGAGACGTGGAACTCAGAGGCCGCGCCCCGGTCGAGCATCTGCGGGAGCCGCTTCGCGCCGCGGCATCAGAGGAACCGGCGATGCCACTGATGCCCCGGTCCAACACGAAGATCTTGAATCCGCAGACAGCCGACATGCCCGCACTACATGCTTGAGCAGAGAGTAGCCATGAATGGGCTCTACGTGATCTGATGGAGCGTAGTTAACTTCAAACCAACTGAGAGGCGTGCACATGACTCCATAGAACTAGGCCGCACAGCCAGGTCCTTCGCAGCGAGAAGGCTCTGCGGCAGCCGAAAGAGGTAGAACATGATCTTGCAGAACGACCGAACCCCCAGCCCACGTGAAGCCGCAGAGTGGCATCACCGCAGTCAGGGCGGCCGAACCCACCAAGGCGAGCGGCGCCGATGACGGGACTTCGGCTGTACACCCCGGCCGAGGCCGCGCAGATGTTGCAGGTGCGCGAGTCCTGGCTGCGCAAGAAGGCCAGTGCCCGCGCGATCGCGTGCACCTTCATCGGCAAGCACTTGCGATTCAGCGACGAGGACATCGCCGCGATCATCGGAGCCGGTGCCAAACGACCGTCCGTGCGTCATCGACCGCGTGGACGGGTCTGAGCAGGGCCCGGGGTTCACGATCAACTCAGTTCAACTCACCAACACGTAGGAGGTACCCATGGCGAACGTGGAGAAGCGAGGCAAGGTGTGGCGGGCGCGATTCCAGCGGCCGGACGGCACCCGGGGATCGGAGTCGGGGTTCGAGACCAAGCAGGCTGCGCTGGACTGGGCCAACGACCAGGAGGCGCGGGTGCGGCGAAGAGAGTGGCACGACCCCCGTGACGGGGCGGCGTTACTCGCGGACTGGATCGAGCTGTGGTGGTCGGGACAGGACATCGAGCCGACCACCGAGCTCAAATACCGGTACCTGATCGATCATCACATCGTGCCGGTGTTCGGCGATCGGCCCGTGAACACCTTCACCAGCCCCGAGGAGATCATCGCCTGGGAGAAACGGACCCGGACGAAAGGGTTCTCCCATCGCACGGCCTCCGATGCCCGCTCCATGCTGGGCACCATCCTGGGCGATGCCAAGGACCGCGGGCTGGTCCCCGTCAACGCCGCCGAGAAACGCAAAGGCCGCGGCCGCAAACGCACCCGGCGAGCCCACGCCCACCGGGGCCCGGAGAAGGCCTGGGCGACGCCCCTGCAGGTGCTGCACCTCGCCGAACGATGCGGACTGCTGTCAGGTCAGGAGGACGACTTCATCCTGATCATCCTCACCGCCTACACCGGGATGCGCTGGGGCGAGGTCATGGGCCTGGAGCGGCCGTACTGCCGACTCGGGGCAGATCCAGATCGACTGGCAACTCCGCGAGTTCGCCGGCCGACTCGAAAAGTCGCCGCCCAAGGACGAGTCCTACCGGGCCGTCGACCTGCCACCCTTCCTCGCCGGACTCGTCTCACGACAGGTCAAGCGCGCCGGACGGTGCGCATGCGGCGACCTGGACCCCGCATGCGGGGGGATGGGCCAGTACCTGTTCCTCGGCCCCGACTCCGGCCACCACCGGCGCAGCAACTACTCGCGGCGGATCTTCCACCCCGCCACCCACGGCCGCTTCCCGCAGCAGAGCCAGCGACCGGACCGGCCCGTCCTGGTGGACATCACGCAATGGCCGGGAACGCCACTACCACCCTGGCCGGCCGCCGAACCCGGCAAACCCTTCCACCCACCCCACGGACGCGGACACAAGCCCGTCCCGGCCGAGACGCCACTGGCGTCATGGCTGCCGACCCTGCAGCGGCTGACCCCGCACGGGCTACGCCACGGCCACAAGACCTGGATGGCCGAAGATGGCATCCCCGAGGTCCTCCAGGCCGACCGCCTCGGACACATCGTCCCGGGCATCCGCGGCGTCTACACCCACGTCTCCGACACCATGCGCAACGAACTCAAGACCAAACTCCAGCACCGCTGGGAGGCCGCACTCGACGAACGAGCGAACCTGTCCCCCACCTCACCGCTCCCCCTGATGGCCGAGCTCCTCGCCGCGAGGCAGGACACCAGCAAAGAGGTGATCTCCATCAAGACCGCCTGACACCCAGCAACGAAGGGGCGCGGTGAACCGGCACGACCGGACCACCGCGCCCCTTCCGGCACCAGGCCACACCGAGTGACCAACGGAGGCCGGTTCTGCTGAACACATTTGGAGGTGGGGCAAGATCATGCCCCAAATCTGCCCCAACAACGAACGAAGGCCCTCCTCCGAAGATCGGAGAGGGCCCTCTTACAGGTCTGTGACCTGGCGAAACTCCCGGGTGGGCGATACTGGGATCGAACCAGTGACCTCTTCGGTGTGAACGAAGCGCTCTCCCCCTGAGCTAATCGCCCGGGACGACCCGCCGTGCGGCGTTCCGTTGCTCGCCAAGATTAGCGTATCCGGAGGGGTCCTCGCGCGCTCACCGCCACCGGACACCGGCCGACGGAGTGGCGATCATGCGTTCCAGGGCAGGTTGAAGCCGAGGACGGCCAGGTAGACGACGATCGCGATTCCGGCCAGCACTCCGAGGACCACGGCGATGATCGTGTTGCGGCGCCGGACGGCGGGGTCCAGGGTCTTGTCCTTGGCCCGCTGGGCCGCCTGCTTGGCCTTGTGGAGGGCGCTCTGGGCCCAGGCGAACTCGGTGGCCAGGATCGCGAACCCGAGGAAGATGGCGACCCAGCCCGGTCCGGGCAGCACGAGCATGGCGATGCCGGCGGCGAGCACGGTCACCCCGACGGCGAAGACGCCGATCTGCCAGGTCGTGTTGAGAACCGGGTGGCGGCGCACCCACTCCCGGAACCGGATCAGTTGACCGCGCAGGCCTGAAGCCTCGGCCTGTCTTTCGCCGCTCAACGACGTCCCCCCGCTCTAGACCAAAGAATGGCCAGTTTGCGCCTACCAGCATGGTTATGCAACTAAACGTCTACCTCATACGTCCCATACCCAAGGGCTGCGGCCGTAGCCACCGGCGCGGGCCAGGTGCCCGCCCAGGCACCCGGAACGCCCGTGTTTGACCAGGTCAACACCCATATCTCAGATGGTGAGATGGGTCACATCGAGGGGCGGCGAGGGAATGTTCCCACAAGTTTTCTCAGTTACGCGTCATATATCGCGGGGAGACCCGTGGGAGGGAGCGATGTTCCCATCGGAGCGCCCTGCGCGTAGCGGGACCCACGTCTGAAGGAATGGCGATGAACAGCAGCAGCATCACAGTCTCCGCGGAGCTTGGCCTTCGGCTCGTGGTTCCCGACCGCACGACGGTCCCCCTGCTGGCCACCTTGGAGTACGCGGCGGACGATCCCTACGCCATCAGCATGGCCTTCTACGTCGGCAACGACGAGCCCGTGGAGTGGATCTTTGCTCGGGAGTTGCTGACGGTCGGCATCGTGCGCAGGGTCGGCGAGGGCGACGTCCAGGTCTGGCCGGCCAGCCACGACTCGGATCGCACGCTCAACCTGTCGCTCTCCTCCCCCTTCGGCAACGCGCTGTTCGAGGCCCCGTTGGCGCCGCTGGCCGACTTCCTGCACCGGACGTACGACATCGTCCCCGCGGGGCACGAGTCGGAGTTCGTCGACCTCGTGACCGAGCTCGAGAACCTGCTCTGGCCCTCCTGAGCCCCCGTTCGGCCCATGGTGGCCTGGCACCAGCCGGAGCGAGCCGTACGGCGCCGGGTCACTCGCTGAGCCGGGCGATCTGCCGCATCTTGTTCATGGCGTCGAGCGCCGCGACCTTGTACGACTCCGCGAGCGTCGGGTAGTTGAAGACCGCGTCCACCAGGTAGTCGATCGTGCCACCGCAGCCCATCACCGTCTGCCCGATATGCACCAGCTCAGTGGCCCCTGTACCGAAAACGTGGACACCCAGTAGTGACCGGTCGTCCGGGGACACCAGCAGCTTGAGCATTCCGTACGAATCGCCGATGATCTGCCCCCTGGCGAGCTCGCGGTAGCGGGAGACCCCGACCTCGAAGGGCACCTTGGTGGCGGTGAGATCGTCCTCCGTCCTGCCGACGAAGCTGATCTCGGGGATCGTGTAGATCCCGATCGGCTGGAGCTGGTGGACGCTGCGGACCGGTTCGCCACAGGCGTGCTGGGCCGCCAGCCGGCCCTGCTCCATGGAGGTGGCGGCCAGCGAGGGGAAGCCGATGACGTCCCCCACCGCGTAGACGTGCGGCACCTCGGTGCGGAAGTACTCGTCGACCGTGATCCGGCCCCGGTTGTCGGCGGCCAGCCCCGCGGCGGTCAGATCGAGGTTGTCGGTCACCCCCTGGCGGCCTGCGGAGTACATCACCGTGTCCGCGGGGATCTTCTTGCCGCTCTCCAGCACCGTGATCGTGCCTCGCGGGCGCTTCTCGACCGCGGCCACGCTCTCGCCGAACCGGAAGGTGACCGCCAGGTCCCGCAGGTGGTATTTCAGGGCCTCCACGATCTCCAGATCGCAGAACTCCAGCATCCGCTCCCGCCGCTCGACGACGGTCACCTTGGTCCCGAGGGCCGCGAACATCGAGGCGTACTCGATCCCGATCACCCCGGCTCCGACGACCACCATGGTGTCCGGGACGTGATCCATGTGGAAGACGGCGTCCGAGTCGATGATCGTGGCGTCGTCGAACTCCACCGTGGAAGGCCGGGCCGGGCTGGTGCCGGTCGCGATGACGATCTTCTCGGCCGTGACCTTCTGCTCCCGGTCACCCGTGGCGTCCTCGATGCCGATCGTGTGCGGATCGAGAAAGCGCGCGGTGCCGTTGAAGAGCGTGACGCGGTTGCGGGCGAGCTGGCTGCGGATCACGTCGATCTCCCGACCGATGACATGCTGGGTGCGCATGCCGAGGTCGGCGACGGTGATCTCGTCCTTCACCCGGTAACTCTGCCCGTACAGCTCCCGCTGGTTGAGCCCGGTGAGGTAGAGCACGGCCTCGCGGAGGGTCTTGGAGGGGATCGTTCCGGTGTTGATGCAGACGCCTCCCATCATGTGGCGTCGTTCCACGATGGCGACCCGCCGCTCCAGTTTGGCGGCCGCGATCGCCGCCTTCTGGCCGCCGGGGCCCGATCCGATCACAAGGAGGTCGAAGTCGTACACGTGCTCAGTCTGGACACCCGCGCCCGATCATTGAAGACCTATTGCGTTACAAAGTTCCAACCTGCGGCGTGACGCAACCCGCGGACGGCGCCGCGCCCCTCCCCCGCGTCCCCGCGCCGGCCCCCTCCCCACGGGCCCGCCAGAGGGCGCCCAGGACTGTCACCACCCTTGGTTAATCTCTGTGACTCGACGTAGTCACGGGGAGGTCGATCATCATGGACCGCACGAGGCAAGGGACGGCGTACGCCTGCGCCACCGCGGCGGCACTGCTCCTGCTGCTGCTGACGGCGGGGACCGCCGTCGCCACCCCGGCGGGGCCGGCCCGCCACCAGGCGATCTGGCATCCCGCTCTGCGCAGCCGGTGGCAGTACCAGTTGTCGGGCGACCCGGCGTACCCCGCGACCGGCGGCGTCAACGTCGGCATCTGCCGGCGGCCCTACCAGGGTGGCGCCTGCGTCCGGCCCGAGGTGTTCGACATCGACCTGTACGCCGACGCGGCCGTCACCGGCGACAACGGCACGCTCAACACGGCCGCGGTGCGGGCGATCCACGCCGGCGGAGCCCGGGCGATCTGCTACGTCGACGCGGGCGGGATCGAGAAGGGGCGGCCCGACTACCGGAGGTTCGTCGAGTGGGACGACGCCCACGGGCACTCACTGATCGGGAAGCCCTATCCGGGTTTCCCGGACGAGAGGTATGCCAACATCAACAACGACCGGGGCCAGCGCGACTTCCTGCTGGCCGCCCAGGGTGCCCGCGTCCGCGCCTGCGCCCGGGCCGGCTTCGACGGAGTCGAGTTCGACGTCGTCAACGCCTACGAGGACGGCCGGGCCGTCACCGGCTGGGACATCAGCGCCGCCACCCAGCTCGAGTACAACCGGGCCCTCGCCGGCCTGGCGCACCGTCACGGCCTGTCCGTCGCGCTGAAGAACGATCTCAGCCAGATCCCCCAGCTGGTCTCCTCGTTCGACTACGCCGTCAACGAGCAGTGCTTCCAGTACGCCGAATGCGGCAACCTCGCGCTGTTCATCAGCGCGGGCAAGCCCGTCTTCCAGGTGGAGTACAGCCGGCCGCCCTCGCGCTTCTGCCCCCAGGCCACCGCCACCTGGCACTTCAACTCCATCAAGAAGGGCGGCGACGCCCGGCTGACGGACCAGCCGTACACCCCGTGCCGCTGACCGGCCCCAGCGATGATCGGCCGGCGTCGCCAGGCCCGCCGGCCCCCTCCGCCCAGGAGAGGATCAGGAGAGGATCAGGGGTCGACGAACTCGGCGCCACGCGCGGCGAAGACCTCCATGGCCTTGGTGGTGATCGGGCCCGGCGCCACGGGGAGCTCCGTGGAGTCGACCATCTTGATCGGCTGTACGTCCCGGGTGGTCGAGGTCAGGAACGCCTCCTCCGCGCTGTAGAACTCCTCCAGCGGCAGGTCGGCCTCCTCGCCGCCGAACCACTCCAGCACGAGCGCCCGGGTGACCCCGGCCAGGCAGCCGGACGCCAGCGTCGGTGTGATCAAGCGTCCGTCCCGTACGACGAAGACATTGGACCCGGTGCCCTCGCACAGGTCACCGGCCAGATTGCCGAAGATCGCCTCCTGGCCGCCGCGCTCCTTGGCGTAGGCCAGCGCTTTGGCGTTGTCGCCGTACGAGGTCGTCTTGAGACCGGTGAGGGCCCCTCGCTCGTTACGCGGCCAGGGCACGACCGTCACGTCCCCGGTGGCCGGGAACGGCTGCTGCTCCTGGGCGATGACGACCGCGGTGGGGCCGTCCGGCCCGCGGTCGGAGCCGAGCGGGCCCGGGCCGCTGGTGTAGGTGATGCGGATCCGGCCGAGCGGCCATTTGGGCGCCGAGGCGAGCACGTCCAGGGTGCCCTGCCGGATGGCGTCCAGGTCGGGCGCCACCAGCCCCAGGCCCTTGGCGGAGGCCGCCAGCCGGTCCAGGTGGCGGGTGAGCGCGAACGGCTCCCCGCGCACGGCCTTGATCGTTTCGAAGATTCCGTCGCCCACCAGCATCCCGTGGTCGAAGACGGACACCCGTGCCTGCTCAGGGTCGTACAGGACCCCGTTCAACCAGACCTTCACCTGCCACCTCCAGAAGCCGTGCCGCTTTGAGTTCGGTCTCGCGCCATTCCAGCCGCGGATCGGATCCCCAGGTGATGCCGGCGCCGGTACCGAACTTCAACAGGCCTTCCTCGGCCCAGAAGGTACGGATGCCGACCGCGAGGGCACCGCGCCTGGAGTCCGCATCGACCCATCCGATGGCCCCACAGTACGGGCCCCGGGGGACCGGCTCGAACTCATTCAGCAGCGTCAGAGCCGTGGATTTCGGTGTCCCGGTCACCGAACCGGGAGGAAACGTGGCGTGCAGCAACTCCGGCCACCCCTGTGACGGGGCCAGCCTGGCCCGTACCGTCGAGACGAGATGGACCAGCCCCGGGTGCTCCTCGATCCGGCAGAGCTCCGGCACGGTGACGGATCCGGTCTCCGCGACCCTGCCAAGGTCGTTGCGCACCAGGTCGACGATCATGACGTTCTCGGCCTGGTCCTTGGGGAGCAGGTCGGCGGCGGTGCGCCCGGTGCCCTTGATCGGCCGCGACTCGACCGTCCGCCCGTCCCGGGACAGGTAAAGCTCCGGGGACGCGCTCGCCAGCTGGATTCCGGGCAGCCGCATGGCCGCCGCGTAGGGCGCCGGGTTGCCGCGGGCGAGCCGTACCGCCAGGCCGGTCAGATCCGCGCCGCGCGGCAGCGGCGCACTCAGGATGCGGCACAGGTTGGCCTGGTAGACGATGCCGTCGGCGATCGCCTCCCGGATCTTCGCCACCCCGCTGACGTAGGCGTTCTCGTCCAGCGAGGTGGTCCAGCCGGTCACCCCGGCCCACGGCGCGGCCGGCAGCGGCGCGGACCGTACGGTGTCGAAACGGGCGCAAGTGATCTTGCCTTCGTAGGTGACGACCACGGCCCACCAGCCGCGCGAGTCCAGCGCGGCAGGATCACTGGTCAGGTCCGCGAGGCCGGTGGCCAGCACTCCCCCGACGTGGGCGAAGGCGTCTTCCATGATTCCAGTGTGACGGGTGCGCCGATGGAACAGCCGAAAACCTCCCGCAAACCGGCCTCGCCCTCGGCGGTCAGGGTGAGCGCGCGCGGCACAGCGGCCCGGCGGAACCAGCCCAGCTCGACCACCCGGCCGGTGATCGCGGCCCCGAGCGCGCCGTTCAGGTGGGGGCGGCGCTCGGTCCAGTCCAGGCAGGGCCCCGCGAGACGGCGCCTGGTGCCGCGCAGCACGGCCGCGTCCAGCCCGATCGCGGCCAGCCGCCGCTCCCCCTCGCCGGTCGGATGGCAGGTCTCCGGGTGGATGAGAGCGTTGCCCCGCAGGGCGGCGAACAGCTCGACGCCCGCCCGGCCGGCGAGATGGTCGTAGCACGTGCGCGCCGCCTGGAGCGCCTGGGCGGCCCTGGACTGCCGCAGGCTGCGCACCTGGATGGGCGGCCCGATCCGGCCGAGCGCCTCGATCGCCTCGGCCACGTCGGGTCCGGTGAGCTCGTAGTAGCGGTGCCTGCCCTGCTTCAGCACCGTCACCAGGCCGCCGTCGAGGAGGCGGGCAAGGTGCGAGCTGGCGGTCTGGGCCGTCACACCGGCGGTACGGGCCAGCTCCCCCGCCGCCAGGGGCCGGCCGCCGAGCAGCGCGGTGAGCATGGCGGCCCTGGTGCGATCGGCCATGAGCGCCGCCACGGGGGCGATGTCGGAGTCGTACGCAGGCATGTTTCGACACTAGGCGAAGCATTGTTCACCCACGATCGAAGCATGTCGTCACCGCTCACCGCCCCCGGCGCCCTGGTCTCCGCCGCCGTCACCCGCTCGCTGGACCTGGCCTCGGCCTGGCTCGCCTGGGACGGCCGGCCGCTGGTCACCGACGGCGGCAACGTCTGGACCCCGCACAAGGCCCTCCGCCGCATCACCGACCACCTCATCGATCACCTGGCCGAGGTGGAGGCGCTGCTGGCCGGTGCCCCCACGATCCCGGACGGCTGGCATGGGCGGATGGTCACGCTCGACGGTGACTGGGCCCGCTTCACCGAGCTCGACCTGGCCGAGGCCCGTCAGCGCCTGACCCGCCTCGGGCAGTGCTACGAGCTGCGTTACGCGTCCTGCCCGGACGAATGGGACACCCCTCGCGCGCCGAACTGGACCCTGCGGGAGATCGCCGTCCACGTGGCCGGGGTGGTCTGGTACGCCGAGCAGGTGGGACGGCCCTGATGGCCCCCTGCGCCCCTGCCGGGGGCCTTCTGCTGGAGGGCGCCCCGGACCGCCGGACGGCGGCATACGGGGAATCCGGTTTGGGGATCCGGCCAGGATTGGCTAAGGTTTTCCTCGTCGCCTCACGGGAGACCCCCGGGGGAGCGCACGCGGAAGTGGCTCAGTGGTAGAGCATCACCTTGCCAAGGTGAGGGTCGCGGGTTCGAATCCCGTCTTCCGCTCTGAGGGGCCACCCAGGTCGGCCTCACGGTGGAGTGGCCGAGAGGCGAGGCAACGGCCTGCAAAGCCGTGTACACGGGTTCAAATCCCGTCTCCACCTCGAGCAGGTTCCCGGGCGATTAGCTCAGCGGGAGAGCGCTTCCCTGACACGGAAGAGGTCACTGGTTCAATCCCAGTATCGCCCACCACATCACCCAGCTCAGACCACGTGTCCGAGCTGGGTTCTCTGGTTTCGCAGCCGTCGATGCCGTGCGGGCGGGTTCAGAACACTCCGTTGTCGTGCGGCAGTTCGGCGGGCAACTCGGTGACCACGTCCCAGTGCTCGACGATCTTTCCGTCGGCGACCCGGAACATGTCATAGAGCACATACGTGCTGCCGTCCTTGATCCCTTCGGAGAGGGTGAACACAAAGTTCCCCTCGGCGATGATCCGGTGCAGCATCACATAGGCCACCGGGTCGTCCGACAGGGCATCGCGCAACGCCGGTACCCCGTCAGGGAGGTGCGGGTTGTGCTGAATGAGCGCGTCACCGTCGAAGTGGTCCGCCAGCGCCGAACGGTCGCCGCCGATGTAGACGTTCTCGATCAGCCCGCGCACCAGCTCGCGGTTGTCCTCGGTACGGTCCAGATCGGTGATCTCGGTGGCCCCGTCGACCATCGTCCGGCCGCCCACCATCTCGGCGGGCTCCGACTGGATCGCCTCCCAGTGTTCGGCGACCTTGCCGTCCGCGACGCGGTAGATGTTGAACAGGACGAGCGCACTCTGCGTCAGGCCGGTCTTCCGCGCGTGGATCACGGCCCAGTCGCCGTCGCCGAGGACGCGCAGCGCGGTGTAGCTCCCCCCGATCGCCCGGGCGTACTGCACCGTCGCCCGTAGGCCGTCCAGCCCGACCGGGCAGATCGGGCTGTGCTGCACGAAGTCAGGCGCGAAGTGCCGCTCAATGGCACCGCCGATGTCGTTGCCGGCGGTCATGTCGGTGATCGCGTGAACGACGAATTCCTTGGTGGTCATGGCCTTGGTGCTCATTACATGGGTTCTCATTTCCTGGCATAGGCAGGCCGGAGACGACATGCCTGAAGAATGGTTTGATTCAGTCGGAGCGGAAGGCTGTCCCAGCTGCGCAAGGGATGACCCTTGACTTCCCGCGGCGTGACACTCCGCGGCACGATTTCAGTAACAGCTCGACTACGCTCCCGGCCACCCTCGGGGGCCAGATTTTAAATCAGCGGAATAATAAGATTCTAACCGGCCGGCCGATCAATTCCCAATGGCAGACTAATGGCATGCCTCAGCCTGACGGTGCGTGATCACGGAGGGGGTGAGGGGCAGGGCCTGGGACAATCGTCGGCATGAGAACGCCGCAGCCGCCGGTGGCTGTCGCGATCAGCTTCGTGGACCGCATCAACCGCGCGGACACCGCTGGCCTGTCGACCCTGATGAGCGCCGACCACGAGCTCAGGGTCTTCGATGAGGAGCCGGTGATCGGACGCGCGGCCAACGCCGAGGCGTGGGCCGCGTACTTCGCCGACTT
This sequence comes from Actinomadura scrupuli, assembly GCF_050971785.1. Lineage (NCBI taxonomy): Bacteria > Bacillati > Actinomycetota > Actinomycetes > Streptosporangiales > Thermomonosporaceae > Actinomadura > Actinomadura scrupuli. Next base: position 704,288 of record NZ_JBPCCU010000004.1, on the reverse strand, counting down.
TCCGGACTATGTCCTCTATCCGCGCACCCTCGCGGCCGACGGCCAGATGGTCGCCATCCTCGGGCACACGACGGGCTCGCACCTCGGTCTCGATGATGACGCCGAAGCCCGGCTGACCCTGATCTGGCTCGTGCGAGCCCGTGACGGCGAGGTGCTCAGCTGGACGCCGCTCGAAGACACCCCGGCTCACCGTTCGGCCTACGGGCTGGGTCGGTGACCGCCACGGCCCCCTCCAGAACAGATCACCAGTCCTCCGGGGGGCCGCACTCGAATCCCGGTCGGCCGCGCTGGAGAGGTCAGCCCAGCGCGGCCGCCTTGCGCAGCAGCACTGAGCGTTCGCGCTGGTTGGCGCACAGCCCAGCCGCCAGCTCCAGCTCGGCGCGCGCTTCCGCTCGCCGGCCGAGGCGGGCCAGCAGCTCACCGCGTACGGTCGGAACCAAATGCGACCCGGGGAGCCGGTCCAAGGCGATCAGCTCGTCCACCATGGCCAGGGCTTCCGCCGGACCCGAGGCCATGGACACGGCGACGGCCCGGTTGAGCTCGACCACCGGCGAGGGCGCGACCCGGCCGAGCGCCTCGTAGAGCACCACGATCCGGTCCCAGTCGGTCGCCTCCACCGACGGCGCCGACGCGTGGGCGGCGGCGATCGCAGCCTGCAGGCCGTAGGGGCCGAGCCCGCGAGCCGATGCCTTGGCCAGCGCGGCCAGCCCACGGCGGACCGCCGAGAAGTCCCACCGCCGCCGGTCCTGGTCCGCCAGCAGGATCGGCGAACCATCCGGGCCGGTCCGGGCCGGGAAGCGCGCGGCCGTCAGCTCGCACAGCGCGAGCAGACCGTGCACCTCCGGCTCGTCCGGCTGCAGCGCGGCCAGCGTACGGGCCAGCCGGATCGCCTCGTACGCGACGCCGGGGCGTAGCAGCCGGTCGCCCGACGTGGCCGTCGACCCCTCGGTGAAGATCACGTAGACGACACTGAGCACGCCGCCCAGCCGTTCCCGGCGCTCACCGGCCGGCGGCAGCTCGAACGGCACCCCGGCCGCCGCGATCGTCTTCTTCGCCCGGGTGATGCGAGCCTGCACGGTCGGCACGGGTACCAGGAACGCGCGGGCGATCTGTTCGGTGGACAGTCCGCCGACCACGCGCAAGGTCAGCGCCACCCGGGCCTCGGGAGAGAGCACCGGGTGGCAGCTGACGAACATCAGCGCCAGGAGGTCGTCGTCGATGCGGTCGGGGTCGATGTCCTCGTCGACCACCGGGCCGGTCGCCAGCAGGGCGTATCGGTCCTGCAGGGCGGTCCGGCGGCGGATCGCGTCGATCGCCCGCCGCCGGGCCGTGGCCATCAGCCAGCCGGCCGGATTGGCCGGAGAGGTGAGCGGCCACGACACCAGCGCCTCGGCCACCGCCTCCTGGGCGGCATCCTCGGCCAGCCCGAAATCGCCGGTGAACCGGGTCAGCGCGGCGACGATCCGCGCCGACTCGATCCGCCAGACGGCCTCGACGTCGACCGTCCCCATCAGATCCGGCCGGTGCTCTCGCTCCCGGCCCGTTCCTCGACGGACCCCTCGGCGTCCTGCGGCATCTCGTCGTCCCCGGCCACCCGCCGGACCTCGATCTTGGACCCGGTGACCGACGGGACCCGCTTGGCCCACTCGACCGCCTCCTGCTTCGAGGCGACATCGAGCAGGAAGTAGCCCCCGAACAGTTCCTTGGTCTCCCCGTACGGCCCGTCCGTGACCACCGGGGCCTCGCCGCTGAAGTCGACCACGACGCCCTTGCCCGCATCGTCCAGCCCTTCGGCTGCGACGAACACGCCGGCCTTGACCAGCTCCTCGATGTAGCGGTACGTCGTGGCCGCCAACTCTTCGAACCCGGCCCTCAGGGCCGCGTTCGACTCATCGGTGCCCCGCATGATCAGCATGTACTTCGGCATCGCGTTCTCCTCGTCCGATGGGGGGCCGCCTCTCGGCCCTCGCACTCGCACCCACACGTCGAACGAGCGGCCCGCGGATCGACACGGCCCCGGAGAAATCTCTCGCAGCGACGCAGCCGAATCCGTCCGACCCGCGTTGCTCCCGGCAGACCTGGCCCTGAGCGCTGACCTGTCGCTGATGTTGTCCGGGTCGGAGCTCATGGGCCGCTCGGCGTTGAGGGGGTCGTTCGGTGGGTCGTTCCGGGCTCGCGGGTGCGGGCCCCTATCATTCGGCCGGTGACCGCCTACGACGAAGATGACCTGTTCGAGCAGTTGGACACCTCCAGTCTGCCGGCGCGGCAGCAGCGTATCCTGCTCGTGATCCGGGACTGGGTTGTCCGGTACGGGTACTCGCCGAGCGTTCGGCAGATCGGTGACGCGGTGGGGCTGCGGTCGTCGTCCTCGGTGTCGAAGCACCTGGCAAGCCTGGAGGAGAAGGGCTTTCTGCGGCGCGGTGCGACCGTCTCCCGGCCGATCGACGTGCGGGCCTTCCTGCCGGGGTCCCGGCCGACGGAGCCGGGTGGCGACTCGGTGGCCGTACCGGTAATTGGCGAGATCGCCGCGGGGATCCCGATCCTGGCGGAGGAACACGTCGACGACCTGCTGCAACTGCCCCGCGGGCTCACCGGCCGGGGCACGGTGTTCGCGCTGCGGGTCCGCGGGGACTCGATGATCGAGGCCGCGATCTGTGATGGTGACATCGTCGTGCTGCGCCAGCAGCAGGAGGCCCACTCGGGACAGATCGTGGCCGCGATGATCGATGGGGAGGCCACGGTCAAGGTGTACCGGCGCCGCGCCGGCCACGTCCTGCTCGAGCCGCGCAACCCGGCCTATGAGGTCATCGACGGCGACCACGCCACCGTGCTGGGCGTCGTCGTCTCGGTGCTGCGCAGCGTCTGACGCTCGTTCGGCCGACGAGTCACGTACCGACGGACGACAGATCCCACACCAGGCCGCCGAGCAGGCCGGTGAGAGCGACTGAACATTCATCGGCCCATCAGTGCCCGGGTCACCGTTTCCTTTGCCGAACTGGCAACGCGGGTTGGCAGTGAGCGCGCGGCGCGGGCACGCTGTGCGAGGTATCCGGCCGCCGACGGTGGCGGCCACGAGCCGATCGGGGGACGAGGCATGACGGCGACCGACGAGGCGGAGCGGTTCTGGGAGGAACGGTACCGCCAGAGGAACCGAATCTGGAGCGGCAGGGTCAACCCGGTCATGGCCGAGATAGTCGAGCCGCTGAAGCCCGGCCGGGCGCTGGACCTCGGCTGCGGCGAGGGCGGTGACGCCGTCTGGCTGGCGCGGCAGGGCTGGCTGGTGCTCGGCGTGGACATCTCGGCCACCGCCCTGGAGCGCGCCGCCGCCCACGTGGCCGAGGCGGGCCTGGCAGACCGGGTGACCTTCGAGCGCCACGACCTGGCCCATGGGTTTCCCGAGGGCGAGTTCGACCTGGTCTCGGCCCAGTTCCTGCAGTCGCCGATCGACTTCCCGCGCGACCAGGTGCTGCGCCGGGCGGCCGGTGCGGTGACGCCCGGGGGCCTGCTGCTGATCGTCGAGCACGGAGCGGCCCCGCCCTGGAGTGAGCACGCGGACGCCGAGTTCCCCACAAGTCACGAGACCCTCGGGTCCCTGGGCCTGGACCTGGGAAAGTGGACCGTGGAGCGCGTCGACTCCCCGGAGCGTGAGGCCACCGGCCCCGACGGCACTGCGGGCATCCTGATCGACAACGTCATCGCCGCCCGCCGCTCGTAGCAGAGAGCCGCGGTGCCCGCCGGCTTACACGCCTGCGCCAGCTACCTTGGCGCCTCCGGCTGTTCCACGACCTCGGTCAGATGGAGGAAGTCGGTGACGGCGGCCAGCCCGAGGAACTGGCGTACGCCGAGCGGCATGTCGGCGCGGTCCGGATCGCGTACGACCTTGGGCTCCCGTGTCCGGATGGTCTTCCCCCTGAACTCCAGCTCACATCCTCCGCCCGCGATGACGTTCTTGACCCAGTCGCGCTCGGGACCATACGTAAGAGCCACGACGTACCCGCCAGGTCGCACGAAAAGACTGACGGGAGTCTCGTAGGGGCGGCCGGACCTGCGGCCCTTGTGGTGAACCACGGCGAGACCGGGAAGACGTTTCGCGAACGGCCTCGCGACACGGTTGGTGACCCTCCGGTTGAAACGCGCCAGGGCATCTGGGAATGGCATCGGTGGGAAAGCCCCCTTTCGGGTCTGGTCGAACTCCTGACGGCTCCGGTCTCCTCCGCCGTCAGAGACCCCGCCCGGTTCGTGCGTGAAGGTCACCTGGCGGCCCTGGTCGCACGGGCGTACGTCCTGGCTGAAAGAGCTGCCTTCGAGATCGACCGTACCGTCCGGCTGGATTTGCCGGGAGGCCGTCGGCTGCGGGATGCCCGAGGCCGGGGTGGTCCCCACCGCAATAGGTGGTGGTGGACAGCATTCGGTTCCAACCCTGCCGGGCCGGCCGTGCCTCAAGTGAACAAGTAGCCGATGAGAGTGCGTTCAGGTGGCTGTTTCTACATGGACCGCGGTTCCGGGACTGATCAGACCGAGAACGGACCGCGTACCGTAACGCCGCCGTCGACCACCAGACTCTGACCGGTCACGTAGGACGAGAACGGTGAAGCCAGGTAAACGGCGGCTGCGGCGGCATCGTTCGGTACGCCGAGGCGGCCCATCGGAATCTCGGGCACCTCGTCGTCGGGATGTGCGGAATTCGCCGTCGCCGTTGAGATGGCGCCGCACGCCACGATGTTCATGCGGATTCCGTCACCGGCGTACTCCGCGGCGACGGTCCTCGCGAGACTGGCGAGGCCGGCCTTGGCAGCGCCGTAACCGGCTTGCATGGGCGCGGCCATGATGCCGGTGACCGAACCGACGCTGACGATCGATCCGCCGCTCCCCTGGGCCAGAAACGCACGGATCGCGGCGCGGGCCGCCCGTGCCACATAGCGAAGGTTCATTTCGTACGCCAGATCCCAGTCGTCGTCGCTCATCTCGTGCAGCCGCACCGCGGGAACGAACGCGACCTGGCCTCCGACGACGGTGACGAGCGTATCGAGTCGGCCGAACTCGGCGATGGTATGTGCGACGAAGCCGTCCACAGCGGACCCGGACCGGACATCGCCGGTGAGCGCTACAGCCCGGGCGCCGAACTCCGTCAACTCCTGGACGGCATCGCGGGCTCGCTCCGGATCGATGTCCGCGACGGCGACGGCTGCGCCCGCCATGGTGAACGCCCGCGAGATCGCGCGTCCGATGCCTTCGCCCCCGCCTCCGATGACCAGCGCATTCATGCCGTTGAGTGGTTGCGCGAGGTCATGCATGGCCGAATCCTTGCATAGTGCCGGCGGTCCGGCGTCACCGCACTCAACCGCCGTGAGTCGCGCACCCGCGCGGCGCTCCACTCGGCAAAGCGCCGATGTATCGTCTGCCAGGACGCACCGGAGATCGGCGGGAGTTGTCGCCGGCGTTCGGGCCGGCGTCCGGGTCCTCGGCCGACGGGAAGTCGGGTCCGCGCCGGACGAGGACACCGATCACCGCGGGTACGAGCTCCCGCGGCAGCGACTCGTTCACTCGGTGACCGTGGGCGCCTCGGTGAGGAACGGCCGTACCTCGAGCCACTCGTGGTTCGGCTCGCCGCGGGGTCCGGGAGCGGCGGACAGCTCGCCGGCCAGCTCGACCGCGCGATCCCAGGAGGCCACGTCGATCACCATCCATCCCGCGATGAGGTCTTTTGTCTCGGCGAAAGGGCCGTCGGTCACCGGTGGGCGCCCCTCGCCGTCGTACCGCACGAACGTCCCCTCGGGCGTCAGGGCCTGGCTGTCGACGAACTCACCCCTCTCCTTCAGGTGGGCGGCGAAGTCGCGCATGAACCGCACGTGCGCGTCGACCTCCTCCGGCGTCCACTGGTCCATCGACCCGTAGTCCACGACGGGGGCCGGGCCACCTCGGTAGTGCTTCAGGAGGAGGTACTTCATCGTGGTTCTCCTTCTTCGTCGCGCGGCCCGTCGTGGCCGCTCGTGCCCCTGGGACGGAGCCGGCACCACATTCTCGACACCCGACCGCCACCCCGACCACATACCGGCCGCCTACGTGGCTCCGGCACCGCCGCCCCGCAGGGCGTGCCCACCGGCGAGGCGTCCGAACGGCAACGACTGCAGCTCTGGTCGACTGCGGTGTACGGCGCACAACACCTCACGGGCCTGCAGAGCTTTTATGAGGAGACGGCACAACGCGGTCTGGGACTGACGCACCGTCAGGGCGTGGTCCTCGGTTCCCATCGGGCATCCGCTCGTGCCGCCAGCCGGACGAGGACTCCATCCGGCGGTGGCCCGTCCTCTGTCAGGCGGGCACGCTGGCGTGGTCGACCGCATCGGCCTTGGGTCGGCCTGCTCGCTCTACCAACTGGCTGGAAGGTAGTAGCGGGGGATGTAGTCGGGTGAGCGTTCCAGTTGTTCGGAGATGGCTATGGGAAGGCGGTCGGACGGTCCGAGCACTCTGGTGCCGTCCGCCAGGAGGCGCTCGAACAGCTCTTTCGCATTCTCGTGGTCACCGGTCATTCCGGTCCACAAGGCCTCCTGGTAGCGGGCGTAGAGCGTCAGCTCGTGGTCGTCGCCGAGGACGCGGGCGATGTCCAGGCGCGCGATCGCCTCCAGGGCGTCGGTGGGGTGGCCGTCCGTGCCGATGTCGCCGGCCAGCTGCAGGTGTCCTTCCAGGGTACGAGGGTGTTCGGCACCGTAGATGGTGGCGCGGTCGGACACGACCGTCTCCAGCAGGCGGACGGCCTCCTCTGCGTTGCCGCACCGCCGCAGGCAGCCGGCCAGGTTCCAGCGCGTGTCGTTGGTGAGCGGATCGAGGGCGCCCAGCACGCGGGTGGTGTCGATGTCGAGTCTCCGCCACTCTTCGGCTCTGTCCGTCATGGCTGCGCGGTTCCAGCAGGCGGCCTCGAAGCGAGCACTGAGCGTGACCCTATGGTCGGGACCGAGAACTCTGGCGGCGTGATCCCGTAGTCCGGCCGCGGTCTGATGTCCCCCCTCGACGTCACCGTCCCAGCCGGTCCAGCGCGCCACCAACAATCCGGCCTCGATCGAGCTGGAATCGTCCTCGCCGAAGAGCGTGCGGCATTCGCGCCAGACGTCCCGGGCGGCGGCCAATGCCTCGGAGGAGTCGCCGGATGCGCCGGTCCACCAGGCCAGGGAGTAGCGCAGCGCCAGGAGATGCGCCGGATCGGTCTCCGCGGGCGCGGTGGCCAGCGTCGACTCGATGAGCTCGACCGCCGCGTGGGTGTCCTCCCGGGAGCCTCGGTCGCCGAGCAGCATGGCCAGGCCTCCCACGGCCAGCGGAACGCCGTGGTCCAGCGCTTTGCGGAACGCACGCTCGGCGACCTCGAGCTCGTGGCGCCGGCGGGCCACCCAGCCGATCTCCAGGCAGGCCGGACCATCCGCGGCGTCGATCAGCAGCGCCCAGGTACGGGACGGTATCTGTTCGGCGTTCGGGTCTGCGTCTCTGGCGTCGGCGAGGTAGTCGAACGCCGAGTAGTGCCCTTCGCGGGCCTCGTCGGGGACGAGCAGGCTGCTGGTCGCGAACAGCGGTGAGGTCGCCCAGCTCAGCGCCTCCTCCCACGGCTCCGGCCGGAGCCGGATGCCGCCATGGGATGTCAGGTAGTGCTCATGCAGGTCCCGCAGCAGCCCCGTGGGGACGGCCCCGGGCCATCCCGCGCACCAGGCGTCGACCGCGGCCGCGACCAGGGCCGCGGCCCGGGTGTGGCCCAGCTCGGGATCCCAGGCGTCTTTGGCCGCTTGCTGCAACCGGGGGGCGGCGGTCAGATATTCACCCACGCCGAACCGGTCGGCGTGTTCGAGGGCGTCGAGGATCTGCTCGTCGCCGGAGTGGCGGCCTCGCTCCCGCTCTGCGGTGCTCCATCGGCGGTCGAAGTGGATCTCGTGCGCGAGCTCCAGGACGCCGCGTCCCAGGCGATCGTCGTCACTGTCGTAGCGGGCCCGTGCCACGGTACGGATCGTCGCGACCACGACCGATCGGGGGCTCTCGATCGCCAGCTGGCGAAGGTCGTGCGCGGTCAGGCCCCCGGCCCCCAGATACCGCTCGAGGTCGTCCAGCCAGATCACGCACGCGCCGTACACCGAAGCCGCCCGGCGGGCCGACCGTACCGAGGACCGGTCACTGGGGTCCGGCAGCACGAACCGGTGATCGGGCAGGCAGGTCCGGATCGCCTCCAGGGCCGCTCGGGACTTCCCCGCGGTCGACTCGCCGGTCACCATCACGAACCGGTGCTCGCATAGCGCCGCCTCCAGGGCGTCGCTGCCGTCGCGGCGTACGAAGCTCGTGACGCCGGCGTCCCCGCTGGGGTGGACCCCGCCGATGCGCTCCAGGTCCGTGACCTCCCGCACCCGGGGCGGCGCGCCCCTCGTACGGCTGTGCAGCTTCTCCCGCATCTCCAGCCGGGCACGCCGGGCCTCGTCCAGCTCCTCGGTCCCGCGCTTGACCATGACGCCCGCGACCAGGGCCACCAGCGCCGCCACCACCGCGCCGGCCGCAGCGGGCAGGGAACGGGTGAGGACGGCGACCGACGCGGTGACGGCCGTACCAGCCGCGAGTAACCACCAACCGCGAACCCAGGGCCGCATTCAGGAATTCGACCACCCGGCGGCCAGAACTGTCCAGTGCCTTCGAATATGCGCGCCCGGTCGCAGTCGGCCGTCTTCGGCTGAGCCGCCGAGGTACTCCTTGCTCTCCGGATACGGGCCGTCGGTGACCGTCCCGTCGGTCGCCACGACGCTCGCCTTTCTGGCTTTTCACTTGGAACGATCCATATGCGAGTCTCGCCGAAGGGTGCGAACATCGCCGGGCGACCTGGAAGGTGAATGACTTGAGTGATGGCTTGAGTGAGCCCGCGGTTCTGCCGAACGAGACGACGGTGCCGTTGATGCCGTGCGCGTCAGTGGAGGAGAGCTCGGCGTTCTATGAGGCGCTGGGGTTCGAGGCGACCTACAAACAGAGCAAGCCCTATGTCTATCTGGCGCTGCAGTGGAGCGGATTCCAGCTGCATTTCGGCCCGGCGCCCAAGGGCCTGGATCCGGTCCGGGAGGAGTCCGGAGGCTGCCTGGTCATGGTCGACGCCGTGGCGCCGTATCACGCGGCGTTCGTCGCGGCGATGCGCCGGGTCTACGGGAAGGTGCTGAGTTCCGGCCTTCCGCGGATCACCCGCTACCGGCCCGGCGCGTCCCGGTTCACGCTGATCGATCCGTCCGGGAACTCGATCATATTCATCCAGCGCGACGAGCCCGCCGAACTGGAGTACGGCGGCTCCAAGAAGCTGACGGGCCTGGCCAAGGCGCTCGACAACGCCCGGATTCTGCGCGAGTTCAAAAACGATGACCTGCAGGCCTTCCGTGCGCTCAAGTCCGCGGTGCGCAGGCACGGCGCGGACGCCTCGCCGGCCGAGCGGGCCATCGCCCTGTGCCACGTCGTCGACCTGGCCATGGTCCTCGGTGAGCCCACCGATCCCTGGCTCGCCGACCTGCGTGGTCTGGAGCTCACCACAGACGACAGGCAGCGCATCGAGTCGGAACTCGGGTATCTCGCCGGACTTCAGGAGTGGCTCCCCTCAAGGTGAAGCGGTTCCTTCCTTCCGGCCTGACCTTCCGACCTGATCGAAATCGGCTCGGCAAACCGCCGGCTCCTCCATCACTAGCCTCGGAGTCGCTTGCAAAGCCTCCTCAGCAGAGGGCGTCATGCTCCGCTTGGCGTGAGTTGTGCGGCGCGGGATTCGAGGTAGCGCTGCTCGGGTCGGCTGAGCGTGCGGCGTGCGGCCAGGAGGTAGGTGACGCGTGCCGCGTCCCGTTCGCCTGCCATCTCGAGCAGGTGTGCGCGGACGGCGTCGACGCGGTGGTGCTCGGCGAGCGCGGGGTCGGCCTCCTCGTCGGCGAGCTGCTGCAGTCCGGTCTGCGGGCCGTGGACCATGGCGGTGGCGATGACGCGGTTGAGTGTGACCATCGGCCCGGGCGCGATGCGCTCCAGCAGTTCGTACAGCCCGAGGATCTGCGGCCAGTCGGTGTCTTGGTAGCGGGCCGCCTCGTCGTGCACGGCGCCGATCGCGGCCTGCAGTTGGTAGGGACCGATGGGTGCTGTGGCCAGCGTCTTGGTGATCAGGGCGACCCCTTCGGCGATGGCGCGGGTGTTCCACCGGCTGCGATCCTGATCGGCCAGGGGAACCAGCGTGCCGTCCTGGCCGGTGCGCGCTGGGCGGCGGGCGTCGGTGAGCAGCATCAGCGCGAGCAGCCCGGCGACCTCGCCATCGTCGGGCAGCTGATCGCGAAGCTGTCGCGTCAAGCGGATCGCCTCGGCGGTGAGCTCGACGCGATACAGCGCGGACCCTGAACTGGCCGTGTACCCCTCGTTGAAGATCAGATACAGCACGTGCAGAACTGCCGCCATCCGCTCGGCGCGTTCCGCCTCCGGGGGCATCCGGAATTCGGCGCCGCTGGCCTTGATCCGCTGTTTGGCTCGGCTGATGCGTTGGCCGATGGTGGTGTTCGGGACCAAGAACGCGCGGGCGATCTCCGCGGTGCTGAGCCCGCCGACCGCGCGCAGGGTGAGCGCGACCTGGGAAGAGGGGGTGAGCGAGGGGTGACAACAGAGCAGCAGCAAGCTGAGCGTGTCGTCCACCGCTGGTATCGACACGGGGTCAATGGGCGGCAGCGCGGCGACCGCCTCCTCCCGGCGCAGGCGAGCCGTGTCGTTGCGCAACAGCTCGATCCACCGCCGGGACGCGACCCTGATCAGCCAGGCCGGCGGGTTGGCGGGCACGCCGTCGGCCGGCCACTGGACCGCGGCTGCCAGCAGGGCCTCCTGCACCGCGTCCTCGCAGGTGTCGAAGCCGCCGTAGCGCCGGATCAGCACGGCGAGGACCTGTGGCGCTGCGTCCCGCAGTAGGTCCTCGACCTGCGTAGCGGTGCTCACATGTCCGGCCCGTTGGGAGTCAGCACCGGCCGCACCTCGACCATGCCCAGGGCGGCCTCCGGTATCCGCGCCGCGTGCTCGACAGCCCGGTCGATGCTCTCGCACTCCACTAGGTAGAAACCGGCCAGATGCTCCTTCATCTCGGGGAACGGCCCGTCGCTGGTCGTCGTCCGGCCCCCGCCCACCAGCACCCGTTTGGCCTGCGACGGATCGGCCAGCGCCTCCGACACGACCATCTCCCCCGATTCGGTGAGATCCTCGACGAGGTCGGCATGGGCCCCTATGCCCTCGGCGCGCTCGTCGTCGGACAGCCTCGCCCACACCTCCTGCGACTTGTGGTTGTGGTGGATCAGGATCAGGTACTTCACGGGTGCCTCCACACGGTCTCGAAATCCTCTCACTCGATATGTCGAAACCAGCCGCTCGGTATCGACATCTCCACGTGAGGCGCTCGCAAGGGGTGCCGAAGCCCTAACCGGAGATCACGATGAATCTGCCCCAGACCGTGCGCGAACCGGGCGGCGAGAGGATCGTGCACGCCAACGGCGTCGAGCTGTGCGTGCAGACGTTCGGTGAACGAGGTGATCCAGCGATCCTGCTGCTCGGCGGAGCGAGTAGCTCGATGGAATGGTGGGAGGAGGAGTTCTGCCTGAGCTTGGCGGGTGGCGGCCGGTTCGTCATCCGGTACGACCACCGTGACACCGGGCGTTCGACGAGCTACGAGCCCGGTTCGCCGCTGTACGGGTTCGAGGACCTGGCGGCAGACGCAGTAGGTCTGCTCGACTGTCTCGGGGTAGAGCGGGTGCACCTCGTGGGCATCTCGATGGGAGGGGGGATCGGGCAACGCCTGGCCCTCGACCACGGCCCGCGGGTCGCGTCGCTGACCTTGATTTCCACGAGCCCGGGGTTGCGTCCCGGAGCGCCTCCCGGCTTCGAGTTGCCGCCTCCCTCCGCAGCCCTGCGTGCCCACTTCGCCGCGCCGGCCGCGGCACCGGACTGGACGGACCGTGCAGCGGTGATCGACTCCATCGTCGCCGGCAGGCAACTCTTCGCCGGCTCCACCGGCTCCACCGGCTCCGAGCAGGCTCGCTTCCGCCAGCTCGCCGCTCGTGTCGTCGACCGCACCACCGACATTGCGGCGAGCATGACCAACCACTGGATGATCGACCCCGGCGCCCCCTACGGATCGCGGCTGGGCCAGATCACTGCGGCCACCCTGGTGATTCACGGCACCGAGGATCCGCTGTTCCCCTACGAGCACGCCGAAGCGTCGGCGCGTGAAATCGCCGGCGCCCAGCTGCTCGCCCTGGACGGGGTCGGTCATCAGATGCCGCCGGCGCGGACATGGGAGGTGGTCATACCGGCCCTGCTGCGCCACACCGGCGGCAGCCGGGACGCCCAGAGCCGGCCGGCAGCCGCCGAATGACCACCCACCACAGACCAGTCCGCGCCGTCACGGAATCCCGTGTGAGGGCGGCTTGCACCCCGCAGAGCTGCGAGGGCGGCTTTGAACTCATCGGCACGGCACGGGAGACCGAAGTAACCGGACAGCCCACCGCCTCGGCGGGCGGTACTCGCTGGTGGCGTGACGCAGTCATATACCAGGTCTACGTACGGAGCTTCGCCGACGCCGACGGGGACGGCATCGGCGATCTGCCCGGTATCCGCAGTCGGCTGCCGTATCTGGCCGAACTCGGTGTGGACGCACTGTGGATCACGCCGTTCTACGACTCGCCGATGGTCGACGGCGGCTACGACGTCGTGGACTACCGCTCGGTGGATCCGACGCTGGGCACTCTCCACGATGCCACCGAGTTGATCGGTGACGCGCACGACCTGGGGTTGCGGGTCATCGTCGACATCGTGCCCAACCACACCTCCGACCAGCACATCTGGTTCCAGGAGGCGCTGGCCTCCGGGATCTCCAGTCCGGCCCGGGACCGCTACATCTTCCGGCCCGGGAGAGGCGCCGACGGCGAGCTGCCGCCCAACGACTGGGAGTCGATCTTCGGCGGCCGCGCCTGGACCCGGCTGCCCGACGGGCACTGGTACCTGCACTTGTTCTCTCCCCAGCAACCCGACCTGAACTGGGAGCACCCGGATGTGCACGTCGAGTTCGACGAAATCCTGCGATTCTGGCTCGATCTGGGAGCCGACGGGTTCCGCATCGACGTAGCGCACGGCATGGTCAAGGCGGTCGGACTCCCCGACGTCGGAGTCGCGCCGCAGTCGCGGCTGCTGGGCCGCGGCAAGGTGCCCTACTTCGACCAGGACGGGGTCCACGAGATCCATCGAGCCTGGCGGCGGCTGCTCGACGCCTACCCAGGAGAGCGGATAGCGGTGGCGGAGGCGTGGGCGCCCTCACTCGACCGGCTGACCAACTACGTCAGACCGGATGAGCTGCACCAGGTGTTCAACTTCGACTACCTGAGAACCGGCTGGGACACCAGTGCGCTGCGCGCGGTGATCGAGAGTTCCCTGGCCTCGGCCGGCTCGGTCGGCGCGCCCACCACCTGGGTGCTGTCCAACCACGACGTCCAACGGCATGTCACCCGCTACGGCGACGGTGAACTCGGATGGCGGCGGGCCCGTGCGGCGGCGCTGCTCACCCTCGCGCTGCCCGGCTCCGCATATGTGTACCAAGGCGAGGAGCTGGGTCTGCCCGAGGTGCTCGACATCCCGGCCGAACTGCTGACCGATCCGCAGCTCGGCAGTGTCAAGGGCGGCCGGGACGGTTGCCGGGTTCCCCTCCCCTGGTCCGGTGATGAGCCCCCGTACGGGTTCGGAACGGGCGGCGGATGGCTGCCGTCCCCGCCCGAATGGAAGTCGCTCACCGTGGACGCACAACGGGGCGACCACCTTTCGATGCTGAACCTCTACCGCCAGGCCCTCCGGATCCGGCGCGACCATCCGGCCCTGGGCGACGGTGAGCTGCGCTGGCTGGACGGGCCGCCCGGCTGTCTGGTGTTCGAGCGCAGCGGTCATTCCGACGGTCCTCGGGTGCTGTGCGCGGTGAACATCGGCGACCAGAGCGTCCAGATCCCGGCCCACGGCACGCTCCTGCTGGGCAGCGGCCCGATCCGTGCGGAAGGCGAGTGTGCGGTCCTCCTGCCCGACACGGCCGCCTGGTGGAGCACCGCGCCTGACGCCTGTCGGGCGACACGGGGGATGTGCATCGGGAAGTCGGTGGACGGCATTGGGTGTGAGCACGTCGAGGTCAGCGGGGTGTCGGGCTTGCCGGGGCCGGCGTTGGACGACGGCATGAGCATGTCCGTGTAAGGCGACGGTCCTCCCCGAGCCCTGCGCGGACGCAACCGACGAGCAGGATCGGGGTCCGCTGATCCATCCGCTTGCGGAGAGGCCGCCACCAGCGGTCGGGTGAACGTCGGCCCCAGGCCTCGGCGGGTGGTCCTCGCTATGGCCGGCCGAGGCGCGGTGCGGGCGCCTCAACGGTGAGCACCCGGCCCGTTCGCGGCCCGTCACCCGCCATGCTGATCGTGCCCGACTGCCGGGCACGTCCCGTACCAGACGGCGCCGTCGGCGTCGAGACAGATGCCGTCGGGAACGCCATCGCCGAGGTCGGCCCACACCCGCCGGTTCGCCAGACTCCCGTCGGCCGCGATGTCGAATGCTGTGGGCCTTTTCCAACCTGGCCTTGCTGATCACGGGCCGGTTGCAGCTGGCGGGTTGGATCATGAACGGGCGAAGCTCCCGGTAGATGAGTTGTCGACCAAGATCAACCCTCTGCACAGGAGCTTCTGTGCTGTTCTATCGTGCTGCGCTGGATCTGTCGCGCCGGTCGGTGAACTTCACCGCCGACCTGATCCGCCGTCATCTGGAAACGATCGGTTCACGCTGGCGCAAGCTGCCGCCCGGCAGCCAAGCACTGCTGGTGCTCGCGCATCTGCGCCGCAACCTCACCTGCACCGAGCTGGCCGCCGGGTTCGGGATCGGTGTCGCCACCGCTTACCGGTACGTTGCCGAGGTCGTCGACCTGCTCGCCGAGCTGGCTCCCGACCTGCGCGAAGCCGTGCGGGTCGCTGCCCGCAAGGCGTATGTGATCCTGGACGGCACCCTGGTGCCCACCGACCGGCTCGGCGGCCAGGACGACCGGCGGTACTACTCGGGAAAGCATCACCGGCACGGGGTGAACCTCCAGTTCCTGACCGACCCGCACGGCCGGCTGATCTGGGCCTCACCCGCCCTGCCCGGATCGACCCATGATCTGACCGCGGCCCGCACCCACGGGATCGTTGCGGCACTGACCGGCAGGGCCATCGCCTGTTTCGCAGACAAGGGCTACCTCGGCGTCGGCGGAGCGATCGGCACCCCGTACCGCAAACCCAAAGGTCGCAAGCTCGACAAACGAAAGAAGCTCTACAACCGGCATCACGCCAAGATCAGAGCTCTCGGCGAACGCGGCGCGGCCACCCTGAAGACCTGGCACATCCTGCGCAAAGCCCGCTGTTCACCGGGCCGCCTGACCGCCATCATCCAGGCCATCCTCACCCTCCACCACCAGACCAAATGAAGATGGCAAAGGCTCACTGCCTTCACAGCCAAGGAAGCCAAGTCACCACTCGCCAGACGGCCCTACGACCTCCGACACGCCGCCGGAGTCCCCGCCACCCAGGTCGCCACCTGGGCTGGCCACAGCGTGGCTGTTCCCCTCAAGGGGCAGGTCGAAGGCCTTCAGCAAGTGTTCAGAGTTTCGGATCCAGCCCCTCAGCGCCGACCACCACGTCACTCTCTGCTGTCATCACAGGCCGATGGCGCACCCTGAGGCTCCTCTGCTCGGAGGAGGGAACACTGACAATTTTCATTACCTTGACAAATTAGATATTCGGTGCAACCGTTCAGTCATGCCAAGCCGCTTGGCGGAAAACCATGGTCGATATGAGGAAGAAGCACCGACATGCGCACCCTGATCTACACCGCGTTCGTCTCGCTCGATGGCGTCGTCGAGTCCCCTGGAGGCGGAGCCGCTGAGACCCACCGCAGCGCCGGCTGGACATTCAAGGACATCGAGTTTGTGGAGGATGCCTACGAGATCAAGGGCCGGGAGCAGAAGGAGGCCTCGGCCATGATGCTGGGCCGGGTCAGCTACGAAGCCTTCAGCCCCGTCTGGCCGGGCATGGCCGAGTTCGCCGACTACAAGGTGATGCCGAAGTACGTCGTCTCTACCACACTCGGCGAAGCCGACCTCGTCGACAACTGGGGCGAAACCACGATCTTGCGCTCACTCGACGAGGTGGCGAAGCTCAAAGAGACCGACGGCGGTCCGATCCTCATCCACGGCAGCGCCGGTCTCGGTCGGAACCTCTCCGACGCGGGGCTGATCGACCGCTACCACCTGCTGATCTTCCCAGTCCTCCTCGGCGCCGGAAAGCGCATGTTCAGCGACACCGACAAGGGCCTGCAGAAACTCAAGGTCATCGAGAACGAGATCTACCGCAACGGCGTTCAGAAACTCGTCTACGACGTTGTCCGCTGAGGATGGCACCTAGCGAGCTGGTAGTGCCTGGACACTTGAGGGGCGAGGATGCGCTCACTGGCCCACGAGGGAGACCAGTGATCGCGATCGGGTCGCGATCGAGAGAGTCGAAAGTGGCCGCGTATTCGCCACAGACAGCAGCGTGCGGCGGATCGCAGCCGTAGACAGCCGGACACATGCGAAAGGCCCCCTCGACCCGAGATCGCAGGTCAGGGGGCCTTTCGGCTGGTGTGGCGGCTGATGGATTCGAACCATCGTAGGCTGAGCCGGTTTACAGACCGGCGGAGTAACTGGTCTGAGCTGGCTTTACTTCAGGCCCACGGCGGTTATCAGCGCACATTCGTCATGATCATGGTCTCGGCCGCTCCCCTCGATGGATGAGGGCTCTCTCTACGTCCTTCAAGGATGCCTCGCAGTAGGGTCGCCCTCCGGCGGCGGGTCGTGATCCTCCCCCGGGGGGCAGCTCCTGCGATGCCGGCTGTTCGCTCTATCCCACGCACTGACGGGACAGCACTCTCGCCAGGGCTTCTATCAAGCCACGCACGATCGCGCCGACACGCACCCTTCGGGGACGCCCTCCGAAACGAGGCGACAGATCATGCCAACGGCACCCGGAGCACCAGGGCCAGATAGAACATGGGTCAGCCTCACGAAAAGCATCTCCTGCCCCTGCAACGACATCCACAGCAGCAGGCGTTCCCGATGACCCCAGTCTCACTGATAGAACAACACGGAAGCTCCTGTGCAGATGGTTGATCTTGGTCGACAACTCATCTACCGGGAGCTTCACCCGTTCATGATCAAAACCCGCCAGCTGCAACCGGCCCGTGATCAGCAAGACCAGGTTGGAAAAGGCTCTGTGAGTTGATTGGCGTAGGACTCGGCGACGATAAGGGACGATGTCGTTCCACGGCTTGTCGGAGAGGTCGGCCAGATCGGCGTGGGTCACCAGTGACCCGTCGGGCTCCCTGCGGAGCAGGCGTCCTTCGCCGCCCGAGACGATGAGCAGCCGACCGTCGGGCAGAAGGTCGATGCAGAACGGAACGGTCGGGACACGGACCACGACCTCGCTCGTACCCTCGAGATCAACGGCGACGACCTCGTGCGCGCCCCAATCCGAGAGCCAAAGACGACCACCGTGCCACCGTGGCGACTCGCCGAACGCGAGACCGGTTAGCAGAGTGCGCGGTTCGGGCATGAGGACTCCCTGGCTCGAGCGCCAACTGCCGGCGCCTCGTAGGGATGTAGAAACCGCCGCGCTGATTTCGACATGCCGTCGGTCTTGTCCAAGTGTGAGGATGGGGCGACCGCTGGTGGAACGACGGTATGAGAATGCGAGGTCGAATCATGGCACGGACCTATCGGTCGACGTCCTTCTCGCGCCTTCGCGACCGCATCATGGCCTTCATGCTGCGCAAGGGCGTGGCGCCACCCGGGCTCTACCTGCTCACCGTCCCGGGTCGTAGGACGGGAATTCCCCGAACGACCCCGGTCGCACCCCTGGAGAACGCCGAAGGTCGCTGGCTGATCGCGCCGTACGGACCGGACGGCTGGGCGCGGAACGCGCGAGCCGCAGGACGTGTCACGCTACGCCGGGGACGTACGACCGAGTCATTCGCCGTGACCGAGTTGCAGGCGGCGGAGGCCGCGCCGATCCTCAAGCAGTACCTGGCCGAACACCCGTACACCGTCGGCCCCTACTTCGACGTGGACAAGGACGCCGCACTCGACGACTTCGCGGCTGAGGCCACCCGTCATCCCGTGTTCCGGCTCCAGGCTTCATGACCGCACTTGGCTCGTCGGCGCACGCACAGGTTCGTGTTCCGTAGATCAGGCTCTCGCGGGTCGGACTCCACCGCCGAGCACGTCGGACCCTTCGAGTTCGGCAGGTTCCCACCTGCTCATGTGAGGGATCGACGTGCGGATCAGGTGGCCGGTCCGTCGAGCTGGTCGAGCCGGCCGGTTTCCAGGTGGGAGATGTCGCCACCGGAGTCGAGGGCGGCGTCGAGGAGGAGTGCGAGTGAGGTGCCGTACACCGGGACGTCGGCGGGCTCGTCGACCAACCGGAATCGGCTGTTCGGTGTACCTGGGGGGCCGGGGGCGGCCTTCTCGATGCGGCAGAGGACCCAGTGGAAGATCTGTGCGGAGAATTCGATGGCCGCGCAGATGCTCCTGCCGTCGGCGAGGTCGATGACCGTTTCGATCTGACACTGGCCTTCGCCGCGCAATACCCTGCGGTGGTCGGCGACCGGCCGCAACCGCCACGCGCCGTCGAAGAGGGTCGCCGAGCCGACACGGCGGTAGACCGCCGCGAGGTCGGCGGACGCATAAAACAGGCGATGGGGTCGCGGAGGGTCGGTTTCGTGGTCGCGTACGATCCGGTCGATCACGTCGTCGATCTCGACCGTGGCCGGTGCCAGGTACCAGCCGGCGACCGGCCGTAGCGCGCCGTCGTCGTCCTGGGCGACGCCGACCAGCCCGGCGTGCAGGGCCACAGCCCGGTTCTCGGCGCCGGCTCGGTCGTTGACGTTGACGATCACCCGCGACAGGGTGGCCGGCACTCTGTCGCTGCGGATGCCTGGACCGCGGTAACCCATCTCATCGTCGGTGGTCACGTCGCGTGGCTCGTCGATCGGCAAATCCAGCAGCGGATTCGGCCTGCTGACCTCGCCCTGCCCGGTCAGGTACGGATACAGCCGCGCCGCCCAGCCGGTGATCACCCCACCGCCGTAGGCGTCGGCAGGGCTGTAGATGCGCCGCCAGAACGCGGTGTCCACCTCCCCCGCCGCGGCCCGGACGAACTGGTCGGTGATCGGGGTCAGCGAACGGCACCAGGTCTCCAGGCCGAACCCGGCGATCGCTTCCACCCGCCCGCGGACCTTCTGCCAGTCCTCGACCGTGCCGGTCAGGGTGATCGACGGGATGCCGCAGACGAAGACCATCCACAAAGCGAAGTACGGCGAGTACGCATCCAGCAGCACGATCCGCCCGGCCATCCGCTCGACGTCGGTGCTGGTGGAGAAGTCGCATTCGAATCCGGCGGCGTCATCGATCTCGGCGAGGAGCAGTTTGCCGAACGACTCGACGGCGTCCTGCCACGACTCGGCGTCCTGGGGCATCGGCCCGTCGACCACGACCGTGAGCCGCTTACGGCCGGAGTGGCTCACCAACCGCGGGCGCAGTTCCTCGGCGTGCAGGCGCACATGCTGGGCGAGGCCCTGCAAGATCGTCAGCCACACCGCGTCCGGGGAGAGCACGAGCGGGCGATGGTCGGCGAACGCGCGCCCCACGGCGCTGAGCAGCGGATGCACCCCATCGGATTTCAGGACCGACAGGGCCGGGTCGCCACCGGCCACCAGCGCTCCCGCGAACTGCTCGCCGAGCGGCACCGCGGGCAGCACCTCGGTGGCCGGCACGACATCATCGACCCGGAAGGTCACCATCACAGGACTCTAACCCGGCTGCCGCCCGGACCAGCCAGGCGATCAGGAAGGTGTGGGTCACCACCCGGTGGGACCTCTCCGGGATCCGGCACATAGGGAAGGTAGTCGTCAGCCGTTTCGCAGGGGTATAGCGGAACGCGGTCGAGCTGGGCCGAGATCAGCGCGGTGGTGGATTCCGGTGAGCGGGACATCGCGGAGCCGCCGCCCGAGCGGCACGCCCTACCGGTATCCCTCAGGTGTCGGCTCGCTTTCGTCCTGATCACGTCGGGGGATGATCGTTGAGCCAGGCCGCGGCTCGGCGGGCCGACGCGCGCGACAACCACGCGTCGGCGACTATCTCTGCCAGTTCGTCCCGGGAGAGCTCACCGATCCGGCAGGCCCGCAGCAGCACGGACAGGTGGCCGTTGAAATGCGCGGTGGTGAAGAACGGCGTCGTCTCGTCCCGCACCAATGCCTGCTTGTCCTCTTCGGACGCGACCCAGAAGACGATCACATCCCGGTAGCGCTCCCCCGTCTCGGGGTCGACCGCATCCGGCCGCGGATTGCGGAAGAAGACGAACGACTTCCCGCCCACCTGGTAGACCGGATTGTCGCCGGTCCCGGGGTAGACGGTGACATGCGGCATGGCCAGCGCGAGCTCGTGCACGTCCTCGACCCGGGCGGGCCGACTCTCGTCGTCCGGCATGGCCTCAGCGTAGGCGGGCCGCCGGCTCAGGGCGAGGTGATGACCTCGTCGAAGCCCAGTCCCGGTGACCGGCGCGGCCGTCCGGCGGTCTTGCGCCGTCCCACCCAGACCACGAAGCCACCGTCACCGGTGCGGGCCATCTGCCAGGTGCGCATGACGCTGACCCCGGTCGGCAGGATCTCCTCGTCGTGGATCGACAGTGGGCCACCGGCTTCCAGGATCGTTCCGATCGCGCCGCGGGTGGCGGCCTCGCCGCCGTCCACGGCCACCGCCAGCCGGCCGCGCCGCAGCGAGAGGCCACCGTCGGCACGGCGGACCGGAACGAGCGGGACGTAGTGGTCGGGGACGGGTGTTGCCAGCCGGTAACGCCACGCGTCTCCGGACGGGCCCGGCGTGGGCGGGAGGGCGGCGCGCGCCAAGGCGGCCCGGTCGACGACTCGCCCGGAGGCGCTCTCGACGCGGAGCTCGGCGGCCCAGCCGAGGTTGGCCGCCTCGTCGCGGAGCAGCGCGACCTCCTCGATCGGGCGGCTCTCGGTCCGCCCGGCCAGGACCGGCGGCAGGAAGAGCCACGGGCAGTGCGTCGCCGGTTCGCCGGGATCGGGAGCCGCCTCGTGCGGGCCGCGGAGAAGGTCGTCGCCGGCGACGGTATCGCCCGTCAGCTCGAAGAAGCGCCATACCCTGGCCGGCCCGTCCTGCTCGGCGCACGAGCGGATCGTGTGGGCCTCGCCGAACGTGTCGAGCACCCTGACCTGGCGGCCGCGAACCAGCACGCCGCTCGGGAGCCGGCACGGAGCCAGGAACCAGTCGTCGCCGGTGACGGTGCCGTAGGCCGCGACCGCCGCCCGGGCGAGATCCTCCGGCGCGGTGGTGATGTCGCCGAACCAGACGTCGCGGTTCTCGACCTGCCACCAGCGGGACGCGGCCTGCCCGGCGAAGCGCGCCGGGGTGGGCACGATCCGCAGCACGTGCTCCGTGAGCGCCCCGGAGGTGCCCATGGGCAGCCCGCCGGCGGCGACATCGAAGCTGTACCAGTCGAGGCTGCCGCCGGTGTACTCCGGCGCGACGAGCTGCACCTCGCGCTGGGACCCCACCCCGGCGGCGACCTGGAAGCCGTACTCCATCCGCTCCGGGTTCCACGCCCGCGGGCCGGGGCCCGGCTCGCTGAACAGCCCGCCGTACCAGGTCGCCCAGGCGCGCAGCGCCCGCCGGACGGCCGGGCTCGCATCGGCCGGGAGTCCCGGTACCGCGCCGTTGCCCGCCTCGGTCACGGCGACCAGCAGCGCCTCGGTGTCGACGGCACGCCGGGCGAGCAACTCGAGCTGGGCCCGGCCGACCGGGTCGATCCCGTCGTCGAGGGGCAGCGTGAGGGGGTAGGCGGCCCGCAGCCCTGCCGGGACGGCCGGTGGCGCTCCCGCGGAATCGAGCAGCCGCCAGAGCTGGAGCGCCGCCTCGGTGGCGATGCGGGCGGCGGCGGGGCCGTCGCGGACCAGCTCGCGCTCGACCGCCGTCTCCAGCGGCAGCCCGGCGTCCTCGCGCGTGATGACCGGTCCCACGGGCCCCGTGCCGATTCGCACGCGCGTCACGGGAGTGTGCTCGACGGTCGCCTCGACGACGATCGGGCTCGCGGCGTCCTCGCCGGTGAGCTCGCCGACCTGCCACTGCTTGCCGAGCAGCCACAGCGGGTCGGCGATGCGCGCCTCGAGCCCTTCGGTCAGGTCGGTGCCGACGGTCGTGGACTCCAGTCGCTGCCAGGTCATGACTCCACCGGTGCCGTGTCGGCGGCGAGGTAGGCGGCGGGGAGGAACTGGCCGAGCCCGGAGAGCGTCTCCGGCCCCACCATCCGCCTGCGGGCCAGGTCGAAGGTCTGTTTGACCATGTCGCGTACCACCTCGAACTCGAAACCGCCTGCCGGCCCGGCGGCGCACAGCAGGATGGCTTGCGGGGCGCGCGCCGAGGGTGCGTCGAAGTGCACGGCGAGGGCCGCGTCCTGGCCGCGGCGGGGAACCGCCTCGGTCCAGGTGCTGACCACGAGCCCGGCCACCGGGCCCGCGAAGGACGGTGGTCGTGTGCCGGTGGCCAGTAGGCACAGCCGCCCGCGCGCGTCGCCGGCCGGACGTTCGAGCGCCGCCCAGCCCTCGCCCTCGTGGTCGGGGAGCTGTCCGAGGCTGAAGCCGAAAACGACCGCGTTGCGCGCCGCCTCGGTCAGGTCGACGGCGATGCGCAGCCGCCGGGCGCCGGGGTCGACGCGGCCCGCGGCCGCGAGCCAGCCGGTGGCCGCCTCGCGCCCGGCGAGACGCCGGCGGGCGAAGGTGGCGTCCAGCGCGGCGGAATCGGCCGGCGTGAAGTGCGGTGCGACGGGCAGCGCGTGGCCGACCAGGAGGTGCAGGCGGCCGGTCAGCGCCGCGGTCCGGCCGACCTCGTCCAGGGCGTCCCATCCTGCGGCCTCGTCCGTGATCCGGGCGTCGAGCGCGGTGAGCCGGGTGTCGACCGCGGTCAGCACCGCGCCGCCCTGCGCGACCAGGTCGTCCGCCGCGGACCCCGGCGCGGGCACGGCGGCGGGCAGCTCGAAGCCGCCGAACCTCAGCAGGGCCGCCCGGACGTCGCCCCGGGCCGGCTCCCCGGCCGCCGCCGGCAGTGCCGCCGCCAGCCCGGCGCGGTGTGCCTCCAGTGCGGTGCGGACGGCCTTCACCCGGGCGTCCAGCTCGGCCACGTGCACGCCCGCGGGCACCTCGGTCGTACCCGGCGCCGCGAGGTCGCGGCCGTCGAGGTCGCGTGCCTCGGCGACCAGCCGCCGCAACGTTCGGGCGACCACGGCGAGATCGGCGAGTGAGCCTTCGCCCGTCCCCGGCTCCACGACGGCCACGGCGGCGGCAGGTACGCCCGCCGGCCGGCGGCCCTCGCCCCACGCCGCGAGCACCGCCTCCAGGCGGCCCAGGCCGGTCTGCTCCCCGACCGGCGCGAGGAAGACGGCGTCGATGGCCGCGAGCCCGACGTCGGCGAGGGTCGCCCGGACCACTCCGGGCACGCGTTCGCCGGTGTCGGGATGCGTGAAGCGGACCGCGAAGCGGTAGCCGGACGGGCTGCCGAGCAGGCGCGCCAGCCAGGCGTCGAGCGCGGGCGCGGCGAGCGCCCGACCGCCGGCGACCGCGACCGGCCAGCCGCTCCCCGCGCCCGGGTCCAGGAAGGCCAGCAGCCGGTGTGTCACCGTCAGCGCGGGCCGGGGCGTGTCGGCGATCCGCAGCGCGGGGAACGTCGCGTCGCCGGATCCGGCGGCGGTGAGCGCCGCGGCGCTCTCGGCCACGTTTCCCTGCGCGAGCGAGAACACGGTCTGGGCGACGGCGGCATCGGCGACGGCGTCGAGGTCGGCCGCCAGGGAGTCGAGCACGGCTTCCAGGCCCGGCCGCTCGCTGCCGGCGCCCGCGAGGAGCGTGGTGAGCGCCGCCGCGGCCGCCTCCTCCGCCTCGGACATGTCCTCGGGCGCCAGGCGTGCCCGCGCCAGCAGCAGCCCGTCGACGATCGCGGTCGGCGGCGACTGGTCTCCGGCCGCGGCGAGCGCCAGACTGCGGAGCTCGTCGGTCCTGTGGTCGAGCCCGGGCGTCGCGTCGTGCAGGCCGCGCTCGAGGCGCGCGCCGAGCAGCCGCCCGAGGTCCTGGCCCTGGCGGACGCCGTCGGCGAGCCAGCGGGCGCGGCGCATCCGATCCGAGGAGAGGTCCACGGCGAGCGCGCCGCTCCGGCCCTGGCCGCCGAACGCGGCCCAGCCGCTCCGGAGGACTGCCGCAGTGGTGGCGTGGGTGAGCGAGGGCGCCAGGACGTAGCCCTGGGACGCGCGGGCCGCCGCGCGCGGCTTCACGCCCTCCACGAAACCGTAGGCGCCGACCTGCACGCCCACCGGGGTGGCGGTGCGCTTGTTCTCGAGCCGCCATGCGGCCACGGCGGAGTACCAGGCGTCGAGGCGGTAGCCGTGCACGCCGAGCGTCTCGCGCAGGAGCCGCTCCAGCTCGCCGACCGGATCGCCGGCCGTCGCCGCCAGCGCCGACAGCGCCTGGAGCCCGGCCAGCACGACCGCCTGATCGCCGGGGTCGGCCGCCTGCTCGATGCTCCTGCGCAGGAGGGTGCGCAGCAGCGGCCGCGGCACCGTGTGATCGACCGGCACCCCGAACCTGCCGGGTGCCTCGGCGGCCAGCTCGCCGAGCCAGCGCCGCAGCTCGGCCAGGTCGTCCTCGGTGCGGCCGGGCGAGACCAGCGGGAGCGTCCAGTCGCGCGCCGTGCCTTCGGGGTGCAGGGTGAAGAAGGCGTTGGGTTCGTCGTCCTCGCCCATCTTGCCGGTGACGGCGGAGTCGGCGGCCAGGAGGCGCAGCAGCGGGTCGGCGCGCGCCGCCTGCTCGTTGACCAGGGAGCGCAGCGAGTCGTCGGCGAAGTCGGCCCAGGTCTCGCGGTATGCGCGCTGGGTCTCGGTTCCGCCCCCCGATCGCAGCGCGTTCACGAACGTCTGGAGGGCGATCACCTGGCCGACGGGGCCCGTGGCCGCCCCGAGCCCGTCCTGGAGATCCTCCAGCAACGGCCACAGTTCGCTGTCGTGGTAGTCCGGATAGGGCTGCCCGGTCGTCGAGGTGGGGTACATCCCGCAGGCCAGGCCGAGCAGGAGAAGCCGCGCGGACCAGGCGTCCTGGTAGTGCTCGCGCATCGCCTCGACCGGCTGCAGGTGCAACGCGGTCGGATGCGGGACCGCCGCCATCACCTGCGATGCCAGGGCGGCCAGGTCGCCGGCGGCCACGGTCCCGTCCTCGGCGACGTCGGAGGCGTCCGGGTCGAGCCGCGGGACGGCACCGAAGTCCCACGACGACCGGGCGTCGGCGAGCAGGCGCTCGACGCGTTCGATCATCGGCGCCTGGCCGGTCTCGGCCCGGTCCACGCGGCTGACCGGCAGCAGGCCGTAGGGCTGGGCGCCCACGAGCAGCGTGGGCAGCAGGCAGCCACCACGGGCGAAGTGCACGCTCCACTCGCGCAGCCAGCTGCGGTCGCCGTCGCCGAGCACCCCCTCCAGGACGTGGTCGAGGTAATGGCCCGCCAGCGCCGGCCACAGTGCGCGATTCATGGCCAAGGCGTGCGGCAGGTCGGCCAGCAGGGCGTTCGCCGACCGATCCAGCGGGTTCGCGCCGTCCAGCCCCAGGGCGATCGACGCGGCGTCGGCGGCGAGCCGGCGGTAGAGGTCCCCGTCCTCGGTCACCCGCGGGCGCCCGGTCGACGGGCGGGCGTCCAGCTCGGCGGCGCGCAGCGCGGCGAGATCGGGCGCGTCCAGGCTCATACCCGGCCCGGACGTCTCGGTCGTGTTCGTGGGCGTGCCCTGCGGGATGAAGTCCAGTCCGCTGGTGTAGCGATGGGCGCGCAGCAGGTCGCGGACCTGCTCGTGCTGGTCACCGGCCCGTACGCCGAACACGACCAGCTCCTCGAAGCCCTCCCTCCGCTCCTGCGCCGTGAACGCGGAGAGATCGATGCGGATGCCGAGCCCCGCGCTCTCCGCCTCGCCGAACTCATGGGCCCAGGCGAGCCCCTGCGCGCTGAGCCAGGCCCTGCCGTCCAGCCCGTCACCGGTGTCGGCCGCACCGGGAGCGAGGGCGATCTCCTCCCGTACGGGTGCGCTCCAGTACGGCCCGTAGGTCTGCTCGCGGGCGTACAGCACCGCGGCGAAACGCACCGGCAGCAGCCGTGCCCAGGTGGGGGCACCGGCGCCGAGCAGCTCGACCGGGGGGAACCGCGGCTCCTGGCCGGGGTGCTCCGCGTTGGTCGGCCGCAGCGCGGTCGCCACCCAGGCCGCCCGCCACGGCCCGAGCCGCCCGCACAGCCACGTGAACGCCGCGTCGCGGCCGGCGGTGTCCCCGGCCGCCCGCCAGGTGCGGCGCCAGAACGCCCGGCCGGCCTCCTGCTCCGAGCGCGTCAGCGCGTCGCGGTGCCCGTCGGCGTGGATCGCGTCCGGGAAGACACGCACCCGCAGCTCGGGCGGATCGTGGGCGAGGAAGAAGCGCGTCTCAAGCCGTACGGGCAGCAGCGCCAGCGGCAGCCGCTCGTCGAGCCCCGCGAACGTGGACATCGGATCGAGCGGCGGGATCGGCGGCACGGCGCCTCCTAGATGAGCGTGTCGGCGTGGATGTACATGCGGAAGGGGCGCTGCCAGCACGCACGGGCGAGGTGGGCGGAGTTGCGCCCCCACGTGATGCCCTCGAGCGGGCCCATGGCCGTCAGCCGCGCGCTGTCGGCCCGGGCGTGCGTGAGTTCTTCGAGCTCCTCCCGGCTCGCCACCAGATGCCCCCACGACAGCTGGTTCCAGCTCGCCGGCGGCTCGCTGAAGTGCCGGTCCCGCTCCACGTCAAGGCCCAGGCGGGGAGCGCCCGGCTGCTCCTCGATGGCCACCAGGTAGCCCGGGTCGCCGGCCGGCCGGTCGCCGCGCACCACGCGGGGTTCGAGATCGAAGCCGAAGAAGACCGTGTCCGGGCTCAGCGCGCCGAGGAAGACGGGCTCGACCGGCGCCGCGTCCGCGCGCGGGACGGGGCCGTGGTCGCCGAGCTCGGCCGCCTGGAGGAAGTAGTGGGCGCTGGGGTAACGCCGGACGAGGTCGCCGCGGACGACGATCACTGTCGCCACGGCGGCCTCGCCCGCGGTGTCCCCGGCCATGTTCTCCTGGACCGACAGCTCGCGCTCCCAGCCCGCCAGCTCCCCGATGTCGATGCGCGACGGGTCGTCGGTGTAGTTCCAGAAGCGGTGGAAGAACGTCGCCGCCGGCGCGACCGGATAGCCCCGCCACAGCAGCTCACGTTCCAGCTCGTGGTTGGCGCCGACGAGGAAGGCCCCGATGAAGCGGGGGTTGGCGGCCACGAGCCGTACCCGGTTACGGGCGATCGTCTCCGCGCCCGGCAGCATCCAGGCCGGCCCGAGCCTGGTCAGATCGTCCGAGAGCGGATCCTCGAACACCGGGCTCAGCGCGAGGCCGGTGGGGACGGGTCCGTCGCCGAGCCGGCCGTCGAGCGCGGGGATGCGGACGACGAGGGCGGCGCGCACCGCGCCCATCGGATCCAGCACCCGCCGCACGGTCGCGGCCATTCCGCTCACGTCGGGGGTGCTCGGCGGGTTCACCACCACGGGTGGCCTGGTCCGGGCGGGCGGGCGGCTCCTGGGGGGCAGGCGGCCGGGCGGCAGCCGCAGGAGGGAGGTGACCTCGTCCCGCAGCGTCTGGCTGGGTTCTCCGGCCAGCTCGGGGTCGCTGACATCGGTCAGCGCCGGATCGGTGCCCTGCGCGCCGTCCAGGCCGGCGTGGTCGGCGAAGTGGATCGCCGCGACGTCGCCGGGACGCGGCCGGGCGCTGGTGGCCGCGAGCGTGATCGCCGCATGGTCGGCCGCGAGCCGGCCACTGCCGGTGGCGCCCGGGGCGCTCCAGCGGCGCGCCAGCGGGGTGCCCGGCCTGGTCTGGCGCAGGTAGGCCGCGGAGAAGAGGCCGCCCGGCACGGCGCTCGCGGCGAGGGTCGCCCGGACGGTCGTCGATCCGGTGGGCAGGAAGGCGTGCATCGGGGCGGAGAGCTGGAGCAGATCGGGGTCGTCCAGGCGGGCGGCCCGGCGCAGCCAGCTCTCCGCCACCTCGGCACCGAGCCGGGCCTGGTTGAGCGCGGTCGCCGTGGCCCGCAGCTGGCCGGCCTGATCCCAGGCCGCCGCGACCAGCGCCTCCTGGCCGGCCCGCACGACCGCCACCCCCAGCCCCGCCGCGGCGCGCGCGACCGGCCCGTCGTTGACCTCCCGCAGCCATCCGGCGGCCGGCACCTCCATGGCGCCGGTCGGCCCGGAGCCGTAGAACGGCGGCGCGACCACCGGATCCGGGTCGTCGGGATCGTCGGTGGGGCGCGCGGCGGCGGCGTTCAGGAGCACGGTGATCTCTCTCGCGAAGGTCGCGCGGTAGGTCGCGTCCCAGGGGCGCGACCCGGCGCCGGGGGTCTCGAGCGCCCCTGGCATGTCGACCAGCACGTCGCCCGCCGCGGGCGAGATCAGGCCGGGGTCGCCGACCTCCATCGGGTGCCGTCCGACCTCGGCGGCGTCGCCGTCGCGCTTCAGGCGGCGGCACAGTGCCTCGAAGTCGCCCGCGGGCCCGGTGCTGAAGCGCCACGAGTAGTAGACCGGGAGGTCGATCTCCCCCTCGCCGCCCCGCACCCAGGCCGGCTCGAGGACCGTGCCGCGCGCCACCGCCCGGCCGAGGCCGCGCAGCCGTCCGGCGGCGAAGGCCGGCACCACGCACGCCAGCCAGCCGCAGCCGGGCGCCAGCCGGCGCGGGCAGACCAGCCGGGCCACGACCTCGCCCGTACGGTCGCGCAGAGCGGCCTCGATCTCGTCCGGCGGCACGAGCGACTGGACATGCGCCCAGGCCCATGACTCGGCCAGGTCCGGCAGCTCGGCGATCGGGGTGCGCAACACCGGCAGCCCGGCGCCGGGCGGTGTGGAGAGCGACACCGCTTCCTGCTCGCGGACGACCACGAGCACCAGCCACGGGCGGAGCCTGCCCGCGGAGGCACGGGCCGGCGTCAGCATCCACGGCAGGTCCGGGGTGGCGAGCTCGACGAACGGGAAGTAGTTCGGCTCCACACCGGTGCTGTCGGGGCGTGGCTCGGCCCGCAGGATCTGGGACGCGGCAACGGCGGTGACGGACTCGGGCCCCAGCAGCCGGACGGTCATGTCCGCGGTGCGCCCCTCCACGCCGACCGACGCCGTGAGGCCGGGGCCACCGGCCAGCGATCCCGCGGTGTCGTCGAGCGCGCCGATCGCCTGGACGAGGCCGCGCCGCAGGAACGGCAGGAAGGTCAGCGCCTCGCTCATGCCACGGCCTCGGCGGCGTGGGTCGGGGCCAGGCACAACCCGCTGCCGGGATCGGCGCCGCGGGCGGCGCGCAGCGCCAGTTGCGCGGCCCGGTAGGTCTGCGCGGAACCGGCCGTCGCGCCGGCGGCCGGGTCGAAGATCTGCCAGGTGGGCGCCCCCACGGCGAAGGTCGCCGAGGTCACCGTGGGCGCCGCCCGCGGCCGCGCCGGATCGAGCCCGAGCGCGGCGGTCGCGACCGCGAGCGGTGCGCCGGCGGGCGGATCGGCGACCTTCTGCGTCCCGGCGTCGTCGAGGATGCGCACCTCGTAGTCGGGCACGACGGTCGTCGCCTCGGTGGCGTCGAAGCCCAGGCCCCCGGCGCCGAAGCGCACGCCCGTGGTCATCTCCTCGTACGAGGGCGCCGCCAGCTTCTCCGCGCGGGTCAGGTCGTCGTACTGCGCGGGCGCGAACCAGTCGGAGAGCGCCAGCCAGTCGCCCTCCTCGGTGACGCCCTCGATCCCGGCACCGGTCACCGTCAGCGTCGTGGGCCCCTCGATGTCGAACGACCCGTAGTGGTCGAGACCGCGGTCGAGCGGCGCCACCGTCTGCCGGGCCTCGAGCTCGGCGTCGGGCCGTACCCACAGCTGCGCGGGATCCTCGGCCTGGTCGGCCGCGAACACCAGCAGGGTGGTGTCGGCCCACGCAGGCTGGGCGGCGTGCCAGGCGGCGGGCGCGTCCAGCGCGGCGACGACGAGGCCGCACACGTCCTCGCGGGCGGGCGTCTCGGGCTGGGCGGGCCCGCCGAACTCGAAGTCGAACCGGACGTCGATGCCGAGGAACTCGAAGCGCGCGTGGCCGCCGGCGTACCACGGGTCCGGTCCGTCCAGCCGGGCGGCGAGGTCGACCGCCAGCAGCTCCTTGTCGCCGGCCGTGACGCTGACGCCGAGCTGGAAGGCGGCCGAGAACGAGAACGGCGAGAAGACCAGCAGCACGTCGAAGCCGACGCTGCCCCGCGCCGTGTAGGTGGTCAGGAGGTACTCGGCGCTCGCCTCGAGCGCCGCCAGCGCCCCGAACTGCAGCGTGTTGGCCGTGACCGCCACGTAGGCCTCGAGGGTGAAGGACACCTCGTCGCTGATGGCGATCTCGGCCCGCATCCGGTCGAGCGCGAGCACGGCGGCGGGGAGGCCGCAGGGCGGATCGAAGGCCGGGTGGTGGCCGCCGACGGCGAGCAGGAAGTACGGGCCGGCGCCGAGGCTGAGGTAGAACGCCATGTCTCCCGAGAGGTGGATCGTGCTCAGCAGCGCCGAGTCGTACAGGCTCGCCTCCACCATCGCCGTCCGGCCGGGTAGGTCGATGACACCGAGCGAGTCCATGTGCAGCTCGAGCAGGACCTCCTCCTCGGAGGGGAGCAGCATCACGACGCCGCCCATCACCGCGATCTCCAGGTCGGGCAGGACCAGCGCGACGCCGAGCAGGCCCGTGACGATCGGCACGGGCGCGCCCCAGGTGATCTTGGCCGCGACGCCGAACACCGAGCCGCCCTCGGCGGGCGGGAACCACGCGTCGAGCTGCGAGATGATCAACGGCGCGTCGGCGAGCGGGTCGTCGGGAAACAGGATCGCGTCGATGGCGCCGCTCTTGAGACCCGAGGCCAGCGCGTCCGCGTCCAGGGTGCGGTTCAGGCACACCAGCCCGCCGACGCCGGAGAGGAAGAACCCGAAGCCCAGCGGCAGCGAGGGGAAGGTGGCGAAGATGCTCCCGAACAGCGCCCAGCCGGCGGGGTCGCCGGGGAGCCGCGTGTCGATCACGACGATCGCGCCGAGCCCGACGGTCACGAGCTCCAGCGCCAGCGCGCCGGAGTAGCGGCGCAGAACGGGGTCGTACGCGACGAACCCGCCGCCATGGCCGGCGTCCCCGAGGTCGAGCTCGAAGCCCACCCCGGTCGGCGGCTTGAAGGCGATGTCCAGGCCGAGACCGGGGACGCGGGCGTCGTCGGCGCCCGGAACGGCCTTGAGGCTCAGGCCGACGTCCTCCACCCGCACCGAGAACGGGCCGAGTGCGAGCCCGAGCGAGGCCCCGACGGGGACCGTCACCGCGCCGTCCGCCGTGGTGACACCGATGCCGAGCGAGTAGACGGTCAGTGGTCCGATGGTCTTGTCCAGGGGCACGGTGACGTACAGGCCGCCTCCGCTCAGGCTCACCCCGGTGCGCGAGGACCAGCGGAGGGTGAGATCGGCGTCCACCGGCAGCGGTGAGCCGAGGAGCGCGCCCAGGAACGAGTCGGCGTCCCCCGGCTGGACGGTGAGGGTGAGGCCGCCGCGCCCGGGTCCCGGCAGCGAACCGACCTCGACGACGACCTCCGGCTCGTCGGTCACCTCGAAGGCCAGTACGAGCCGGAGCCCGTTGGCGTCGAGCCGGGTCGCTCCGGCCGTGCCGATCAGGTGCCAGGGCTCGGCGGGGGTGCCCTCGACCGCGATCTCGTAGCGCTGGTCGACGCCCTCGGCGACGAGTGCGGCCGATCCCGGTGACAGCCGCATCCCGACGGTGCCGGTGGCGTCCGCCGTGCCGGTCACGGTGACCGTCCATCCCGGCCGGAGCGGGGCGCTCGCGGTGACGGTGCCCCAGGTGAGGTTGCCGACGAAGAGGCTGTCGACGGCGCCGCCGGGGGTCCGCGGCACCGGGGCGAGCACCACGCCCAGCTCGGCGAAGCCCGTCTCGGTGACGCCCTTGAGCACCGGCAGTGCGAGCTCCCGGGCGCCGGCCGGTGTGCCGCCGTAGTGGTCGTCGACCAGCTTGGGACGCACCGCGAGACGCTCGTAGCCCACCCCCAGGGCCGCGCCGATCCGGGCCAGGGCGTCCAGCGCGGCGGCGTGCGCGAACGGCTCGCCGTCGTCCCAGTGGTACAGGCCGGCGACGTGACCGGCCGGGTCGGCGACGAGGGAGCCCAGCCGGTCCCAGACCAGCCTCCGCCGCAGGCTGGGGATCCGGCCGGGCTCGGGGACCGGAGACCCGGCCAGGTCCTCCTCGATCACGCCGGCCGCGAGCAGCAGGGCGAACAGCACACCGTGGTGACGTTCCAGGTAGCGGACGAACAGGTACTCCGGCAGGTCGAGGGCCAGCGCCGCCCAGAACCGCGGGTCGGCCAGCGCGTCCGGCAGGCCGGCGAGCTCCAGGTCGCGCAGCCCGTCGACCAGGTCACGGGTGTCGGCCAGCACGTCCAGGAGCCGCAGGAGCACGGTGCCGTCCTGGTCGTCGCCGAGCTCGCCGAGCAGCCTGCGGCCGGAGGCGAGCAGCGCCGATGCCGCCTCGCCCACCTCGCCGAGCGAGCCCTGGGTGAGCACGGCGTCCTCGATCGTCTTGTCCCAGCCGACGCCACGCGCCAGCAGGCCGAACGCGACGCCGTCGTGCAGGGCGCGCTCCAGCGGCTCGAACGCGTCGAGCAGGCCGGCGAGGATCGGCTGCAGCGGCGAGGTCATGGCAGGTCCTCGTAGTCGAGCAGCAGGCTGTGCCGGCGCCGGCTCAGCCCTTCGGTGGCGGTGCCGGCAGGGGCCGGGTCGGGCTGCGCCGGCGCCGGTCCCACCCGCAGAGTGAACTCGGTGGTGGCGGTGTGTGCGCCGTTGTCGGCGGTGACCGAGATCCGCGTCGCGCCCACCGCGCGGGCGACCGGGGTCGCGGTCAGCCGCCACCCGCCGCCATCGGGGGTGATCCGCAGGTCGGCGCCGCGCACCACGTTCTGGTCGCTGGACGCCGCGGTGGGGGTACGGGGAGCGCCGACGACGTCCTTGGCGTCGACGGTGAAGGGGATCACCGCCGCGGTGTCGACGCCGGTCCGGGTGTTCACCAGGCCGGCCGGGGAGGGTGCGCCCGAGACCAGGCCGGGGTCGAGCGTCCACCCGTTGAGACGTCGCGCCACGTCCCAGGTCGTGGTGGTCGTCCCGCCGCCCCTGGCGGGCACCGTCCAGGCGGTCGTCGTGGTCCAGTGGTAGGCGTGGTCGAGGGATTGGCGCAGCCAGTTCGCCGGATCGGTGGGGCGCCGTTGGTACAACGCCTCGGTCAGCGCGGCCTCCTCGGTGTCGTCCCACCCCACCGGGTCTCCCCAGCCGGCCGCTCCGGCGTCAGCGAAGGCGAGGGTGAGCCGGGAATCGGCGTCGATGGGCAGCAGCTGCCCGGGAGCGTTCACGTGCCAGCGCAGCAGCAGGGCCGCGGCCCGCTCGGAGGTGAAGAGGTCGCCGACCGTGGCCCTCCTCGGTGCGCCGACCTGCGGGTCCATCGTCAGCATCTCCGGCACCCACGGCGTGGCCAGCAGGTCACGCAGCCGGAACCGGGCGTAGTCCCACATCCGGCGCCGGTAGACCGCGTTGGTCCGGGACGCCATCGCGAACCGGTAGCACCAGTGCCACTGCCGGAACCACTCGGCGCGCGTGGCCTGTGCGCCTTCCAGCACCAGCGGCGGGTCGTTCTCCCGGTCGAGGGTGACCCGCGCGACGTATTTCCGCCCGGTCGGGTCCCAGCAGGTGCCGGCGTCCTCGCGTGAGGTGCCGCCCGGCCACTCCCGGTCGATGCCGCAGCCGTACCGGCCGAACACGTCCACGGCGGCCTGGGTCTCCGGGCCGCCCAGCCCGTACAGGTAGGCGAAGTAGGCCGGCAGCTCCGCGAGCTCGTCCAGCCGCTGGTTCCTGACCAGGGCGATCGTCCAGTGGCACGGTCCGAGCGACATCACGCCCCGGTCGTAGGCGTTGAACGAGTCGAAGAAGCCGAGACACTCCACCTCGGCGACCGCTCGCACGGGCCGGAAGGTGGAACGTTGCGCGGCCGTGAGGCGCGCGAACGGCGCACCGAGCAGTGATTCGGGCAGGATCTCGCGCTCGTTCCACACGTGCGTGGGTGGTTTAGCCCACGGTCCGGTCCCGAAACTCGAGCTGGTCCAGGCTCCGAGCACGAACGCGTTCAGGTCGCGGCCGGCTCGGACGCTGTCCGGCTCCAGCGGGTACTGCCCGCTGAGATCCCGTACGTACATCCGCGGGCCCGCGTCGGCCACCTGCTCGCCCCGCCACAGGTTGTCGCTGTCCGGGGCATCGAAGGGGAGGGTGTAGGCACCGGTGGCGTCCTTGCGGCGGGCCTCGATGACGACCGGGCAGCGCAGCCTGCGGTCCAGCCAGGTCCTGATCAGCGCACGGGTCTCGGCGTTGACGACACCGGAGATGCTCCCCGTGTACGGCCACTCGTTGGGCACCTGGGCCAGGTGGTCCGCGTAGAACACCGGCTGGCCCTGCAGGACGTCGGCGGCGACGTTCGGCAGGGTCGCGGCGATCTGGAACTCACGCACCGCGAGCTCCACCTCGATCGGGAACCTCTGCGCCGTGCCCTCGTTCGCGGCGTACGAGAAGGCCGGGCCGAATCCCAGCGCGGCCAGGTCGGCTCGCAGTTGCGCGACGTAGCCCCGTCCGCCCTCCGGAGGGAGGGGGTCGCCGGCCTGGGCGCTGCGGGCCAGGCCGCCGTACACCGGCACGGCCCCGCCGCCGGCCGCCCCGGCGTCGGCATCGTCGACCTGCAGGTCGTAGCCGCCGTACAGGTCCTCGCCGGGTGCGATCAGGCTCAGCACGTCGAGGACACCGCGCTCCTGCCAGCGCATCAGCAGGCGGGTCAAGGAGAGGTTCCCGACGTCGGTGAAGGCGTTCGCCGCGAGGGCCAGGTCGGGTGGAACCGCCTCGAGTGCCCTGGCCGCGATCTCGTCGGCGCAGTCGGAGAGCGCCTGCGCCGCCCCGTCGTCGGTGGCGAACCGCTCGCTCGCCGACGGCGGCCGCACCCCGCCGAGCACCACCGGCCGGCCGTCGTCCGGCACCGGCAGCTCCTCGGCGAGGAAGGCCGCCAGGCTCTCCTCGTCGGCCAGTGCCAGAGCGCGTACGTACTCCCCGAACCGGGCGACGGCGGGCGGCAGCCGAAGCTCGCCTGCCATGGTCCACGTGGCCGGGTCATGGATCGACAGCAGGCCGGCCACGGCCACTGTGGCACCACTCTCCGCGGCCGCTGCGGCGGCGGAGGCGTAGAGCTCGGCCAGCAGCGCTCGGACGACGGCGACGAACCGGTCCGCCCTCGACGCGAGCTCCTCCGCCCAGCCGGCCGCGCCGGCCGTCCACGAGAACACCAGCCATCCCGTGCCGTCGTCCCAGAACAGCAGGTCGATGCCCTGCCCGTCGAGCGGGGTCTGCAGTGTCGACAGGTCCAGGGTGACCCCGTCGGCGGAGGGGCGCTGCGCGGGGTGACGCGGCTCCACCCACAGGGCGAACACGGCGTCGGCCCGTGCCGGGTCGGGGTCGATCCAGTCGAGGGAGGTACCCCGCTGGACCTGCATCGTGTCCAGGTCCACGGACACGAGATCGGCGACCGGCGTCTGCACGGCACCCGCGGGCAGCCCCGTGACCACGCTGCGCACCTGGTAGCCGGCGAGGTTCAGCACCAGGACGGCCGGGTCCACGGTGAGCAGTGCCGCCCGGACGGCGTCGGCGTCCCGGAGCTGCCCGCCCCACCGATCGAGAGCGGGAACGCCCGTGGCCAGAGCCGGGCCGGCCAGCTCGGGGTCGAGGCCGTACCAGACCAGCGAGGGGACGAGGAAGCGCGACATCATGCCGCCCGTGCCCGGGGACGGCGGCGACCGGAGAGTCCATGGTCCGGCTGCGCATCACCCTGGCACGGTGCATATCGCAGCCTTCGACTCACTTTCGCCATTTTGCCGGGCAGAGACACGCGCGCCCGGAACTCGGCTGTCCACAACCGGACGGCTCCGGCACGGCCTACTCCACGCGTGCCGGAGAGCGCCGCAGGGGCGTGATCGCGCCGGCACGTCGGGCGCACGGACGGCGAAGGCCCGGGCCAGAGGCCGCTACGTGGTGACGCATTCGATCCAGTAGCGGCCGGTGTGGTCGCGGTGCGCCCCATGGATGTCGGTGGCCAGGTAGGGGAAGGCGCGGTCGAAGTCCTCCAGGGCACGCAGGTAGCCCATGAGCGGCCCGTCGTCGGGGCCGGTGGACTCACCGGGCATCAGCATCGGGATGCCGGGCGGGGTGACGACGACGGTCCCGGCGGCGGTCCGGCCCGCCAGTTCGCTCAGCGGCACCCGCTCGGTGTTCGAACGGATCAGGGCCTGGTAGCAGTCCGCCGGGGTCAGCACGGGTTCGGGCAGGTCGGTGAAGACCTGGTCGAGCAGAACACCGAGTGCGGAGTCGCGAAGCCTGCCGTGCACCTGCGTACAGAGCGCGCGCAGCGTCACCCCGGCGGGGCCGAACCCCGGCAGGACCTCCGCCAGGGGCAGGTCGCCGTCGTAGGCGTTCTTGAAGTCGATGAGCGCGTCGATCAGGGTGCCCCATTTCCCCTTGGTGATGCCGATCGAGAACAGCACCAGCAGGGTGTGATCGCCGGTCTTCTCCACCACGATCCCCCGTCGCTCCAGGTAGGCGGCCACGATCCGGGCGGGTATCCCCCACTCCGCGGTCCCGCTGCCGGCGCCGGCGCCCGGACAGGTGATCGTCACCTTGATCGGGTCCAGCATGCAGTGGTCGTCGTCCAGGCCGTCGAACCCGTGCCAGGCGGCGCCGGGCTCCAGCGTCCAGCAGCGGGGCTCGGTGGCCAGCAGGTCCAGGCCGGCGTCCTCGAACGGCACCGTGGCACCGGTGCGCGGATCGGTCACGTGCGGGGGCTGCCAGACGCCGAAGAACCAGTCCGGGCGGGTGCCCTCCGCCCGGATGGAGCCGGCCAGCCGCACCAGCGCCTGCCGGAAGCGGACCGCCTCGACGATCGCCTCTCCGGTCAGGAACGGCCCGGACGGCCCGTCCATCATCGCCGCGGCCACGTCCAGTGAGGCGATCATCGGGTAGAGCGGGGAGGTGCTGGCGTGCATCAGGAACGTCTCGTTGAGCCGGTCGTGGTCCACCGGCGCCCGCGGCGACTGGCGTACGTGCAGCATCGAGGACTGCGACAGCGCCGCGAGCAGCTTGTGCGTGGACTGCGTGGCGAACACCGTCGGGCGTGCCGGGCCGGGCAGGGCCCGTTCGTCGACGGCCATGCCGTACCGGCGCGCGTACAGCGGGTTGAACCGGCCGTAGGCGAACCACGCCTCGTCGAAGTGCACTCTCGGGACCGAGGCGCCCAGCAGCTCCGCGACCCGCACCGCGTCGTAGCACAGGCCGTCGTAGGTCGAGTTGGTGATCACGGCGTACGTGGGCTCGGGCGAGGCCGCGCCGGTGGTGAACCGATGGCCCGCCAGCCGGTCGCGTACGGCTCGGCCCGACAGCGACCCGGCCGGGATCGGCCCGGCCAGCCCGAGCCCGTTGCGTTCGGGCACGAGGTAGACCGGGCGAGCGCCGCTGATGACGAGGGCGTGCTGGATGGACTTGTGGCAGTTGCGATCGACCAGCGCCAGCTCGTCGCGGGCGACCGCGTGGTGGCCGACGATGCGGTTGGCGGTCGAGTTGCCGTTGACCACGAAGAAGGTCCGCTCGGCCCCGAAGATGCGGGCGGCGTTGCCTTCGGCGTCGCCGATCGGGCCGGTGTGCTCCAGTGGCGAGCCCAGCTCGGGAACCGAGATGGACAGGTCGGTGCGGAGCAGCCGCTCGCCGTAGTAGTCGAAGAAGGCGCGGCCCACCGGCGACTTCAGGAACGCCACGCCACCGGCGTGGGCGGGGGTGTGCCATGAGTACCGGTGGCTGTCCTCCAGACGCCGCAGTGCCGCGAAGAACGGCGGGAGGATCCGCTCGGCGTACTGCGCGGCCGCGTGCGCGATGCGCCCGGCGATGAAGTCGGGGGTGTCCTCCAGCGGGAAGACGTAGCCCTGGATCACCTCGTACACCCACAGCGGAACGTCGCGTGGCTCATGCTCGGCGGTCAGCAGGAAGACCGGCAGGCGGTGGAACCGTTTGGTCACCGCGCCCATGATCTCCTCGGCGCCGGGAGCGCCCCAATCGGCCAGCACCGCCGTCAGCATCGCGTCGGAGCGGATCACCGCCAGCGCGTCAGCGCTCCGGTGCGTCCAGCGGACCTGCAGCCCATGCGCATCCATCGCGGTGCACAGGCGGCGCAGCTGTTCGGCGATCGCCGAATCCGCGTCGGGCCGCTCGTTCACGGCCAGGAGGGTCATTCGTTCCATGGCAGGACCTCCGCGTCGCCGGGGGGAAGCCGACCGGTGCCGCCGCCCACCGGCCCGCGGGCACTTTGTGTAGTCAAGACAATGCGAACGGTAACAGCAACCGACGGAGGACGTACAGGTCCGGCCAGGAGACCAGGACGAGTTGATGGGAGGCCCAGTGTGGGTGGGGCAGGGCGGTACCCCCAGGGCGGTCGATCACCAGGGCCGGTTCTCTCACCGCGACCTGACGCGGTGAGAGAACCCCTGGGTCATCTCACGGTGACGTCAGTCGGCGCAGACCGCGGTGCTCTTACTCGCCCACGTGTAGCTGTAGTCGTAGTCGACCGGGTCCGGGTACCCCAGGGCGTTCATGCCCTTGAGATCGTCGAAGGAATAGAAGTCGAAGCGGATACGGCCATGGCCGCCCAGGACGGCGCCACCGGCCCCGAAGAGCCGGGTGCCCGCCGGGCAGAAGACCGGGACGCCGTTGTCGCCCCACGTGTCGTACGCCGTGGTCTCGTTGATGACCTTCCAGCCCTTCGGGGCCTTGGCGCAGACGGCATAGGCGGTCACCTGGTAGGAGCCGAGGGAGCGCAGGTGGACATTCGTCCCCGTGGCGTATCCGGCGGTGCCGTGATGGCTCTCGGCCAGGCCGTCCAGCTGGGCTCCGTCGTATCCGCTGATCCGGCCGCCGAAGCCGAGCACCCGCGTCCCGGCGGCGCAGGCCGCGGTCGCGGTTCCGGCGGACGTGACGGAGCTCTTGGTGGCGGTGGCGATCCCGACCCCCGACAGCCCCTTGGCGCAGATCGCGTCCGCGCCGACCGACCACTTGCCCGAGAATCCCTTCACCCGGGCCGTGACGGTGTACCCGTCGCCGCTCTTGGAGTGGTACGGCTGCGCCCGGGTGATGTAGGCGTGGCCCCATGCGTCCCAGGTCAGCGCGGAACCACTGATCACGCGATAGCCCGGCCGGCACTTGGCCGTGATGGTCTTGACGGGCCCGGCGGTCTCGACGTGCGTGTAGTTGCGGACACGTACCAGGGTCGGTTTGCCCGCGGCATCGGCGGGGGCGACCAGGCCGGCCAGCGCCACCCCCGTCACCAGTACAACCGTCGCAGCCGACATGAAGCTCTTCATCGCTCTCCTCAGCCGCAGTTGATCTCGTACGCCTCTCTGATGCGGCAAAGGCTCCGATAGTTGGCGAAAGACTCGGTGGAGAAATGGGCGCGGGGTTCAGGTGTGCCGGGCGGGCAGCCAGACGCGCATGGTGACGGGGCCCCGGTTGCCCCAGCGGTGGTACGGCACGAGCCGCACGGTCAGGCTCTCGCCCGGCCGGTCCTGCCGCTCGCCATAGGGCCAGCCGGTCGGCGGAGGCGGTACGGCGGTCGCCGGGACCTCCAGTTCGACCAGGCCGTCGGTGTCGTGTTCGGCGGGAAGGGCGGCGGTGTCCACCTCGACGAGCTGCTCCTCGGCGGTCTCCGCGCAGTAGACGATCGGCCCGCGCTCGATGGCGGCGCATCCGCGCACGGCGTCGATGCGGGGATCGGGAAACACCCACCGGGGCTCCAGCGGAAGCCCGACCCGGATCCGGTCGCCCGGCTCCCAGGCCTTCTCCACGTGCAGGAGCGCGGGGTCGCGCCGTACCGCCGCCCCGGGGGCGATGACGTCCACCTCCGAGGCCCACGGTGGAAGCCGGACGGAGATCGTACGGGCCGCGGACGGCGCGTGGAGGATCTGGACGCAGACCTCGCCCGACCAGGGATAGCCGGTCTCCACCCGGAGCGCGAGGCCGTCGTGGCGGATCTCGGCGGGGGTGAGGTGATGGATCTGGACGCCCGCCGAGGAGGCGGTGGCGAGGTAGGCGGGAAGGGAGGCGAAGGTGCGGGCGAGGTTGTTGGGGCAGCAGGAGACGGAGAACCAGGGGGCGCGGAGCGCGGATTCCGCTCGCAGGCTGACGCCGTCGGAGAGCCGGCCGGGGACCCGGACCTGGAGGGGGTTGGCGTAGAAGAACGAGCGCCCGTCCAGGGCGGGCGAGGTGGCGATGACGTTGTAGAGGGTGCGTTCGGCGAGGTCGGCATAGCGAGGATCGCCGGTGGCGAGCAGCAGCCGGTGGGACAGCATGAGTGATCCGATGGCCGCGCACGTCTCGGAATAGGCCCGGTCCGGGGGCAGTTCGTGGTCGTCGCCGATCGCCTCCCCCGCGTGCCGGGACCCCATGCCCCCGGTCAGGTAGACGCGCCCCGCGACGGTCCGCTCCCACTGCGCCCGCACCGCCGACAGCAACGCCTCGTCCCCGGTCTCGACGGCCACGTCCACCGCGCCGCAGGCCAGGTACATGGCCCGTACGGCATGGCCCCGGAACACCCGCGCGTCCCGTACGGGCATGTCGTCCTGGAAGTAGGCGCGCCCGAACTCGATGTCGGCGAGCGCGGGCGTTCCGCGCCGCTCGACGAAGCGCCTGGCCATCTCCAGGTAACGCTCGGTCCCGGTGATCCGGTAGAGCTCGACCAGGGCCATCTCCACCTCCGGGTGACCGCAGACCTCGCCGGAGTCCATGAAGCGACGGCAGATGTGGTCGGCCGCTCGGCGGGCGGTGTCGGTCAGCGGCCCCTCCCCCGACCTGCGCCAGCGGGCCACGCCCGCCTGGATGAGATGGCCGAAGCAGTAGAGCTCGTGCCCCCACTCGAAGTCGGTGTAACGGGCGCCCTTCCAGCGGGTGTTGAGGTAGCCGTCGGCCTCCTGCGCCTGGGTGACGATCGACTCGAGGTCCGCGAACCGCGGGTCGTCCGCCCAGGCCATGGCCTCCAGCAGCTTGTACACCTCCGAATCGGCGAACTCCCTGCCGCGGCTGGGCTCACCGCGGAAGTTGCCGATCCAGCCGAGCTTGTCCATCCAGTCGAGGCAGTGACCGATGATCACCTCCTGGTTGAGGGCCCGCCGGTCGCCCCAGAAGCCGGGCGCCAGCTGTACGGCGTCCAGGCCGAGCGGGATCAGCGCTCCTGAGGAAGGGACGACGGGGTCAGCCACGCAGCGCTCCTGACATGAATCCGCGCACGTAGAAGCGCTGGAGGGCGAGGAAGAGGATCAGGCAGGGCACGGCCATGAACACCACGCCGGCCTGCATGGTCGGGTAGTCGACGGCGCCGAAGCTGTGCACCCGCATGTTCACGACCGCGACGGGGAGCGGGAGTTTGTCGCCGGAGCTGATCAGGATCAGGGGGGCGACGTAGTCGTTCCAGGAGGCGAGGAAGGCGAACAAGCCGACCGTGACCAGCCCGGGGGCCACCAGCGGCAGCAGCACCCTGACCAGCGCGCGGAAGCGCCCGCAGCCGTCGATCAGCGCGGCCTCGTCCAGGGTGCGGGGCACCGCCTCGAAGGCGTTGCGCATCATGAACACCGCGAAGGGCAGCTGGAACATGATCATCACCAGGGCGAGGCCGACCAGCGAGTCCTGCAGTCCCAGCTTGCCGAGCAGCACGTACAGCGGAATCAGGATGGTCGGATAGGGCACCATCAAAATGGCCAGGATCAGCACGAACAGCAGCCCGCGCCCGGGGAAGGCGAACCGCGAGAAGGCGTAGCCGGCGAGGGTCGCGACGACGAGCGTTCCCGCGACGGTGAGCACCACGAGCACCACCGTGTTGGCCAGATAGGTGCCCACGCCCTCGCCGTAGGAGGCCAGCTTCCGGTAGTTGTCGAAGGTGAAGGAGTCGCCGAGACGGACCGACGACCACCCGCTCCAGGCGATCGGGTAGACGAAGATCACGGCCAGGACCGCCATGGCGAGCCGTCTCATGGGGTCCTCTTCCTGATGAAGACGAGCTGGAGGGCGTTGAGGGCGACCAGGGCGACCAGGACGAGGACGGACATCGCGGCGGCCGAGCCCAGGTCGAACCGGACGAAGGCCTCGCGGACGATGACCATGACCACCGAGGTCGTGCTGTTGCCGGGCCCGCCCCTGGTGAGGATGTAGAACTGCTCGAACCCCAGCAGCGAACCGGTGATCATCAGGCAGAGCACCAGGGCGATGGTCGGCCGCATGAGCGGGAGCGTGATCCGCCGGAACGCCTGCACCGGCGACGCGCCGTCCATGCGCGCCGCCTCGTACACCTCGGTCGGGATCGCCTGCAGCCCGGTGAGCAGGATCAGCATGTTGAACCCCGCCCACCGCCAGATGACGAGCGTCACCGTGGAGCCGAACGCGACGTTGGGGTCGCCCGCGGTCCACGACACGGGCTCGTCGATCAGGCCGATCGTCTGGAGCATCCCGTTCAGCGGGCCGATCTGGTCGCTGAGCAGGCCGAAGAACAGCAGCGTCGCGGTGGCCCAGCCGACGGCGGCCGGGAGGAAGAACGCGCCCCGGAAGAAGCCCACCCCCCGGCCGCTGTTCTGGATCAGCAGGGCGAGCCCGAAGGAGATCGCGAACAGCAGGACGGTGACGATCGCGGTGTACTTGAGGGTGAACACCACCGCGTCCACCACCAGGGAGTTGTCGGCGATCTTCTGGTAGTTCTCCGGTGCGTTGAACGTCGGGGAGGCCAGCAGCGGCCAGTCGTTCAGCGACATCCAGACGACGAGCCCGAGCGGCAGCAGGAAGAACAGGCCCACCACGGCGGCGGCCGGAGCCGCGTAGGCGAGCCCGGTCAGACCGGCGGAGTGCCTTCGATGACGGGTGCGGGCGACGGCCCTGCGCGCGACCGCGCGGGCTCCGAGCAGATC
This sequence comes from Actinomadura scrupuli, assembly GCF_050971785.1. Classification (NCBI taxonomy): domain Bacteria; kingdom Bacillati; phylum Actinomycetota; class Actinomycetes; order Streptosporangiales; family Thermomonosporaceae; genus Actinomadura; species Actinomadura scrupuli. Next base: position 661,050 of record NZ_JBPCCU010000004.1, on the reverse strand, counting down.
TGTCATGTTCTCTCCAGCCGGAGCCCGGCCCACTGTCGGCGGGACGGATCCCGGACCCGTTCGTCTACTGCCGGCTGAGCGATGCGGAGATGGCGCCGGCGCCGTCCCTGAGCGCCTTGGCCGGATCGGACCCGAACAACGCGTCCCGCAGCGTCTTCACCCACGGGCTCTGCGAGTCGTTGTAGGACTCGTTGAACTTCAGCGCGTACGGCGTCTTGCCGACGGCCATGATCTCGTTCATCGCCTGGACCCTCGGGTCCGTCGCGGCGATGTCCGTGCGGGCCACCGTGGACTTGCCCTTGGCCTGCAGGTCCGCCTGGACCTTGTCCGAGAGGGTGTAGGCCAGGAAGTCCCAGGCCGCGTCGGCCTTCTTGCTGGTGGCGCTGACACCGATGACGTCGCCGCCGACGAAGGTCGTCTTGCCTCCGTTCACGCCGGGGATCGGCGCCACGCCCACGTCGATGCCCTTGTCCTCCAGCAGCCCGAGCCAGGTCGACGGCCCGGGGGCGATGCCGATGTTTCCGGCCTGCAGCGCGCCGAGCCAGGTCGTGCCGTTCTCATCTTTGGAGCCGGGCGCGGCCACGCCGTCGGCGTAGAGCTTGCGGTAGGTGTCGAACACCGCCGCCATCTGCGGGGCGTCGACGGTGCTCTTGGTCCCGTCGGCGCTCATGACCTCACCGCCGTCGGCCCAGACCGACGGCCACAGCGTGAACACGTTGCAGCCACCGCAGTTGCCGCCGAAGTAGGTGCCGTAGGTCTTGCCGCCGAGCTTCCTGCGGATCGTGGTGGCCTGGTCGGCGAACTCCCTGAGCGTCACCGGGACCTTGTCCGGGTCGAGCCCGGCCTTCTTGTACAGGCCCTTGTTGATGAACATCACGGAGATGTCGACGGTGTGCGGGACCGCGTAGAGCTTGCCGTCCTTGGTCGCCTCCTTGATGTGCGCCGGAGCCACCTTGTCCTTGAACGGCAGCGCGGCGAACCTGCCGGTCACGTCCCGCCACAGCCCCTGGGAGATGTAGTTGGGCGCGAACACCACGTCCGAGGCGAACAGGTCGGGCAGGTTCCTGCCCCCCGCCGCTGTGGCGATCTTCGCGGGGTACTCCTCGTTGGGGAACGCGGTGACCTGCACCTTGTTGGCGTGGGTGGCGTTGTAGGACTGCGCCAGAGCCTTGGTCTGGGACTCCGTCGCGGCCCTGGTCCACACGGTGATGGTGGAGGGGGTCTGTGCCGTCTGCTTCGCCGGCTCCCCGGAACCGCTGCACGAGGCGGCCAGCAGCGCCGCCACCGCCAGAGCCAGAGTCCCCGTGACCCGGCGTCGGGGTGATCGAATTTCCATGACTTCTCCTCTGCATCCCCGAGACGCACTGAAACTGACCTAAAAGGTTTTCGTAACGTAGATGCGGGCCTGGGGGCTGTCAAGGGTCGCGAGTGACCTGCATCACTTGCCGACCGGGCCCTGCCGCGGCTATGTTCAGGAAAAATAGAGCGACGTACGACCACGTAGCGGTTACGTTGAACAGAAAAGGTTTTCTGAAACGATGAGTTCTCAGCGGCGCCGGACCACCACGATCACCGATGTGGCCGAGCTCGCGGGAGTGTCGATCGCGACCGCGTCCAAGGCGCTCAACGGCCGGACCCAGGTCCGGCCCGAGACCATGCAGCGCGTCCTCCAGGCGGCCAAGGAGCTCTCCTACCAGCCGAACGCGCTCGCCCAGAGCCTGATCTCCGGCCAGACCCGCACCGTCGGGCTGCTCACCAGCGACAGCGTCGGCCGGTTCGGCATCCCGGTGCTCCTCGGCGCGGAGGACGCCTTCGGCGCGGGAGAGATGGCGGTGCTGCTCTGCGACGCCCGCGGCGACGCCATCCGCGAGCAGCACTACGTGCGCACCCTGCTGGCCCGCCGGGTCGACGGGATCATCGTGGTCGGCGAGAGCACCAACCCGCGCCCCTCCATCAGCCGCGAGCTGCCGGTGCCCGTCGTCTACGCCTACGCCCCCTCCGACGACCCCGACGACGTGTCGTTCGTGCCCGACGACGTGGCCGGGGCCCGTACCGCCGTCCAGCACCTGCTGACCATCGGCAGGCGGCGCATCGCCCACATCACCGGGCCCACCCACTACCAGGCCGCCCAGGACCGTGCCGCCGGCACCCTCGCGGCCCTGGAGGAGGCCGGTCACGCCCTCTCCGGCGGCCAGGTCCTCTTCGGCGCCTGGTCGCAGCGCTGGGGACGGCAGGCGGCGGAGATCGCGCTCACCGCCGACCCCGAACTCGACGCCGTGGTCTGCGGGAGCGACCAGATCGCCGCCGGGTTCGTCGAGGCGGCCCGCGAGCGGGGCCACCAGGTGCCCGCCGACATCGCCGTCGTCGGATACGACAACTGGGAGGTCCTGTCCACCGAGACCAGGCCCCCGCTGACCACCATCGACATGAACCTGGAGCTCCTGGGCCGCACCGCCGCCCAGCACCTGTTCGCCGCCATCGACGGCCGGGCCACCCGGGGCGTGCACCGCATGCCCTGCCGCCTGACGATCCGCGACTCGACGATGGCCTGATGGTCACGGGTACGGAGAGCCCGACTCGGGAGACCGGCGGCCGGAGCGAGTCCGCGCCCTATCCGCCGCCTGTGATCATTTGCCCGCGGTCACGGCCTTGAGCTCGTCGAGCGAATCCCGGATGAGCTGCGGCAGGTCTCGCTGGTCGGGTGCGTCGATCCAGAGCTCGAACGCGATCTTGAAGACGGCGATCCCCGCCTCGGCGGTCAGACTCGCGGCCGGTTCTGTGACGCCGCGCCCGCGCAACGTGTCGGCGAGCGCCGCGGACAACGAAGCCAGCTTGATCAGCTCGCGTTCTCGCAGCTCCGTGTTGGCGGCGATGACGGCCTGGCGCTGCCGGGCGTAGTCGCGGCGCTCCTGGAGCAGGGCACCGGCGGCCTCGAGGGCCGCGGCCACCGCGTCGATCGGCGCCGCGGAATCAGGCGTGCCGGCGAGGGTGCTCACGAGGAGGTCCTGCAGTGAGCCCGCGCCCGGGAAAAGAACCTCGCGTTTGTCGGCGAAGTGCCGGAAGAACGTCCGCTCCGTCAACCCCGCCCGCGCGGCGATCTCCGCCACGGTGGTCTGCTCGAACCCGCGCTCGCCGTAGAGGGCGAGGGCCGCCTGCTCGAGCCGTCCTCGCGCGTCCGGTTCCCATCGGCCCATGCCCCGATCATAGTCTGATGACAGCTCCTGACATCGCATGCTAGGTTGATGACAGTAACTGACATCGGCCTGTTCCCGGCGCGAGACCCGTGGCGAGGACGGCCGGCCGACCTGGAGGTCTCTCATGCGTGTTTTCGTCACCGGCGCGTCCGGCTGGATCGGCTCGGCCGTCGTTCCCGAGCTCATCGGCGCGGGCCACCAGGTCACCGGGCTCGCCCGGTCGGATGCCTCGGCCGCCGCGCTCACCGCGGCCGGGGCACAGGTGCGTCGCGGCACTCTCGACGACCTCGGCGGCCTGCGGAGTGCGGCTGCCGCCTCGGACGGCGTGATCCACCTCGCGTTCAAGCACGACATCGCCTTCTCGGGGGGCTTCCAGGACGCCGCCGATGCCGATCGCCGCGCCATCGAGACGTTCGGCGAGGCGCTCGCGGGTTCCGGCCGGCCGTTCGTCATCGCCTCCGGGACGCTCGGGCTCGCACCGGGCCGGGTGGGGACCGAGCGGGACGGGCTTGCTCCCGGCTCGGCGGCGCACCTGAGCGGCGGTGCGCAGACCCGGATGGCCAATGCGCAGACGACGCTCGCCCTCGCCTCCCGCGGCGTCCGCTCGTCCGTCGTGCGGCTCCCCCCGACGGTGCACGGCGACGGAGACAACGGCTTCATGGCGGCCCTGGTCGGCATCGCCCGCGACAAGGGCGTCTCCGGCTACGTCGGCGACGGGTCCAGCCGCTGGCCCGCCGCGCACCGGTTCGACGCCGCGCCCCTGTTCCGCCTGGCGCTGGAGCAGGCCCCGGCGGGATCGGTGCTGCACGCGATCGCCGACGAGGGCGTGCCGATCCGCGCCATCGCCGAAGTGATCGGACGGCATCTCGGCCTCCCGGTGGCCGCCGTCCCTCCCGAGGACGCGGGCGAGCACTTCGGCTGGCTGGCCGGCTACCTCGGCATGGACAGCCCGGCCTCGAGCGCGCTGACCCGCGAGCTACTGGGATGGCACCCGACCCACCCCGGGCTCATCGACGACCTCGACAAGGGCCACTACTTCCACGACCCCTCCGCGTGACGGGCCGCGTGACCGGCCGCGCCGCAGGGATCGCCGTCCACCCCTCGAACCGTGGCGAAGAGGCGGTCAGCCGGTTCGGGTGAGGGCGTCGATCGCGATGACGTCTTCGGTCGTGAGGTCGAAGCCCTCCAGGTCGAAGTTGGCGGCGATCCGCTCACGGCGTGCGGACCTGGGAAGGATCACGATGTCGTGTTCCAGGTGCCAGCGGAGCACGACCTGGGCGGGGGTGACTCCGTGCCTTTCGGCGAGCTCGGTGAGGACGGGATCGTGCAGGTCGGTGTTCTTGAGGCCGCTGTAGCCCTCGACGACCACCCCCCGGTCACGGTGCTCCTTCAGCAGGGCCGGGTCGTGCTGCGCCGGGCTCCACGGAATCTGGTTGACCGCCGGCCGCTGTCCGGTGGCCTCGGTCAGCAGATCGATCTGAGCCGGGCTGTAATTGCTGACCCCGACGTTGCGCACCAGTCCCGCCTCCTTGGCGGACAGGAGTTCCTGCCACGTCGAGACGAGCTCGTTCCGGCCGGTCGGCCAGTGGATCAGCCAGAGATCCACGTAGCCGGTGCCGAGCAGCCTAAGACTCGACTCCAGGGTGCGACGAGCATGCCGCGCGTCCTGCGGGCGAAGCTTGGTGGTGACGAAGACCTGCTCCCGGTCCAGGCCGCTGTCCTTCACGGCTCTGCCGACGTCCGACTCGTTCTGGTACAGCGTCGCGGTGTCGACATGCCGATAACCGATCTCAAGCGCCGCACGCACCGATTCGTACGCCGTCTCGGGCCCCAGTTGCCAGGTCCCAAAACCGATCAACGGCAGCGGGGTACCACCGGGCAGGTTCACAGTCTTAGACATGCGTAACATTCTGCCCCCAAAACGGACCGTGCCTTGAAGGAGAGGCACGCCGACGCGCCGGGTGAGGCCAGCCATCCCACGGCCGCGGCCGCCGGGAACGTCACAGGGGCTTGCCCGCAAGAGGCCGCGTGCTCCGGTCGGGGTCACCGGCCGGGACTCTCATGACGAAGCGGGCGCCTTGTTTCGACTCTTCGATGGTCAGCGTTCCGCCGTGCTGTGCGGCGATCTCTCTGGCGATGGGCAGGCCGAGCCCGGTGCCGCCGGTGTCCTTGTTGCGTGCGGTGTCCAGCCGGGTGAAGCGGTCGAACACCGCCTCCCTCTGGTCGGGCGGGATTCCGGGACCATCGTCTGCGACTTCGAGTGCCGCCTGATCACCTTCACGGTGGGCCGAGATCGTCACCGTGGAGGCGGCGTGCCGCTCGGCGTTGTCCAGGAGGTTGGTCAGCAGGCGGCTCAGCTGGAGCCGGTTCCCGTTGATCTTCAGCCCTGGACCGAGATCGGTGACGATCCGCCGCCTGACGGCGCGGCATCGGAGCTCGTCAGTGACCAGCTCCCCCAGATCCACCTGCTCCTTGGCGGCGGTGCGGCAGGAGTCCAGGCGGGCCAGGGTGAGCAGGTCGATGACGATCGCCTCGAGCCGGTCGAGGCTGGTCTCCTGGGCTTTCATCAGTGCGAGGCAGTCGGTCTCGCCGGGGTGCAGTTGCGCCTCCTCGAGCTGGAGACGCATGGCGGTGATCGGACTGCGCAGGTCGTGTGAGGCGTCGGAGGCGAAGCGCCGCTGCTTCTCGACCGCCGCCTCCAGCCGGTCCAGCGTCTGGTTGACGGTCTCTGCCAGTCCCCGCATCTCATAGTGCTGTTCCGGTACGGGCACCCGGCGGCCCAGATCGGTCGCCGTGATCTCGGCGAGTTCGTGCACGACGCCGTCGACGGGCTTGAGGGCCTTGCCGACGGTGCGGTACGCGCCGATCGCCGCGGCCGCGGCCAGCAAGGCCGACCCGCCCAGGAACGTGCTCAGCAGCGAAGGGCTGACATACCAGGGCACCACGGGCTGGGCACCATAGACGATCTCCGGCCGCATCACGAAGCTCATGGCCACAACGATCATGCAGTCGTGCGGGAACGCGGGCGAGGAACAGGTGACGCGGACCGCCCGCATGCTCTGCCCGGCAGGGCCGAAGGAGGCCATCCGCGGCTTCCCGACCAGCTGCTCGCTCGCCGCCACCACCCGGCCTTTGCCGTCGATCACCTCGATGGCCGTTCCCGGCTCGCGGATCACGGGGGGAAGCTTGTCGCGCGCGAGGAGATGGGCCACCCGCATCTCCGTCAGCAGGATCTGGTCGGCCCGGCTGTTCGTGGTGTGGCGGTGCACCCCCAGCAGGATCAGCCAGCAGAAGCCCAGGCTCAACAGGCCGATCGCGACTCCGGACAACAGTGCCATCCGGGCCCGTAGCGACCAGTCGCGCCTCAGCCTCACCGTGCCTCTCCGTCCGCGCGGCGAACGCCCCCACGATCGACCATACCCGCTTCCACCAGGTGGAATGCGGCCGGTCGTGCTTGATCACGAGGTATGCCTCGGCCCGGACGCCGCGGCCGGCCGGCGGGGCGTCACCGGACCCGTCTCACCGGCAGGTCTTCGGCGGCTTGATCCCTTGCGGCAGGGTCGCCTGTTCCTGCCGGGTGAGGGTGGAGTGCCCGGAGATCCGGCACAGGTGCGCGCGCCAGGTCCGTGGATCGAGCGGCAGTACGGCGAGTCCGGCGTACCTGCCCTGTTCGTACAGACGCTGCTCGCCGAAGCCGGTGGAGACGACGAGGGCGCTGCGGTCGGGGAAGACCCCGCTGACGGACGCTTCGGTAGGGATGCTCTGCTCCCGGGTGCGTCGGATGACGTCCCAGAAGTCGATGCGCGAGCCGGTGCTGTGGACGAGGTACCGGCCGGTGAGCACTCCCGCCGAGTCCACGCGGAACTCGGCCGGCCGGCGGGAGGTCTCCGCCAGATCCCACGTGACGACCCCTCCCGAGTCGTCGGCCGCGGTGAGGAAGCGTCCGGTCCGGTCGAACGCCAGCTGGGCCATCGCGCCGGAGGTCGCCGGTGGGGTGAGTCTCCTGGCAACCTGCCAGGTCGCCGTGTCGCGAAGGTCGATCCCGGCGCCGGCCCGGACGGCTGCCTGGCCGTGGCCCGGGCGAGCGGCCACGAGCACGTTCGCGGGCGTTCCACCGCCGGCGCCCACCGCGCTCTCCTTGCCGGAGAGGCTCAGGTCAGGGGATGCCCGGGTGCCGGTGAGCAGGTCCCAGCTGCTCAGCACTCCTCCGAGCGCCGTGAGCAGGTGCCCGTGCTCGTCCACGCTGACGGCCACGGGGTCGGCGGTCCCACGCGCCTGCGCGGCTCCCGGGAGCGTCAGGGTCCGCTCCGGGGTCAGTCCGGGAAGGGCCCACACCGTGGCGCGGCCTCCCTCGACCGTGACGAGTCTTCGCTCGTCCGGGGTGAAGACCATGCTCTCGGGGGCGGTGGACTCGCCCTGCCGGGGAGGCAGCCGGCGGCCGTTGATGATCTGCCTTCCGGTCCGGTCCCAAAGCCGCAGCGCGGTGCGGGCCTCCCCTTCCAGCGGTACGGATGCCGAGGCGAGGAACCCGCTCTTCGGGCTCACGACGACCCGGGTGAGCCGGTGCGGCATGGATTCCAGGGTGTCGAGCCGGATGTCCAGCAGCGCGAGGGAACCTCCGACGGCGACGGCCACCAGCAGTTCACCGTCCCGTACGACGGCGGACTCCGCCGGCCAGAACCCTCGCGGAGGCATGACGTGCACGGCGGCGATCCGTCCGCCGGCAAGGTCCCACACGGTCAGATTCGTGCGCGCCCGCGAGCCGACGATCCTGCCCACGGAGGGCGTGCCGACGAGCAGGTACCGTCCCTCGGCGTCGAGCAGCGCGCCGTGCCGTTCGGTGCAGTCGAAGTCACTGGCGATGGTCCGGAGCCGGCGGCCGCCGGTGACGTCCCAGACCACGGCGTGCAGTCCAGGTGGCCTGGCCGAGCGGTCGTGACAGCTCACGTCGACGAGAACGCGACCGTCACGGCTGAACAGCTGCTCGTCGCCCGTCATGGGCAGCCGGTGGCGGGCCCGGCCGGTGCCCACCACGCTGATCGTGGGATCGCGCGTCTCCGGTGCCCTGAGCAGGTGCACCGCCGTTCCCGCCCGGATCCCGGACTGCCAGTCTCCCGCCTGTTTCATCGGGGTCGTCAGAAGCGCTCCCTCGGCGCTGACGCCCACCACATCGGGCCCGATCTCGGCCGGCCGCGGCGTGGTGGACCGCAGCCGGGAGAGCTGGTCGGAGGTCACCAGGATCTGATGGCCGGGCAGGAGCGGGCCGCCGAGACGGATCAGCAGCCCGCCGTCCGGGGTGAACTGCAGCCCGATGATCCGCGGCGACCGCGGGCCGAGCGGGACGGTGAAGGTGCCGACGCCGGTGCGCCGGGGCAGGTCCCACAGCGTCACCTGCCCCTGGGGGCCCGCTGCCGCCAGCCGGTCGCCACCGAGGTTCCACGCGGCCATGAGCGGCTGGTATCCCAGGTTCACCGTCTGCCGGGCGACCGGGCGGGTGGACATGTCCCAGATCTCGATGCCCTGGCCGCCTAGCGTCATCGCCCGTCGCCCATCGCCGCTGAGCACGGCGGGTTCGTCGCGGTCGATGCCGAGGTTCGCCTCCAGGATCAGGTCGAGGCCCCGGGTCTCGAGATAGCGGCCGGCGAGGTTTCCGTAGGTCTCCGTTGTCGGCTTCGCCGCGTAGGCGGCCGCACTGAGCAGGTTCGCGGCGGTCGGCTGCGACCAGCCCCGCCGCTCGGCATCGGCGGCGAGCGCCTCGGCCTGCGCTGCGGCCCGCTGCTCGGCGGCCACCTCCCGCTGGTAGACGAAGAGCAGGCTGAGCGCGAGCGCGCCGGCGAGCAGTACGGCGAGCGAGGAGATCGTCATGCGTCGGATCCGCAGGGCCCGGTGCTGCCGATCGGCGCCGGCGCGGATGAAGCCCTGCTCGTCGCCGGTCAGATCCCCGGCCCGGGCGGCCAGCCACTGCAGTGCCTCCCGCAGTGGCGTTCCCCGCAGGAGGGCACCGGTGTCCTCGCCCGACCGCCTCCACTGGTTGAGGGCCTCGCGCAGCCGCTCGCGCCAGATGAGAAAGTCGAGATCGTCGGAGACCCACGTGCGTAACCGTTTCCACTGAGTGATCAGTGCCTCATGAGTGAGCTCGGCGGTCTCCTCACCCTCCGCGGTACGTCCCGACACGACCAGGCGGGTCATCGCCAGCTGCTGGGCGACGGCCCACTGCTCGTCCGGCAGATCCCGGCGCCGGACGATCTGCCGGGTGTGCCGGCCGTCCGGGCCGGGGCGCACCAGGCGCCCGAACAGACGCCGGGCGGCCTCGTGCCGGCCGGGGGCCAGGTTCTCGATCCACACCCGCTCGGCGTAGGTGGCCAGCGCACCCGCGACACCACCCAGCGCGTCATAGGCCCGATGGGAGAGCTGCCCCTCGGACTGGGTCTCCCACAACAGCGTGAGGGCGAACTCCAGGAGCGGCAGGGCTCCCGGCTCCGTGCCGACGTCGGCCAGGATGCGATCGACCAGACCGGGCTGGTAGGTCACGCTCGCGATGTCCTCCATCGGGCCCTCCACGGCCCGGCGCAGATCCTCCGCCCGCATCGGCCCGAGCGGCACGAGACCGTCCTGGAGCAGTTCCCCGACGCCCAGCCGGCGGAGGACCTGGTCCAGGAAGTCGGAGCGGAGGGTGAGCAGGATCCGGATCTGCGCGCGCGACGGCCGTGACGGCGTCGCCAGGGCGTGCAAACCGGTCACGAAATCCGCGGCCGCGCCCGGCTCCTCGGCCAGCAGCTCCTCGAACTGATCCACCACCAGCATCAGCCGCCGCGCATCGGTGCGGGCCAGGACACGCTCGACGACGTCGACGAGCCCTCCGCCGGCGAGGACGCCGGCGAGTTTGGGAACCTCGGCGAGCCGCTCCGACTCGGTCATGTCCGGCTCGAGCAGGGGCAGGAACGCCGAGGCGCAGGCCGCCGCCGGAGTGGACCCCGCCGCCGGCCTCACCCACACGATCTCCTGCCCGGGCTCCCGCCTGACCCGGGGTAGCAGACCGGCCGCGACCAGGGACGACTTCCCGCTGCCGGAGGGCCCCAGCACCGTCGTGAGCGGGCTCCTCGCCACCGTCGCGGCCAGCCGGTCGACCGCGTCCTCTCGCCCGAAGAAGTACGGGGCATCCTCCTCGCGGAAGGCCGACAACCCGCGGTACGGACACGGGGGCAACGCGTGCCGCTCGAGCGCCGGCCAGGAGCCGACCAGAGTGGTGCTCGGAATGACGTAGGCGGTGCCGAGCGCGGCCCTCTTCTCCGCGGCGACGACGATGCCGACCACGCCCTGCAGCTCGTCGTCCCAGACGGGGGTGCCGCTGAACCCGGGCTGGATGACGAAGCCGGTGCTCTCCACGTGCTGGACCTGCAGCCAGCCGGCGGCGGTGCGCTCGCGCAGCAGACCCGCTGCCCACACTCCGTCGTCACGCCGTGCCGGAAACCCGAACGCCCGGAAGGAGTGGTTCCACAGCTCCCTTCCCATCACCAGCCTGGCCATACGGGCGCCTGCCGGCGGTGGGGCCAGCAGCCGCAGGCCGGCGATGTCGCCCGCCCCGCCGGGCCCCGGCGGCTCCCACACCAGGACCTCGGCCTCCCGGCGGTCGCCCCCGGGCACGAGCGGGAAGTCCACCGTCACCGGTCGGCGCGGAAGCTCACGGCTCCCGGCGTCCACGCCCAGCGCCTGGGCCACGACATGAGCACAGGTCACGATCAGATCAGGACCGACGAGCACACCCGCCCCGACCGGCAGGCCGTCGCCACGGCGGATGCAGCTGATCGCCGCACCCAGGGCGGCGCCCGCCAACATCAGGAGCGGTTCCAGGTGAAGCTCACCTTGAAATTCGCCTCACTGGTCGCCTTCGCCACCACGAAGCCCGCCTCTCCGGCGAGCTTGAATCCGAACTCCACGGAAACCTGATCGGGACTACCGGGCAGCTCGTCGTCGATTTGCTCGGCGAAGGACCGCGCCATCGGACCGATCCGCGCCCAGGCGGACTGCAGGGTCTCCGTGGCCTTTCCCACCACCTCTCCCGGCCGAGCGGCCCGGACGATCCCGTCGTCTTCCTCGTCGACCTCGACGATCACCGGGTTGGCGCCCTCGACCGGCACCTCGAACAAGTACGACACTTAATCCCCTTAGTGGTCCACCACAATCAATATCGAGACCGGCCTCCCCGTGCATCCGAACAATACTAAGAGGATTTCTTGATCAGGGAAACAATTGCCTCCGGCTACGGAATTCCGGCATGGTGTGCGACCTGCGTTCAGAGCGGAGTGCGGTTCAGCCAGTTCGCCCAGACCTCCTGAGCGCCGATTATCTGCACGCCGGCGTCTGCGGCCGGGCGCCGGCGGACCAGGGCCAGCAGCAGATCCACCGCGCGTCCGCGGACCGCCGCCGTGCCCTTCCCGTGCCCGTGTTCCCACGACACACCGTCATGGCCACCTCGGATCATCCATTCACCGGCCGAGTCCAGGTCATCGGTGGCGTGCACATGCAGGGTGACTCCGGAGTCAAGCGGGGCCGGGCTCCCGTTCCACTGCTCCGCGGCGAGCCTGTCGAGCCATTCCGAGATGGCGTCCGCGGCCAGCGGGGCCGCCAGGTCGTACCCCACCCCCAGAGCCAGTGCGGCGTCCGCCCGGTGCACCGTCGCCTCGTGCAGTCTTCGCCGCACCCACCAGGCCGCCGGTCGCGGACCCAGGAAGGTCCACACCGGGGTGTCCTCGCCGACGTGCGCCACCGCCTCGACGACGGCGCGAGCGCTACCGTGCAGCCACTCGATGGCACCGTCCGGATCGGCGGGCGGCTTGCCGTCACGAACCGTGCGTGGATCAAGATAATCCTCGACCCGGTCGCTCACGATCTGGGCCGCCCAGCGGTCGCCCCGGCCGACGTGCCGGAACAGCTGCTGGATCGTCCACCCCGGACAGGTCGGCACCGGGGTCGACGGGTCGGCGTCACGGATGAGCTCACCGAACAACTCGTTCTGCTCGAGCAGGGCTGCGACATAGTCCATAACGGGATCATCGCCTCCCCCATCGATCTGCTCAAGGCGGGTGGCGTGCCCACGTCCTCACGGCGCGTGGCGCCGGGCGGATCAGCGCAGGGCTCCGTGGGGCCGGCCTTCCACCGGATTCCGCACGAGGAACGCGTCTTCCAAGGCGCCGATTCGACAGGCCGATACCTCTGCCAGGCGGCCCCGGGGCGCCGGCGGCGCTCGCGAGCGGAAATCCCGCACCGTCCTCCTCACTCCGAAAGGCTCACCGTCCGCGCGTCCCCGCGGCGACCGCACCGCGTTCCTTCGCGGTCGGCGAGTCGCTACCCCCTCCGGGTAACGGTCGAGCTCGGACACGGCGCAAGCCCCAGGAAAGGTGGCTCGGGAAATGTCAAGACACAGCAAAACCGAACATTTTCCGGTTTCCGGAGGTCACCTCAGGGCACTAAGCTTTGAAGTACGGATACGTACTGACAAATCGCAAAAATGGCTGCATCTATCGTCTCGCCCAAAAATAGCGTGCACAAATTGTGCGCATCTTCACGGCTATTTCACAAGGAGGTAGATCAATGCATATCCCGACTCCTCTCGCACTGACCGTGACCGGCCTGGCCTTCGCGGCCGGGAACGTCTTCGCCGTGGGCGCGGCCATCACCCAGGCCAACGCGGCCACCGGGACCACCGCACCTCAGACTCAGACGACGGCGGTGGCCGGCCACAGCTGCGACGACTTCTGGGGCGACTGCGATGGCTGGGGCGACTGGGACGACTGGGACGACTGATCTCCCACGGTGCGGAGTCCTGAGTGAGCAGGTGCTCGCGGCTGCGCACCCGTCCGATCCGGTCCCGTAGGAACGGAGGCGACGCCGGTCACAGTGAGTCGTGACCGACCACAGCGGGTGATACCTGACCCTGGAGCCACCAGGGCCAGGTGATCACCTCCAGGGAAGCGCCGCCCTCCGGTTCCAGTACACCCTGGGCGGCATCGCGAGATCCTCGAACTCGGCGAGTTCGTGCTCGCCGAGGACGACGGCCGAGGCCGCGAGATTGCCGTGCAGCTGCGTGCTGCTCACCGCGCCGGAGAGCACGGTGTCCGCCCATGGCTGCGCGAGTACGGCCGCCAGCGCGATCGCGTCCGGACCGACCCCGTGCCTTTCCGCGGCGCGGCGTACGGACGGCGGCGGATCGACCGCGAGACCGCCGTTGGCCAGCGCCTCCTTGACCAGGACATGGGCGCCTGAGGCCTGCGCCGCACGGAGCGCGTCGCCGGCGGACCGCTCGAGCAGGTTCCAGGTCGACTGCACCGCGGTGAAAAGCCTCTGGCCGTCGATCTCCAGGTCCAGTGCCCGGCGTACCGTCTCGGCCTGGGAGGGGCCGGAGGTCGAGAACCCGACGCGTACTCCCCCGGCGGCCAGCCCGGCGAGAGCGCGCAAGAGGGCCGCGTCGCCGAAGAGCGGACTGTCCGCGGTCAGGGAGTGCACCTGGTACACCGCGACGCGCTCGCCGAGCAGCTGCCCGGTCTGCGCCAGCTGCTCCTGGAACCGGGACAGGGAGTGTTCCTTGAGCTCGTGCACCTCCGCGTCGAGACGCCAGCCGCCGACATAGGAGTATCCCCACTTGCTGGACACGGTGAGCTCGGGATGCCCGCGCGCCTCCAGCCAGCTCGCGAGGAACTCCTCGGCCAGCCCGTACGAGCGCGCCACGTCCACCCAGCGGATTCCCGCCGCGTACGCGGCGTCCAGGACCCGCCAGGTCGCGGCACGCATCGCCTCGACCGTCCGCTCGGCGGGCAGCTCACCGTCCCGTCCGAGGTTGATGTACGCCGGCCGCCCCAGCGCCGCCAGGCCCAGGCCCATTCGCCGGATCGGCGTCATGCTCCCCACTCGTGCACCCGCACCCCCCGAAGACCACTCACCCGCACCACACGTCAACCGTACGCTCGCAGGACCGGAGACTCCGCGACCGCTCACCGGCCGCCGCGGGTAGCGCAGTGCGCCGGTCCGCGACGCGCCATCACCCGGCGGAACGTGCGGTGCGGCGGCCCGGCTGAGACAGTGCACTCGACCTTTCACTTCAGGTGATATCCGGGGGGATCACATGAAGCACGTTCGGGCGACCTGCGTCGCGGTCCTGATGGCCACGATGACGTTGACCGGCTGCGGCGGTAAGTCCGCCAAGGTGTCCGGCTCGCAGACCGGCCTGTCGGCCTCGGCGAGCAGGCCCGGCGCCGCCGCTTCGGGGGCGACCACCGTGCCGGGCACGGTCCGGACCGGCGCGTACTGCTCGGTGCCGAACGCGGTGGGGAGGACCACCGACGGCACGATGGCGCGGTGCGTCGCCAAGCGCGGGCAGACCCGCAGGCACTGGGTCGTGGTGCCGGGTTCGGCCACCGGCGCCAGGGCGGGGGAATTCTGCAAGCCGCAGGGCGGCACCGCCAAGGCACCGGACGGCCGCACCCTCACCTGCACGAAGAAGCACGGCGAACACCAGGCCCGCTGGAGGAGGAAGTAGGGCCGGAGCCCGTTCGTCAACTCTCCGGGCCGCGCGGTGCCAGGTCGATGGCGTAGTCGAGGATCACTCGATCGGCCGGGATGACGATGTCACGGCATACCTCCATGACGGTGGCGGCCGAGAGCATCCGCCGGGTGATGGTCAGGACGGGGACGCCGGTCGGCATCCTCAGGATCCTGGCCTCTTCGGAGGTCGGCATGCGGGACCGGACCGATTCCTCGACGCGGGTCAGCGGGTGCCCCAGGAAGGCGCATTGAGCGGCGGTGCCGCCGGGCCAGGGTTCCCTGGCGGGATCGGCCACCGGCGTTCCTCCGACGATGTCCCAGGGCAGGTAGTTGACGGAGATCTGCGACGGCACGTCGGCGGCGTAGAAGATGAAGTGACGTCGTAGCAGTTCGGTGCCGGGTTCCCGGCCGAGCAGCCCGGCGATCTCGGGGCTCGCGGTCACCCTGCTGAACTCCTTGTCCAGCCGGTACTGCGACCAGGTGATCTGGTGGTCGCGGGTGAAGGCGGTCGCCTGCTCGGCGGGTTCGGGAGCGGTCGCGCTCACCGGGTTGGTGTAGCGGCTCATCGCCACACGTCGTGCCCTGGGCGCCTCCCGAACCCGGATGCCGCCGCGGCCGTGCGTCTCGACCAGGCCTTCGGACTTCAGCGTCGCTATCGACCGGCGGATCACGATGTCCGACACCTCGTACTCCGCCGCCAGCCGCGCCATCGTGGGCAGCCGGGCATCGGCCGGGTAGACGCCTTCGCGGATCTGGGTTCGCAGGTCGTCGGCGATGAGCTCATAGGCCGGCCGTCGCCGTGCAGCCGGTTCCGGCACGCCCTTATCGCTCAAGGTCGATTCTCACCCGTACCTTTCACATCCCGCGTCACCATCCGCCCGGATCCCCTTGACAGTGAACCCAATGCAGAAGAACTTGTATACATCAATCTTCGCGTATACGTTAAATGCGGAGTGATCAGCGGCTGAGTTCGGGAGCTGAAGTGCCCAGGAACACACAGCGTGGAGTCCTCATCACCTGGAACGCCCTGGCGGTCGCCGGCATCATCCTCGCCGGAGTCACCGTCGGCGTCCTGGTCTTCCTCGCCCCGGCGATCGGGGTTCCGCTGGGAGCGGGCGTCGCGGTGAGCGGCCTGCTCTACACCTTGTTCGTCACCTGGCCGGACCGCGACGCCTGAACGCCCCCCTCGGGCGGCGCGGACCTCAGTCGTAGTCGCGGATGAGCTTCACGTTGAGGACGACCATCAGCACTCCGAGCACCGCAACCACTCCGAATCCGCGCGCCAGCGCGGCCCACGCGAAGTCCTGCAGGATGAGTGCGCGCAGCGCCTCCATCACGTACGTGACCGGGTTGAGGGTTGCCGCGATCTCCATGGGCCGGGTCAGCAGGTCGCGGGGCACGAAGTTCGGGGTGAGGAACAGCAGCGGGAAGAACACGAGCCCCCCGGAGTTGGTGGCCGCCGCGCTGCGCGTCTTGAGCGCGATGAGCTGCATGAACCCGGCGTAGACCACGGCCCACATCGAGGCCAGCACGAGCAGCAGCAAGAATCCGAGCGGCCCGCTCGCGACCGAGATGCCGAACGGCAGTGCCAGGAGCACCAGGACCGCGGTGATGACCGCGCTCTTCGCCGCCTCGGCGAGCAGGCGCCCGGTCACGAGGGCGCTGCGCGAGATGGGAGCAGCGCGCAGCTTGTCGAAGTATCCGCCCTCGATGTCCTCGACGAGGAACAGCGCCGCGCTGCCGAACGAGGCCGCGAGCAGCAGCGAGCTCGGCAGCTGGAAGGCGGCGTAGCTCTGTCCGTGCAGGAACGACGTCGAGCTCGACGGGAAGATCTTGCCGGCCTGCCCGAAGTTGACCACGAGGAAGAAAATGGGGATGAACAGCGTCGGAACCATGGATTCGGGCGTGCGCAGCGCCTCCCGCATGGCCCGCCCGCCGAGGACACCCGCCTGCTGGACGCCGCTCATGCCGACACCTCCTGGACCTCGCCGGCGAGGCGCTCACGGGTGCGGCCGGTGGCATCGAGGAAGACCTCGTCGAGCGTGGGGTCGGCATCCAGACCGCGGCGTTGCCGCAGGTCGGCCTTCAGCTGTTGCGGTGTCCCCTCGCGCACGATCAGGCCTCCGTCGATGATGGCGAGCCGGTCGCAGAGCTGGTCGGCCTCCTCGAGGTACTGGGTCGTGAGGAAGACGGTGGTCCCGTGTGCGTTGATGCGCCGCACCTCGTCCCACACCGTGAGCCTGCTCGCCGGGTCGAGGCCGGTCGTCGGTTCGTCGAGGAAGAGCACGTCGGGCTCGTGGACGAGCGCCGACGCGAGGTCGAGGCGGCGCTTCATCCCCCCGGAGTAACCCTTGATCCGCCGGTCACCCGCCTCGACGAGCCCGACCAGTTCGAGCAGCTCCGCCGCCCGGTCCGCGGCCTGCGCCTTCGAACCGCCGAACAACCTCGCCTGCAGGACGAGCAGCTCACGCCCCGTCTGGCGCTGGTCCAACCCCGCCTCCTGGAGCGCCACGCCGATGCGCCGGCGCACGGCCTCCGGGTCGGCCATCACATCGATGCCCGCGACGCGCGCCGTGCCCGAGGTGATGGACATCAGCGTCGTGAGCATCCGGATCGTCGTGGACTTGCCCGCGCCGTTCGGGCCGAGGAAGCCGAAGACCTCGCCGGCGACGACGCTCAGGTCCACGCCACGCACGGCGTCGACCGTCCCGCCCCGGCCGCGGTACTGCTTGACGAGGCGCTCGGCCTCCACTGCGAGCTTCATGTCCGGGACCGTAGCGCGGCCCTCCGACAGTTCCCGCTCCGTCTGGGTCACGCCGCGCCCGCCGTCCTCACCGGGGATCACGCGGATCCTGCTCTCGTCGTTCATGGTGTCCTCTGCTCGTCGGGTTCTCCCACTAAGACCGGTGGACGCGGCGGAACTCATCGGTCATCCGGCACGCGGCCGAATCCGTGCCGCGGCGGGCACGGCGGACGGCCGGCCCAGACGGTCCGCGAGTGCACCCGGCGCACGGTGGAGCTGTTCGCCCACCGGCTGCCGGCGGCCCCTCCAAGCCGATCCGCGCCTCGGCCGTCCGTCCCGGAAAAGCGCGACATGTCTGGCAAAACAAAGCTTCCTTGACAGACTAATTTGTCGGAAGTACCCTGCAGTCATGCAAGACATCGCCGTGATCGAGGACCCGGCCGCCGCCGAGGTCTCGCTGGACCCCATCCGGGCCCGGCTGCTGGCAGAGCTGAGCGAGCCCGGCTCCGCGACCATGCTGGCCGCCAAGGTCGGCCTGGCCCGGCAGAAGGTCAACTACCACCTGAAGACGCTAGAGGCTCACGGGCTCGTCGAGATGATCGAGGAGCGGCGCAAGGGCAACGTCAACGAGCGCATCATGCGCGCGACCGCGGCATCCTACGTGATCTCCCCGACCGCGCTGGCCTCGGTCGAGCCCGATCCGGCCCGCTCCCCCGATCAGCTGTCGGCGAGCTGGCTGCTGGCCGTCGCGGCCCGGCTGGTCCGTGACGTCGGAGCGCTCATCACCGGGGCCGCCAAGGCGCACAAGCGCCTCGCGACCTTCGCGATCGACGGCGAGGTGCGCTTCGCCTCGGCCGCCGACCGCGCCGCGTTCGCCGAGGAGCTCGCGGGGGCCGTCACGGCCCTGGTGTCCAAGTACCACGACGAGTCCGCTGAGCGCGGTCGCGACCACCGGATCGTCGTGGCCGTCCACCCGAGTACGAAGGAAACCCGATGACACATCCGTTCGAGCTGAGCCAGGAGATCGAGCTCGGCGCCACCCCCGAGCAGGTCTGGGACGCGATCGCGACCGGGCCGGGCGTCGACTCCTGGTTCATGGGGCACACCCGGCTCGGCACGTCCGCCGGCGGTTCCGCCGACCTCACGATGATGGGCCAGACCCAGCAGGCCACGATCACGGCATACGAGCCGGGCACCCGCCTCGCGACCCGCGGCGCGGAGGCTCCCGACGGCCGGTTCATGGCGTTCGAGTACCTCATCGAGGGGCGCGGCGGCGGCACGACCGTGCTGCGGCTCGTGCAGAGCGGCATGCTGGGCGACGACTGGGAGACCGAGTTCGAGGCGATGAAGGCCGGCTGGCCCATCTACCTGGAGACCCTCAAGCAGTACGTCACGTACTTCACCGGCCGCACCCCGTCGGTCACGACGGTCTTCCGGCCCGGAGCGGGCGACCCGGACGCCGTCTGGAAGATCGTCACGGAGGCGCTGGGCGTCACGCCGGAGGTCGCCGAGGGCGGAGCCGTCCGGCTCCCGGACGGCTCCGCCGGGGTCGTCTACTACGCGAACCTGCCCGTCAACCTGGGCGTCCGCACGGACGAGGGCCTGTACCGGTTCATCCATTCGGGTACCGCCCGCGGGAACGCCCTCGTGCTCGGCCACCAGAACTTCGCGGGCCGCGACGAGCAGACCGCGTGGGACGCCTGGACGGCCGAGCACTTCGGCTGACCGGCCGGTGCCGGCACCGCGGCACCCCCGCGCCGGCGGGGGTGCCGCGGCCGACGACCGCCTTGGACCGTGTCCTACGTGGTGATCTGTGCCGGCCCGAACGCCGACTGTTGCGATCACCCATCGTCACTGCCGGCTCCTACTCGCCGCAGCTGCCACAGCCACCGCTGCAGGAATCTTCGTCAAGATCATCTCCGGTTACCGGCACTTCCTCGCCGCCCAGCCACGCCCCGACGATCACCAAGACGCCGAAGACACCGAAGACACCGATCGCACTGAGCCAGGCCGGGATTCCCAAGGCGGCAGCCACCGCAAACGCGATGATGAAAAAGCCGAAGAAGAAGATCTGTCTCAAGGCGAGACCCTCCTCTATCGCTGTCCTCGCGCCCAGCCTGCCACTCACGTCCTGGACGATCCAGACTCAAGTACCGCCTACTGTGCTCCGCGCGCCGGGAGGTGACGCTGTTCGGCGCGCGTTACCAGGGGATCGGCCAGGGCGCGGACGCCGCCGGCCGGCTAGCGGACCTGCTGGGCGGCGCGGACGCTGCTGCTCGGCGTGAACGCCGGCTCGTGTTCACGCCCCGCTCGCCCGGCGGATGTGCCCGGCGAGGACGATCAGCCACACGGCGTAGGTCAGGAAGAGGAAGCGGGGCGGCCAGCCCTCCGGCGGTATCGCCAGGGACAGGGCCCAGTGCAGGACCAGGCCGGCCAGGGGCAGCCCCGCCGTCCACCGCAGCACCGGTGCCGTGGCCGCGTCTCCGCGGGCCAGGTCCAGGTTGAGGAGCAGCGCCGCGAACGGCAGGAGCACCAGGGCTCCGAACCCGCAGACGACGTGCAGGGTGCCGATGACCGTCAGCCCGGTCAGCGGCGTCACCACCGGATCGGCGACGAACACGCCCACCCCGGCCGTGCCGGCCACGCAGACGCCGAGGACGCCGAGCCCGATGCGGCCGGCGACGCCGCGTACCGCCGGCCGGACGGCCACGAACAGGCAACCGTAGGCGGCGGCCGCGGTGAGGAACGCCGACACCATGACCCATCCGTGGCGCCCGATCGCGTATTCGCTGATGGGTTTGCGCGCCGGGTCCAGCTCCGGCCTGATGAAGATCACCGCCAGCAGCAGTATCTGGTACACGATGATGGCCGCGCTCGACAGCTTGGCCGCTGTGGCGGAGGCAGGTGGGGTGGTCACGGTGGTGTTCGCCGTCATCGGTGTCTCCCTGGTGAGTGGGTCTGCACCGGAGACGTCGGAGCCGCCGTGGCCCGGCGGACATCCCGCGGATTCGGCCTGTACGCCTCGGCTGAGCGCGCACGGACCATGGGAGGAGACCCGCCGATTGTCACGGAGATGAGGCCAGGCCCTTCGTAAATGTGGTGCCGACGCAAAGCACGGCGGGTGACCCCGACCGTAGACTTCCCGGCAGGCCGACCGGCGGAGAGCCCGGGAAGTCGACAGCCGCTTTTCTTCATACACCGACAACGGACTCTCATTGCCGTATCCGTGACCGGACACCGCCGGTCCGAACCTCATATCGAGCAACTTCCCATTTGCCGGAACGCCGGTCAGCGCCATGACCTCCGCTGCTTGTCCACTTTTCAACGCCTGGCGCGCGGTGCCGAGCACGAGGTGGTCAGATGACAGTCGCAAGCAGTTTCTCGCGCTCTGCGGACAGCGGCGTTTCGCGGGTCGTGGTCACCGGGATGGGTGTCAAGAGCCCCGCCGGAAACACCCTCGAAGACGCCTATGCCACCGTGCTCTCGGGCAAGCCGCAAGCCGTTCATCTCCCCGAGCTGCTCGACGCGGGGGTCCCCGTCACCTTCGGCTGCCCGGTGCAGGGATTCGATCCGGAGGGCTACTTCTCCACGGTGGAGCGCCGGCATCTGGACCGGGCCACGCAACTCGGGGTGGCGGCCGCCGTCGACGCAGTGACCGACTCCGGCTCCGGCTTCGCCGGGTTGGCCGATCGGTGCGGCGTCTACGTGGGAAGCGGCGGCGTCAACCTCGTGTCCGCCGTCGCGTTCGCGGCCCACGAGCACGCCGGGACACTGCCCAGGGTGCCGGTCATCACCGTACCGATGATCATGCCGAACTCCACCGCCGCTCGTATCTCCATCCGATACGGCATCCAGGGCCCCTGCCTGACGATCACGACGGCCTGCGCGAGCGGGGCGACGGCCATCGGCGAGGCCGTCCAGGCGATCCGCGCCGGCCGGATCGACCGGGCCGTCGCGGGCGGGGTCGACTCCCTCCTCACGCCGTTCTTCATCGCGGGTTTCGCCCGGCTGGGGGCGCTGTCGCGGCGCAACCACGCGCCGGCCGAGGCCTGCCGGCCGTTCGACCGGGAACGGGACGGCTTCGTCATGGGCGAGGGCGCGGCGTTCCTCGTACTGGAGCGGGCGGAGGACGCCGCGCGGCGCGGGGCCCGGATCTACGGTGAGATCGCGGGCTACGCGGCCACCACCGACGCCTCGCACATCGTGCGGCCGAGCGAGGAGGGCGCCGTGATCGCGCGTACGATGACGGCCGCTCTGGCCGACGCCCGTCTCAGTCCGCACGACATCGGGCACGTGAACACGCATGGCAGTTCCACGCAGATCAACGACCAGGCCGAGGCCGCCGCCCTCCGCGCCTGTTTCGCCGGTGCGGCGAACGGCGTGCCGCCCATCACCGCGACCAAGGGCGTGACCGGCTACCTGCTCGGAGCCGGCGGCGCGTTCGAGGCGGCCATCGCGTTGCTCTGCGCACGCGACGGGCTCGTTCCGCCGGTCCCCCACTACCGCGGCGGCCCGGGCGCCGAGGGACTGGACGTCGTGACCGGCGGCCCGCTGTGCATCGAGCCGGCTCCGGTGCTGTCCAACTCCATCGGTTTCGGCGGCCACAACGCCGTCCTCGTGCTCAGCCCGGAGAGCTCCTGACAGTCCCGCACGAACCATCGGGCACCGGTCGGGCATGGCGGAGAGTCCTGCGCCGAGCGGGGGCGGGACCACCGTTTCGGCGGTCCCGCCCTGATCTGGTCTACGCGCGGGCCACCGGACGATCGGGCAGTACCCGAACCGGCGGTACACGGGGCACCGCGAGCGGTCGCCCGGCGCGGTCGCGCACATCCGTCTCGATCTTCGTGGCCGAGGGGTCGGCGACGAGCCTCTTGCGGTGGTCGTGGGGCTCGGTGATGACGACCTGGTCGACTCCGGGGAGGGCGCGGACGGCTCTGGCGATCCTGAGGGGCTCGGCGGGAGCCTGGAGCCGCACGCGATAGGAGTCGGGGATGGCCCCGGGAGGCGTACCGGCCAGCAACCCGGGCCTGTCCTTGAACTTGGCGCGGAACACCGCCAGGGCCTGCGCCTTCGATTCGTACGCCACCGTCCTCACCCCGGGGAAACCGCGGAGGGCGGCGAGGATCGCGGCCTTCTGCCGTTGCGTGGCGTCGGTGTGGTGGCAGCCGGGGTTGGAGCTGGGCGGCACGCAGAGGAAGACCGAGAGGTTCGCGTAGGCCGACGGATCCGGCCGGGAGGCGACCGGGGAGCCGCCGAGGGGACCGAGCGCCACGGCGACGGCGAGGCCGGCGGCGGCCGCGCCGAAGACCAGCCATCGCGGGCCGGGCAGCCGGCGCCGAGCCGGAAGGGCCAGCTCGCGAACGTCGCCGGGGCCGACGATCTCACCGACAGCGGCCAGGGCGTCCTGCAAGCGGGTCTCCGTGCTGTTCATCGCTCCTCCTCCAAGAGCCGGCCCAGCGCTGCCAGCGCCCGGGACGTGGTCGACTTGATGGTGCCGCGGCTGACCTTCATCGCCTCGGCGATCTCCTCCTCGGAGAGCTCGCAGAAATAGCGGAGCACCAGGGCCTCGCGCTGCCGGATGGGCAGCCGTTGCAGGGCGGCCATCACCTCACGCCGGTCTTCGCCGACCATTGCCTCGGACTCCGCCGACCAGACCGGGGGCAGATGCTCGCCGCGCAGCCTCCATTTCTGCCGGCGCGACGCGGAACGGCAGCCGTTGAGCACGGCCGACCGTACGTAGGTCAGCGCCTTGTCCCGATCCCGCAGGTGCGCCCACCGCCGGTAGAGCCCGAGGAACGCCTCCTGGACGACGTCCTCGGCGGTCTGCCGGTCGCCGGTCATCACCAGGGCCAGCCGCATCAGGCCGAGCGAATGCCCTCGATACAGCCGGGTGACCCCGGCCGTGGCCTCGCCCGTACCGGTTCCGGTGCGGGTGACTGGTAGATCCACCGCATCAACATTCATGTACAAGAGACTCACTCACCCCCTTCTGGTTGCTTGTGCGGCAAAGAAACCTCCCGCCGGCGCGGAGCCGGGGATGCACGGTGATCCGCCCTCGCCGGTGTCCGCGCCGGACGCGTGGCGAGCCGGTCAGCCTCACCGTGGGGCAGAATCACCGCTCGTGAGCGAAATTTCATCGCAGACCGTGGACACGTCGGCGGAGCGCGCCGAGGATGCCGACCTGGCCCGGGCGCGCGACGGGGACGACGACGCGTTCACCCACCTCGTGCGGCCACTGCGGGCCGAGCTGCACGCCCACTGCTACCGCATGCTCGGCTCGGCCCACGACGCCGACGACGCCCTGCAGGACGCCCTGCTGCGGGCCTGGCGAGGGCTCGCGCGCTTCGAGGGGCGCGGTTCGCTGCGCTCGTGGCTCTACACCGTGGCCACCCGCACCTGCCTGGACATCGTCCAGACCCGCGGCAGGCGAGCCATGCCCGTCGACCTCGGCCCGGCCAGCGACCACGCCATGGTCGGGGACGCACCGCACACCGACATCGCCTGGCTGGGCCCGTACCCCGACGGGGGCCTCCGCCACGGTCCGGCCGCCCCGGACGCCCGCTACGAGCAGCGCGAAGCCATCGAGCTCGCCTTCGTCGCCGCCCTGCAGCACCTGCCGGGCAACCAGCGGGCGGCGCTGCTGCTCTTCGAGGTCCTCGGCTTCTCCGCCGCCGAGATCGCCGCCATGATGGACACCACCACCGCGTCGGTGAACAGCGCCCTGCAGCGGGCCCGCCGGATCGCCGCCGAGAGGATCCCCTCCCCCACCCAGCAGCGGACGCTGCGGGAGATCGACGACGCGCGGGTGCGGGAGATCGTCGCCGGGTACTCCGCGGCGCTGGAGCGCGGCGACGCCGACGCCCTGGTCGCGCTGCTGACCGAGGACGTCACCTGGTCGATGCCGCCGCTGGCGCACTGGTACCACGGCCTCGACGCCGTCACCGACTTCGCCGTGCAACTCCCGCTGACCCGATGCGGAGCCTGGCGGCACCTCCCGGCCAGTGCCATCGCCCAGCCCGCCGTGGGCGGCTACCGCTGGGACGACGACGCCGGCGCCTACCTCGGCTGGTCGATCAACGTGTTGACCCTGCGCGGCGAGCGGATCGCCGAGATCACCTCGTTCGTCGGCCGCGGCCATTTCGCGCGCTTCGGGCTGCCCACCGTGCTGCCCTGACCCGGGCGCGGGGGTCGCTCAGCCCGGAGGGGTCCCGCGGACGCTCTCCAGGCCGAGGTTGCGGTGGGCCAGGCGGGTGAGCCGGCGGATGGTGAGCTCCGGGTCGTCCAGCGGCTGGAGCAGATGACTGACGGTCAGGCGGGCCAGGGCGTCGGCCGTGGCGACGGTGTCCTCGGTCTCCAGGCCCGGGGCACGGCGGGCGATGTACTCGCTGAGCACCTGTCCGGCCATCGCGATCAGCGGCTGAGCGTCGGTGGTGACCAGCGGCAGCAGCGTGTCGCCGTCCTCGTGGCTGCCAGCCAGGATGGCCAGGAGCAGCGGATTCGCCGCGCCGTGCTCGAAGGTGAACCGGATCGCGGCCTCGATCGCGCCGGACAGCTCCTCGTGCTGCTGGAGATGAAGGGTCACACCGGCGATGAACTGCTCGGCCTCGCGGATCACCAGCGCCTCGCCGATCTCCTGCTTGGATCCGAACTCCTTGTAGAGGGTCTGCCGGCTGACGCCCACGGCGGCGGCGATCGCGGTCATCCGCACCGCGGCCCACCCCTGCTCGATCATGATCGTGTAGGCCGCGTCCATCGCGTCCTGCCGAAGCTGATGCCGCACGCGCGCATGGAAGTCAGCCGGTGCCGGAGCGTTCACGTTCTCGACAGTAGCAACGCCGACGATCAGCCGGGAAAGGAACATCCACGACACTCATCGGCTGTATGTTCCTTTCCTTGACAAAATTAGAGGCACTGTCACCATGGGGGCGCACGGCAGTAGAACCCCAGGAAGGGGTACACGATGGGACGTGACCTACCTGCGGCCCCCGCCGCCCGTACCGACGCCGCCGCCGAACGGCTCTTCTTCGAGATCATGCTCGACTCCGCGAGCGACGATCCCTACACCGGTTACCGGCGGCTGCGCGAGGCGGCTCCCGTGCTGCTCACCGCCGACGGCACCCTGGTGCTCAGCGGCCATGCCGAGTGCGACGCGGCACTGCGGCACCGATCGCTCGGCAAGGGCGCGGAGATGCTCGGGTTCCAGGTCACCGAGATCCCCGACGACCGGCTCCGCCCGATGATGGACCAGGTGCGCGGCAGCATGGTGCTGGTCAACCCGCCCGACCACACCCGGCTGCGCAGGCTGGTCAGCTCCGCGTTCACCGGCCGCCACGTCGAGGCGCTGCGCCAGGCCGTCACCGCCCGCACCGACCGGCTTCTCGACCGGCTGGCCGCCGAGCCCGGCGCCGACTTCATGACCCTGGTCGCGTTGCCGCTGCCCCTCAACGTGATCGCCGACCTGCTCGGGGTCCCCGAGGCCGACCGGGCCGCGCTCGTGCCCTGGGCGCGCACCTTCGGCGTCATGCTGTCCGCGGACAACGACGCCGAGGCACTGACCCGGGCCGGCACCGCCGTGGCGGAGTTCACCGGCTACCTCTCCGACCTGCTCGCCCACAAGCGCCGCGTCCCCGGCGACGATCTGCTCAGCCGCCTGGCCGCCTCACACGCCGCGGACGCCCTGGACGAGGAGGAGACCATCTCGACCGCGATCCTGCTGTTCGGAGCCGGCTTCGAGACCACCACCAACCTGCTCGGCAACGGCCTGCACGCCCTGATCCGCCACCCCGAACAGCTCGCCCTGCTCCGCCGGGAGCCCGGGCTGATCCCCACGGCCGTCGAGGAACTGCTGCGCTACGACACGCCCGTGCAGCTCGACGCCCGTACCGTCATGGAACCCGCCGTGCTGGCCGGCACCGAACTGGTGCCCGGCCAGATGGTCATCACCCTGCTCGGCGCGGCCAACCACGACCCCGCGCGGTTCGCCGACCCCTGCCGCCTGGACGTCACCCGGGCCGACAACCCGCACCTGGCCTTCGCCTCCGGCATCCACTTCTGCCTGGGCGCCCATCTCGCCCGGCTCGAAGCGCACGTCGTCCTGCAACGGCTGGTCACCCGCTTCACCACGCTCGCCCTCGACGGCGCACCCCGGCGACGCCCCGGCCTGGCACTGCGCGGCTACGCCCACCTGCCCATCACCACGGGCGCCACCGGCCGTGGCTAGACGGAGGCGAGCGCGTCGATCTCCACCAGCATGGCGTCATGGGGAAGCCCGGCGAACACGGTGGTCCGGCAGGGCAGCACCCCGCCGGGGCAGTTGTCCTTGACGAACTCCCCGTACGCCTCGTTCATCGCGGCGAAGTCCTCCCGCCTGACCAGGTAGACGCGGAACATCACCACGTCCTCGACGCTCGCCCCGCCCGCGGTCAGGATCGCCTTGACGTTCTCCAGCGTGCGCCGGGTCTGTGCCCTGACGTCTCCGCCGTACAGGTACTCGCCGGAGACGGGATCCTGGGGGCCCTGGCCGGACACCTGGAGCAGCGGCCCCTTGCGCACGCCCTGGGAGAACACCCAGGCCGGTGCGGGCGCTCCGGCGGTACGGATCTCGGTCTTGTCAGTCATGGAGCTTCCCTTCGGCGAAACCGCAGGCGGTGGAGATGGCGCGCGTGGTCCTGAGCAGATCGGGCAGCAGTTCCAGCACCTGGGCGCGGTTCAGCAGTACGTCCGGCACGGAGATCGAGGCAGCGGCGGCGACCCTGCCGCTCGCGTCGCGGATCGGCCCGGCGATGCAGGTGATGAACGTCTCGTGTTCGGCGTCGTCGAGCGCGTAGCCCTGGTCCGCCACCCGGGCGAGTTCGGCGAGCAGCAGTCCCGGGCTCGTGATCGTGTTCTCGGTGAACGAGGTGTACTCGATCCTCTCGGCGATCCGCCTGCGCTCGGTCTCGGGCAGGTCGGCCAGCAGCACCTTCGCGATCGCGGTGCAGTGCAGCGGCATCCGCAGCCCCACCTTGGAGTACATCCGGATCGGCTGCAGCGAGTCGTACTTGTCCAGGTAGAAGACCTCTCCGCCCTCGTAGACGCCCAGGTGGACGGTCTGCCCGGTGGCCTGGTTGAGCCGGGACAGGTGCGGTGCGGCGGCGCCACGGATCTCGCGCTGCCCGAGCGCCGAACCGGCCAGGGCGAACATCCGCGCGCCGAGGTGGTAGCGGTGGCCGTCGTCGCGGTAGACGAAGCGCTCCTCCTCGAGGGTGCGCAGCAGACGGAGGACGGTGGTCTTGTGCACGCCGACCTTGCCGGCGAGCTCGTCCAGCGACCGCGGGCCCTCCCCGAGGTCGATGAGGATCTGCAGCGCGCGGCCCACGCTCTGGCTCATTCCGCCTCCCGTTCACCGGCCCGGTGCACGCCCGTCACGCTCACCGTGGTCGCCGCCCACTCCCCGGGCGAGGACGCCAGCAGTGCCTCGACGAGGTGGGCCGGCGGCGGGGCGCCGTGGTCACCGTGCACCACCAGTGTGGTGGCCGCCATCAGGTGGCCGAGGCGCAACCGGCGACGCTGGTCGTATCCCCGTAACGTACCGGCGAGGTATCCCGCGGCGAACGCGTCTCCGGCCCCGACCGGCTCGACGACCTCGACGGCCGGCGGCGGTTCTGCCGTGACGCCGGACCGGTCGATCGCGGTGGCCAGATGCGCGTCATCCTTGATCACCAGGGTGTCCGGCCCGGGCAGCAGGGTGCGCAGTGCCTGCGGGTCTCCGGTGCCGAGCACCTGGACGGCCTCGTCGGCGCCGAGCAGCGCGATGTCGGCGGCGTTCAGCAGCGAGCGGAGCACGGACGGGTCCTTGCCGCGCCACAACGCGGGCCGCCAGTTCAGGTCGAAGCTCACCAGCTGCCCGGGACGGCGGCGCCGCATGATGGCCCGCAGCAGGTCCAGCGAACCGCCGGACAGCGCGGCGGTGATGCCCGACAGGTGGATCAGGCCCGCGTCCGCGAACATCCGGCCGGCCGTGTCGTCCTCGAGCAGTTCGGGACCGAGCGCGGAGGCGGCCGAGCCCGCCCGGTAGTAGTGGAGGACGCTGCCCGCGCGGCCGATCTCCTTGACGTAGAGCCCCGTCGGGCGGGAGGGGTCGACGATCACAGCGCTCGTGTCGACCCCCTGGGCGGTGAGCCGGCGGATGATGCGGCGGCCGAACCCGTCGGCGCCGACCCGGCCGACCCACGCGGCACCCACCCCGAGTGCGGCCAGGCCACAGGCGACGTTGGACTCCGCGCCACCGATCGACTGGTGGAACGTGGCGACGTCCTCGAGCGGGCCGGCCTGATCGGGCACCAGGGCCGCCATCGACTCACCCACGCATATCGCCGTCGGCGACCGCCCCATATCTACCTTTCCCCGACCATTGACCATCGTGCTGCGGCGATGCTACAACCCTCATACACGTTACGCAACGAGCGTTGCGCTATATGCAACACGGGAGGTCGCCAATGTCGAGCGGCATCGACGGCGAGCGCGTCGCCGCATCGCGCGACCAGCGTCTCGACTGGCGATTCAAGGCGATCCCGGCCGCCGCACATGGCGCCACCGCCGCGGAGTACGCCGCGGCACGCCCGTCCCTGGAGGAGTTCGGCACTCCTCTGCTGACGCTCGACGCCGGGGCCCTGGACCACAACATCGCCTCGATGGCCGGCTGGGCCGCCGCCGCCGGCGTACGGCTCGCACCGCACGGCAAGACCACGATGGCGCCCGCGCTGTGGCAACGGCAGCTCGACGCCGGAGCCTGGGGCATCACGCTGGCCAACCTCCCGCAGCTCCGGGTGGCACGGGCGTTCGGGGTGCGCCGGCTGCTGCTGGCGAACACGCTGATCGACCCTGCCGGGCTGGCCTGGGTGTCGGCCGAGCTCGACCGCGACCCGGACTTCGAGTTCACGTCCTGGGTGGACTCGGCCCGCTCGGTGGAGCTCATGGGCACGGCACTGCGCGCCGCCGGGGCGCGGCGCCCCGTCGACGTCTGCGTCGAGCTGGGCGGCCCGCACGGGCGCACCGGAGTACGCGACGACGACGAGGCCCTGGCGATCGGCGAAGCCGTGCGGCAGGACCCCGCGCTCCGCCTCACCGGTGCCGGCGGGTACGAGGGCGCCCTCGCCCATGACGCCTCGCCGGACGGGCTGGCGGCCGTCGCGGCCTTCCTCCGGCGGCTGGCCCGGCTGCACACCCGGCTTCGGTACGAGACCGCCGAGCCGATCGTGACCGCGGGCGGCAGCGCCTACTTCGACCAGGTCGCCGACCTGCTCGGCGGGCTGGACGCGACGGTGGTGCTGCGCTCGGGCGCGTACGTCGTCCACGACGACGGGTTCTACCGCGCGATCTCGCCCTTCGCCCGGGGAGCGGGCACCAGGGCGCCGCTGCGGCCGGCCATGCACGGCTGGGCGCGGGTGGTGTCCCGCCCGGAGCCGGGGCTGGCGCTGCTGGACGCGGGCAAACGGGACCTGTCCTTCGACGAGGGGCTTCCCAAGCCGCAGCGGATCCGTGGCGGCCGGTCGCTGTCCGGTGCCCGGGTCACCGCGCTGAACGACCAGCACGC
Source organism: Actinomadura scrupuli (assembly GCF_050971785.1). Lineage (NCBI taxonomy): Bacteria > Bacillati > Actinomycetota > Actinomycetes > Streptosporangiales > Thermomonosporaceae > Actinomadura > Actinomadura scrupuli. The sequence continues at coordinate 631,001 of NZ_JBPCCU010000004.1, read as the reverse complement.
CTTCCTCGAAGGCGGCGACGTCCAGGTCGGCGACGTGGTCAGGCTCGGGCTCTCCCATCCCTGCACGGCACTGGACAAATGGACGCTCATCCCCGTGGTCGACGATGCCGAGGCCGAACGGCCCGTGGTGGTCGACCTGATCCGGACGTGGTTCTGATGCCGGACCTCGCCATCCGGGGGGCGACCGTCATCGACGGCACGGGAGCGCCGGGACGGGTCGCCGACGTGGCCGTCACCGGCGGGCGGATCGAGGCCATCGGGACCGGCCTGACCGGGCGCCGGGTCATCGACGCCGCGGGGCTGGCGCTGGCCCCCGGGTTCATCGACATGCACGCCCACTCCGACCTGCGGCTGCTCGCCGAGCCCGACCACCTCGCCAAGGTCGGCCAGGGCGTCACCTGCGAGGTCCTCGGTCAGGACGGGCTGTCCTACGCCCCGGCCGACGACACCACGCTCGCGCAGATCCGCCAGGTCATCGCGGGGTGGAACGGCGACCCGGCCGGGTTCGACTGGAACTGGCGCAGCGTCGGCGAGTACCTCGACCGCCTCGACCAGGGCATCGCCGTCAACGCCTGCTATCTCGTGCCGCACGGCTCGGTGCGGATGCTCGCCGTCGGCTGGGAGGCACGGCCGTCCACCGATGCCGAGCTGGCCCGGCAGCGGGACCTGGTCGCCACCGGGATGCGCGAGGGCGCGGTGGGCATGTCCAGCGGTCTCACCTACGTCCCCGGCATGTACGCCGACGACGCCGAACTGGTCGAGCTGTGCCGGGTCGTCGCCTCGCTGGGCGGCTTCCACGCGCCCCACCACCGGTCGTACGGCGCCGGCGCGCTGGAGGCGTACGCCGAGATGGTCGAGGTCTCCCGGCGCTCGGGCTGCCCGCTGCACCTGGCGCACGCGACGATGAACTTCGGCGTCAACGCCGGCCGCGCGCCCGAGCTCCTGAGCCTGCTCGACACCGCGATCGCCGACGGCTGCGACATCACCCTCGACACCTATCCCTACCTGCCCGGCTCGACCACCCTCGCCGCCCTGCTGCCGAGCTGGGCGGCCGAGGGCGGGCCGGCCGCAACGCTGGCCCGGCTGCGCGACCCGGGTGCGTGCGCGCGCATCCGGCACACGATGGAGGTCGAGGGCTCCGACGGCTGCCACGGCGTGCCGGTGGACTGGACGACCATCGAGATCTCCGGGACCCGCGACCCCGCGCTGGGCGCGCTCGTCGGCAGGAGCATGGCCCGGCTGGCGGAGGAGACCGGCCGCGAGCCCTTCGAGCTGTACCGCGAACAGCTGCTCGCCGACGAGCTCGGCACCACGATCCTGCAGCATGTCGGCCACGAGGACAACGTTCAGGCGATCATGCGGCACCCCGCCCACACCGGGGGCAGCGACGGGTTGCTCGCCGCGGCGAAACCGCATCCCCGCGCGTGGGGCACGTTCCCCCGCTACCTGAGCCGGTACGTCCGCGAGCTGGGCGTTCTCAGCCTGGAAGAGTGCGTCGCGCATCTGACCGGCCGCCCGGCGCGCCGGCTCAAGCTGGACCGGCGAGGGCTGGTACGGCCCGGCCACCACGCCGATCTCGTGCTGTTCGACCCGCGCACCGTGCGGGACACCGCCACCTTCGAGGAGCCCCGGCAGCAGCCGGCCGGGATTCCGTACGTCTTCGTCGGCGGGGTCGCGGTCATCGCCGGCGGCCACCACACCGGTGCGCTGCCGGGCCGGTCGCTGCGCCGCGGCCCGGAAGGCCTCACCCGGTGAGCCCGGGCGTCCGGCCGCCGTGAGCGGGCGGAGCTCACCTCCCTGCGCGCGAGATTCCATCACCCCCCTGAAAGGTCACGCATGATCCACTGGTTGCAACACGAGACGGGTGGTCTGCTGCTTCTGTGCGCGGCGGCCATCGCGGTACTGCTCCTGCTCATCATCAGGGTCAAGCTGGAGCCGTTCATCGCGCTGCTGGTCTCCGGCCTGCTCCTCGCGCTGGCCGCGGGACTGCCGGTCAACCAGATCGTCGGCACCGCGCTGAGCTCGAAGACGTCGATCCTGGAGACCGGGTTCGGCGGCATCCTCGGGCACATAGCACCCATCATCGGGCTGGGCACGATCCTCGGCGCGATCCTCGAGGCCTCGGGCGGCGCCGACGTGCTGACCCGCAAGCTGCTGGGCCTGTTCGGTGAGCGGGGCGCGCCGCTGGCGATGGGCCTGGCCGGGCTGATCTTCGGCATCCCGGTCTTCTTCGACATCGGCATCTTCGTGCTCGCGCCCCTGGTCTACATCGCCGCCAAGCGTGGCGGCCGGTCGCTGGTGCTGTACGCGCTGCCGCTGCTGGCCGGCCTGTCGATGACTCACGCCTTCCTTCCCCCGCACCCGGGCCCGGTGGCCGCCTCCGGCCTGCTCGGCGTCGACCTCGGCTGGCTCATCGTGATGGGCGTGGCCTGTGGCATCCCGGCCTTCCTCGTCGCGGGCGTGGCGTGGGGCGCCTGGATCGGCAAGCGGGTACAGATCGAGGTCCCGGCCGAGTTCATCGTGGCGGAGGAGGAGAAGGACCAGGCGGCAGGTGAGCGCCCAGCCCCGTCCCTGGCGCTGGTCGGCATCATCATCGCGGTGCCGCTCGTGCTGATCCTGCTCGCGACGTTCGGCACGGTCTGGTGGAAGACGAGCTCGGTGCTGCCGGTGCTGACCTTCTTCGGCAACCCCGTGGTGGCCCTCACCATCGCCGTACTGCTCGCGATGTGGCTGCTCGGCACGCGCCGCGGCATCCCCGGCCGGGAACTGGCCGACCTGGCCACCAAGTCCCTGCGCCCGGTCGGCATGATCCTGCTGGTGGTGGGCGCCGGCGCGTTCTTCGGCGCGGTCATCTCCGCGACCGGGGTCGGCAAGGCGCTCGCCACCACCCTGTCCGACGCCGGCCTGCCACTGATCGTGCTCGCCTATCTGATCAGCTGCGGGCTGCGGCTCGCCCAGGGCTCGGCGACCGTCGCCATCGTCACCGCGAGCGGCATCATCGCTCCCCTGCTCCAGGAGCACCATTACAGCCAGGCGCATCTGGCGCTGGTCGCGATCGCGATCTCCGCTGGTTCGATCATCGCCTCGCACGTCAACGACGGAGGATTCTGGATCGTCTCCCGCTACTTCAACATGTCGGTCAGGGACACGCTGAAGACCTGGACCGTGCTCGAGACGATCCTGTCCGTGGTCGGGTTCACCATGGCCGGCCTGCTCAGCCTCGTCATCTGAGCTCCCCTCCCGACCACCTCCGCACCGGGAGATCCACGCTGACCTGGGCACCGTCCGATGACACGGAGGTGCCCAGGTCGCGGGCAGGCCGCGGCCGGCCCGGCGCCGTCCGGTCGTGGTGGTGCTGGCCCTACCCCCGATTGGCAAGGTCGCCCCACTGATCTACGCGCTCCGGACGGGTTGGCTGAAACCAGGCAAGAACGAGGCCCTCGAGGGTCCCCGTCGCACTGGAGGAAGCCATGTACGCCGTCCCGGCCGACCGTCCGGCCCCAGCCGCCTGGGGGCCCGCCCTGCTCCGCGCCGTGCGGGCATGGCCGGTCCGGTGGCGTACCCTCGCCTCGGCGCTGGCCGGAGTCGTCTTCGTCGTGGGCTCGGGCCTCCTGCTGACCAGCGGCGAGGCGTCCGCCACGGTGTCCGGGGCGGTACGGGCACTCGGCGGCGTGCACTGGGCGGTGGTCCCCGCCCTGGCCGGGCTCATGGTCGCGCACTTCTGGTGCTCCGCCGTCGCCCTGCGCGGCGCGGCCGGCCGGCGCCTGCCGCTGCTGCACGCGACGATGGCGCAGTTCACCGCGGCGACCGCGAACAGGGTCACCGGCGGTGGCCTGGGCACCGTCGCGGTCAACGCACGCTACCTGTCCAGCCGGGGGACCCCCGCGGCCCCGGCGGCGGCCGCGGCGGGCGTCCTGCAGATCGGCGGCGCGGTCGCCGACCTCCTCCTCTTCGTAGTGATCATCCCGGTCGCGCTGGCCACCGGCGGCGGTGTCCTGCTGTCGCAGCTCGGGACGTACTTCAGCGGCCTGGCCGGTCCGCTGACCATCGTGGCCGCCGCGGCCGCCGTCGTCGCCGGGGCGGCGGTGTGGTTGCTGCGCGACAGGCTGCGGGACCCGATCGCGGCCTGCGCGCAGATCATGCGACGGCCCGGCGACCTGCTCCTCATGATGGCCGCCTCCGCCGCCACCACACTGATCATGGGCATCGCCTTCGCAGTCAGCATGCTGGCGATCCCCGCCGCCGCCACTCCGGGGCAGATCGGCACCCTGATCGCCGTCTACATGATCGCCGCCGCCGCCGGAGGCGTCGTCCCCGGCCCCGGCGGACTCGGCTCCACCGAGGCGGCCCTCGTCGCACTGCTCAGCGTCACCGGCATCGAGACCGCCAGCGCGCTGTCGGGAGTCCTGATCTTCCGCGCCGTCACCCACTGGGCCCCCGTGCCCATCGGCCTCCTCAGCGCCGGCACCCTGCGGACCGGCGCATCGGCCGCCGGCCGCCCCGGCGGGCCCCGGCGGCAGCGGGCGGCGGGCACGACCCTCACCATCGACGGCGGCATATCCTCCGGCGCCCTGTGACCGGGGTGGCCGGTGGCGGCCCGTACCCGCCGAGGGGCGGGGCGGTTCAGCCCGCCAGCCGCAGGCCCTCCTGGCACGCCTCCATGAAGGCGTACCTGCCCAGCGGGAACTTGCCGCCCCCGTCGACGCCCTGCTGGTAGGACTGGGCGCAGAAGTCGGCGGGCAGGCCCTTCTTGCCGGAGGCCGCGGCCATCCCCGCCGCCAGCTCGATCATCAGCTTGCGGGTGTACTTCTTGCCGCTGGGATCGATCATGATCACCTGGGAGCCGGTCACCTTGGGACGCGAGGTCGGCGCCGACGGCGGGCTCACGCCGGGCGACGAGACGCCCGGGGAGGCGGGCGCCGCGCTGGTGGCACCCCCGATCGCGGCCGGCGCCGTGGCGGACGGAGCCGGCGATCCGGCGGCGGTGCCGTCATCGTCGCAGGCCACCGCTCCCAGGGAGACGATCCCCAGGCATGCGGAGGCCAGCAGAGTGGTGATGTTCTTGATCACTATCCCCTTTTAGTGCAGGGCAGAAACTCGGGCAGATGACCATAACAGAACACCCGTGGCCGTCCGGGCGTTACGCCACTGGCCGGAAGTTGACAGCGAGTACCCCTGCTCTGGTCAGCGGCGCCGTACAGGTGGAACCTCGGAGCGTGACGAGCGAGCCGAGCGTGCCGAACGGGACGGCGGGCGACTTCCGTCCGGTGAACTTCACCTCCTCCTGGCGGGAGGAGTCGCTGGCCAGGATCTGTGAGCTGCGCGCCCTCATCGGTTCCCTGCGATCGCGCGCGGGACCGGACGCCGAGGCCGGAAGGCTCCTGGCGGACGCCGAGACCGAACTCGCGCACGCGCACCAAGCCGCGCGACGGCGCCGGATCGGCGGTGCGCTGACCGGGGCCGCGGTGCAGCGGGTGCACGCTCATCTCGACGCGGCGGAGATTCTCGTGCTGCGTGCGGCGCCGTTGGACTACGTCCGTGGCCAGACCGCGGCTCTGGTCGTCTACGTACGGCGTCACCTGCTGCCCAGCGACCCGCGCTGCCAATGCGCGGAACAGGCGCTCGAGGCCGAGGGCATCGGCCCGCGAGCCGCCGGGGCCGCCGCGCGCGGGACGGCGGCCCCGGCCGGCCGGCTCGCCAGGGCCACCCGCCGCCGAGGCGGTTCCCCGACCGGCGCCCGGCAGCTGTCGCCGATCGACCGGGAGCGGCTGGTCGTCGCGGTCCAGGGCGCGATGGCCGAGTCCCGCAACGAGCACATGCGGGTACGCAGCTTCCGCAATCTGCTGCTGGTCTTCGCGGGCGTGCTCGTCGCACTGGCGATCGGCGTCTGCGTCTTCGGGGCGGCGATGCCGGACAAGCTACCGGTGTGCTTCCAGCCGGTGCAGGTGGCGACGGCCCAGGCCCGCACCTGGCGGATCGTCTGCCCCACCCGGGAGTCCGAGCTACCGGCACAGGCGGACGTCGACACGGTGGTCGCGGCCACCGTGGACGCCTGGGACATCCCCCTGATCGAGGTCCTCGGTCTCATCGCCGCGGCCGTCGCCACCGCCACCGCGCTCCGCAAGGTCCGCGGCACGAGCACCCCCTACAGCCTGCCCGCCGCACTCGCCCTGCTGAAACTGCCGCTCGGAGCGCTGACCGCGCTGCTCGGCCTGATCCTGATGCGCGGCAACTTCGTGCCCGGGCTGAGCGCGCTGGACAGCTCAGCGCAGATCCTCAGCTGGGCGGTGGTCCTCGGGTACGCGCAGCAGGCGTTCACGCAGGTCGTCGACCGGAAGGCACAGGATCTGCTGGAGGACGTCGGCGGCGCCGAGCAGCGCGAGAAGCCGACGGCCGGCTCGCCGCCACGGCCGTGACCCGGCCGGGCCGTGAGGGCTCATTCCCCGCCGGGGAGGGAGGTGCCTCCGGCCGGCCGCGGCGGGTGGCGGGCGGCACGCTGGAAGAGCAGGAACAGCCAGCCCAGAGAGGGGATGAGCAACAGCATTCCCACGAGCGCCACGGCGAGGGTCGCGTGCAGGACGGCGGGCACCGCGGCGGCCTCGTCGACGGTGACCCCCGGCAGCAGCCGGGGGTAGGCCGCCAGGCCCCAGCCCCAGATGACGGCGGCGGCGGCGAGGCCCGCGGTGAGGCGTACGGCCAGGTAACGGCGGGTGCCCAGCAGGACCAGTGAGACGACGCCGGCGAGGACCGACAGGCCGACGAGCACGGCGGCCGGCGCGGAGCGGAGCCCGTCCGCCAGGCCGGGGGCGTCGGCCGCGACGACGAAGAGGCCCACGACGGCCAGCGCCCCGACGCCCAGGCCTGCGACCAGCGCCTGGCGGCGGAGACCGTCGACCAGGTCCGGAGCGTCGCGCTGCGCGTCCCAGGTGAGGAAGACGGCGGCGAGGTAGGCGCCGGTCCCCACCGCGAGCAGGCCGGCGATCACCGAGGTGGGATTGAACCACGAGGTGATCGGGTCGCCTGCCGCCAGGCCGGGAGGGACGCGCCCGGAGGCGATCCCGCCCGCCGCGGCGCCCAGGAAGAACGGGGTGACCAGCGAGGAGAGCGCGAAGTCCGCACCGAACAGCCGCTGCCGTCCCAGCGTGGTGCTGACCTTGCGGAAGGCGAATCCGGCCCCGCGCCCGATGATGCCCAGTGCCGCGAGGGTGAGCGGGATGTAGAGCGTCGAGGCGACGGCGGCGAAGACCGAGGGGAAGCCGGTCCACGTCAGCACCAGCACGAAGATCAGCCATACGTGGTTGGCCTCCCACACCGGCCCGATGGAGTGCTCGATCAGCGAGCGCCGGCGGTGGCCGCGCCGAGCGCCGCCGGCGAACAGATCCCAGAACCCGCCGCCGAAGTCCGCCCCGCCCAGCAACGCGTAGCCGGTCACCGCGGCCCAGATAAGCACCAGCAGTGCGTCGGCGGCGCTCATACGACCGGATACCCCTCGACGTCGGACTCCTGCGGAGCCACGGGCACCGGTATGTCCCGGGAGAGAAGCCGCAGGACGTAGATCGTCCCTACGGTCAGGAACGCGTACACCACGCACACCGCCAGCAGGCCGAGCCAGAGCCCGGGGCCCGGATTCACGGCGTCCCGGGTGCGCATCAGCCCGTAGGCGACCCACGGCTGCCGCCCCACCTCGGTGGTCACCCAGCCGGCCTCCAGCGCCAACGGCGCGGCCACTCCCGCCACGGCCGCCGCGCGCAGGAACCATCGGCCGGCGGGAAGGTCACGCCTTCGCCACCACACCAGCGCCAGCCAGCACACCAGGGCCAGCAGGGCGAACCCGATCCCCACCATGATCTGGAAGGCGGGATGGACCACGTTGACGGGAGGGCGGTCCGCCGGGGGCACCTCGTTCAGGCCCAGGATGCGTGCTCGCGGATTCCAGTGCGCCAGCAGGGACAGCCCGTCGGGGATCTCCACCGCGTACCGCAGGCGGCCGCCGGTCTCGATGCCGCCGACGTGCAGCGGTACGCCGCGTTCGGTGACGAAGACGCCCTCCATCGCGGCCAGCTTGACCGGCTGGTAGTGGGCGACGAAGTGCGCCGCCCAGTCGCCCACCCCGATCTGTACCGGCGTGATGAGGGCGGCGACGCTGAACGGCAGCAGGAACCCCAGCCGGTGGTAATGGTCGCGGCGCCCGCGCAGCATCGCCACCGCGTACACGGCGGCGGTGCCGAAGCCCGTCACCATGAACGCCGCGAGGATCATGTGCACCGTCTGCGGAGGGGTCGCCGGATTGAACATCGCAGCCCAGGGATCCACCCCGGTCACCCGGCCGGCCACCAGGTCGACCCCGCGGGGCTGGTTCATCCACGCGTTCGCGGTGACCACGAAGAACGCGCTCGCCACCCCCGCCGCCACCACGGGCAGCCCGGACAGCAGATGAGCGCGGGGCGACAACCGGTCCCAGGCGTACAGATAGATGCCCAGGAAGATCGCCTCGATGAAGAACGCGAAGCCCTCCAGGGTGAACGGCAGGCCGATGACCTGCCCGAAGCGGCCCATCAGACCCGGCCAGAGCAGGCCCATCTCGAAACTCAAGATCGTCCCGGACACGGCGCCGACCGCGAACAGCACGCCCATCGCCCGTGCCCACCGGCGGGCCAGCAGCCGGTAGTGCACGTCCCCGGTACGCACCCCCCGCCACTCGGCCAGCAGCGTCAGCACCGGCATCCCCACCCCGTAACAGGCGATGACGATGTGCCACCCGAGCGACAGCGCCATCTGGCCGCGCGCCGCCGCCAGATCGGCCGGTGTCGCGGCCTCGGCCAGCAGACCTCCCATAGGACTCCCCCAGACTCGGCGGCGCCCATCTCGCTCGCGCGGCGGCCCGCCACCCTCGGTACCCGCCTCCTGCCCAGGTTCGCCCGGCCCAAAAAGTCGCGCCGGGCGAGCCGGGACCCGTCCGCGGTCTCGTTCACGCTTTCGCGTACGACCGGCGAATCGCTCTCCGGACGGAATCCGCCGACCCGGCCGGACTTTCCTCTCACCCGTACGGCAATGGCCGGGCATCGAACATTTCTGATATCCGATGCGCGCCGCCCGAGAAACGGGGTTAGCGCCCTGCGCTTCGGCCGGCGTCCCAAGCGGAACGGCGCATGCCCGGGCGCTTCCGGAGAAATAGGAGGGTCCGCCGCCGGAACGGGCCAGGCCCCTGTTTCACCAGGTGAAAGTCCGGACGTCCGGCCCGCCGGCAGGTTGCCGCTCTCCCCGGCGCTGAGTCCGGGCCGGCCGGATTCTGGTCGACGAAGTGTGGCGTAGTAAACAGTTTCATGGCGGGCGGAAGGCTATGCATATATTGTGCGTACGTTCCGCTAGATGGGTGACAGTGTGGGAGAACCAGGTCGACTCGTCGTACCTCAGTCGGTCTTCGACAGCCTCGCGGAGGGTCACCCCTCGGCCCTGACAGGACGGTTCCTGGCCGGAACGGCCCGGGACGTCAGTCTGCTCCTCCTCAAAGCGGTCGCCGAGGAGTCCGGCACGGGGCCCGGCGCCTGGGGGTTCGACGTCCTGACGAAGCTGCACTCGGCATCCCCCGCCCGCGTCGATCGCGTGCTGCGGTATCCGGCGGTCGGAGCATGGGCGAGAGAGACGCTGCGGGCTCTGCGCCGGGGAGAGCCAGGCCGTCCCGGGCTCATGCTCACCGTCGCGGCCGCGGCGGCGCTGCGCGCCGGGCTGGACTTCGAGGCCACGGTCGAGCCCGCCGACGGTCTGGTCATGTTGCCGTCCGTCGGTCAGGCGGCGCTCGACGGCACGTCTTGCGGGATCTCCGTGTCACAGGGCCGCGCGGAATTGTCCGGCCGGGGTTCGAGGGTCCGCGTTCCCGCCGCACCTCACGACGACGGGGCGGGCTGGCAGGGACTGCGCCCGGTCGCCGCCGCGGCCGACGGTCTCCACCTGCGGCTGATGATCGACGACCTCGACCCGTACCGCTTCCCCATCGCGGTCGCCCCCCGGCTCGCCGCCGCCGACGTGAGGTGCTGGCGGTCTCTGCTCCAGGAGGCCTGGCGGCTGCTGTGCCGTCATCACCGTCCGCTCGCCACCGAGCTGCGGGCGACGATATCGGTCCTGACCCCGTTGAACGCCGGAGCGGCCGGCCCGGTCAGCGGCACCTCGCAGACCACGTTCGGGTCGGTCGCGCTCGCGCCCCCGCACGACCCGCTCCTGCTGGCCGAGACGCTGGCACACGAGGTACAGCACGCCAAACTGGCGGCGCTGCTCCAGCTCGTCGATCTCGTACGGCCCGAGCGCGGGGAGCGTTACTACGCGCCCTGGCGGCCGGACCACCGGCCGATCGGGGGGCTGCTCCACGGGGCCTACGCCCATCTGGGAGTGGCCGCCTTCTGGCGGCGCCAGCGGTTCCACGAGGAGGACGACTTCGCCCATGCCGAGTTCGTGCGCTGGCGGAACGCCGCGGACGAGGCCGCCGAAGTCATCGAGGACAGCGGCGCGCTGACTCCGCTCGGGCGCCGCTTCGTCCAGGGCATGCGCCGGACCCTGCGGAGCTTCCACCGGGATCGGGTCTCGGCGGCGGCGGTCGCTCACGCCCACCGGGCCGCGGACGTCCACCGTGCACGCTACGGCTGAGCCCCGGCCTCACAACGGGATGGGGTCGAAGTCGAACTCGAGCCGTTCCCCGGCCATGACCTTCCGGACCCAGGGATGGTCGGATCCCAGCCGGTCACGAAGGTTTCCGAGCGCCTCGTTGCGCAGCCGTGCCGCCTCGTCGGCGTGGCCCAGCGACTCGAGGTCGAGGGCGAGGTTGGCGGCGGCACCGAAAGTCGGCGGCTGGTCGGGGCCGAGCAGCCCGGTGACCTGACTGAGCGTGCTCCTGCCGAGCTCCACGGCGGAGGTGTGGTCGCCCAGCGCCGAATGGTCGCTGGCCAGCCCGACGGCGCAGATGAGAGCGAGATGGTGGTCGGCGCCGAGTGAATCGATCAACGCTCTGAGCGAGGCCTCGTTCAGCATCCGCGCCTTGTCCGGGTCGCCGGCGTGCCGGAAGAGCAGAGCGAGGTTGCTCCGGCACGCGTGCTCGTACGGATGGTCGGCGCGGTACATGTCGGCGTACGCCTCCAGCGCGTGCTCGGTAAGCGGAATGGCCTCGTGCACCCTGCCCGCGTCGCGCAGCATGTTGGCCATCATGATCTCCGCGGCGAGGGTGTCGGGGTGCTGTTCGCCCAGCAGCCGCTGGAACCGCTTCAGCAGATCCTCCGTGAAGGCCACCGCGCCGGCCGAACCGCCCTCCACCATCCGGGTGGCGATGGCGAGGTCCTTCGCCCCGCGCAGGGTGGTGGGGTGATCGGCACCGAGCAGTTCGATGTTCGCGGCGTGCAGGTCCTCGCCGAGTTCCCTGGCGCTCTCGAAGTCGCCGCTCAGCCGGATCACCCGGATGAGGTTGTTCATCGCTCTCTGCACCGAGGGGTGGCTGGTGCCGAAGACCGCGCGCATGGTGCTGTGCACCTTGGTCAGCAGCTCTTTCGCCTCGTCGTAACTGCTGGTGAGCGTGTAGTCCAGGGCCAGGTTGTTCTGTGCCCGGAGCGTGCGGCCGTCGGACTCGCCGAACGCCTCGACGTGCCGGGCGACCAAGCGCCGTGACATCTCGAGCGCCTCGGCGAAGTGGCCGGCGGCGCGCAGGTCGATGCAGTAGTTGTTGGTGATCCGCAGAACCTCGTCGTGGTCCGGCGGCAGGAGGGCCGTGGCGTCGGCGAGAGCCTGCCTGTTGACCTCGAGGGCCTCGCGGAAGTGGCCCGCGCTCCGCAGCGCGAACCCCAGATGGCGATTGATCGCGCAGATGTCGAGCGGGTCCGAGTCGGGATCGCTCGTCCAGTTCTGCTGGCACTCCCGGGCGAGTTTCAAAGCCGCCGTCGCGTTTCCCGACTGATAGAGGTAACGGATGATGCCTCGCATCAGGAATCGCACGCTGCGGTCCGGGCAGGTCGCGACGCTCGCCGGGCCGATGTGCGGCAACAGCCGCGCATAGCCCGGCCAGCTCTGCGTGTCGTCGGGATTCGACGGATCCGCGGCGGCCAGCAGCAGATCGACGCAATGCCGGAAATACTCGGACTGTTCTTCGCTGAGGCTGTCCCTCAGCAGTTTCTGAACGAGCCGGTGCACTTCGACGGTCCGGCGCTCACGGTCGATCTGCACCAGGGAGTACCGGCCGAGTGCGCCGATGGCCTTGCTGAACCGCAGCGGGTCTCCGAGAATCTGTGCGAGCTGAGCGTCGAGTTCGGGGTGACTGCCGCTGAGCACGTCCCGGGGAATGGGGTCGGGCCCGAAAAAGGCCGTCAGGTTAAGCAGGTCGACGGCGTCCGGATGGTCCTCTCTGAGCTGACGGACGGAGACCGACCAGGTAGCGGTCAGCGGAACCACGCTGTAGTCGGACGGCCGGCCCTCGGCGAGCAGTTTGCTCGTCTGGTTCTCCAGCAGCTCGAGATAGTCGTCGACCGGCATACCGGTCGCGGACTGCAGCGCTCCGGCCTGGACGAGCGCGAGCGGCAGGTCTCCCAATGCGTCGGCGAGAGAGTCGGCTTCTTCCGCGGCAATGCCGGGCACCTTCCGGTCAAGGAAATCCCGGCTCTCCTCGCGACCGAAAACTCCGACCTTGAGAGTTCTCGCCGCACCGCTCCATTCGGAATTGCGCGAGGTGATAATCACATGGCCCGGACCGTCGGGGACGAAATGGATGACTTCTTCGGGCTTCTGCGCGTTATCGAAGATCAAAAGCCAGCGCGCGACGGGATCACCTCGCCGCAAGGCGTCCACGACCGCCTCGGCGGCCTCGGTGGAGCCGGTGGCGTTGGCCGCGGGGAGGTCCAGATGCGGGGCGAGCCTGGCCAGTGTGCTCGCGATGAGCATCGGCTGATCGGAGGGGACCCACCACACGAGGTCGTATTCACTCTGGTAGCGATGGGCGTACTCCACCGCCAGTTGTGTCTTCCCCACTCCGCCGAGCCCCTGCAGCGCGGTCACCAGCGTGACCCCCTGCGGCGACTCGGGGTGCAACTGCGCGAGCAGTTCCGAGCGTCCGGTGAAGTCCCTATTACGTGGTGGGACACGGCCCCAGATCTTCGGGCGCCCGGCCGGATCTGTCGATGTCATATCTGCTCCTCAGCGGATCAGCACATCACCATCTTAGTCATGAAGTGAGGAGACCAGAGGTGGTCAGGTCACCGTTCGTACGCGATGATGGGCCAGGGAGCATGAGATGGGAGTAAGCCGCTATGGCGGAATGTCCGCATGATGTCGAGACAGAGATGTTCGACCTCTCGGGCCTTGACCTGGCTGAGCTGTCTCACCTCGGGGCAGCGGCGACATCCCATGTCCTGAGCCGAATTCTGGGGAATGAGGCCGATATCCCCGACCCGCTCCTCGGGGGCCCGGACGGCAGTCGTTAGCGGGGCCGGTCGGCTCGCCGAGTAAGGGTGGTGAAGAGTTGGTTTCCCTGGGCCACACGGCCGCCGCCGGCGGGTCCCGGCGTATTCGGCTCGCCGGAGCACTCCTTTCCCCTAGGGTCTGTGCAGTGACTCCGCGTTCGAGGAATCAGCCGTGACCGCCTCCAGAATGACGGCGCAGCGGAATCAATCGCCGTTTCCCGGTGCGCGTTCCTATCGATCCGATGAGGATCTGCTCTTCTTCGGCCGGTCGGCGGAGTCCGAACGTCTCACCGAAACCTGGCAGCGCCATCGGGTGACGGTCCTGCACGGGCCGGCCGGTATCGGCAAGACCTCACTGCTGGCAGCCGGCGTCCTCCCACGGCTGCGCAGGAGCGGGCGCACCGTCCCGCCGCTGGGCGGCGTGGCCCCGGACCCACGCTTTCCCACCGCCGCCCTTCCCTCCCACAACGCCGCGGCCCAGGCCCTGCTGCGCAGCTGGGCACCGGCCGAACGGCCGACCGCGATGGTGCACACCTCGGTGGCGGCCTATCTGCATCAGCTGTGCACCGGCTCGGGCGGTGCGCTGGTGGCCGTCGACCAGGCCGAGAACCTCTTCCGCACGGTCGAGCCGGAACAGCGACGGCGGCTCCTGTCCGAGCTGAACGTCGCGGTGCGCAGCGACTCCACGGTCAACGTGCTCTTCAGCGTGCGCAACGACCATCTGCCGCGCCTGCTGGCGGAGCTGCCGTTCCCCGAGATCACCCGGGTATCGCTGGACGGGCTCGACGACGCGGCGGCCACCTCGGCCATCCGCGATGCCATCGGCGGCCGGGTGGGCGGCCGGGAGCTGGCGGCCGGCACAGCCGAAGCACTCGTCACCGACCTGATGACGGTGCGCCTGGTCGGTGGATCCGGCGATCGCACGACGTACCGCGAGGACAGGACCAGCCCTACCCTGGTCCAGCAGGCCGGGGCCGCGCTGTGGCGGCGCTGGCGTGAGCGCGGCCAGGTCACTCGTGACCAGGTGTCCCGGCGAGCGGTGGACCGGTGGCTCGCCGATTCGCTCTGGGACGCCGTCTGCTGGGCCGCCGAGGCGTTCGACCGGGATCCGGCGCACCTGTGCCGCAGACTGGCCGACGTCTTCGTGACCCCGGCCGGGCACGGCCGCACCGCCTCGCCGGACGAGGCCGGATTGCCGGAGGGCCTCCTGCGGGCGCTGCAGGACCGTCATCTCCTGGACGGGCGCCCCGGCGATCCGTCCGTGAGCTTCTCGGTGGGAGACGGGCGGCTGCTGGAACCGCTGACCGAGCTCGCCCGGCAGGCCGCGACGCGCGAGCCGCGGCTCCTCAGCGTCTCCGATCGCTTCCGGTTCGCCGTCCGAGCGCTCATCGACGCCGACGGACAATCTGCCGAACGGCACGCGGTGATCGCCGCGGAGTCCGCCGAGGAGCCCACGGTCCGGGCGGGGGCGGAGATCCTGCTGGGCAATCTCGCCTTCGAACGCCAGGACTACCCGACCGCCGAGAAGCACTACCGCCAGGCGGCCGTGCTCGCCGAGACCGTCCAGGATCAGGAGATGGTCGGCGCCCTGCTCGCGGCGATCGGCCGGATGCACCGGCTGAGCGGCGACTCCACCGGCGCGCTCGCCCTGCTCCAGTCGGCGTCGGCGCGGCTGCCCGGCGACCGTACCGTCCGCAACGAGCTGGCGCGGGCCTTCGCCGAATCCGGAGAGCCCCGGGCGGCCGCCGCCGTGCTGGCGCAGGAGCCCGGTTAGCGCTCAGCGCCCGGGCCGTCTCAGCCCGACGCGTCCGCCTTCCTCGCGCCGCCAGCGGTTCGGCAGCGTGGTCCCGGCGGCGACGATCGCGCCGGTCAGCTCCAGCCCGGCCTGACTCACCCTGGTGAGATCGACCCCCGACAGGGTCGCGCCGGTCAGATCCGCCCCGGACAGATTCGCCTCACGCAGATCCGCGCCGGTCAGGTCGGCGTCTCGCAGCACCGCCTCGCTGAGCACCGCGAAGGACAGATCCGCCCCGGTCAGGTCCGCTCCGGTCAGATCCGCTCCGCCGAGCTTCGCCGACCGCAGTGCCGCCCTTCTCAGCGAGGTGTGGCGGAGCCGGCCCTCGGTCAGATCCGCTCCGCCCAGCTTGGCCCCGGTCAGGTCCGCGCCGTCGAGATTCGCCGTGCGGAACTCGCAGGAGGCGGCGGACACCCACGCCAGATCGGCGTCCCGGAGGTCGGACCGGCACAGATTCGCGCGCTCCAGTACGGCTGCCCTGAGCGTCGCGGCCGGCAGCTCCGCCGCGACGAGCTTCGCCCCGGTGAGATCCGCACCGCCCAGCCGGGCCTCGTTCAGCGTCGCCGCGCCGAGGTCGGCGCCCCGCAGATTCGCCTCCGTGAGCTCGGCGCCGGTCAGATGCGCCCCGGCGAGCCGTACCTGGGTGAGGTCGGCCCGGGACAGGCGAGCGGCCGTGAGGTCCATGGCGCTGAAGTCCGCCCGGGCGAGCGTCACGATGGCCTTGTCATGCCGGGTGTCCCGTCGGCCGATCACGGTCACCGCGGCCTGCAGATCCTGGGGCGCGACGGTTCCCCGGTCGGTCAGCGACTTCCGCTGCGCGAACGCGGCGAGGACCTCCATCACGCTGGGATGGTCGCGCTCCGAATCCCAGGCGACCCGTTCGAGCGAATAGATGGCACCGAGCCGCGCGTCGATCGCCTCGGAGGTGAGCTGTTCGATCGCCCGGGCGAACCGGTCGGTGATCTGCACCGCCTCGCTCTGCTCCATCGCGCGGTTGCTCGCCTCCGTCTGCCGGTCGGCCTGGCGAATCGTCAGCTGCAGGGTCTGGCGGTTGAGCTCGCTCTGCTGCCGGGCCAGCGCGAAGTTCCTGGCGGTGAAGACGAACGCCCCCACGCCCAGGAGGCCGACCACGATCTGGAGGAGCCGCCCCCGTGCCGCGTCGCGGGCTTTGATGAGCTGCTCGGCGCGCTCCTTCCCCTTGACGGGGTGCACATCGTGCGCGGCCATCAGATCGGCCACCGGCCAGAACAACACGACGAGCAGGACGAGCCCGGCGACGGTGAGCCCGGCGAACGCCGCCGCCCGACGGGCCCGGCTCTGGCGCATGACGGCAGGCTGCTGCTCCTGCGATTCGCTCACATCGAAGACACTACGAGTCTCATGCCACATCTGTACCTCTGCGCACCGGTAACAGAGTGGGGGCCTGATCTCACCGGGTGTGGTGCACGTCGCCGGCCGGGTCGGAGCCCCGCCGGCGGGCCCGGTGCGCGGATCCGCCTCCTCGTCACGCCGGGTCGTCGTTCCCGAGGGAGGAGAAGGCGGCGCGGTTTCGCCAGAGCTCCGCGGCCAGCGCCCCGGTCGCTTCGACGGTCACGCCGTTCGGATAGGTGATCTTCAGGGAATCCTGGGCGTAGCGCTTCACCCCGCTGAACCGGAACGGCCCCACGCCGACCTCGAAACTGGTCTCGGTCGTCGTCACACCGGTCACCGCCACGGCCGGCGCGGCCTGCGGCCTGGCGAGGGGCCGTACGACGGCGGGACGCGCGAACGCGGTGGGCCGGGCGATGGCGGTGGGCCTGATGGCCGGAGGCTCGACGGCGGCCGGCCGGGCGAGAGGCTTCCGCGGCTGCGCACGCCAGGCGGAGGCGATCGGGGTGACCGGTGCCAGCGCTCCCCCACCGCTGTTCTGCTGCGCCGTGTTCGCCGCATGGAACCCGTGCACGAGCGCTGGGGAGATCCTGGCCGATCGCCTTGGGAACGTGGTCTTGCCGGTGCATGAGAGACATGTGCAGGGTGAATTGGCGGTCACGCGGCTTTCCCCTCCGACTCGACCCGGCCCCCGCCGGGGCCGGTCTCGCTCTCTTGGACGCGCGACCGGCGTCCCCGGTTCGCTCACATCCGCGCTTCCTGGACCGCATGAAGACCGGGAGCGCGTCAGCTGATCCATGCCGGGCCGGAGGTGCCGCTCACTTCCCAGCGCCCGCCACGCCGGGTCAGCCGATACGTCATCCCCCTGCCGTCCAGAGGTCCGCGCCGCATGGACAGCGGCACCACGGCGGTGGTCGCATCGAACCGGGCGGACCCGAGGGTGATCACCACCCCGTCGTCGACGACCCCTGCCTTGATGTCCCCGGTCACCGTCACCGTCCGGCCATCGGCGATGAAGATGACGGGAGCGTACGGCTTCAGCACGAGCGCGAGGTCGGATCGGAGCCTCTCGCCCAGCGGGGAGCCCTCGCAACGCATCGGGGGCGGTGCGGCGGCCGGATCCCGGCACAGCCGGTCCATGACGTAGAGCACCTTCACCGGCGACCCCGTGCCCCCGCGCCCCTCGCCGGCCACCGCCCTGATCGCCGCCGCGTACGCCAGGGCCCGGTCAGAGGGCACCGGCACGCTGGTCGCCGGGGTCACGACCGGTTCGGCGGGAGCGGAACCGGGACCGGCCGGTGCCAGCGAGGCGATCAGGCAGACCACCGCGGCGGCCGCGCCGGCCACCCCCGCGAGGGCACGGCGCCGGGATCTGGCCCGCCGGGCTCTGCGCAGGAGGTGATCCGCGTAGCCGGCGGACGGAGCGGGAGCCCGCTCGGCAAGCAGCTCCAGCAGCTCCTTCTCGGTCAGCTCGGTCACCTCGGGCTTCCCTTCCCCTCGGCCGCCTCTTCCTCCTGGGCGGCGTAGACCGTGCGGAGCTTGTCCAGGCCCCGCGTCGTCTGGCTCCGTACGGTGCCGGCCGAGCAACCGAGCACCGCAGCCGACTCCTCCGCCGTCAGGCCGACCCAGTGCCGCAGGACCACGGCCACCCGCTGACGTGGGGGCAGCGCACGCAAGGCGGCCGCCAAGCGATCTCGCAGATCGACTCCCAGCAGCGGATCACCGGCCTGGGGTGCGTCGGGGACCTGCGCCGAGACGAGCTCGCGGCGCCGGAACGGGCGGCGGCGCTCGTCGGCGGCGGCCGTCACCAGGACGCGGCGGACGTACGCCTCCGGGTTCGTGGTGATGTGCCGCCACCGCTGGTAGGCACGGAGCAACGCGGTCTGCAGGACGTCCTCCGCCTGGGCCCGGTCGCCGCAGAGCAGGAACGCCAGCCGCAGCAGCGCAGGTGAACGCTCGGCGACGAACCGCCGGAACTCCTCATCGCGAGCCGACAATCGGCACCTCCCGTACCTAAGACGGTCGCCGGCGGGTCATCCGCTGCACGGACGGGAGAGTTTCGTCTTCGCACCCGGCCGGTGACCACCGCCGGTCTCCCTCCGGCCGCCGGCGCTAGGTGCCGGGTGGAGCCTGATGGACGGTCCGCCGGGACTCGTACCAGGTGTCACCGACGGGGTCGCCCGCCAGGTTCCAGCTCCAGGAGACGGCGGGGGTGATGCGCAGGTAGAAGCCCGGCCCGACCATCCCCACCCGTTCGAACGGCCCCTCGGCATGGCCGTAGACGCGCACGCCTCGCGCGATGAAGGGATCGAAGGACACCATGTCGTCGACGACGAGGGCGACCTTGTCGTTGCCGGCACCGACGTTGCGGAACTTGCGGGTGGCGAGCACGGCCGGGCCCGAACCCCCGACCCAGAAGAACGTCCCGTCGAACTCGAAGGAGAGCGGGACCACATCGGGCCATCCGTCGGCGGAAAGGGTCGAGAGGCGGGCGAGCGGCTGTGCCCGCAGGTAGGCGATCTCTTCCTCGGTGAACGACACGGGAGGCTCCAGGAGGTGCTCAGGCACGAATCGGCGCACCACCCGGATGCCGCCAGGGGAAGGGCGGACGCGGGCGATGCTCATGCCGGTCCCCCGAAAATACGCCTCCGGCCCCGGGGTGCGAGGCGCCGACCCGCCAGCGCCTTGTGTTCCTCGACCGGCTGGTCCCGGAGCGGCGTCCAGGACTCCGCCGCAGCCTACGTCCACCCTGACCTGGTCATACAAAGTTTTTGTCTGGTTTGTCCAAGTTAGATTTTTAGGATAGTTTGCGGCAAGTGTCTGCTTTCGGGCAGGACACCGCGAACGATCTCGTTCACCTGGCCGGGTAACGGCCGCACCCTCGGGCGACGATGCCCGTGGCCCGGAGTCTCCGCTCGGAACGTTCCCGCGCGGCCTGACGCATCGAAGACGTCGGCCCGCAGGCCTCCATCAAGCTTCCATCAAGCCTCCATGACATCTCCATGGACACCCGGGCCGTCCCGCAGCCCTACCTCGATCCTCCACATCTGAGCCCTCGGAAAAGGAGAGTGCCGTGCACCCGAACTCCCCGCGAGCAGCCCGTTGACCGGAACGCGCACGTCACCGGCGACGCGGCCGGAGCTCACCGAGCCCGCGCTGATGGCCGCCGACGCGGCGGAGTTCTGCTCCCGGCTGATCCGGTTCGACACCAGCAACTTCGGTGGCGGGCGGTCCCGGGGCGAGCGCGCGGCGGCCGAGTGGGTCGCCGGGCTGCTCACCGACACGGGCCTGTCGCCGGTGGTGCTGGAGTCGGCGCCCGGCCGGGCGAGCACCGTGGTCCGCGTCCCCGGCACCGACCCCGCCGCCCCGGCCCTCCTGGTGCACGGGCACCTGGACGTGATACCCGCCGAGGCCGCCGACTGGAGCTTCGACCCGTTCTGCGGGGACATCAGGGACGGCGCCGTCTGGGGCCGGGGAGCCCTGGACATGAAGGACATGGACGCGATGATGCTCGCGGCCGTACGGTCCTTCGCCCGGACCGGCAGGCGGCCCGTGCGCGACCTCGTCCTGGCGTTCGTGGCGGACGAGGAGGACACCGGCGCGTACGGCGCGGGCTTCCTGACCGCCGAGCACCCGGAGCTCTTCGAGGGCGTCACCACCGCGATCGGCGAGTCCGGGGCGTACGCGGTCCACCTGCCCGACGGGACGCGGCTCTACCCCATCGCGACCGCCGAGCGGGGCAGCGCGTGGCTGACCGTCACCGCACGGGGCGCGGCCGGGCACGGCTCGCGCAAGCGGCCCGACAACGCCGTGGCGAAGCTGGTCCGGGTGCTGCACGACCTGGCCGCGCACCGGTGGCCAGTGGTGATCACTCCGGCGGTCGGGGCACTCCTCGACGGGCTGGCCGCCCATCTGGGCATCGAGCTGGACCCGGCCGACCCGGCGAGCCTGGCCCGGCTGGGCGAGGCGGCACGGCTGGTCGAGGCGACCGTCTCGAACACCCTCAACCCGACCATGCTGACCGCCGGCCACAAGCACAACGTGATCCCGGGCGAGGCCACGGCCGGGCTGGACGGCCGGCTGCTGCCGGGCACCGAAGACGACTTCTTCCAGGTCGTGGACGCGATCCTGGGTACGGACGCGACCCGGGACGCGGGCGGCTTCGCCGCGCCGGTCTCCGCCCCGCACGACGGCCCCGAGTTCGCGGCGATGGCCGCCGCGGTCCGGGCGCACGACCCCGCCGGGCTGGTCCTGCCCTACTGCATGTCGGGCGGCACGGACGCCAAGGCGTTCTCGGCGCTCGGCATCGACTGTTACGGCTTCGCCCCCGGCACCACCCCGCCGGGCTTCGACCACTGGAAGCACGTCCACGGCGTCGACGAGCACGTCCCGCTGGAGAGCCTCGGGTTCGGCGTACAGGTCCTGGCGGCCTACCTGCTGTCGGATCCCCGCGCGAGCAAGGAGACCGGCACATGAGGCTCGGCCTGAGCAGGAACGGCCGGCGCCGCGCGAACATCGCGGCCGCGCTGGCCCTGAGCGGCACGCTGCTCGCGGGGACGGCGGCGCTCGGCGCGGCGGCCACCCCGGCCGGCGCCGCGACCGGCGGCAGGACCCTGCGGGTGATGATGTCCTCCGCCGGGGTGGACACCCTCAACCCCTTCCTGGCGTTCTTCAACGGCGCGCTGGACCTCTTCGGCTCGATCTATCCCACGCTGAACTCGCTGGACCAGACCGGCCAGCCGGGTCCCTACCTGGCGACCTCGTGGACGACCTCCCCGGACAGGCTGACCTGGACCTTCAAGATCCGCGACGGCCTGAAGTGGAGCGACGGCACGCCCCTCACCGCCGAGGACGCCGCCTGGACGTTCAACCTGATCAGGACCGACGCCGTCGCCGGCACCGCCAACGGCTCCCTGGTCGGCAACTTCCAGGCGGTGACCGCACCGGACGCCACCACGCTGGTGATCAGGACCAGGAAGCCGCAGGCCAACCTCCCCTACGTGAGCATCCCGGTCAGCGGCATCCCGATCGTGCCCAAGCACATCTGGGCGTCGCACGTGGCCGGGCTGAAGGACTACCGGAACGATGCCTTCCCGGTGGTCGGCTACGGCCCGTGGACCCTGACCGGCTACAAGCCCGAGCAGTACGCGAAGCTCGACGCCAACAAGGGCTTCGTCCTGGGCGCGCCGAAGTACGACCATCTGATCGAGCAGTCCTTCAAGGAGACCGACGCCGCAGTCGCGGCGCTGCGCAGCGGGCAGCTCGACTACATCGGTTCCCTGCAGCCCACGCAGTTCAAGGCCCTGCGGGGCCAGAAGAACATGCGGACGATCAGGGAGGTCGGCAACGGCTGGCGCTCTCTGGAGGTCAACTCGGGCGCCCGGACACGTTCCGGCAAGGCGATCGGCACCGGCAACCCGCTGCTGGCCGACCCGGTCGTGCGCAGGGCGATCGCGCTGTCGATCGACAAGCAGACCCTGGTCACCAAGGTGCTCGACGGCATGGGCCAGGCCGCCGAGGGCTACCTGCCGCCCGCGTGGCCGCAGTGGAAGTGGGTCCCCTCCCCCGCCGACCGGCAGAGGTTCGACCCGGCCGCGGCCGGCAAGCTGCTGGACGACGCCGGTTACGCCAAGGGCCCCGACGGCGTCAGGGTGGACGCCAGGACCGGCCGGCGGCTCTCGTTCCGCCTGGGCACCCACTCCGACGAGGCCAAGGACTCACAGATCTCCGGCTATCTGGTCGGCTGGCTGAAGCAGGTCGGGATCAAGGCCACCATCCAGCCGCTGAGCATGAGCGCCCTCAACAGCGACCTCTCGAAGGGAAACTGGGACCTGCTGATGGACTCCTGGAGCACCGGTCCGGACCCGACGTACCTGCTGGGCATCCAGACCTGCGCCACCCTGCCCAAGGACGACGGCACCGGCGGCAACACCGACGCGTTCTTCTGCGACAAGCACTTCGACGCGCTGTTCGACGAGCAGCTCACCACCTTCGACCCGGCGCGGCGGGCCCTGGTGATCGGCCGGATGCAGGACCTCTTCTACAAGGCGAACGTCAACGACATCTTCATGTACGCCGACACCCTGGACGTGGTGCGCACCGACACCGTACGCGGCGGCATGATCGCCGGCAGCGCGGACGCGACCGGCCACCATCCGGCGCAGAGCTCGTTCTGGAACTACCTGAGGGCCACTCCGGCGGCCGCCGAGGCCTCCGCCGGCGGCGGCACGGCGCTCGCGGCCGGCGCCGGGGTCGTGGTGGTCGTGCTCGTCGCCGGGGGCGCGGCCGTGCTGCGCCACCGAGCCACCGCGGACGACCGTGAATAGCGTCACCGCCGCGCCGGCGGCCGCCGACGAGGCACCGGTACGCGTCTCCCGGCCCCGCGCGGGCCGCTACGCCCTGCTGTCCTACCTGGGCTCCAAGCTGGCCGCCGCGGTGGTGAGCTTCGTGATCGCGCTGGTCATCGGGTTCGTCATCTTCAACCTGATGCCCTCGGACCCGGTCCGCACCCTCACCCAGGGCCGGCCGACCAGCGAGGCGCAGCTGGCCCAGCTCCGCGTCCAGCTCGGCCTGGACAAGCCGGTCTGGGAGCGATTCCTGAACTTCCTCAACGACACCGCGCACGGGCACCTGGGCTACTCGTGGCAGTTCCAGCAGTCGGTGTCCTCGCTGGTCGCCGAGCGGCTCTGGCCGACACTGCTGCTCACCGGCACCGCCATGGCCATCGCCGTCGCGCTGGGCCTGTGGCTGGGCGTCCACAGCGGCTGGCGGCAGGGGAGCCTGTTCGACCGGATCGCCTCCGGCACCTCGCTGACCCTGTGGTCGGTGCCGACGTTCTGGCTGGCCATGATCCTGCTGGTGGTGTTCAGCGTGGGGTTCGGCCCGATCCCCAGCCTGTTCCCGGCGGGCGGGATGAGCGACCCGGCGGCGGCCGGCGGCGGCCTCGGGCACGTCGCCGACGTGGCCCGGCACCTGGTGCTGCCGTGCCTCACCATGGTGCTGGTGGTCTTCGCGCAGTATGTGACGATCATGCGTTCGTCGATCATCGACGAGATGGGCGCGCCATACCTGCTCACCGCCCGGGCGAAGGGGCTCACCAACGCCGTCGTACGGCGCACGCACGCGGTGCCGAACGCCCTGCTCCCCTCCGTGACGATGATCTTCATGCACCTCGGCACGCTGGTGACCGGGGCGATCACGGTGGAGGCCGTCTACTCCTGGCCCGGGCTGGGCTACCTGACCTACCAGGCACTCAAGATCCCCGACCTGCCCCTCCTCCAGGGCACCTTCATCGTCTTCAGCGCGAGTGTGATCATCATGAACCTCCTGGCGGACGTGGTCTACCGCTTCCTCGACCCGCGGGTGCGTGCGCAGTGACGGCCCTCGACACGCCGCTGTCACCGCCGCGCATGCACGCGCTGCGCCGGTTCGGCCGCGGCTTCGCGGGCCGGCCGGCGGGGCTGGCCGGGCTCGGGGTGCTGGTCGCCTTCGGGGTGCTGGCCCTGGCCGCCCCGCTGTTCATCGGCCCCGGCCAGCTCGACGTGACCAGGGTGGACGGGCCGCAGCTCGCCGCGCCGAGCGCGCACTACCCGCTCGGCACCGACCAGGCGGGCCGGTCGATCCTGCTCCTGGTCATCTGGGGCGCCCGCGAGTCGCTGAGCATCGGCATCATCGCGACCGTGCTGACCGTGCTGCTCGGCACCGCGGTCGGGCTGTCGGCCGGGCACTACGCCGGCTGGATCGGCCGGTCGCTGATGCACGTCACCGACTGGTTCATCGCGCTGCCGAGCCTGCCGCTGGCCATCTCGCTGTCGGCGGTGCTCGGCCAGGGCGCGACCTCGATCACCGTGGCGATCGCCGTCACCTCCTGGACCGCCACCGCGCGCCTGGTACGGGCCCAGACGCTGGCCGTGGAGGCCCGGCCGTTCATCGAGCGTGCCCGGGTCCTGGGCGCCGGCGACGTCCAGGTCATGATCCGGCAGGTGCTGCCGAACGTGCTGCCGCTGATCCTGGTCTCCAGCACCCTGACGGTCGCCTCGGCGATCCTGTCCGAGGCCACCCTGACCTTCCTCGGCCTCGGCGACCCGACCAGCGTGACCTGGGGCTCGATGCTCCAGAGCGCGTTCTCGGGCGGTGCGGTGACCGCCGGCGCCTGGTGGTACCTCCTGCCGCCGGGCCTGGCGATCCTGGTGGTGGTGCTCGGCTTCACCCTCACCGGCCGCGCCGTGGAGCACGTCCTCGACCCGCGGACGGTGGCGCGATGACCATGCTGGAGGTCAGCGACCTGGAGGTCACCTACCGGCAGGGCGCCCGGGTGGTGCCCGCGGTGCGCGGCGTCGGCTTCACCCTCGACGGCGGCCAGACGCTCGGCATCGCCGGGGAGTCCGGATCGGGCAAGTCGACGATGGCGCTGAGCCTGCTGCGCCTGCTGGGCGCCACCGCGGAGGTCACCGGGCAGGTGCGGTTCGGCGGCAAGGACCTGCTGACCGCCAGGTGGTCCGAGATCCGGGCGGTCCGCTGGGCCGAGGCGTCGGTGGTGTTCCAGGGCGCGATGAGCGCGCTGAACCCGGTCCGCACCATCGGCGACCAGATCTGCGAGCCGATCCTGCTGCACGAGCGGTGCGGCGCGAAGGCGGCCCGCAGGCGCGTGGCCGAGTTGCTGGACAATGTCGGCATCCCGGCCCGGCGGGCCGGCGGCTACCCGCACGAGTTCTCCGGCGGGCAGCGGCAGCGCATCATGATCGCGATGGCGCTCGCCTGCCGGCCGGAACTGATCATCGCCGACGAGCCGACCACCGCGCTGGACGTGATGGTGCAGGCACAGATCCTCAACCTGCTCACCGACCTGGTCCGCGACGCGGGGATCGGCGTCATCATGATCAGTCACGACCTGTCGGTGCTGGCCCAGACCTGCGAGCGGCTCGCGGTGATGTACGCGGGGCGGATCGTGGAGATCGGCCCTTCCCGGCAGCTCATCGACGACCCCCGGCACCCCTACACCAGGGCGCTGGCGCGGGCCTTCCCGACGATCGGCGACCCGGCCGCCCGGCTGGCGCCGTCCGGGCTGCCCGGCGATCCGCCGGGCGCCGCGGACCTCGGTGCCGGGTGCGCCTTCGCGCCCCGGTGCGCGCTGGCGGACAAGGCGTGCCGCACCCACTCCATCGAACTGTGGCCGAGCGGTCCGGGCCGCGAGTCCGCGTGCCTGCGGGTGCTGCCCGGCATGGCCGAACAGGGAGGCTCGCATGAGCACCGGTGAACCGCCCGGCGGGAACGCGCCCGCACTGGAGGTGCGGGATCTGTCGATCACCTACCCGGCCCGGCGCGGCCGCGGTCCGGCCCGCGCCGTGGACGGCGTCGACCTCCAGGTGGGCCAGGGCGAGATCGTCGCGCTGATCGGCGAGTCGGGCTGCGGCAAGAGCACCCTGGCCCGCGCATTGGTCGGCCTGGTCCGGCCGACCAGCGGCCAGGTGCTCTACCACGGCACCCCGCTCGGCTACTCGGCGGCGGCGCTGAAGAAGTACCGCCGGCACACCCAGCTCGTCCTGCAGGACCCCGGCGGGGCGCTGAACCCACGGCAGAACGTCTTCGACGCCGTCGCCGAGGGGCCGCGGCTGCACCGGCTCACCGACCGGCTGGCCGAGCGGGTGCACGCCTCGCTGACCCGGGCGGGCCTGCGCCCGCCGGAGGAGTTCACCGCCCGGTTCCCGCACGAGATGTCGGGCGGCCAGCAGCAGCGCGTGGTGATCGCGGGGGCGCTGGCCCTGGAGCCGTCGGTGATCGTGGCCGACGAGCCGGTCGCGTCGCTGGACGCGTCGGTCCGCGGTGAGATCCTCAAGCTGCTCCTGTCGCTTCGCGACGACCTCGGGCTGTCGGCCCTGGTGGTCAGCCACGACCTGGGCCTGGCCTGGAACATCGCCGACCGGGTGGCCGTGATGTACCTCGGCCGGATCGTCGAGACCGGGACGGTCGAGGAGGTGCTGCTGCGTCCGCAGCACCCCTACACCCAGGCACTGCTGTCGGTGCTGCCCGAGGCGGGCAGGACCGGGCGGCCGGCCCCGCTGACCGGCGAGCCGCCCGACCCGACCGCGATCCCGGCGGGCTGCCGCTTCCACCCGCGCTGCCCCCGCTGGGCCGCCCTCGACGGCGACGGCCGGGCGGCCGCGCGCTGCGACACCCGGGACCTGCCGGTCCTGGCCGGTCTCCCGGCCGCCCGGAGCCTGACGGCATGCCACCTGGCCGGCGACCCGGCCGGCCGGGAACTCGCCCCCGGCCCGTCCGCGGGCCGGGGATGAAGGGAACAGCGTTGAGCCTGCTCCGCCCGAGGGCGTTGCGGCCCGGTGACCGGGTCGCGGTGATCGCCGCCAGCAGCCCCGCCGCGCAGGACAAACTGGACCGCGGGCTGGCCGCCATCGACGGCCTCGGGCTCAAGGCCGACGTCTTCGGCTCGGCGCGGGACACCGGCAGCATGTACGACTACCTGGCGGGCGACGACGCGCTGCGCGGCGCCGACCTGACCAGGGCGCTCGCCGACCCGGCGTACGCGGCGGTGTTCTGCGCCTCCGGCGGCTACGGCATGCAGCGCACCCTGGAACGCGTCGACTGGGCCGCGATCGACGCCTCGGCGCCCAAGGCGGTGGTCGGCTACTCCGACGTCACCGCGCTGCTGGAGGCGGTCGCGGTCAAGCTCGGCTGGGTGTCGCTGTTCGGCCCGATGCCCGCCTGCGACGGCTTCCACCAGGGCCCGGGGCACTACGCCTTCGACACCCTCGCCCGGCTGCTGTTCCGCCCGGACAGCGTGGGCGAGCTCACCTTCCCCGGGTTCCGGACCGTCGTGCCGGGCGTCGCCGAGGGCATGACCCTGGGCGGCACGGCGAGCCTCCTGGCCGCCTCCCTCGGCACCGACACCAGCCTGCCCGCGCGCGGCGGGATCCTGTTCCTCGAGGACGTGGACGAGCTGCCGTACCGGCTGGACCGGATCATCACCCAGCTCCGCCGGTCCGGTCACACCGACGGGGTGGCGGGCGTGCTGCTGGGCACCTTCACCGAGTGCGGAGACCCGGTGCACGTCCGGCGGATGCTCGACGAGCGGCTCGGCGACCTGGGCGTGCCGGTGCTGGCCGGCGCCGACATCGGGCACGGGATCGACATGCAGACCTACCCGATCGGCGTCCGGGCCCGGCTGGACGCGACCGCCGGGACCCTGACCCTCCTCGACCCGGCGCTCACGGCGTGAGACGGTACGGCCGCCTCCCCGGGGGCCGGGCCGCGGCGGGCCGCGCGGGGAGCGGACGGCTACGCGGGCCTGCCCAGCACCTTCTGGAAGAGCCGGTGCACGTTGCCTCCGACGATCTTGAGGATGTCGTCCTCCGGAAGCCCCCGCGCGACCAGCTCCGCGGTCACCAGCGGCAGGCCGCGCGGGCCGTCGATGCCGGGAATGGCGGCCTTGATGTCGAAGCCCGCGAGGGACCCGATGTCCTCACAGCACGGCGGGGTGAGCTCCTGCGCCACCTCGCGCATGAAGTCGGGGCCGAAGCCCACATGGTCGATGCCCGCGACGGAGGCGACGTGCTCGATGTGGTCGGCCAGCCGCTCCACGGTGTACTGCGCGGGGTCCTCGGAGAGGAACCCCGGCAGGAAGTTCACGCAGACCACCCCGCCGGTCTCCGCGACGCCCCTGAGCTGGTCGTCGGTCAGGTTGCGGTGGTGGTCGCGCAGCGCGCGGGCCGCCGAGTGGGTGGCCATCACCGGCCGGGTGGCCAGCTCCAGCACGTGGGCGACCCCCGAGGCGCCCAGGTGGGAGACGTCGAAGACGATGCCGAGCCGCTCGATCTCCCGGAAGGCCGCCACGCCCGCGCCGGTGAGCCTGCTCCCGGTGGCGTCCTCGCCGCTCCCGTCGGCCAGCGGCGTCCGGCCCCAGTGCGCGATCGACGCCACCCGTACGCCCAGGCGGTGCAGGGTGGACAGCAGTTCGACGTTCGCGTCGATGCCCGGCGCGCTCTCCAGCGCGAGGACCAGGGCGATCTTCCCCTCGGCCAGGGCCTGGTCGATGTCGGTCCCGTCGCGGCAGAGCCGTACCTCGTCGGCGTTGCCCTCCGCCAGCACGTGGGCGGCCTCGATCATGCGCAGGGTCTCCCGGAGCGCGCCCTCGGGCCGGAACTGCTCGTCGATGAAGACGGGCAGTACCTGCAGGTCGACGCCGCCGTCGCGCAGCTGCGGCAGCCAGCGCTCGCGGAAGAACTCCGCCCAGCGCGCGGGCGGCCGGGCGGTGACGGCCATGAGCAGGTCGTTGTGCGTGTCGGCGACGACGGCTCGGTGGTGCAGCTCGGTGGACACCTGGCGGTCCTCCTCGACGATGGGCCGGCCGGACCGCACCTCGGGCTCGAGGTCCGGACACGGCCGCGGGAGGGTGTGATGTCCCTCCTGACCACGATTGTCGCTGCATCCTCGCGGACGGTGACGACCGGGGGCACGGCACGGGGCCGCCGTCGCCCGCCACCCGCCGCCGGCGGGCCGCCCGGGCGGGGAACGCCCGCAGACCACCGGCGCCCGGCGGGTGCCCCGCACCGGTCCCGGCGAGGAGGACACATGCGTGAGCGGATGCCGTCGTGAGCTTCGATCTGGTACTGCGCGGCGGCGCCGTCGCGGACGGGACGGGTGCTCCGCTGCGGGCCGCGGACGTCGCGGTGGCCGGGGACTCCCTGACCCTGCTGGCCCCGGGCGCCCCCGCGGACGCCGCCGAGACCGCCGACGTGACCGGCGCGGTCGTCGCCCCCGGCTTCATCGACGTCCACACGCACTCCGACATCGCGACCATGCTGGGCGAGGGCACCGAGGCGCTGGCGCACGCCGCCGTCCGGCAGGGGGTCACTGTGGAGATCTGCGGCAACTGCGGGTCCGCCATGTTCCCCGCCCCGCCGCACCCCTCCCCGGCACCGGACCGGGAGCCCCCCGTCGCCGGCGGCGCCCGGATCTTCGCCGGCTTCGAGGCGTTCGCGGCGGCGCACGCGGCGGTGCCGCGCGCCAACCATCTCGCGTCCCTCGCCGGGCACGGCACGCTCCGCGCCGCGGTGCTCGGCCACGCCGACCGGGCCGCCACGCCCGGCGAGCTGGCCACCATGTGCGCGCTGCTCGACGCCGACCTGCGCGCCGGGGCCGCCGGGCTGTCCACGGGCCTGATCTACACCCCCGGCACCTACGCCGGCACCGAGGAGGTCATCGCGCTCGCGGCGGTCGCCGCCCGGCACGGCAAGCCGTACGTCACGCACCTGCGCGACGAGATGTCGCGGGTCGAGGAGGCGCTCGAGGAGGCGGTGCTGATCGCCCGGCGCAGCGGCGCGGCCCTGCACGTCTCGCACCACAAGACCGCCGGGAAGTACGGCTGGGGCCGTACCGAACGGACGCTGCCCAGGCTCGCCGGGCTGCGGGCCGCCGGCCTGGACGTCACCTGCGACGTCTACCCCTACACGGCGGGCAGCACGTCGCTGTCGGCGCTGCTGCCGCCCTGGGCCAACGCCGGCGGCCTGTACGCCCTCCTGCGGCGGCTCGCGGACGCCGGGCAGCGCGAGCGGATGCGCCGCGCCATCGCCGACGGCGTGCCGGGCTGGGAGAACACCGTCGGCAACGGCGGCTGGGACCGGATCTCGGTGGCGGGCGCCTCCGCCCATCCCGGGCTGCAGGGCCGGACGATCGCGGAGATCGCCGCCGGGCGCGGCCTGGACCCGGTCGATCTGGCCGCCGAGCTGCTGATCGCCGAGGCCGGCCAGGTGACGATCATCAGCCACTCCATGCGGGAGGACGACGTACGGCGCGTGCTGGCCGACCCGTTCACCATGATCGGCTCGGACGGGGTGCCCAAGCCGGGCCTGCCGCATCCCCGCTGGGCGGGCACCTTCGCCAGGGTCCTCGGCCACTACGCGAGGGATCTGGGCCTGATGAGCGTCGAGACGGCGGTGCACCGGATGACGGGGCTGGCCGCGGCCCGGTTCGGGCTGATTGGCAGGGGCGTGCTGGCCGACGGCGCCCACGCCGACCTGGTGGTCTTCGACCCGGCGACGGTCGGGGACCGCGCGACCTACGCCGAGCCGCTGCTGCCGCCGGCCGGTGTCCACCGGGTGGTGGTCGCCGGGCGGACCGTGGTCCGCGACGGCGCCGTCACCGGCGCGCGGCCGGGACGGGTGCTCCGGCCCTGACCGGCACCTGCGCCACCCCGCCGCGCGGGGCCGGCGCCACCGTACCGGTCACGGCCCTCGGCGGCCCGGCGCGCCGTGCCGTCAACGACGGCGTCCCCGCCGGTGCCGGATGGCCCGGGCCGTCACTCGTCGCCCGGCCAGGTCCGCGTGGCGCGGCGCCGGCGGAGCCACGCCAGCGCCAGCAGGATCGCGGTGGCGAGGGCGGCACCCTGCACCCGCGGCCTGGTGTCGGGGGCGGCGGCGGCCCGGCGGGCTCCGGCGGCGACCTGCGCGGCGGCGTCCTGGCCGCGCGCCGCCGCCTGAGCGGCGAGGTCACTGCCGGCGACCGCGGTCCCCAGCTCGGCGGCCCGGTCGACCACCTTGCCCCGTACCTGATCCCGGATCTGGGTGCCCGCCTGCTGCGCGGTGCGTGCCGCCGACTGCCAGCGGGTCAGCCGGCGAGCCTGACGACGCCGCCGCACCCACACCGCCACGGCGGCCGTACCGGCGGCGGCAGCGGCGGCCGCACCGCCGCGGCGCGCGGTCACCGGACCGTCGTGCGACGCGGTGAGCTGCCGGGCCTTGCCTGCGAACTCCGTGGCGCGGGCCTGCGTCTGCCGCGCGAACGGACCGGAGCCGGCCGCGACGGCCTGCGCCCCCTGCTGTACCCGGGCCGCGAGCCTGCCCACCGCCCGCCCGAAGGCGTCCTGGCCGGCGGACCGGGGCCTGTCGTCGGCCGTGACACGGGTCGGCGCCGCCTGCACCGTCACGCCCGCGGCCGCGTGGTTGCGGGTGAGGTCCTCCTTCAGGTCCAGGGGCGTCGGCCGCTCCTCGCCCGGTGCGGGCTTGCGCCCCTGGTTCTCGTTACGGCGCCCACTGGGTGTCTGCTCGGTGCTCATCGATATGCCCCTCTCGCTGATCTGCACGATGTCCTGATCTCGGGAGCCGGCGGCACCGCCTGCCGCGCCTGCGGCCGACCGCCCCGTCCGAAGTCCGGCTCCCTCACCATGGGGATGCCATTCCCCTCACCACCGCCATAAACAGCAAGCCGAGTACCGGACCCGGCGAATTCCCCCCAGACGGTCACACTTCGGGGAGCAGACGACGCCGGCCCAAGGCCGGCGCCGGCGGCGTCCCCGCCCGTTCAGCCTGTGGGGAAGTCCCCGGGACCGACGGGTTCGGTGCGGGCGTTACCGCCGTCGACCGGCTGCAGGATGATCTTCCACCGGGAGTAGCCGGTCCCGGTGGCGGTGCGGGCGGTCCCGAAGGTCAGCGGCTTCTCGAAGCGCTGGAACTCGCATCCCGTGGAGAACGCCTTCGCCGCCGCGTCCCAGCCGGATCCGGTGCTGTAGAAGACGGTGTAGGTGCCGTCCTTCACCCTGGGCACCGCGTACTTCCCGCCCTTGCGCACATAGACCGAGTAGAGCGGGCGCCTGCCGATGGCGAGAGTGATCACGGCGTCCGCGGAGCCGTCGTTGTCGACGGAGAGCTCGCTGAGCCCGCTCCGGTCGCCGGGCCGCACCCGGCTTCCGTTCGGCGGCCGCCGGCCGAGTGCCCTCCCGGCCGCGGGGACCGACAGCCGGATCGCGCCGGGAGGTTCCTTGGCCGCGAGTGCCTTCACGGCGTCCCGTACGGCGGCAGCGCCGGCGGCCCGGGACAGCTGGGCGCGCACGGCGGAGGCGGTGCACAGCCGCCTTCCGCTCACGGTCTGGCCCAGGTAGTGGAGGTCGTCGACGAGCCGTCCGACCGCGGTGACCAGCGCGACGTGCTCAGTGCCGACGGCCGTCGGCGGCGTCATCCCGCGCAGCTCGGAGAGGGTCCTGGGGGCCGCCTGCTCGGCGGTGGTCATGCGGTCGGTCAGCACACCGTAGGCCGCGGCCTTCTCGAAAGCCGCCAGCGCCGCGTCGAGCGGCTTGACGGCGGCGCTCAACGCCTTGCGGTACGCCTCAGGAGTGCTCGGCGGAGCCGAAGGACTCCCGCCGCCGGCGGCCGCGCCGGTCCCGCCGGCAGGACCCGCGCAGGCGCTGAGCGCGAGCACGGCCGTCATCGCCACGGAGAACCCGAGGGCGCCTGTGCGCCGGCTCGTCGTCCGGCCGCCGGGGCCGCGCCACCTGGTCCGATGCTCCCGGTCCGAGAGGTGCCGTGTCATGCGTCCAGCAGGCCGGCCAGCCGCTCGACCGTCGGCCGGGACTGCAGATGCAGGCGGACGATGTCGAGCCCCTCGTCGCCCAGGACCACCAGCAGGGACTTCTTGCCGACCGCGTAGACCACGATGTGACCGAACTGGCAGCGGGTGACGACCTCGCGCAGCTCCCCCATCCCGACCTCGTGGCCGGTGCTCTTGCCCAGCCCCAGGGCCGCCGCGGCGAGTGCGGCCAGAACGTCGGGGCGCACCTCGTCGGTGTCGGCCGCGACCAGCATCCCGTCCGCCGTGGCCACGGCCGTGTTCGTGACTCCGGTCACCTGGTCGCGCAGTGCGTACAGCTCCGCGAGCACCGCTTCCTTCATACCTTCGTCATCCCCCTCGAAGATGGTCGTGTTCGGACGCCCCCCGGAGCGCCGTGGTCGACGACCGGACCACCCCGCCGATCCCCCGGACGCGACCGGCGACCCGCCGGCCGGCGGCGACCGCGTCAGACGCTGAGCTCGGCCTCGATACGCCGCAGGTTGTGCCGCGCCAGGGCCAGGTTGGCGCGTTCCCGGTCCAGCGCCAGGTACAGGAACAGCCTGCTGCCGTCCCGGTCGAGCAGCCTGATCAGGTGGTACTGCCTGGTGAGGGTGATCAGGATGTCCTCGATCGAATCGCTGATCTTCAACGTCGCCAGCGTTCGCATCTTGGCCCGCACGACCTCGGTATTGCCCGCCGAGGCGATCTCGAGATCGAGCTCGCGGCCGCCGCCGAGAGTGCCCAGCGACATGCCGCTCTCGTAGTCGACGAGCGCGACACCCAACGCCCCTTCAATGGCCATGGCTTCCTTGAGCGCGGTCTCGATGTTCATCGACGTCCCCTCCAGCAAAAAAGGCTGCCCAAAGCGCATACGCGGACGAATCAATACCGCGAGGGGCCTTGAGCAGCAATATCACCTACATCGTGATCAAAATACTCCTCCCCGCCGCTCGGCAAGAGCAACTTCCCATTCCCCGGTCACGTTGCTTTCCGCCCTGACGGACCCCTGGCGGTGAGAGATATCCACTGCCCGGGCGAATTCCGTACCCGGGCCCGGGGACCTGGCATGATGTCATCGCTCGACCGGTAACTCGCTGCCTTCCGCTGGACGTGACGACGTGTCCTCTCCCTCCGCCTCCGAACCTCTCGCCAAGACGCCGGACGTTCCCGGCCGGGCCAGCATCCTCGTGACCGCGCTGAACCGCCGCGGCCAGGAGCGCTTCTCGGGGACGCTCAGTCTGGCCGGAGATCCGGGGGGCACGGTGACCATGCGCGACGGCCTGGTGGTGGCCGCCGCCACCCCGGCGGCACCCGGGCCCGAGGCGCTGCTGCTCCGGTCGGGCCGGGTCACGGAGGCCGACTGGTCCGAGGCCTTCGCCGCGGCCGCCCCGTACGGCAGGCTGTCGGCCGAACTGGTCGACCGGGAGCTGCTGGGGGCCGCGGGAGTCGAGGTGGTCGCCCAGGTGGCCCTCGTCGACGCGATCTTCGCCATGGCCCTGTGCGGCGTGCACACCTGCACCGCCGCCACCGCCGGATCCGACGACCTGGCGCCGCTGCTGCCGGTGGTCCCGGGCATGGAGATCGACAGGCTCATCCGCGAGACCGTCCGCCGGCTCACCACGGCCGTCGTCTGGCAGGGCCTCGGGCTGACGGTCCGCAGCAGGCCGCACGCGATCGGCACCGACCCGGCGCGCAGGGAGATACTCGAGCGCGCGAACGGCCGCCGGACCGCCCGCGACCTCGCCTTCGCGCTGGGCCGCGGGCTGTACTCGGTGATGACCGACCTGGCCGCGCTGATCGAGGACGGGCTGGTCGAGGTCACCGGACCGCCGGCCGGCACCCGCGCCCCCCGCGCCGTCCCGGCCACGGGCGGCGATCCCGCCCCGGCCCAGGAACTGCCCCGCCGGCATCGCGGCGCCGCCCTGATCGACGGCGTGTTCCCGGGGCGGACCGACTAGGCTCCGCCCCCGCCTAGCGTGAGAGCGTGCCGTGGCCCGCGGGACTCCGGAAGGAGTAGTCGAGCTTCCCGCCGGACAGGGACTTGAGGGTGAGGACGGTGTCGATGCAGCCCCCCACGCCCGTCGTGATGTGCTCGGCCAGGACGAGCCGGTCCTCCGAGGCCGCGCTCAGGG
The DNA here is from genome assembly GCF_050971785.1 of Actinomadura scrupuli. Taxonomy (NCBI): domain Bacteria; kingdom Bacillati; phylum Actinomycetota; class Actinomycetes; order Streptosporangiales; family Thermomonosporaceae; genus Actinomadura; species Actinomadura scrupuli. The sequence continues at coordinate 595,944 of NZ_JBPCCU010000004.1, read as the reverse complement.
TGAGCTTCCCCCCGCAGTTGAGGGTCGGATAGGACGAGCGCCCGACGACCTCGCCGAGCCGGCCCTTGGTGATGGTGATGACGGTGGGATAAGGGCTGTTGGACGAGCTCGGCTGGTCGATCGAGCCGCGCCAGGTCCCGCGGAACTTGCCGGGCACGTCGACCACGCTCTGCGGCGCCGCGCTCTTCCGGGCGGGACTCCTCGTGGCGCTCCCACCCGCCTCGGAGGCCGACGAGTCCCGGCCGGGCGAGCCGCGTCCGGCCAGGAACACGACGACGCCGACGACGATCAGCAGGGTCAGGACCCCCAGGAGTACGGCGAGCACCCTTCCGGGAGCGGATGCCCTCGAGCGCGGCCGGTAGTAGCCCTGCCCCGGCCCGTACGGGAAGGGCGGCTGGACGGGCGGAAAGCGCGGCGGGACATGTTGCGGTTGCGGAAAGGCGTGCGGCTGCGGCTGCTTGAGGGTGTGCGGCTGCGGCTGCGGGAGGGTGTGCGGCTGCGGACCGGCACCAGGAGACCGGCCGGGCGGGAGGTCACCGGGCAGGGTCGCCGCCCTGGTCGGGTCGGCCCAGTGCGGTCGCTCGTCGGGCCGGCGCCCGGTCAGCCGGCTCAGCAGCGCCGGGACGGTGGGCCGGTCCTGCGGCTCCTTGGCCAGCGCCGCCTCCACGAGCTCGCGCAGGCCCGGGTCGAGGCCGCTCAGATCGGGCGGCTCGTAGGCCACCCGATGCAGGATCTCGGGAATGGTGCTGCCTTCGAAGGGACCCCGGCCGCTGCCGGCGAACATCACGACGCAGCCCCAGGAGAACACGTCGGCGGCGGTGCTCACCTCACCGCCGGTCACGAGTTCGGGAGCCAGATACGCCGGAGTCCCCACGATCTGCCCGGTCCGGGTCATTCCCGTCCGCGCGTCCAGTGCGCGGGCGATCCCGAAGTCGATGACCCGCGGGCCGTACGGGGACAGCAGGACGTTGGCGGGCTTCAAGTCCCGGTGGACCAGGTCGGCGTCATGGATGGCCGACAACGCGGTCGCCACCCCGACGGCCAGTCCCTCCAGGTCCGATCCGCGCAGCGGGCCGGAGGCCAGGACCGCGTCCTGCAACGTGAGGCCGTCGATGTACTCGGTGACGATGTACCAGGGAGGGCTCTCCAGCGCGGCGTCGAGCACCGGAGCCGTACAGAACCGGCGGACCCGCCTGGCCGCCGCCACCTCGTGCCGGAACCGGTCGGCGAACTGGGGATCTCCGGCGAACTCCTGGTTGATCACCTTGATGGCGACCTTCTGGCCGCTCTCGTCCGCACCGAGGTAGACGGTGCCCATGCCGCCGCGCCCGAGCCGGGCCAGCACACGGTATTGACCGAATTGCCGAGGATCGTCCGACTGTAGACCTTCTGGCATGCCTGCCCTACTCCTGGGGATTGATAATACGAACGACCCTACGAGCCGCACTCCGCGGGCGGAGCGGTTTCCTCATCACCGTCCTGTGCCGGCCGCCGATCGCCGCTGAGCCTGCCAACAAATCGGTTGCCCCGCGAGCCGGCCCTCTGCTGTACTCCCGGCAACGGCCGAGCGATCAGGGGGGACGGGTAATGCGCACGACGTTCATGTCCATTCAGAAGGGAATTGCCACCTATCTCGAGGACATGACACTTCGTGCGAACGTTGAACTTGGGGATTCTGGCGCATGTCGACGCCGGTAAGACCAGCCTGACCGAGCGGCTGCTGCACGCCGCCGGGGTCCTCGACGAGCTCGGCAGCGTCGATGACGGCAGCACCCAGACCGACTCCCTGGCGCTGGAACGGCAGCGCGGCATCACGATCAAGTCCGCCGTCGTGTCGTTCGCCATCGGCGACCTCACGGTCAACCTGATCGACACCCCCCGGCCACCCCGACTTCATCGGCAGGACGGCATCAGGGGCGAAGTGTCCGTCTCGCTCTACGGCGAGGTCCAGAAAGAGGTCATCCAGGCGACGCTGGCCGGCGACTTCGGCATCGACGTCACCTTCCTCAAGACGACGACCCTCTGCGTCGAACGGCCCCTCGGCACGGGTGCGGCGGTCGAGATCATCGGCCGGGAGCCCAATCCGTTCCTCGCGACCGTCGGGCTCCGCATCGAGCCGGCCCCGCTCGGCACCGGGGTGGAGTTCCGGCTGGGGGTCGAGCCCGGGTCGATGCCGCTCACGTTCCTCAGGGCGGTCGAGGAGACCGTGAAACAGACCCTCGGGCAGGGGCTCCACGGCTGGCAGGTCATCGACTGCACCGTCACCATGACGCATTCCGGCTACTGGGCGCGGCAGAGCCACTCCCACGGCGTCTTCGACAAGAGCATGTCGAGCACCGCCGCGGACTTCCGCAACCTGACGCCGCTGGTCGTCATGGACGCGCTCAAGCGGGTCGTGGTCCGCGGCCCGGCCCCGGCCCGGCCGAGATCGGACCACGACCCGCTCGACCGCAAGGAGTACCTGCTGCACGTCGCGCGGCGGATCGGCGGGCGCCGGGAGGGCACGTGACGGCGAGGCGCCCCGGGCCCACGGCGAACCCGCGGTGGACGCCCGCCGGGTGGCCACGTCGCGGGAGACCTTCCCGGGGAGGGCGGGGCCGCCCCGGGAAGGTCTCAGGATGGGTCTCAGGATCGGTCAGGTATGCGAGAGAAGGCCGGGCGTGCCCGCGTTGGTGGCCCAGACGACGTGCCCGCCGATGGTCGTGGCGATGCCCCGCACGGAGTTGTAGGTGCCGGTGGTCGGCGCCGTATCCCTCGTCCACCTGGTGCCGTCCCAGTGGATGAGGAGTGCCTGGTGGACGCCTGCCGCGTCGCCGTCGGTGAAGGTGAAGGACTCACCCGCGGCCCAGACGTCGTTCGACGCCCGTGCCGTCACCGCGACCAGCGTCCCGCTGCTGATCGACGTGGAGGAGCCCGCGTCGTGATCGAACGGACTGGGCACGATGGTCCACCTGGCGCCGTCCCAGTGCTCGGTCAGCGTGATCGGGGTGCCGAAGTTGCTCTGCTCGCCGACCATCCACAGGTCGTCGGCGCCGGCGGCCACCAGCGCGTTCGGGACCGGGGCGTTGCTGTTGGTCTGGCTGCCGGTCTGCGCCATCGGCACGACCCGCCACGAGGCGCCGTCGTAGTGCAGCGCGTACAGCGAGTCCGGCTCGGCCGACAGGTGGCTGAAGGTGCCGACGGCCCAGACGTCGCCCGCGGACCTGGCGGTGACCGCGGTGAGCTTGGAACCGTAGAACTCGCCCGTCGTCGGCGGGGGGACCGTGACCCGGCTCCAGGCGGTTCCGTTCCAGTGCTCGACGAGGGCTTGGCGGCCGTCGTCGCCGACCGCCCAGGCGTCGGCGGGTCCGGTGGCGGCCACGCCCCGCAGCCCGGCCCGCCGTCCCGAGATGGCCGGGCTCGGCGAGATGCTCCAGGCGCTCCCGTCCCAGTGCGAGATCTGCGGGCTGGAGATGCGGTAACCGGTGGCGACCTGGCCGACCGCCCAGGCGTCCGCCGGTCCGCGGGCGGCGATCGCCCCGACCGTGCCGCGCCCGGCCGGCGCCTGCACCTGCTGCCAGGTGCTGCCGTTCCAGTGCGCGAACCCGGCCGAGCCCAGCGCCCAGGCGTCGGTGTCGCTGGAACTGCTCACCGGGCCGGAGACCCCGGTGACGGACGAGGCGGTCCAGCCCTGCCCGGCCTGCGCCGCGGCGACCGGAAGTACGAGCATCGCGGCGACGGCCGCGAAGCCGAGCCGTCGTGCCCACTGCTGTGTCATCGTGCGATCCCTCCAAGCGCTCGGGCGATCTCACGGTGAGCACGGTCACCGTTCCGGCCCGGTTCATCCGCCCGGTGGCGCATTCCGGCCACGCCCGCACGGCCGCGGGGTACACGTCCCCGCCGCCGTACCGACCCCGCACCTCACCGGCCGAGTCCGCGTCGCCGGGTGACCGGCCCGAGAGCGGTCAGAACTGTGGCCCGGTGGTCGCGGCGGGGCCGTAGCGTTCCTCATCGGAGGGGCGCGGGCCCTCGGGGCCGTCGCGGCCGAGCCGGAGGAACCTGGAGATGCGTACTATCCGGAACCGCCGCCCCATCGCGGTGAACTCGGGTTCGGTCGTCGCCTCGATCCGCTCGGCGGCGCTGGCCCACTCGGCGAGCTCGGCGGGGCTCGCGGGATCGCCCTGGAACTCGCGGAGCCGGGGCAGGATCTGGCTGAAGTAACCGGCCAGGTGGGCCCGGGCCTCGCCGGGGCTGTCACCACCGGTGAGAGGTGCCCAGGAGGTCCCGTCGATCTCCACCACGGTGAAGGTGGGCGGGAGAAGGACCACACCGGCGTGGGTGCGGATCGCATGCCTGGCCTCGAGCTGGACCGTCTCCGGGACGGTGCCGGGGATGGGCAGGTAGCCGACTAAGTTCAGTCTCAGCTGCGCCTCCCACGTCCCGGCCGGTGCCCTCGGATCGATGAGGTGGCCGTGCAGGGAGGCGGCCTGGTCCTGGCCGGAGGGGCCGGTGTCGCTGATGCGCGGCGGCTCCATCACGCCGCCACCGATCAGCGTGAACTTCTCGATCCGGATCACCCGGTAGCGGCGGTCGCCGATCTCCCACTCGTCCTTGGGAAGCTGCTCGCCCTCTTCGGGGTCCAGCCGGTCGGCCGTGGCCAGCAGCATCCTCACGGCGTCGGGATCGCTCTCCTGCTCCGCCGCGCTCCGGCGGAGATGGGCGGCCAGGGCATACCGGGCCGAGGCGGGATCGGACGCGCCGTCGGTGCCGATGCGCCACTGGGTGCCGGTCTGCACCGCGTACCCGAAGTCGGGCGACCCCGCCGGGAGGAGCTTCGGGTGAGCCCGCATCCGCTCACCGAGCTCCGCGTCCCGTACCGCCGCGACCGGATCCAGGCCGGCGACCACGTTGATGTGGTCGTATCCAGGCATTAACGAGAAGGTCATGGCCACCATCCTCAGCCATACCGGCCCCGGTACGCAGGGGAAACGGCCCATCGGAGGCCGAGGGAGCAGCCGCCGCCCACCGGGCACCGCAGCGGCGTCCGCCGCAGGGCGAAGTAAAGAAACTTTGACATCATGTCAGTGGTGTTTTACATTGCTGAATGTCAGGTTTGTTTTACACGAGGAGCAGGCGTGGCCTTCGAGGAAAAGCGCGCGTGGATCATGGTGGTGGTCACGGTCGTCGCCTACGCGACGTACGTCGCCGTCATCCTGGGGCGAGCGGACCACACACCTCTCGCCGAGGTGTCGTACGTGCCGACGCTGCTGTGGAGCATCGGAGCCGCGATCGCGACGACGATCGTGCTCTCCATCGTGGTCTCCATCGCCTCCCCCGAGGGCGCCGGCAAGAAGGACCAGCGCGACAAGGAGATCGGCCGGTTCGGGGAGTACATCGGCCACTCGTTCGTCATCATCGGCGGAGTCGCGGCCCTGGCCATGTCGATGGCCGAGCTGAACCACTTCTGGATCTCCAACGCGATCTACCTGGCGTTCGCCCTGTCGGCGGTGCTCGGGTCCGTGGCCAAGCTCGCCGCCTACCGCTGGGGCTTTCGGCCGTGGTGAGACCGACCAGGGTCACCAACGTGATCCGGTCCCTGCGGTTCGCGCACGGGGAGATGACGCAGGCGGATCTGGCCGACCGCATAGGCGTGACCCGCCAGACCGTCATCGCCATCGAGCAGGGCCGCTACTCGCCCTCCCTGGAAATGGCGTTTCAGATCGCCAAGGTGTTCGACGTCCCGCTGGACGACGTGTTCCAGTACCCCGACAAGGAAGAAGGAGCACCATGAAGGCCATCGTCCAGGACACCTACGGCTCATCCGACGTCCTGGAACTCAGGGACGTCGACCGGCCGGTGGCCGGCGACGACGAGGTGCTCGTGCGGGTGCACGCGGCCGCCGTCGACCCGGGCGTCTGGCACCTGATGACGGGCCTGCCCTACCTCGTCCGCGCCTTCGGCTACGGTCTCCGCGCGCCGAAGGTCCGGGTGCGGGGCCGGGATCTCGCGGGCCGCGTCGAGGCGGTCGGCAGGAACGTGACGCGGTTCCGGCCGGGCGACGAGGTGTTCGGCACCTGTGAGGGGTCCTTCGCCGAGTACGCGATTGCCCGGGAGGACAGAGTGGCGCCGAAGCCGTCGAACCTCACGTTCGAGCAGGCCGCGGCGCTCCCCATCTCCGCCACGACCGCCCTGCAGGGCCTGCGCGACGCGGCCCGGGTACAGCCGGGACAGAAGGTCCTGATCATCGGCGCGGGGGGCGGAGTGGGCACCTTCGCCGTGCAGCTGGCCAAGGCGTTCGGAGCGGAGGTGACCGGGGTGTGCGGCACGGCGAAGGTGGAGCTGGTCCGGTCGATCGGCGCGGACGACGTCGTCGACTACACCCGCGAGGACTTCGCGGACGGTTCCCGGCGCTACGACGTCATCCTCGACACGGCGGGCAATCGCCCGCTCTCCCAGCTCCGGCGCGCCCTCGCCGCCAAGGGGGCCCTCGTCATCGTCGGGGGCGAAGGGGGAGGACGGTGGCTCGGCGGCTTCCAGCGCTCCCTCCAGGCGACCGTGCTGTCACCGTTCACCGGCCAGCGGCTGCGCGGCCTGATCGCGACCGACGACGGCGCGGACCTCCGCGCCCTGGGCGGCTACGTCGACGCCGGCGAGCTCACGCCGGTCATCGACAGGACGTACCCGCTGAGCGAGGCGCCCGAGGCCATCAGGTACGTGAACCAGGGACACGCACGCGGCAAGGTCGTCATCACCGTGTGAGGCGGCCGGGTCCGGCCGCTCAGGCGAACAGGGCGAGTGCCCGCTCCGACGTCAGGCAGCCCGCCGTCGCCAGGTCGAGGTTGGCCAGCGACGCCCGGTGGGCCTCCTCGGTCGCGGCCGTGACGCAGTCGCTGACCGTGTGGACGGTCAGGCCGAGGTCGGTGCCGTGCCTGGCGGTCTGCTCGACGGTGAGGTTGGTGGCAACTCCGGTCACCAGCAGCGTGTCGATCCCCCGCTCGGCCAGCCACTGGGCGAGGTGGTTGCCGGCCAGGCCGGACAGCTTCTGGTTGTCGACGACCTGGTCGGCCTCGGCCCCCATCTCCGGGATCAACTGGGCCCCCGGGGCGTCCGGCCGGAAGGCCTCCTGCGCGTCGCCGACCGCGTTCATGAACCCCGTGTTGCGGACCAGGCCACCGCCTCCCACCGGCACGGTGAACCGGGTGAAGACCACGGGCACTCCCGCGGCCCGCATCGAGCGGTGGAACCGGCCGGCCCGCTCCACCACTCCGCTGCGCGCGACCGGCTCGCCGAGCATCGCTCCGAAGAACCCCTCGGGCTTGATGACGTTCACCTGCCAGTGCAGCGCGAGCACTGCGGCAGTACGCGGGTCATAGGTCATGCGACGATCCTGCCGCAACCTCCCCCTCGGCGGAGGCTCAGGGAGCGCAGCAGGTGGAGTCCGCGGCCTTCTCCAGTACGTCGGCGTCGCCCTTGACGACGTACACCTCCCACGGCTCCGCGCCTGGCCCGTGCACCCACACCTTGTCCTGGACGGCGTAGCAGCAGGCGGAGTCCTCCTCCACCGCGGTGTCCAGGCCCTCCCCGGCCAGGCGCGAGGTCGCCGCGCCGACCTGGGCGGCGGAGTCCACCTCGACGCCGAGGTGGTCCATGCGGGTCGCCGCACCGCTCTCCCCCTGGAGCAGGACGAGCTTGAGCGGCGGTTCGGTGATGGCGAAGTTGGCGTAGCCGGGGCGGAGCTTGGCGGGCTGAGTGCCGAACAGCTTGGTGTAGAAGGCGATGGAGGCCTCCAGGTCTGCGACGCGGAGGGCGAGCTGGACACGGGACATGACGGATTCCCTTCGATCGACCCTGATTCGACGGATGTCTAAGCAGTGGCCTCAGTTTGCGCTTCCACTTAGATGGATGTCAAATTAGAGACATGTCGAAGCAGAAGAGCCTGCCGGTGGTGGACCTGACCGCGGGGAGGTGCTGCGCGCCGCTGGTGCGCGCGCCGCTGGGTGAGGACGAGGCGGCGGAGCTCGCGCGAGTGCTGAAGGCGCTTGCCGATCCCGTCCGGCTGCGGCTGGTCGGCCTGATCGGGGCGCGCGGAGCCGGCGAGACGTGCGTCTGTGATCTGACGGCGGCGTTCGAGCTGACCGCGCCGACCATCTCCCACCACTTGAAGGTCCTGCGGGAGGCGGGCCTGATCTCCTCGCAGCGGCGCGGCACCTGGGTCTACTACCGGCTGGTTCCGGGCGCCCTGGAACGGCTGGCGGTCCTGTTCACCCCGGTGACCGCCGCGAGCCCGGTGCCCGCGTGAGCGGCCGGCGCAGCCCGGTCACCCGGAGCCGATCGCGCCGGTGAGCTCGGCGGCGAGTCCTTCGACGCGGGTACGGATCTCGTCGCGGATGGGCCGGACGGCCTCGACACCCTGACCGGCCGGGTCGTCGAGCGTCCAGTCGAGATACCGCTTGCCGGGGAAGACGGGGCAGACGTCTCCGCAGCCCATGGTGATCACCACGTCGGAGGACCGTACGGCGTCGGCGGTGAGGACCTTGGGGATCTCGGCGGCGATGTCGATGCCCTCCTCGGCCATCGCCGCCACCACGGCGGGGTTGACCTGGCCGGCGGGCGCGGACCCGGCGGAACGGACCTCGACCGCGCCCTGGGTGAGGTGGGTGAGGTAGGCGGCGGCCATCTGGGAGCGGCCGGCGTTGTGCACGCAGACGAACAGCACGCTCGGCCTGGCGGAGACCTCGGGTCCAAGGGAGTCGGCCATCAGTGGCCCCTTTCGAGAGGGTGCTGCTCGAGGATCTGCTCGTTCCGGCCGGAGGGCGGGTGAGCCGCCTCCCCGGCGCCGGCAGCGGCGGGCACGGCCGCCGGGTAGAGGGCGGTGACCAGCAGCAGCCCGGCTCCCCCGCCCAGCAGTTGCGCGGCGGCGAAGGCGGGCACGCTCGCGGGGGCGATGCCGGCGAAGGTGTCGGAGAAGGCCCGCCCCACGGTCACCGCCGGGTTGGCGAAGCTGGTGGAGGAGGTGAACCAGTACGCCGCTCCGATGTAGGAGGCCACCCCGGCCGGGATCGCCGACGCCCGCCCGTTGCGTACCAGCGCGAAGATCACCACGAGCAGGCCCGCCGTGGCGACCAGCTCGCCCAGCCACAGATGCGGCGCCGACCGGTCATGCCGCGACCAGGACACCAGCGCGCCGCCGAACATCGCGTTCGCCAGCACCGCCCCGGCGACCGCCCCCACGACCTGGGCGCACGTGTAGGCGCCGACCTCGGCCGGCCGCAGGCCGGTGCCGGTGCGGCGGCCCGCCCACCAGTCGGCCAGCGACACCACCGGGTTGAAATGCGCTCCCGACACGGGCCCGAGCGCCGCGATCAGCACCCCGAGACCGAGCACCGTGGCCAGCGAGTTCTCCAGCAACTGCAGGCCGGCGTCGTGCGGTGACAGGGTCTGCGCGGCGATCCCCGAGCCGACCACCACCGCCACCAGAGCCGCCGTCCCCACCAGCTCGGCCAGCAACCGGCGAGACAGCGGGCCGCTCATCCGGTCCCCATGGCCGGCCTCGCCGGCGGGCACGGCGTCGTCCGGCCGCCGGCCCACGTCGCGCACCGGCGCGAGCTCACCATCACGGTCTCCTTCGGTCTTACGGTCTTCGGTCTTCGGTCTTCGGTCTTCGGTGGTCCGGGTTCGGGCGGCCGCATCGAGTCCGCCGGCGGCGGGGCTTAGCGGGGTCCGGACGTTCAGGGGTCCGGATGTTCAGGGTTGGATGGTGACCTCGGCGCCGGAAGGGCCGTCGCGGGTGCCCAGGTCCAGGGCGAGCTGGAGCCGGTCGACGCGGGACCGGATCTCGGTGAAGGCGCTCTCGAACGCCTCGTCGGTGTCGACGCGGACGGGATCGGGCACCGACCAGTGCAGCGCGGGCCGCCGCCCCAGCTCCTCGTAGGCGTTGTCGCAGACGGCCACGACCAGGTCATCGGGCCGTACCACCTGTGCCACGTGCCGGGTGCCGCGCCGGTCCAGCACCAGCCCGTGGCGGCGGGCGACGGCGATCGCGCGCCGGTGCACCCCGGGACCGGGATCGGTGCCCGCCGAGGCCGCCGGGACCCGGCTGCGCCGCCCCCACCACGCCGCCGCCAGCTGGGAACGGGCCGAGTTGCGGGTACAGACGAACACCACCCGGGCCGCCGACACCCGCCGCGCCCAGGCGGCGGGTTCCAGCATCGTCAGCGCCCCCGGGACCAGCCGTACATAGGAGCGCCGCCGGTCGGCCTCGGAGCGGGCGCGCTGGACCACTCCCGCCTCCTGCAGCACCCGCAGATGGTGAGCGAGCAGATTCGACGGCAGCCCGAGATCGTCGCCCAGCTCACCGGGTGAGGCGTCGCCCAGCATCAGGGCGTCCACGATCGCCAGCCGGGCGGGCTCGCCCAGCGCGGCGTGCACCGCCGCACGCCGCTCGACCTCAGTTTCCTCAGTCATGATTGAGGCAATAATGGTTGAGGCATTCGGCCACGTCAAGGTCGGATGCCAGGGAGGGCAAATCCATCAAAATACGTTGATGTATTGTCGTCGCCGTGGAGCGACCTGCGGACGCCGCCGACCCCCGGCACCTCTCGTGAACCAGGACGGCCTCGCGCCGCGACCGGCCCTGGGCACGATCGCCCGCGAATGGGGCCGCATCGGCTGCATCGGCTTCGGCGGCCCGCCCACCCACATCGCGCTGCTGCGCAAGCTGTGCGTGCAGGAGCGCCGGTGGCTGACCGAGACCGAGTTCGAGGACGGGATCGCCGCCACCAACCTGCTGCCCGGCCCGGCCTCCACCCAGCTGGCCATCCTGTGCGCCTGGCGGCTGCGCGGCGCCCGCGGCGCCCTGATCGGCGGGATCTGCTTCATCGTCCCCGGCTTGGTCGTCATCCTCGCCCTGGCCTCGCTGTTCCTGGCGGCACATCCGCCGAAGTGGGTGATGGGCGCCGCCGCCGGAGCCGGAGCGGCGGTCCCCGCGGTCGCCGCGCACGCCGCCGCCGGGCTGGTCCCGGGCAGCCGGCGACGCGCCGGAGCGTCCCGGGCCTCCCGGGCCCGATGGGCGTGCTACCTGATCGCGGGCGGGACGGCCGCCGCCTTGGTCGGGCCCTGGCTGGTGCTGGTGCTGGCCGGCTGCGGCCTGCTCGAGGCCACCGTGCACAGCCGGCCACCGGCACGCCCACCGGACCCGGCGAAGCGCCGAGCCGCGGCGCTGCTGGGTCTCGCCCCGCCGGCGGTCGCCGCGGGCGGGCTGGCCGCGGTGGCGTGGGTGGCGGCCAAGGTCGGTGCCCTGTCCTACGGCGGCGGCTTCGTCATCATCCCGCTGATGCAGCACGACGCCGTCCACACCTACCACTGGATGACCGACGCCCAGTTCCTCGACGCGGTCGCGCTCGGGCAGATCACGCCAGGCCCGGTCGTGCAGACCGTCGCCGTCGTCGGCTACGCCGCCGCGGGCCTCGGCGGAGGGCTCCTGGCGGCACTGGTCGCCTTCGCCCCCTCCTTCGCCTTCGTGCTCCTCGGCGGCCGCCACTTCGACCGGCTCCGCGACGCTCCCCGCGCGCAGGGGTTCCTGACCGGCGCCGGAGCGGCCGCCATCGGGGCGATCGCGGGCTCCACGATCCCGCTCGCCCTGGCGCTGAGCCATCTGTGGCAGTACGGGCTCCTCGCCCTGGCCGCAGGCTGGCTGCTCGTACTGCGCCGTGGCGTGGTGACCGCCCTCGTCGGCGCCGCCGTGGCCGGCGCGCTGTGCGTCCTCGCCGGGGCCCCGCTCACCGGATGAGCCGTCATGCTCCGGCCGTTTCCGGACGGCGGCCTCCGGCCGGTGGTCCTCGCCGAGACGGAGCCGGGCGCGTTCCCCCCGTCGCGGGGGAACGCGCCCGGGAGGGTCAGCGCGAGCGGGACTCGGTACGGGTGGCGACGGCGAGGGCCGAATCGTCGGTGAAGACACCGTCGATGCCCTGCTTGAGCAGCAGGCTCAGCCAGCCGGTCGCGTCTCCCTGGGCGCGCAGGTACACCGGGGAGGCGGGATTGCCCCTGCGGAAGTCCACGGGCAGGAAGTTGTTCTCCGCACGGACCGCCCAGGGGTGCACCACCAGGCCGTCCCGGTGCGCGTCCTTCACCAGCGTCGTCGGCGTGCCGGTCCTGCCCGACGCGTCCACCGGGATGATCCAGTTGGTCGCGGGGCCGATGCCGTTGACGAACCCGGACAGCCAGCGCAGCCCGTCCGGCTTGACCAGGTCGGCGTACGTGCGCGGGTCGTGCGCGACGGCGAAGTCGTACGGCTGCCCCGAGGAGTTGATCAGCTGGACCAGGTTGACCTTGGTCCTGGGCCGCAGCCGCTCCAGAATGCCCGGCTCGAAGGACTGGATGAACACCTTGGAGTCGTGCCGGTCCAGGCCGTGCCGCTTCAGCACGGTCAGCAGCCGCGTCTCGAACGGCAGCCCGATGGAGGCGAAGTAGGTCGGATGCTTGGTCTCCGGGTAGACACCGACGTTGTTGCGCTGTGCCAGATCGATGACCTCGTCGAGCGTGGGGATCTGGTCCTGCCCGTCGAAGGCGGTGTTCTCGGGCCGGAGGTCGGGGAGGCGTTCTTTGGCCCGGAGGGTGCGCAGCTCGGCGAAGGTGAAGTCCTCACTGAACCAATCGGTGCTGGTGACGCCGTCGATGGCCTTGGTCTTCTTGCGGTCGGCGAACTCGGGGTGGGCCGACACGTCGGTGGTGCCGCCGAGGGCGTTCTCGTGCCGTGCGACCAGCACGCCGTCCTTGGTCTGCACCAGGTCCGGCTCGATGTAGTCCGCCCCCATGTCGATGGCCTGCTTGTAGGCACCGAGCGTGTGCTCGGGACGGTAGGCGCTCGCACCCCGGTGCGCGATGACGAGCGGTTTGGCCTGGTCGGAGGGGCCCGCGAGCGCGGCACCTCCGCCGGTCAGGCCCGCGGTGACGGCGGCGGTCGCGATGATCGCGAGGCCGCCCGCCAGGGCGTGTTTCAAGTGGAACATCCAGAGCCTCCAGAGCCGGTCGAGTCGAGAGGAAGCTACGACGATGCTCCAGAATTTCTGGTGTGTTCGGCTGGCCGAGGGCCGAACATCATCTGTACAGAACGAACGGCGTGACCGGCTCACCGCCCCTCCGCGCGGCTCCGCGGGCCGCGCGCGGGCGGGTTCCTCCGAGGCCGGCCGTCAGGCGGTCACCGGCGGCAGGTAGATGACCCAGTGCCGCCGGTCGGAGGCGGTATAGGCGTACCGGCGCCAGCCCGCCAGGTAGGCGGGCCGGGACTCCCTCCGGGTCAGCACGGCGAACGACCGCGCGCGCCGGGCGGCCGCCAGTACGGTCCGCGGGGTGGCCGCCGGGTTGTCGTGGCTCACCGCCGCCGACTCGCACCCCGCGTAGTAGGCGACGTACGGATTCTGGTCGCCGGCGAGGACGCAGGGGCTACGGACCCCCAGCCGGTTGAGATGCGCGGCCAGCTGGCGGATCGCGGCCCGGCTCGTCCGCTGATCGGCCACCCGATGCCGCAGCACGACGTTCTGGCCGCCGAAGTGCGCGGTCAGGACCAGCGCCGAAAGGGCGATCGCCCAGGACCTCCGGTGGCCTTCGGCCCTCGCCACCGCCCTGTCGATGAGGGCCGCGACGGGGAGTGCCCACAGCGCGTACGTCGGCATCAGGAATCTCGGCGCCGCGAACCGGATCAGGAACAGGTACGGGACGGCCAGCACGGCTCCGCACAGCACCGCCATGGCCAGGACGTTCCGGGCCGTACGGGCCACGGCCAGGCCGCCCGCGACCAGGAACGGCAGGGCCAGCCACCACACCGACAGCACCGGATGGCGCCAGGCCACCTCACAGGGCCGGCAGAGCGTCGGCCCGTTGAGGGAGCGCAGCTCCATCCCGATCGCGACGTACCATCCCATGCCGCCTTCGGTGACGTTCGCGGCCCGCAGCCTGCCCAGCGGCCCGCCGAACCGCAGGTACGCCTCGGCCAGCCAGGGGACGGCTCCCAGGAACGAGCTCGCCACCACCACCGCGAGCAGCCGGACCCGGCGGGCGGCCAGCGCGGAGACGGCCAGCACGAGGACGAGGAAGGCGGCGTCGGTGGGCCGCATCGTCATCATGAACGCGAGGCTCGCGCCGAGGGCCGCGAGCGTGCCGCCGCCGCCGTCCCGCCGGGCGCGCAGGAACCAGCCGGTCGCGGCGACGGCCCCGTACGCGAGGTAGAGGTTCGGCATCACCTCGTTGCCGTAGAACTCCGCCACCCACAGACCCGCGAACAGCAGGGCGGCCAGCGCGACGACGTGCCGTCGCAGCAGACCGAGCCAGGGCCAGAACGCCACCACCAGTCCGAGGGCCGACAACGCCGTCATGTAGAGACGCAGCGCGGGCACCGAGGTGGTCAGGGCGACCAGCGGGGCGGGCAGCAGCGTGATCCCGCGGGACCGCGGGGCGCTGAAGTACTCCGTCGGGACATGCGGGCTGACCTGACTGACGTAGACCGTCTCATCCCAGCCGAGCCCCGCCTTCGCGGACCCGAAGACGACCTGCGCGACGGCATAGGCGACGGCGACCATGACCAGCGCGGCGGCCGGGCTCCGGAGTCTCTGAGCGGACACTCGCGCAGGTTAGGAACCCGGGAGGCGCGATCCGCCGCGGGAGGGACCGCCATGCGGAAGCTTTGCCGGGCTCCGGCCGGCTCTTTCTCACCGCGTGCCCCGCACGCCCTTCGCCCACCTCATGGCCCTGAGCGGTCGTGCCCGGCCGGGCGTCCCGGGGATCGTGGGTACGCGGTCAGCGATGGGAGGCCAGGGCGGCATGGTGGTCGGTGCCGTCGTGGGAACGGGGATCGGCGTGCACGAGGGCGGCGGTCAGCCGCGGGATGGCGTGGATGAGAGCGTGTTCGGCGTCGACGGCGACCTGGTGGGCCTGCACGGCGGTGGCCTGGGCACCGACGACGACGTCGCATTCGGCGCGGAGCCGGTGCCCGATCCAGCGCATCCTCACCTGCCCGACGTCCAGCACCCCGGCCGTGGTCCGCAGGGTGGCCTCGGCGCTGTCGGTCAGGGCGGGGTCGACGGCGTCCATGAGCCGCCGGTAGACCTCCACGGCGGCCTGCCGGAGGACGGCCAGGATCGCCACGGTGATGAGCAGCCCGACGACGGGATCGGCCCAGTGCCAGCCCAGTGCGACCCCGCCCGCACCGGCCAGCACGGCCAGCGAGGTGAATCCGTCGGTACGGGCGTGCAGCCCGTCGGCGACGAGCGCGGCGGAGCCGATCCGGCGCCCGGTGCGGATGCGGTAACGGGCGACCAGCTCGTTGCCGGTGAACCCGGCGAGTGCGGCGACGGCCACGGCGACCAGGTGGGAGACCGGCTGGGGATGCAGCAGCCGCTGGATCGCGGTGTAGCCCGCGGCCGCCGAGGACGCCGCGATGGTGAGCACGATGACGACCCCGGCGAGGTCTTCGGCGCGGCCGTACCCGTAGGTGTAGCGGCGGGTCGGCGGCCGCCGGCCGAGCAGGAAGGCCAGTCCCAGCGGTACGGCGGTGAGGGCGTCGGCGGCGTTGTGCAGCGTGTCGCCCAGCAGCGCCACCGACCCCGACAGGGCGACCACCACCGCCTGCACCGCGGTGGTGGCTCCCAGGACCGCCAGAGAGATCCACAGTGCCCGCATGCCCTGCGCGGAGGACTCCATCGCCGCGTCGACCTTGCCGGCCGCCTCATGCGTGTGCGGCCGGACCAGATGCGCGACGCGCCGCCGTACTCCGGCCGGCGCTTCATGATTGGTCATGAGTCCACCATCTCCCAAGAAACCCGCTGCAGCATCTCGATACCTGCGCAGGTCACGCTCGTGCGCCGGGGTCGTACTCGCGAGCCCGCCGCACCTGCCGTGATCTCGCGGACCGGGCCCCCGGCCGTCGCCCGATCCGCGATCTCGGGCGGCGGCCCGCACTCTCGGAATAAAGTACCCCGGGGGGGTATTGAACGGATAGCGGGCCGGACGACCGCAGGGCCAGGCCGAAGGGATGATCCACTGGTCACGCGGGTCGTCGCCCGGCGCCGTACCTACGACGATCAGCGGAGATCACCATGACGGAGCACGGCCACCACCTTTCCCACCAGCAGCCCGGGACGCGGCCCGGAACGGGGCCCGCGGGCCACGGGCATGAGGCGGGACCGCCCGTCGGCCCGGTGACCTGGTCCGCCGCGGCGCAGGCGACCTTGCACTGCCTGACCGGGTGCGCGATCGGCGAGGTGCTGGGCATGGTGATCGGCACGGCCCTGGGGCTGCACAACGCCACGACCGTGGTGCTCTCGGTCTTCCTGGCGTTCGTGTTCGGGTACGCCCTGACGATGCGCGGCGTACTGCGGGCCGGCCTGACCCCGCGAGCGGCGTTCAGAGTGGCGCTGGCCGCCGACACGGTGTCGATCGCGTTCATGGAGCTGTTCGACAACGCCGTCGTGATCGCCGTTCCCGGCGCCATGGACGCGGGGCTCACCAGCGTCCTGTTCTGGACCGCGCTGGCGTCCTCGCTCCTCCTGGCCTTCCTGCTGACCACTCCCGTCAACAGGTGGATGATCGGCCGTGGCAGGGGCCACGCCGTCGTCCACCGGTACCACCATTGATCCGCCGTGGAGCCGGGCGGCCGGTCCCCGGCGCCCTGACCTGATCGAAGATCTTGGACTTGCTGCCGAGCCGGCCGACGGCGTCATCGCCGAGACGCTCAGCCCAACTGCGGGAGCACCTTGGCACCGAAGGCGTCGACGAACGCGTCCAGGTCCTGGCCCACGTGGTGGAGGTAGATCCCGTCGAAGCCCAGCCGCGCGTACTCGTCCAGCCAGGCGGCGTGCCGGCCGAGGTCGGCGGAGACGCGCACCACCTCCGCGACCCGTTCGGGGGTGATGTGCCTGGCCGCCTCGTCGAAGTGGTCCACGAGTTCGAGATCCCAGCAGACCGGCGGGGCGAAGACGTTGGTGCGCCACTGCTCGTGCGCGATGTGGGCCGCCTCGTCCTCGTCGGGTGCCCAGCTCAGGTGCACCTGCAGGTTGACCGGGCCGCGGCCGCCCGCGTCGCGGTACGCGCCGATGATCTGGCGGAGGGTCTCGGCCGGGGCGCCCACCGTGATGAGGCCGTCCGCCCACTCCGCGCACCAGCGCGCGGTCTCGACGCTGACCGCCGCGCCCACGAGTGCGGGGGCGATCTCCGGCCGCGTCCACAGCCGGGCCCGGTCCACCGTGACCAGGCCGTCGTGGCTGACCTCCTCACCGGCCAGCAGCGCTCTGATGATGCCGACGCATTCGCGCAGCCGCGCGCTGCGCACGTCCTTGCGCGGCCAGCGCCCGCCGGTGATGTGCTCGTTGCTGGCCTCGCCGGTGCCCAGCGCGGCCCAGAAGCGCCCCGGGAACATCGAGCCGAGCGTGCCGATCGCCTGCGCGATGATCGCCGGGTGATAGCGCTGGCCGGGCGCGTTGACCACCCCGAACGGGAGGCCGGTCGCCTGGAGCGCCGCGCCCAGCCAGGACCAGGCGAACCCCGACTGCCCCTGCCGGGCACTCCAGGGGGAGAAGTGGTCGGAGCACATCGCCGCCGTGAAGCCCGCCTGCTCGGCGCGGATCACAGCGGAGAGGAGCTCGCCGGGGGGAATCTGTTCGTGGGAGGCGTGCAGCCCGTACACCGTCATGGACGCGCCCGTACCCACAACGGCACGGTGAACTCAAGGCGGCCGCGACATTCTGCCGCTTCCGAGCTCAGGCGGTCATGCCGGGAGACGGGTCCGGGGAGTGCTCGGCCGACAGCAGCAGGTCGGCGCGGAGCGCGAGCTCCATCTCGACCCTCCAGTCGGGGTCGTGCAGCCGGTCCCCGAAGAGGTCCTCCACCTGGTGCATGCGATACCGCACGGTCTGCGGGTGGATCTTCAGCCGGGCGGCGATCTCCGGGGCGCCGGTCCTGGACTCCAGCCAGCATCGCAGGGTCTCGGTCAGGCGGCCGCGCAGGCTGGGCCGCAGCGCGGTGAGCGGGGCGAGCCGCTGGGCGGCCAGCAGCCGGATCACGTCCTCGTCGGCGAGCAGCGCCAGGGTGGCCAGATGCCGTTCGCAGTCGATCGGCTCATCGCCGTTGATGACTCCGCGTCCGGCCAGGGCCAGGGCCCGGGCGGCCAGCCGGAGCGAGACCGGCGCCTCGCTCAACGCCACGCTCGGGCCGATCGCCGCGGGCATGCCCCGCAACGCGTGACGTATCGTCTCCAGCCGGCCCGGGCCGTCGGCGTCCGGCACGAGCAGGCGCGGATCCGGCCGGTCCAGGTCCATCAGCACCTCGGGCCCCAGCGAAGGCGGGAGCCGGTGCTCGTCCTGCCGGCCGGGGCCGACCGCCACGGCCGCGACGCTCGACGGCAGCCGCCACCGCGCGTCCCGGGCCAGGTTGACGACCGTCTCGCGCGAGGACGCCGGCTCCTCGCCGACCAGCAGGGCGAGCAGCCGGCGGCGGCGCTGCTGGTCGGTGCCCGCCGCCCGCGCCTGGGCGTCGGCGTAACCTTCGACCGAGTGCGCGGCGATCTCCTCGACATAGGCGAACACCGCCTCGGCGAGCACGTGCATCGTCGCGGGCGGCACGTCGGCCTCCTCACCGATGCGCGCGAAACGACGCCACGCGGTCCGCGCGCCGATCCGGTACGCCGCCTGCAGCGCGTCCAGGCTGCGGCCCTCGCGGTGCTCGCCGCGCCCCAGCCCGCGGTAGACCTTGGCGCCCTGCTCCTGCGGCGCCCGAGGGTCGGCGATCTGGTCCACGAACTGGCGCAGACCCTGCTCCACCCCGAGAAGAAGGCCCACCCCGAACTGGCCGTGCAACGGGCGCCCGAACTCCGGTACCCCCTCCTGGATCTCGGCGACGACGGCCGTGGCCAGGGCCGGGAGCTCGGGTCTCAGCAGAGCCGCCAGGCCGGCCGGCAGGGCGTCCCATGGCCGGGCGCCGGGCCGTCGGCCGGTCACGGCCGCCTTCCGGTGCCGGTGAACCGCCCTGCCGCCGCCCCTCCCCCGCCGGCGCGCCACCGGAGGTCCGGATGGCCGGCGGCGTGGTGCGCGCCACCCGTGGCGACGACCAGGCCGCCTGGCGAGCCCGGCCGTCGTCTCGCTGCTCCAGGTGAATGCGCTGACATGCCGGCTCCTCAGGATCACTAGCCACCTATGCCGATTTATCACGCCGTTTCTACCACTGCGCCGGACTCCGTGACCGTCGTACGTGATCGCCGCACGGCGCGGGCTGGGGAGGGGACGCGCCCGCGCACGCCGGCGACCCGGGCCCGGCCGCCGTACCAGTTCACCCGGGGAGCGGGAGGCTCACCACGCCTTCCTGCCGGCCGGCACATAGGGAGCGAGGTGAGGCAGGTCGTGGCCGAGCCGGTCACGCTTCGCGGTGAGGTATCCGATGTTGTCGTCGTTCGCCGGCACGAGCAGCGGGACCCGTGCGGTCACCTTGATCCCATGCTCTTCGAGCGAACGGGACTTGTCCGGGTTGTTCGACATCAGCCGCACCGACCGCACCCCCAGATACTTCAGCACCCGGGCCGCGGGACCGTAGTCACGGACGTCGACCGGCAGCCCGAGCGTCGTGGCGGAGTCGACGGTGTCCAGCCCCTGCTCGTCCTGCAGGACATGGGTGCGGACCTTCGCCACCAGGCCTATCCCGCGTCCCTCGTGCCCGCGGAGGTAGACCAGGACCCCGCAGCCCTCGCGGACGATCGTCCCGAGCGCGGCGTCGAGTTGCTCCCCGCAGTCACAGCGCATCGCGCCGAAGATGTCGCCCGTCAGGCATTCCGAATGCACCCGGACGAGCACGCCCTCGTGCAGGCTCGGCTCTCCCCGGACGAGGGCGAAGTGCTCGTGCCCGTCGAACCGGTCCCGGAACGCGACGGCCCGGAAGCTCCCGCGGCGAGTCACCAGGTCGGACTCTGAGATGTCGTCGCGATCGATGGTCTGGTCGCGCATCCGCCCGCCCTCGTCACCGTCAGTCATGAACCGTCCTCACGTTAGACTCACTGGTTGCTTCGCCCACTATGGCCGTTCACTCCGGTCCGGACCAGCGGGTAACACCCCGAGCCCGTGCGAGCGGGCTCGGGTCACACGATCACGAGAGGCTGGCAGGGCATGGACGATCCGGCGACCTACCTCCTGCCGATGGGCACCACGGTCGACGAACGAGACCGGAAGGCCACGGTGGCACTGCTGCCCATCGGCAGCTTCGAGCAGCACGGCCCCTATCTGCCCTTGGCGACCGACACCGTCATCGCCTGCACGATCGCCCGGGAACTCGCCGCCGCCTATCCGGTCTGCCTGCTCCCACCGGTGACGATCTCGTGTTCGCACGAGCACGCGGCCTGGGCCGGCACGGTGAGCATCTCGGCGAGCACGCTCTACGCGATCGTGCGGGACGTGGCGGACTCGCTGCGCCGGTCCGGCATCACCAGCCTGGTCCTGGTCAACGGCCATGGCGGCAACTACGTGCTGGGCAACGTCGTGCAGGAGGCCAGCAGAGGCGAGCAGCGCATGGCGCTCTTCCCGGGCCTGCAGGACTGGGCGGTGGCGGAGGCCGCCGCCGGGATACAGACCCCGGCCGACAGCGACATGCACGCCGGAGAGTTCGAGACCTCCGTACTGCTCCATGCTCACCCCCAATTGGTGAAACCTGGTTACGAGTCGGGCGACCGCCTTGCCGACGATCGCAAGCATCTGCTGACACTCGGCC
This sequence comes from Actinomadura scrupuli, assembly GCF_050971785.1. Classification (NCBI taxonomy): domain Bacteria; kingdom Bacillati; phylum Actinomycetota; class Actinomycetes; order Streptosporangiales; family Thermomonosporaceae; genus Actinomadura; species Actinomadura scrupuli. The sequence goes on along the minus strand of NZ_JBPCCU010000004.1, from coordinate 575,229 downwards.
TGGACGCCTACACCGAGTCGGGTGTGGTCGGCCGGCCGTCGCTGGCCTCCTCCTCGAAAGGAGCGCAGGTCCTGGCCAGCCTGGTCGCCTCGTTCGGTGAATATCTCTCCATCCTCGATTCGCAGGGCGGCGAACGGCACCGCCCCTAGGACGTCACGCTCTCGGCGCGGATGGGCTCCATCCCACGGCCGAACCGGCGCTTGCTCACGGCGGCGGGCCGCGGCAGCCGCACCTTGCGCCCGCTGTACCGGAAGATCAGCACCCCGGCGCCGGGAAGGCTCGCGACCAGGGTGAGGATCCCGTACACGACGGCGGCGGTGAGTCCTTGCGAGGCTCCCAGCCCCGCCGCGCCGAACGCCAGCGCCGAGACGGCCTCCCGCGGCCCCCAGCCGCCGACGTTCACCGGCAGTCCCATCACCAGCAGCGCCAGGACCATCAACGGCACCAGGCGGACGATCGGCGCCGGCGAGCCCGCGACGCGCGCCGCGACCACGAAGAGCGCGACGTGTCCCAGCAGGGCCGCCGCGGACAGCAGGACCACTCCCGGCCAGGTGCCCCGGGAGAGCAGGCCGAGCCGCGCGTCGGCCGAGGCCGTCGCGAGGGCTCGGCGCCACCGCGTGGTGCCGGGCCGCCACCGGCCCCGGCCGGCGAGCACGAGGACGACGGCCGTGAGGACGGCGAGCCCGCCCAGCGCCGCGTACACGACGCCGCGGCCCGGGACGAGCGCGTGGGTCACCTCCGACACCAGCGCGGACTGCGTCAGCAGCACGGGCACGCCGACGGCGAGGAGCACCACCTGGCCCGCGATCCGTTCCAGGGCCACCGCGCGGACGCCGCGTCCGACGTCGCCGGCGTCCCGGCCGTGGCTCACCGCCCGGTGGACGTCGCCGAGCACGCCCGTGGGCAGGACCGCGTTGAGCAGCAGCGCCCGGTAGTAGTCCGCGACGGCCGTCGGCAGCGGGAGCCGCAGGCCGAGGCCGCGCGCCACGAGGCACCATCGCCAGGCGCTGAACACCGTGGTCAGCAGGCCGATGGCGAGTGCGGCGAGCAGCGCCCGGCCATCGATCATGCGCAGGCCGTTCACGAACGCGTCGGTGCCGAGCCGCCACACGAGTGCCGCCAGGATGCCCGCACCGGCGAGCACCCGCAGCCGGGGCCAGAGCGCGCGGATCATGAGGCACCGCCGGTTGCTCCCGGCAGGGCGAGCAGGTCACGGTGATGGACCAGGACGGTCAGCTCACCGGCCCGGCCGGCGTCGAGCCGGTCGCGCAGGTAGGTCTCGGCCCGGTGCGCGAGGTCCGGGCGCTGCTCGAAGGCCGCGGCCATCCAGCCCTGCAGCCAGCGCGCCGTCAGCGCGGCCTGCTCCGCGCCGAGCCGCCACGGGCTGGGCCGGCTCCGCACCACCGCGCCGCGGCGTTCGAACGCCTCGGTGGCGGCGGTGACGGCGTCCGGCCCGAGCAGGCGCCGGCCGCCCACGTCGCGCCGCTGGTGGGCGTCGAAGGCGGCGGCGACCTCGGTGTCGAGCGGGTCGGCCGGGACGATCTCGACCCTTCCCACGACGGAGAGGGTCAGCAGCGCGGGACACCCGGCTTTTACGCACATCTCGGCGAGCCCGTCCACCTCCTCGGCGGTCAGCAGGTCCAGCAGCGCCGAGGCGGTCACCAGCGAGGTGCCCGCGAGGTCCGCGGCGCGGAGGCCGGCGAGGTCGCCCTCCCGGGTCTCGACGGTGACGGGACCGCCGTCGGCGGCCGTGCCCGTCATCCCCGCACCGGAGCGGGCCAGCAGTTCGGGGTCACGGTCGTGCAGGATCCAGTGCTGCGGGCCGGGCAGCCGTCCGGCGAGCCACCGTCCCAGGGAGCCGGTACCGCAGCCGAGATCATGGATGACCAGTGGCTCCGTACTCCGCGGCACGGTCGCCAGGTGGGCGCGCAGCGGCTCCAGGAGCTCGGGTGCGCGGGCGGCGGCATCGGCGCTCTCCCGCAACGCCAGCCAGGCCGGGGTGAACCGGGCCGTTCCGGGGCTGCTCACGCGGACCTCCCCGGGATCCGGGCCAGCACGGCGGCCATGCGCCGTGCGGTCTCCTCCCACGGTTCGAGCGTCCGGCGGCGGTACCGCGCGGAGGCCCTGAGCCGCCACCGCAGGTCGTGCTCACCGAGCCAGCGGCGCAGCGCCGCCGCGAGCGCGGCCGGCTCCTCCGGGGGCACCAGGATTCCCGGTACGCCGCCGTCGGCGTCCTTGCCGAGGGTCTCCGGCACCCCGTCCACGGCCGTCGCCAGCACGGGGATCCCGCGGGCCAGCGCCTCGGTCACCACCATGCCGTACGTCTCGGCGCGGGACGCGAGCACCACCAGGTCGGCGGTGGCGTACGTGGTGGCCAGCCGCTCGCCTGTCTGCGGGCCGGCGAGCCGTATCCGGTCGCCGAGGTCCCGCTGCCCGATCAGCCGCCGCAGCCGCTCGACGTGTGCGGGATCGCGGCGGAGCGGCCCGACGCACACGCAGGTCCAGGGCAGGTCGGCGACGGCCGAAAGAGCCTCGACGAGCAGATCCTGTCCCTTGCGCGGAGTCACCGAGGCCACGCAGAGCAGCTGCGAGGCGCCGTCGGTGCCGGTCGCGAGCGGCGCGGGATCCGTACCCGGGGTGACGACGTGGACCCGGCTCTCGAGGAGCCCGTGGTGGCTGATCAGCCGGCGCGCGGCCCAGGGACTGGTCGCCACGACCGCGCTGGCGGCGCGCAGCGTCTCGCGTTCCAGCGCGTCCAGCTCCGCGGCGAGCGCGGGTGCGAGCCCCGTCTCGTCCGCCAGCGGCAGGTGCACCAGGACCGCCAGGCACAGCCGGTCCGCCTGCGGGACGACGATCTCCGGGACGCCGCACGCCACCAGCCCGTCGAGGAGGACGAGGGAGCCGTCGGGCAGGGCGGACAGCGACCGGGCCAGCTCGGCGCGCGCGGCGGCGCCCGGCCGGGGCCAGTCCCCCGGGACGGCGATCTCGCGCACCGGCCGGCCCGCGGCGGCCAGGCCCTGGCACACGCGGCGGTCGTAGGCGTTGCCCCCGCTGGGTACGGTGGCGTCGTCGATGTCGCCCGGCAGGACGATGTGCACCGGGCTCACGTCGGTCGTCATGGTGCCGGCCGCGCTCACAGGGTGCGCTCGTAACTCGCCCAGGCGACGTCGGACTCGTGCAGCGTGACCGTGATCCCGGTCAGCCCGCGAGCCTGCTCGCCGAGCGCGCCCGCGGCCACCCGGTCGGCGAGCCGGTCGGCGACGACCTTGGCCAGGAACTCCGTCGACGTGTTGACCCCGGTGAAGCCGGGCTCGTCGTCCAGGTTGCGATAGTTGAAGGCGCCGAGCACGGTGCCGAGCTCAGCCGTGGCCAGCCCGATGTCGACGACGATGTTGTCCGCGTCGAGCTCGGCGCGGCGGAATGTCGCGTCCACGACGAAGGTCGCGCCGTGCAGCCGCTGCGCGGGGCCGAACACCTCGCCGCGGAAGCTGTGGGCGACCATGAATCGATCGCGAACGGTGACGCTGAACAAGGAATGCCCCTCCGGGGTGAGTCGGCTCGTGCTGCCCGGTTATACGTTCTTGTAGGCAATACGGTGGCAGAGCGCCGGAAGTTCACCGCCGGCGAGACGAGTCATCACCTGCGGCAACTCCTCGAAGTCGCTCTCGCCTGTGATCAGGGCGTCGAACGCCGGATCGGCGAGCAGCCGCAGGGCCAGCGACACCCGGTCCGCGAAGCTGCGGCGCGCGCTCCGGGCCGGGGACACCGAGCCCACCTGGCTGCCGCGGATGGTCAGCCGCCGCGAGTGGAAGAACTCGCCCAGCGGCAGGCTGACGCGCCGGTCGCCGTACCAGCTCAGTTCGACGACGACCCCGTCCCGCGCCAGCAACTCCAGGGAACGCGTGAGCCCGGCCTCGGTCGCGCTGGCGTGCACGACGAGGTCGCACTCCCCCGCGGCCTGCTCGGGCAGCGCGAAGTCCACGCCGAGCGCTTCGGCGACACCGGCGCGCGCGGGATCGGCGTCGACCAGCTGCACGCTGACGCCGGGAAATCCGGCCAGCACCCCGGCGACGCCGCAGCCGACCATGCCGGCGCCGACGACGGCGATCCGGTCACCGACCAGCGGCGCCGCGTCCCACAACGCGTTGACCGCGGTCTCGACGGTGCCCGCCAGCACCGCCCGCGCCGGCGGCACCCCGTCCGGCACGGGGGTCACCGCGCTCTCCGGGACCACGTACCGGGTCTGGTGCGGGTAGAGGCAGAAGACGTCCCGGCCGAGCAGCGCCGGCGGCCCGTGCTCGACGACCCCCACGTTGAGGTAGCCGTACTTCACCGGCCCGGGGAAGTCGCCGTCCTGGAAGGGTGCGCGCATCACCTCGTACTGGCTGGTGGGCACCCCGCCGCGGAACACCAGGGTCTCGGTGCCCCGGCTCACCCCGGACCAGCGGGTACGGACCAGCACCTCACCGGGGCCGGGCTCCGGCAGGACCACGGACCGGATCTCGCCCTGCCCGGGGGATCGGAGCCAGAACGCGCGCGCTACGCGTTCCATCGGCATCCTCCCCCACGGCTGGGCGGCAAATTCCTGGCTATATGACTGATCCGTACGATACGGGGCGCACGTGTAACAGGGCATGGGGACACAGGAGTTGATGATCACAGAGGTTCGGCCGGAAACGGAATCGACCCGCCAGATACGCCAGGACCATCAGGCCCACAGGTCACAGGAGGCGCACCACGTACCGGCCATGGGGGTGGCCGGCCAGTTCGTCCTGCTGGCCTTGCTGTGGGCGGGAGTGGGCCTGGGGCCCGCGGGCTGGCTGGCCGGAACCGCGTGCGCCGTGTTCACCTGCGCCGTTCTCACCGCCGCGCTTCGCCGTTCGGGCCGCCGGCTGGGACCGGCCGACCATGTCACGCTGGTCCGGGCGGTGCTCGTCGGAGGGGTGACGGCGCTGGTGACGGACCGCTTCGGGGAGGGCGCCCCCGTCGGGGTCCTCGTCACGCTCGCCTCGGTGGCGCTGCTCCTGGACGCGGTCGACGGTCAGGTCGCCCGGCGCACCGGGACGGCGTCCGCCATGGGCGCGCGGTTCGACATGGAGGTCGACGCCTTCCTCATCCTGGTGCTCAGCGCCAATGTCGCCACCTCCCTGGGCGCGTGGGTGCTGGCGATCGGCGGCATGCGGTACGTCTTCGTCATGGCCGGCCGGGTGGCGCCCTGGCTGCGACCGGGCCTGCCGCCGAGCATCGCCCGCAAGACCGTGGCCGCGCTGCAGGGGATCGTCCTCGTCGTGGCGGCCGCCGGCGTCCTCCCGCCCCCGGTCGCGACCGTCTTCGTCGCCCTGGCACTGATGTCGCTCGTATGGTCCTTCGGGCGCGACATCTTCTGGCTGCGGCGGGCTTTTCGGTATGCGAGCATCTGAAACGGACCGTCATTCGATTACACGAAGGTCCAGACCCGCAGGGCATTCGAACGATCGCCGGCCACGATCCCGTCTGGCACCGATTTCCGATTCTCGAATGGCCATTCATAGTAATTCGCCTCTTCAGCAGCCCATGAAAAGGCTCCCCGAAGAGGGAATCACTCACTCATCTCCTCGAGAGGCAGATGAGCTCCGGCGGGGACCGCGCCGGGCTGCGCCGCCGGCCGCCGGTGCCGGCGGCGCAGGCCTCGTCACCTCACCTGGTCAGCGCCGGGTCAGGGGCTCGTGATCTGAACCGTCGGGGTGACGACGAACGTGGCGGCGAGGGTGGCCTTGTCGCCGTTCCTGATCAGCCCGGCACACCCGCTGCCGCTGACGTTGCCGATGGTCAGGCTGGGGGTGGCGTCGACTGCGATCTTCAGTTCTCCGGTGGCGTTGTCGTAGGTGACCGAGTCGACCTCACCGGTCACCTCGGCGTTGCACGACCCGAAGAGGCTCGACCCGGTCACGAGCGCGTCGATCCCGGTGATCGTCCCGCTCGTCACGCCACCGGAGTACGAGACCGCGTTGAGCGACCAGGTCGTCCCCGGCTTGAGCGCCGAGGTGAACGAGCTGAAGAACGGGCCGGAGCACTTGTTGCTCGAGGTGCCGAAGGTGGCCGAGGTGATGCCGGCGATGCCGGTACCGGACAGGCCGGTGCCGTCCGCGATGGTGCCACCGGCGCTCGCGACCCCGCAGGTGATGTTCTGGCCGGTGGTGGTGTCCCGCAGCACCGCGTTCACGCCCGGCTTGAGGCTGCCCGAGATGGTGCCGCCGCCGCTGACCGACCAGGTGTCGGCGAAGGCGGGGGATGCGACGGCCAGGGAGCCGGCCGTCGCCGCGGCGACGACGAAGACCGATGCCGAATATTTCCGCATGGGGATTGTGCCCTTTCAGGGGTGGGAGCGGACTCAGTCATGCGGCGCGCGGCCCGAACCACTGGACGGCAGTTCGCTGATGCCGCGCGCGGTGGGCACTTTCCGTACGGCCGCCCTCCTTTCACACCGTTGTGATCACGGAAGTGCCACCTACGGGCAGGCTAGGCGGGCGCCATTCCGGTAACAAGGGCGGTCAGTACGAATTAATTGGTCGAACGGCGTCGAACGAAGAGAGTTCTTGTCACTCAATAACAGAACACGCCTTGTACGCACAGGGTCGCGGATCGCGATAGCCGAGTCGCATATCGGGCGACGGAGGCGAAGGCCCAGCTAGGGAGACGGCACCACGGCCATGGGGCAGTGCGCGTGGTGCAGCAGCGCCTGGCTCACCGAGCCGAGCAGCAGGCCGGTGAAGCCACCACGGCCTCGGGTGCCGACCACGAGAAGATCCGCGCGTGCGGAGGACCCGGCCAGGATCCGCACCGGACGGCCGTGCACGACCTCGGAGACCACCTCGACGTCGGGGAACTTCTCCCGCCACGCGGCCAGTGACGCCGCGAACTCCTTCTCCGCGAAGTCCTGCGGGTCGTACACCAGTGGCTTCTGCCGCCCCGGCCAGCTCGATGCGGGGCTGGACCAGACGTGCACGGCGCGCAGCCGCGCCTTGCGCATGGCGGCCTCCTCGAACGCGAACCCGAGGGCGGGCTCCCCCGCCCTGGATCCGTCCACGCCCACCACGACCTCGCGCCGCACCGCGGGCTCCACATGCCGCACGACCACGACGGGTACGCGCGCATGCGTGACCACCTGCAATGCCGTGGAACCGAACACCAGGCTCCCCACCGTCCCGGTCCCGTGACCGCCCACGACGACCATGGCGGCCTCATTCGCCTGCTCAAGCAGCACCCGGGACGGTGCTCCGGGAACGGCCTCGCCCTCCACGGTCACCCGGGGGTCGCGTTCACGGGCGGCCGAGACGGCCTGTTCCAGCAGTTCCCGGCCGCAGGCCAGCAGCCACTCGCGGATCGCACTGACCCGCGGGTCGACCGGCGTGTCGGCCAGCCACGGGGTCTCGGCGTGCACGATCCGCAGGCCGAGGCCCCGCCGCGCCGCCTCCTCGGTCGCCCACTCGACGGCGCGCAGGCTCTGCCCCGATCCGTCGGCTCCGGCCACGATCCAGGCGGCCGTCGTCTCCCGTTCGGCAGGGTTCACGAAAGCTCCTCGCGGATCATGTGGTCGGTGGGTCGTCGTACGGTCTCCAGATCGCCGTCGGCCACGCCGAGACGCATCAGCATCTGCGGATAACAACCCCCGCAGAACCGGGTACGGATGAACTCCCGCAACTCGGGCACCTCCAGCGCCTGAGTATGAAACGCCGCCGACAGACCCCCCGCCGACGCCCGCAACAACACCCGCTGCAACGCCTGCCCAGCAGCCAACCAATCCTCCCGCTCATCACCCCGCGTGGTCAGCAACGCCACCACCCCCGTCACCCCAGGCACACCCGACCCGCCACCCGCCACGACAGCCCCCCAACCCCGCCCCCGAGCGAAATCACGCATCGCGAAATGCGGATCAGTACGCTCCGGCACCCGCGGATACGCACCCTCATGCACCCCGTCCCGCCGCGCGCTCCCCGGAACCGGCGCCCACCGCGCCGCCTCCGCCACAAAAGCAGGATTCATCCGCTGCACCTGCTCCGCCGCCTCCGTCAACGCCCCCAACGCCACCCCCTCACGCGGCGCCGCCACCTCCAACCGAGCCCCCTCCGCAACCGCCTGAGCCGAGACCGCCGACTGCACCTCCCCACCCACCACAACATCCCGGAAGGCACCCCGATGACTACGACGCCGCCGCACCTGCTCATACCAACCCCGCACCTCCTCGGTCACCTCCGCCCGCGACCCGAAACGCACCTCCGCCAACAAAGCCGGCCGATCCGGATCAGGCAACACCCGCGCCCGCGGCGCCCACCCCAAAAACTGCATCGCCACCCGCAACGTGTACAACGCACAACCACCACTGATCAGCAACTCCCTGCCCTCCGGATCAGCCACAACCAACCGCCGCTCCGTATCGGCATACAAACTCACCACCGGACCGCCACCAGTGACACGACAACCGAACCGCCACGGCTGAGTGTTATGCACCGACGGCGCCCACACAGCCGCCTCAATCGCAAACCGGGCATCCTTCTCCCACACCTCGGAGCGTTCGCTCGTCTGCTCACGGCTCATGGCGACCACCGACCTTTCTCCGACCCGCCCAGACCATCACCGCCGGGGCCCGGCGCGGCAGAGGCGTATAGGCCTCGCGGTAAGGGCGAAGGTCCCGTCGTGGTCGTGCTGTAGGACTCTGCTGCCGTGCCGGCCACCGGAGTTGACTCAGTGCCATCGGAGCCCCCCGGACTTACGAGGTGACAGAGCATGACCACCACCGCAGCCCACGAACCCGCCCACCGATTCCACCTGCCGACGCTGCGCAGCGGCTCCGGCACCGCGGTCACCTACGTCTGGGCCACCGCCCGCATCGCGCTGGGCTGGGTCTTCCTGTGGGCCTTCCTCGACAAGACCTTCGGACTCGGCCACGAGACCGCCTCCAAGCAGGCCTGGATCAACGGCGGCCACCCCACCCAGGGCTTCCTCAAGATGGGCACCAAAGGCCCCTTCGCCGACTTCTACCACTCCATCGCCGGCGACACCTGGGCCGACTGGCTGTTCATGCTCGGCCTCGCCGGCATCGGCACCGCCCTCATCCTCGGCATCGGCCTCCGCATCGCCGCCACCACCGGCACCCTCCTGCTCGTCATGATGTGGACCGCCGTCCTACCCCCCGAGAACAACCCCTTCATGGACGACCACCTCATCTACGCCCTCGTCCTCATCGGCCTCGCCCTCACCGGCGCCGGCCACGCCCTCGGCCTCGGCCGCTGGTGGAACTCCACCGCACTGGTCCGCCGCTTCCCCGCCCTCAAGTGACATGACCCGCCGCCAGGAGGGCGCCCCGCCCTGGGTGCCCTCCTTCGCATGCCGTCCCACCCCTGCCACCCCGGGACCGACCAAGGTCCCCCGGGCCGGGGCCGACCGGCCCTGCCCGCGTTCCCTCCCCGGACGGAGCATCGAAACATGAGGCAGAACGTGCGACTCGGCCGCGTGGCCGGCATCCCGATCGGGCTCCAGTGGTCGGCGCTGGCGATCATCGCGCTGATCGCCCTCACGCTCGCCACGGCGGTGCTGCCGTCGGCGGTCCCCGGCCGTACCGCCTTCGTGTACTGGGCCGCCGCCCTGCCGGGCGCCGCCGCCTTCCTGGCCTGCCTGCTCGCCCACGAACTCGCCCATTCCCTCGTCGCGCAGCGCAACGGCGTGCCGGTGCGCTCCATCACGCTGTGGATGCTGGGCGGGGTCTCCGAGCTCGAGGACGAGGCCCCGGATCCCAAGACCGACCTGGCCATCGCCGCCGCCGGGCCGCTCACCAGCCTGGCGCTGGGCGCGGTGTTCATCACCGCCTTCCCCATCGCCGGAGCGCTCGGCGCGCCTCCCTTGCTCACCCAGACGCTGGGATGGCTGGGCCTGATCAACCTCATGCTGGCGGTGTTCAACCTGCTGCCGGGCGCTCCCCTGGACGGCGGCCGGGTCCTGCGGGCCGTCCTGTGGCGCCGTTACCACGACCGGACCCGGGCCGACCTGGCCGCCGCGCACGCCGGTCGTACGCTCGGCCTGACGCTGGTCTTCGTCGGCCTGGGCGAACTGCTCTTCCTCAGCGCCGGCGCCGGGCTGTGGCTGATGCTCATCGGCTGGTTCCTGACCTGCGCCGCGAAGGCCGAGGCGGCCTCCCGGCTGGTCCACGACGCCCTCGCGGGCGTACGGGTCGGCGACATCATGACCCCGCAGCCCGACTGCGCCCAGGCCTGGCACGACGTCGAGACGTTCGTCCAGCAGACGATCGCGTCCTCGCGGCAGGACGTCTTCCCCGTGCTGGGTCTCGACGGCAGGCCCACGGGCGTCGTCACCGCCGGCCGGCTCACCCGGATACCGGCCCAGCAGCGCGGAAACCTGCTGGTCAGCGACATCTCCGCACCGCTCCCCGAGCAGAACGTCTGCGCGCCGGACGACCTCGCGGCCGACCTGTCCGGCAGGCCGGCGGTCGCCGGGCGGCTGCTGGCGGTCGTGGTGGACGGCGGCCGCGTCGTAGGCATGATCACCAGCGCGGACTTCACCCGCATCGTCCGGCGCGGCCTCCTGCTCCACCCCGCCTCGACCCGCTCCTCTGCCTGAGCGACCCCCGGCACCGGCGTCGCCATGCCGGACCGATCGCCGCGCGTTCCGCTCATCACCTTTGATGCTCAAATACTCTACGTGGTCGATTGATTACCGATAGTTTCCCCGCATGCCCACGATCGACCACGAGTTGCCGCTGGAGCTCTTCCGTAACCGGCCGCAGCTCGCCGCCGAACTTCTCCACGCGGTCTTCGGGATCAAGGTTCCCGACCATGACCAGGTGAGCCTGGGATCGGAGACCTATGCAGAGTGCAATCTCGCCGAGCTGCGCGGGCTCATGGAGGAGATCATGAAGACCGGCACCTACGAGTGGAAGAGCGACTTCGCCCTCGAGCACATCGCCCTGGGCAGAGCCGAAGGCAAGGCGGAGGGCAAGGCCGAAGGCAAGGCCGAGGGTGAGGCCCGATCGCTCCTGCTGTTCCTGGCCGCCCGTGACATCACGGTCCCCGCCGATATACGCGAACGGATCACCTCCTGCACCGACCTCGGCCGACTCGACGCCTGGGTACAGCGGGCGGCCACCATCGACACCGCCGAGCAGCTCTTCGACTGACACGTTCCGTCGCCGGCGAGGCCGGCGGAGCAGGGGCTGCCCGCGCGGCCGGAGCACTCGTCCTGTCGCCATCCCGCTGCCGGGTGCCGCCCGGACGCGCAGTCCCCGGCCACCCCGGGGTTCGCCGGGCCGGCCAAACGGGGATGACTCTGAGTGATTGCCCGCCTGGTTCAGGGTGACAGGCGGGCTCGGGCCGAGCCGGTGGCCCGTATCCGCTCCGCCAGGGCATGGGGACGCGCCTGATCAGGCCGCGTGGGGCCGCTGCCGTGGCCGCCGATTCGAGGAGAGATCATGACTGCCGACAGCGCGAAGGACCCGGCCGCCGACGGCCCGGTCATCGAACCGCACACCCAGGCGTGGTTGGACGATCTCGCCGCGGCCTCGGCCGGCAGCCCGCCGCTGTACGAGCTCTCGCCGCAGGACGCCCGCCAGGTCCTGCGGGACCTCCAGGCCGGCGCGCCGGTGGACCTGGTGCCCGCGGACATCGAGGACCGGGTGATCGAAGGCGGTCCGACCGGCGAGGTCCGCCTCCGCATCGTGCGGCCGGGGGACGCCACCGGTGACCTGCCCATCCTCCTGCACTTCCACGGCGGCGGCTGGATCCTCGGGGACAAGGACACCCACGACCGGCTGACGCGCGAGCTCGCCACCGCGGCGCGGGCCGTCGTCGTCTTCGTCGACTACACCCCGGCCCCCGACGCCCAGTTCCCGGTACAGAACGAGCAGGCCTACGCCGCGCTGCAGTGGGTCGCCCGGCACGGGGCCGAGCTGGGCGCCGACCCGACCCGGATCGCGGTGTTCGGAGACAGCGTCGGCGGCAACATGTCCGCGGTCCTCACCATGACGGCCAAGAGTCGCGGCGGCCCCTCCCTCGCCGCCCAGGTGCTGTTCTACCCGGTCACCGACGCCGATTTCGACACCGCCTCCTACCAGCGGTACGCCGACGGGCCGTGGCTCACCCGCGCGGCGATGAAGTGGTTCTGGGACGCCTACCTGCCCGACGAGAGCCGCCGTTCGGAACCGGCGGCGTCACCCCTGCGGGCCTCGGACACCGAGCTGGAGGGTCTTCCCCCGGCCCTGATCGTCAACGGCGAGAACGACGTGCTGCGCGACGAGGGCGAGGCGTACGCGCGCCGGCTCCTGAGAGCGGGCGTCCCCGTGACGCACGCCCGCTACCTGGGCACCATCCACGACTTCGTGCTCCTCAACCCGATCACCGCGACTCCCGCACCCCGGGCGGCGATCGCGCAGGCCGGCGAGTTCCTCCGCCGCCATCTGTACTCCTGACCGGGCCCGCGCTCCTGAGCGGGGAGCCGGCCCGGTGGCGGCGGCCCCGGTTCAGGCGTGGATCAGGGGCGTGTCGACGAGGTGCTCCGCCAGGAACCAGGCCTGCAGCTCTCCGGTGCGGATCACCTGGGAGACCAGCAGGTCGTTGGTCCCGTCGTCGCCCATCTCGTCGGCGCGCCCGGCGGCGTCGTGCGCGGCGACGAGGATCGTCTCGTGCGCCTCCAGCAGCCTCGACAGCATCGCCGGCACCTCCTCCACGCCGTCCGGCGGCCGCGGGATCACGGTGATCTCGGCGACGTGCCGCGGGTCGCCGATCGCGACGCCGCCGAGGGTCTGGACCCGTTCGGCGAGGGCGTCGATCAGCTCGGACTGCTCGCCGGCGTGCTTGTCCATCAGCAGATGCAGCTGGTAGAACGTCACGCCCCGCATGAGCCAGTGATGCTTCTTGTAGAGCCCGTAGAGAATCTGGGTGTCGGCCAGGACCTGGTTGAGCCGCTGACAGGAGTACATGCGCGCGTCCTTGGACAGCGCGACGGGAAGCTGACGCACCGTCCCGAACTTCTGGATCTCCACACCCTTCTGGTGCAGCCAGGGCTGACTCCCGGCGGAGGACCTGGTCGTCTTGCCGTTCGTGGAGGATTTGGTGGCCACGGTTGTGTCTCCCCTCGATCCGGACCGCACCATTCGGCGGCACCGTACGTCGGTCGGCGAGGTCCACCGACATCCACCAGACTGCCCGCCACCAGGGCACCCGATTACCTAACAAAAGCCTCACTACGGCAAGTAATATGTCAAGTCCGGCGAATCACCACGAACTTGGGCGATGGGGTGGTGAACTCGTCCGCGCCCTCCCACGGCGTGCGGAGAGGCGGCCGTCCCGGCAGGGCAGGCGGCCGATCCGCGGGTACCCTCTACCACCTATGCGCAGCAAGGCCGAGCTCGACGCCGCGATCAGCACCGGACGTTCGCCGGTGCTGGTGGTCAACACCCGGGCGCGCCGGGGACGGGCGCTGGCCGACGCGGCCCCCCGCCTGCTGGCCGACCACGGGTTCAGGGCGCGGCGGGTGATCCGGGTGGACGAGCCGGCTCGGCTGGACGCGGCGCTGGCAGAAGCCCTGGCGATGGCTCCGGATCTGCTGGTCGTCGGCGGGGGCGACGGGACGGTCAGCTCGGCGGTGACGCACCTGGCCCACCGCGACGTCGCGCTGGGCGTGCTGCCACTGGGCACGACCAACAATCTCGCCCGCAGCCTCGGCGTCCCCCTCGGGCTGGCCGCGGCCACCGCCGTCCTGACCGGCGGGAAGGTCGCCGACGTCGACCTCGGGCGGGCCGGCGACCGGCTGTTCGCCAACATGGTCAGCATCGGCGTGTCGGTGCAGGTGGCCGGCCGGGTTCCGCACGGGCTCAAGCGCGTCGTCGGCCGGGCCGCGTACCCGCTCACGGCGCTGCGTGCCCTGCCCCGCCACCGGCCGTTCCGGGCGCGGGTCACCGCCCAGGGCGCCGCCCAGGAGTTCTGGACGCATCAGCTCAACATCGCCAACGGCGGTTTCCACGCGGGCCGGCCGCTGGCGCGTGACGCCGGCATCGACGACCGGCTGCTGGTGGCCTACCGGCTGGGCGCCGCCCGCCGGGCCCACCTGGTCGGCTCCATGCTCAGGCACGCCGCGACCGGGCCGCGGCTGCGGCTGGCCGACGACCGATTCCTCGCCGTCGGCGAGCTGACCGTGGAGACCGATCCCGTCCTGGCGCTCGACGTGGACGGCGAGGTGGTGGACACCACCCCCGTCACGATCGCCGTCGTGCCCAACGCGCTGCGCGTCATGGTGCCCCAGGACTTCGTCGACACCTGATCCTCGGGCGCTTCCCGCCGCAGTGGTCCGCGCTCGGCCGGCACGGAACTTCTCCCCCACATCAGGCGTCCGAACTAACGAGGAAGGCCACCCGACCGCTCCTGAGGCGGCACGAAGCACGTCGGCGGCGGTCCAGGTCGATCCCGCGCCGACGGTACGCGAACGGAGCAATGGATGATCATCGGCCTCGTGGCCGCCGTCTCGGCATCGGTCTGCTACGGCACCGGCTCGGTGCTGCAGGCCGTGGGATCCCGCAAATCCGCCCGCCGGGAGACGGCCGCCTCGTCCGCGACCGCCCTCACCCAGCATGGCGGCCCCAGCCTCTCGTCGACCGCCAAGGCCGCCGTGACGTGGGAGTTCCTGGTCGGCACCGTGCTGGACTTCGTCGGTTTCGGGCTCGGCGCGCTGGCCGCCCGGTTGCTGCCGCTGTTCCTGTCGCAGACCGTGATCAGCGCCAACCTGGTGATCACGGCGGTGCTGGGCATCCGGCTGCTGGGCATCCGGCTGAACCGGCCGGAGTGGGTCTCCATCGCCGTGGTCTGCTCGTCGCTGGTGCTGCTGGCCGGCGCGGCGGGTCACGAGGGCGACGTCCACACCCCGATCTCCACCCACTGGTGGCTGCTGGCGGCCTCGGTGCTGCTGATCGGGGGCGGCTTCCTGGCGGTGCGCTGGCTGGGACCGCGCGCCGCGATCCTGGCGGGACTGCTGTCCGGCCTCGGCTTCGGCGCGGTCGGCGTCGGCGTACGGGTACTGAACGGCGCGGACCCGTTCGACCTCACCGCGCTGCTGACCGACCCGGCCCTCTACGCCGTCCTGGTCGCCGGGCTCGGCGGCATGTACCTGCACACGGTCGCCCTGCAGATCGGCTCGGTGAACGGGGCGACGGCGGCCCTGGTCGTGGGCGAGACGGTGGTCCCCGGCGTGCTCGGGGTGCTCTGGCTCGGCGACGCCTCGCGTCCCGGCTACTCCTGGCTGGCCATGGCCGGCTTCGTCCTGGCCGTGGCGGGCGCCGTCGCGGTCGCGAGGTTCGGTGCGGCGGCGGTGGTGGCGCCCGAGGCACGGCGGCCGGAGGAGGCCGTCGCCTCGGGCTGACGGAGCGTACCGGGATCGAGACCGGCGCGGTGCCCCGGGGTGAGGGAGCGCCGGCCGGCGGGCCGCAGGACCTCGGCCCGCCGGCCGGCGACCGGCCCGGCGGAGGCGGAGCTCAGTGCCGTCGCGTCATCGCCCGGCGGTACTGCTGCCCGACCTCCCACGGGGTCACGACCCGGTCGAGGAACATCAGGCCGTCGAACCTGCAGTTACACGGATTCTGCTCCCTGGTGTTCTGCGGGAAGCTGCCGCCGATCTTGATGCCTCTGGGATCGGTCGCGGAGGTGAGGTCCGGCTCCGGCGGGCCCGAGACGGCCCAGGGATCGCCGGGAAGCACGTAGGACCCGTCGAGCGGCCGCCCGTTCTTGTACAGCCGCATGGCGCCGCTGTCGAAGTCGAAGGTCGCCGTCAGGAACACCCAGGTGCCGAGCGGCAGCACGCTCTGCCAGTTCTCGGCCGCCGCGAAGGTCTGTGAACTGCTGCCGTCGACCCGTCTGCCGAGGGCGACGACGCGCAACTCTCCCGCCACGTTGATGACTTCGAGCAGGGCCCGGACGTCATGGCCCTGTGAGGTGCCGGTGAGCACACCCGCCAGCCCGACCGCGTTGTAGTAGTCGGCCGGATCCGGCGTGCCGGAGTTGGGGTTCGGGTTCGGGCCGGTCATCTTGAACCAGCCCATGATGGACGTGCCCTTCACCGCGTTGAAGGCGTGCAGGGTGGGCACGCCGGTCTCCGAGTAGACGCCGGCCTTCCAGTCGTCGTTGCCCGCCACGTCGGGACCGACCTGCCTGGTCTGGATCGCATAGGTGCTCCCCGGGTAGGCGCCGTCGCGTACGCGCATCGCGGCGCCACCGTTGACCAGGTCGATGGTCGTGCCCGAGAGCCCCCGGTCACGTTCCCGGGCCGGGTCTCCCGGCACCGGGTGCTCGAAGTCGTAGTACGCGACCAGGTTCCGCCGCAGGCTGGGAAGCACCGTGGAACCGGGCCGGTGGTGCGACGCGGCCGGCCGGCCCGTGACGGCGCGCGCCTGGGCCTGGCCGGGCGCGGCGGCCAGGCCCAGGCCCAGCAGCGCGGTCACGAGCACCGCCTGCACCCGGCGCGCCCGGCCGGTCCGGGGTGCGGGGACCGGCGGGGCGTAGCCCGTCACCGGACCGTGGCGGACGTCCCATCGGCGAGCTCTCATCGTCTCCTCCAGGTGTGTCGGGGGTCCCGGCGGTCACGGAGGCTCCGTGACCGCCGGGAGGCACTGCTCATCGCGAGGGGATCAGCCGTTCACGCCGGTCCCGGTGACCCTGAGGTCACGGAGCCGGCCGATGTTGTCGAAGGACCCGAAGCCGACCCGGCCGGAGGTGAAGGTCTTGTCGACGGCCGTCATCAGCGGCGTCTTCGAGTGATCGACGTACACCGCGATCTCACCTGTGCCGGTCTGGTGCACGACCTGCACGTGATGCCATTTCGTGTCGGTGATGGCGGGGGTGGCGCCACGCGAACGGACCGGGTCCCACTGGTCCTCGATCCGCACCCGGTCGGCGTCGTTCACCACGAAGACGCCGTTGTGCGGGTAGATCGTGTTGTCCTGCGACAGGTGGGCGTAATAGAACTGCGTGTCGGACCGGTAGCCGAACACGATGATCACGTCCCGGTTGCCGATGTCGGTGGGGGTGTCGATCCGGACGTCGGCGTCGATCCGTACCGAGCCGAACTGCGGGCCCTTGGTGAGCACCGCGTACTCGAACGGCCGGCGGGGCCCCGGACGTGACTCACCGGGCTCGGCGAGGATCACCTGATCTCCCTCGAACCGCCACTTCGCAGGAGTGATCGGCGCCCAGTTCTCCGGGCCCGCCGTGTGGGACACCCGGGTGTGGCCGACGTCGCCGGCGGCGAAGTGGCGCGTGCCGGTGACCTTCCAGATCTTGCCGTTCGCCTTGGCGATCAGGAAGATCTCGCCGCGGCCGTCGGTGCCGAAGCGCAGGTCGACCCGCTTGTCACCGGCCAGGTCCTGCATCGTCACCCGCTTGCCCGTCGTGTCGAAGAGCATGAGCTGGTGGATCGGGGCCCGCGGCCCCCCGCGGCGCATCTCGCGCTCATCGGTGTAGAGGACGCGACCGTCGACGAGGTCACCGAAGACGTACTTGCCGTACAGTTCGGGCAGCTTGTGGCCGCGATAGACGTAGCCGCCGGAGATCGCGCGCCCGATGTCCCCGCTGCACGGCCAGTCCGCCGGCGGGTCGTGGTCGTAGGCGGCCACCGGGTAGTCGTAGCCGTGGGCCGCGTCGTCCGCGGGCAGCGGGTAGAGGTTGCAGCGGTCGCTCTTGTTGAAGACGAACGGTCCCTCCCGGTCCGGCCACCCCAGGTTGTCGCCCGCCCGGATGTCGTAGACCGCCTCGATGGCGTGCTCGCCGATGTGCCCGAGGAACATCCGGTGCCGTCCGCCGGTGTCCCAGCTGAAGCGGTGCGGGTCGCGCATGCCGTAGGCGTAGATCTCTCCGAGGTCGCCCGGCTTCCCGACGAACGGGTTGGTGGCCGGAATCCCGTACTCGCCGTTGGCGCTGTCGCGGCCCCGCGGGTCGATGCGCAGGATCTTCCCGTGCGGGATCGCCAGATCCTGGGGATCGTCGTTGCCCGCCGCCTGACCCTGGCCTCCGTCACCCGCCGCGATGTACAGCAGCCCGTAGTCCTTGTCACCGGGCCTGGCGGTCGGGTTGAAGCCGATCTGCTGGATCCCGTGGATCTGGCCGGCGAACCCGAGCCGGAGGATCTCCCGGCGGGTTCCGTGGAAGGTGGCGGCGGACGGGTCGTCCGCGGTCCACTCGTTGATGATCCCGTGGAACAGCGTGTTGGGCTGGGGCGTCAGGTCGGGGGTCTTGGTGGCGAGCCCGGGCCCCGACTCGGTGTGGACGGTGTAGAACCGGCCGTTGTGCTTGAAGCCGGGATCGAAGGCCACATAGCCGAACCCCTGGCCGAGGCCGCGGCCGGAGAAGAAGTCAGGGGCGAACGTCGCGCCGACGTCGAGGTACACGTGCGGCGTCCCGTTCTCGACCAGGTACATCTTGCCGTTGAGGTCGGGTACGTACATGCGCCGCGAGCCGTCCGGGACCTCGCCGATGGCGTTGATCCGGGCCCAGCGCATCAGCCGCGGGTCGACCGGCGCGGGGGTGGGCTCCGACTTCGGGAACGAGGCGTACTCCTCGACGGTCAGCCCCAGACCCGAGGTGATCGGGCGTTCCGGGATCGGATCGGTGATCGGCTGGTCGGCGGCTCGGGCGGTGGTCTGCGGCAGCAGGGCCAGCAGAACAGCGGTGATCGTCAGGAGGCACCATCTGAGCTTCGTCATCCTGCACCTATGGGTCGTAGGCGAACAGAAAGCGCTTTCTGGAAGCGCTTTCCCGAAGGTAAAAGAGGTTCAGGAAAGCGTCAAGGACCAAAATCCGGATCAGGACACGTGCGCGGTGAACCGCTCCAGGCACAGGGCGAGGGCCTGCGCGCCGGGCATCGCCCAGAGCTCCTCGTTGAAGATCTCCACCTCGATGGGCCCGTCGTAGCCCGCCTCGTCGACCGCCACGGCGAACCGGCGCAGCTCCACGCTGCCGTCGCCGAGCATGCCGCGCCCGGTCAGCACCCCGGCGGGCAGAGGGGTCACCCAGTCGGCCACCTGGAAGAGCGCGATCCGGTGCTCCGCCCCGGCCCGGGCGATGCCCGCGTAGGCCTGCGGGTCCCACCACAGGTGGTAGGTGTCGATCACGACGCCGACCTGCTCGGCGGGGTGCGCCGCGGCGAGGTCGAGCGCCTGTCCCAGCGTCGAGACCACGCACCGGTCGGCGCAGTACATCGGATGCAGCGGCTCGATCGCCAGCCGCACCCCGTACCGCCCGGCGTACGGGGCCAGCGCGGCGAGCGCCTCGGCCACCCGCGCCCGGGCGCCGTCGAGGTCCCGCGAGCCCTCGGGCAGCCCTCCGCTGACCAGCACCAGGGCCGGCGCGCCGAGTTCGGCGGCCTCCTCGATCGCCCGGCGGTTGTCCGCGAAGGCGTCCGGGGCCTGGAAGAACCCGCCCCGGCACAGGGACGTGACCGTCAGCCCGGCCTCGCGGACCAGCTTCGCGGTGCGCGCGAGCCCGTACTCGGCGACCGGCTCCCGCCAGAGCCCGACGCCCGGGATCCCGGCGGCGGCGGAGCCCGCGACCATGTCCGGGATCGGCCAGTGCCGCGTCGTCCACTGATTGAGGCTGAACCGCGCATGCGCACCGGTCATGCCGTCACCCCCTGCACGACGAGCCAGGCACGCATGCGCGCCGCGGCCAGGTCCGGGTCGGGCAGCAGCCCGGCCTCGTCGGCGAGTTCGAACAGCCGGATCAGATGCGGGACCGGGCGGGCGTTCTCCAGCCGGCCGACCATCCGGAAGTGCCGCTGGTGCCCTGCCAGCCAGGCGAGGAACACCACGCCGGTCTTGTAGTAGTACGTGGGGGCGGCGAACAGGTGCCGGGCGAGCGGCACCGTGGGCGCGAGGATCTCCTGGTAGCCGGGGAGGTCGCCGGTGCCGAGGGCGCGCAGGGCCGCCGCGGCGGCGGGCGCGATCGGATCGAAGATGCCCAGGAGGGCGTCGCTGTGCCCGAGGTGGTCGCCGCGGATCAGCCGGGGGTAGTCGAAGTCGTCGCCGGTGTAGAGCCGTACGCCCGGCGGCAGCCGGCGGCGCAGCGCGATCTCGCGGTCCGCGTCGAGCAGCGACATCTTGATCCCGTCGACCGCGGGGGCATGGCGCGCGATGATGGCCAGCACGTTGTCCGCCGCCGCGTCCAGGTCGGGCGAGCCCCAGTAGCCCGTCAGCTCCGGGTCGAACATCGGCCCCAGCCAGTGCAGCACGGCCGGCCGCGTGAGCTGGGCCAGCAGCCGCCCGTACACCTCGGCGTAGTCGTCCGGCCCGGTGGCCGAGGCAGCGAGCTGCCGGCTCGCCATCAGCACCGGTGCCGCACCGGCCGCCTCGATCACGGCCAGCTGCTCCTCGTAGGCGGCGACGATGCGGCCGAGGGGCGCCGGGCCCGGCGGGAGCTGGTCGGTGCCCGCGCCGCAGACCATCCGCCCCCCGCAGGCCCGTGCCTCCGCCCCGCTGCGCGCGATGAGCTCGCGGGTCGCCGCCCAGTCCAGCCCCATCCCGCGCTGCGCGGTGTCCATCGCCTCCGCGACCCCGAGGCCGTACGACCACAGGTGACGGCGGAACGCCAGCGTCGCCTCCCAGTCGAGGGCGTCCGCCGCGCCGAGCGGATCGGCCACCACGTGCGCGGCGGCGTAGGCGACACGGGAGGTGATCGGGGTCGGCGGGGGCGGGTAGGCCCGCGGCTCGCCGAGGGTGTACGCCGTCAGTGACCCGTCCGGGCGGGGAAGGCTGATCTTCATCGGGTCAGCTCCGGTACCTCGAGGCGCCGGCCCTCCCGCCAGGAGCGCAGGCCGAGCTCGGCGAGCTGGACACCGCGGGCGCCCGCGTAGAAGTCCCACGGGAAGTCCGCGTCGTCGGCGACGTGCCGCAGGAACATCTCCCACTGGGTCTTGAAGCCGTTGTCGAACTCGGCGTTGTCGGGGACCTCCTGCCAGTGGGCGCGGAAGTCCTCGGTGGCGGGCAGGTCGGGGTTCCACACCGGCTTGGGCGTCGTCGACCGGTGCTGGACCCTGCAGCGGCGCAGCCCCGCCACCGCGCTGCCCTCGGTGCCGTCCACCTGGAACTCCACCAGCTCGTCGCGGAAGACCCGGGTCGTCCAGGAGGAGTTGATCTGCGCGATGACGCCGCCGTCGAGCTCGAAAAGCCCGTACGCCGCGTCGTCGGCGGTGCAGGCGTACGGCTTGCCGTCCTCGTCCACCCGCTCGGGGATGTGCGTGACGCCGACCGCCTGGACCGACCGCACCGGGGCGATGATGTCGTCGAGCACGTAACGCCAGTGGCAGAACATGTCGGCGATGATCCCGCCGCCGTCCTCGGCCCGGTAGTTCCAGCTCGGCCGCTGCGCCTCCTGCCAGTCCCCTTCGAAGACCCAGTATCCGAACTCGCCGCGGACCGACAGGATGCGCCCGAAGAAGCCGCCCTCGACCAGCCGCCTGAGCTTGCGCAGGCCGGGCAGGAAGAGCTTGTCCTGCACGACGCCGTGCTTGATCTCCGCGCCGTCCGCGAGCCGGGCGAGCTCCACCGCCGCGGCCAGTCCGCCGGCGAGCGGCTTCTCGGTGTACACGTGCTTGCCCGCCGCGATCGCCGCGCGGATGGCGGGCTCGCGGGCACCGGTGATCTGGGCGTCGAAGTAGATCTCGGTGCCGGGCCGGGCCAGGGCCTCGCCGAGATCGGTCGACCACTCGGTGAGCCCGTGCCGGTCCGCGATGGCCCGCAGCCTGGCCTCGCTGCGGCCCACCAGGACGGGCTCCGGCCACAGCACCGTGCCGTCGGCCGCGGGCAGGCCGCCCTGTTCGCGGATCGCCAGAATCGATCGGAGGAGGTGCTGGCGGTACCCCATCCGGCCGGTCACGCCGTTCATGACGATCCCGATGGACCTGCGTGCCATGCCCATGTGTTCCTCTCTGTCGTCGGGCGGCCGCCGGCGGCGGCCGCCCCCCGGGCCTTCAGGTCCGGACCCTCAGTCGGCGGCCGGGACGGCGCCGAGCAGTTCGCGGATACGGGCGGTGGCGCGGGCGAACTCGGGCCGGGCCATGGTCGTCGCGTAGTCCCGGTCGTCGGGCAGCCCGACGTCGATGACCTCGGCCACGGTGCCCGGCCGCTCGGTCATGACCACGATCCGGTTGGCGAGGTACGCCGCCTCGGCGATGGAGTGGGTCACCAGCAGCACGGTCGTACGGGTCTCCCTCCAGATGCGGTTGAGCTCGACGTTCATCTGCTCCCGGGTGAGCGCGTCGAGGGCGCCGAACGGCTCGTCCATCAGCAGGACCGGGGGTTCGTGCAGCAGCGCCCGGCACAGCGCCACCCGCTGCTGCATGCCGCCCGACAGTTCGTGCGGGTAGGCGTCCTCGAACCCGGTGAGGCCGGTCATCTCGATCAGCTGCGCGGTCCGCGCCCGGGCTCGCGCGGCGGGCATCCGGCGCATCTCGCCCTGCAGCAGGATGTTGCGCCGGGCGCTGCGCCACTCCAGCAGCGCGGCCCGCTGGAACACGTACCCGATGTCGCGGCGCGGGCCGGTGACCGCCTCACCGCGCAGCCGCACGCCGCCGGAGGACGGTTTCAGCAGCCCGGCCACCAGCTTCAGCAGCGTCGACTTCCCGCAGCCCGACGGTCCCACGATCGCCACGAACTCGCCGTCCGCCACGTCGAGCGAGACCTGCCGCAGCGCCGTGACGTCCTTCCTCCTGGTCCGGAAGCGCACGGCCACGTCGTCCAGCTCGACGGTGCCGCCGCGGCTCTCCCGCGGCGGGCCGCCTCCTGGTCGATCGGTCACTCGTCCTCCCTCCCGTACGGCCCCGCCGCCCATCGTCGTCAGCCCTGCGGAGCGAGCGCCGGGTCCCAGTAGGTCGTCGGCGGCTCCGCCTTGCCGATCACACCGGTCTGGGTGAACACCTCGATGGTCTGCCGCCAGTCGGCCTCGGTGTTGACGCCGGGCGCCTTGCCCTGGGTGGCGCTGGTGTGCAGCAGCGTCAGCGTCGTCTTGAACTGCTCGGCGAGGACCCCGGCCGGCGGGAGCTGCTGGGAGGCGCCCTGCATGGCCGCGACCGCGCCCGCCGGATCCCGCTCCGCCGCCGTCCAGGCCTCGCTGGTGGCCGCGGCCATCCGCTTGACCAGGTCGGACCGGCTCTTCAGCGTCCGCTCGCCGACGAGCAGGCCGTTGGAGTAGAAGTTCAGGCCGAAGTCGGAGAAGCGCAGGTAGGACACCGCTTTGCCGGACTTGTTGTGCATCGTCGGGCCCTGGTCGCTGGCATAGCCGAGCAGCCCGTCGGTCTGGCCGGACATCACGGCGGCGATCTTGCCCGCCGGGTCGGTGTTCTGGACCCGTACGTCCGAGTCCTTCAGGCCGTTCTTCTTGAGGAACGCCGGGAACGTCCTCGACAGCGCGTCACCGGCCGTACCCGCGATGCGCCTGCCCTTGAGATCGGCCGGCTTCCTGATGCCCTTGTCGGTGAAGGACTGCACGGACGCCGGCGTCGTCTGGAGGAACACGCCGATGCTCTTGACCGGCAGGCCGGTGCTCACCCCGGCCAGCAGCGCCGGGGTGTCCGCCCAGCCGAAGTCGGTCCGGCCCGCACCGGTCGCCTGCACGGTCTTCTGCGAGCCCTGGCCCGCGCTGATCTGGAGGTCGAGGCCGTGCTTCTCGAAGATCCGCTGCTTCTTGCCGTAGTAGAACGGCGCGTGCTCGCCGTAGGGGTACCAGTTGAGCGTCAGCGTGACCTTGTCCAGCTTCTTGCCCGAGGCGCCCGTGGTCGTGCCCTCACCCCCGCCGCACGCGGCGGTGATCGCCAGGATCGGGACGAGAACGAGGACGAGTGCGCGAGGTTTCATGTCCGGTCTCCATCAGTAGGGGGTGGTCACCGCGTCGCCCCGGTGGCTGGCGTGCCAGGGGAGCAACAGCTTCTCGGCGAGTTCGACGAGGACGAAGAGGACGACACCGATCACCGACATGACGAGCAGCCCGGCGAAGAGCATCGGGGTGTCGAGGTTTCCGTTGGCCTGCAGGATCACGTATCCCAGGCCCTGGTTGGCCCCGACGAACTCGCCGACGACCGCCCCGGTGACGGCGAGCGTCACCGCCACCTTCAGCCCCGCGAACAGGTGGGGCAGCGAGGCCGGGAAACGGATCTTGGCGAAGGTCTGCACCGGCCCGGCGCCCATGGTGGCCGAGAGCTGGATCATCTCGGGATCCACCGCCTTCAGCCCGGTGACCATGGAGATGACCACCGGGAAGAACGCGATGAGCACCGCGATCACGATCTTGGGGGCGATGCCGAAGCCCAGCCACACGACGAAGAGCGGGGCGATGGCGATCTTCGGTACGACCTGGGCGAACAGCAGGATCGGGTACAGGGTCCGCTCGACGGCGGTCGAGTAGACCATGATCACAGCGGCGAGCACGCCGACGATCACCGCGATCGCGAAGCCCAGCAGCGTCTCGTACGTGGTCACCCAGCCGTGATGCCAGATGTAGGACCACTTGCCGGTCATCACCCGCAGGGTCGTCCCGGGCGACGGGACCAGGTAGGCCTCGACGAGCCGCGCGGCGGTGATCCCCCACCAGGCGGCGAAACAGGCGACGAGCAGGACCACCGGCCGCCACGACCTGCTCAGCGCGTCACGGGCGCGCTCGCCCGGCCCGGGCCGGTCGCGCTCCGCCACCCCCGCTACTGGCACACTGGATGTGGTGCTCTGACTCACCATGTGTCCTCCGTGCTCAGGCTCGGGGGCCGATTCAGAAAGCGCTTTCTGAATGCGCTTTCTGTTGTACGGTAAGGACGGCGCACCGCGCGGTCAAGAGGGCGGCGATCCCGGCGTGAGCAAGGGCTCACGGCATGACCGGGACCGAGGAGGACACGCATTGGCGGACGAACGGCCCACCCGGCCCGGGAAACCCGCCCGGGCGGGCTCGTCACGGGCGGACCGCGACGACCCGGGCGAGCACACTCACGTGACCCTGCAGGACGTGGCGCGCCAGGCGGAGGTCTCGCTCGCCACCGCCTCCCGCGTGCTGAACGGCACCACACAGGTCCGCGCGGGTCTGCGGGAACGCGTGCTGGCCGCCGCCGCCGAGCTCGCCTACGCGCCGAACGCGCACGCGCAGGCCCTGGCCCGTGCGTCCAGCCAGTCCGTCGGCCTGATCTGCCACGACGTCAGCGACCCGTACTTCGCCACGATCGCCCGGGGCGTCACGCGGGCCGCCGCCGAGCACGGGCTGCTGGTCATGCTGGCCAGCACCTTCCGCGATCCGGCCCGCGAGGTCGAGTACATCGCGATGCTCCGCGGCCAGCGGGCCCGCGCCATCCTGCTGATCGGGTCCGGCTTCGAGGACCGCGACTGGGAACGCGCGATGAGCGCCGAGCTGGAGCCGTACATCCGCGCCGGCGGGCGGGTCGCGGTCGTCAGCAGGCACCGCAGCCTGCGGGTGGACACCGTGCAGCCGGAGAACCGGGAGGGGGCCGCCGCGCTCGCCCGCACGCTGCTCGGCCTCGGGCATCGCGACTTCGCGGTGCTGACCGGGCCGCCCTCCCTCACCACCGTGGCCGACCGGCTCGCGGGCTTCCGCGACGCCCTGGCCGAGGGCGGTGTGCGGCTCGACGCCGACCAGGTGATCGAGGGGGCGTTCACCCGCGACGGAGGCTACGCGGCCGCCGCCGAGCTGCTGCGCCGCGGGCTGCGCGCGTCCTGCGTGTTCGCCGTCACAGACGTCATGGCGATCGGCGCGCTGTCGCTCTTCCGCGATCAGGGCATCGACGTGCCCGGCCGCATCTCCCTGGCCGGCTTCGACGACATACCGATCGTCCGGGACCTGGTGCCGCCGCTGACCACCGTCGCGCTCCCCCTCGACGAGATGGGCGAGCGCGTCATCAACCTCGTCCTGCGCGAGCCGCGCGGCAGCCGGAGCCGCGTCGAGCGGATCACCGGGGAGGTCATCGTGCGCGCCAGCACCACCGCGTACTCGCCCGGCACCCCCGCATGAACCTCGCCGGCCTGACCGTCGAGCGCGTCGAGACGTTCGCCGTCGCGCTGCCCACCCGGCGCTCGTTCGGCGTGGCGGGCGGGGCGGTGACCGTCGCGGGCCGTCCCAGCCTGCGGATTCTGGTCAAGGTGAGCGCGGACGGGGTCAGCGGGTGGGGCGAGGCCACCCCGATCCCCGCCTGGACGTACGAGACCGCCGAGTCGATCGTCACCACGATCGACCGCTATCTGGCGCCCGCGATCGCCGGCCGGCCCGCGTGGGACCTGGACGGTGTCACCTCGGCGTTCGATCGCGCGATCAACCGCGGGTTCAGCATCGGCGCGCCGCTGGCCAAGAGCGCGGTCGACGTCGCGCTGCACGACCTGCTCGGCCGGGCCGCGGGCGTGCCCTTGGGCGTGCTGTGGGGGCAGCGCCGCGCCGACCGGATCGAGCTCGGCTGGATCGTGTCCGGCCGGTCGCCCGCCGAGGCGGCCGACAGCGTCGCCGAGGGCAGGGACCTCGGCCACCGCGCGTTCAAGGTCAAGATCGGGCTGTACGACGTGGAGACCGACCTGGCCGTGGTCGGCGCCGTCCGCGAGCACGCCCCCGGTGCCGCCTTGTGGGTGGACGCCAACCAGGCCTACACCGTGCCGGCCGCGCTGGCCGTGGCGCGGCGGCTCGACGGGCTCGGGGTGACCGCGTTCGAACAGCCGCTGCCGGCCAACGACATCGCCGGGCTCCGCCGGCTACGCGACGCCAGCCCTATCCCGGTGGCACTCGACGAGAGCCTGCGTCACCCGGCCGACCTGGCGACCTTCGTCCGCCTGGAGGCGGTCGACGTCGCCATCGCCAAGGTCCAGCGCAGCGGCGGCCTCACCCTGTCGCGGCGGCTGTGCTCGCTCGCGGAGGACAACGGCGTGCGGCTCATGGGCTCCGGCCTCACCGACTCCGACGTGGGCCTGGCCGCTTCCCTCCACCTGTTCGCCGCCTACGGCATCGACACGCCCGTGGACCTCAACGGCCGGCAGTTCATCGAGTCCCCGTACGCCGGCCCGACCGTGCGGGTCGAGGCCGGCACCGCGCACGTGCCCGACGGCCCCGGTCTCGGCGTCGAGGTGGACGAGGCCGTCGTCCGGGAACTGGCCGTCGACGTCCTGGAGACCCGAACCTGACACCCCCTCCCCGGACGCCCCCATCCCGGACGATCCCGCGGGGGACGCGGCCGGGCTCGGGGCAGCAGGGGTCAGGGCAGCAGGACGACGCGGCCGCGCAGTCCGCCGTGCTCGAGCAGGGTGTGCGCGGCTGCCGCCTCCTCCAGCGGCAGCGTCCGCGCGACGCGCAGGGTGAGCAGCCCGGCGTGGGCCAGCGCCGCGAGCTCGGTGAGCCGGGCGCCGTCGGCGACGACCTCCTGGACGACGACGCGCGTGCCGCGGATCGGTGGCGGGGCGAACGGCGCGACGAGGGCGACGAACGTGCCGCCGCCGCGCAGGGCGTCGTGGGCCCGGATGCCCAGGACGGCGGCGTCGATCACCGCGTCGGCGCCGCCCGGGACCAGGTCGCGGACCTCGGCGCCCAGGTGCTCCGCGGAGGTCACCACCTCGGCGGCGCCCAGCTCCCGGACCAGGTCCTCGTCACCCGGCCGGGCCAGCGCGATCGTCCGCAGGCCGCGGATCGCGGCGAGCTCCAGGACGAAACCGCCGACGCCTCCCGCGGCACCGGTGACCAGCAGGATCTGCCCGCGGCGCAGGCCGGCCAGCGCCAGGGCGCGGTCGGCGGTGAGCCCGTTGAGCGGCAGGGTCGCGGCCTGCGCGAGCGGGACCGACGTGGGCGCGGGCGCCACCGCGGCCTCGTCCAGGACGACCTGTTCGGCGTGCGCGCCGGGCGCGGAGAGCAGGTCGCGCAGGCCCACGACGGCGTCGCCCGCGGCGAACCGGCGGACCCCGGGCCCGACGGCGTCGACCCGGCCGGCGACGTCCCAGCCCAGGCCTAACCGCGGTGCCGGCGCCATCAGCCCGGCCTCGGTCAGCCGTCCCGCGCGGGCGGACAGGTCGATGGGGTTGACCGACGACGCCGCGACGCGGATCCGCAGCTGCCCGCGGGCGGGTTCCGGTACGGGGACGTCGGCGACGTCGATGACCTCTGGACCGCCGAACCGGCGGACAATGATGGAACGCATGCGCCTGACGGTAGGTGCGTGCCGGAGGGCACGGGAAGAAGGCACTTGCGGGTGCGTACGGCACCCAGGAGGACCGATGGCAACGAGGACGGCGGCCGAGCGCCGGGACGCCGCACGCCGCGAGTACAACGCCGGCCTGGCGGAGTGCCCGGGTCACGAGCTGCTCGCCGTGCTGAGCGACAAGTGGGTCACCCTCGTGCTCGGCGCGCTGTGCGACGGGCCGTTGCGCTCCGCCGACCTGGCCCGGAGCGTCGCGGGCGCCAGCCAGAAGATGCTCACCCAGACCCTGCGCAGGCTCGAGCGCGACGGCCTGCTGTCCCGGACGGTCACGGCGTCGGTGCCGGCCCGCGTGGACTACGAGCTCACGCCGCTGGGCGAGAGCCTCCTGCCCGTGCAGCGCGCGATCAAGGCGTGGGCGGAGACGCACATCGAGGAAGTCCAGCAGGCCCGGGCCCGTTACGACGGCGGGCGGTGACCCCGCCGATCCCGCCGCCGGACCGCCGTCCACCAGGCACGACAGCGGTCCAAGACCGCGTCAAGAGGGGTTTTGGGCCCGCCGGTTCTGGAAAACCTCCACAACGTCCGGTGCGGCGACAGCGCGTTGGGCGACGCGCACGCTGATCGGGTACGAGGGGCTCCGCCCGGTCGCCGAGCCGATGTCACCACGCCCAGCGATGCCTCATCGAACCGGGGGTTCCTCGTGGCCGAGACCAGTGATGCGCCGGTCGGCGTGCTGCCGCCGGCGGGCGAGCGGACCAAGAAGGGCCGGCTCATCATCTCGTGGCTGACGTCCACGGACCACAAGGTGATCGGCTACCTGTACCTGACCACGTCGTTCGGCTTCTTCCTGTTCGGCGGCCTGCTCGCGATGATCATGCGTGCGGAGCTGTTACGGCCCGGCCGGGACGTCGTCAGCAACTTCCAGTACAACCAGTTGTTCACCATCCACGGCGCGGTCATGCTGCTGCTGTTCGCCACGCCGCTGTTCGCCGGCTTCACCAACGTGATCATGCCGTTGCAGATCGGCTCGCCCGACGTGGCGTTCCCCCGGATGAACATGCTGGCGTACTGGCTGTACCTGTTCGGCGCCCTGATCACCGTCAGCGCGTTCCTCACTCCCGGTGGCGCGGCCGCCTTCGGCTGGTTCGCCTACACGCCGCTGTCGGACGACACGTTCTCCCCCGAGGTCGGCGGGGACCTGTGGATCATGGGTCTGACCATCTCGGGTCTGGGCACCATCCTCGGTGCCGTCAACTTCATCACCACGATCATGTGCATGCGCGCGCCCGGCATGACGATGTTCCGGATGCCGATCTTCACGTGGAACGTCCTGCTGACGTCGGTTCTCGTCATCATCGCGTTCCCCGTCCTGGCCGCCGCGTTGCTCGCGCTGGAGGCGGACCGGAAGCTGCAGGCGCACGTCTTCGAGACCACCACCGGGGGCGCCCTGCTGTGGCAGCACCTGTTCTGGTTCTTCGGCCATCCCGAGGTCTACATCATCGCGCTGCCGTTCTTCGGCATCGTGACCGAGATCCTGCCGGTCTTCAGCCGCAAGCCGGTCTTCGGCTATGTCGGACTGGTGGCCGCGACCATCTCCATCGCGGGGCTGTCCGCCACGGTCTGGGCGCACCACATGTTCGTGAC
Organism: Actinomadura scrupuli; assembly: GCF_050971785.1. NCBI lineage: Bacteria > Bacillati > Actinomycetota > Actinomycetes > Streptosporangiales > Thermomonosporaceae > Actinomadura > Actinomadura scrupuli. The sequence continues at coordinate 545,412 of NZ_JBPCCU010000004.1, read as the reverse complement.
CGGCAAGGTGCTGCTGCCGTTCTTCTCGTTCATGTCGTTCCTGATCGCGGTGCCGACCGGGGTGAAGTTCTTCAACTGGGTCGGCACCATGTGGCGAGGGCAACTGACGTTCGAGTCGCCGATGCTGTGGTCGGTCGGGTTCCTGGTCACCTTCCTGCTGGGCGGTCTCACCGGGGTCATCCTGGCGTCACCGCCGCTGGACTTCCAGCTCAGCGACACGTACTTCGTGGTGGCGCACTTCCACTACGTGGTGTTCGGCACGGTGGTGTTCGCGATGTTCGCGGGCTTCTACTTCTGGTGGCCGAAGATGACCGGCAAGATGCTCAACGACCGGCTCGGGAAGATCCAGTTCTGGTTGCTCTTCCTCGGCTTCCACGGCACCTTCCTGGTCCAGCACTGGCTGGGCGCCGACGGCATGCCGCGTCGGTACGCCGACTACGCGAGCGAGTTCACCGGTCTCAACGCCTTCTCGTCCATCTCGTCCTTCGTGCTGGGCGCCTCGACGCTGGTGTTCCTCTACAACGTCTACATCACCACGAAGAAGGGCAAGAAGGTCGAGGTGGACGATCCGTGGGGCTATGGCGGCTCGCTGGAATGGGCGACGTCCTGCCCGCCCCCGCGGCACAACTTCACCTTCATCCCGCGGATCCGCTCCGAGCGGCCCGCCTTCGACCTGCACCATCCACATGCCGCCGGCCGGGTCGAGCTACGGGACGGGCAGGCCACCACGGGCGAGGTGTGACCGGGCCCGGCCCGGGCCGGTGCGGTTCAGCGAAGCGCCTCGCGGAGTGCGTCGAGGCGGGACGGCGCGGCGAGCCCCGCATGGTAGTGGCGCAGGCCGTCCGCACCGGCCCGGCGTAGCCGCCGGAACCGGCCCGCGAGCCCGCCCGGGTCATCGCCGCCGGGCTCCAGGACGTTGACATTGGCCAGCACCCGGACGTCCGTGCGGGTCCGGGCCGCCGCGAGGCCCGCGGCCGCCTCGTCCTCGGTGCCCCAGCACTTGAGCAGGTACGCCTCCACCAGCGGCCCGGTCGCGGCCAGGTCCACCCCGACGTCGGGTCCGGTGTGGTCCAGGCCGTCGGTCGCCATCAGCGTGATCGGCAGCCCGCCCGCGACGGAGCGGATGTCCCGCAGCAGTTCCCCGATCACCGCGGCCCGGTGCGCGCGCAGCAACGGGCGGCGGTCCGGGCGCAGCAGCGCCGCGGCGTCCGCGGTCCCCAGGGCCCGGGCGCAGGTCTCGCACACGCAGACCGACAGCAGCTCGCGCTGACCGGGGGTCAGGCCCTGGGTCTTGTCGTGGTGGGCGCCGTGCTCGACCCCGAGCCAGCCGCAGGCCTCCAGCACCAGGCCGGACAGGTCGTACAGCTCCGTCACCTCGGCGACGAGCGTGCGGAGGTACTCGCGTACCTCCGCATGGGCCGGGCAGAGCGCGTACGGATAGCGGTCGCCGAAGGTGTTGCGGACCGACAGGTCCGGGTGTGCCAGGCCCAGCCTGGTGTTGTGCGTGAGCACGATCCAGGCCTCGACGGCGAGCCCGGCCGCGCGCAGGGCCGCGGCCGCCGTCCCGAAGGGGTCGGGGTCGGCCACCCCCCAGGACGGCGCCGTCGGCCGCAACCGCCGGTCGCGCCAGGCGTGCGCCCGGACCGGAAAGTACGCGGCCGCGTGGTGCGCCTGCACCACGCGGTGGGCGGGATGGTACGGCGTGATCGCGCGTACGGAGTGGTAGGCCGCCGCGAGCGTGATGGTGCCGACGCCGAGCCCGGCCATCCGCCCGGCCGCGGCGGGATCTCCGACGACGTCCCAGGGGTAGCAGAACGCTCCGTGGTCGGCCAATCGGATCAGCTCCCTCGCATGGTGCCGAATCTTGGTATATCAATACATCATCTGCAACGTGGGAGACAGCCCGTGAGCGAACGCAGGACGCCCGACCGGCTGCGGAGCCATCGGTGGTACGGCACGGGCGGGCTGCGGTCCTTCGGGCACCGTTCGCGCACGCGCCAGATGGGCATCGGCGCCCAGGAGCACATGGGCAAGCCGGTCATCGGGATCATCAACACGTGGAGCGAGCTCAACCCCTGCCACACCCATCTGCGGGAACGGGCGGCGGAGGTCAAGCGCGGTGTCTGGCAGGTCGGCGGCTATCCGGTGGAGCTGCCGGCGATGACGCTGGCCGAGACCTTCCAGAAGCCGACGACGATGCTCTACCGCAACTTCCTGGCGATGGAGACCGAGGAGCTGCTGCGCTCCTATCCGATCGACGGCGCGGTGCTGATGGGCGGGTGCGACAAGACGACGCCGGCCCTGCTCATGGGCGCGGCCAGCATGGACCTGCCCGCCGTCTTCGTGCCCGCGGGCCCCATGCTCCGCGGCAACTGGCGCGGGCAGGTCCTGGGCAGCGGCAGTGACGTCTGGCGGTTCTGGGACGACAAGCGGGCCGGTCTCATCGGTGACGCCGAGTGGGCCGAGATCGAGGAGGGCATCGCGCGCTCGCCCGGGCACTGCATGACGATGGGGACGGCGTCCACCATGACGTCGGTGGCCGAGGTGCTCGGCATGACGCTGCCGGGCGCCGCCTCGATCCCGGCCGTCGACTCGGGGCACGGCAGGATGGCGGCGGCCAGCGGCCGCCGGATCGTGGACATGGTCTGGGAGGATCTGCGGCCCTCGGCGATCCTCGACGAGCGCGCCTACGCCGATGCGATCACGACCGTGCTCGCGCTCGGCGGCTCCACCAACGCCGTCATCCACCTGATCGCGATGGCCCGGCGCAGTGGCGTGCCGCTCGGCCTCGACGACTTCGACGCCGCCTCGCGCCGCGTCCCGGTCCTGGCCGACCTGCGGCCCACCGGCACCTACCTGATGGAGGACTTCTTCTACGCGGGCGGCCTCCCGGCGCTGCTGACCAGGGTCCGCGACCTGCTGCACCTCGACCGGCCGACCATCAGCGGGCACACCCTGGGCGAGACGCTGTCCGGGGCGCGGGTGCACGACGACACGGTCATCCGCCCCCGGGAGCGGCCGGTGTGGCAGGAGGGCGGCCTGGCCGTGCTGCGCGGCAACCTCGCTCCGGACGGTGCCGTGATCAAGCACTCGGCGGCCGAGCCGAGGTTCCTGCGGCACACCGGGCGTGCGGTCGTCTTCGACGGCTACCGCGACCTGATGGGCCGGATCAACGACGAGTCGCTGGACATCACGGCCGACTCGGTCCTCGTCCTGCGCGGCGCGGGTCCGCTGGGCGGGCCCGGCATGCCCGAGGCGGGGATGCTGCCCATCCCCGACCGGCTGCTCAAGCAGGGCGTCCGCGACATGCTGAGGATCTCCGACGCCCGGATGAGCGGCACCAGCTACGGCGCCTGCGTACTGCACGTCGCGCCGGAGTCGCACGTCGGAGGGCCGCTGGCGCTGGTCCGTGACGGCGATCGGATCACGCTCGACGTGGCCGCGCGGCTGCTGTCCCTGGAGGTGCCGGACGACGAGCTGGCGCGCCGCCGTACCCGGTGGTCGCCGCCGCCCCCGGTCTACCGGCGCGGCTACGGCGCGATCTTCGGGACGCACATCCTGCAGGCCGACCAGGGATGTGACTTCGACTTCCTCACCGGCTCCCTCGGCGCCCCGGAGCCGGAGGCCGGCTGACCGCCTGGTATACCGATATACGTGAACGATGAGGCCGTCCTGCGACCGGTGGCGCGGTCGACGACACGAACCGACCTGGTCGCGGGCTCGCTCCGCGCGGCGATCCTGTCCGGGCAGATCAAGCCGGGTGAGACGCTCGTGGAGCGCCGGCTGGCCGAGCAGCTGGGGGTGTCCAAGACCCCCGTCCGGGAGGCCCTGATCGGGCTCGCCGCCACCGGGCTGGTCGTCATCAGCCCCAATCGCGGCGTGACCGTGCGCGTGCTCGGCCCCGCCGACCTGCGCAAGGCCTACGAGGTCAGGCTGCTGCTCGAGCCGTGGGCCGTGGGCCGCACGGCGCGGCTCGGTGACCCCGAGGTGATCGAGGCCGCGGAGCAGGCGCTGCGGACGGCCAAGTCGCTGCTGTCCGGTGACGACCGCACCGCCCTGAGCCTGGCGAACCGGGCGTTCCACCGTGCGCTCTACGCCGCCTGCGGCAACGAGCTGGTGACCACGCAGCTCGACACCGTGCAGGATCTCGCCGCGCTGGGCGCGATCAGCGTCCTGTGGGAGCGCTGGCCGACCTGGCGCGAGGAGTACGTCGAGCACGAGGAGATCCTCAGGGCGGTGGAGTCCGGCGACACGGCGGCCGCCGAACGCCTGACCCGCAAGCACATCCGGCTCTCGGTGACGCACCTGCGGACCGCGGAAGATCCCGGCTGACCCCCGGTCCGCGGCGGTGGCCGGGTCCCATGACGCCCGCGGCGGCGGTACGGCGGACCGGCGCGCGGGGTCAGGGCGGCCCGGCCGGCGGCGGATGCGTCCGGGCCCAGGCGCGGTAGCGCTCGCGGGTGGCCGGATCGGGCGGGTAGACGCCGCGCAGGGGCCTGCCCGCGTCGATCTCGGTGAGGATGAACGCCTCCAGGTGCTCCTGCTCGAGCGCCGCGCGGGCCACCTCTGCGGCCAGCCGGCGCGGGACGCACACGACCCCCTCGGCGTCCCCGACGATCACGTCTCCGGGGTACACCGCCACCTCGGCGCAGCCGATGGGCACCTGGAGGTCGACGGCATGGTGCTGGATCAGGTTGGTCGACGCCGAGACGCCCGCCGCGAAGGCGGGGAACGGCAGCTCCGCGAACGCCGGCGAGTCGCGTACGGCGCCGTCGGTCACCAGGCCGGCCGCCCCGCGGCGCAGCAGCCGGGTCGCCAGGATCCCGCCCAGCGAGGCCGCCCGTGTCCTGCCCCGGCAGTCCATGACCAGGACCTGGCCGGGACCGACGGACTCGACCGCGCGCCGCTGCGGATGGTCGTAGTCCTGGAAGACCGCCAGGACGTCGAGGTCCTCCCGCGCGGGGATGTACCGCAGGGTGAAGGCCTCACCGGCCATGCGGGCGTGACCGGGGTTGAGCGGCGCGAGCCCGGCGAGGAAGGTGTTGCGCAGCCCGCGGGACAGGAGCTGGGTGGTGAGGGTGGCCGTCGAGACCTGCCGCAGCGCCTCGAACACCCCCTCAGGCAGTTCCGGCGCGTCCGCGGGCCGGGCGGTGCCGCTCACGAGGTCCCGGCCGGGACTCGCAGCGACCGCAGGATCTCGGCGACCTCGGCCCGCTCGTTCGCGGGCAGCTCGGAGATCGGCGGCCGGACCGACCGGCCGCAGAGCCCGAGCTGGGCGAGCGCCTCCTTGACCGCCGAGACGTTGTTGGCGTTGTCGCGGCGGGCGCGCAGGTCCTCGATCGGCTTGAGCCGCCGCCACAGGTCCATAGCACCGGCGATATCCCCCCGGCGCAGCCGGGCGAGCAGCTCGAGTGACAGCTCGGGGGCGATGGCCACCAGCCCGGAGGTGAATCCCTCCGCCCCGCCGAGCCAGAAGAACGGCGCCCAGGTCTCGGCCAGACCGCACACCCAGGTGAGCCGGCCGGCCGCCGCGGCGAGGTCGGCGAACCCGACGGGATCGGGCACGGCGTACTTGACCCCGATCACGTTGGGGCAGGCGTCCGCGAGGGTCGTCAGCGTGGCGGCGGTGACCATCGGCGAGCGCACGTAACAGACGACGGCGAGGCCGGGGACGGCCTCCGCGACGGCCCGGTGGTAGCCGAGCCAGCCCTCCGGCGACTGGTAGGGATGGACGGGCTGGTGCACCATGACCGCCTGGGCGCCGGCGGCCCGCGCGTCGCGTGCCAGCGCCACCGCCCGGTCCCGGTCGTGGCCGACGCCCGCGATCACCGTCGCGGCGCCGTCCGCGACCTCTACGGTGATCGCGACGGTGCGGGCCAGCTCGGTGGGCGTGAGGGAGTAGAACTCACCGGTGTTGCCGTTCGGGGTCAGCGCGGTGACCCCGGCGTTCACCAGCCGGGTGACGATCGCGGCGTACGCGGGCTCGTCGAACCCTCCCGTGTCGTCGAACGGTGTCACCGGGATGGCGACCACCGAGCGGAGGGCCTCCCGCACGTCATCGATCATCATGGCTCCCTACGGCCGCACCGGACCTCGGAGCCCGGCATCGCATCTTGATATATCAGTACATCAGCATCCTGACCTATTGACATATGTCACAAACGTTTTCATTCTTGGGCGCTATGTACGGACCGCAGGAGGGCACCCCCACCCGCTCCGTGGTGACGATCCGGGCCGTGGCGGCACAGGCCGGGGTCTCGCCGTCGACGGTCTCCCGCACGCTGAACGCTCCGGAGCTCGTGAACGCCGTGACCCGGCGGCGCGTGCTCGACTGCGCGCAGCGGCTCGGCTACCACCCGAACCGCTCGGCGCGTTCCCTCGTCCTCGGGCGGACCACGGCACTCGGGCTGATCGTCCCCGACATCGCCAACCCGTTCTTCGCCCCCTTCATCAAGGCGGTCCAGGCCCGGCTGCGCGACTCCGACCACGCGCTGTTCCTCGCCGACACCGATGAGGACCCGCAGGCCGAGGTCGCCCTCGCACAGGCGATGTCCGCGCAGGTCGACGGCCTGATCCTCTGCTCACCGCGCATGTCGGGCCCGCGGCTGCGCTCGCTGGCCGGGCGGGTGCCGCTCGTGGTGGCCAACCGGCTGACCCGGACCGTCCCGTCGATCTCGATGGACTTCGTCCCCGGCATCGACCAGGCCGTCGGCCACGTCCACGCGCTCGGCCACCGCCGGTGCGCCTACCTCGCGGGGCCGGGCGGTTCCTGGTCCAACCGGCGGCGGCAGAGCGTCTTCCTGCACGCCTGTGCCGCCCGCGGCATCCGGCTCACCGTGCTCGGCCCGTACGAGCCGCGGTTCGCGGGCGGCTATCGCGGTGCGGACGAGGCCCTCGCCGCCGGTGTCACCGCGGTCTTCGCCTACAACGATCTCATCGCCCTCGGGGTCCTCTCGCGGCTCGCCGCACGGGGTGTCCGCGTACCCGGTGAGATGAGCGTCGTCGGCTTCGACGACGTACCCATGGCCTCGATGACGTCCCCACCCCTCACCACGGTGGCGGTGCCCATCGCCACCGTGGCCCAGGCCTCCGCCGCCATGCTCCTGTCCCTGCTCGGCGCGGCCGCACCGCGCCGTCCGGCGGCGCGGGAGCTGGCGACGCGCCTCGTCATCCGGAGCACGACCACGCCGACGTGACCGACGGCGTGTCCAAGGAGGAGCGAACCCATGAGACCCTCACGCACCACCTCCGCAGGCCTCGCCGCCGCCTGCCTGCTCACGGCGCTCGTCGCCTGCGGCGCACCGGACAACGGGGGCAGGACGGCCGCGGAACCGGCTGCCGCCGACGTCAGGCTGCCGGGCAAGCCCGTCACGCTGAACGTCGTCGACGTCGCCGGCGATCTCCAGCTGACCCAGCAGATCTTCGAGAACTACAAGGCCGGGCATCCGAAACTGGTCAACAAGATCACCTACACCAAGGTCACCGCCCCGGAGCTGGCGGGCAAGGTCAAGGCGCAGCAGGACGCCGGGCGGCTCGACATCGACCTGGTGCTCACCGGCACCGACGGGCTGGCCGCCGGGATCGAGCAGAACCTCTGGGTGGACCTGCTGGGCAAGTACGCCGGCAGGCTGCCGGACCTGAAATCGCTCTACCTGGAGCCCGCCGCGAAGATGCAGGAGCTGGCCCGGGGCAAGGGCGTCGTGGTGACCTACTACCCGTCGGGCCCGCTCATCGAGTACAACCCCAAGACCGTCCCGAGCCCGCCGAAGACCGCCCAGGAGCTCCTGGACTGGGCCAGGGCGCACCCGAAGAAGCTGGAGTACGCGCGGCCCGCCAACTCCGGCCCCGGGCGGACCTGGCTGATGGGGCTGCCCTACATCCTGGGCGACTCCGACCCCCGGGACCCGGCCGCCGGCTGGACGAAGACCTGGGCCTACCTCAAGGAGCTGGGCAAGTACGTCGAGTACTACCCGACCGGCACGGCGCAGACGATGAAGGAGCTGGGCGAGGGCACCCGCGACATCATCCTGACCACCACCGGGTGGGACATCAATCCCCGCGCGCTCGGCCAGGTGCCCAAGGACTTCAAGACCCGGTCGCTGGCGAAGTTCACCTGGGTGACGGACGCGCACTACATGGTCGTGCCCAGGAAGATCTCCGGCGAGAAGCTCGCCGTCCTGGCCGACTTCATGAAGTTCGCGCTCACCCCGCAGCAGCAGGCGATCACCTACGACAAGGGCTACTTCTACCCGGGCCCGGCGGTCAAGGGCGTGACCCCCGCCATGGCGCCGGCCGCCAGCCAGAAGGTCATCCAGGAGTACGGCAGGCCTGAGTACGACCAGCTGATCGCGTCCACTCCCAAGGTCTCGCCGCTGGAGGCGCAGCAGCTCGTCGCCGCGTTCGACCGGTGGGACCGGGAGGTCGGGGGCGCGAAGGTCAAGAAGACATGACCTCCGAGGCCGTACTCCCGGGCAGGCTGCGCAGCACCTTCCGGCAGCTGCGGATGGAGGGCGTCTCCCGCCGGTTCGGCTCGACGGTGGCGCTTCGCGAGCTGGACCTGAGAATCCAGGGGGGCGAGTTCCTCGCCCTCCTGGGCCCCTCGGGCTGCGGCAAGTCGACCGCGCTGAACTGCCTCGCCGGGCTGCTGCCGCTGTCGGAGGGCGCGATCTGGCTGGACGACGAGCGCATCGACGGCGTGCCCCCGGAACAGCGCGGATTCGGCATGGTCTTCCAGAACTACGCGCTGTTCCCGCACCTGTCGGTGCGCCGCAACGTCGCCTTCGGGCTCGCCGTCCGGCGGGTCGCCAAGGCCGAGATCGCCGAGCGCGTGCGGGCGGCCCTCGAGCTCGTCGAGCTCACCGAGCACGCCGACAAGCTGCCCGGGCAGCTCTCGGGCGGCCAGCAGCAACGGGTCGCCATCGCCCGCGCGACCGTCATCAGGCCGCGGCTGGTGCTCATGGACGAGCCGCTGTCCAACCTCGACGCCAAGCTGCGCCTGCAGATGCGCACCGAGATCAGGAAGATGCACCAGTCGCTGGGCCTCACCACCGTGTACGTCACCCACGACCAGGAGGAGGCGCTCGCGCTCGCCGACCGGATCGTGGTCCTGCGCGACGGCAGGGTCGAGCAGGTCGGCGCTCCCGAGGAGGTCTACGCCTACCCGGCCAGCGCCTACATCGCCGGTTTCATGGGCTACCGCAACCTGCTCGAACTGCCCGTGCTGTCCCGTACCGGCGGAACGGCCGTCCTCGAGGACGCCGGGCTGCGGCTGACCGGCACCGCCCGGGACGACGTCACCGGCCCGGTGGCCCTCGCGGGGATCCGGCCGGAGGACTTCCGCCTCGCCGGGGCCGGCCCGGAGGAGAACGTGCTCTCCGTGCGGGTGGAGGTCGCGGAGTTCCACGGCCGCGAGACGGCCGCGGAGGGCGTCACCGAGTCGGGCCGCGTCGTCCATTTCCTGGTACGCGACCGGGTCGGGCCGGGCGACCGGGTCCGGCTGACCGTACCGGCCGAGCGGGTGCTGGTCTTCGGCGGCCGGGCACCGGAGGAGGACTGATGGCGATCCGGGCGCTCCCCCGGCCCCCCGCGCGCCGTTCCGTGCTGCGGCACCGGCTCGCCGAGCGCGGTGTCGACCGGGTACTGCTGCTGCTGGTCCCCGCCGTGGCCGTGCTGGCCGGGCTCTTCCTCTACCCGATGCTCTACGGAGTGGGGCTGTCGCTGCGGCCCCAGACCGGCGGGGGCCCGCTGCACAACTACACCGGGTTCTTCCGCGACGCCTACCAGCGCGGCACGGTGTGGAAGACCCTGCGGCTCGCGCTGCCCGCCGCCCTGTTCAACGTCGGGGCCTCCGTGCCGATCGCCTACCGGCTGCGCGGCCGGTTCCGCGGCAAACGGCTCATCACGGCCGTCCTCGTGCTGCCCGTGACGCTCGGCACGGTCCTGGTCGCCGACGGGCTGCTGCGCTACCTCGGGCCGAAGGGCTGGTTCAACCGGGTGCTGCTGGACCTCGGTCTCGTCGACCGGCCGGTACGGCTGATCTACGACTACTGGGGCGTCCTGTTCTCACTGATCATCACAGGGTTCCCCTTCGCCTTCCTGCTCGTGCTGTCGTACATGTCGGGGATCGATCCGACGCTGGAGCGGGCGGCGGCCACCCTGGGGGCGAACGGCCGGCAGCGGGTGCGCCGGATCGTGCTCCCGCTGCTGGCTCCCGGGCTGGCCACGACGTTCGTGCTGGCGTTCGTCCTGGCCTTCTCGGTCTTCCCGTCGGCCAACCTCGTGGGCGAGCCGGCCGACCAGACCCGGGTGATGGCCATCGCCGCCTACCAGGCGGCGTTCGAGAAGTACGACTACTCGATGGCGTCGGCGATCGCCGTGCTGATGGGCGTCTTCGAACTGCTGGTGATCGCCGTCGCCCTGGGGTGGCGGCGCCGTCTCTACACGGGGCCGTCGATGGGAGGCAAGGGCTGATGACCGAGATCGCGGGCGCCGGGCACCGGCGCCGCCGGGCGGCCCGCGCGATCGCGCCCGGCCGCGGGGGCCGCCTCCAGTCCTGGCTCGTCTGGGGCGCGGTCGCGTTCTTCCTGGTCAACCTGGCCGCGCTGATCCTGTCCGTGGTGGTCAACTCCTTCGGCCGGACCTGGTTCGGCGGCTGGCTGCCGCGCGGGTTCACCACGGCGTGGTACGCGGACGCGTGGCGGGAGTTCGATCTCGGTTCGGTGCTGCAGGTCACCCTGGAGGTGGCGCTGTCGGTGGTCGTGATCGCCCTGCTGCTCGGCGTGCCGGCCGCGTACGCCCTGGCCCGCCGCGACTTCCCGGGCAAGCGCGTGGTCATGCTGCTGATGTTCCTGCCGGTGCTGCTGCCACCGATCACCTACGGCATCCCGCTCGCGACCGTGCTGTACAAGTTCCACCTCGCGGGCACGCTCACCGGGGTCGTCGCGGCCAACCTGGTGCCCGCGCTCCCGTTCGTGATCCTGGTGATGACGCCGTTCGTCGAGCAGATCGACACCAACGTCGAGTCGGCGGCGCGGATGTGCGGGGCCCGCACCCGCCAGGTCTTCGCCCGGGTCCTGGTGCCGCTGCTGCTGCCCGGCATCCTGGCGGCGGCGATCCTGGTGCTCGTCCGCACCGTCGCGATGTTCGAGCTCACCTTCCTGGTGTCCGACGCCGACAGCCAGACGCTGGTCGTGGCGCTCTACAGCGCGGCGTTCACCCCGGGCATCCGGGCGCTGCAGGCGATCGACGCCATGGCCGTGATCTACACCGCGCTGTCGTCGGTGCTGCTGCTCATCGCGCTGGCGTTCGTCAACCCCACCCAGATCGTCGCGCAGGTCAAGGAGGCGACCACCGAGTGATGAACGTGCATTTCGACTGCCGGGGCGAGCGGGTCCTGGTGACCGGCGCGGCGGGGCTGATCGGGCGTACCCTCGTCTCCCGGTTCGCCGCGGCGGGCGCCGAGGTGTTCGCCGTGGACCGGAACGCGGCGGGCCTCGGCGTCTTCGGCGGGTCGCCGGGGGTCACCGTGGTGGCAGGGGACCTCGCCCGGGAGGAGGTGGCCGACGACGTGTTCGCGCGCCTGGACCGGGCCGGCGGCCTGGACGTCCTCGTCAACAACGCCGCGATCACCGGGTACCGGGTGCCGTTCATCGACCTCGGCGCGGCCGTCTGGGACGAGGTCGTCGCGGCGAACCTGCGCACCGCGTACCTGCTGTCCGCCCGTGCCGCGCGGCACTGGCGGAGCGCCGGCCGGGGCGGATCGATCATCAGCCTGTCCTCGCCCGGCGCCTCCCGGGCGCACGAGGACCAGAGCGTCTACGACGTCACGAAGGCGGGAATCGAGGCCTTGAGCCGGGCCATCGCCGTCGAGCTGGGCGGGGCGGGCATCCGGGCCAACTGCATCGCCCCGGCCAGCGTCGTCGGGGAGCCGCGGCCCGCCGCCGACCTGCCGTCCGGGCGGACGACCAGCCCGGACGAGGTCGCCGACGCCGCGCTGTTCCTGGCCTCGCCCGCGTCGGCGCAGCTCAACGGGCACACGTTGCACGTGGACGGCGGGCTGCTCTCCCGGCTGCGCACCGACCCCACCCAGGAAGAGACAAGGACGCCATGACCTCCGGAAGACGTCAGGACACCCTCGACAGCCGCTCCCCGCAGGATCCCGCCGACGTGGTCGTCACCGTGCCGGCCTCGTCGCCGGAGCAGGTGGCCGGGTGCGTCGAACGTGCGCGCTCGGCGGCCGGCGCCTGGCGGCGGTCGCCGGCGGCCGAGCGCGGGGACGCGCTGACCAGGCTCGCCGCCGGGGTGGACGCGGCGGCGGGCGAACTGGCCGGCCTGATCGTGCGGGAGGTCGGCAAACCGGCGGCGGAGGCGGCCGCCGAGGTCGGCCGGGCCGCCGCCATCCTGCGCTACTACGCCGGGCAGGCGCTCGGCGCGGAGGGCGACGTGCTGCCCGCACCGGACGGCAGGTCCCTGCTCCACACCCGGCGCCGCCCGCACGGGGTCGCCGGGCTCGTCACGCCGTGGAACTTCCCGCTGGCCATCCCGGTCTGGAAGCTGGCACCCGCGCTGGCGTTCGGCAACACCGTCGTGCTCAAGCCGGCGGAGGAGTCACCCGCCGTCGCGCTGCGCCTGGCCGAGCTGGCCCGGGAGGTGCTGCCCGAGGACGTCCTGCGGGTCGTCACCGGGGACGCGACCACGGGCGCGGCCCTGGTGGACCTGGCCGACGTCGTCTCCTTCACCGGCTCCGTCCGGGCCGGTCGTGCGGTGCGGGAGGCCGCGGCGCGCCGGGGCGTCCCGGTCCAGTGCGAGATGGGCGGCCAGAACCCCTCCCTCGTGCTGCCGGACGCCGACCTCGGCGCCGCGGCCCGTACCATCGCGGCCGCCGCCATGGGCTACGCCGGGCAGAAGTGCACCGCCACCAGCCGGGTGATCGTCGTCGGCGACGCGGAGGGGTTCGCCGAACGGCTCGCGGCCGCCGTCGGCGACCTCGCCGTGGGAGACCCCGCCGATCCCGCCGTCGCGGTCGGGCCGGTCATCGACCAGGGTGCCCGTGACCGCGTCGTCGGGGCCGTCGAGTCCGCGCGCGCCGCGGGCGCCCGCGTCGTCACCGGCGGCTCCCCGCTGGAGTCACCCGGCTGGTTCGTCGGCCCGGCGGTGCTCACCGGGCTCCCCCCGGGCCACGAGCTGAGCCGGGAGGAGGTCTTCGGGCCGGTGTGCGCGGTGATCCCCGCCGCCGACGCCGGCGAGGCCGTCCGCATCGCCAACGACGTGCGGTACGGGCTGGTGGCCGCCGTCTTCACCCGGGACCTGGGCGCGGCCCTGGACGCCGTGGACCTCCTCGACGCCGGGATGATCCGGATCAACGCCGCCACCACCGGGGTCGACTACCACGCGCCGTTCGGCGGGTCCAAGGAGTCCGGCTCCGGGCCGCGCGAGCAGGGCACCGCCGCCCGCCTGTTCTACACCGAGAGCCGGACGATCACCATCTCGCCTCCCTGACCGTTTCCTGACCGGCCCGCCACCGGCCCGTGACCCGCCCCGCGGCCGCCGGTGCCCCCGCGGGACGGTCCGTTGCCGTACCGGGAGGTTGGCTTGGGCCGCCTGCCGGTAGGTCCTGTGAATGGGCACGCACTGGGTCGGGCCGCACGGTATCGACGTCGAGGCGATCGTGCTCAACGATCGTGACCGCCTGCGGGTCCGCAAGCACCGGGCGGTGGTCGGCTACGCCCGCGACCTCGACCAGCTCACCCGGATGCTCGAGCTGTACGGCGTCGGGGTCGAGGAGCTGGAGGAGATCGAGGACACCGGCCGGAACGAACCCGGATAGCCGGAACGAGCCCGGATGGCCGGGAGCAGCGGACAGCCGGGAGTACACGGTTCCGGTCTCGACGCGGAGACGAGTTCGCGGGCGCGGCATCAGGCATCAGGCGCCGGGCGTCAGGCGTCGCGGCGGCGGACCACCAGGTAGCCGCCGGCGAGCGCGAGGGCCACCCAGGTCACCATGATGGCGAGCGCGGCCCACGGGCCGTAGTCCCGGTATCCGATGGACCCCTCGGGCACCGGCACCACCTGCATCATGACGAACCCCGCCTGGTCCGGCAGGTACTGCGCGAAGGGCCGGATCCCCGGGAGGTTGCCGACCCCCTGCCCGCCGAGGAACAGCAACGGGATCATGATCCCGAGCGAGAGCGCCGTGCTGCGCAGCATCGCGGCCACGCCCATGGCGAACGCGCACATCAGCGTCAGGTAGAGGCACGCCCCGGCGGTCGCCCGGGCCACCCCGTCCGCGCCCAGGGACGTGCCGTGCGGGCCGAGCGCCCACTGGGCGACGAAGAACGTCGTGAGGACGATCACCACCGAGCTCACCAGGGCCACCAGCGTCCCGGCCAGCACCTTCGACCCGTAGAACAGGTGCCGGCGGGGCACCGCCGCCAGCGAGGCGCGGATCATGCCGCTGCCGTACTCCGCGCCGAACAGCAGCACCCCGAACACCACCAGGGAGAGCTGCCCCAGCGTCAGGCTGTAGAAGCCGATGAGCGCGGGGTCGAAGGCGTCACGGCGCTCCTGGTCCATGGCGGCGAAGCCGTTGCGCATGGAGAACCCGACGAGCAGGCTGATCCCGACGCTGACGAGGAGGGTGAGCAGCAGCGTCCAGACCGTCGACCGCACGGTGCGGATCTTGATCCATTCGGCCCGCAGAGCGGCCCGCAGCGCGGCCCGCCCGGCGGCCGGGGACGGCGCGGTCATCGGCCCGGCCCCTCGGCGCGGTGGTCCACGGCCGGTGCGGTGAGCCGCATGAAGGCCTCTTCCAGGGAGGCCGTCCGCACGCTGACCTCGTGCACCGTCAGCCCGTGGGCGGCGGCCAGCTCGCCGACCGTCGCGGCCTCGGCACCGGCCGCCTCCAGCGTGCCGTCCGCACCGGGCCGGACCTCGATCCCCCGGGCCGTCAGCACGTCGCGCATCCGCTCCGGCTCCGGCGTGCGGATCCGCACGAACGAGCGGGAGTTGCGTTCGATGAAGCCGGTCACCGTCGTGTCGGCGAGCAGCCGCCCGCGGCCGATGACGATGAGGTGCTCGGCGGTGAGGGCCATCTCGCTCATCAGATGGCTGGAGACGAAGACCGTACGGCCCTCCGCGGCGAGCCGCTTCATGAGGGTCCGGAACCACAGAATGCCCTCCGGATCGAGACCGTTGACCGGCTCGTCGAGGAGCAGGACCGCCGGGTCTCCGAGCAGGGCGGCGGCGATGCCCAGCCGCTGCGTCATGCCGAGCGAGAATCCCCTCACCCGCCGGTTCGCCACGCCCGCCAGCCCGGCCAGCTCGATGACCTCCCGTACCCGCGATGCCGGGATCCGGTTGCTGTGTGCCAGCCACAGCAGGTGGTCACGGGCGCTGCGGCCCCGGTGCACCGCCGTGGCCTCCAGCAGCGCCCCGACGTGCCGCAGCGGGTGGGGCAGTTCGGCATAGTGCCTGCCGTCGATGCGCACCCGGCCGCTCGTCGGCCGGTCCAGCCCGAGCATCGCCCGCATCGTGGTGGACTTGCCGGCGCCGTTGGGCCCGAGAAAGCCGGTGACCTGCCCGGGCCGCACGGCGAACGAGAGCCCGTCGACGGCGAGCGTCCTGCCGTACCTCTTGGTGAGGTCCTGTACCTCGATCACCTGTGATACCCCCGCACGAAATGCCTCCTCGTCCCTGCCGGTGCCGTGGTCCCGGTCCACGGTAGGAACCGGCGGCTGCCCGGGCAGTCCTCGAAAGTCGTCGGTCGCCGTCACCAAAGTCGGCAGGCCGCCGCCGTACCGGGCGCGGGTTGACCGCCGGGGCCGGGAGGGACAGCCTCAGCACATGGGCCGATTCCTCCTCGTCGTCATCGTGGTCCTCGCCGACACGGTGCTGCTGGTCCCCGAGCGGATGGCGGCTCTGCCGGTGTGGGTCATCCCGATCCACGCCCTCGCCATCGTGCTGGTGATGACGCTCGGTTCCCGCACCCCGGCGGCCGTCTTCGTCGCCGCGGTCGCCGTGGCCTGCCTGACCACGGGGTCCTACGGGCTGCTGCTGTGGGCCGCCTACCGGGCCGGCGACCAGGCCGCCTCCCGCAGGGGCGCCGCGGCCGTCGTCTGCGGTTCGCTCGCCTATGCCGCCGCGCGGCTCGCCGACACCGGGACCGGGCGCATCGCGCTGGCGAACCTGTTCGCCACGGGAGCGGTGTTCGTCGTGCTGCCGTACGTCATCGGCCGGTACCTCGCGCAGCACCGGCGGCTGGTGTCGGCGCTCCACCGGCACAACCGGCAACTGCGGCTGGAGCGGGAGCTGCTCACCGAGCGGGAGCGGCTGCGCGAGCGGCTGCGGATCGCCCGGGACATGCACGACTCGCTGGGCCACCGGCTCAGCCTGCTGTCGGTACAGGCCGCCGCCCTCGAGGTGTCGGACCTGCCCGCGGAGCAGGGACAGGCGGTGAGCCGGCTGGCCGGCTCGGCCCGCGCCGCGATCGACGAGCTGCACGACCTCGTCGGCGCCCTCCGGCGGCAGGACGAGCACGATCCGCTCTCCCCCGGCCTCGACGGGATCGACGAGGTGGTGGCCGGCTTCCGCGCGGCCGGCCTGCCGGTCACGCTGCTGCGCCGGGGACGGCCCGCACCACTGCGCGTGAGCGCCGGCCAGGCCGCGTACCGGGTGGTCGAGGAGGGGCTGACCAACGCGGCCAAGCACGCCTGCGGAGAACCGGTCACCGTGTCGCTGGAGTGGGAGCTCGACGCGCTGCTGGTCAACGTGTGCAATGACCTGCCGGGCGGAGCGGCCGCCGCGGCGGGTCTCGCCGACGGACACGGCCTGACCGGCCTGCGGGAGCGCGTACGGCTCGCGGGCGGGCTGCTGGAGGTCACGTGCTCCGCGGCCGGCTTCCGGCTCGCCGCGATGCTGCCCCTCGCCGGGGACGACGAGGACCTCTCCCCGGCCGGGCCCGGCGGCTCCCCTCCCGTCGAGCGCTTCCGTACGGCCGCGCTGGTGGCCGCCGCGATCGCCATGGTCCTGCTGCTGGTGCCGCTGGGGATGGGGAGAGCGTGACGAGGCCGATCCGGGTGCTGGTCGCCGACGACGAGCCACTGATCACCGCGGGCGTCCGCACCGTGCTGGAGTCCGCCCCCGGCATCGAGGTCGTCGCCGAGGCGGCCGACGGGCGTGCGGCCGTGGCGGCGGTGCTCCGGCACCGCGTCGACGTCCTGCTGATCGACATCAACATGCCGGTGCTCGACGGGCTGGCCGCGGCCGAGGACCTGCGCGGCCGTGCTCCGGACGTACGGGTCGTGGTGCTCACCGCCTTCGGTGAGGAGGCCAACGTGCTGCGGGCCCTGCAGAGCGGCGCGGCGGGCTTCGTGCTGAAGAACTGCACTCCCGACGAGCTGATCCGGGCCGTGCGCGCCGCCGACGCGGGCGAGGCCTACCTCTCCCCCGCCGTCACCCGGCTGGTGCTGGCCATGGTCAGCCCGGTCGAGGCCCGGCGCCGCCGGGAGGCGGCCCGGCGGCTGTCGGCGCTGACCGAGCGGGAGTCGCAGGTCCTGCACCTCGTCGCGGAAGGCCTGTCCAACGCCGACGTCGGCCGCCGGCTGCACATGAGCGAGACCACGATCAAGACCTACGTCAGCCGGATCCTGGCGAAGCTCGACTGCGCGAACCGGGTCCAGGCCGCCCTGCTCGTCCGCGACGCGGGCTCCCCGGGTGAACCGGCCCGGTGAGGGAAGGGCGTCCGGGTGACGGTGCGGGCGGGCTCGCGGGCATGGTCCCGGGTGGACGTGACCGCTGGTCCCGGACCCGCGGATGATCATCAGCGCGCGTGCCGGGGTGCCGGGCTGTGCTAGACATGAGCCCTATAACAGGGAGCGCGCGTGAATGAGCTCAGCCTCGGTGTCATGTCACGATCCCGCAAGGAGAACGAATGGCGGCTGCCGATCCATCCGCAGCACCTCGAGCGGATCGACCCGGATCTGCGGAGCCGTATCCACCTGGAGCAGGGGTACGGTGAGCGCTTCGGAGTCTCGGACGAGCAGCTGGCGCCGTACGTGGCCGGGCTGCATCCGCGCGAGCGGCTCCTCGCCGAATGCGGGGTCATCCTGCTCGCCAAGCCGCTCGCGGCCGACGTCGCGGAGCTCCGCCCGGGACAGGTGCTGTGGGGCTGGCCGCACTGCGTCCAGGACGAGCAGGTCACCCAGCTGGGCATCGACCGGCGGCTGACGATGATCGCCTTCGAGGCGATGAACCACTGGACCCCGGACGGCGCCTTCAACCTGCACGTGTTCCACAAGAACAACGAGCTGGCCGGTTACTGCTCCGTCCTGCAGGCCATGCAGCTGAGAGGGACCACCGGTGTGTACGGCCACCGGCTGCGGGCGGCCGTCATCAGCTTCGGGGCGACCGCCCGGGGCGCCGTGACGGCCCTCAAGGCGCACGGGGTCAACGACGTCGATGTCCTCACCCATCGCGGCATCAGCGCGGTCGCCTCGCCCATCCACTCGGCGCGCATGGTGCGTTTCGAGAACGACGCCGACGACCCGAGCCTCAGCCAGGTGCTCTCCCGCGGCGGCAGGGAACCCCTGGCCGCCTTTCTCGCCAGGTACGACATCATCGTCAACTGCGTGCTCCAGGATCCCGACGCGCCGCTGATGTTCCTCACCGAGAAGGACCTGGACGACTTCGCCCCGGGCACCCTGATCGTCGACGTCTCGTGCGACGAGGGGATGGGCTTCAGCTGGGCGCGCCCCACCACGTTCTCGGAGCCGATGTTCGAGGTGGGCGGGAAGATCCAGTACTACGCCGTTGACCACAGCCCGTCCTACCTGTGGAACTCCGCCACCTGGGAGATCAGCGAGGCGCTGCTGCCGTACCTGCGGCGGGTCCTCGGCGGCCCCGCGGCCTGGGACGCCGACCCGACGATCCGGCGCGCCATCGAGATCCGCGACGGCGTCGTCCAGAACCCGGGCATCCTGTCGTTCCAGCACCGTTCACCGGAGTACCCGCACCCACGCCGCTGAGCAAGCGGCCCAGCAAGTAACCCTCCGTGACCACTCCCTTCCGTGATCATGCAATCGTTCGTCGAACGATTGCATGATCACGGAATAGCGGGGGTCGGGTGAAGGTGCTCTGCCGGTCACGGTGGTCATCCGAGGTGGTCCCCCGGCCGGGGATCAGCCCATCGCCTTGCGGATGGCGTCCCGGGTACGGTCCACGACCGCGGCCATCGGGCCCAGGGCCAGGTTCATGGCGGGAGACTCCACACCCGGGTGCGGGTGGGTGGGGGCGATGGCCTCGGCGGCCTTGACCGCGGCGACCATGCCCTTGAGCTGCTCGGGGCTGCTCTTGGCGGCGAGCTCGGGGAACTCCTGCCGCTCCTCGTGCTCGGCGTGCGCCAGCACCGCCTTCTGGAACCGCATGAACAACGGAGTGAACTCCACCGAGTCGGTGCCGAGCCGCTCCAGCTCCTGCAGCGTGTGCTTGGCCTGGTTCTCCTCCTTGACGATGGACTCGGTCACCCGCGCGCCGTTGCTGATGGTGCGCCGGGCGTAGGGGTGCACGATCTCCTCCTCCGCCGTCTCGTGGACCGCCAGCAGGTGCCGCAGCCGGTCGAAGGCCTCGGCCCGCGGCTTGCCGGTGCTCTTCTCGACCTTGGTCAGCAGCCGGTTGATCTCCTGATGCTGGCGTAGCAGCAGGTCCACGACGGTGTCTCGCTTGGTCATCGATCCAGCCTCCTCAGGCGTACTCGCCTCGTTGTCCGAATTGTTGGCACTACCCCGCCGGCGGGCTTCAACCCGGCCCGGCGCCCCAGGCCCTGGAGACACCGGTCACACCCGCCCGGCCCCGCCACAGCGCCGGCGGCCCCCGGACGGGCGGCGCGTCGTCGCAGGTGGGCGCCCTGTCTCCTTATGCCCTCGGCTCCCGCGGTGAACCGAACCGGCGCCCCGCCGGCCGACCGGAAACGCCCCGGGACCGTTCGACGAAGCGGTTTCGCGGCCTCCGCTATGAGGCGGAGTCGCGGGCCTTCTCCAGCCGGCGCCTGGCCTCCTCGGCGCGACGACGGGCGTCGGCCGCCGACCGGGCCGCGCTGTCACCGGCCCGCCGCACCACCTGGAGCTGCCGTCCGGCCGCCTCCCGCCGCCGCCGGAGCGCGTCGAGCTCCGCGTGCAGCCGCCGCTCCTCCTCGCGCAGCCGCTCCTCGGCCTCGACGATGCCGTCCAGCTCCCGCTGGGCCGTGGCGAGCTGCCCGGCCCATTCGGCCTGGGTGTCCTGGAGGGTCGCCGCCTCCTGTTCCGCCTGCGCGGCCTCCACCTGGAGCCGCCGCAGCCGGATCCGCGGGTCCTCGGCCCGCTTGCGGCGCGGCGCGGGCCCGGGGGACGGTGCCGCCTCCCCGCCCGGCAGGCCGGGTGCCGCGAACCCGACGTGGCTACGGGCCCGGGTCAGCCGCCCCGCCCCGACCTCGCCGGCCACCTCCGGATCGGCCATCGCCGCCTGCAGGGTCTCCTCGACCTCCCGCCGTGCGGGCTCCCGCAACGCGTGGCCGGCCCGCTCGGCGAGCTCGTACACGGCGCGGACCGCCTCGGCCACGGCGGTGTTGCGCCGCCGCTCCCACTCCGTGAGCTCGGTGCCCGCCGACCAGGCCGCGCGCAGCCCGGCCCCGGCCTCCAGCAGCGGGGTGAGCCGTCCGGCCGCCTGCCGGGCCAGCTGATTCACCGCCCAGGCCGACACCGTGGGCCGGCGCAGCGCGGCGATCCGCCGCGCGAGCCCGGCGTCGCCGGCGGCCCGGGCCGCGGCGGCCAGGCGGTCCCGGGTCGCGACGAACTCCCCGGGCGAGACGCCGTACAGCTCGTCGGCGGCCTGATCGAAGTCCACCCACGATCCGTATCACGCCCGGCCGCGAACGCCTATGCGTGACCGTGGGTGAGTGGCCGGATTCGTAGGGAGAAGACTGGGTACGGCTACGTATGCCTGTTTCGGGCTGCGGCCCCGTGCCGCCCAGCTGGGCCACGCCGACGTCGATTCCGGAGCCGGTCACCCTGGACGAGCGGCAGGGCGCCGACCGGCTCGTGACCGTGCGGCGCGCCCGGGCGATCCCGGTCCGCCACGACGGCCACTCGGTGCGGAGGCCGTCGCTCCCGGCCTTCCAGCGCGAGGTGCGCCGGTGGCCCGCCGACCGGGTCCGGTACGTGCGGCCCGGCCGGAGCGCTCCCCTGCTCCGCCGGCGTACGCCCTCGCAGGCCGGCCGGCCCGCCGCCCCCGGCGGCCCGGGCGCCCCGGCCGGCCGGACGGGCGGGGATCCCGGCCGGCCGGCAGGGATACATCGCCGGGGGCGGGGTATGGGGGCGGCCTCGTCACCGGCGGTGACCATAGCGTCGCCGGGGGACCATATCGCTGAGGGGGGACCACCATGGACTTCGCCGTTGACCATCGCCTCCACGGACGGCTCACCATCGTCACCGTGAGCGGCGAACTCGACGTGTTCACCAGCCCGCGACTGCGCGAGACCCTCGTGGAGATCGTCGAAGCCGGTGCCCGGCACCTCATCGTGGACCTCAGCGGCGTCGAGTTCCTCGACTCCACCGGCCTGGGCGTCCTGGTCGGCATCCACCACCGCCTCCAGGCCCACGACGGCACCCTCAGCTTCGTCGGCCCCGGCGAACGCCTCCGCCGCGTCTTCCGCGTCACCCGGCTCGACAAGCTGTTCGAGATCCATCCCTCCCTGGACGAGGCGCTGCGGGCGGAGGCGGGGCCGTCGGCCGCACCGGACGGGCCGGGCCGGGACTAGGAGACCGTGAACCGTCAGGGTCTGGGGTCACGGCGGTGGCTGCTACTGCGCGGAGCCTGCTCGTCAGTTCTTCCTCGCTGTCACCATCGCGAAGGTGAGGAACTCGCCGGCGTCGGCGGCGAGTAGGTCGATCACCGCCTGGCGATTGTGTTGTGGGCCGGCCCAGTCGCCCGTGTGCTCGGCCACCGCCTGTGTCCATAGCAGCCAGTCCCGCCAGCCATCTTCCTGCAGTCGTGCCGATGTGACGGTCACGAGTTCGGTGACCTCCCACTGAAAGCGCCACCACTCGGCGGTGTGCCAGGCGATCGGCTCCCAGCCGAACAGTTCCTTGATGCGCTCCGGGATCGCCCCGAGTTCCCGGACCTCCTGCGTCATTCCCGGCGTCGCCACGCCGAGTTGGCCGCCAGGCCGCAGGAACCCCACGAGGTATGGCAGGTACCAGTCGGAGGTGCCGAAATACTCGAATGCGTCGATGCTTACGATGGCGTCGAAGCCGTCCTTCCCGAACGGCAGGTTGTGCGCCTCGGCCCGCACGGCGGTCACCTGGCCGGAAACGCCAGCGTCAGCGAACACGGCCGCCGCCTCATCCGGTGCGATCCACCAGTCGGCCGCCACGACCTGGACGCCGTACTCACGGGCCAGGAACACCGACGTCGCTCCCTTGCCGGAGCCCAGGTCCAGGACCTGCATTCCCGGACGCAGGTCAAGATCCCGGGCCAGGTCCTCCAGCAGCCACAACGGGTTCGGCCCCATGTCCAGGTCGAGCAGCCAGGCCGGGTCGTACCGGGACGAGCGCGGATACCGATCTGGGCAGGCAAGCTCATCGAAGATTGTCACGGGTACCGATCAAAGCTGGGCACACGCAGGCATGCAATCCCTTTGCGGTGCGATACGCCGACGGCGGCGGTCTGACCCAGGCCGGGCTCAGGAAGATGCAGTACGTCGACGGCCTCATCGACGGCGTCTTCAGAGCCACCGGACTCTCGTCACCATGATCTCCAGACCCTGACGGTTCAGAGTCTTTAGCGGCCGTCACGGATCCGGCGACCCCCGGCGCGAGCCACATGACCCGTGGCCACCTGCGCGACCCGGGCGGGAGTCGGCCGGACGGCGTACGGCACGCTCACGCCTCCCGCAGCCGGGGCAGGACCTGGTCGGCGTAGAACTGGAAGAAGCCCTCCTGCTCGGGCCCGATCTGCGAGATGTAGACCTCGTCGAAGCCCGCGTCGACGAAGGCCCGCACCGCCTCGACGTGCCTGGCCGGATCGGGGCCGCAGGGAGTCGTCATCATGTCCGGGGTGACCAGGTCGGCGAGCTGGCCGAAGTGCCTGGGCAACGGCAGCAGCTGCGCGGACTCCCCCGGGATGGACTCGGTCGGCCACAGCCGGTGCGCGGTCTTGCGCGCGTCGTCCTGATCGGTGCCCCAGCACACCTTCAGCCCGCCCTGCACGGCCTTGCCCTGCCCGCCGGACTCCCGGAAGAGCCGAACGTGCTCGGCCTCCGGCTGGACGCTGACGAAACCGTCCCCGATGCGCCCGGCCAGCTCGATCGACTTCTCCCCGAACCCGGAGACGAGGATCGGCGGCGGCTCGTCGGGCAGCGAGTACAACCGGGCGGTGTCGACGGTGTAGTGCCGGCCCCGATGGGTCACCAGCTCCCCGGTGAACAGCCGCCGGATGACGCCCACCGCCTCCTCCAGCATCTCCAGCCGCTCGTCCGCGTCCGGCCAGCGGCCTCCGGTGATGTGCTCGTTCAGCGCCTCACCGGAGCCGACCCCCAGCCGGAACCGCCCGCCGGTCAGGATCTGGCTGGTCGCCGCCGCCTGCGCGATGACCGCCGGATGGATCCGGACAGTCGGGCACGTCACGGCCGTGGTGATCGGAAGATCACAGACCTGCGAGATCGCCCCGATCACCGACCACACGAACCCGCTCTGTCCCTGGACGTCGAGCCACGGGTGGTAGTGATCGGAGATCCACAGGCCGTCGAAGCCCGCCTGCTCGGCCAGCCTGGCCTGCCGGACCAGCGCCGCCGGCGACTGCTCCTCGGATGACAGGAAGTACCCGAAACGCACCATCGACCTCTCCTCCGTGTCACATTCTGGACGACTCGCCTACCCGCCGGCGACGCGGCAAACGTCGCCGCCCGGCCGGCCCCGCGAGACGGCCGGGCGGGCTCCCGGCTACCAGCGGTACCAACGGCCCCGGCCGGCGCCCTCACCCAGGCGCAGCACGAATCCGAGCAGCCATACGACCAGGACGATGACGGCGACCCACCACAGGACATGGGCGGCGAAACCCAGCCCGCCCAGAAGGAGCGCCAGTAACAGGACCGCGAGGATGAGTGCCATGGCGACTCAGCCTCCTTTCCGCGATTGATGTAAGGACCTGAGCGTTATTCCCCTATGCGGCCGTTCATTCGCTCTGCGTGACCGACGACTTGCCCGGCTTTCGGTGCGGTTCCACCAGGACCTGCCCTCTTCATGGACGGCACGGGAGGTTTCGCCTCCGCGCAGGGGGAAGGCGCACTCAGGGGGCGTCTGGCGAGAGGAATGACCGATGGCCGCACCGACCGTTGCCGACCACCTGCTCCAGCGACTACGCGATTGGCGGGTCGAGAAGGTCTTCGCCTACCCGGGTGACGGGATCAACGGAATCCTCGCGGCCTGGGGGCGTGCCGGCGACCGGCCGGCGTTCGTCCAGTCCCGGCACGAGGAGATGAGCGCGTTCGAGGCGGTCGGGTACGCCAAGTTCACCGGCCGGGTCGGCGTGTGCATGGCCACCTCCGGGCCCGGCGCGATCCACCTCCTCAACGGGCTGTACGACGCCAAGCTCGACCACGTGCCGGTGGTGGCGATCGTCGGGCAGACGAACCGCAGCGCCATGGGCGGCTCGTACCAGCAGGAGGTCGATCTGCTCAGCCTGTACAAGGACGTGGCCAGTGACTACGTGCAGATGGTCACGGTGCCCGAGCAGCTGCCGAACGTGCTGGACCGGGCCGTGCGCGTCGCGATGGCCGAGCGTGCACCGACCGCGGTCATCATCCCCGCGGACGTACAGGAGCTGGAGTACTCGCCGCCGGGACACGCGTTCAAGATGGTGCCCTCCAGCCTCGGCGTCGACTGGCCCATGGTCGACCCCGACGACGCCGCGGTCCGGCGGGCCGCCGAGCTGCTCAACGCCGGCCGGAAGGTCGCCGTCCTCGTGGGCGCCGGTGCCCGCGGAGCCCGCCCGGAGCTCGAGCAGGTCGCCGACCTGCTCGGCGCGGGTGTCGCCAAGGCCCTGCTGGGCAAGGACGTGCTGCCCGACGACCTGCCCTATGTGACCGGCTCGATCGGCCTGCTGGGCACCCGCCCCAGCTACGACCTGATGCGGGGCTGCGACACGCTGCTGACCGTCGGGTCCAGCTTCCCCTACAGCCAGTTCCTGCCCGGGTACGACCAGGCGCGCGCCGTGCAGATCGACCTGGACCCCAAGCTGATCGGGATGCGCTACCCGTACGAGGTCAACCTGGTCGGTGACGCCGCCGCCACGCTGCGGGCCCTGATCCCGCATCTGCGCCGCAAGCAGGACCGCTCCTGGCGGGAGGGCATCGAAGCCGCGGTGGAGCGCTGGTGGCAGACCATGGAGATGGAGGCGATGGTCGACGCCGATCCGGTCAACCCGATGCGGTTGTTCTTCGAGCTGTCCTCCCGCCTTCCCGAAGACGCCATCGTCACCGCCGACTCCGGGTCGGCGGCCAACTGGTACGCGCGCCAGCTGCGGTTCCGCCCGGGCGTGCGCGGCTCCCTATCCGGCACGCTCGCCACCATGGGCAACGCGGTGCCGTACGGAATCGGCGCGAAGTTCGGCCACCCGGACCGGCCGGTCATCGCGTTCGCCGGCGACGGGGCCATGCAGATGAACGGGCTGGCCGAGCTGATCACGGTCCAGCGCTACTGGCGGGAGTGGGCCGATCCGCGGTTCGTCGTCGCGGTCCTGCACAACAACGACCTCAACCAGGTGACCTGGGAGATGCGGGCCCTGCAGGGCGCGCCCAAGTTCCCGCAGTCCCAGACGCTGCCCGACGTCGACTACGCGGCGTTCGCCGCGAGCGTGGGGTTTCAGGCGATCATCGTCGACAAGCCCGACCAGCTCGGCACGGCCTGGGATCGGGCCCTGAGCGCCGACCGCCCGGCCCTGCTCGACGTGCACTGCGACCCCGACATCCCGCCGATCCCTCCGCACGCGACCTTCGAGCAGGCCCGGGACGCCGCCGAAGCACTGATCCGCGGAGACGAGGATCGCTGGGGCGTGATCAAGGAGGGCATGAAGACCAAACTGCAGGAGTTCCTGCCGCACAAGGACACCGGCTGAACCCGCAGGCCACCGTACGGGCGCTCGGCGACCACGGGTTTCGGTCCGGTGAGCGGGGTAGGTGCGCTCGTGCGCAATGTCGAGGGAGGAGGGCATCGAATGCGAGCCGTGATCGTCAACTGCACCCTGAAGCGCTCACCAGAGCCGTCCAACACCGAGGCGCTGGCGGAGGTGGTGGCCGGCGAGCTGAGATCACGGGGCACCAAGGTCGATACCGTCCGGGCCGTCGATCTGGACATCCCGCCCGGAGTCGAGACCGACCTGGGGGAAGGTGGCGCGTGGCCCCGGGTCCACGACATGCTGCTGGACGCCGAGATCCTCATCGTCGCGTCGCCGACCTGGGTGGGCCGGCCCTCATCGGTCGCCCAGCGGGTCATCGAACGGATGGACGCGATGCTGTCCGAGACCGACGACGACGGGCGTCCGGTCGCCTACAACCGCGTGGCCGGGGTGGTCGTCACCGGCAACGAGGACGGCGCGCACCACGTCATCAGCGAGATCAGCGGGGCGCTCGCCGACATCGGCTACACCGTCCCCGGCCAGGCCTGGACGTACTGGCATCTGGGTCCCGGGCCGGGCCCCGACTACCTCGACAGCGAGCAGGGCCGGGACTGGGCGGCCAAGACCGGCCGTGCGATGGCGTCCAACCTGCACGCCGTGGCCACGGCGCTCGCCGCCACGCCCATCCCGGCGCCGCCCGGGTAGCCCTGCCCACGCAGGCCGCCCGACGACGCCGGACCACGAAAGGAGCACATCATGTCCCTTTACCGACCGCTCACCACCGAAGAGATCGACACCGCCCTCGCGAGCCTGGAGGGCTGGCGCCACGAGGACGACGCCCTGGTGCGCGGCGTCGAGGTACCCGCCGAGAGCCAGCCCGCGCTCCGCGAGGCGGTGGGCAACGAGGCCAAGGTGCTCGAGCACCAGGCGGAGATGCGGCAGGACGGGAAGGGCGTGGAGATCCGCCTTCAGACCCACGACGCCGGTGGCGTGACCGCCAAGGACGTCGAGCTCGCGGCCCGGATCGACCAGGTGCTCTCCGGGGCCGCGCGCGACCGCGCGAGCTGAGCCCGCTTCCGTGCCGGTAGCGCCCGGGCCGCCGGGGACCGGCGGTCCGGGCGTCCAGCGCACAGGTCTCGCCGAGCCGGGGCCCGGGGGATGGCAGGTCTCCGCAGAGCCCGCCGGGTCACCGGGTCAGCGGGATGAGCCGGTGACCCTTCTGGCCGGGGTGAACCGCAACATCGAGTTGAGCGCGATCATCATGTCCAGCCTGGTGTCCGGATCGCCCAGATCGCCGCCGTACAGCTCCTGCAGCCGGCGGATCCGGTAACGGACGGTCTGCTGGTGGACGTGCAGCCGCTCCCCCGTCGTGACGGCGTTGTCGCCGCACTGCAGGTAGACCAGCAGCGTCATGGCCAGCGGCCGGCGCCGGTGCGCCGGGAGCGCCAGGATCGGGGCCAGCAGGGTCGTGGTGGCCGCCTCGATCAGGTCCTCGCTCGTCGAGGCCATCAGCGTGGCGAGCTGCTCGACGCAGCGGACCGTGCCGGCCGGAAGGACGTCACGTTCCATGAGGGCCACCGCCCGCCGCGCCCAGCGCAGCGAGACCGCGCCTCTGGTGAGCGGGACGGTGGGCCCGAGGGCGCCGGGATGGTCGCGCATCAGCGAGGCGACGAGCCGTTCCTGACCGGGGCCGTCCGGATCGGGGACGACCAGGTACGGGGCCGCGCCGTCCCAGTCCGCGAGCACCACCGGCGGCACGAGCCGGGCGGTGGCCCGCACGGGACGGCGCAGCGCCACCACGCCGACGGTCCGCGGAAGCTCCCATCCCGCGGAGCGGGCCAGCTCGGTGATGGCCTCGCGGCTGGTGGGAGGGTCGATGACGAGGAGGTCGCGCAGCCTGCCGCGGTACCGCTCGCGCTCGCTGGCCAGTTCCCCCCGGGCAGCGGCGTAGCCCTGCGCGGCGGCGTCGGCGACGATGCCCAGCAGCAGGAACAGCGAGTCGGTGAGCAGGGCGAGCGTCTCGCGGGACCAGCCCAGCCGGTAGGCGTCCTTGATGAACCGCCGGCAGGCGACCTGGCTGCTCAGCCGCATCGCGGTCTGCATCCCCTCCAGGCCGTTGCCCCGGCGGGCCTCGTGCGCGCCCAGCCGCGTGTAGAGCTCGGTGAGGGAGTGCCAGCCCTCCTCCGGCCTGTCCAGGGAGCCGACGAAGTGCTCCACGGTCTCGGAGATCGTCTGCTGGATCCGCCGGCCGTACTCGCTCTCCGCCGGCTGGGCGTACTCCGGCACCTGCTCGCGGATCTGCTGGGCCATCTCGTGGGCCACGGACTCCAGGTGCGGGCGGAGCAGATCGGCCAGGTCGTCGTGCGGGGTCTCCCGCCGGTAGGGGCCGATGTGCTTTCGGGTGGCGAGATGGCGCGTCACGCAAGGACCTCCTGGTACACGAGGGCCCCCGCCGCTCATTGACCACGCCAGTCTTGCCCGTGTCGCCATGGAGTCAAGCAGCGCCCGCGATGTCGGTGCGGCCGCACAGCCGCGGTGGGCGACGGCACAGACGCCGCCCGGCGCACCGGCCGCGGAGCCCTTTCCACCCGGTTCCCTGGTGTGGAACGATGTGGCGCGCGAGGCCGCCCGGGAAGGTGAGCGCCGGAGATGCATGTGACAACGCCCCCGACCCCCGGGCCCCGCGACGAGCACACGGTCATCCAGACGGCGGTCCGCAGGTTGCTCGAGCGGCTGCCCGAGCTCACCGACCGGCTGGTCGCCGAGCTGAAGCGCCGCGAGGACCCCGCCGACTTCGGGCAGTTCGACGACGAGGCCTTCTGGCACACCACGCACGCCGGCCTGCGCGCCGTGCTGAAGGCGGTCGCCTCGCGCGGGCGGGAGCGCCCGGACATGTCCTACGCCCGCAGGCTGGGCCGCCGGTACGCGGAGCGGGACCTGCATCTGGAGACGGCGCTGCGGGCCTACCGGCTCGCGGGCTCGATCCTGTGGGAGGGCATGGTCGAGGTCGTCACCGAGGAGCACCCGGAGGACATCCCCGTGCTGCTGACCGGGGCGCGCCGCACGTTCCAGCTGACCGACCAGCTGTCGATGTCCTCCACCGAGGCGTACCACAAGGCCCAGCAGGAGCTGCGCCAGGCGAAGATCGGGCGTGCCTACGAGGTGCTCGACGACCTGCTGGACGGGCGCGGTGCCGACGAAGCCCTCCTGCGGTCGGCCGCGGTGGCGCTGGGCCTGCCCGAGCACGGGCCGTACGTCGTGGTCGCCGTCGCGGTCACCGGCCCGGCTCCGGTGGACACCCCGATGCCGGGCACGGCCGGGGAGCTGCGCCTGATCTGGCGGACGCGCTCCGGCGCTCTGTTCGGCATCGTGCCGACGGGCACGGCGGCCCTCGGCGCGGTCGCGGAGGCGCTGACCCCGCTGATCCCCGGCCGGGCCGGCATCGGTCTCCCGGTGCACCACCTGGCCGAGATCGGCAGGGCACGGTGGCTGGCCGAGACCGCGCTGGCGACCTGCACCGGGACGGGACCGGAGATCGCCCGCCTGGACCATCATCTGCCGGCGGCCCTGCTGGTCGCCCAGCCCGATCTCGCCGGTCATCTCAGGGAGGTCGTGCTGGGGCCGCTGCTGGCGCTCAACCAGGCGGAGCGCGAGATGCTGCTGGAGACGCTGACCGCCTGGCTGGACAGTGCCGGTTCGACGACCCGCGCCGCGGAGCGGCTGTTCTGCCACCGCAACACCGTGCTGGGCCGGATCCACCGGGTGGAGCATCTGACCGGCCGCAGGCTCGGCCGTCCGCGGGAGGCCGTGGAACTGCTGCTGGCCCTGGAGGCGGTACGGCTCGCCCCTCCCCCCGGCCTCGTCGCCGACCAGGAGGCCGACGGACCGTGAGACGGAGCCGGGGTGCGGCCACCAGTGCGGTGGCGGCCGCACCCCGGCCGGTGCGGGGCCTCGGCCGCGGCCGGGAGCCCGGTCAGAGCCGGGCGGCGGCGAACGTGGCGGCCTCGTTGGCGTCGCCGCCATAGGACAGGTGCGCCAGGACGTTGACCCCGTTGCCGCAGACCGGGTCACCCGAGGCGCACTTGTCCAGGGTGCGGCTCTTGTAGGTGCCGGTGATGCTCCGGAGCGGCCGGATCGGGTTGCCGAAGACCAGGACGGCCTTGACCCGGGGCTCGATCGAGGCCGGGATCGTTTCGGTGATCTTGCCTCCGACCAGGGCGCCCTCACTGCTGACGCCGACCGAGTTGTCGACGACGTTGGCGCCCTGGGAGTAGCCGACGAGGACGAACTTCTGGTTGGGGCAGGCGGCCGCCTGGCTCTTCAGGTGCTCGACGAGGTCGGTGTTGCCCTTGGAGGCCGAGCCGGCGCTGAGGTCGGCGGGGTAGTTCACGGGGTAGGCGCTGGACGAGCGGAGCCCGAGTTTGCCCTTCAGCGCGGAGTACACCGGGTCGCCGACGATGAGGCCGAGGGTGCCGGGCTCGCCGGTTCCCCGGGCCACCACGACGTCGACCTCGGCGCAGGCGGCCGCGGTGGCCGGGGCGGCGGACACGGCCACACCGCCACCGGCCAGGACGCAGGCGGCGAGGGCGAGCCGGGCGGTGGAGGGCCGCGGGAGGGCAGGCAGGAAGGAACGCATGGGGGGATTACCTCTCCGAGAGGGGTGGGAATGGCGACGGCCGCCGGAATGATCGGAGATATGCGGCAGCGGTCGAGTTCCGTTCACCGGCCGCCGAATTGCCGGAGCTCGTCGAGCCCCGGCGGCGCGCGAACGGGCGGGGTGGGGCGACGGCGCCGTGGGCGTCGTCAGAGCCTGGAACTGTGCGCCGCCAGGGGTCGGAGCTGCGACGATGTGACCGTCATGATCCTTCTGCCGGTGCGGGCGACGAACGGCTCCGATGGCGTTCGGCCCCGGAGGCGTCGTCGATTCCCTGAGATGATCGTGGACCGCTCGACGGCGAAATAGGGCTTTTCCAACAAAGAATCAGCCGGCGTCGACTCAGCCGGATGAGTCGGTATCGCCCATTGCGGAATGGCCCGGCGGGCACCATTCCGCCGCCGCCGCGAGCCGCCACCGCGAGCCGGCGCCGCGAACCGGCCCCGGGCCCCCGAGGCCGCCCGGCGGATGAGAACCTGAGGCCATGGAATCGGTGACCGGATCCGGCGACGGACGGCTCCGCACGCGGCCGGAGCTGATGGCGGCGTACGGCGTGGGGCTCAGCACGCTGGAGAAGTGGTACCGGGAGCGGGCCGCCAACGGGCACCCCGAGGCCGCCGGCACGGTCGGCAACCGGCTCGCCTGGGACGCCGTGGAGTGGGACCGGTGGTACTCCGCCCGGCGGTCCGCCCCCTCGGCGCCGCCCGGCCTCCGCACCCGCGACGAACTCGCCGCCGAGCACGGGCTGAGCCGCCACGCGCTGAAGAGCCTGTGGGCCGAGCGCGCGGTCAACGGCCATCCCGAGCCCGCCCGCCAGGTGGGCAGGGCGCTGTATTGGGACGGCGGCCAGTGGGCGGCCTGGTACGAGGGCCACCGGGCGTCGGCCGCCGGTGAGCCCGGCGAACTCGTCACCCTGGCCGAGGCGGCCCGCATTCTGGGGCTCGCCCAGAGCAGCGTGACGGTCTACGTCAAACGCCCGCCGGCGGGCTGGCCGGAGCCCGCCGAGGAGGAGCGCCTGGCCGGCGGGCGGGTCCGCCGCCGCTACCGCCGCAGCGACATCCTCGGCTACGCCCGGCGCCGCGAGCGGGCCGGTGAGAACCCGGCGGCCCGATGAGCGCGCCGCCCGTCTCGGGCCCCGCGCGCCCCCCGGCGGGTACGAACGCGTGAACCCGCTCGCCCGGCGTGACCCGCTGCTCCCGGCGCTCGTCTCGCTCACGGTGCTGAGCGGCTTCGTCGACGCGGTCAGCTACCTGGGCCTGGGCCACGTGTTCACCGCGAACATGACCGGCAACGTGGTCATCCTGGGCTTCGCCGCCGCCGGAGCCCCCGGCTTCTCCGTGACCGCGTCGTCCACCTCGCTCGGCGCCTTCGTCGTCGGCGCCGTCATCGGCGGCCGGTCGAACACCGCCGCGGTGTCCCGGCGGGCCCGGATCCTCACCGCGCTGGGCGCCGAGGCGGCGCTGCTCCTCGTGGCGGCGGTGACCGCCTCGGTCATGGACGTCGCCGAGCCCGCCGGCCGTCATCTGGTGATCGCGTTCGTCGCCCTGGCGATGGGGCTGCGCAACGCCACCGTCCGCAGCCTGGCGGTACCCGACCTGCCCACCACGGTCCTGACCCGGACCATCACCGGGCTGGCCGCGGACTCCACCCTGGCCGGCGGCACCAATCCCAGGGCCGCGCGCCGGGCCGCGGCCGTGCTGGGCATGGCGCTGGGCGCGTGCCTGGGGGCCCTGCTGCTGCGGCACCTGGGCACGGCGTGGCCGCTGCTGGTCACCGCCGTCTTCGTGGTGGTGACCGCGACCGCCTACGCGCTGCACCCCGGCTCCCGGGCGTACGGCGACGGCCGGGACACCGGCTGAGCGGCCGGGCACGCGTGCGTGAGCCCCCCGGCCGGCCGGGCTCAGGGGCTCCTCCACGTCCGCCGTCAGTCGACGTCGACCCAGTCGAGGGTGCGCTCGACGGCCTTCTTCCAGCCGCCGTAGCCCTTGGCCCGCTGCTCATCGTCCCATCGCGACTCCCAGCGCCGGTCCTCGTGCCAGTTCCGCTTGAGGTCCTCGGTGGACTTCCAGAAGCCGACGGCCAGGCCTGCGGCGTAGGCGGCGCCCAGCGCCGTGGTCTCGGCCACGACCGGCTTGGACACCGGGACCCCGAGGATGTCGGCCTGCATCTGCATGCACAGCTCGTTCGCCGTCACACCGCCGTCCACCCGCAGCACATCGAGAGTGACCCCCGAGTCCTGCCGCATCGCCTCCACCACGTCACGGGTCTGATAACAGATCGACTCCAAGGTCGCCCGAGCCAGGTGGGCATTGGTGTTGAACCGCGACAACCCGACGATCGCCCCCCGGGCGTCCGACCGCCAATAAGGCGCGAACAGACCGGAGAACGCGGGCACGAAATAGACCCCGCCGTTGTCCTCGACCTGACGCGCCAGCGACTCACTCTGCGCCGCCCCCGAAATGATCCCGAGCTGGTCACGCAACCACTGCACGGCCGACCCCGTGACCGCGATCGAACCCTCCAGCGCGTACACCGGCCGGGCACCGCCGAACTGGTAGCAGACGGTCGTGAGCAGCCCGTGCTTGGACCGCACGAGCTCCTCACCGGTGTTGAGCAGCAGGAAGTTGCCGGTGCCGTAGGTGTTCTTGGCCTCCCCCACCCCGAAGCACACCTGGCCCACGGTCGCGGCCTGCTGGTCGCCGAGGTCCCCCGCCAGCGGCACCTCGCCGCGGAGCGGCCCCGTCGCGCGGGTGAGCCCGTACAGCCGGGGGTCGGAGGACGGCCGGATCTCCGGCAGCATCTGCCGCGGGATACCGAAGAACGACAGCAGCTCCTCGTCCCAGCTCAACGTCTCCAGATCCATCAGCATCGTACGGCTCGCGTTGGTCGGATCCGTCACATGCACCCCGCCATCGGTGCCCCCGGTCAGATTCCACAGCAACCACGTGTCGGTATTACCGAACACCGCCTCCCCCGCCTCGGCCGCCTCCCGCACCCCCTCGACGTTCTCCAGAATCCACTGCACCTTCCCACCGGAGAAGTACGTCGCCGGAGGCAACCCCGCCCTGGCCCGGATGATGTCCCCCTTGCCGTCCCGGTCGAGCGCGGAGGCGATGCGGTCGGTACGGGTGTCCTGCCACACGATCGCGTTGTAGTACGGCCGCCCGGTGACCCGGTTCCAGACCACCGCCGTCTCGCGCTGGTTGGTGATGCCGAGCGCGGCGAGATCCGCGGCGCGCAGGTCGGCGCTCCTGAGACCCGTCTCGATGACGGCACGGGTCCGCTCCCAGATCTCGGTGGGGTCGTGCTCGACCCACCCCGGCCGCGGCATGATCTGCTCGTGCTCGAGCTGGTGCCGGGCCACCTCGTTGCCCCCGTGGTCGAAGACCATGAAGCGGGTGCTGGTGGTGCCCTGGTCGACCGCTCCGACGAAGTCAGCCATGACGGGAATCCCTTCTGTGTGGTCGAGCGTGTCAGACGATCCGGATCTAGGCCGTGGCCGGCGGCGGGGCCGCCTTCTCGGCCGCCGGGTCGGTCGGGACGGTTCCGGGCTCCTGTCCTTCCCCGCTCGGCAGGAATTTCCCGATCACCGCCTGGTACAACCCCGCGCCGAGGAGACCGCCCACGATCGGGCCGACGATCGGGACCCAGAAGTAGAGCTCACCGTACTGATCTCGCCAGGCGGTGTGGTAGCCGGTGAGGAACGAGGCCAGGCGCGGCCCGAAGTCACGTGCCGGGTTGATGGCGTAACCGGCGTTGGTGCCCCAGGCCATGCCGATCGCGACGACGATGAGCCCGATCACGAACGGGTCGAGGTTGGCGCCCGGTGCGGTGTTGCGCAGGTCGGTGATGGCCAGGATCAGGAACAGCAGGATCGCCGTGCCGATCACCTGGTCGCGCAGCGCTCCCCACTCGTGCACGGGCAGCGTCCCGTTGCCGGGCAGCGTCGAGAACACCCCCTGCGTCTTGACCGTGTGCCCGGGGTCGACCTTCGCCAGGACCTCGCTGTAGTTCCAGCGCACCAGCAGCGCGGCCACGAAGGCACCGGCGGTCTGGGCCAGGGAGTACGGCAGCACCTTGCGCCACGAGAAGCCCTTGAAGACGGCGAGGGCGAGGCTGACCGCGGGGTTGAGATGGGCGCCGCTCAGGCGCGCCGCCGTGTAGATGCCGAGCGTGACGCCCAGCCCCCACGCCCAGGCGATGCTGTCGTGGTCGCCGATCCCTCCCGCCACGACCTGCGCCACGACACCCGCCCCGAAGAGGATGAGGATCATCGTCCCCGCGAACTCGGCGGCCAGCTCGCCTGCCAGTATCGGAATCTTCACCCGTTTCGTCATGTCCCCTCCTCGACGGCGATGTACGGCCGGCGTCCGGGAGACACCCCCCGTGCGAGCAGTGTGTCACCGGACGATCACACCGCGACAGGAGCCTGTCGTTGGTCGAGGCGCCGCACGGCTGCCAATCACCCTAAAAGCTGACTAATCGGGCGTATATGTCTCGATCTGACACCCGCGGAAGCCCGAGTGCAAGGCGCGCTCACAAAGCCCCGGCCCCGGGGCACCGGGACCGCGGGCGGGCGGCCGTCAGAGGGCTGCGAGGGCGCGCCGGAGGAGGTCCGGGGTGGCGGCGGCGGGCTCGGCCTCCATGCACAGCCGCTCCATCACCGCCAGATAGGGATCGACCTCTTCGCGTTTGTCGAGGTACAGCGCGCTGGTGAGCTGCTCCAGGTAGACCACGTCGGGCAGCTCGGGCTCAGCGAACCGCAGGATGCTGAACGGGCCGCCGGCCGCCGCGTGGCCGCCCAGGCGGAAGGGCATGATGTGCAGGATGACGTTGGGCAGCGCGGTGACCTCGAGCAGGTGCTCGAGCTGCTCGCGCATCGTGTCGGCGCCGCCCAGCGGACGCTGGATCACCGCCTCGTCGATCACCGCCCACAGATGCGGGGCGTCCTCGCGGGTGAGCAGCCGCTGCCGGGTCATCCGCAGGGCCACCCGCCGCTCGATCTCCTCTTCCGGGGCGTCGGGATGCCCCAGCAGGGTCACGGCCCGGGCGTAGTTCTCGGTCTGCAGCAGGCCGGGCACGAACTGCACCTCGTAGGAGCGGATCCGCGACGCCGCCTCCTCCAGCCCGATGTAGACCTCGAACCAGCTCGGCAGGACGTTGGAGTACTTGTGCCACCACCCGGGCTCGTTGGCCTCATGGGCCAGCGACAGCAGCGCCGCGCGCTCGTCCTCGTCGGTCACGCCGTAGAGCGTCAGCAGGTCGGCGACATCGCGGTCCTTGAAACCCACCCGGCCCCGCTCCACCCGGCTGATCTTGGAGCCGGAGGCCCGGATGGCGTACCCTGCGTCGTCCCGGCTGATGTGCCGGGCCTCCCGGAGCCGCCGCAGCTGGGATCCGAGCAGGATCTTCAGCACCGTCGGGCCACCGTGCGGGACGGCGAACCTGGTGGGATGCGTGGAGTCCCCGTGCGGCTGGACCATGGCCATGATGAAAAACTCCTCGAACGGCTGAACCGTCAAGTATTCCACTGCCGCAGGTCACTGCATAGTTATCAGAAGACAGCGGTATTCCCACAGAGCCCATCACTCCTGGTCAGCCGCCCGTGCAACCGGCTCTGACCAGCCTCGGGACGTCCGCGCTCACCGGCGGGAATCATCAGGGCTTGCGGGCCACCCCGCCCACGCTCCACGCCTGCTCGGGCAGCCGGGCGGCGAGCAGGTTGTCCGGGCGCCACTCGCGGACGTAGACGAGCCCGGGCTCGACCAGCTCCAGCCCGTCGAAGAAACGCAGCACCTGCTCCCGGTCGCGGGAGGCGTCCTCGGTCCGGTTGAGGATGTGCCGGTAGATGTCGACGATCGGCTGCGCGACGTCGGGGCGCGCGTCGAACACGACATGGCTGAGGCCCAGGTAACTGCCGGACGGCATCGCGTCCCGCAGCCGGGCGACACAGCCCAATGGGTCGTCCACGGCCGGGATGTACTGCAGCGCACCGAAGATCAGGATGGCCAGTGGCCGGTCGAAGTCGATCAGCCCCCGCAGCTCCGGGTCGGCGAGCAGCTCGTCAGGGTGCAGGACGTCCCCTGCGACGACCCGCGTGAGCGGATCCCGGCCGAGGATCGCGTGGGCGTGGGAGAGCACGACCG
Organism: Actinomadura scrupuli; assembly: GCF_050971785.1. Classification (NCBI taxonomy): domain Bacteria; kingdom Bacillati; phylum Actinomycetota; class Actinomycetes; order Streptosporangiales; family Thermomonosporaceae; genus Actinomadura; species Actinomadura scrupuli. The sequence continues at coordinate 508,473 of NZ_JBPCCU010000004.1, read as the reverse complement.
GGTCCTTGTCGACGTACACCACGCGGGCGTCGGGGCGGACCGACCGGGCGACCTCGTGGGTGTTGCTCTGGGTGGGGAGTCCCGAGCCCACGTTGACGAACTGGGTGATCCCCTCCGCCGCGAGGTAACGCACCAGCCTGATCTGGAAGGCGTGACCCGCCCGGGCCATCGTGAGGATCTCCGGCGCGACGGCGAGCACCTCCTCAGCGGCCTTGCGGTCCGCGGCGAAGTTGTCCTTGCCGCCCAGGAAGTAGTCGGTCATGCGGGCAAGGTTGGGCGCGGTGGTGTCAAGATCGGCCGGGCGCCTGGCCTCGTCGGTCACGCCTCAACTCCTGTGTCGGGTAGAGCAGCCGGGTGAAGCAAAGGTATCCCCGGGAGGTGGACCCTCCACATCCGGCCCGGGTCCGGCGGCCTTCCTGCACCGCGGGACCGGCCCCGCCCGGGGCGGCGGCCCCGGGCGGCGGCCCCGGGGCGGCCTCAGGCGGAGGTCTCGGTGCGGTCCCCTCCCCAGAGCGTGTGGAAGGAGCCGTCGCGGTCGGTCCGGCGGTAGGTGTGGGCGCCGAAGAAGTCGCGCAGTGCCTGGGTGAGGGCCGCCGGCAGCCGGTCCGCTCGCAGCCCGTCGTAGTAGGCCAGCGCGGCGGAGAAACCGGGCGCCGGGATGCCGAGCCGCGCGGCCGTGGCCACCACGCGCCGCCAGGCGTCCTGCGCCGCCCCGATGCTCTCGGAGAAGTGGTCGTCGGTCAGCAGGGTCGGCGTCGCCGGGTCGGCGTCGTAGGCGGCCCGGATGCGGTCGAGGAACCGGGCCCGGATGATGCAGCCGCCGCGCCAGATCGTGGCCATCGCCCCGGGATCGACGTTCCAGTCGTACTCCGCGCTGCCGGCCTGGATCTGGTGGAAGCCCTGCGCGTAGGCGACGATCTTCGAGGCGTACAGCGCCTGCTCCACGTCGTCGGCGAACCCGGTGGTGTCCTCCAGCGGTGCCGGCGCCGGCCCCGGCAGTCCATGGGCCGCCCGGCGGAGGTCGCCGTGCCCGGACAGCGACCGGGCGAAGACCGCCTCGGCGATGCCGCTGACCGGCACCCCCAGGTCCAGCGCGGTCTGCACGGTCCAGCGGCCGGTGCCCTTCTGCTCCGCCTGGTCCTGCACCACGTCGACGAACGGCTTGCCGGTGGCGGCGTCGGTGTGCGCCAAGACCTCGGCGGTGATCTCGATCAGGTAGGACTCCAGCCGGCCGGTGTTCCAGGTCCGGAAGACCTCGGCGATCTCGGCCGGGGACAGCCCGGCCGCATGCCGGAGCAGGTCGTAGGCCTCGCCGATGAGCTGCATGTCGGCGTACTCGATGCCGTTGTGCACCATCTTGACGAAGTGCCCGGCGCCGTCCGGGCCGACGTGGGTGCAGCAGGGAACGCCGTCGACCTTGGCGGCGATGTCCTCCAGCAGCGGGCCCAGGGCCTGGTACGACTCCGGGGAGCCGCCCGGCATGATGCTCGGCCCGTGCAGCGCCCCCTCCTCGCCCCCGGAGATCCCGGTGCCGACGAAGTGCAGGCCGCGTTCGCGCAGTGCGGCCTCCCGCCGCCGGGTGTCGGCGAAGTGGGCGTTGCCACCGTCGACGATCATGTCGCCGGGCTCCAGCAGGGGTGCGAACTCGTCGATCACCGCATCCGTCGGGGCCCCGGCCTTGACCATGATCACCATCCGGCGCGGGCGCTCCAGCGACGCGACGAACTGCTCGGCCGTCTCGGCCGGCAGGAAGGTCCCCTCGTGGCCGAACTCCGCCACGAGGTCCTTGGTCCTGGCCGTCGTACGGTTGTGCACGGCGACCGGATGGCCGTGCCGGGCGAAGTTCCTGGCCAGGTTGCGGCCCATCACCGCCAGGCCGGTAACGCCGATCTCTGCTTGCGTCATTGCGATCAGTCCCCCCTTGGTTGAAGGCCGTACCCACGGTACGCGCGCCGGTCACCCGCGGTTCGGCCGGTCACCTCCCGTGACTTGGCCGAAGGTTGACCGGATGCCTGAGGATCCCTCTCTGAGCTGCGAGGATGAAGCACTTCGAGCACGGGTAGTGACCTCCCGTGACCATGCGTCGCCCCGTGGCGGGCGAGGCGGGATCGGCGGCGCCGAGGGGGATGATGTGGGCATCGGGGAGACTCTGGCCGCGGCGCGCCGCGCCGCCGGCCTGACGGTGACGGATATCAGCGCGAAGACCAAGATCCGTGAGCCGATCATCGAGGCGATGGAGCAGGACGACTACGCCCTGTGCGGCGGCGACTTCTACGTCCGGGCCCAGCTGCGCGCCATCGCCCGGGCCATCGGGATCGATCCCGCCCCGCTGGTCGCCTCCTTCGACCAGGCGCACGGCTGGTCCACCGGCGGGCTCCCCGCCCAGTCGCCGAGCCCCTCCTCCCGGCTGCGCGAGCGGCTGACCGCCCTGGCCGGGCGGTACCGGCCCTCCTGGGCGGTGGCCGCGGCGATTCCGCTGGTCGCCATCATCGGATACGCCATCTTCGCCCTCATCAGCGGCTCGCACGGCCGCCCGCATCCCGCGACGACGGTCAAGAGCACGCCGCACCGCACGCCCGCGGCCCCGGTGCACCGGGCCGCGGCGCCGCTGCGCAACGTCGAGGTCCGCCTGTACGCCAAGCGCACCAGCCAGGTGATCGTCCACGATGCCACCGGCAAGCTGCTCTTCGACGGGAAGGTGCAGGCCCGCAGCCATCAGGCGTGGACCGGCCCGCAGCGCCTGACGGTGACTCTGCACGACGCCGGGGCCACCCAGCTGACCGTCAACGGCAAGAACCTGGGCCGTCCCGGCCGTTCCGGCCAGGTGCTGCGGCTGAGCTTCGGCCCTGGAGACCCGAAGCGGGCCAAGCCCGCCGACGCCCCGGCGCCGGCCACCCACTGAGCCCCTGCCCGTCCGGCCGTTCCGCTGCTGAAGGCAGGCCCCGGCCTCTAGGCTGGCGGCCGTGCGCTCTCGCGGTGGACCGGCCGTCCTGCTCTGCGCCCTGCTGGCCGGCCCGGCCGCGGCCTGCGGCGCCCCGGCCGGTTCCGCGGCGGAGCCGGCCGCACCGCCCATCGTGACGACGACCCCGGGCACCTCCACCCCGGGCGTCTCCACCCCGCCCCGTACCACCCCGGCGGCGCAGGCCGGCGACACGGCCGCCGCGTGGGCGCGGGCGCTCATCATGATCCATGACATCACCGCCGTCTTCGAGAACGACCGCGTGACGCCGCAGTACGGCTTCATCGCCGACCAGCGCGACGGCTGCGGCTTCACCGCGGGCTGGATCGGGTTCTGCACCAAGTACGGCGACCTGCTCGAGGTGGTGAAGGCCTACAACGCCGCCGCGCCCGGCAACGTCCTCGCGCGGCACACCCCGGCCCTCCAGCGGCTCGCGGACGCCCGTACGGACCGGACCACCGGCCTGGGCACGCGCTTCGTCGCGGACTGGAAGCGGGCCGCCCTGGACCCCGCCTTCCGGCGGATCCAGCTCGACGTGGGTCACCGGGCGTATCTCGTGCCCACCCGCGACGTCGCCCGGCGCGAGGGCGTCACGACCCCCCTCGGGCTGGAGATCCTCTTCGACACCGCGCTCATGATGGGCCCCGGCCGCGCCGCCTGCGACGGGTTGCTCAAGATCGCCTCCGAGACCCACCGGGCGATGAAGGGCGGTCCCGCCACCGGCGTGCCCGAGGCGGCGTGGCTGCGCCGGTTCAACACCATCCGGATCCGGCACCTCGAGCATCCCTGCACTCCCGGCCGCCAGGCGGACTGGCCCCGGGCGGTCGGCCGGCCGCGGGCCCTGCAGGCGCTCGCCGACCAGGGGAACTGGCAGCTCACCCCGCCGGTGCACATCGGCGGGAACCACGATCTGACCATCACCACGCCCACCGACTGAGGTCATTCCACCCGGATGGCGTACAGGGTGGTGTCGTCGGCGTTGCGGTCGTGGCCCATCCGGGCCAGCACGGCCTCCAGCACCTGGTCCGGCTCGGCGGCCGTATCCTCGATGATCTGCTCCAGCCGGCCGATCCGCTCGTCGAGGTCGGCGCCCCGGCGTTCGATCAGCCCGTCGGTGTAGAGCAGGACCAGGTCGCCGCTCAGCAGCTGGGTGGTCATCGTCGAGTAGCTCACCTCGGGGCAGCAGCCCAGCACGGGATCGGGGACGATGTCCATCCTGGCGGCGTGCCCGTCCCTGAGCAGGATCGGCGGCGGATGCCCCGCGCAGGTCCAGTCCATCAGCCGGGTGGCGGGGTTGTAGTGCGCCAGCAGCGCAGTGCCGATGGTCGCCGGCTCCAGGTCGCTCACCAGCGCGTTGAGCCAGCCGGCGAGCCGTGCGGTGTCCTCGCACGTGTAGGCGAGCCCCAGCAGCCCCATGCGCATCCGGGCCATGGCGGCGGTGGCCGCCAGGCCGTGACCGGCGGCGTCCCCGACCGCGAGCAGCGCACGGCCGTCCTGCAGGGCCCGGGTCGCGTACCAGTCGCCGCCGATCCGGGCGGGGCTCTCCGCGGCCAGGCTGCGGACGGCCACCTTGAGGCCCGGCACGGTGACCAGCTCGTGGTCGGGGGGAAGGATGGCCCGCCGCAGGGTGAGCGTCACCTGGCGCTCGCGCACCGTCTCGCCCTGCTGGCGGAGGAACTCCTTGCGGGTCTCGGCCAGCGCGTCCTCGATGTAGCGCCGGCGGGTGATGTCCTGCGAGATCACGCTGACGGCGACCGGCCGTCCGGAGTCGTCCAGCACCGGCTCGGCGAAGATCCACAGGTGGCGGTTCTCCCCCGCCGCGGTCATGATCCGGTGCTCCAGCTCGATCGGCTCGCGGCGGCTGAACAGCGTATGCAGGCTGTCCTCCATCAGCGGCAGGTCCTCCGGCAAGACGATCTTCGGAAGCTCGTCCACCGGGACCGGGCCCTCCTGGGGCGTACGGCCGTAGTTGGCGAGCATCTGCGGCGACCACGTCTGCTCGTCGGCGACCAGGTCCCACTCGCCGAAGCCGACCAGCGCCAGCCGCTCGGCGCGCTCCAGCCGGCGCCGGACGCGGTCCTCCTCGTCGTGGTAGCGCCAGGTGACGCAGACGCCGGTGGGCACCCGTACGCAGCGCACGCTGAGCCGGGCCGAGCGGGCGACCCCGTTCTGCGCGGTGGAGAACACGAAGGGCCCCCGGGCGTACGGTTCGCCGGTCTCCAGCACCTGGACGTAGGACTCGAACAGCCCGTTGAGCGCCGTCCCGGGATCGACGCGGAGCAGCCGGTGGCCGACGAGCTCCTCGGCCCCCCGGCCGAAGATGTCGGTGGCCCGTTCGTTGAGGGCCGCGTTGAGAAAGTCGATCACCCGGCCCTCGACGTCCCGGACCGGGACGAGCCGGCTCGCGCAGTCCTGGGTCGCATCCAGCACCCCCCGCGCCACGGGGTCGTCGGGAAGCCCGGCGAGCAGTTCCGCGTCCCCCGCGGCGTCCTCCACGGCCAGCCGCCGCAGCACCTCCTCCAGCGCGGCGGCGCGGTCCTCGCCCAGCCGCCGCGCGGTGTCCATGACCAGCGACCCCGCGGCCTCGTCGTCGCCCGGGGCCAGCACCGGCGGCCGGCCGGCGATGACCAGCGCGGCCGTCTCCGGCAGTTCCAGGTCGAGATCCCTGGCCAGCCAGATCAGATGCTGCAGCGCCTCGCCCACATGACACCGCAGGCGCTCCGCGAGGACCACCCTGGCCTGGGCGACCACCGCCCGGTCTCGCATGGTGGCCCTCAGGTCCAGCAGTTCCGGCGCGTTCAACCCGCCACCGGCGCTCGGCCCCCTGCCCGTCGCAGCCGAAGAACTCATCCCACCCCCGGGAACTCAGCGTGATGTGGGGAGAATGACCTGGCGGAAACCTCATCCCACATCAATGCAATATAGGGCAAAATGAGAACTCGCGCGCCTCAACCTGTCACTATTCGGACAATTCCGAGTAATATCCTAAATTTACACCATTGGCAGGTAAATTAATGGTCATTCGTCGGAGAGTTCCTCCGCGTACTTGGCCGAGCCGAGCACGACCGACCCCAGCGGGTCGTCCACCAGATGGGTCGGGATCCCGATCTCCGACCGCAGGAGATCCTCCAGGCCGTCCAGCAGCGCGCCGCCTCCGGTGAGCGCCATTCCCTGGTCCATCAGGTCGCCCGACACCTCCGGCGGGCATTCCGAGAGCGTCTTCTTGACGAGGTCGACGATCGCGCCGACGGGTTCGGCGATCGCCTCGCAGATCTCCGCCTGCGAGATCGAGACGATCTTCGGCAGGCCGGTCATCGCGTGCCGCCCGCGGAGCGAGGTGGACCTCTCCTTCCCGGTCGGGTAGGCCGATCCGGCCGCGATCTTGGTCTCCTCGGCCGCCCCGAGACCCACCACCAGGCCGTGCTCCCTGCGCGCGTACGAGACGATGGCCTGGTCCAGGTCGTCACCGCCGATCTGCAGCGCGTGGGCCACCACGATGCCGCCCATCGAGATGATCGCGGCGTCGGTGGTGCCGCCGCCGACGTTGACCACCATCATGCCCTCGGCCTCGGACTCGGCGCCGACGAGCCCCATGCCGATCGCCGCCGCCATCGGGGACTCGATGATGTGCACGCGCCGGGCGCCGGCCAGGTGGGTGGCCTCCTGGACGGCCCGCCGCTGCACCGCCGTGATGCCGCTCGGCACCGCCACGACGACATGGCGCTTGATGAAGTTCGGCGGCCGGTTGGCGACCCGGAGAAAGTGGCGCATCATCCGGGTGGCGATCTCGAAATCCGTGATCACCCCACCCCTGATGGGATGGACCATGGTGATCGTCTCAGGAACACGGCCGATCATCTGCTTGGCCGCGGCACCCACCGCGATGATCCGGCCTGATCTGCTGTTGATTGCCACGACGGACGGTTCCTTCAGCACCAGCCCACGGTTGCGCACATGAATGGACGTGTTGGAGGTACCGAGATCGACCGCGGTGTCACACCTCAAGAATGCCAGCTTGCTGCCCATGAGAGACCAGCCTTCTGCCAGACGAGTGACCCCAGTGGAGTACCGGCGTCATAACACGACATACCCGGGCGGACAATCGGTCAGCGTTCGGCGCCCGTCAAGAACGGCCAAAGAGCGGCGTCCGGGGCCGGGCACGAGGGGCCGGGCGAGAGGGAGCCGGGGCGAAAGGGAGCCGGGGCGAAAGGGAGCCGGGGCGAAAGGGGGCCGGGCATGACGAGGCCGGACCGCGCGGGGGCGCGGTCCGGCCTGTGGCCGCTCGGGCGGCGGGGGTACTGCGGTCGTCAGCCGGCGGCGTACTCGGGGTACCCGTAGCCGATGACGTCGGAGGTGGGGCGGATCTTCTTCGCCACGACGTCGCCGCTGGTGTTGCCCTCGACGGTGGTGATGGTGCCGTCATGGTTGTCCTTGACGACCAGGCCGACATGGTCGATGCCCTCGGTCCCGCCGCCGTTCCAGGAGAAGAACACCACGGCGCCCGGCGTCGGCTTCTCGCCCCACCGGTGGGTCTTCTGGAACCACTTGGCGTGCGCGACCGTGTAGGCGTCCCGGCCCATGTGCTTGACACCGGCCTGCGCGCCGACCCAGGAGACGAACATGTCGCACCAGGCGGCGCCCTTGTAGTCCTTGACGTTCCCGCCGTCGCGGCGGGCGAGCTGCTTGGCGTCCGGCGTGGACTCGAACCACTGGTGGAACTTGGTCTGGCCGGACGCGTCGGCCTTGATGCCGACCTGCTTCTCGGCGAGGCTGACGACGGCGCCCGCGGTGGCCAGCCGGGCCCCCGAGTTGACGTCGGCGCGCTGCGCGGCGGAGTGCGCCCCGGCCCGGACGGACTGGTCGACGGGGGACGCGGACACGGCCGCGGAACCGGCCACGACGGCCCCGACCGCGACGGCGCCCACCACGACACCCGAGGTGACGCGGCTCTTGAAGGACTGGACGCGGCTCGTGAGGGATGAGAAGAACTGTGCGTGCGTGCTTGTCACTGAGCGTGACTCCTCTTCTTCCAGGTCGCCTACCGGGTTAGCTGACGGATTCGGGCATGGAAGTAGCCCTACGGCGCGCTGAGCACGCCGATTCACCCCTGAAACGTGGGTTCCCGGTTCCGCAGAATGCGGATTCGGCGGAAGACGGCCGCTGTAGAGGCAGCCGGCCTTCGATGGACATGTATGGGAGCGCGGATCGGTGTCACGCGCGCGTCACGGCCCTGGAGACGGGTCCGGACGAAGAGATGATCTACGACCATCTGGGCGACACATGGGGCGCATCGCCATAACCAGACATAACGGTATCAAACCACCAAGACGGATGCAAACCTGGCGCAAAACCGACGAGCCGATCGTCATGTTCTCCCCTCGCAGGTATGGTCGCCGTCACGGCGCGGTCACTTCGGCGCGCGCCGGCCACGATCATGGACGGGCACCCGCCCAGGGGCCGGAACCCCCCGTCCAGGCCTTGTCACGGCCCTCCGCGACCGTGTCCACTGGAGACTCCCCCGGATCAGCGCCGCATCTGTCGTCCGGAGGCCTCGCGGGAAACGGAGACATGTGTGGGGGACGAATCCACCGAAGGAATGACCGAGCTGAGCTTCTGGGACGCGCTCGACGAACCGGAGCGGGACGCGCTGCGCGACGCGGGCCGGGAGCGTGAGTTCCGCCCGCACGCCGAGCCGCTGTGCTTCGAGGGGGACTCCTCGTCGACCAATGTGGTGATCATCCTGTCCGGCTGGGCCAAGGTCACCTCCCCGACCCCGTCGGGGCGCCAGGTGGTCTTCGCCGTGCGCGGTCCCGGTGACGTGGTGGGGGAGATCTCCGCGCTGTTCCGCAGGCCGCGTACGGCGACCGTGGAGGCGCTGGACGAGATCAGGGCCCTCACGGTGCCGGCCTCCCGGTTCACCAGCCTGCTCGACGAGCATCCACGGTGCTGGTGGCCGTTGACCGCCACGATCGTCGGCCGCATGGACGAGCTCGGCAACCGGCTGCGCTGGCACGCGGAGGCCGACGGCAAGCGGCGGCTGGCCCATCTGCTCGTCTATCTGGCCGAAACGTCCCTGCGCTACCAGAAGCAGGGCCCGGAGGGCATCGAGATCCTGCCCCGGCTCTCGCACACCGAGCTGGGCAGCTGGGTGGACGCCTCGCGGGAGACCGCGGCACGGGGGTTCCACGAGCTGCGCAGGCGGGGCCTGGTCACCACCGGGTGGAAGAGGATCACCGTGCTCGATCTCCAGGGCGTCCGCGACTACGCCGCCGGATCGGGGCCGCGCTGAGCGGCGGGCCTCAGCCGGCCGGGGCGAGCAGCCCGGCGTACAGGTCCCGGGTGCGCCGGGCGATCTCCGTCCAGGAGAAGTGCTCGACGGCACGCCGGCGGCCGGCCAGGCCCATGGCCGCCCGGTCCGGATCGGCGAGCACGGCGTTGACCCGGTCGGCCAGGTCGGCGGCGAAGCGGGCGGGGTCCAGCGGCGTGCCGTCGGCGGCCTGCTCGACCGGCACCAGCAGACCGGTCTCCCCGTCGGCGACCACCTCGGGGATGCCGCCGGTGGCCGTGGCCACGACCGGCGCCGCGCACGCCATCGCCTCCAGGTTGACGATGCCCATCGGCTCGTAGATCGAGGGGCAGACGAACACCGTCGCATGGCTGAGGACCTGCACCAGCCGGTCGCGCGGCAGCATCTCCTTCAGCCACACCACGCCGCCGCGCTCGGCGCGCAGCCGCTCGACCGATGCCTCCACCTCGGCGGCGATCTCAGGGGTGTCCGGGGCGCCGGCGCACAGGACCAGCTGGGCGGCCGGGTCGAAGGCGAGCGCCGCCCGCAGCAGATGGGGCAGCCCCTTCTGCCGGGTGATGCGCCCGACGAACACCACCGACGGGCGGTCTGGATCGATGCCCAGCGCGGCGAGCCGGTCGGTGCCCGGGTCGGGCGCGTACGCGGCGGTGTCCACGCCGTTGTGGATCACGCTGACCCGGCCCGGGTCGAGCTCCGGGTAGGCGGCCAGCACGTCGCGCCGCATGCCCTCGGAGACGGCGACCACGGCGTCGGCGGCCAGGACGGCGGTGCGCTCGGCCCAGGACGAGAGGGCGTAGCCGCCGCCGAGCTGCTCGGCCTTCCACGGCCGGAGCGGCTCCAGGCTGTGCGTCGTCAGCACGTGCGGCACCCCGAACAGCAGCTTGGCGAGATGGCCGGCGAGGTTGGCGTACCAGGTGTGGCTGTGCACGAGGTCGGCCCCCGCGCAGCCCGCCGCGATCTCCAGGTCGACGCCGAGGGACTGCAGCGCGGCGTTGGCCTCCGCCAGCCCGCCCGGGACCTGGTAGGCCTGGACACCGGGCATGTCCCGGTCGGCGCCGAAGCAGCGCACCCGGACCTCGCAGAGCTCGCGCAGCTCCCGGGCGAGGTACTCGACGTGCACTCCCGCGCCCCCGTACACCTCCGGTGGGTACTCACGGGTGAGAAGATCGACGCGCATGCCGCGAATCCTAGCCCCGCCACGGCGAATCCAGGCTGTTTGCTGATCCGGAACAGGGATACCCTCGCGCTATGAGCACGCCCAAGATCCTGGCAATGGTGCTGGCGGGCGGTGAGGGCAAGCGGCTCATGCCGCTGACCGCCGACCGGGCGAAGCCCGCGGTGCCGTTCGGCGGCATGTACCGGCTGATCGACTTCGTTCTGTCCAACCTGGCCAACAGCGGCTATCTGAAGGTCGTCGTCCTCACCCAGTACAAGAGCCACAGCCTGGACCGGCATGTCTCGCGTACCTGGCGGATGTCGACGCTGCTCGGCAACTACGTCACGCCGGTGCCCGCCCAGCAGCGGCTCGGCCCCCGCTGGTTCCTGGGCTCCGCCGACGCCATCCTGCAGAACCTCAACCTCATCGAGGACGAGCGGCCCGACCATGTGATCGTGTTCGGCGCCGATCACATCTACCGGATGGACCCGCGGCAGATGGTCGACCAGCACATCGAGTCGGGCGCGGCCGTCACGGTGGCCGCGATCCGCCAGCCGCTGGAGCTCGCCCACCAGTTCGGGGTCATCGACGCGGCGGCCGACGGGGTCACCATGCGGGCCTTCCGCGAGAAGCCGACGGACGCGCAGGGCCTCCCCGACGCGCCCGACCAGGTGTACGCGTCCATGGGCAATTACGTCTTCGAGACCCAGGCGCTCATCGACGCGGTCCGCAAGGACACCCGGGACCCGTCGAGCAAGCATGACATGGGCGGCAACATCGTGCCGATCCAGGTGGAGGCGGGCCAGGCCCAGGTGTACGACTTCGCCCGCAACCGGGTACCGGGGTCCACCGACCGCGACCGCGGCTACTGGCGGGACGTCGGCACCCTCGACGCCTACTACGACGCGCACATGGACCTGATCTCGGTGCACCCGGTGTTCGACCTCTACAACCGGCAGTGGCCCATCTACACCGGTCACGACCCGCTGCCGCCCGCCAAGTTCGTCTTCAACGAGGACGGCCGGCGCGGTCAGGCGCTCGACTCCATGGTCTCCCCGGGGGTCATCGTCTCCGGCGGCATGGCGGAGCGGTCGGTGCTGTCCCCCGGGGTCGTGCTGGACGCCGGCTCGCAGGTGTGCGACTCGGTGGTGCTCAACGACGTGCGCATCGGCAAGGGCGCGATGGTGCGCAAGGCCATCATCGACAAGAACGTCTACATCCCCGACGGCGCCCGGATCGGCCTGGACCCCGAGCACGACCGGGCCCGGTTCACGGTGACCGACGAGGGCGTCGTCGTGATCGGGAAGAACCAGATCGTCGAGGGCTGAGCGGGCGCGCCTCAGCCGCCGGCCAGCGCGCCGTCCACCAGGGTGCGGGCCTCGCGCTGGACCTCGGCGAGGTGCTCCGGTCCCCGGAACGACTCGGCGTAGATCTTGTAGACGTCCTCGGTGCCGGACGGCCGCGCGGCGAACCAGGCGTTCTCGGTGGAGACCTTGAGGCCGCCGAGCGGCGCGCCGTTGCCCGGCGCGGCGGTGAGCACCCCGGTGATCGGCTCCCCGGCGAGCGAGGCGGCGGTGACCTGGTCGGCGGACAGCTGGGCCAGCACCGCCTTCTCCTCCCGGGTCGCGGGGGCGTCCACCCGGGCGTACGCCGGGTCGCCGTACTCGGCGGTCAGGTCGGCGTAGTGCTCACTGGGCGACCGGCCGGTGACCGCGATGATCTCCGCGGCGAGCAGGGCCATGATCAGCCCGTCCTTGTCCGTCGTCCAGACCGAGCCGTCGCGGCGCAGGAAGGACGCGCCCGCGCTCTCCTCACCGCCGAAGCCCAGGGATCCGTCGAGCAGTCCCGGCACGAACCACTTGAACCCGACCGGGACCTCGAACAGCGACCGGCCCAGCCCGGCGGCGACCCTGTCGATCATGCTGCTGCTGACCAGGGTCTTGCCGATCCCGGCGGCCTCCGGCCAGCCCGGCCGGTGGCCGTACAGGTACGAGATCGCCACGGCGAGGTAGTGGTTGGGGTTCATGAGCCCGGCGTCGGGCGTGACGATGCCGTGCCGGTCCGCGTCCGCGTCGTTGCCGGTCGAGACCGCGTACGCCTCCCGCCCGGCGATCAGCGAGGCCATGGCGTACGGCGACGAGCAGTCCATCCGGATCTTGCCGTCCCAGTCCAGCGTCATGAACCGCCAGGTCGGGTCGGTGTCGGGGTTCACCACGGTCAGGTCCAGCCGGTGCCGTTCGGCGATCTCTCCCCAGTAGGCGACGGCGGCTCCGCCCAGCGGGTCGGCCCCGATCCGCACGCCGGCGCCGCGGATCGCGTCCAGGTCCACCACCGAACCGAGGTCGTCGACGTACCCGGCGAGGAAGTCGTACCGGCCGGTGGTGTCGGCCCGCAGCGCCCGCTCGTAGGGGATCCGGCGGACCTCCTTCAGCCCTCCGGCGATCAGCGCGTTCGCCCGGTCCTGGATCCAGGAGGTGGCGTCGCTGCCCGCCGGGCCGCCGTTCGGCGGGTTGTACTTGAAGCCGCCGTCCGACGGCGGGTTGTGCGACGGCGTCACCACGACGCCGTCGGCCATGCCGCCGTCGCGGCCGCTGTCCCGGTCGCGGTTGTGGCTCAGGATGGCGTGCGAGACCCCGGGGGTCGGCGTGTAGCCGTCCCGCGAGTCGATCAGCACCGTCACCCCGTTGGCCGCGAAGACCTCCAGCGCGGAGACCTTGGCGGGCTCGGACAGCGCGTGCGGGTCGGCGCCCAGGAACAGCGGCCCGTCCACGCCCTGACCGGCGCGGTATTCCACGATGGCCTGGCTGGTGGCCAGGATGTGGTCCTCGTTGAAGGCGGTGCCGAGCGACGAGCCGCGGTGACCGGAGGTCCCGAAGGCCACCCGCTGCCCCGGGTGGGCGGGATCGGGATGCAGTGCGTAGTAGGCGGTGACCAGACGTGCCACATCCACCAGATCGGCCGGCTGTGCGGGCTGTCCGGCACGCTCATGCACCATGGGGAGCTCTCCTCGGGGTCGTTCGGGACTGCGACAAGTCTGACGTATGACGGCTCGCCGCCCGAGCCCGCCACTCCCGTCCCATCCCCAGATGCGCCCCGGGTACGCGGCGGCCACGGCGGATCTCCGCGCCCGTCAGTCCACGTCCACCATGGCCTGCGAGAACTGCGCCGCGTACAGCCGCCGGTAGGCACCGTCCGCCGCCAGGAGCTCGCCGTGCGTCCCCTGCTCGACGATCCGGCCGGACTCCATCACCAGGATGAGGTCCGCGTCGCGGATGGTGGACAGGCGGTGGGCGATGACGAAGCTGGTCCTGCCCTCGCGCAGCGAGTTCATCGCCCGCTGGATCAGGACCTCGGTGCGGGTGTCGACCGAGCTGGTCGCCTCGTCCAGGATGAGGATCGCGGGCTCGGCGAGGAAGGCCCGGGCGATGGTGATCAGCTGCTTCTCGCCCACGCTGACGTTGGACCCCTCCTCGTCGAGGACGGTGTCGTAGCCGTCGGGCAGGGTGCGCACGAAGTGATCGACGTGAGTGGCCCGCGCCGCCTCGATGATCCGCTCGTGGCTCGCCTCCGTCGCCCCGTAGGCGATGTTGTCGGTGATCGTGCCGCCGAACAGCCAGGCGTCCTGCAGCACCATGCCGGTCCTGGCCCGCAGGTCCTCGCGGGTCATCGAGGCGATGTCCACCCCGTCGAGGGTGATGCGCCCCCCAGTGACGTCGTAGAAGCGCATCAGCAGGTTGACCAGGGTGGTCTTGCCGGCCCCGGTGGGGCCGACGATGGCCACCGTCTGGCCCGGCTCGACGGTCAGCGACAGGTCCTCGATGAGCGGGGTGTCGGCGGCGTACCGGAAGGAGACCCCCTGGAACTCCACCCGGCCGCGCACCTGCTCCGGTCGCGCCGGCGTCCCGGGGTCGGGATCCTGCTCCCGGGCGTCGAGCAGCGCGAAGACGCGCTCGGCCGAGGCCACGCCGGACTGCAGCAGGTTGGCCATGCTCGCCACCTGGGTGAGCGGCTGGCTGAACTGCCGGGAGTACTGGATGAAGGCCTGGACGTCACCGAGCGAGAGCGCCCCGGAGGCGACCCGGAGCGCGCCGACGACCGCGACGAGCACGTAGTTCAGGTTGCCGATGAACATCATGACCGGCTGGATCAGGCCGGAGATGAACTGCGCCCGGAAACTGGAGGCGAACAGGGCGTCGTTGTGCTCCTTGAAGGTCGCGGCGGCCTGCTGCTGGCGGCCGAAGACCTTGACCAGGGAGTGACCGCTGTACATCTCCTCGATGTGCCCGTTCAGCCGGCCCGTCGTGGACCACTGCTGGACGAACTGCGGCTTGGCCCGCTTGCCGATCTGGCCCGCGACCACCATGGAGACCGGTACGGTCACCAGCGCGATCACGGCGAGCAGCGGGGAGATCACGAACATCATGGTCAGCACGCCGACGATCAGCAGCAGCGAGGTCAGCATCTGGCTGAGGGTCTGCTGCAGCGTCTGGGCGAGGTTGTCGATGTCGTTGGTCACCCGGCTCAGGACCTCACCGCGCGGCTGGCCGTCGAAGTAGCGCAGCGGCAGCCGGGAGAGCTTGGCCTGGGCCTGCTCGCGCAGCCGGAACATCGCCCGCTGCACCATGGTGGTGGTCAGCCGGCCCTGCAGGTAGCTCAGGACCGACGCGGCGACGTAGATCAGCACCGCGATCATCAGGATCCGGCCGACCTGCCCGAAGTCGATGCCGTGCCCGGGCACCAGATGCATCGAGTCGAGCATGTCCGCGCGGGTGCCGTGGCCCTCCGCGCGCAGCCGGGCGACCGCCTCGGCCTTGGTCGTGCCCGCCGGGAGCCCGCGGCCGACGACCCCCGCGAAGATCAGGTCGGTGGCCTGCCCCAGGATCTTCGGGCCCAGGACCGTCAGTGTCACGCTCACCACGGCCAGGGCCAGGGTGAGCACGATGAGCGGCCGCTCGGGCCGGAGCGTACGCAGCAGCCGGCGGCTCGACCCCCGGAAGTCCAGGGACTTCTCCACCGACGGCCCGTTCATGAAGGCGGCGGGTCCCCTGCCGATTCCAGGGCCCCCCGCGGGGCCCGGCCCCCGGCCGGGCGTGGGGCGCTCTCCGGCGCCGTTCTGGGCGGGGGTGCTCATGTGGTGGCCTCCTGCTCGGTGAGCTGCGAGAGCACGATCTCCCGGTAGGTCTCACTGGTCTTCATGAGCCCGTCATGCGTGCCCTCGGCCACGGCCCGGCCCTGGTCCAGGACGACGATGCGGTCCGCGTCCCGGATGGTGCTGACCCGCTGGGCGACGATGACGACGGTGGCGTCGGCAGTCTCGCGGGCCAGCGCGGCCCGCAGCGCCGCGTCGGTGGCGTAGTCGAGTGCGGAGAACGAGTCGTCGAACAGGTAGATCTCGGGCCGGTGCACCAGCGCGCGGGCGATCGCCAGACGCTGGCGCTGGCCGCCCGAGACGTTGGTGCCGCCCTGGGCGATCTTCGTGTCCAGGCCGTCGGGCATCGCCTGGACGAAGGCGCGGGCCTGCGCGGTCTCCAGCGCCCGCCAGAGTTCCTCCTCGGTGGCCCCGGGCTTGCCGTAGCGCAGGTTGGAGGCGATGGTCCCCGAGAACAGGTACGGCTTCTGCGGGATGAAACCGACCGTCTCCGACAGCACGACGGGGTCGAGGTCGCGCACGTCGACCCCGCCGACCAGCACGGTGCCGCCGGTGGCGTCGAAGAGCCGGGGGACGAGGTTGAGCAGCGTCGTCTTGCCGCTGCCGGTGCTCCCGATGACGGCGGTGGTCTCGCCCGGCCCGGCGACCAGGTCGATGCCGCGCAGCACGGGCTCCTCCGCACCGGGGTAGCGGAACTCCACGGCGCGCAGTTCCAGCCGGCCGTGCGCGTCCGTCCCGCGCACGGGAGCGGCCGGCGGCACGACGCTGGAGTCGGTGTCCAGCACCTCCTGGATGCGCTCGGCACAGACCTCGGCACGCGGCACCATCATGAACATGAAGGTCGCCATCATCACCGACATCAGGATCTGCATCAGGTAGCTGAGGAAGGCCGTCAGCGCTCCGACCTGCATCGAGCCGTCGTCGATGCGATGGCCGCCGAACCACAGGACGGCGACGCTGGAGACGTTGACCACCATCATCACCACCGGGAACATCAGCGCCATGAGGCGGCCGACGCCGAGCGAGACGTCCAGCAGCTCGGTGTTGGCCACGGCGAAGCGGTCGCGCTCCCGGCCGTCACGGACGAAGGCGCGGATGACCCGGACACCGGTGATCTGCTCGCGGAGCACCTGGTTGATCCGGTCGAGACGCTCCTGCATGAGCCGGAACAGGGGGCGCATCCGGTAGATGATGATGCCGATGATCACAGCCAGCACCGGCACGATGACCAGCAGCAGCGAGGACAGCGGAACGTCCTGGTTGAGGGCCATCAGGATGCCGCCGACGCACATGATCGGAGCCGCCACCATCATGGTGAAGGTCATCAGCACCAGCATCTGGACCTGCTGGACGTCGTTGGTGGTCCGGGTGATCAGCGAGGACGGGCCGAACCGGCCCACCTCGCGGGCGGAGTAGCCCTGTACCCGGTCGAACAGCGACGCGCGAACGTCACGGCCGAGCGCCATCGCGGTGCGGGCGCCGAGGTAGACGGCACCGACCGAGCAGGCGAGCTGCGCGAGCGACACGGCCATCATCACGCCGCCGAACCGCAGGATGTAGCCGGTGTCGCCGGTGACCACGCCGTTGTCGATGATGTCGGCGTTGAGGGTGGGCAGGAAGAGCATGGCGAGGGTCTGCACGAACTGCAGCAGGACGATCAGCGTCATCGGCCGGCGGTAGGGGCGCAGATGCACGCGCAGCAATCGAATCAGCACACGGACACTTTCCAGAGACGAGGAGGATCGGAGCGGGCTCCGCCCCGAGCCGCTGGCACCACGGCGCAGCGGCGATCACCGTCGCGACTTCGGCCGTGGCCGGACGGCTCGCGGGCACTGCCCGGAGACCAGTATCCATGATCAGGTAATGAACCGGTCAAAGGCCGATAGTTCGGGATCTCGCACCTGCCGCGCGGTGCGGGCCCCCGGTCAGGCGTCACCACGACCCGGGGCACCGGTGTCCAGGCCGGCCGGGCGGAGTCCGGCCCGCTCGCCCGCGGCGGTCTCCGCCGGGATCTCGGCCGGTACGGCTGCCGGGTGTTCCGGTGCAGGTCCTGTAGACGGTTCGGCGGGAGGGGACGTGGCCGGGCCGGGGGCGGGCGAGGCGGGCCGGCGGTACAGGGCGCGGAAGCCCAGCCCGGCGAGCAGGCCCCAGAAGGCCGCGCCGATGCCGAACGGGGCGATGCCGGAGGCACTGACGACCAGCGTGATGATCGCCGCGTCCCGCTGGCCCGGGTCCGCCACCGCCGCCTGGACGGCCGAGCCGAGCGCGCCGAGCAGCGCCAGCCCGGCGACGGCCTCGACGATCAGCGGCGGTGCGGAGGCGATGAGCGACACCGCCACGCCCGCGGACAGGCCGAGACCGAGGTAACAGCCCCCCGCGGTGACCGAGGCGATCCAGCGCCGGCGCGGATCGGGGTGGGCGTCGGGCCCGGCCACCAGGGCGGCCGTGATGGCGGCCAGGTTGACGGCGTGCCCGCCGAACGGCGCGCCGATCATCGTCGCCGCCCCGGTGCTCAACAAGATCGGGCGCAGGGCGGGCCGGTAGCCGTAACCGGCCAGCACGCTCATCCCGGGCACGTTCTGCGAGGCCATCGTGACGATGAACAGCGGGACCGCGATGCCGACGAACGTCCCGGCGGAGAAGGCCGGCGCCTGCACGGTGAGGACGGGCCAGAACCGCGACACGTGCGCCGTCCAGGGCCCGCTGAGGGTGATCGCGGCGATCGCGACCGCCAGCGCGGCCGGCACGGCCCACCGGCGGCTCAGCCGGTTGAGCACCAGCCAGGTGAGCACGACCGGCACCGCCTGCGCGGGGAACCGGACGACGGCCTGGACCGGCGCGAGGCACAGGGGCAGCAGCACCCCGGCGAGCATGGCCCCGGCCAGCGGCACCGGGATGGCGTGCAGCCAGCGCCCGAGCAGGCCGGACATCCCGGCGAGCACGATCAGCAGGCCCGTGACCAGGAAGGCGCCGAGCGCCTCGCGGTATCCGCCGCCGTGGCGCCCGGCGGAGACCAGCAGGGCGGCGCCCGGCGTGGACCACGCGATGCTCACCGGCATCCGCCACCACAGGCCCAGGACGATAGCGGTGACCCCCATGGTCACGCATAGCACCAGCAGGCCCGAGGCCGCCTGGTCCTGGCTCGCGCCGACCGCGCGCAGCCCCGCCAGCACCACCGCGAAGGAGCTCGCGAAGCCCACGATCGACGTGACCACCCCGGCCAGCACCGGCTGGACCGCTCCCGGCGGTCGCTCTCCGCTCATGATCGCCTCCGTGATCCGGCCGTTCCGTACCGTTCTTACCGTTCCGTAAACGGAACACCAGCGTGCCACAAAGCGTTCCACATACGGAACACATCGGTCACATCGGGCGCGACAATGGCTCCATGGAGCAGCAGAGGGCCGCCTTCGCCGCGGCGGTCGGGCGGCGCATCCAGCGACTGCGGCGAGCCCGTGGCCTTTCACTGTCGGAGCTCGCCCACCGGGCGGCGGTCGGCAAGGCGACCTTGTCCGGGCTGGAGGCCGGCACCCGCAACCCGACGCTGGAGACCCTGTACGCGATCACCGCGCAACTGGAGGTGCCGCTCGCCACCGTCCTCACCGACCCCGGCCTTCCGGTCCCCCGCACCGAGGTCGTGCACGGCGCGGCCGTCTCGGGGACGCTGCTGGAGAGCTTCACCGACGGGCCCGTCACCACCGAGCTCTACCGGCTGCGCATCCGGCCGGGCCGGGTGCAGGTCTCCCCCGCCCACCCGCGCGGCACCGTGGAGTACCTCACCGTCTTCGCCGGGACGGCCCGGGTCGGCCCGGTCGACGCCCCGCTGACCGCCACGGCCGGCGACCACGTCAGCTGGGTCGCCGACGTCCCGCACCTGTACTCCGCCGAGGACGGCGCCGAGGTGCACGCCGGCCTGCTCATGCGGCACTCCGCCGCGCTCCCGCCGGCCGGCTTCGGGTGAGCCGCCCCGGCCCGGGCCCCGTTGCCGCCGGGCCCGCGCCGAGGTTACGGCCGGACCGTTCCAGAGACGGATCCGCCTTGTAACACCGGGGGAATACCGGCGAAACACCGGCCCGGATCATCGGAGTCGTGCCCCCTCACGGATCCGCCCCCTACGGCCGCTACCTGCCCATCGAAGAACACGCCATCGTCGGCGACCTCCGGACCGTCGCGCTCGTGGGCACGGACGGGACCATCGACTGGTACTGCCCGGCCCGCTTCGACGCCCCCTCTCTGTTCGCGTCGCTGCTGGACGGGCGCAAGGGCGGATTCTTCTCGCTGTCGTGCCGGACCACGAGCCGCCCCAAGCAGCTCTACCTGCCCGACACCAACGTCCTGATGACGCGTTTCCTGACCGCCGAGGCGGTCGGCGAGGTCATCGACTTCATGGTCCCCGAGACCAGCGGCGTGGCCCTCCCCCGCGACCTGCTGGTCCGGCAGGCACGGGCCGTACGGGGCCGGGCGACGTTCGAGCTGAACTGCTATCCGGCCTTCGACTACGCCCGGGTGCCGCACACCGTGGAGGTCGTGGACGGCATGGGGGCGGTCTTCGAGTCGGCCGCCGGGCGCTGTGTGCTGCGGTCCAGCGTGCCGCTGACCGACGACGGCGACGGGGTCAAGGCGACCTTCACCCTCGACGAGGGCGAGACGGTGGACCTGATCCTGGAGTGGAACGGCCAGGTGCACCCGCTGGTGCAGGGTGAGGCCGAGCAGCTGTTCCTGCAGACCTCCGACTTCTGGCAGCGCTGGGTCGGCCAGTCCCGGTACCGCGGGCGGTGGCGCGAGATGGTGCATCGCTCAGCGCTCGCCCTGAAGCTGCTGGTCTACCACCCCACCGGCGCGCTGGTGGCCGCGCCCACCACCTCCCTGCCCGAGCACGTGGGAGGCGTCCGCAACTGGGACTACCGCTACAGCTGGCTGCGGGACTCGGCGTTCACCGTGTACTCGCTGATGACGCTGGGCTTCCTCGAGGAGGCCTCGGCCTTCATGGAATGGATCCAGCGGCGCTGCGAGTCCGCGACGTTGGAACGTGACATCATGATCATGTACGCGGTCGACGGCAGCGACAAGATCCCCGAGCAGATCCTCGAGCACCTCGACGGCTACCGCGGATCACGGCCGGTGCGCATCGGCAACAACGCCGTCGGCCAGCGCCAGATCGACGTCTACGGCGAGCTGATGGACGCGGTCTACCTCTACAACCGCGAGGTCCCGATCTCCTACGACCTGTGGGCCGGGCTGTCCAAGCGGCTCGACTGGCTCGCCGACCACTGGGAGGAGCCGGACGAGGGCGTCTGGGAGGTCCGCGGGCAGCGCCGGCGCTTCACGTACTCGACGCTCATGACATGGGTGGCCTTCGAACGCGCCGGCCGGCTGGCCCGCGACCGCGGGCTGCCCGCCCCGGTCAACAAGTGGCAGCGGCTGGCCGGGCGGGCCTACCGCTTCGTCCAGCAGGAGTGCTGGGACCCCGACCTCGGCGCGTACGTCATGCATCCCGGCAGCAAGCACCTCGACGCGTCGGTGCTGTGCATGCCCTTGGTGAAGTTCTCCGGTCCCACCGATCCGCGGTTCCTCATGACCCTGGACAAGATCGGCGAGGAGCTGGTCTCCGACAGCCTCGTCCACCGGTACGCCATCACCGGCCACGACGGGCTCACCGGCGCGGAGGGCACCTTCAACCTCTGCTCGTTCTGGTACGTCGACGCGCTCACCCAGGCCGGCCGGGTCAAGGAGGCCCGGATGGTCTTCGAGAAGATGCTCACCTACGCCAACCACGTCGGGCTCTACGCAGAGGAGATCGGCTCCTCCGGCGAGGCGCTGGGCAACTTCCCGCAGGCCTTCACCCATCTGGCCCTGATCAGCGCCGCCGTCAACCTCGACCGGGCCCTCGACGCCGGCTGACCCCGCCTCCCTCCGTGATCATGCAATCGATCGTCCGACGCTTGCATGATCACGGAGGGAGGGGGCGGGTCAGACGGCCCGGCCGCGCTGGCCGCGGTACCAGCGCACGAGGGCCAGCGTCGAGCCGTCGGTGTCGCCGCCGGGCGGTTGCTCGCCGACCAGCGACGGGGTGAGCTCGTTGGCCATCTTCTTGCCCAGCTCCACGCCCCACTGGTCGAAGGAGTCTATGCCCCAGATGACGCCCTCGACGAACGCGATGTGCTCGTAGAGCGCGACGAGCCGGCCCAGCACCCCGGGGGTGAGCTTGCGCGCCAGCAGCGTCGTGGAGGGACGGTTGCCCGGCATGATCTTGTGCGGGACGAGGTTCTCCGGGACGCCCTCCGCCTCGAGCTCCTGGGCCGTACGGCCGAACGCGAGCACCGCGGTCTGCGCGAGCAGGTTGGCCACCAGCAGGTCGTGCATGCCGTCGGCGTCCCGGAAGGGCTCGGCGAACCCGATGAAGTCGGCCGGGACCGGCCGGGTGCCCTGGTGCAGGAGCTGGTGGAAGGCGTGCTGGCCGTTGGTGCCGGGCTCGCCCCACCAGATCTCCCCGGTGTCGGCCACCACGGGCGAACCGTCGGCCCGGACGGACTTGCCGTTGGACTCCATCATCAGCTGCTGCAGGTAGGCGGGGAAACGCGACAGCCGCTGGCTGTACGGAAGGACGGCATGGGACTGCGCGCCGAAGAAGTCGGTGTACCAGACGCCCAGCAGGCCCATCAGGACCGGCATGTTCTGGTCGAAGGGCGCCGTGCGGAAGTGCTCGTCCATCGCGTGGAAGCCGGAGAGCATCTCGGCGAACCGGTCCCGGCCGATGGCCACCATCAGCGACAGGCCGATCGCGCCGTCGAAGGAGTACCGGCCGCCCACCCAGTCCCAGAAGCCGAACATGTTGGCGGGGTCGATGCCGAACTCCGCGACCCGCTCGGCGTTGGTGGAGACCGCGACGAAGTGCCGTGCGATCGCCGCCTCCTCGCCGCCCAGGCCGTCCAGCAGCCACTGCCGGGCGACCTTGGCGTTGGTGAGGGTCTCCAGGGTGGTGAAGGTCTTGGACGCGACGATGAAGAGCGTCTGGTCGGGGTCCAGTCCGGCCAGGGCGGTGGTGACGTCGGCGGGGTCGACGTTGGAGACGAAGCGGCAGGTGAGCCCCTCGAGCGCGTAGTCGTACAGCGCGGTGTAGGCCATCGCCGGGCCGAGGTCCGAGCCGCCGATGCCGATGTTCACCACGGCCTTGATCGGCTTACCGGTGTGCCCCTTCCACTCCCCCGAGCGCACCCGCTCGGCGAAGTCGCCCATGCGGTCCAGCACCTCGTGCACGTCGGCGACGACGTCCTGGCCGCCGACCGTCAGCCGGGCGTCGCGCGGCAGCCGCAGCGCCGTGTGCAGCACCGCGCGGTCCTCGCTGACGTTGATGTGCTCGCCCGCGAACATCGCCGCGATGCGGTCCTGCAGTCCGGCCCTGCGGGCGAGCGCGATCAGCAGCCGGAAGGTGTCGGCGGTGGCGCGGTGCTTGGAATAGTCCAGGTAGAGCTCGCCCGTCCGCACCGACATCCGCTCGGCCCGCATCGGATCCCAGTCGAACAGATCTCGCAGGTGCATGTTCCGGACGTCGGCGTGATGGGCGGCCAGCGCCTTCCATTCGACGGACTCGGTGATGTCGCTCATGCCCCTGCTCCCCAATCCCACGCAACGTCATTTCCCCGGCCCGGCCACGTTAAGCCCCGCTGCCCGCAAACGCCCCTTCGACCTGCCGGATGAGTCCGCCGTCCGAAAAAAGGGGACTTCCCAGGTCGGCTGTACGACTCTTACAGGCCGATAGTCCGGAATGCACTTTCCGCACGCAATCTACCTCGCGGGCCACCGGCAACAGGGAGGATGGTCGAGTACCGAAGGAGGTCAGGTGTCGTTCGAGTCCCTGTCAAGACGGGACCCGCGGCGGATCGGGTCGTACACCCTGCTGGCCCGGCTGGGCGCCGGCGCGATGGGCCGGGTCTACCTCGGGCGGTCGGCCGCCGGGCGGCTGGTCGCGGTCAAGACGATCAGGGCCGAGTACGCCGAGGAGCCCGACTTCCGGGTCCGCTTCGCCGAGGAGGTCGGGGCCGCCCGGCGGGTCAGCGGCGCCTTCACCGCGCCCGTGGTCGGGGCGGATGCCGACGCGGAGGTGCCCTGGCTCGCCACCTCCTACGTGCCCGCGCCGTCGCTGGAGCGGCTGGTGCGGGAGTGCGGCCCGCTCCCGGTGCCCGCCGTCCGATGGCTGGCCGCGGGCTGCGCCGAGGCCCTGGAGTCGATCCACGAGGCCAACCTGGTGCACCGCGACCTGAAGCCGTCCAACGTGCTGGTCTCGCTGGACGGGCCCCGGGTCATCGACTTCGGCGTGGCGCGGGCGATGGAGCGGGCGACGCTCACCGCCACCCGCCAGGCGGTCGGGACGCCCGCGTTCATGGCCCCGGAGCAGGCCCGCGACACCCGGCAGGTGGGACCGGCGAGCGACGTGTTCTCGCTGGGCTCCACCCTCGCGTTCGCCGCGACCGGGCACTCCCCGTACCGCGGCCGGACGGTGACCGACATCCTGGTCCGGCTGGCCACCGAGCCGCCCGACCTCACCGGCCTGCCCGACGAGCTGCACGCCATCGTGACCGCCTGCCTGCGGCGGGATCCGGCCGAACGGCCCGCCCCAGCCGAGCTGCTCGCCGAGCTGGCCCCGGTGACCCACGACGATCTGGGCCACGAGCTGGCCCACACCCTGCTCCCGGCACCCGCACTGGCCCTGATCGAGGAATGGCGCCGCGGCCCGCGGCCGTCCGAGCCCGGGACCGAGGACCGTACGCTCGACTCGCTGACCCCCACGACCGGCCACGACCTGGAACCGCCGGCGCCGGCCCCGGCCGCGTCCGCGCCGGGACTCCGGGGCCGGGCAGAGCGGCTGTCCCGCTCCTCGATGGCCAGGTTGCGCCGGTCCGGGCGGACGCTGTCGGTGGTGGGGTCGATCGCCGCGGTCGCCGGTCTGCTGGTCGTGTGCGGCGTCGTGGCCCCCTCGCTGAAGGACCCGCCCAAGGACCCGCCCAAGAACTCGCCCTCCTCTCAGCGCCCCCCGCCGATGGCGCCGCCCCTGGGTCCGCCGCAGGGGCCGCCCCGGGGCCCGGCGTCCGGTGCCTCCGACCGGCCCACCGGCAATCCCCGGATCGAGGTCAACCAGCCGTACGGCGACGGCGAC
This sequence comes from Actinomadura scrupuli, assembly GCF_050971785.1. Taxonomy (NCBI): domain Bacteria; kingdom Bacillati; phylum Actinomycetota; class Actinomycetes; order Streptosporangiales; family Thermomonosporaceae; genus Actinomadura; species Actinomadura scrupuli. The sequence continues at coordinate 483,751 of NZ_JBPCCU010000004.1, read as the reverse complement.
ACCGTGTTCGTGCTGCACGGCACCGGGTGGACGCCGGGCCAGCGGATCACGGTGCGGCTCACCGGGAGCCGCACGTCACCGGACACGCCCACCGTCGACCAGGCGGGCACCTTCAACTACGCCGTCAACCAGGGTCACGAGTTCTTCCCCGGTCGGGTCCCCCCGGGGACGCACCACGCCGTGGTGACCCCGTACGGAGGCGGCGCCCGGGTCGAGGTCGCCTTCGTCGTCCATCCCTAGCGGCGGCCTACTCGCTCGGCGGGCTCCACCACAGCTGCTCCTGCCGGGACCGCCAGCCGGGATCGTCGAGGCGTACCAGGTCCGCCGGGCCGATGATGGCGTTCTCGATCAGCACGCCCACCACCACCTCGTCGGAGAGCCGGGTCCCCGCGCGCACCAGGCCGCGTTCGAGGATCTTGCGGCGGAGAACCCGCAGATGCTCGCCCACGCGGGCCGAGAGCCGGTCCCGGAACATCTGGTCGGCGTCGAAGCGCTCGAGCTCGTAGTGGGCGTCGGTCACCGCCAGCGCGGCCCGGGCGATCTCGGGGGTACGGGGCAGCGGCGTCGTGCGAGACGGGTCGATCAGCCAGGGCCGGCACCAGAGCAGGGCCACCAGGAACACCTTCGTCCCCGGGTCCAGCGACAGCGGGAGCAGGGTCTGCTCGTCGTCCGGCCGCGTCCCGGCGGACCCCCACGGGGCGTCCATCGCCTCGGCGACCATCACCAGCAACGGCCGGCCCTCGTCCAGCATCGCCCGCGAGCCCACCAGCACCGTGCCGGCCCGCAGGAACCAGCCACCGCGCGGCTCGTCCTCGGCCTCCTCCAGCCGGGGCAGCCGCACCCGGTATCCGTCGCTCTCGCTGTAGAGGGCGTGGGTACGGCTCAGGTTGGCCACCCAGGCCCCGCCGCGCACCGCGTTGATCACTCCGGCCCTGCGGGACAGCCCGCGCCCCTCCGGGATCGTCAGGTCCGCGGCCGGTCCCCGGCCGAACACGAGCCGATCTCCCTCGGCGATCACCACCACGCTGCCGGACGGTGTGGTGACGTGCGCTTTGGACGACGGTGCCTGATCGAGCGCCATGGTCATCTCTCGTTCGAGTGCGCATCACACTTCGTACCCGCGGATTCTAGATCCGTGCCGCTTGCCCGGGGAGCCCTCGGGAGCACCGGATGGCGATGTGTGACCAACTGGACACTCTACGCACACCCGGACTTCGGGGATGGCCTGGTGTCCCGAAACGAGGTTGGCTGTGATCGGCCCCCGGGGCGCTAGGCGTCATCAGCAGCACCGGGGAGGAGGGGATCCGACCCACGGCCGGGCCCCGGTACGCCCAACACGGGGGCGTGCCCCGGGGGCCCGCCACCCCGTTCCGCGAAACGAGCCGACCGTGCCCGAATTCCGCACCGCCGACGACGACCTGCTCGCACTTACCCTGTTCTCGACCTGGGCCGTGCGGACCGGCCGAACCCTGCGCGCCGCGCACCCGGAGGAGCTCACCGAGGACGAGCTCATCGAGTTCTGGGCGGAGATGCCCGTCCCGGCCGCCTGGCGCCCGCCGCCGCCCGAACGGAGCGGCGCGGATCCCGGTTAACCCCGTGGTGTGTGCACGGAGAGGTCGCCGAGTCCGCTAGAGTTTACGTCGTTGGACCGGGGCGGCAGCCCAGGGCCGGCACGCGGAAGTGGCTCAGTGGTAGAGCATCACCTTGCCAAGGTGAGGGTCGCGGGTTCGAATCCCGTCTTCCGCTCTGAGGGGCCACCCAGGTCGGCCTCACGGTGGAGTGGCCGAGAGGCGAGGCAACGGCCTGCAAAGCCGTGTACACGGGTTCAAATCCCGTCTCCACCTCGAGCAGGTTCCCGGGCGATTAGCTCAGCGGGAGAGCGCTTCCCTGACACGGAAGAGGTCACTGGTTCAATCCCAGTATCGCCCACCACATCACCCGGTTCAGACCACGTGTCCGAGCCGGGTTTTCTGGTCTTAGGGGTCAGGCGCGTGCCGGTCCACGATCTCGCGCCCGGCGAAAAGGCTTGGAATTACTTTTGCGCGAGATCGATCCTCACATGGCATACCGGTACGCCTTCTTCTCTTGCACGTAATTTTAGCCGCGGAATAACCAATACGGCCGGCCGGCTCTCCGGTCCGCACGCGCCGAGGATTCACGGGGATTAACGCTCACCGTCGCGAGCGACACCCGTGTTTATCCGATCGCAGGCACGGGTAGAGTTGTTGCCGTAATCGCCCATTCCGGGCGAATCGACAGATCCGGGAGGCTGACATGAATGGACACCTACCGTATCGTGAAACCACTCCTGCTGCCCGATGTGGGGGCGTGCGCGGCTGGCAGGCGGACATTCTTCGCGGCGAGTCGTAGCTGAATGAGCCGAGGTACTGCGGTGCGCACAGGCCGCAGTACCTCGACCTGTGCGCAGGCGGGGCGATGCATTTTGGGGGGCGTTCATGGTGCGATTGTCCTACCCTGCCGCTTGGCGCAGCGATGTGGTGGAGGATCTGTTCGGATTCCTGGTATCCGATCCCTATCGGTGGCTGGAAGACGGCGATGATGCGCACGTGCGCGACTGGGCGGCGGCCCAGGATCGTCTCTTCCGCGCCTGTCGCGCCGGATGGCGTGCGAAGCGATCGTGGGCGTCCTTGCTGGATCAGGTGTCGTCCTTCGGGGTGTCGGAGCCTCCGCTGGTGCGTGGTCCGGTCATGTTCCTCGCCGAGCAGCTCCGCGGGGACGAGCAACGGCGCCTGCTCGTCGTGGACGCCGAGGGCAACAGGCGGGTGCTGGTCGATCCGGTAGAGATCGATCCGTCCGGCCATACCGGGCTGTTCGCCTGGTGGCCATCGCGCGAGGGCGAACGTGTGGCCGTCCAGCTGGAGGTCGCCGAGCGGCCCGGCAGCGACATCATGGTGCTGGACGTGCGTACCGGCGAGACGGTGGACGGGCCGTTGCCACGAGCGCGTAACACCTCGCTCGCCTGGCTGCCGGGAGGGGAGGCGTTCTACTACGTCAGCCGTGTTCCCGATGAGGAACTGGCCCCCGGCGACATGCGTCTGCAGCGGCGGGTGAGGTTGCATCGGATCGGTTCGCCCTGGCAGACCGATGCGACGGTGTTCGGCGGCGCCGACGCGCCGGACCACTATTACGGGCTCACGGTCAGCGCCGACGGCCGTCATCTGGCGATCACCGCGATGGCCGGGCCCGCCTCGCACAACGACGTGCACGTGGCCGAGCTGATCGATCCGGCGGCCCCGCATTTCGTCAGGCTCGTGGACGGACGCACCGTACGCGCCCGGGTTCTCCCCCGCTTCCTGGCCGGCGGCGATCTGCTGCTGGTCACCGACCACCAGGCCCCGTGCGGCCGCATCTGTACGGCGCACCGGCACGACACCGACCCGGCCGCCTGGCGCACGCTGGTGGCCGAAGATCCCCAGGCCCCTCTGGACGAGTGCCTGGTCCTGGACGACCCGGCACTTCCGCGGCCCCTGCTGCTGGTGGCACGCACCCGCCACGGCGCCTCCGCCCTGGCACTGCACGACCTGGCCAGTGGCCGGCTGCTCACCGGTCTGCCCCTTCCCGGCGCGGGCGTCGTGTCATCGCTGCGCGCGGACGTCCCATCCGGACATCGCGCATGGTTCAGTTACTGCGACGCGACCACGCCCCCCACCATCTATCGCTACGACGCCATCAGCGGGGAGACGGAACACGAGACCGGCGCGACAATGGCCGGAGACACGCCAGAGATCCGCAGCCGCAGCGTTCGCTGTCACGCCGGCGACGGCACCGAGATCACACTGTTCCTGTTCACCCCGGCCGAAGAACATCGGGGCCCCCGCCCCACCCTCCTTTACGGCTACGGCAGCTTCGGCATGCCGATGCGCCCATGGTTCTTCCCCCTGGCGGCCGCATGGGTGGCCGCCGGCGGCACCTACGCGGTCGCCTGTGTACGCGGAGGCGGCGAAGAGGGCCAGCACTGGCACGACGCCGGCCGCGGTCCGCACAAGCACCGCACGGTCAGCGACTTCAACGACGCCGCGACCTGGCTCATCAACACCGGCCGGACCACCCGCGACCAACTGACGATCTACGGCCAATCCGCCGGCGGACTACTGGTCACCGCCGCCGCCGTACAGCGACCGGACCTGTACGCCGCGGTCATCGCCGAAGGCCCGCTCTGTGACATGGTGCGCTACGAACACTTCGGCCTGGGATGCACATGGACGGACGAATTCGGTAGCGCCTCCCAAGCCGAGCAACTGCCATGGTTGCTCACCTACTCCCCGTACCACAACGTCACGCCCGGAGCGCGCTATCCCGCCTTCCTCCTCACCGGGGCGGTGACCGATCTGCAGACCGGAGAGGCCCACGTCACCAAGATGTGCGCGGCCCTCCAGCACGCCACCGGCGGTGACCGGCCGATCCTCATGCGCCGAGAACCCGACACCGCCCACTCCGCCTTCCCCGCGAGCAAAGAACGCGCCCTGGCCGCGGACATCCTCGCCTTCGCCGGAGAACACACCGGTCTGTCGCCGGAGGAGAGGACCGTCCGTCTCCACGAGACCGCCGCTGGAGGCGGCCCGGCGTAGCGGCACGGCAGATCGCGATCCAGTACTACCGCTACACCAACAACAGTGCGTTCATCAGTGGGTTGCGGACGAAGCTGGAAGCGGCGACCACGTACCATGCCACGAGACGTACGCCCTGTAACCGCTTCGAGGCCGCCGGACACGGCTTGAACTCAGCTCAGACCACCACCGTCTAAGGCCGTGCCCCAGTCGAACGTCCAGGCCATGACAGCAGTTTCCGGATCCCCGTTGGCCTGTCTCCCAACGAATGAGCGTCTCTCCGCGCAGGAGCAGGAGAGGCAGGAACTGCGCATGCTCGCGTTTCCCTCTCGGGTGACGCAGCGGCGGAATTGAGCTCTTTCAGGCCGAAGCCCAGCTGGCTGTACAGCTCCAACTGGTCGAAGTATTCGCGATGCGTTTGATCTTACCGTTCTCGACGAAAGTAGAGCAGGTAGACCGAAGAGTGATGGGACGGCCCGTTCCTTCCAGCTCACGCCCGTCCGGTAGCAGGAAGGGGCCGTCATGCGTCCCGGTCATCGTCCATTCTGTGACCGCCGGGTTGTCGCAGTCGCCGAGCTCGAACCACGGCGTCAGCCGGAGATCCGGGAAGCCCTTGAATATCTGTTCGTAGTACCAGGCGATCTGCTCATGTCCTTCTGCCACACCCGATGGCGTGACGTAGACCGCGTCTGGACTGTAGCAGTCGAGCACTCCCTGCAGATCGTGAGCGTTGATCGCCTCGCCGAGCCGGTGTTTGAGTTCCCAGAAAGTAGACATTGGATGTCCCTTGCTGGTGTTGGGGGCGGCCGACGCTCTCGATGCGCCGAGATGGCACTGCCCCAGCGCCTGGTCGGCGCCTGATCCGAACACAACTTACGAAATTTGATCGTATCCAGTGAAGAGTCAGACCCTGACTACGCGCACACCAAGAACATGCCACGGTTCCCCCACCGGCTCCTCTGTGGGCAGCCGGGGGGCACCCCGGCTTCAGCGTTTGACACGGTTGCGGACGGCGAGCACAGAGAAGCCGAGGAACAGCGGGCCGAGGATCCGGGCGGTGATGTCGACGTACCGGCCGGTGGTGGTGAGCTCGGTGTCCGGGGCGCGAAAGATGACGGCGTTCAGGGTGATCTCGGTGGCCTTCTCGATCCGGTCGGAAAGCTGCTCCGTGGGTTCGGACTGATGCACGGTCACCCTGATCGGCTGAACGGTGCCGGTGCCGGTGGCGGACAGGGTCCCGTCGGCCTTCAGGTCCTTGCCGGTGGCCGGGAATCCCCAGAGCGTCAACGTCACGATCGTCGCCGCGACCACTCCGGCAAGGCAGATCAGCGCACGGCGGGCCCGCAGCGCGTACCCCGACGTCGCCCAGTAGGCGTTCAGGATCCACCGGTCCGGGCGGCGGCCTCTCTGCACGATCGCCAGCAATCCCTCCCGGCGGAGGTTGTCCCGCATGACCGCGCGTCGCATCTCCATCTCGCCGTAGTAGAAATCCGCCGCTCCCGGCTCGTTCTTCCCCTCCTCGAATGCCTTACGAAGTTGGCGATACAGCACCTGCAGCCGATCCGGTCCCACCACCTCCACCCCGTCTGGTGCGGCCGTCCACCGTTCGGCCCTCCTGGACTGCTGGTCGTGCCGCCAGTGGTGTTCCTCCACCAGCACCTGCCGCGCTCCGGAGGGATCGGTGGCGAAGACGCACCGGCCGTCGAACTTGATCTGGTCGAGACGATGGATACCGGTGAAGCGGCACCGGCTGAGGTCGACATCGGTGAGCACCAGCCTCTCGGCGTCCATCCCCCGCAACGAGACCACCGCCACCGGACGGACCCCGCCAGAGCCGGTCACCGGCAGGTGGGCCTCGTCGACCCCTTCCTCCGGATGCTGCAGACCGTGCATCGTGAACGGCCCGGTGAACACCGCGTCCTCGACGTCCACCTCGGTACCGCGCAACCGCAACGCCACCCGGCCGGACGACCGCATTCCCACCACCGAGAGCTCGGCGATCGGCCCCTCCACCACCAGTTCTCCCGACACCTCGGCCCGCTCGAGGTTCAGCCGGGCCGCTGGACCTCGCAGGTGCGCCGTACCTCCAAACGCCACTCCCCCGAAATCGCCGGTACCTGTGAAGGCCGCACCGCTGAAGTCGGCGGTCCCGGCGAACGTCGTATCGCTGAAGTCGGCGTCCCTGGAGAACGTCGCACCGCTGAAACTGGCGGCCTGGAACGTCAGCTGATGGAAGTAGGCGTCGGTGGCGAACGTCGCGCCGCTGAAGTTGGAATCTCCGGAGAAGGTGGCGTCGCGGAAGAGGAGGGCGTCGGTGAAGGCCGCACCGACGAAGTAGGAGATCTCCGCGAAGGACGCGCCGGCGAAGTTCGCGACCCCGGTGAAGGTCACGTCACCGAAGTTCGCGACCTTGGTGAAGGTCACGTCACCGAAATTGGCGACCTCGGTGAAGTGGGCACCGGCGAAGTGGGCGCCATCGGCGAAAGTCGCCTTGCGGCAGAAGACGCCCCTGGTGAAGGTCGCGCCGGCGAAAAAGGCGACCCCTGCGAAAGTCGCGCCGGCGAAGTCGGCACGCCCCGTAAAGGTCACTCCAGTGAAGGAGGCGAGCTCCGCGAAAGTCGCGCCGTTGAAGTCGGCGTCGCCGATGGAGCCGGTGCCGTCCGGCAGGCGAAGGACGGCCGTCAGGCGTTGGAGCAGCCCTGCGGAGAAGACGACACCACGGGCATGGACGGGAGCACCTGGCGTGAGCTCGGCGAGATGGGCGTCCAGAGCGTTCGGATCCAGGTGCGCCAGGCAACGGCCATCGGCGGTGACGGCCGCTCCGCAGGGTTCGCCGGCCTCCGCGGAGGGCCGGAGGGACGGTTCCTGGCAGGACGAGGACGGGAGCAGAGGAGAGTCGGCCATGCCTGCTTTCTACGGTGTACCCGGCATCTGCGTCCGGGCGGATGTGGAGACAGCATCGCAACCGTTAGCCACCCGCCGGCTCATGCGACTCGTCAGACCTGCCGGGCGAGGCCCTTCTCGACCGCCTCGATGATCTGCGGGCGCAGCTCGGCGCAGCTGATGATCGCGTCCACCGAGCCGACGTCGACCGCCCGCTGGATGCTGTGCACGCGGTCGAACTCGGTGGCCACCTCGGTGAGCTTCTCGGCCCGTACGGACGACCGCAGCTCGGCGAGCTCGGCGGCCAACGCGGACCGCCTGGCAGCCGGCGCCTCCGCCACCCGGGCGGCGAGCGCGAGCACGCGGGGGTCGTTGCCGGTCCGCTTGTCGACGTCGCGTGCGAAGACCACCGCGGCGGCCGGGGCACCACCGAGCACCGAGGCGAACGAGCCCTCGACCGCGAGCACGGTCATGTTCGGGTTGAGCGCCTTGGAGAACACCACGAACGCGCCGCCGTGGTACCGCGAGATCACGCAGAACACGATGGGGCCCTTGAAGTTCACTACCGCGCGGCCGATCTCCGCGCCGTACTCCAGTTGCAGCTTGCGCATCGATTCGGGCGACCCGTCGAAGCCGGACAGGTTGGCCAGCACGACCAGCGGGCGGTTCCCGCTGGCGGCGTTGATGGCCCGGGCGGCCTTCTTGGACGAGCGGGGGAACAGGGTGCCCGCGGTGTAGGTGTCCGGACCGTCGGTGGGAGGGAATCCGCGACGCGGCACGGGCCGGGACTCGATGCCCAGCAGGCACACCGGCCGGCCGCCGAGGTGGACGTCCTGGACCGCGGCGGTGTCCGCGTCGGCCATGCCCGCCCACCGCTCCAGCACCGGGTGGTCCTGATCGGACAGGGCCCGCATGACGGTACGGATGTCGAACGGCTTCTTGCGGTCCGGGTTGTACTCGACGGAGAAGATCTGGCCCACCGTCGTGAAGTCGCTGTCCGGTGCGGTGTGCGGGAACGTCGACACGTCGCGGTCCACCGGGTCGCTGGTGACCGTCTTGCGCGGCCCGTCCTCCCCCGGCGCGACGTAGCTGTGGTCGTAGTGCGACATCAGGATCTCCCGCGCACCGCGGATGTCGCGCGCCCAGTACTGCGCCTGGCCGTTCGGACCCATGATCCGGTCGTACCCGCCGATGCCGTGGTTGTCCTCGGCGGACACACCGCCGGAGAAGTCGAGCGACTGCTTGCCCGTCAGCACCATCGCGGAGTCCGGCGTCATCACCAGGATGCCCTTGGTGTGCATGAGCATCGTGGCCTCGGCGTTCCAGTACGGCTGGGCGCCGACGTTGATGCCCGCGACCACGATGTTGATCTCGCCGCCGTCCTGGGTGAAGTTCACGATCCGCTTCAGCGCGGCCGCCACCCAGTCCATGTTCTCGGTGCCGGACGACATCGAGATCCGGGCGCCCGCGGAGAGCGCGAACCACTCCAGCGGCACCCGCATCCGCTCGGCCAGGTCGAGCGCGGCGATCACCCGCGCGCACTCGGGCTCGGACAGCGCGCCGAGCGCCTTCGTCGGGTCGCCCAGCAGCACGACGCGGGTCATGCCCTCCGGGTGGCGCGGCGTGGGCGTGCTGACGACACCCGCGACGAGCGCGGCGGTGTTGCGTCCCTTGGGCCGGTTCACCGGCACCAGCGTCGAGTGCTCGTCCAGGTCGTACTCGGTGAACGAGCCGAACGGCCCGGCGAGCATGCCGGTCAGCTCGTACGGGTAGTGGGTGCCGCGGCTGTTGGCGCGCAGCACCTCCTGGCGGTAGTCGTCCAGCGGCTCGATGGGCTCGGTGGGCGGCGGCTCGACGGACAGCCGCACGCCGGAGCCCACGTCGTAGCCGATCCGGACGGCGATGTCGACGAGCTCGCCGGTGGCGCCGTCGCGGCGCCTACCGAGGAACAGCACCTCCTCCAGGCCCGCGCCCGCCGTCGTCGGCAGACCGCGCTTCGCCACGGTGTTCAGCTCGTCCGGCGAGAGGTCGATCGGCGGCCACACGTAGATGACGATCCGGTTCGTGGCGGACGTCTTCGCGCCGGGCTTCTTGGCCCGGCGGATCGCGTCGAGACACGTGGCCAGGACGTCCTCGGCCGCGGGCAGCGCGACGAGCCTGCCCTCGTCGTCGCGCAACGGCGTCAGGTCGCGGACCTGACCCAGGGCGACGAGGCGTTCGTCGGAGGCGTTCTGCCGTGCCACGGCCCGGAAGAGGTAGACCTCCTCGTCGGGCGAGGGCAGCCGGGTGAGGTCGAAGTCGCGCAACCGCTCCAGCTGCATGCGCTCGGCGATGCGCGGGTGCAGACCGCGCAGCAGCCGCTCCTCCACGAAACCGTCCGCGGACGGTCGGAAGGTGAAGTGGTGGTGCATCACGGCGCCGCTGTTGCCCGCGACGGTCGTGGTGATGCGGCGGACCCGGTTCGACGGCTGCTGCGCGGCCAGGACCTCGCGCAGGCGCGTGGCCATCTCGTCGGGATCGCTCGGACCGTCCGACCAGGTGAGGTAGACGTCCGCCACCAGCTCGCCGTCACCGGCGAACTCATCGACCGGCTTGACCGCCTCGGCCAGCGCCGGGAAGTCGACGGCGGTGGTCACGACGCGGCCGTCGCCGGTCGCGGTGTGGTGGTCGGCGACGACGAACGTGCAGCCCGCCACCTTGCTCACCCGGAAGTTGCTGAGCGCGCGGTTGCCGTAGTAGCGGCGGGTCAGCACCTCCAGCAGCGGTACGGGGTCCGTGCCTTCGCGGCCGATCCGCTGGCCGACCAGCCGGACCAGCGGCTCGGCGCTGGCGACCATGGCGGAGATCCGCTCGGCGCGGTCGGGCGAGTCCGGGTGCTGGTCGAGGTGGCGCAGGTGCTTGCGCACGGCCGTGTAGACCTTGGCGCGGGTGCGGCGCAGCAGCGGCTGGGCGAACCAGACGAACACGACGCCGCGCGCCAGGTCCGCGACGGCCGGGAACCGGACCTGGGTGGCGGCGACCAGGTGCTCCAGCGCCAGGCCGATGGTGACGCGGTCCGCCTCGGCGGGCGGGGCCTCGCTCACCCACAGGCGCAGCAGGGTCGTCACCACGACGACGTCGGCGGACGCGCGCTGCTGGGCCAGGAAGATCCGGAAGACCGCGTTCTCCAGCTCCGGCGTGCGTTCCAGCCCTTCGACGCCGTAGCGGGACAGTACGTGCGTGAGTCGCTGCTGGAAGTTCTCCGACAGCCCGGAGCGGTCCGGGTCGAGGTACTGCAGGTACGTGTGGAAGAACTCGCGGGGGCTGTGCACCGCGGAGTTGGACTTCGACTCCTCGCCGGCGGGCCGGTTGCGGCTCAGCTCGCTCAGGTCGGCGAACATGCGGAGCAGCTCGACCTCACCTGCCGGCTCGTGCTTGCCCTCCGCGACGAGCTCGGCGCGCGCGGCCAGGTAGTTGGCGAGCAGGCGCTTCTCGTCCTGTGAGTCGATGTCGAAGCCGAGCAGGAGGCTGCGCAGGTCCTGCAGGCCACGCGCGGCCCGCTCGGCCGCGGGCAGGTCCACCTGCTCGGACGGTAGGTCCAGGTCGACCTCCTTCGAGGCGGCAGCGGGACCCGCCGCCTCGTCGCCGTCACCCAGCGCCTCCAGGCGGAGCAGCCGGGCGCCGGCCTCGACCTGGCTGCCGACCGACACCGCGAGCTCCCGCACGCGGCCGCGGAACGGCGCGCGCAGCACGGTCTCCATCTTCATGCTCTCGACCACGAGCAGCGGCGCACCGGCCTCGACCTCGTCGCCCGCCTGCAGCGGCGTGGCCACCACGAGCGCGGGCACGGGGGAACGCACGATGCCGCCCTCGTCGCGGCTGATCCGGTGCGTGACGCCGTCGACCTCGACCAGGTGGATCGGACCGTGCGTGCTCGCGACGACCTTGAAGCGGGCGCCGTTCACGATGATCTGGCCGCTGTGCTCGTCGAAGCGCTCGACGTCGACGTCCGCCGCGTGCTCGGGGCCGCCCGCCGAGATGCCGATGCGGAACCGGTGGCCGCCGGTGCGGGCGACCTGGACGCGGTAGCCGACGTCGCGGAGCTTGAGCTCCAGCGCGCGGCCGCTCTCGTGCTGCGACTGCGGACGGCCGCCGTGCGCCGTGGACAGGAAACGCTGCCGCGTCACGGCCTCCTCGTCCTCGTAGGCCTCGATGGCGGCGGCGATCAGCGCGATCGCGGAGTGCTGGTGCGACACGAGGGCGCCCTGGGCGCGCACCCGGTCGATCCAGCCGGTGTCGGCGGACCCGTCGATCACCGCGGGCTCGTCGAGCAGCATGCGGACGAAGCCCTTGTTCGTCACGCCGCCCTCGATGATGACGGTCGTCTCCGTCATCGCGCGGCGCAGGCGGGCCAGCGCCTCCGCACGGTCACGGCCGTGCGCGATGATCTTTGCGATCATCGAGTCGAAGTCGGCGGGGATCGTGTCGCCCTCGCTGAACCCGGTGTCCACCCGGATGCCGGGGCCGCTGGGCAGCGCAAGCCGCGCGATCCGGCCGGGTGAGGGCGCGAAGTCGCGGTCGGGGTCCTCGGCGTTGAGGCGCGCCTCAACGGCGTGACCCCACTCCGCGGGCGCGTCGCCCTCGAGCTTGCCGCCCGCCGCGACGTGCAGCTGGGTCTTCACCAGGTCGACGCCGGTGGTGATCTCGGTGATCGGGTGCTCGACCTGCAGGCGCGTGTTGACCTCGAGGAACGCGAACAGCCGCTCGCCGGGGTGGTAGAGGAACTCGATGGTGCCCGCGCCCTGGTAGCCGACCGCGAGCACGAGCCGCTCGGCCGACGCCTTCAGCTCGGCGACCTGCTCGGCGTTCAGGACCGGCGAGGCGGACTCCTCGATGATCTTCTGGTTGCGGCGCTGCACGGAGCAGTCGCGGACGCCCAGCGCCCACGCGGTGCCATGCCCGTCCGCGATGACCTGTACCTCGACGTGCCGGGCGCCCGTCACCAGGCGCTCCAGGAACACCACGCCACTGCCGAACGCGCGCGCGGCTTCCTGGCGGGTCAGCTCGTAGGCCTGGGTCAGCTCGTCGGCGTCGGAGACCTTCCGGATACCACGACCGCCGCCACCGGCGGTCGCCTTCAGCATCAACGGGTAGCCGATCCGGTCCGCCGCGGCCTTCGCGTCCTCCAGCGTCTCCACCGGACCGCGGCTCCACGGCGCGACGGGCACACCGACCTCTTCGGCGATCAGCTTGGAGCCGATCTTGTCGCCCAGCTTGCGCATCGCCTCGGCGCTCGGGCCGACGAACGTCACGCCGATCCCGGCGCACAGGTCGGCGAACGCCGGGTCCTCCGCCACGAAGCCCCAACCGACCCAGGCCGCGTCCGCACCGGTCTCGACCAGGGCCTTCTTCAGGACCGCGTGGTCCAGATAGGGCCGGTCGGCGGCGAGCCCCAGGTCGTAGGCGATGTCCGCCTCGCGGACGAACGTGGCCGTCCGGTCGGAGTCGGTGTACAGGGCGACGGTCTCGATCCGTGTCCCCGTCTCCGCCGCGAGGTCCCGGACAGCGTGGATGAGCCGCATGGCGGCTTCACCCCGGTTGACGATGGCGACACGACTGAACACTGAGCGGGCCTTTCGAAGACGGTGAACACGGCGGCCGTCCCCGCCGCTACCGGGGTACATACTCTCGGCTGCCCCCGCATCCCGGAATGGCGGGAGCTAAGCGTGTTTCGCGGCCAGAGTTGTTGGGCTCCCACAAACCGCCGTCGGGTGGTGTGCCATGCAGCAGGGGTGATCTTGGTCGCGCGGCGGCTCGTGGACTCGGGGGTACGTCCAGACTAGCCGCGGGCGGGCGCCGGTGCGTTTGTCAGGCGGCGACAAAGACGCCGCGCGCGCCGCCGGCACCGGGGTCGTCCTGCCCGGTGCCGGCGACGCGCGGGAGCGCAGTGCTCCCGATGGTCATGCCTTGGGCGCCTGCGAGATGCGCACCGTGTTGCCCGAGGGGTCCCGGAACGCGCAGTCGCGCGGGCCCCAGGGCTGGTCGATGGGCTCCTGCAGCACCTCGGCGCCGGAGGCCCGCACCCTCTCGAAGGTCGCGTCGAGATCGTCGGTGCGGAACACGACCATCGGCAGGACACCCTTGATGAGCAGTTCCTGGAGGGCGTCCCCGTCGGCTTGGGACCGGCCGGCGTGCGGTTCGGAGAGAACGATCTCGAGGTCCGGCTGGGACTCGCTGCCGAGGGTGACCCAGCGGAACCCGTCCGAGGCGACGTCGTTGCGGACCTCGAGGCCGAGCCCGTCGCGGTAGAAGGCGAGCGACTCGTCCAGGTCGTTGACGGTGATATGGCAGTACTGAAGTGAAATGGTCATGTGTTCAACGCTAGACGGCGGCTGCGCGGACCGCTTCTCCGATCCTGACCGGTTGGCCCCGGGTCGGCCGGGTGCGCGCCTTGGCCACACACGAGGGCATCGCCTGCACGGCGCAGTGTTCCCGGGCCCGGTACGCGCTCGGCGTCATCCCCACGAGCTCGGTGAATCGCGAGCTGAACGAGCCGAGGGAGGTACAGCCGACCGCCATGCACGCGTCGGTCACGCTCATGCCCGCGCGCAGCAGCGCCATCGCCCGCTCGACCCGCCGGGTCATGAGGTAGCTGTACGGCGTCTCGCCGTAGGCCGCCCGGAACGCCCGGGAGAAGTGCCCCGGCGACATCAGCGCGTGGCGGGCCATCGCCGGCACGTCGAGCGGACGCGCGTACTCCCGGTCGACCAGATCCCGCGCCCGGCGCAGGTGCGCGAGGTTGGCAAGGTGCTGCTGGTCCATGGGACGAGCGTACCCTCTGCGCTCGCGGCGGCCGCCGGGACGTCAGGCCACGTCCGACAGCTCATGTACGGGAATCGTCACGTGGAGCGATGTGCCGTTCCCGACCGGACTCGTGATCTCGATGTTGCCGCCGAGCACGTCGACACGGTCGATGAGTCCGATGAGTCCTGAGCCGTGGCTCGGGTTGGCCCCTCCGGCTCCGTCGTCAGTGATCGACAGCCGGACGATCGTGTCCTCGACGGTGAGGTCGATGTGCACGAGGGACGCGTGGGCGTGCTTGGCCACGTTCGTCAGCGCCTCCGACGCGATGTAGTAGACGGCCGCCTCGATGGGCTCGGCCGGACGCCGGTCGGCGCGTATGTTGAGCTCGACCGGAATGCTGGAGCGGCGCGCGAGCATTTTGAGGGCCGGCCCGAGGCCGCCCTTGGAGAGGACCGCGGGGTGGAGGCCGCGGGAGATCTCCCTCAGGTCCTCGACGACCCCGGCCAGACCTCTCGCCGTGTGGGACAGGCGTGTCCTGAGCTCCCGTTGTTCGGCGGGCATGGTGGCTTCGGCCGCGCGCAGCTCGAGCCCGAGTGCGATGAGGCGCTGTTGCACCCCGTCGTGCAGGTCGCGCTCGATACGGCGCCGGGTCTGGTCCGCCGAGGCGACCAGGCGGGCGCGGGAGGCGGTGAGTTCCGTACGGCTCTCGGCGTTCCCGATCGCGGTCGCCACGAGCTCGGTGAAATGCAGCATGCGCTCTTCCGTGCCCGCGGGCAGCGGCTCCCTTCCCACCGAGAAGGCGACCATGGCACCCCACAGGCGACCCTCGACCACGATGGGGCAGCCGACCGAGGATCTGAGCCCCTTCTCCCGTGCCCAGGTGGCGATCTCACCGTCCCCTTCGTACCTGTCGAGCCGCTCTGGTCTTCCGGTCCGCCACACCCGCTCCGAAACGCTGCCCTTCTGGATCAGCCATTGTGAGCCGAGGGGTAGCAGCCGGTCGGAGAAGCGTTGATCGGCCCAGTTGCCGACGATGGTCATCATGCCGTCAGGTTCGAAGCGCGTCATGCCGATGTATCTCGCCTGCAGGATGTGACCCATCTCGCCGGCGACCGCCTTGAACACCTCGGGTTGCGCGACTCCGCGGGCGACGCAGGTGGCGACCCGTCTCAGCCCGGCCTGCTCCTCCGCGATCCGGCGGAAGTCATCGCGGCTGGCCTCCGCGGCCTCCGCCATCGCCCTGCGATCGCATGCCGCGCTCACCAGGGCCTCCAGCGAGGGGACCACCTGGTCGCGCAGACGCCACCTCGTGGGACCGGGCAGTCCGGCGGGCACCAGGAGCGTGCCGATCGTCTTCCCCTCATTACGCAGCGGAAACGCGACACGGCGCTCGTCGGCGGCGAGCACCGCGAGCTCGATCTTCGCGTACGGCAACTTGAGCGCCTGCGCGAGGCAGCGTGATGCCGTAGGCAGCGCCGAGCGTACGTCCTGGGTGCACAGCAGGATTTTTGCGAGCTCGACCATGAGGTCGGCGGTCCTCCGGTTGTCATCGGCCTCGACGGTCCGTGCCCGGGCCCATTGCGCGACATGACTGGCCAGCAGGGCGACGGTGAGGAAGACGGGGAAGACCACCCATCCCCGGCTGTCGAAGGTGGTGAGGGTATGAACCGGTGAGAGATGGAAGTAGTCGTAGGCGAGACCGCTGGCCACCGCCGTCGCGATCCCCAGCACCGGGCCCCATCCGGCCGAGACGACCAGCACACCGAGAAGGTAGACGATGCCGAGTGAGCTCACCGAGGCGACGTGCCGGAGCGGATAGAGCAAGAAAGTCTCCGCCAGGACGAAGGCGCCTCCCACCATTACTCCCAATTTGATGGGAGGAGGTGCCCGGCGCAGCACCGACGCCATGCTCGCATACACTTGTCAAGTGTACTCCGATATAACAAGCCGATTCGTCTGCTAAGACGCTCACATATGCACGGATGAGCTTCAGATGATTTCTTTATCATCATTTGGCGGCGCTGCGGGGAATGCTTGACTCACCCTTCCGAGAGCATTGTGGGGATGGCGGCAAACATCATCCCAGGGTGGCGAAGCGGTGAACGGAAGCCATAGACGGGTGGCGCTGGCGGACGATGACGTCCTGCTGCGCGAAGGACTCGCCAGCCTGCTCGAGCGGTCCGGGTTCGAAGTCGTCGGCCAGGCCGGAGACGGGTCGGAACTCCTGACTCTCGTCCGAGAGCGCCGGCCCGACCTCGCCATCATCGACATCCGGATGCCCCCCGCGCACAGCACCGAGGGTCTCGACTCCGCCCGCGTGATCCACAAGGAGTTCCCCCAGATGGGCATACTTCTGCTGTCGGCGCACGCCGAGGTCGAGCAGGCGATGGAGCTGCTCGCCAGCGGGCACCATGTCGGCTACCTGCTGAAGAGCCGGGTGATCGACGTCACCGACTTCATCGAGTCGATCGAGCGCATCGTACGGGGCGGCTCGGTCGTCGATCCCGGCGTGGTGCAGGAGCTCATCGCCGCCCGCCGCCGGAACGACCCGCTGAGCCTGCTCACGCAGCGCGAGCGTGAAGTGCTCGCGCTCATGGCGGAGGGACGGTCGAACGCCGGCATCGCCCACCAGCTGTGGATCACCGAGGGCACCGTCGAGAAGCACGTGCGCAGCATCCTGTCCAGACTGAGGCTGCCCGAGACCGAAGACGACCACCGACGGGTTCTCGCGGTCATCGCCTTCCTGGAATCCCGGTAGGTCCCGTCCTCCCCAGAATGTTGTTGATGGCCCTCCCCGAGATATCGGATTTCGGCAGGAACGCCACGGCGGGGCTGGCCTCCGTCAGGTCCGCGAAATCCATTTCGGCGTGCACCGAGATCAAGATCACGCTCGTCCGCTCCGCGTAGCCCGCTCCGTCGAGCCGCCAAGCGAGATCGAAGCCGCTCTCCTCGCCCAGTTCGACGTCGACGAGCGCGACGTCCGGGCGGAGATCTCCCACCAGATGAAGGGCCTGGGCGGTCGTCGACGCCATGCCGACCACGGCGATTCCCTCTCGTTCGAGCAGATCACGAGCGGCAACACGGAAGTGGTGATTGTCGTCGACGATGAGGCAGCGCAAAGCCATGCTCTCAGGATTTCAGCAAGATGCCGTCCTGGCATTGCAGCTAGCAGGTAGGGCCGGAGTCGTACTGGCACGGGCTCGAAAGAGGCGCTAACGGCGAAGACGGCGGACGCCCGCAGGGGCATCGTGGACAGCGGGAGTCCGGCCGGCTCCCTCACAGTCCGCGAACCAAAGGCAGAAATCATGTGCGAGCACCAGCCTCCGTGCCCCCCCGCCGAGGCTCCTGACCACCAGGCGGCCTGCATTGTGGCCTTCCACCCCGAGCAGGGCTGGGAACTGCTGTGCAATGGCGTGGTGGTCTTCGACGACCTCGGTGAGTTGCTGCCCGACGGACGCAGTGTCCCCAGCCACCGCGATCTCTATGGATGGGCAGCATGAAATGGGCCACCACCGCCATCGAACCACCGCGCATGCGCCGGGTCATCTGGTCGCTCATGTGCGATCCGGTCTCGGTTCCCCAGGCGCGCCATCTCATCCGCGAGCAACTGGCCGACTGGGGTCTGAGCGAGCAGAGCGACGCGGTCGAACTGCTCGCCAGTGAACTCGTCACCAACGCACTACGTCATGCGTGGGGCAATCCGACCCTGATCTTGTCCGTACAGGACGGCGCCCTGCGCTGCACGGTCAAGGACGAGAGTCCCGCCCTGCCTCACCTGTCCAATGCCGATCCCGACGAGGTAGGCGGCCTCGGGCTCCACCTGGTCGACCGGCTGTCGTCCTCCTGGGGCAGCAACCCCGTCTCCCAAGGAAAGATCGTCTGGTTCGAGATGCGCACCTAATGCACCGCGGTCTCGAACTCCGACGCCGTTGCGCTCCCCTTCCGCGCGTGAGAACATGATTCTCCTGTAAAAGAATGTGTTTCTCGCAGCGAGCCGCCCCGCTCGCTCGACCCCACCGCAGAGGGAGACCCCGTTGGAACCGGTGCCCGACCCCGATCGCCGAGTCCCCGTCGACCTCCACTTCGGCGACCCCCACGGCCGCGGGCCCGCTGCCGGCGGTGAGAACGGCGCCGGAACGGGCGGCCGGGTGGCCAGGTCATGAAGGCCGAGGACCAGTTCCATATCGGCCTCGTCGTCGAGGACTTCGAAGCGACGATGGCCGAGTTCTCCTCCCTGCCCGGGTACGAGTGGTGCGACGAGGTCGGCGGACGGATCGAGGTGACGCTGCCGGCCGGTGACGTGGTCCTCGACCTGCGCTGCGCGTACTCGCTGACATCGCCTCGGCTGGAGATCGTCCGGCGCATCCCCGGGACCCTGTGGGAGCCGGCCGCCTCCGGCATCCACCACGTCGGCTACTGGTCTGACGACGTCGCCGCGGACTCCGCCGAGCTCACCCGCCGCGGGTTCGTGACCGAGGCGACGCGTACGGGTCCCGACGGCGCCCCGTTCTTCGCCTTCCACCGCAGCCCGACCGGCTTCCGGATCGAGCTCGTGACCCGGCTGGCACAGCCGGGGCTCGAGCGGTACTGGACCGGTCCGCGCGAGCCCGTCGCCACCCTCACCCCGGATCACCGGGCCGACGACGGGGGGAAGCCCGCATGACGACCGTGGGCATCGCGACCGGCGCCGGTCGCGGGATGGGACTCGCCTGTGCGCGGCGGCTCGCCGGCACGGTGGACACCCTGCTGCTCGTCGACCGGGACGAGGCGACCGTGACCGCGGCGGCCAAGGACCTGTCGGCGGCCGGCGGTGACGTCGAGCCGTTCGTCCTCGACATCACCGACCGCGACGGCCTTGCCCGGCTCGCCGCTCGCACCGGTGAACTCGGCACCCTCCGGGCCGTCGCCCATGCCGCGGGCATCTCCCCGACCATGGCCGACTGGCGTCGCATCCTCGTCGTGGATCTCGTCGGGACCGCGATGCTGGCCGAGGCGCTCCGCCCGCTCGCCACCGCCGGGACGGCGATGGTGTGCTTCGCCTCGATGGCGCCGCTGCTCGGCGGCACCGGGCCCGATCCCGTCGCCGACGCGGTCCTGGACGACCCGCTCGACGAGCGTTTCCTCGAGCGGCTCCACGACGCCGTCGGGCCGGGCATCGAGGAGACCGGAACGGCCTACGCCTGGGCCAAGCGCGGCGTGCACCGGTACGTGCAGCAGGAGGCGGTGCGGCTCGGACCGGCCGGCGCCCGGATCTGCTCGGTCTCCCCCGGCATCATCGACACCCCCCAAGGGCAGCAGGAGGCCGCGAACCACCCCAGCATGGACATCCTCGTGCGACAGACCCCGCTCGGCCGTACGGGCCGTCCCGAAGAGGTCGCCGCCGTCGTCGCCTTCGCGTTGTCGGCCGAAGCCGGCTTCCTCACCGGTACCGACATCCTCATCGACGGCGGCGTGTGCGCCGCCGTGCGCGGCCGGGCCGGCCGGCGGTAAGCCCCTTCCCATCCTCCTCATGTGGCACGGCGACGCAGATCGGTGGCTGACGATGCGGGCCTCGACGGGCCGGACCGGCGAATGACCGGCGTCGAGTTCGGCATCCACCTGCCGCAGGTCGCCCTGGGGTTCGACGACATCCTCGGGCGGGCGCTCGAGTGCGAGCGTCTCGGCTACGACTCGCTGTGGCTGTTCGACCACCTCTACGCCCCGGGCCTGCCCTCGGCCGCGTCGTACGAGGGATGGACGCTCGCGACGGCGCTGCTCGCGCGGACGTCACGGCTGCGGGTGGGGCATCTGGTCACCTGCAACAACTTCCGGCACCCCGCGCTGCTGGCCAGGATGGCGACCACGCTCGACGTCATCTCCGGCGGCCGGGTCGAACTGGGCATCGGCAGCGGCTCCTACGAACAGGAGCACCGCGAGTCCGGGCTGCCGTGGGGCCCGGCGGCAGAGCGCGGGGAGCGGCTGGCCGAAGCGCTCGAGATCATCACCCGGATGTTCCACGCGCCCGTCACGACGTTCGAAGGCCGCCACTACACCGTTCGCGGCCTGCCCAACGTGCCGGGACCGGTGCAGCAGCCGGGGCCGAGGATCCACATCGGCGGCGCCGGCCCGAGGCTCACGCTGCCGCTCGTGGCCCGCTACGCGGACGTCTGGAACATACCGACGTACGCCCTCGGCCGGATCGCCGAGCTGACCGGCGCGTTGGACGCCGAGTGTGAGCGGATCGGGCGGGATCCGCGCTCGGTGCACCGGTCGGTCCAAGGCGTGCTCGCGGTCGCGCCCGCGCACCGGCTGGAGGAGGCCATCGCCCGGGCACGCCGTCATTACGGCATGCCGGGGTACGAGTTGGACGCCGGCGGCTTCACGGGCACTCCCGCACAGGTCACGGACCGGATCGCAGAACTCGTCGAAGCCGGCTTCACCTCGTTCGTCTTCATCACGCACGACCGTGCGAGCGCCGAGACGCTCCAGCTGTTCGCGGACGAGGTCATCCCGCATTTCGCCCGGGCAAGGCTTCCGGAGGCCTGACACGTAACCAATGGGTTACACTTCCGGGTGTGGACGAGGTGGCCGGGGCGATCGGGGATCCCGTACGACGGGAGATCCTGGTCATGCTGCGTGACGGGCGGCTGTCCGCCGGGCAGATCGCCGGGCGTTTCCAGATCAGCAGGCCCGCCGTGAGCCGCCACCTGCGGGTCCTCCGGCAGAGCGGGCTGATCCACGACGAGCTCGTGGGCAGGCAACGGCTCTACGAGCTCGACCCCGGGCAGTTCACCGAGCTCGTCTCGTGGCTCGCCCAGTTCGCCCGGCCCGTGGACTGGGAGCACCGCCTCGACGCACTGGAGACAGAGGTCTACCGGACCCGCCGCGAACGCCGCGCACGCGATGCCGCGGACCAAGAAGAGGAGAACACGGCATGAACCGTTTCCCCACCGGCCGGCTGTTTCGCAACAGCACCGGAAGCGATCTCGTCCTCACCCGGACCTTCCGGGCGCCCGCCGAGGACGTGTGGGCCGGCCTGACCGAACCCGACCGCACCGCCCGCTGGTTCGGGCCCTGGGAGGGCGACGCCGCGCCCGGCCGGACCATCAAGGTGCAGATGGCGTACGAGGACGAGGCGCCGTGGTTCGAGCTGCACATCGACGCGTGCGATCCCCCGCGGCGGCTGGCCGTGTCGACGACCGACGAAGCCGGGAGCTGGCGGATGGAACTGCTGCTGACCGAAGCGAACGGCGCGACCGAACTGCGGCTCGTGCACCATCTCGACACCGAGGACCACCTCGGCGAGGTCGGCCCCGGCTGGGAGTACTACCTCGACATGCTCACGGCCGCTCGCGACGGCTCGCCCAGGCCCGACTTCGACGACTACTACCCGGCGATGAAACCGTACTTCGACGAACTGTCCACCCGGGCGTGACCGGACCGGCGCGCTCACGTGCCTTCGCGCTGGTCAGGCCGGGGTCGCCGTAGGTCCGGGGGCTATCATGGAAGGTGATTCCAGACGGCTCCGCAGGGGCGGCGGACCACCGTCACCCCGCTGCTGGAGCCGGTCCGACCACCGCTGCATCGCCCGGATCAACGCCACATAGGTGGCTGACCGGCCGATCCGGATACCGAGGTGAAGCCGGTTCCGGAGACCACCGTGCGGCCGGCCCGGACACCGCCGCGGTGCCGACGCCAACCACGGTAGGAGGAGTCATGGCTCACGAACTACACGGCCGGAAGATCGCCATCCTTGCGACGGACGGCGTGGAGCGGGTCGAGCTGGAGCAGCCGAGAGGGGCGCTCTACGGAGCGGGCGCGAAATCCGAGTTGCTGTCCCTCCACCCCGGTGAGATCCAGGCCCGGCAGTGGGATATGAACGCGGCCGGCACGTTCGCCGTCGACCGGCTGGTCTCCGATGCCTCACCCGACGACTACGACGCCCTTCTCCTGCCCGGCGGGACCGTGAACCCGGACCAGCTGCGAATGAACCGGGATGCCGTCGGCTTCGTGAAGGCGTTCGTCGCCTCGGGCAAGCCCGTCGCGGCGATCTGCCACGGTCCCTGGACCCTGGTCGAGGCCGACGCCGTACGAGGCCGCAGGCTCACCTCCTGGCCGAGCATCCGTACCGATCTCCGCAATGCCGGGGCGGAGGTCGTCGACGAGGAGGTGGTGGTCGACGGGCAGTTCACGACCAGCCGTTCACCCGCCGACCTGCCGGCCTTCTGCATGGCGATCGTGGAGCAGTTCGCCAGGTCCGAGCATCGAGTGGCGGGGTAGCCGCGCACGAGGTGGTGATCCGCCCCGCCCCTGCGTCGATGCAGGTCGCACTCGCCCGCATTGACGTGCGGGGCCGGCGTGCCCGGACCCCCGAGTGAGCGGGAGGCCGTTGCCGTCCGCCGCGGCCCTCCCGCTATCGTCGGGACCGGTGGTCACCGGTCGACGTGCACGCTCGAGCGCCGCGATCGCGTGCGCGCTCCTGATTCTCGGCGCGTCGCTGTGCGTTCAGCTGTCGGCCGCGATCGCCAAGGGGCTGCTCGGCACGGTCGGCACCGTCGGCGTGAGCGGACTGCGGATGGCGATCGCCGCGCTGGTGCTGCTGGTGCTGACCCGGCCGGCGCTGCGGGGGCGGCCCCGGCGGGAGTGGGCCGGCATCGTGCTGTACGGCGCGGCGATGGCCGCGATGAACGTCTTGTTCTACAACGCCGTCGCGAACCTCCCGCTCGGCATCGCGGTGACGCTGGAGTTCCTGGGGCCGTTCCTCGTGGCGTTTCTCGGTACGCGCACCCGGTGGGAGTCGGTGTTCCCGCTGGCGGCGCTGGCCGGGGTGGCACTGATCAGTGACCCGACGGGCAGCATGACCGCCGTGGGCCTGGCCTGGGGGCTGGGCGCGGCCGTGGCCTTCGGCGGCTACACGGTGCTCGCCGGTCACGTGGGGCGCGCCTCGTCCGGCTTCTCCGGCCTGGCGCTGTCGGTCACCGTCGGGGCCCTGGTGCTGGCGCCGTTCTCGGCTGCGGCCGTGCCCCGGGTGTCAGGGACGGGCGGATGGCCGGTACTCGCCGCGTCCGGGATCATCGGTGTGGCGGTCGCCTTCGGCTTCACCTACACCGCGACCCGGCTGACCTCTCCCCGGGTGACCGGGACCCTGCTGGCCGTGGATCCGGCGATGGGCGCGCTGATCGGGGCGCTGGTGCTCGACGAGCGTCTCACCGGCCCGGCCGGGCTGGGCATCGCGCTGGTCGTGGTGTCCGGCGCCGCGGTCACCTGGCTCGCCGGGGCGCGACGCGGCGAGCCGGCGCTCCGGCCGGACCGGAGCCCCGGTCGGCCGGTCTGACCCGGAGGTCACCGGCGCGAGCCCTCGCCGATCGGTCGGCGGCTCCTGCCGCAGGCCCGGCGGACCGTGCGGGCAGGGTCTTTCGTTACTCCCAGTGGACTCACACACCCGAAAGGCCGGCCCGGCAGGACTCGAACCCGCACCGTGTCACCGCGTAGGAGGCGGCCGCTCTGTCCGTTGAGCTACGAGCCGTTGGAAGCGCGGACGGGAATCGAACCCGAGATCGGTCGGCTTTGCAGACCGCCGCCCGCACCAGCGAGAACCGCGCCAGGACCCATCGCGCCCCCAGCAGGAGTCGAACCCGCTACACCCCGGTCCGAAGCCGGGTGCTCTGTCCATTGAGCTATGAGGGCGGAACTCGGCGTGCCGCGGGCTGCGCCACGACCACCGTGCGGCGCTTCGCCTGGCGGAGCGCCGGTCGACCGAGCAGGATTCGAACCTGCGACCCGCTGTTTGTAGGACAGCCGCTCTGGCCTGCTGAGCTACCGGTCGTCGATCGGGCGGATGCGGGTCCATGCCGCGACGGGTCGCCGCGGCATGGACCGCACCGGTGTCCTCAGCCGGATTCGAACCGGCGACCTACCGCTTCGGAAGCGGTTGCTCTGTCCAGCTGAGCTACAAGGACCTGGCACTCACGACCGGACTCGAACCGGCACCGTCTGCCTCGACAGGGCAGCGCTCTGACCATTGAGCTACGTGAGCAGGAGCGGCCCCGCCCGATGTCCGTCACGGAGACCGGCGGCTTCGCGCGCCGACCTTCGCGCGCCCCGGCACGAGGCCCTGCCGGGTGGATCAGAGTGGCTGCGGCGGCTGGATTCGAACCAGCACCGGCGGGATTAACAATCCCGGGTCCTGCCGTTAGACGACACCGCACTGGTGGCGCAGGCCGGATTCGAACCGGCGATCTCGGGCTCATGAGGCCCACGGGGACGGCCGAACTCCCCCACTGCGCGGTAGCTCCTGCGGGACTCGAACCCGCTCCGCGAGGGTGAAAACCTCGCAACCTAACCCATGGTCGAAGGAGCCTTGCCGGTTTCCCGGCTGAGCCGAAGGGCTCTGCGTTGCGTGCCGTCCAGAGGACTCGAACCCCTTCACTCCGGCTTAAAAGGCCGGTGCCCAGACCTGTCGGGCGCGAACGGCGCGAACTGTGCGGAGGGAGCGAGGATCGAACTCGCACGGGGCAGAGCCCCCAATGGTTTTCGAGACCACGGCCGTCGCCATCCGTCGGCTGGCCCCTCCAGTGCGGAAGGTCAGGGACTCGCACCCTGAACACGGCATGCAGCCGTGCCACGTCGCTTCCGACGACGCTCCTCGTCTGGCCGGACACCTTCCCCGCGTCCTCCGAGCTGGATTTGAACCAGCGAATCCCGCCGTATCAGAGCGGCGCCTTGACCGGGCTTGGCCATCGGAGGCCGGAATTCCGCGCACGGAATTCCTTGGCGGCGAGGGTGGGATTCGAACCCACGGACGACCGGTTGAGCCGCCACACCCTTAGCAGGAGTGCCCGATAAGCCATCTCTGGCACCTCGCCGTGCGTACCGTTCCCGGGACTCGAACCCGGACTGCCCAGATCCTGAATCTGGTGCCTCCTGCCAATTGGGCTAGAACGGCGTGGAGCGGGCGACGGGATTCGAACCCGCCCTTCGACCGTGGCATGGTCGTGTGCGGCCAATAACACTTCACCCACCTGAAGAGCCCTTCCCCGGTGCCGACCCGGGCGGCCCGTCCCTACCAAGGACGAGCGGACGCCGATCCGAAGGGCCTTTCCCCGCGTACGTCCGGCCGGATTCGAACCGGCATCCTCCTGGCCCTCGACCAGGCGCCTCTACCAGATTGGGCTACGAACGCTTGGAGCCGCCGCCCGGTGCCGACCCGGGCCGTCCCGCCTTACGAGGGCGGTCGCACCACCGGGTGCTCGGCGGCCTCGCTGCTGGAGCAGGGTTCGAACCTGCGTCGCGTGATCCAGAGTCACGTGTCCTGCCGTCTGGACGATCCAGCATCGGTACGGGAACCCGGATTCGAACCGGGACGAGCGGGTGCTCGCCGGGGTTTGGGCCCGGTGCGGCTGCCTGTTTCGCCATTCCCGCGTGCCTCCGGCCACATCACTCGCCGGTTCCGGAGGTCGTACCGCCCCGGGGTCTCGAACCCCGCCAGCCCGGAGTAAGAGTCCGGGGCCCGTCCCGCCGGGCGCGAGCGGCCTGATCAGCCGATCGATCGCCGTATCGAGCCATCGATCGCCGTACCGAGCCGTAGCGGGGACTCGAACCCCGTCCGTCTCCTTGGAAGGGAGGCGCCTTACCTGTTCGGCTTCTACGGCGGAGGAACGTGCCCGGCCCGCTGCTCCGGTGCCCGGCCGTTCGCGTGCTCCCGGACGTAGGAGACCTCGTCCTCCAGAGCACTCCGTGGACCAACCGGGACTCGAACCCGGAACTTCTGCTTGCAAGGCAGACGTGATGCCGTTGTCACCACCGGCCCAGATCGCCCTGGCCCGGGCGCCGTGATGGGGCGTCCGGCCAGGGCTCCGCCGACCGTGGTTCCGGCCCCGTCCGTGACGGGGGGACCGGCGGCACCCGACGAGCGTCGGGTGTGCCGGGGTCGGCGGCCATCTCGTCAGGGAACATCGTGCCGTTCCCGGACTTGGTGTGCTTGTCCACTGTGGAGTTCTCAATCCGGGCAAGGCCCGGGCAGTTCCTCCGCCCGGAGGCGGGGTGTCGCATGGGTGGAAGGAGTCGAACCCTCTCGCGCCGGATTTGGAAGCCGGGCTCCTGCCGTCGGTTCACCCACTCGCTGATCGGATCGTCGGCCGGAAAAATGCTCGGGGGCATGAAAAAGGCCGCCCCGGGACGTCTCCCCTGGGGCGGCCTCTGGTCGGACCGGATTCGGCCGCTACCCAGAGGCACCGTCGGGGGTGACGTCGCCGCCACGCCATTCACACGCTGACGCATTCAGCGCGGTCAACTGACTGATCACTTTGGTGCTTCCTTCGTGTCGCCGGGGCGGTGTCCCCGCTTATGGGTTCTAGAATGCATCTTCGGCGAGGAGATCGCCAATGGTTTTTTCGGGCGATCCCGGCGGTCGTTTCACCGGCGAGCATTCCGTCTCCCTTAGAGGAGGTCGCCGCCGCGTGGGTTCCCTCGATTCGGCTCGGCGATGCGGGCCGGGGTGCGCCACCCGGACTTCCAGCTGGAGGCCGCCGCTCCCCGGGTGGCGGATCCGTCTCCCGGCCACGTCCCGCCCCTGGGTGAACCGGACATGAACCGGAAGTGAACCGGCCTGCCGTGCGCCCCGTACTTCCGGTCGAATCCCGCTGCCGGTACGGAGCAGACCCGACACCCGCCCTCCGGAGGACGCGATGAGGAACCCGCGCGATCTCATCGAGACCACGAACACAGGGCCGGGCCGGCCATGCCCGGATCGGCCGGCGGCCGGACCGGATCGGCACCGCCGGCCCGTCCGCGCGGCAGCGGCCGGCGTTCGCGGCGGTGACCGCACGAACGCGCTTCGCACCCGGGAGCCTCCCCTTCGCTGAGGTGCCGGAGACCCGAGAGCCCTGCTGAGCACGGACGATTTTCCCGGAGGACGATGTGACGACGGACGGCCGCCTGGACCACAAGCCGGATGAAGACGCCGCAGGCGGCCCCGCCGGTGCCCCGCCCGAGGACGAGGTGGCGGGCGACGAGGTGGCGGGCGGCTCCGCCGGCCGCCGGGGAGTGCGCCGGGTCGCGGTGTGGGTGATGACCGTCCTGGCGGCTCTGCTGGTGTTGTTCGCCCTGATCGCTCCGACCAGGGTCGATCAGCTCACCCCCGCGGCGTTCGTGCGCATCCCGGTGGAGGTGTTCTTCGGCGTCGCCGTGATCCTGGTCCTGCCGGCCAGGCTGCGGCGCGTGGTGGTGACGCTCGCCGGGCTGGCGCTCGGTGCGGTGACCATCGTGAAGATCGCGGACCTCGGCTTCTCCGAGTTCCTGGACCGGCCCTTCGATCTGGTGCTGGACTGGACCCTGCTCCAGGACGGTGTGGAGTTCCTGGGATCCTCGGTCGGCCAGGCCGGGGCGATCGGCACCGTGGTCGGCGTGGTGGTCCTCCTCGTCGCCGTGCTCGTCCTCATGACGCTGTCGGTGCTGCGCCTGACCCGCCTGGCGGTCCGGCACGACACCGTCGCGGCCGGCGGTGCCACCGCGCTCGGTGCCGTCTGGGTGACGTGCGCCGTGTTCGGAGCGCAGATCGTCCCGGGCGTGCCCGTCGCCTCCAAGGGCGCGGTCGGGCTCGTCTACCGCCATGCGGCCCAGGTACGCGCCGGTCTGCGGGACCAGAAGGTGTTCGCAGCGCAGGCCGCCGTCGACGCCTTCCGCAACACTCCGGGCAAGGACCTGCTGACCGGCCTGCGCGGCAAGGACGTCGTCGTCGCCTTCGTCGAGAGCTACGGACGCTCCGCGGTCGAGGACCCGCAGCTGGCACCTCGGGTCGACGCGGTGCTCGACGCCGGGACCCGGCGGCTGGCCGCGGCCGGGTTCTCCTCCCGCAGCGCCTTCCTCACCTCACCGACGTACGGAAGCGGCAGCTGGCTGGCCCACTCCACCCTGATGTCCGGCCTGTGGATCAACAACCAGCAGCGCTACCGCACCCTCGTCGCCAGCGATCGCCTGACCCTCAACGGCGCCTTCCGGCGCGCGAGCTGGCGGTCGGTCGCCGTCGTGCCGGGGGTCACCCGGGCCTGGCCCGAAAGCTCGTTCTTCGGCTTCGACAAGATCTACACCTCCCGTGACTTCGGATATCACGGCCCGCGCTTCAGCTGGGCCACCATGCCCGATCAGTACACTCTGTCGACCTTCCAGCGCCTCGAACGCGCGGCACCGGGCCACGCCCCGATCATGGCGGAAATGCCGCTGCTCTCCAGCCACGCACCCTGGGCGCCCCTCCCCAAGGAGGTCGGCTGGAACGAACTCGGCGACGGCACGATCTTCAATGCCCAGGCCGCGGCCGGCTCGCGGCCGAAGACCGTATGGCACGACCGCAACCGGATCCGCGCCGCGTACCGGCAGTCCGTCGAATACTCGCTCGGCAGCCTCATCTCCTACGTCCAGACCTACGGCGACGACAACCTCGTGCTCGTGTTCCTCGGCGACCACCAGCCCGGCCGGGTCGTCACCGGCGACAACGCCAGCCGAGACGTTCCCATCACGCTCGTCGCCCGTGACAAGGCCGTTCTGGACCGCATCTCCGGATGGGGATGGCAGGACGGCCTCAATCCCGGCCCGGCGGCCCCGGTCTGGAAGATGAGCGCCTTCCGCGATCAGTTCCTCACCGCCTTCGGGCGCTAGGCCGGCGGCGAGGAATCCGAGCCGGGCCAGGCCGCCGCCGGACGGCGGCGGCCTGGAGGTACCCGGCCGAACTGCGCCGGCCGGCTACGACGACGGGCACATGCTCTTGTAGCCCTGCATATACCCGACGGCCCAACCGCGCGAGTACATGGTGGCGCCGGGCACGGCGCTCCTGAGGTGCCGGTGCGTGGAACGGCTCCGCTTGTTCTTGCAGTCCAGGCCGCCGTCCCGGACGCCCTGCCGCATCCCGGCCCGGAATCCGATGTTCCAGTTGTCGTCCATGGGACGCCCCTGGAGCGCCTGCGCGGCGGCGGTGCCCACCGCCTCGTGCGAGCCCGGAGCGGCGAAGGCCTGCGGGGCTTCGACCAGCGCGATGGTCGCGGCGACGGGGAGCGCGGAAGCAAGCAGGATGAGGCGGCGTGTGCTGAGCATTGGCGCATCCTTTCTGCCCGGGCCGCCTGCGGATTGACATCCCGGCGGCCGTCCCTGGACCGAGGCGGACATATGTCGACGCCTCTTATCATCCATAAGAAACGACGAAAAATGCACAGTCAATGACAGGCGGAATAAACTTGCGGCAAACAAAAACAGGCCACTAATCTAGTTTAGGCAACATTGATGGTGAAATACGGAGGTCGTGATTTTCGCGTGACCCGTGTCGTGCGGGACGGCCGCCGCACGGCTCCCGGCCGCATGCGGCTCATCGGCCGGCGGGTGCCGAGAGGACCACGCAGAACTCCTGGACGCGGTAGCCGGCGCGTTCGAAGGCGGCTGCCATCGGCCGGTTGGTCACGTCGGTGGTGGCGGTGATCCGGCGCGCACCGTTCTGGGCGTGGAAGCGGGTGATCTCGGCGAGTATGTCGTCGATGTAGCGCCGGCCGCGGAGTTCGGGGACGACGCCGAGGTACCCGACGACCGGGCCGTAGACGCTGAGGTTGGGCATGGCCAGCCCCGCGAGTTCACCGTCCGCGGTACGGGCTAGCCGCCACCACTCCCGGTCACCGGGCATCTCGCGGTAGAGGTCCAGGTCCGCGCGGGCCTGTCGCTCGGCCCCGGACGCGGCGATTTTCCTGCGGGTCGTGACGTCGAGACTGCCGTCGGCGACCCTGCGGAGCGCGGACAGGAACACGTCGTCGCCGGGTTCGGGCCGGAAGATCAGCCGCCCGCTGGAGCCCGGCAGGCCGGCGGCCGGGGTCCACTCGTAGCGGAGCCGCTCGAGTTCGTCGGTGAGCCCGGCGCGTACGGCCGCCGCGCGCCGCCAGCCGAGCGCGGTGGTCACGGCGGGGTCGTCCCGCCGGCCGTTCGGCACGCTCAGGTCGTACCGGGGCGGTCGCCCGGCGCCCCGGGAGCGGAAGGCATCGTGTCCGGCCGCCAGCAGCCCGGCTGCCAGCCCGATGCGGTCGGGGACCGAGTCGTGGACGTACAGGCAGTCGAGCGCGAGCGGGTGCGCACCGGCGGGGCGCCCCCACCAGAGGGCGCGGGCCAGGATCCGGTCGCCGTCCTCGGCGATCCAGGTCCATTCGGGACGACATCGCCGGGCGGCGAGTTCCGCGCGGTAGCGGTCCGCGGGGATCCAGCCGACGGGCTCGGTGACCTCGCAGGCCAGAACGCGGTCGAGATCGTCCTCGGCCACGGAGCGGAACAGCATGCTGCCTCCAGGGGGCTGGGTGTGCGGCGCCCGTTCGCGCCGACGGGTACGTACCACCGGCCGGCTCACGGCGGCCCCGGGTCACGGCGGCCCCGGGTCAGGGCCGGGTCCCCGCTGGTGAGGCCTCTCGACCGGCCATACTGGTCGGATGCCGGCGGAGATCACAATGCCGGCGGGAGAGGGGCTTGAGCCGGATGGAAGGGCTTCGGTGCGGCATCGAGGACGTCGACCTCGCGGTCGCCTACGCCTACCCGAAGGACGGTCCATGGCTGCGCGCCAACATGATCACTAGTCTCGACGGGGCCGCGTGGCTCGACGAGCGGTCCGGCGGCCTCGGCGGGCCCGCCGACCAGCTGGTGTTCTCGACGCTCCGCGGGCTCGCGGACGCGATCATCGTCGGTGCCGGCACCGTCCGCACCGAGGACTACGGGCCCGTACGGTCCGCGCCGGGCTGGCACAGGCTGCGCACCGGCCGCTCCCCCGAGCCGAGGCTCGTCATCGTCTCGGGCCGCCTGGTCCTCGACCTGAACGCGCCGGTCTTCACCGAGTCCGCCGAGCCCCCGATCGTGATCACCTCGGCCGCCGCGCCCCCGGAACTGCGCCGTGCGGCGGCGGAGCACTGCGAGCTCATCGTCGCAGGCGACGAGCGTGTCGACCTTCCCGCGGCGCTGTCCGAACTGACCCGGCGGGGCTACCCCCGGACCCTGTGCGAAGGCGGCCCGAGGCTGCTCGCACAGATCACCGCCACCGGGCTGCTCGACGAGCTCTGCATGACCCTCAGCCCGCTGCTGACCGCCGGCGACGCCGCCCGCATCCTCGACGGGCCGGATCTGCCGAAGGTCGAGCGCCTCCGCCTCGGCCACGTCCTCACCGGCGAGGACTTCCTCTTTCTCCGCTACTCCCGGTGACGTAGTCGCCGGGCATCGGCATACCAGCACCGCCCGCCCGGGATCAGAAGCCGGGCAGCTGGTTCCCCCGGAAGCTAGAATCCATGGCCATGGATCTGAGGCAGCTGGAGTACTTCGTCGCGGTCGCCGAGGAGCAGAACTTCACCCGGGCCGCCGAGCGGGTGCACATCAGCCAGTCCGGCGTCAGCGCCCAGATCCGCCAGCTCGAACGCGAACTCGGCGCCGACCTGTTCGACCGCTCCGCACGCACCGCCACCCTCACCACCGCGGGAAGGGCCGCACTCGGACACGCCCGTGCCGCGCTCGCCGCCGCCGGGGCCGTCGGCCAGGCGGTGGGCGAGGTGACCGACCTCATCCGCGGCCGCCTCACCGTCGGGATGGTCATCGGCTGTACGCTCACGCCGCTGTTCGACGCGCTCTCCGCCTTCCATCAGGCCCATCCCGGCGTGGAGATCTCGCTGCTGGAGGACAACTCCGACCGGCTCACCGAGAGCGTGCGGGCGGGCACGCTCGACCTGGCCCTCATCGGAACGGCGACCGCCACCCCCGACGGGCTGGACGCGCTGACCATCATCAGCGAGCGGCTCGTCGCAGCGGTCCCGGCCGGGCACCCCCTGGCGAGCCGGCAGCGGGTCACCCTGCGCGACCTGGCCGCGCAGCCGATCGTGTGCATGCCGCCCGGCACCGGCCTGCGCACCGTGTTCGACCAGGCCTGCGCCGCACAGAACCTCCGACCGGTGATCGCGCTGCAGGCCAGCGCCGCCGACGCCATCGCCGACCTCGCCGCCCGCGGCCTGGCCGTCGCCATCCTCAGCGACTCGATGGCCGCGCGCTACCGCGACCGGCTCACCGCCCGCATCATCGACGACGTCGACACGCCCGCGCTGCTCGCCCTGATCTGGAAGGACACCCGAAGCCCCGCCGTACGCGAACTGCTCGCACACAGCCGCCGGGCCTTCACCGGCGCCTAGCGGGAAGGCCGGCCGCGAGCGCGCTCTTCCCTACGGCCCGCGCATCGCGCGCCGCTCACCGTTGCCATCCGCGGCCGCCGGGCGAGACCATGTCGGGACATCGGTGACTCGTGGGGGATGCGGCCATGGCGGGTATGGACATCGGGGCCGTGCTGGCCGCGTCCGCGGGGGCCGTCGCCGGTGGACTCGCCACCGCCGTCGGCGGTCTCGTGCGCAACCGCGGCAACGTCCGGACCGCCGCCCGGCTGATCTATGCGGAGCTCACGCGCAACGGCGCCGCCGTCGCCTACTTCCGGGTCAGCGGATCCTGGCCGATCACGACACTGGTGTACACCGCCTGGGACGAGCACGGGAAGGCGCTGGCGCAGATGCGCCGGAGCAGGGCGTTCGATGCCGTGCACCGTGGATACGCCGCCCTCGAAGCGGTGCAGTACATCGCGGTGGGCACCGGCCTCGCCGAATCCCAGAGCGGTGACCTGCTCGACCAGGCGGTGCAGG
The DNA here is from genome assembly GCF_050971785.1 of Actinomadura scrupuli. Lineage (NCBI taxonomy): Bacteria > Bacillati > Actinomycetota > Actinomycetes > Streptosporangiales > Thermomonosporaceae > Actinomadura > Actinomadura scrupuli. The sequence goes on along the minus strand of NZ_JBPCCU010000004.1, from coordinate 450,861 downwards.
ATCTGGCCGAGGCGGTGCGCGCGATCGGGGAGGTCGCCCAGATCCCCCGGAGCATGATGGAGGCCGAGGTCAAGCGCCTGTCCCTCGTCCCGCTGCCCGCCGAGTCCGCGGTGGGCCGGCTCACGCTGTCGGGAGCCGTACCGCCGTTCGTGCTGGCGGGGATCGTCGACCGCGGCGGGGTCGAGCTACAACTGACCGCGTCCAGATCTCAGGTGCCCGCGGCGGGACTCCAGCATTCGGGGCTGCCCGGCCCGGCCCGCGACGGGTCGGCCACCCGGATGCGGTTCTTGATCTACGGCGCGGCCCATCGGGAGTCGTTGGACGAGCTGACGCTGATCAGGTCGACCGGTGATCCGCCCACCGGCGATCCCGATGTCGACGACACCTACGACGCCATGGTCGCCACCCATGCCTTCGTCCGCGAGGTCCTGGTCCGCGAGTTCATCGGTCCCGACGAGAGACCGATGGCCGCGATCGTCCACTACGGCAACGAGTTCAACAACGCCTTCTGGAACGGCGAAATGATCGTCGTCGGTGACGGCGACGGCCACATCTTCCGCAGGTTCGGCGGATGCCCGGACATCATCGCCCACGAGCTGTTCCATGCCATGCCGGGCGTGGGCGACCTGACCTTCTGGGGCCAGAGCGGCGCGCTGGTGGAGTCCATCTGTGACGTCTTCGCCTCGCTGGTGATCCAGTACGGCCGCCGGCAGACGGCCGCGGAGGCCTCGTGGATCCTCGGCGAGAACCTTCTCGCGGAAGAGATCGCGGGTGCCGGGCTCCGCTCGCTCAAGGCACCCGGCACCGCCTACGACGACCCGGTGCTGGGCAAGGATCCGCAGGTGGGCCACATGGACGAGTACGTCGAGACCCGGACCGACAATGGCGGCGTCCATATCAACTGCGGCATTCCCAACCGGGCCTTCCATCTGCTCGCCACCGCGCTGGGCGGCCATGCCTGGGAGCGGGCCGGACGGATCTGGTACGAGGCCGTCACGGGTGCGGCCGGTCTCACCCAGCTGGACTTCCCCGGCTTCGCCGGCCGCACCATCGGCGCGGCCCGGCAGCACTACGGGGCCGGCAGCCCCGAGCTGCGGGCCACCCAGGAGGCCTGGCAGGCGGTCGGGGTCCGCACCCGGGCGTCCTGAACACGACGCCGCTCTCCGACCGGGACGACGCGATCCGCACCGCCGCCGCGGCACGGCCCCCGGTGAGGCGCCGACGACGGGCACTAGCGATGGGTACCCCTGACGAGCGCGTTGAGTTGGTCTTGCATGCGGTCGGCGTCGGAGAAGCGATGTTGCGCGCGCAGCAGGATGAGGGCCTGCTGCCAGGCGAGACGGGCCTCGGTGTCCTGACCCAGCGCGGCGTGAGCCTTTCCGAAATGGTCCAGCGTGTCGGCCTCGTCATAGGTGGCGCCCAGATCCCGGCACAGCGCCAGGGAACTCCGGTAGAAGGCCAGCGCGTCGGCGTACCGTCCGGAGTGATGGGCGATGTAGCCGAGATTGGTCAACGTGGCCGCCTGGCCCTGCTGGTTCTCGTACTCGCGAAAGAGCTTCAGCGCCCGCTCACAGCTGGTGTTGGCCTCGTGCAGATGGCCCAGCCTGGCCTGGTGCCAGCCCATCGCGTTCAGCGCCTCGGCCTCCCAGACGGGATTGTCCAGGGCCTGGAACAGCCGTACGGCGTTCTCGGCATGGGTCAGCGCCTGCTCGTCGTCGCTGTGCCCCCAGACCCAGGTGAGATCGTGGTGGGCGCGCGCCTCGCCGTGCAGATCGTTGATGTCTCTCGCGAGTTCGAGCGCCTGGTTCAGGTGGTCGGTCGCCTCGGCGTGCATCCCGGCACGGGCCGAAGCCTGTCCCAGGAGCCGGTGCGCGAGCGCCTGAACCGCCGGATCACCGAGCCGCTGTGCGGACGCCAGCCCGGCGTGCCAGGTGGCGAGCTGGTCGTGGAGGTGGCCCCGGCGCCAGAGATAGCCGTGCATCGTCCAGGCCAGCTGCCACACCAGCGTGTCCCAGCCGTGCTCCACCGCGGCCGCCTGAGCGGCGAGCAGGCAGGAATGCTCGACGTCGAACCAGGCCAGCGTCGATATGTCGTCATGCAGGGGCGGGAGCACGTAGGCGGTGGCGGGCTCTTCGATGTCGATCGGCTTGCGGTGCGGGTACAGGATCCTTTCGCCCAGGTGGCTGGCGTGAAGATAGAACGCGACAAGCCTCTGCAACGCCAGCTCGTTGCTGCCGGACGTGCCCGCGCGGTCGGCAGCGTAGAGCCGGATGAGATCGTGCATCCGGTACCGGCCCGGCGCGTACTGCTGGATCAGATGTGCGCTCTCGAGCTTGCGGAGCAGCACGCTCGTGCGGGCGAGGGGCAGTCCGGTGAGGGCGGCGGCGGCGGGCGGGCTGATGTCCAGGCCGGGAGCCAGGCCGAGCAACCGGAAGACGTTCGCGGTCTCGCGCTCCAGGGCCTGGTACGACCAGGACAGCACCGCCTTGAGGTTGGTGCTCAGCTCGCCCCCGTCGAGCACGTCGAGGCGGGCCGATTCGTGGTCGAGCTCCGCGGCCAGCATCGCCAGCGGGAAGTCCGAATGGATGGCGGCATAGGCGGCGAGGATCCCGAGCGCCAGGGGCAGTCCGGCACAGCAGTCCAGCAGCTTGGTCACGGCAGCGGGCTGGCCGGCGATTCGCTCGTGACCCAGCCGGGTGCTCAGCAGCTCCCTGGCGTCGACATCGTCGAGGACGTCGAGCACCAGTGGTTGTGCGCCGTGCGCGGTGACCAGGCCCGCGAGCTGGTTCCGGCTGGTGATCAGGACGGTACAGGTCGGGCTGCCCGGCAGGAGCGGGGTGACCTGGCTGCTGTCGTAGGCGTTGTCCAGGAGGATCAGCATCCGCCGGCCGGAGACCAGGCTGCGATACAGCGCGACCTGCGCGTCGGGGTCGACGGGGATCGCCCCCGGGTCGAGTTGCAGGGCGTCCAGGAAACCTCGGACGGCCATCGTCGAGGACATCGGTGAACCGGAGGGGTCGAAGCCGCGCAGGTTCACGTACAGCTGCCCGTCGGGGAAACGGTGCAGATTGCGGTGCGCCCAGTGCAGGGCCAGCCAGGTCTTCCCGATGCCGCCCATACCGCTGATCGCCGAGATGGTGACGGCGCCGCCGTACTCCGCCTTCACGTTCGCGAAGCTGGTGAGCTGGGCGAGCTCGCGCGCTCTCCCGGTGAACAGGCGAGGTGGCGCGGGAAGCTGCTGCGGCGCCCCGGGCTGTGACGACGGCGTGCTCTTCGCGTCGTCGGTGGGGCCGGGGCGCGGAGGCGGGTGCTCCAGCACCGTCGGGTCCGCCGGGAAGGGATGGTCCGGCAGCGACAGCCAGGCCGTCGTGCTGGTCTCCTTGACCACCACCCCGATCGGCCGGTACGTCGCTGCGTCGCCGCCCGGGCAGTGGCGCACGACCTCGTCGAAGAACCAGGAGGAGACGATCAGCGCCAGCACCCCGGAGGACTCGGCGAGCACCGCCTTGAGCGGTGGCGCGTCGACGAGGCGGAACGCGTGATTGATCGACGTGGCGGTGACCCCGTGGTCGTCGTAGTTGATCTCGCCCGCGTGCAGCGCCATGCGCAGCCGGATGCGCTCCTGCGGGGCGTGCGTACGGTTGTGCTCGATCAGCGCGCTGACCAGCGCGCCGGGCAGGGAGTCCACGAAGGGCGCCTTCGGCACGTCCGGCGGGACCAGGATGAACACACCGTCCCCGCGGTCCTCCCGCCCGCACCTGGCCCACGGAAGACCCGACGCCAGGAAGGCCTGCTCGAGACAGTGGTACAGGCCGCTGCGCACCGCCACCTGATCGAGGTTGGTCCGGCGCCGGTCGCCGAACCCCTCGACGTCGACGACGAAAATGGTGCGGTGTACTGCGGGTTGAGGTTGCGACATCAGGCCTCATGACACGGGGGCTGTCTGGCGGATATCGATCTTGAATTCAGTACGCCGACCGTGAGCCGACACCCCAGAGCGGTGGGTCCGGCTCTGCTGAAATCCATGCTAGACCTTCGGTCGGACGGGCAATGCGCATCAGGGCTACGTCGTCCGCTCCGGTGCCATGGGGCCGACGTACAGCCAGGTGCCGTCTCGCGCGACGAAGCGGCTGTGCTCCTCCAGGTGCCCGGGCCGCCCGCGCTCGAGATAGTGGGCGCGGAAGCGGACGGCTCCGTCGGTGTGGAAGGGGCTGCCGCCGGTGGTCTGGAGGATCTCCAGGCGCACCCACCGCAGGGTCTCGTCGAGGCCGACGCGCGGTGGCCGCGTCGCCGGGTGCCAGGTGCGCATGAGGTAGGCCTCGTCGCCCACGCTGAACGCGCTGAACCGCGAGCGCATGAGCCGCTCCGCGGTCGGCGCCTCGGCGTCCCCGCGGTGCAGGCGCCCGCAGCAGTCCTGGTACGGCGCGGGCAGCCCGCAGGGGCAATCCTCGGGGGCGGCGAACGGGCTGTGTTCGGGCATGCCCTGATTGTGCCCGTCGTCCGTCGGCGTGCGCACCGCGGGACACCGCTCGACGACTCCGCGAGACGGCGGCCGGCGAGCCCGGAGCATCACCTACCAGACAGGTAGGCATGGTCGATTTATCACCGACAACACAATCGCGGTCCCCGAATTTGTGACGACTTGAATAGGACCGCACACGGGCGGGGCCGCCGGGGCGCGAACACCGTATTATGGCGGGCCGATTTCGCGATGTGACGAACTTACCTCCTGTGGACCGCGAGATTTGCGGAGATCCGAAAAGCGTCACACTTTTCAGTAACGGTCCGCCGCATACCCGAGAGACGCGGCGGCGCCATTGATCAGCTTGACGCAGGGCAATCGTTAATTTACTCTGAGCGTCTGTTCGCCCATCAACTGAGAGCGTCAGGTGGTACCATGCATACAATTGGTTCCGCACAGACCTTACCGATCACACGCTATGTAATCGAACCCGGAATCACATATCACGCCTCTCGGAGATGACCGCAGGAGGACCATCGCTCCGGGACCACGGGAATGTCCCATGAAACGTAATGTGATTATGGGAAAGGCCAATGTGATTCGGGTATTGATCGCTGAAGGCGCGCACTTGATCCGCAGCGGTCTGGTCGCTCTCCTCGGCAACGAACAGGGAATCTCCGTCACCGGCGCGGTGGACTGCGGCAAGCGGCTCGTGGCCGCCGGCCGGGAGCACGAGCCGGACGTCGCGCTGATCGACGTCGACCTCACGGACATGGACGGGTTCACCGCGACCAGGATCCTGCGCGAGAAGGTGCCGGACTGCGCCGTCGTCATCATGGCCGGCCGGAAGCGACCAGGGGACCTGCGCCGCACGGTCACCGCCTGCGCGGACGGCTACGTCCTCAAGGACACCTCCCCGGCCGAGCTGGTGGACACGATCAGGCGGGTCGCGCGCGGAGAGCGGGTCATCGACGCGAATCTGGCGATCGCCGAGCTCTCCACCAAGCAGAGCCCGCTGACCCCCCGTGAGCTGGACGTCCTCGAGGTCGCCGCGGAGGGGGCCACGACCGGCGAGATCGCCGAACGGCTGTTCCTCTCCCGCGGGACGGTGCGCAACTACCTCTCCCGGACGCTGACGAAGATCGGCGCCAGGACCCGGGTGGACGCGGTGGCGATCGCCAAGCAGCACGGCTGGCTGTCGTCGCGGCACGACTACCCGTAGGATCCCGCCCCCGGAGGACCTCCGGCCCGTTAAGGCCCCCGGCCCGCGGAAGCCCGGCCCGGGCAGTCACGGGCGGCCGGAAGGGCGTAGCGGGCCGGGAGGGCTCAGCGGGCCGGGAGGCTGAGCCCGGTGTGCGCGGCGAGGAAGGCGAGCATGTCCGCCGCGAGCTCGATGGAACGGCCGGCTGGCCGGGCGGAGTGCCCGGTCTCGCCTTCGTGGCGCAGCAGTATGGGCCCGGACCCCCGGGTGGCCCATTGCAGCGCCGCGCACATCTTGCGGGCATGAAATGGGTCCACTCGCGAGTCCCCGCCGAACACGGTGAACAGCGTGGCCGGATAGTCCACCTGCTCCCGCACGGAATGGTAGGGCGAGTAGCCGAGTAGCCGGCGGAACTGTTCCGGATCGGCGACGGAACCGTACTCCGCTTTCCAGGCGGCACCGAGCCCGGATCCTTCATAGCGGACCATGTCGAGAAGAGGAGCGGAGCACACGGCGGCGGCGAAGAGGTCAGGCCGCTGAGTCAGGGCCGCTCCCACGAGGAGCCCGCCATTCGACTCGCCCCAGATGCCGAGCTGCTCGCGGGTCGTCCAGCCCGTGGAGACGAGTTGCTCGGCGGCCGCGATGAAATCGTCGAACACCCGCTGCTTCCGCTCTCCCATTCCGGCGCGGTGTGAATTCGCGCCGTCCTCTCCCCCGCCCCGTACGTGAGCGATCGCCAGGACCCCGCCGGCCTCGACCCAGGCCAGCGAGTCCGCGGCGAAGGTGGGCGTGACCGGCAGGCCGAAGCCGCCGTACCCGTAGAGGATCGTGGGCCGCGGGCGGTCGCCCTCCCGGGCCCGCCCGAGGACGGTCACCCGCACCGGGGCGCCGTCCGCCGACGAGCACACGATCTGGTCTCGTTCCACGTCCGGTACGGTCACGCTCCCCGGCGGCCGGGCCCAGGGGGTGGTCTCCCCGGTGCGGTGGTCGTAGCGCCAGACCGTTCCGGGGGTCACGGTGTCGGAATAGGTGAACCAGGCCTCGTGGGCGCCGTCCAGGCGCGTCGACAGCGGCCCGGCCGCGCCGGCGCCGGGCAGCGGCACGTCGCCGAGCCGCTCGCCGGTGGCCAGGTCGTGGACGCTGATCTCACTGACCGAGTGGCGCATCCACGCGACCAGCAGCACGGACCGGCCGAGTTCGGGCCCGTCGAGCACGGCGAAGTCGGTGAGCACCGCCTCCGGGTCCTCCGGCACGAGGTCGGTCCAGACCGCGGGCCGCTCCGGATCCCCGGTGCACAGCCGGATCCGGGGGGCCTCGCGGTCGGTGACGACGTACATGCGCCCGTCCCCGCCGACGGTGAACGCGCTCCTGGCGTGCACGCCCTCCTGGACGACGCGCAGGTCCGGCTCACCGGCCGGGAACACGGAGAGATCCGCGAGCCACAGATCATTGCGGGGTGCGACGCCGGGAGAGGCGGAGACCACCAGCCAGCGGCCGTCCCGGCTGATCCCCAGGCCGTAGGTGGTGGTCTCGTCCCGGCCCGACCCGAAGATCTCCACGTCGGCCGCCGCGGGGGCGCCCACCCAGTGCAGGTAGACCCGCTGGGGAAGGAGGGACTCCCCCGCCGCCCGGACGTAGAAGAACGCCTCCCCGCCGGGCAGCCAGGCCAGCGGGGAGTAGCGGCAACGGTCGATGGGGCCCTCGACGACGTACCCGGACTTGATGTCCAGGACGTACAGTTCCGATCGTTCGGTCCCGTGCCGGGACACCTGGTAGGCCAGCCGCCGCCCCTCCAGATCCGGCTGCCAGGCGTCGAGCGTGGTCAGGCCGCTCGGGTCGAGCCGCATCGGGTCGACCAGGACCTGCTCGTGCCCGTCCGCCGCCGCCAGGTGGAGCACGGCGTGCTCCTGCCCGGCGGTCCGGCGCAGGAAGAAGCTCGTGTCCCCGCGCCACATCGGTGCGGTGACCATGCCGATGCCGGCCAGCTCGGCCGCACGGGCTCGCAGCCGGTCCCGGGCGGGCAGCGTGGCGGCGTGGTCCCGCCAGAGGGCGTCCTGGGCCGCGAGCCACCGCCGGGTCTCCGGGCTCTCCGCGTCCTCAAGCCACCGGTACGGGTCGGGAACGCACGTGCCGTGCAGGACCTCGGAGGCCGCCTGACGTCGCGCGGGTGGATATCTCATGGTGCGAACTCCGGTTCGTGATCGCGGTCGGGCGGCCGCCAGTGGCCCACCAGGTCGGCGTAGAGCGGTGCCGTGCCGAGCAGTTCGTCGTGGGTGCCGAGGTGGACACGGGTGCCGTCCATGAGCAGGACCCGCCGGGCCCGCAGAGCCGAGGTGATGCGGTGCGCGATCACGATGAGCGTGCCGCCGCGCCGCACGAACGCCTCCTCCGCGCGCGCCTCGGCCGCGGGATCCAGATGGCAGGTGGCCTCGTCGAGAATCGTCAGGCGGGCCGGGGAGAGGTAGGCGCGGGTCAGCGCGACCAGCTGACGCTCGCCGGCGGAGAGCGCGCCCGGGTCGAGGATGGCCGAGTAGCCGCCGACCCGCTCCAGCAGATCCCGCATGCCGACCGCTTCGACGGCCTCCCGCAGGGTACGGCCGGGGGCCTGCCCGAGATAGGTGAGGTTGTCCCAGACGGACCCGCGGAACACGTACGCCTCCTGCGGGATCAGCACGCGGGCGGCGGGTGCCAGGCGATCGGCCGGTACCTTCCCGATCCGGACGGTGCCCTCCGCCGGTTCCAGCATCCCGGTGATGAGCGCGGCGAGCGTGGACTTGCCGATGCCGCTGGGTCCGACCACGGCCAGGTGGTCGCCGGCCGGGACGACCAGGTCGAGGCCGGCGATGACCGGCTCGGCATGGGGTCCGTAGGCGAACGTCACGCCGCCGAGCTCCACGGCGGCCTCCGGGGCGGGGAGCGTCCCGGCCGGTTCCCGTGGCGCATCGCCCGTGGCCCGCGCGGACTCGAGAATCCGGTCGAGGGCCACCGTCAGCCGCACGCCGCTGACACCGAGACCCTCCACGAGCCCTCTCAGCGCGGGGGTGAGGGACTGCGTGACGTAGGCGAGCGCGCCGACGACGACTCCGGCCCCGGCTCCGCCGCGCACCAGCCAGGGAGTGCCCAGGAGCACCAGGACGACGGGGAGCCATCCGCCCAGCCCGAGCGACACCGTGCGTATCGCGGTGACCCGCGCGAGCGCGCGGGCCGCGTCCGCCTGCTTCGCCACCTGCCGGTCGGCCACCGCCCGCAGGCGGTCCTCGGCCCCGCAGGCGGCGATGTCCCGCAGGCCGCCGACCATGGTGGTGACCGTCTCGGCCGTCGCCTCGTCGGCGAGGATGAACGCCCGCTGGCGGCGGGCCAGGGCCGGCAGGGAGAACAGGAACAGTGCCAGTCCCGCGGCGAACGGCGGCACCACCAGCACGAGCACCTGGGGCATCAGGGTCGCCAGCCCGACGACGACGCCCACCACGGTGAAGACGAAGGACCGGACCACGGTGATGACCGCGGCGAACGCGTCCCTGGCGAGTTCGACCTGGAGGTTGGACCGCGCGACCGCCGCCGTGTCGGGCGGGAGCCGCGAGGCCGCGGGCCGGTGCAGCGTCGTGGCGACGACCCAGGTGAGCAGCCGGTCGCGGAACGGCTCGACGACCGCGGCGACCGCCAGGACCACCTGCCGGGCGCCGATCGCGGCGACGACCCAGACGCCGCCGAGCACGGCCAGCCAGATCAGCCCGATCCCGGGGCGGGACCGTGCGAAGCCGTCCTCGATGGCCCGCGCGATCGCGTGACCGATCAGGAACGCCGGAGCCGCCTCGACCACCGACCAGAAGCCGATCCGGATGAGGCGCCCCGGCTCCCGCCGGAGCGCCCGCCCCAGGAGCCGGGCGGCCGGCCGGCTCATCCGGCCGCCCCTTCCGCCTCCGGGGCAGGGGCGGCCTGGAACACGGCGCGGTAGTCGGGGTCACGCCAGAGCACCCGATGGTGGTCATGGGCGCGTACCCGCCCGTCCTCCAGCCAGATCACCCGGTCGGCCCGCGCGGCGATGGCGGCGCGGTGGGCCACGAGGAGCCGGGTCCGGCCGCTCAGCTCCCCGGTCAGCGCCGCGCCGACCTGGCGCTCGGTCGCGGTGTCCAGGCTCGAGGTCGCGTCGTCGAGGACGAGGAGGCGCTCGCCCTGCGCGAAGGCCCGGGCCAGGCCGATGCGCTGCCGTTCCCCGCCGGACATCGGCGCGTCCTCCAGCCGGGTCGCGTAACCCTGGGGCAGCGGCCGGACGAAGCCGTCCGCACAGGCCGCCCGGGCGGCCGCCGGCACGGCGTCCGCTCCGGGACGGCAGCCGAGGCCGATCGCGTCGGCGACGGTGTCACCGACCAGCACCGGCCGCTCGGGCGCATAGCCGATCGCCCGGCGCAGGGCCTCCCGCGACAGCTCGGGCAGCGGCACCCCGTCCAGCAGCACGGTGCCCTCGACCGGGTCGGCCAGCCGGCCCGCCGCAGCGGCGAACAGCGACTTGCCGGCCCCGGACCGGCCGACCACCGCCGTCGCCGAGCCGCCGGGGAGCACGACGTCGATGGCCCCGGTGCGCCCGGGCAGCACCACACCGCGGAACTCGAGGGTGCCCGGGCCCGCGGGCAGCGACCGTACGCCGTGCGAGACGGGCCGCTCGGCGAGCAGCTCGGACACCCGGGCGGCGGCGGCCCGGGCCCGGGCCAGCCGGCCCGCGTGGCCGAGCGCGGCGCTCAAGCCGGCGCCGAGCACGGCGTAGCGCGCGGCCGCGTACAGTTCGCCGACGGTGAGGCCTCCCGAGGCCAGGCGCAGCCCGCCGATGCCGAGCACGGCCACCTCCAGCAGGGGCACCGCGAGACCCGCCCGGACCCCGGCCCGCGCGTTGGCCCGCCACAGCGCCAGCCCGTGGGCGCGCAGCCGGGGCAGGGCCGCCAGGACCCGCCGCGTCTCGGCGTCCGCCGTTCCGGCCGCGGCGATCGTACGTGCTCCGGAGAGCGCGTCGATCAGCCGTGCGGCGATGTCGCCCTGGGCCTCCTGGTAGCCGCCGGCGATCGTGGTGGTGTCCCGGAGGAACGCCCGCACGACGAAGCCGACCAGGGCGAGCCCGGCGACCAGGGTCAGGGCCAGCCAGGGATCGATGAGGGCGAGGGCGATGATGCTGCCCGCCGTCGGGAGCAGCAGCGCGGCGGCGGTGACCACCGCCTCCGGCGCCCGCCCCGCCTCCTCCGCGTTCAGTCCCAGCCGGGTCACGAGGTCGCCTTCGGCGAACCGGCGGGTCATCCGCGGCCCGACCTTCAGGACCTGCCCGGCGATCCGGATGCGCAGCCACGCGGAGGCCTGGGCACTGCTCGCGCCCGCGGCCCAGACGCCGAGGCTCTCGCAGGCCACCAGGCCGAGGACGAGGGCGATGCAGGCCGCGGCCCGGCCACCGGCGGCCGGGTCGCCGGAGATCAGCGCGTCGACCGTTCTGCCCAGTACGTAGGGCAGCGACAGCTCGAGGACGGCCCCTCCCAGGGACGTCACCACCAGCACGGTCAGCCAGGCGCCACCGCGCCGGACGGTCTGCGCGACCAACCGGTCAGCCGTCTGCACAGTCCCTCCCGGCAGTAGAAAGCGTGCGCCCTGGGCGGCCGCTCAGGCGGCCGCCCAGGGCTCTGTGCTACCTCGAAGAGCTCGGCCTCAGTGGCAGAGCGCGACGCTGAGGTTGCTCGGGTGCCCGGACTGGCACGTGAGCGCGGTGAGCGTGCTGCCACCACCGCCCCCGCCACCACCGGGGGTCATCAGACCCTGCAGGTCGAGAAGCGCCATTTGCGTCTACACCTCCTCTCCTGAATCGGACTGCCTCGAAGAGCTCGGCCTCAGTGGCAGAGCGCGACGCTGAGGTTGCTCGGGTGCCCGGACTGGCACGTGAGCGCGGTGAGCGTGCTGCCACCACCGCCCCCGCCACCACCGGGGGTCATCAGACCCTGCAGGTCGAGAAGCGCCATTTGCGTTTACACCTCCTCTCCTGAGTCGAAACGGGTGAGCCGCTCGGTGCTCCGGTACGCAGGGGACGCCTCCGCAGAGGCACCGATGCGACCGGGCGGCTCGAGGAAGGGAAGATTGACGGGCCGCTCGTGCAGAGCGGCGGCGAGGGCGAACAGGACGCCGGCCGTTCCCGTGCCGAAGTCCATGGAGAGCCGGAGCAGCTGGTCTCCCGGGAAGGCCAGGCCGTCGCCGTAGCGCATCGCGTGCCAGCGGAGCCCGCGGACCTGGGCGGGGAGCAGCGGATCGGAGCCGGCCCGCGCGTCCCGCAGGCCCATGCCCAGGGCCGCGACGATGCCCGCCCGCCCGGTGAACAGGCCCGGCTGCACGAAGTACCGCGATCTGGTGACCAGCCGGAGGTCTGCGAGGGCGGCCGTGAGCTCCTCGTCCCGGCGGTGGGCGAGATAGCGGGCGAGGACCAGCCCGATCCCCACCGAGCCCTCGCCGAGATAGGGCAGATACCGCCAGCCCTGGTTGACCTGGAGTGAGCCGTCCTCCGCCCGGAAGCAGCGCCGCAGGTCCTGGCGCAGCGCGTCGGCGGCCTTGTCCAGCAGCGCCTTGTCGCCGGTGCGCTCGTAGGCGTGCAGGAACAGCAGGGCCGGGCCGGAGGAGCCGTGCAGCAGGCCCGCCCGTGGATTGTCGCCGCCGCTGAGCTCGGGTACGTCGTCGGGGCCGCCGAGCCGGTCGGCGCAGATGTCGACGATCCTGAAGGCGGTCTCGGCGAAGTCGGGGCCCAGGTGCAGCAGGTTGAGGCCCATGCCGGACAGGCCGGAGAACAGGCCGGGCCCGAGGCCCTCCCATTTCTCCCGCAGGACGATGTCCACGGTGTCGAGCGCGGTCTGCCGGCGCCCGAGGAGGTCCAGGACGTAGGCCACGCCATGCAGGCCGTCGTAGAAGCCGAGGCCGCTGCCCGAGACCGGATGCAGGGCCCGCTCGCTCAGCCAGGCCTCGTACTCGGGGAACGGGCCCGCGCCGGTCTCGGCGAGCGCGTAGAGGACGCCGGCCGCGCCGTTGGCGATGTTGAGCCCGCCGCCGGGTCCGAACTGCGCCACGTCCCCTGGGAAGAGCCGGTCGTCGCGGTCCGGCGTGGCGCTCGCCAGGATGGCGCGGTGCATCGCGGCCCGGACGTCCGGCCACGGCTCGATGCCGGGCAGCGGCGGTGCCGGTGGCGGAGCGGCGGGCTCGCCGGTGCCCGCCCCCCCGGCTTCCCGGCCGGTGCCCGCCTCGTCGGCCTCCCGGCCGGTGCCCGCCCCGTCGCGGAGGATGGTCCGTACGGCCTCGTCCATGAGGCCGGCGGGCACCGGGAAGGTCTCCCGGACGAGCTCGGCCAGCTGGGCCGCCTTCGCCCGGTGGACCAGCAGCATGATCGTCGATTGCGGGGCGAACAGCCCGAAGGTCAGGCAGGCGAGGGCGTAGCGGTCGGCGGCGACGCCCCGCCGGTCGGCCGGGGCACCGAAGGCCGGATGCGCCAGGGCGGCCCGGGAGTCGTCGGCGGCGAGTGTCGCCACCTCGAAATCGATCAGGACGGGCAGGCCCTCGCCCGTCATCAGGATGTTGTTCGGGTGCAGATCGCCGAAGACCACGCCGCGCTCGTGCAGGGCCCCGACCGCCCGGTCGACCTGCCCGAGGACCTCGACCACCCACTGTGTGTAGCCCTCGAGGTCCTCCTCGGTGCAGGTGGCGCGGGTCAGCGGATACCGCTTGACCAGCAGGCGCTGCAGCGGGTTCCCGTCGATGAACTCCTGTACGAGGAACTCGTGCTCGCCGAGGGTGAAGTAGTCGAGCAGGTCCGGTACCACATCGAGGCCGACCAGGCGCTCCATGATGTCCCGCTCGTGCCGCAGCCGGGTCCTGGCGTCCCTGCCCGCGGCGTCGAGCCCGGCGTGCGGCCGCGCCTCCTTCAGCACCACGCGTTCGCCGGTACGGGTGTCCCGCGCGAGATAGACCCCTCCCCCGTTGGAGAAGTGCATCACGCTCTCGATCTCGTACGGGAGGCCGGTGGTGGTGACGGCGTTTCGGGCGGCCAGGTGGGGCTCCAGGAAGGCCGGCAGCGTCGTCCAGCCGGGGACGGAGAACGTGGCGCCGCGGACGTCGGGGATGAGCCGTCCCGCATCGTCCTCGATGGCGAGCACCCGCTCGCCGTTCTCGGCCATGCAGCGCCGCTCCGCGAACCCCCCGTAGCGCACGAAGAGCGGGCCTTCGCCGTAGCGCAGATCGCTGAGGATGTAGGGACCCTCGACGCCCCGCAGAAGCTCGTCGAGCTCCTTCAGCACGAGCTGCAGCTCCTCCTCGTCCCGCGGGTAGATCGTCACGAGCTTGCCGCTCGACGTGCGGGACGCGGACTTGGAGTTGTACATCACCAGGACCGACTCACCGCGGAGGTACTTGAAGGCGATCCCGCGCGGCACGCAGTAGTCCCATGCCACCGCGAGGGCGCGCTCGGCGTCGTCCAGGCGGGCCGAGATGTGGATCTTCCACCCCTGGGCGGGCAGTGGCTCCTCGCCCTTGGGCCCGTAGTACATCCAGGTGTCGGTCTCGTGGCGGATCCAGCCGTCGGGAACCGGCCGGCGGACGAGGGAGAAGTCCGACACGTCCGTCTGCCGCTGCGCGAGCTTGTCGTAAAAGAACGAGTCTGCGAGGCAGTAAAGCTCGTACTGTTCCACCGCTCGATCCTCCTCATCTGCTTACAACAAGGAGGATTCCGGATAGCCCTACCTACGCCTAGTAACAAATCGCAACACTCAGTGGTGAATAGCCCACTACCGAAGTGGTGGGCTATTCACCACATGTCCTCATTTACCGAGGTCAGTTGGTATCGCTCGCCGGCCAGACGTTGGTGAGGTGGGTGCCGGGCGGGGCCTCGATCTCCAGCAGCGCGGAGTACGAGACGGTGGGGTGCTGCATGATCGCGTGTGGCCACATCGGGATCGGCGTGCCCTTGCCGGCCTGGCCGACGCTGAGATGCCAGCAGCCGTCGAAGATGGCGTACACCCGCATCGTGCGCCCGTCGGGAGCGACGAGGTCACCGCGCCACCTCGCCCGGCGGGTGCCGCGCTCGTAGGAGTAGTGCTCGTCGCTGCCCTCACAACCTTCGACGATGACACAGGTGGTGTTCGCGCCGTGGATGGTGATCGTCACCGTCGAGTCTCCACTGGTCGGTGCGGACATCTGTGGTCAGGCCTGCCGGCCGCCCGGATCGTCAGTGCTGCAGGGCGGGTGGCGCGGTGCACCGCCCGGGCGTCACCGGGTGGTCCAGGTGCGCCCATCCCGCGGACTCCAGCCAGGCGGTGATGTAGTCGTCGGCGATCGGGGCGCCCAGATCGGGGATCTCGAAGGCACCCACCAGCGCGGGCAGCTGCGCCGCCAGTGTCCGGTATCCGGCGTTGAGCTGCCGCGCCACGTCGGCCGCCCGGTCGGCGGTCAGGCGTCCCGTCGCGGTGTACCAGCCGGCGTGCGCCTGGATCTGCTCCAGGGCGTAGACGGCCGCCAGGGTGCGCACCAGCTCCTGAGCCGAGGGAGGGGCGGCGTCGGCGGCCGCGGTCAGGGCGTCGACGGCCAGGCGGTCGGCGGTCGCGCCGGCGAGGTCGATCGCGTAACAGCTGGGGCCGATCGCGGTGGTGGCGGGGGCCGTCCCCTCCCTGGTCACCAGGGTCGCGGCCAGCGCGTGTTCCCGGGCGATCAGCAGATCACGCCACCAGGAGAGTCCGCCGAGGCTGTCACTGATGGTGGGGACGGCGCCGCGCCCGTTGAGCATCCGTCTCAGCGCACGCCCCGCCGCGACCTGAAGGACCTGGTTCTCGCCCTCCGCGGTGACGACTCCCTGGGCGTTGCCGATGTAGTCGGCGATCCGGTTGACCCGGAACATCCCCTGCGCGCCGCACCGCTCCCGGCACTCCTGGAGCACGGCCAGCGCCGTGCCCGACAGCAGGGGCTTGGTGAGCATGGCCAGCAGCGCGTTCTCCCCGGGATGGGAGGCCGGATCGGCGAAACGGCGCCGGACCGCGTTGCTCAGGGCGGTCGCCGCGTACACGCGAGCCGCGCACGACGCCAGTGCCCGCCGTACGTTGTCACGGTCCATCATGACGATCCCGCCGGCGGTGCGACGCTGCGCGGCGTAGCGGGTGGTCAGCCACAGGGCGGCGCGGGCACTGGCCACCACACCGGCCGACAGGGCGATGCGCCCGGCCTGGAGCTGTTCGATGGCACGGCGGAAGCGGTCATGCGCCGGGACGGAGCAGACGAAGGTGCCGTCGTCCTCGATGCGGGCCATCTCGCCGGACAGCCAGGCGTCGTACGGAAGCGGCACCTGGTCGAAACGGATCATCGCGTTGTCCATGGGCGCCCATCCCTTGTCGGGCAACGCCCGTACCTCGACACCGGCCGCGGCGCCCTCCACGGTCCGCAGCGGAACGACGAAGGGGAAGATCCCCTCGTCCTTCCCGTCCACCTTGAGCCGTGCCGCGACAACGGTGATCCGGGGGACGTCCGCGGCGGCGACGTTGGGCATGAACTTGCACGCCGCGCCGTTGGGAGTGGTGAGCAGAAAGCGGCGCGCCTTTTGGTCCCAGACCGCTTCGGTCTGCATTTCCAGGACGTTACTGCCGAATCCGAGCTCGGTGAGCAGGAAGACACCGACATGGCCGGCGTCGTCCAGCAGGTCGAGTTGCTTTCGCTGCAGTGCCGATCCGCTGCCCAGCCGCTGGATGGCGCCGACGGTGAGATTATAATGGCCACTCAGCAGAGGAAAGAGATCGGGGGCCGCGATCGCCGTCCAGTCGAACAGCGCGAACAACGCGCGCGGATCGGCCATGAGCTCCCGGGCGGATCCGAGGCCCGCCGCCACCTCGCGGAGCTGTTCATATGCCCTGCGAGACCGCTGGGCGTGGGTCAGGCCGGAGCCGGCGGAGGCCTGCAGAACAGTGACGGCATCGCGCACGAATATGTCGATCTGTTCGTACCGCCCGTCGAAGACCAGGTCGCGCAGAGCGTCGCTCAGCGTGATGCTCGCATCGGCGGGCACGGAATTCTCGACATATGTTTCCACGGGTCTCTCTCCCACTGGCAGGAATCATTTCGGGGGGGCGATCACCACCAGATATTCACCGAACATCATGCCGCGGCGCGGACACGGTCGGGAGCAGGGGGCATCGCTTTCACGACGCGGTCGATCCTAGGCATGGAACGTCGGCTTGTCCAAGGAGCATTTCCACGCATAGTCACCTTTGTGACTTTAGAGATAAATGCCGCTCACGAGATGTTTCATCAGCCCGCCTGGTAGAACATGGCGTTTTCGGCGGCCGGGGATCCGGCACCCCGTGGGCGAGAAACGTGGAATGTACGGCAGGACGCCGGGGACACCCGGCGCCCCGCCTGCGGGGCCCGGTCAGCCGTGGACGGCCTCCGCGAACGCTGCGAGCTCCCGGGGGATGTCAGGCCCCGCCGGCTGGTAGACCACCTCGGTGGCGCCGGCCTGCTCCAGCTCGGCCAGCTTCTCCCGCCAGCCCTTGGCGGTGAGCGCCAGGCCGAGACCGCTGAGCAGCTCCGCGGTGATGAAGGGCCGGTCGTGCTCGTTGACCGCGCACAGGTGCCCCTTGTGCATGAGAAGGTGCCTGGTCTCGGGGGAGGCCTGCTCGTAGGCCTCCGCCCAGCGCCGCCCGCCGGGAACGAGCTCGAGCCGGCCGAACTCGGCGGCGAAGTGCAGCAGCACCCCGGCGGCGTGCCCGGCGGCGGCCACCACCCGCTCCGAGCCGGGGTCCTCCGCGTCGGCGAGAACGGTGCCGAACGTCAGGACCGCGCTCCAGTCGAATCCGCGGACGGGCACTGGGGTGCCGAAGACCCCGTCGGCCAGTTCGCGGGCCACCGCCGTTCCCTTGGGGCCCTGAGCCCCGACGAGGAAGGGGACCTCGATGGGACGGGGCGGCGCGAAGCCGGGGACGTGCAGCATCTCGATCACGGCGCCGTCCCAGCGCGCCCGCTCGCCCCGCAGCAGGGCCCTGAGCACCCTGATGTACTCGGCCACCCGGCTCCACGGGCTCGGCCGCTCCCCCAGAGCGAGCCGGCCGGTGAATCCGGACCCGATCCCGACCGCGACCCTCTCCTGGCCGACCAGGGAGACCAGGGTGGCGATGCCGGCCGCGTTGACCATCGGGTGGCGCAGCGCCGGCACCAGTACCCCGGGTCCCAGCCCGATGCGCTCGGTGCGTTCCCCGGCCCGGCACAGCTGCGTCCACACGTCGGGGTACAGGGCCGGGGAGTCGTAGAACCACGCGTGGCGGTAGCCGAGCCGCTCGGCGACCCGGGCGTGCTCGTGGCTGTCCAGCGAGGTGGCGAAGGCACACGACATCTTCAGAACCATCAGTTCCTCCGTGGCGGTCGACCGTGGTGCGGCAGGGAAATCACCCGCGCGGCAACCGTGACGGTATGCGGCGCGCGCCGGCGCCGCTTGCGCCTGCGCGCAGAGAAATTGCCGCCCGGCGCAGCGTGCGACCGGCGGAGGCGGTCAGTGACCCGACTCGTGCCGCATCTCGCGCGGGCTGACCCCGAAGCGTTGCCGGAACGCGTTGCTCAGTGCGCTCACCGAGGAGAATCCCGACTCGTACGCCAGGTCGGTGATGCTCATGTGCTGGTAGGCGGGATTCTGCAGGCGTTCGCGCACCAGCCGCAGGCGCTCCTCCCGGATCAGCTCGCGAGGCGTGGTGCCGACGCGCTGCAGCGCCACCTGCACCTGCCGCAGCGACCAACCCAGCGCGTGGGCCATCACGGCGCCGTTGAGGTCGGGATCGCCCGCGTGCTCGCGCACGTAGCGCCGTACCATCGCCTCGACCTCGGCCAGGTGCCCCGGCGCGTCGGGACGGTCGTCGCCGGTCACGAGCATGCACAGCATCTCCACGACCCGGTCGCACACCCCGTCGAACCGGCTCCGGCCGAGCGTCTCGCGCTCCTCGAACACCGCGGTGATCACGTCGCCCACCACCCGGCCCAGGCCGGAGGTCATGTCCAGGACCGCGGCCAGCGGCGACGATCTGTTCAGCGGGCCGTCCACCTCGCGGGCCGGGATCGTCATGATGAGCGCCCGGGTGGGCGACCGCTGCACCAGCTCGAACGGCGCGCCCACCGTGATCAGGCTGCCGGCTCCCGGCGCCAGCCGGGCCTCCCGGTCGTTCTGCCGAACCCTCAGCTCGCCGTCGAGCGGCAGCAGCAGCCGGTAGTCGTCATCGGGGTCCTGACGCACCTGACCCGGGGTGCGGATGTAGTCGATCTCTTTGCACCACCACTCGACGAGCTGGTAGCTGTCGGTGCGCTGCCGGATCGTCCCGCCGTCGAAGGCGCCGGTGCCGGTAAAGCGGAAATCGAGGCGGCAGTGATAGGAGGTGACGTGCTCGCTCCAGAAATCGGCGCGTTCACGCGGAATCAGGTCCCGAGTCGTCACCGACTCCACGAGGTAGCTTGTCACGGCCACCGAAGTCACCCTCTTGTGCAATCGCCCCGATACGTCAACTGACCGGCCGTTCACCACATCAAGTGCATATGGTGATCTTCTATGTTCACAGAGTAGTACACACGTCTCTACGACGCCCCTGATTCCGGCCATTGGCCGGTTTCGGAACAGCGGCCGAGGCGGTCAGGATCTCGGTGGCCCACGGCGATCACGAACTCCGGGCGGCCCGCCCGCGGACACTGCGTCCGGCTGCAACTTCCCTGCGCGCAGACGCAAGCGACGTGTTCGGCACCGTTCTACCGTCAGGGTATTCGCCACGTCCCGGCTCGAACGGGACGACGGCATGGGACGGAAGACTCCGAACCCACCGTGCGGAAGGAAGTGCCGTGAACCGCCCCCGGGAATGAGCACGCGGGTCAGCGCGTCGAGTCAGAAGCGCAGCTGAAACAGGCGCTTCACCACTAACTCCTACCCATGTTTCACGAGGTTGCTATGGAGCAATACCAGTTTGCGGCGGCGCTGTCGTGCCTGGCCGCCGGGGTCGTGGTTTTGGCGGTCCTCCTGGTGCGGCAATGGCAGATCACCATTTCCCTGCGCCGGCGGGAAACCCTTCTGAACGACCGCCTGTATCTGTGCGAAGAAGAGGTGCGGCACCTGGTCGACACCCGCCTTCCCGAGCTCATGGACTCCCTGCACGGCCGGCCCGTCACCGTGTCCGGCCCGCTGTACCAGCAGCGCCTGCGGGGAACCGTCTACGAGCAGGCCCTCCAGCGGGTGATGGACCTCTTCGCCGAGTCGGTGGAGCGGACGAAGACCCGCTCCGACCGGTCGGCGAAGGCGACGCTGCGCACGATGATGCGCGCCGTGCAGAGCCTGGCCAGCGAGCAGCAGCTCGCCATCTCCGCCATGCAGAACCGCCATGACGACCCCGAGGTCCTGGAAGGCCTGCTGAAGATCGACCATATGAACGCCCAGCTCGGCAGGCGGGCACAGGCCACGGCCGTGCTGTGCGGGTCCTGGCCGGGCCAGCAGCGCTCGGCCTCCGCTCTCGGCGACGTGGCCCGGGGGGCGATCTCCCGGATCCGCGACTACCTGCGCGTCAACGTCCACGCGCGCACCGGCGTGGCCGTGGTCAGCCGCGCGGTGGAGCCCGTCGTCCTGGCCCTCGCGGAGCTGCTGGACAACGCCGGGCGGCACTCGCCGCCGGACACCTCAGTCGAGGTCAACGTCCAGCCCGCGCACAACGGCGTCGCCATCCTGGTCGACGACGCCGGCGTCGCCATGGACGCCGAGGAGCTCCGGCACGCCGAGCGCCTTCTCTCCGGGAAGCACCCGGTGCTCATCGACAAGCTCGGCGATCCTCCACAGATCGGCTTCGCGGTCGCCGGCGTCCTGGCCGAGCGGTACGGGTTCACCGTGTCCGTCGACACCCGCTCCCCGTACGGGGGCGTGCGCGCCGTGATGTTCCTTCCGGCCGCGCTGCTCACCCGTGCGACCGGATCGCCGGAGCCCGCGGTCGCCACCGGGGCGGTGACCGCGCCGGCTCCCCGGCCCGGCGGGCCCGCGTCACCGGCGCCGGCGTCCACGGCCGGGGGGCTGCCCCGGCGCCGCCGCGCGGAGGCCGCCGGACCGGTGCGGCCGGCCGCACCGGCCGCCCGGAACGCCGACCCGCTGGGCCGTCCCGCCCGGCAGACCGCAGCCGGGATGGGCGCCTGGCAGCGTGGTACGCGGTCCGGCCGCGCCGTCGCTCCGCTCGAGGGTGAAGGGAAGGACCTGCGGCCATGAACGACGCGCTGAACACCGGAACCGGCAACAGGCTCGGCTGGATGCTCGATGACGCCCTGCGGATGCCGGAGACGCGCTACGCGATCCTGCTGTCGGCCGACGGCCTCCTGATGGCCCACTCGGAGCGGATCGGGCGCGACGACGCCGAGCGGCAGGCCGCGGGGATGTCCGGGCTGCAGTCGCTCGCCCGCGGTACGGCCGAGTTCTGCGGCGACCCGGCCACTCCGTGGCGGCAGACCGTGAGCGAGTTCGACGACGGGTACGTCTTCCTCGTCGCCGCCGGCCCGGGCGCCTACGTGGCGGTCTCCGCCGGTCAGCACGTGGACATGGAGGCGGTCTCGTTCCGGTTGCAGGAACTGGTCCAGCGGCTGGGCAAGGAGCTGACCAGCGCGCCGCGCCACCGCGCCGGCGGGACGCCATGAGACCGCCCCGGCCGGAGCGGGCGCTGGTGCGGCCGCACGTCGTGACCGGCGGCCGCGCCCGCCCGACCCGCAACGTCTTCGACCTGGTCACCCTGGTGGTCGCCACCGGCGAGCGGACCAGCGACCTGACCCCGGAGAAGCGGCGGATCATGGAGCTGTGCCGGGGCGGCACGCTGTCGGTCGCCGAGATCGCCGGGCATCTGGCGTTGCCCGTCAGCGTCACCAAGGTCCTGCTGTCCGACCTCATGGACGAGGGCCGCCTCGGCACCCGGACGCCGGCCCCCGCCGTCCAGACCCCTGACATCCGGCTCCTGCAGGAGGTGCTCGATGGGCTCCGTGCCCGCCTCTGACGGCGTCTATCTGCGCGACTCCGTGCGTACCTCGGTCAAGCTCCTGCTCGTCGGTCCCTTCGCGGTCGGGAAGACCACGTTCGTCAGCACGTTGTCGGAGATCCGCCCGTTGCGCACCGAGGAGCGGATGACGCAGGTCGGCGCGCTCGTCGACGATCCGGCCGGAGTCCACGACAAGACGACCACGACCGTCGCCATGGACTTCGGCCGGCTGACCCTCAACGATCACCTGGTGCTGTATCTGTTCGGTACTCCCGGGCAGCGGCGCTTCACCCGGCTGTGGCAGGACCTGGCGCACGGAGCGCTGGGCGCGCTGGTGCTGGTGGACACCGGCCGTCTCGACCGCGCCTTCGAGGTCATGGACCTGGTGGAGAGGCAGGGCCTGCCCTACGCGGTGGCGATCAACCACTTCGAGGGCGCGGCCGTCTTCCCGGAGGACGAGGTACGCGAGGCCCTCGACCTGCTCCCCGGCACCCCGCTCGTCACCTGCGACGCCCGCGACGACGTCTCCTCCACCCGGGCACTGATCACACTCGTCGATCATCTGATCGCCCTCGACGCACTCTCCACTGGGAGCACCCATGACCGCTGACCACCTGCGGGCCGTACCACCCCTGGCCTGCCCCGCTCATGGTCGCGTACCGCTGTACGGGCCGGCCTTCGCCGCCGACCCGGCCCGCACCTACGCCCGGCTGCGCCGGTCCGGGCCGCTGGCGCCCGTCGAACTCGCCCCCGGTGTCCCCGCGACGCTGGTCATCGGGTACGACGCCGCCCTCGAGGTGCTGCGGGACCCCGCCACCTTCCCCAAGGATCCCCGCAGGTGGGAACGGGGGGTGCCGGCGGACTGCCCGGTCCTGCCCATGATGATGTACCGGCCGAACTGCCTGTTCACCGACGGCGCGGTGCACGCGCGACTGCGCGGCGCGGTGACCGACAGCCTGGACCGGATCGACGCCGGCGCGCTGCGCGGCCACGTCGAGCGCAGCGCCGACACGCTCATCGACCACTTCGCGCCCGCCGGCGAGGCCGACCTGGTCGACCAGTACGCCAAGGTCCTGCCCCTGCTGGTCTTCAACGAGCTCTTCGGCTGCACGCCCGACATCGGTGCCCGCCTGGTCTACGGCATGAGCGGCATCTTCGACGGCGTCGACGCGGAGAACGCGAACGCCGAGCTCACCCGTGGTGTCCTGGACCTGATCGCGCTCAGACGCCGGCGGCCCGGCGCCGATGTGACCTCCTGGCTGCTCCGCCACCCCGCGTACCTGACCGACGAGGAGCTCGCACACCAGCTCGTCGTGCTCATGGGCGCCGGGACCGAGCCCGAGCAGAACCTCATCGCCAACACGCTGCGGCTGCTGCTGTCGGACCGCCGCTTCGCGGGCGACCTCTCCGGCGGGAGCCTGCCCGTGGAGGACGCGCTCGACGAGGTCCTGTGGACCGACCCGCCGATGGCCAACTACGCCGTCACCTACCCCCGGCAGGACCTCACCTTCGCCGGCGCCCATCTGCCCGCGGACCAGCCGGTGGTCATCAGCTTCGCCGCCGCCAACACCGACCCGGCCAGGGTCTCCGGCCACCGAGCGGGCAACCGCGCCCATCTGGCCTGGAGCGCGGGCCCGCACACCTGCCCGGCCAAAGGCCACGCGCGGCTCATCGCCTCCGTCGCCATCGAGAAACTTCTCGACCGCCTGCCCGAGCTGCGGCTGACCGTTCCCGCCGGCGAGCTGGAATGGCGGCCCGGTCCTTTCCACCGCGCCCTGACGGCGCTACCGGTCCGGTTTCCCGCGGTGCCCTGCCCGCCCAGGAGCGTCGGGGAGACGACGGCCACCGCGCCGCCGCCGCGTCCCGCGATCAGTACCACCCCACGACCAGCCACCTCCCGTGCCCGGGCACCGCAGCGCTGGTGGAACCACCTGGCAAGGTGGTGGCACGGGCTATGACCGGCTTCACCAAGGATCTCGTCATGACTGCTCAAGGCCGCCAGCCCGACAAGCCGGATCCGGACCGGTCGACGGTCGCCTGTCCCACGTGCTCGCCGCTGGCCCCGCCCTACGGGCAGGGCATCATGACCGTCGTCGACACCGACGGGTGGCGGCACGCGAGCATCTGCACCACCTGTCAGGGCTGGGGCCGGGTGCACCGCACGCGCGGCGGAACGTCCTACACCCCGGCGCCCTTCTGGGGTCCCGACGGCACCGCGGAGTCCTGACCCGCCGCACCTCCCGTGCACTTCCCGCCGACGCGCGCATATTTCGCGTTTTGAGCGGGACGACGGGCACTGCCCGGCGCTACGGTCTGTGTGGCCGATCTTCTGGCCGATCGGGAAACGGCACTCGCGGAGCGGACCATGGCCCTTCAATCCCCGGCGCGCCCCGGCGCGGGCCCGTACCGCCTCGTCGGCCTGCTCCTCGCCGTTCCGGCCGCGCTGGCGGCACTGATCTCGCTGGTCCTGCCGACGGGCCAGACGATCCTGCGGAGCTTTCAGCGGGGCGGGATCTTCGGCGGGAGAACCCGGTCCGTCGGACTGCGCAACTACACCGCCCTGCTGGGCGACGGAGACTTCTGGAGCGCGCTCGGCTTCTCGCTGTCGCTCGCCGTCGTCCCGTTCCTGGTGGCGATGCTGGTCGGGCCCTCGCTCGCCGCCGCGCTCGACCAGGCGGGCACCTGGCCGCGCCGGGCCGGCCGGGTGCTGCTGTCGCTGCCGCTCGTGGTGTTCTCCCCGGTCGCGGTCGCCGCCGCATGGCTCGAGGGGCAGCGCGACGGCGGGATCGCCGGGGTGTTCGGATCACTTCCCACCCAGCGCGCGTGGACGCCCACGCTCCCCCTCATCACGGCCGCGGCCACGTTCGGCCTCGTGTGCGGGCTGGCGCTGCTGGTCTTCCTGCCCGTGATGCGCGGCCGGGCCGAGGGCCGCCCGCTGACGCCGACCATGCTCGCGGTCGGTTCCCTCACCGCCCTGGCGAGCGTCGCGGTGGCCCTCCAGGCGTTCTCGTTCGGCCTGGTGATGAGCATGGGCAGGCAGGCCACCCTCGCGACGATGCAGTACCGGCTGGCCTTCGTCTACGCCGACTTCGGCCGCGGCTCGGCCGTCGCGACCATGACCGGCCTGCTGCTCGGTGTGCTGGGCGTCGCGGCCACGATCATCGCCGTGCGGACCGGGCTCCGGATCGAACTCCGTCCGGTCGCCGGCCGGAGCGGGGTGAGCGGGCCCGCGGGCGCACCGCCGGAACCGGTGCGGGACCCGCGCCGGGCCACCGCCGGCGGCACGATCATCGGGGTGCTGGCCCTGGTGGTCGTGGTGGTCATCGCCCTGGTGACCTCGTGGCCGTGGCTGTCGGCCGTCCTCTCGTCCGAGCACACGCCGCCGCTTCGGACGTCCGCCATGCGGATCTACGCCAACACGTGGGTGCCGCCGCTGCTGGGCGCGGCCGTCTCGGTCGGCGTGGCGTTCCTGGCCGCCCTCGGCATCGGTGGCCTGCGCCCGTTCGGCCGCCACAGCGAATGGTGCCTGCTGCCCTTCGCGCCGTGGCTCTTCGTCGGGCTCGGCCCGCTGAGCATCGCCGGCTTCGAGAACCTCCGGCACCTGAAGCTCCTCAACACCTTCGTCGGCCTGATCCCCCCGGCGCTGCTCAGCGTGCCGGCTCTGGTCGTGCTCACGCTCTTCTTCCGGACCCGCTCGGCGGAGTGGCGGATGCGCGCCTCGGCCGGCGCTCCGGCCCTCCCGGCGTTCTTCCGGGTGGTCGTGCTGCCCGCGCTTCCGCTCGCGGCGCTCCTGGGCGGCGCGAGCGTGCTGCTGGGCGCGCACGGCCTGCTGTGGCCGCTGCTGGTCGGCTCCGACCCCGACGACCAGACCGCGCCGGTCGCGCTGTTCCAGGAGCTGGGCGCGTTCGGCCTCCGCGAGCCTTCGACCGGCCTCGTCACCCCGATCCTCGTGGTCGTCGTGGTCTTCCTCGTCCTCGCCGCGCTGCAGGTCCTCTACCTGGACCGGCTCGTGATCAGCACGGGGCCCGCGGGTGAGGCCACCGACCCGCCGAAGAGGACGGTCCCGCCGATGCCGCAGCCGCACTGGCCGGGACCCGGTGCCTACGGACCTCCCCCGGGACCGCCCGCCCCGCCCGGTGCCTACGGACCTCCCCCGGGACCGCCCGCCCCGCCCGGTGGCCACGGGCCACCGCCGGGACGGCCCCCGGCCGCGGGCTGACCGTCGTCCTCCCACATCCTCGCCTTGACCGATTCCTTGCGGCTGAATAAGGAATCTCAATCGAGGGTGGCAATGGATTCTTGTCCCCTTCTTTTCTTGGGGATGAGCCACTTGTCCATCAGAGCCCCACTTTCAGGCGATCTGATCACTTATGACCAATTAATGCGCTTATGCCCCTTTGAGCCGGGTAGGCGAGTCATAGGCGGGCAGATACAAGGCCGCGCCCGAGCAGGAGGAGGTGCCGAGATATGGCTCGTTCATCAGCATCGGCGACCATGAGCCGGATGACCCGCGTGCAGCAATTCGCCTTCGTCGCCAGCGTGGTCTTTCTCATCGTCGGCATCCTGGGCTTCATTCCCGGCATCACGACGCACTACGGCTCGATGCAGTTCGCCGGGCACGACTCGATGGCCAAGCTGTTCGGCCTGTTCCAGGTGTCGGTCCTGCACAACATCGTGCATCTGCTGTTCGGCGTGGTGGGCCTGCAACTGGCCCGGACCGTCGCCGGTGCGCGCGGCTTCCTGATCGGCGGCGGCATCATCTACCTCATCCTGTGGATCTACGGCCTCGCCGTCGGCAACGACAGCCGGGCCAACTTCGTGCCGCTCAACACCGCGGACAACTGGCTGCACCTCGTGCTCGGCGTCGCCATGATCGCCCTGGGCATCGCCGGGACCCGCGCCCTCACGGCCAGGGACAAGGGCCGGATGACCCCGGGCATGCCGCGATAGCCGCCACGGAACCTCCCGGGCATCGCCGTGCCGTCACGTCATCGGCTCGACGGCACGGCGGGCCCTGCACCTGGCGGGCCGGTCGCGCTGCGCTAACCCGCCGCTGACGGCGCCGGAGCAGCCGGCGGAGCCGGCCGCGGAGCGCCCGCGGCGGGACGGGTCCTGTTGAGCATGTCGGTGACGCTCTCGAGCCCGCGGCTGACGCCGAGACCGGCCAGCGCCAGCAGGCCGACGATGAGGCTCGACACCCAGGCGGAAACGCCGTTGTAGGCCAGCAGGGTCTGCGTGATCGCCAGGATCATCACGCCGAGGAAGGTGCCGAAGACACCGGCTCGCCGGCCGAACACGCTGACCCCGCCCAGCAACACGGCGGCGAACGCGACGACGGTCATGTTCTGCCCGATCCCGACGTCGGCCGCCTGGAGCCGCATGAGCAGCGGGACGGCGGCCAGCGCGGCCAGGAAGCTGGACCCGGTCAGCCCGGCGACGGCGCCCAGGCCCGGTTGCAGGCCGGCCCAGCGGCCCGGCTCCCCGGAGCGCCGGCCCGCGCTGAACGGCCGGCGGACGGCGGGCACCAGCCACAGCGCGCCGCCGCCCACCGACAGCAGGGTGAAGAGCGTGAACCACAGAGCCGTCGGGTAGCCGTCACCGATGCGCATCAGGATGGTCCGGGCACCCGTCACCCAGAGGGCCAGCGACTGGATGAAGGTGGCGGCGGCCAGGGTCACCGCCCAGGCCGGTACGGACAACAGCGCGACCAGCAGGCCGAGCACGAAGCCGATGAAGGTCGCGAGCAGGATCGCCACGATCAGAGCGGCCGGCGTCCCCCAGTCCTGTTCGGTCGCCAGGTAGGCGCCCAGCGAGCTGGTGAAGGTGAGGATGGAGCCGACCGCGAGATTGGGCGAGCCGGTCCGCAGCGAGAAGGCGAGCCCGACCGCCACCAGGCCCAGCGCCCCGGCCTGGGTCAGCGAGACGGTGAGGTTCTGGTGGGGGGTCATCGCGAGCGTCCCCGCCACCAGCACGAGGGTGATGACGGCGAGCGCGCCCTCCCAGATCAGGTGAACGGCGAGGCGGTCGCGCTCCGCGGGCGGCTCCGCCGGCGGCGCGCCCCGCGGGGCCGGAGCCGGCGGGAAGGGCGGGGGCATCCCGGGCGGGGCCTGCGGCGGCGCCTGCTGGTACGACCAGGGCGGCGGCGCCTGGGGGTAGGGCGGGGGAGGCGGCTCCTGCCGTCCGGGCCCGGCCGGCGAGCCGGTATCGGCCTCGGCGGGCTCGTCCTGCCTGTCGGAAGGGGGCTCTTTACCGGGCTCGGGCTCGTCGGGGGGTCGGCTCACCTTCAGCTCCTTCCAGGCTCGTCCTTCGCCGGATGATTCTAGGCACTTGGGGGCAGAAGGAGACCGATTCGAGCGGCCCGTGGCCTCTGTCCGACTTCACGGGCCCGGCGGGCCGCTCTACGCTGGGGGCTCCCCCACCGGCCGAGGAGCCACAAGTGATCACGATGGCGGTGGCCACGCTGACCGAACCGGAGCTCGGCGAGCTGCACGGCGTCTGCGCGGCCAACCGGTCCTACTGGCGCCGCAGCGGGGAACTGGACCCCGAGAACATCACGGTCGCGGCCGTCGCGGCGATGCTCCGTGACGACCTGGCCGGGGCCGGTACGGAACTGCGGATCGCCCGGGACGAGGCGGGCCGGCTGGTCGGATTCGCCGAGATCCTGCTGGCGCATCCCGTCGACGGCGATCCCTGGATCGGCCTGCTGCTCGTGGACGGGCGGCTGCGGCGTCACGGGTACGGCCGGGCCATCGCCACCGCGCTCGAGGACCGCTTCCGGGACGAGGGCGCCGGCCGGGCCGGGCTGGCGGTGCTGGAGAACAACCCCGAGGCGCTGGCGTTCTGGACGGCACTCGGATACCGGGAGACCGACCGTCGCCCCGACCGCGACAGGGGCCGCCCCTGCATCGTCATGCACAAGAACCTGCGCGACCGCCCGCGGGCGGATCGACCGGCCGCGCACCTCACGTCCACGGGGGAACCCGCAGGCGAAGGGTGATCTCGCGGACCACGTCCGTGACGCACGTCAGGGCCCCTTGAACCGAAGATTTTCTCAGGTGCATGAACCGCCTCAAGGTGGGCACAAGCTGCCCGGCACCACCAACCGAGAGGATTGACATGCATGTCACGGGCATCATCACCGCTTTGATCTTCGGCCTCGCGATCGGCGCTCTCGGGCGCCTGGTGCTCCCCGGGCGCCAGTCGATTCCGATCTGGCTGACCGTCGTGGTCGGCATCGTCGCCGCCCTGATAGGTACCGCCATCGCCGCCGGCCTGGGCTTCGCCGACACCGACGGCATCGACTGGAGGGAACTGGCGATCCAGATCGTTCTGGCCGCGGTCGGAGTGGCCGCCGTGGCGGGCTTCTACGGCCGCCGAGCGGTGCGCTGACCGGCGGGAGCTCCCCCGAGACGCCGCACCAGCTCTTCCGGGCGGAGGACGACCGAGCTCATCGGTCGTCCTCCGCCCGCGTTCTCGCGATGGCCGCCTCGGCCTCGGCGACGTCGGCCGCGAGGGCGACCGTCCGGGTCACCCCCGTGCTCCGGCAGACGGCGCGCACCTGCCCGCCCTCGGGCAGCACGACGTGCAGGGGGATCGTCAGGGTGGTCGCACGGATGTGGGCGCGCAGCAGCGCCTCGACGCCGTTGGCGTCGCAGAACCGGCAGGCCGACAGGTCCACGATCACGGCGGGCACGCCGCTGCCGAGCAACCTCAGCAGGGCGATACGGATGCCAGGGGCGTTGGTGCCGTCCACCTCCGCGGGGAAGACGGCCACGGCGTGCTCGCCGGTGCGCCGCACCTGAAGGTCACCCGGAGTCGCCCGCCGCATCGCCGCCCCTTACTCATGCCGGGAACACAAGGCGGCCGCGCTGCTGGACCGATACCGCCGAGCGTCGCGCACGGCAGGTCAGCCCTCAGGATGCGACAGCGCCGGCGAGCGCGTCAAATGCACGTCCGGCCGGGGACGGCCGCCCGTCCCCGGGACGGCCGGCGGTCAGCGGGCGGAGTGCGCGACGACCGAGTCGAGCACCGAACGGGCCACGTCACGGAGCCTGCGGTTGGTGTGCTGGGACTGGATCACCAGCAGCTCGAACGCCTGCTCGGCGTTCACCCCGTGCCGGGTCATCAGCACGCCCTTGGCCTGGTCGATGTCGGCGCGGGAGGACAGCGCCGCGGTCATGTGACCGACCAGTTCCCGGGAGCGGTGGTAACGGCGGGCGTTCATGATCGCGCCTGAGGCGGCGGTGGTGAACACGGTGAGCAGCGCCTCGTCCAGCGGGTCGAAGGCGTTGGGCTCGGTTCCGGCCAGGTTCACCGCCCCCAGCACCACGGGATCGTCGCCGTCCAGCAGCAGCGGCGCCGACAGGTACGCGAGCATCCCCGCCGCCTCGGCCGCCCGGGCGAACGCCGGCCATCGGTCCCGTACCTCGGACACCCGCACCAGCATCGGGCGGCGTTGCCGGGCCGCCTGCACGCACGGTCCTTCGCCGGCGTCGTACTGGGCCTGGTCGATGTCGATCACGCTCTGTTCGGTGGCCGCCGCGGTACGCGTGTGATCACCGGTCATCACCGTGATGCTGACGTGGGAGGCGTCCGGCATCGACTGGACCGCCATGGCGGTCAGCCGTTCCAGCACCTCGTCCAGGTCCTCCTCCTCGTCGAGCAGCCCCTGCAGGTCCTCCAGGTGCGCGCTGAGGTCCTCCAACCTCGCCGTCATCTCACCGTCAGGCTCTTCCGCGTGTGCGTTCACCCCCCTTTGTTACACCCCCTCGGCGGATCCGGGGAGATGCCCGCGAAGGCCGCCTCGAGGCTCGGGCGGGAGGAGCGCACCGTCCCCGCCGATCGGCGGGTAATGCCCGCCGTACGGCGCTGCCGGCGGTCGCCGGGCCGGTGTTACGGTCACCGGACGTCACAGTGCAGTGATCTCGAGACTGGGAGAAGCCGATGTCGATCAGCCCGCAGTCCTCCCTCCCCGGCCCGCCGCCTCCGTTCGACGTCGAGCTGGCCGCCGCCCTCGACGTGCTGCACGAGCAGATGTCGCCGGAGCTCCTGCCGGAGATGATCTCCGCCATGCGGCAGGGCCAGCAACTGATGCCGCTGCCGGACGAGGAGCTGCGCCGCGACGGCGCCTTCGAGATCGAGGACCGTGCCGTGCCCGGCCCCCCGGGAGCGCCCGACATCTCCGTCCTCATCTGCCGGCCCGCGGCCGCCACCACCCCGCTCGCCGCCGTCTACCACGTGCACGGCGGCGGGATGGTCATCGGTGACAACCGCACCGGGATGCCGGACGTGCTCGACTGGGCGCAGGAGTTCGGGCTCGCCGTCGTGTCGGTGGAATACCGGCTGGCTCCCGAGCATCCGCATCCCGCCCCGGTGGAGGACTGCTACGCGGGGCTGGTGTGGATGGCCGAGCACGCCGAGGAGCTCGGCATCGACCGGGACCGGATCGTCATCGCCGGGGCCAGCGCGGGCGGGGGCCTCTCCGCCGCCGTCGCGCTGCTCGCCCGCGACCGGGGCGGGCCCGCGCTGGCCGGGCAGATGCTCCTCTGCCCGATGCTCGACGACCGCAACGACACCCCGTCCAGCCTCCAGATGGCAGGCCTGGGCATCTGGGACCGCACCGCCAACGACACCGGGTGGACGGCGCTGCTCGGTGCGCGGCGCGGGGGGCCGGACGTCTCCCCGTACGCCGCCCCGGCGCGGGCCACGGATCTGTCCGGGCTGCCTCCGGCCTTCATCGACGTCGGTTCCGCGGAGACCTTCCGCGACGAGGACGTCGCCTACGCCGGCCGTCTCTGGCAGGCCGGCGGGCAGGCGGAGCTGCACGTGTGGCCGGGTGGCTTCCACGGGTTCGACCTCATGGCCCCGCAGGCCAGGCTGTCCCAGGAGGCCAAGGCGGCGCGGGTACGCTGGCTGCACCGGCTGCTGAGCGGAGCCTGACCGGGGCGGTGGTGACGTGCCCCACCCGGGATCGGGCGGCGCCGGCCGGTCGGACCAGGGGAGGGTGGGCCATGCGGGAGCTCGCCGGCCGGCTCGCGGCGCTCGATCCCGACGCCGCCGGAGCGGTTCAGGTGATCGCCTACTTCGATCGGCTGGTCGACGGGCGCGCGGGCCTCGAGGCGCTCGTGCGCGGGGCCGCGGTGCTGTCCGGCCACCCGGCCCGGCTGGTGGACGGCGAACGCCGGATAGCGGTGCGGGTCGAGGCCGACGGGCACCGCCGGGACGACCCGGATCCCCCTGATCCGGCCTGGCCCGGCGCGCCGCTGGCACCCGGCGGATCCCCGGCCCTGTGGCTGGAGCGCACCGGCCCCGCCGGCGCCATGGACGCGATGATCCTGGAGCGGCTCGCCGCCGCCGTGCGCGTCGTGCTCGACCGGACCCGCGGCCGGTCGGTCCCGAGCGGCTCGTTCCCCGATCCCGCCTCGGTCGAGGTGGTCCTGGACGCCTCCGCCCCGGAGGAGGCCCGGCTGCACGCGGCCCGCCGTCTCGGCCTGGGCCTTGCCGTGCCGGCCCGCGCGGTGGCGCTGCCGGGCGGTGAGGCGCGGGTCGAGTCGGTGCCAGGGCCGGGCACTCCCCCGGCGCGGCCCGGCGGCACGCGCGCGGGCGTCGGGCCGGCGGTGCCCGTCGCCGACCTGCCGGCGTCCTGGGCCGCCGCGCGCACCGCCCTGCGCCTGACCGCGGAGGGCACCGAGCAGGACCCGGGGCCGCGGGTGGTCCACGCGGACGAGCTCGGCGGTCTCGCCGTGCTGGCCGCCGCCGTCACCCCCGGCGCGGCGGCCGTGCCCGATGTCCGCGCGCTGGAGCACGCCGGGTCGGCGGCGCGGTGGGTGCTGGTCACGCTGGACGCGGTCGCCTCCCACTCCAGCCTGCGGGCCGCCGCGACGGCGCTGCACGTCCACCACTCCACGCTCCAGGAGCGGCTGGCGCACGCCGAGCAGCTGCTCGGCTGGCCCGTCCGCGATCCGCACGGGCGGCTGCGCCTGCAGCTCGCGCTCGCCCTCCGGCGCCTGCACCGGCCTGATCGGTGAGGACCGCCTGCTACCTGGTGGCCTTCCAGCCGTGCAGCCTCATCAGGACGGCCGCGACGCGGGCGAAGCGCTCCGGGTCGAGCACCGCGCCCTCCCGGCGGATGTCGTCCTCGTCCAGCGCGAAGACCCGATCGAGCCGCAGCGAGGAGCGCCGGTCCTCGCGGTCCCAGCCTCCTGAGCCGAGGTCCAGCCAGTCACGGGAGTCACCGTGGTCGCGGCTGGACAGCATCATGGCCAGCAGCCTGCGTCCGGCCCGGCCGACGACGAGCAACGGCCGGTCCTTGCCGCGGCTCGGGTCCTCCTCGTACGGCACCCAGGCCCAGACGATCTCCCCGGGGTCGGCGAGCCCGTCCATGTCCGGGCGATACTCCAGCGTCGCCGCCCGCTCCAGGGAGTACACCTCTGTCACCGCGCCGCGCAGGGGCCGCGGATCCTCACCGTGATCAAGCATCCGGGCAGCGTATCCCCAAACGGCGCCGGGCGGCCCAGACCTGGGCGATCGCGCCTGCACGTCCTCGTACAGTGAGCTTGACCGGTTTGTCGCTATCAGGAGGAAACCCGCATGAGCGATCTCGATCTGCGGCCCGCCCCGGCCGTGTGCGGTGGCCGGGAGGGCGTCCCGGGCGGGCCCGTGCGGGAGCTGCTGACCGGGCGGGAGGTCCCGCTCGGGGAGAGCACCCGGGTACGCCGCCTGCTGCCCAACCTGGGACGGCGGATGATCGGCGCCTGGTGCTTCATCGACCACTACGGCCCGGACGACATCGTCGACGGCCCGGGCATGCGGGTGCCGCCGCATCCGCACACGGGACTGCAGACGGTGAGCTGGCTGCACGACGGCGAGGTGCTGCACCGCGACAGCCTGGGCAGCCTGCAGCGGGTACGGCCCCGGGAGCTGGGGCTGATGACCTCGGGACGGGCGATCGCGCATTCGGAGGAGTCACCCGCCGGCCACCCCGCCACCCTGCACGGAGCACAGCTGTGGGTGGCCCTGCCCGACGAGCACCGCCACGTGGCCCCGTCCTTCGAGCACCACGCCGAGCTGCCCGTGGTCACCGGCCCGGGCCTGCGGGCGACGGTGATCATGGGTGCGCTGGACGGGGCGGACTCGCCGGGCACGGCGTACTCGCCGCTCATGGGCGCCGACCTGGCGCTGGCGGAGGGGGCCGACGTCCGGCTGCCGCTCGAGCCGGACTTCGAGTACGCCGCGCTGGCCATGTCGGGCGCGGTGGACGTGGACGGGGTACGGGTGGTGCCGAACTCCCTGCTCTACCTCGGCTGCGGCCGCTCCGAGCTGCGGCTGCGCGCGGAGACGGCCGGCGGCCTGATGCTGCTGGGCGGTGAGCCGTTCGCGGAGAAGCTCGTCATGTGGTGGAACTTCGTCGGCCGCACCGGCGCGGAGATCGCGGAGTTCCGCGCCGCCTGGAACGACGGCGACGAGCGGTTCGGCGAGGTCCAGGGCTACAGCGGCGCCCGGCTGGTCGCCCCGTCCCTCCCCGCCACTCCCCTCATCCCTCGTGGACGCACCCGCTGACCGGACCGCGCGGTGTCAGGCCCGGCCGGCGGCGCCCTCGGTCAGCTCCGCGCCCATCGCGTGCGCGAGCCTGCGGTACCGCCCGGCCTCACCCGGCCGGTTCCGCCGCTCCAGGGTGCGGGCGAGCGCCTCGTACGCCCAGCCGTTCGCCGGGTCGATCTCGATCAGCCGGAGGAAGGTCTCCTCTGCGCGGCCCAGCTGCGCGCTGTGGAAGTAGGCCCGGCCGAGCAGCTCGGTGGCCGCGCGGTTGGCCGGCTCCCGCTCGACGATGGGCGCCAGGATGCGTCCCGCCGCCGCGTAGTCCTTGAAGTCGAAGAACATCGACGCGCGCTGGAAATCGAGGTAGCTCATGGGTCGTGCTCCTTCCCGGAGCCGTACGCGAGGACTCGCCGCACGGCGCCGGTGTAACCGGGCCGGGACGCCGCTTGTTCCCGGGCCGTCACGGGGCCGGGAAGACCGGCGGCGATCCGGGGCGGGCGGGGTGTCCCTGGCGGTCGTTCCCATTCGTCGTCGTAGTGCCGACTCGATGGAGGAGGTCCCCACCCGGGGCACCGGAACGACAGGAGAACCCGTCATGCCCGACCTGATCGCAGCGCCCTTCGCCCTGGCGCTCACCCGTGAGCTGTGCCGGTCCGCCCTGCCCGGCGCCCCCGTCGTGGCCCCGCGCCGGCCCCGGCGCCGGTGGCTTCGCCGGCGTAGCATGCCTGCCCCGCACCGCTTCGGCGGTCACCTCTGACCGTCCTGATCCCACCCCGTACGAGAGGAAGATCCATGAAGTACATGCTGCTGATCTGCGCCGACGAGTCCCTCCAGGTGAGCCCCGAACAGGCCTCGGTCGAGCCCTGGCTCGCGGAGATGGAGGGGCGGGGGGTGCGCCTGCACGGTGACCGCCTGCGTCCCGTCGGCGACGCCACCACGGTACGGGTGCGCGGCGGCGAGACGCTGCTCACCGACGGGCCGTTCGCCGAGACGAAGGAACAGATCGCCGGCTACGACGTGATCGACTGCGCGGATCTCGACGAGGCGATCGAGGTGGCGTCCAAGCACCCCGTCGCCGCCTTCGGGACCGTCGAGGTCCGGCCGTTCTGGCAGGGGTGACCGCGCGCCTCCCGCACCTTGCCGGCGCGGCGCCGCAGCCCTGACCAGCGGCCATGACACCCCCGCCCCGCAACAACACTTCGTGATCATGCAATCGATCGTCGATCGATTGCATGATCACGAAGGGTGGGGCGCAGGTCAGGGGAGCGTGACGAACCTGCCGAGGAACTTGCGCGCCGAGGGGCTGTCCAGCCGGTAGTCGAAGTTGGCCGCCTTGCACGCGTCGTCGTCCCCGCTGATGCTCGTGGCGACGAGCAGGTCGTCCTGGCCGGCCCCCTCCAGGAAGTTGGGTCCGCCGGAGTCGCCGTAGCAGCTTCCGCCGTCGCCGCGCGCGCGGTTCAGGTCCAGCCGGAGCCACGACCGGCTGAGGGAGTCGAAGGAGATCGAGGTCCGGTACCGCGTGTCGGTGTAGGTGAACTTCTGCTTCCCATGCGCTCCCCTGGTCGGGTTCAGCGAGCCGAATCCGACCGGGGTGAACCGCGCCGTCTTCAGCTCGCCCTCGGCCTTGAGCCGGTCGAGCATGCCCGCGGCGGGCAGTCTGGCGGGCTTGATGTTCGGGACCGCGGTGCCGAAGACGACCACGGCGATGTCATACATGTCTGACTTGCTGCCCTTGTAGCGCGAGTCGGCCACGTAGCGGCCCTCGTAGACGGGCGCGCCGGGCCGGTAGTGGCTGGAGAAGGAGACCTTGACCGTCTTGCGCTTGGGCTCCCCGCAGTGCGCGGCAGTGAGGAACACGGTCGGCGAGATCAGCGTGCCGGTGCAGTAGGACCAGGTGCCGTCGGGATACGGCTCGTCACCGATGAGGGCACCCACCTCCGGATGGGCGTTGCCGTCGGGGGATCCATTGGTGATGGCCCACGCCGGCGAGGCGATCCCGGCGATGAGAGCAGCAATAAGTATGACAAAGGGGACAAAACGCATGCCCGCACTTTAGCCGCCCATGGCGGCATTTACGAAAGATCGAAAAAGATCTACCTACGCACCTGACCTGGGGATACGTCCGTACGACGTACCGGGCGTCCGGAACGGGGAAGGTGCACCGGGGCGGGCGGCCGGGGGAACCGGCCCCGCCGGCCGGCCCCGCCTTGACCAGGACCGAACCTCGTTCTAGTCTCCCTGGAGATCGGGCAGGTCAGTCCTGCGACCACGGTTGCCATGCCGGTCCCCGCCGCCCCCCGGCGCACCGGCCGAGGAGGTCTGCCGCTCATGCACCTGGGATCCGTGGCCGCCGAGCATCCGGACCGACCAGCGGTGATCATGGCCGGGTCGGGGAGGTCCGTCAGTTACGCCGAGCTGGACGCCGCGGCCAACCGGCTGGCGCACGTGCTGTACGACGCCGGGCTGCGGCCGGGCGACCACATCGCCTTCATGCTGGAGAACCGGTGGGAGTTCCTGGCCGTCGCGTGGGCGGCGCAGCGATCCGGGCTCTACTACACGCCGGTCGGCTCCCGGCTGCAGGCCGACGAGCTCGCCTACATCGTCGACAACTGCGAGGCCCGGGTCTTCATCGCCTCGGCCGCGGTCGCCGACGTGGCGGCCAAGATCACAGCGGGCACGCCGCGGGTCGGCCTGCGCCTGATGCTGGACGGCACGGTGGACGGCTTCACCTCCTACGAGGACACCACCTCGGCCGCGCCGGCCACGCCGCTCCCCGACGAGGTCGAGGGCATGGACATGCTGTACTCCTCGGGCACCACGGGGCGCCCCAAGGGGGTCAAGCCGCCGCTGCCGCTGGTCCCGATGGGCACGCCGAACGCGCTCACCCAGCTGATCTCGCTGCTGTTCCCGCCCGACGGCTCCTCGGTCTACCTCTCGCCGGCGCCGCTCTACCACGCGGCCCCGCTGCGCTACTGCATGAGCCTCCAGCGGTTCGGCGCGACCATCGTCGTCATGGAACGGTTCGATCCCGAACAGGCCCTCCAGGCGATCGAGACCTACCGGGTGACGCACAGCCAGTGGGTGCCGACCATGTTCATCCGGATGCTCAAGCTGCCCGCCGAGGTCCGCGGACGCTACGACCTGTCCAGCATGCGGTACGCCGTCCACGCCGCCGCCCCCTGCCCGATCCCGGTCAAGGAGCAGATGATCGAGTGGTGGGGGCCGGTGCTGCACGAGTACTACGCGGGCACCGAGGGCAACTGCTTCGTCTACACCGGCTCCGCCGACTGGCTGGCGCACAAGGGCACCGTCGGGCGCCCGCTCCTGGGCGTGGTGCACGTGTGCGACGCGGCCGGGGACGAGGTGCCGGCCGGCGAGGTGGGCACGCTGTACTTCTCCGACGGCCCGTCCTTCGAATACCACGGCGACCAGGCCAAGACCGCCTCCTCGCGGGACCCGCAGGGCAGGGGGTGGACCACGCTGGGGGACGTCGGCTACGTCGACGCCGACGGCTTCCTGTTCCTCACCGACCGCCTGTCTCACATGATCATCAGTGGCGGGGTGAACATCTACCCGCAGGAGGCCGAGAACATCCTGGCCGTCCATCCCCAGGTGGCCGACGTGGCGGTCATCGGCGTACCTGATCCGGAGATGGGCGAGCAGGTCAAGGCCGTGGTCCAGCCGGCGGGCGAGGCGGGGCCCCTGCTGGAGCAGGAGCTGATCGCGTACTGCCGCGAACGCCTCGCCCACTACAAGTGCCCGAAGTCGATCGACTTCCGGGACGAGCTCCCCCGCCATCCCACCGGCAAGCTGCTCAAGCGGGTGCTCCGCGACGAGTACGCCGCGGAGCACCCGGTGGACGCCGCCTCGTAACGGCCCCGCACCCGCGGTACGGGACCGTTACGATCACTCAGATTCAGGACTTGGCGACGGCCTGGCTGACCTCGTTGGGCCCCTCGTACCTGCGGTCGGGGATGCCGCTCAGAGCCTGCAGCGCATCCTTGTCGGCACGCTTGTTCCTGGCGTGCTCGACGAGCTCCTTCTTGCTTGCGGGGTAGTCCATGCCGGACAGGTACTTCTGCACCTTGACGAACTCGGCCTGAGCCATGGTGCCCTCCTCCGGGAGTTGGGCCGGCGGCTACCTCTGGCGCTGCCCGGTGCCCCGCGGCATGCCGAGGGCCGTGGTGACGAGCCCGAGGACGAGGATCAACGCACCGACGATCACGTTGTTCCAGATGGTCCTGGTGGTGGCCATGTCGCCTCTCATCACCCACGGGGCGATGATCGTCCACGCGCCGATGACGGCCGGTACCCAGGCGATCCCGTGGGTGCGCCCGAACGCCGAGCTGAACCCCAGCGCCAGTGCCGCGACCGCGAGCCCCGTGATGAGGTTGTTCAGGCTGAGCGGGCCGCGGTCCGCGAATCCCACGATCCACGGGGAGATCGCGAGGTAGATCCCGCTGAGCAGCGTTAACCCGTCCACCAACTGCGCGATCGGGCTCTCCGCCGCGATCTCGTATCGAGCGCGCATCGACACGAGGTCGGGATGCCGATCGATGTCTGCGGGGTGGGTCATGACCACACCACCTTCCGGGTGACAGTGGGACGGGACCTTCACCCGTCCCGCTCGACTGTTTTCCCCGGCCAGAAAGGCAGCACACCGACAGGTCGGTCAAATGTCGACATACTGCCCGGCGGGTCCCCGCCGCCGGTGGATGACACGCGCGGATCTGGGCACGGATGATCCATGCGAGTTAAACGCCTGGCAATGGGTGAGGAACGGACGTACGCCGTCATTCTGGATCGTGGCGACGAGGTCATTGAATCGTTGACCGACTGGGCCACGCGGGCGGAGATACGCGCGGCACGGCTGACCGGCATCGGCGGATTCCGGCGCGTCACGCTGGGCTTCCTCGACCCTGCCCGGCGGGCCTACCAGGAGATCCCGGTCGACCAGCAGGCCGAGGTCGTGGCACTGGTCGGGGACATCGCGATGGGAGACGAGGGGCCGCAGGTGTTCGCGCAGGTCGTGGTAGGCCTGTCCGACGGCATGACCCGTGGCGGGCACCTGCTGAGCGCGGAGGTCTGGCCGACGCTGGAGGTG
The DNA here is from genome assembly GCF_050971785.1 of Actinomadura scrupuli. Lineage (NCBI taxonomy): Bacteria > Bacillati > Actinomycetota > Actinomycetes > Streptosporangiales > Thermomonosporaceae > Actinomadura > Actinomadura scrupuli. The sequence goes on along the minus strand of NZ_JBPCCU010000004.1, from coordinate 411,553 downwards.
CTGGTGACCCAGTCGCCCGCCTACCTCGCCCGGCGGATCGACCCGGAGACCGGGCTCGCCCTGATCGATCTGGACGCCCCCGGCTGACCTCGTGGATAGAACGCCGTAATGGGGGTATGAGCGGACCCCATATCCGGCACCGGACCCGCCGGCGCCCCCGCCCCATCCCGACCCCTCACCTCGAAACGGGAGAAATCATGGACTTCGCCGTCGATCATCGCCTCCACGACAAGCTGACCATCGTCACCGTGAGCGGCGAACTCGACGTGTTCACCAGCCCGAAGCTGCGCGAGACCCTCCTGGACGTCGTCGAGGAGGGGGCGCTCCACCTGATCGTCGATCTCAGCGGTGTCGAGTTCCTCGACTCCACCGGCCTCGGCGTCCTGGTCGGCATCCACCACCGCCTCCAGGCCCACGACGGCACCATGACCTTCGTGGGCGCCAGCGAGCGCCTGCTCCGCGTCTTCCACGTCACCCGGCTCGACAAGCTGTTCGAGATCCACCCCACCCTGGACGACGCCCTGCAGCACGCCTCCGTCGCCACCGCGGAGCCGCCCGCGTCGACAGGCACCTGACCGGCGGGTCCATGGCGCCGGCGGCCGGCCGGACGGGAATGAACCGGGCTCGATGGGCAGAACACTGCTCATGAGGACAGTTGAGACGGCGATCCCGGCCAGGCTGGACCGGCTGCCCTGGGCCCGATGGCACTGGCTGATCGTGGCGGGGCTCGGCACCGTCTGGATCCTCGACGGCCTCGAGGTCAACGTGGTCGGTGTCATCGGGCCCCGGCTGACCGACGAGTCCGGTGGCCTGGGGCTGACCGACTCCGAGGTGGGCCTGGCCGCCTCGGTCTACGTGACCGGGGCCTGCCTCGGGGCGCTGCTGTTCGGGTACCTCACCGACCGGTTCGGCCGCAAGAAGCTCTTCCTGATCACGCTGGCGCTCTATCTGGCGGCCACCGTGGCGACCGCGTTCTCGATGAACCCGCTCTGGTTCTACGCCTGCCGATTCCTCACCGGCGCCGGTATCGGCGGTGAGTACGCCGCGGTGAACTCCGCCATCGACGAGCTCATCCCGGCCCGGGTGCGCGGCCGCGTCGACATCTTCATCAACGGCTCCTTCTGGATCGGCACCACGTTCGCGGCGGCCCTGTCCCTGCCGATCCTCAACTCGGCGCTGCTGCCGGCCGACCTCGGCTGGCGCGCCATGTTCGCGCTCGGAGCGGTGCTCGGGCTCGGCGTGCTGTTCGTCCGGCGGACCGTTCCGGAGAGCCCGCGCTGGCTGTTCATCCACGGCCGGCAGGACGAGGCGGAGGACATCGTCAGGGGCATCGAGCGCGAGGTGGAGAAGGAGACGGGTGAGACCCTGCCGGCCCCCGAGGGCCGGATCACCGTCCACCAGCGCCGGTCGATCGGTTTCGGCGTCATCGTCACGACGATGTTCCGCGACCATCCCCGCCGATCGCTGCTCGGCCTGGCGCTCTTCGTCGGCCAGGCCTTCCTCTACAACGCGGTCTACTTCACCTACGCCCTCGTGCTCGCCAGGTTCTTCAAGGTCCCCGACGGCCGGGTCGGCCTGTATCTGATCCCCATCGGGCTGGGCAACTTCGTCGGCGCCCTCGTCCTCGGCCGGCTCTTCGACACCCTCGGCCGCCGGACCATGATCGCGGGAACGTACGTCGCCTCGGGCGTGCTGCTGATCGGCACCGGCATCCTCTTCCGGCACGGCTCCCTGTCGGCGGCCACCCTGACGGCCTGCTGGTGCGTGGTGTTCTTCTTCGCCTCCGCGGGCGCCAGCTCCGCCTACCTGACCGTCAGCGAGATCTTCCCGATGGAGACCCGGGCCATGGCGATCGCGTTCTTCTACGCGGTCGGCACGGGACTGGGCGGCATCATCGGGCCCGCGCTGTTCGGCAGGCTGGTCGGCACCGGGAAGGTCTCCGCCGTGACCGACGGCTACTTCCTCGGCGCCGCGCTGATGATCGCGGCCGGTCTCGTCGAGCTGGCCATCGGGGTGGAGGCGGCGGGCCGCTCGCTGGAGGACATCGCCCCGCCGCTGTCCTCGCGGCAGGAGTACGCCCCCGCGGACCGGGCGGGCTGAGGCGGGACGCCGGCCGGGGCGGCTCCCGCCCCCGCTCTCACGGCGTCCCGGCAGGCGTCCGCCGCGCCGGCGCGGGCAGGTAGCCCAGCGCGAAACCGGCCGCCGCGACACCGTCCACCAGGCCCGGACGCCGCCAGCGCGGCAGGAACACCGCGGCGCCCGCGCAGGTCGCCGCATGCAGCAGATCGACCGCCGCGCCGAGCCCCCGTACGGCGGGGGTCGGCCGGGTCGCGGTGATCGCGGCCTGCGCCAGGTGCCGGGTGCCGAGCACCCGCAGCATCCAGCGGTCCCGGGTGGTGGCGGGACGGCCGGCCACCGTGGTGAACACCCGGCCCGGAACCGCGACCAGCAGGCCGCCCCACCCCGTGCGCGCCGCCGTGACGAAGGACAGGCGCGACCGGCTCATCGGCGCAGCAGGCGCAGTGCGGCCAGCCCCGCCAGCGCGGTGCCCGCGGCCGCGACCACCCCGCGGTGCTGCGCGGCCCACACCTGGTAGCTGCGCGCGTGGGCACGATCGTCGAAGGTGCCGTGCGCGCCGAAGTCGTGCCCTCCCTTGCCGTCCGCGGGCTCCCAGAGGTTCGCCGGCTGATCCGGGTCGCGGCGCCGGCCGGTCTGCTGCGACTTGTAGCCCGTGCGGGCAAGGTAGCGATCCAGCAGGCCGGGAGCGATCTCGTTGGCGAGCAGCGTCCCGACGGTGCTCCCGCCGACCCAGTACTCCCGGCGGCGGGGATGGTCGGCCGCGTACAGCAGCGCCTCGGCGGCGACCTCCGGCTGGTAGATCGGCGGCACCGGCTGCGCCTTGTCCGGGAGCCGGGACTCGACCCATTCGAACTGCGGCGTGTTCACCGCCGGCATGTGCACGATCGTGGTCCGCACGTTGCTGTGCCGGTGCAGCAGTTCGGTGCGGAGCGACTCGTGGAAGCCCTGGATGGCGTGCTTGGCGCCGCAGTACGCCGACTGCAGCGGGATGCCGCGCTTGGCCAGCGCCGAGCCCGTCTGGACGATGACGCCGCGGTCGCGCGGGATCATGACGTCCAGCGCGGCCCGGGTGCCGTACACGTAGCCCAGGTAGCTGACCTCGGTGACGCGCTTGAACTCCTCGGGCCTGATGTCGAGGAACTCCGCGAAGACCGACGAGAAGGCGACGTTCACCCACACGTCGATCGGCCCGAGCTCCCGCTCGGTACGCTGCGCCGCCGCCCGCACCTGCTCCCAGTCGGCCATGTCGGTCGGGATCGGCAGGGCCTGGCCTCCGGCGGCGCGCACGTCCTCGGCCGCCGCCTCCAGGCCGACCTCCCCGCGGGCCAGCAACGCGAGCTTGGCGCCTCGCGCGCCGAACAGCCGCGCCGCCGCCCTGCCGATTCCGCCGCTCGCGCCCGTCACCACCACTACCCGGGCCGGGTCGTCTGCGTTCATGAAATTCACCCCTGAGAACTGGATCGAAGAATGGATCACTGTTGCTCCAGGGCGACTACCCGCCTTGGCCGCCTTCATCCCGGAGCGGCGTCGTCATCGGGGCGGCACCCGGGGCCCGGCGGGGGGCGGGCCGCGGCGGGTCCCGAGGTCAGCCCACCGGTATGGTCTCGCGCGAGCGCCCGCGCATCTCGCTGAGGTCCTCGCGCTCACCGCTCGGGCCCCACTGCTCCTGCAGCCGCATGGCCGTGCCGAGGGCGAAGAACGCCGGTGCCCACTCGCCGACGAAGATGCCCCACCGGTCGGCGCGGTCGGTGCCCGCCGCCTCCATCTTCTGCGACAGCGTCCAGGACACCACCGACATGACGATCGACCCGAACCCCATGGCGTAGAGCACGTCGGACGACATGCCGATCTTGCGGATCATTCCGAGCATGAGAAACCCCCGTTGTTGCTGGCTGAAGTGGCCCTGCAGGGGGTACCCCGGCGATCCTGTGGCTAAGTCAAGGGATCGGCCAAGTCTGCGCGTCCGGCCCGCGCGCCGGTCGCGGCGTCCGGCTCAGGTGACGACGAAGACGTACCTCTGCAGCAGGCCGGTGTCCCCGCGCAGCACGCCGTGCGGGAGGTCCTCCAGCCAGTCGCCCAGCCCGGCGGTGTCCTGGTCGTGCGCGGCGCATGCCGCTCGCACGTCCGCCGCTCCCCCGGCCGGTTCCCGGTGCAGCTTCGACAGCAGCACCCTGACGTACTTGGCCTGCTCGACCGCGCCGAGCTCGGTGAAGAGCGACTCGGCCGCGCCGAGGGCCAGGCGGGCGCCGGCGAGGTCGCCGCCCTCCGCGTGGGCGACGCCGGCGCTCTGCCGGGCCGCGGCCTCGCCGTGCGGGTCCCGTTCTTCGCGGAACAGCGTCACCGCCCGTTGTGCCCACTCGAGGGCCGAGCCGCCGTGACAGGCCACGCACCGGTTCCGGTAGGCGGCGCTGAGGTTCAGGAAGATCAGGGCCTGGGCGTGCCTGGCGTCGAGCTCACGGGCCATGGCCAGAGCCGAGCACAGCTGCCAGATGACGTATCCGGGTGTCGTGGCGGGGCGCCAGTTCAAGCAGGTCAGGGCATGGTTGATGCGGGCGTTCATGAGACCGGCGGTGTCGCCGAGCCGCTGGAAGACGCCGATGGCCCTGCCGAGGGCCCTGACGGCCTCGCGGTACCGCTTCTTGACCCGGAGGGCGTCGCCGAGTGCGGTGAGCGCCTGCGCCTGTCCGCGCAGGTCACCGGTGCGCACGCAGATGTCGAGGTCACGGCGGTGGCAGGACTCGGCCCTGGCGTACCTGTGCTGACGGACGTAGGTCAGGCCGAGGTTGTGCAGGATGCGGCCCTCCGCCACCAGGTCCCGGGCGGCTCTCGCGTGGCCGAGGGCCTGGGTGAGCATGCGCGCCGAATCGTCGAACCGGCGGGCCACCCGGTAGGCGCTGCCGAGCCGCATGGCCGCGGCGCATTCCTCCAGTGGCCCGATCCGGCCCGCGGCCCGCAGCGCCGACCGGCCGGTGGCGATCCAGTCGTCGGCCCGGTGCCGGAACTCGAAGTACCCGGCGAGGTCCCCCGCCAGCCCGTACGCCTGATCCCAGCGGCCGGAGTCATGGGCGGCGGCGACCGCGGCGACCAGGTTGGGCAGTTCCAGGTCCAGCCACGTCACGGCCTCCTCCCGCGAGCCGAACCGGCCGGGGCCCGTCCGGTCCGGGCCCACCCGGTCGGGGCCCGGCCGGCCGGGGCCCACCCGGTCGGGGCCCGCCCGGTCGGGGCCCGCCCGGTCGGGGCCCGCCCGGTCGCCGGCCGGCCGGTCCAGCCACGCCGCCGCCGCTCCGGCGCCCCGCCGGTAGCAGCCCAGCAGCCGGTCCAGCGCGGCGGCACGGTCCGGCTCGGAGTCCTCGCCGGCCGCCCGCTCCCGGGCATAGTCGCGCAGCAGGTCGTGGAACCGGTACCGGCCGCTCGCGGCGCCTCCCTCGATCAGGTGTGCGGCGCGCAGCCGGCCCAGCAGCCGGCGGGCCCGCCGCTCCGGGAGACCGGCGAGCGCGGCCGCGGCCTCGGTGCCCAGCTCCGGACCCGGATGCAGGGCCGCCGACCGGAACACTCCGGCCTGCGCGGGGTCGAGATGCCGGTAGGACAGGTCGAAGGCGGCCCGGATCGCGAGGTCCTCGCCGTACTCCAGCGTCGCCAGCCGCTCGGCGGTCTCCGCCAGCGCGCCGGCCAGCTCCGCGACCGGCATGCCCGGCTCGGTGACCAGCAGCGCCACGGCGATGCGCAACGCCAGCGGGAGGTGCCCGCACAGGCGCGCCAGCTCGGCGAGCTCCCCGGGCGCCGCGCCGGCCCGGCCGTCACCGGGATCGGCCGACCGCAGCCCTCCGGAGACCAGGGCGACCGCCTCGCCGGGCGGCATGACCTCCAGCTCCATGATCCGGGCGCCGTCCAGCTCCGCGAGCGTGTGCCGGCTGGTGATCAGCACCCGGTGATCTCCCGAGCCGGGCAGCAGGGGCAGGACGTGGCCCGCCGAGAAGGCGTTGTCCAGCACCACCAGGAAGAGCCGGCCACCGCCCGCGTGCTCGGCGAGGATCGACCGGTACAGCGCCACCCGCGCGGTGTCCTCCGGTGGGACGTCCTCGCCGTGGACCCCCAGGCTCTGCAGCAGCGACGCCAGCGCCCGGGCGGGCTCGATCCTGCGCTCCGGGTCGTATCCCTGCAGGTCGATGAAGAGCACCCCGTGGAAGTGGCCCGCCGTCCACGCCCGGTGCGCCGCCCGCGTCGCGAGCGCGGTCTTCCCCACGCCCGGCAGGCCGGTGACGACCGTGGCCGCCGGGCCGGGCCGCCGCGGGTCGAGCCGCCCGGCCAGCTCGCCGAGCCAGGCCTCACGCCCCGAGAACTCGCCTTCCGGCGGCAGCCCGGCCGTCGCCGGAGGCGGCGAGGCCGGGCGGCCGATCCGCAGGCCGCCGATGTCCCGTGCCTGGACCACCGGGCCGGTGAAGACGCCGCCGACGATGGAGTTCGACGAATCCGACATCCCCCTGTTCTACGCCAGACACCCGGCCTCCGGCAGCCCACGTCCTCACCCGCGTTCCACGCGGCCCCACCGCGAGGGACGCGGGTGAAGCTCGAACGCGGCCCCCGCTAGCAGTCGACGAGTTCGGGCTGCTGGTTGAGGATCTGCGCGCGGGGGGTGGTGAACTCCCGCAGGGCGTGCTCGGCCTCCGGCCTGAAGAGGGCGACCCGGTGGCAGTTCTGGAAGGCCAGGCGCACGCCGTAGTGCCGTTCGATCGTCGTGCGCATGGCGTCACTGGCGAGCAGGCGCAGCAGTTGCCCGCGGGCCGCCTCGTCGGGCGGCGGGGTCTGGTTGTCGGCGAACTCCGCCGTGCCCGAGCTCAGGCGATCGGCGAGCCCGGAGATGAGGTTCCAGGCGTACGGAAGGGAGTCGCGGATGCAGGCGAGGAAGGCCTGGTCGTCCACGTCGCCGGTTTCGGCCTGCCGGACGAGTTGCGGGGACACGGTCAGGGACATGCGCACTCCTGTCTGTTCACCCAATGCGTCACGGGATGAACCGTCGCTATCTGCCTCACACTAGGAGAAACAGGTAGAAAGGTGTCAGTAGCGTCGCGGCAACAGCGGTGTGCCCGGACGACCCGGCCGCACCCGGACGCACCCGGACGCACCCGGAAGCACCCCGGACGCTCAGTCGTCGGCCAGGACGATGACGCGGTCGCCGGGCGCGAAGGTGAGGGGCCGGGTCTTGTCCGGGTTGAGCACGACGCCGAACGCCGGCGGCTCGGCCGCGCGGGCGGCGAGGCGGTAGCCGAACGCCACGTGACCGCGGCGGCGGGCCGCCTCGACCACCGTGTGGAAGTCCAGCCGGACACCCGGCAGGACGTAGTCGCCGGCCGGCTTGAGATAGATCTCCGAGCCTTCCTGGTCGAAGAGATCGGCGAAGACCCCGGCGAGATGGCGGTTCTCCGAGAGCTGCACCATGAGCAGGCTGATCAGCTTGTCGCTGACGATGAAGTCGTCGGCCCGGGTGACCTGGGCGAGCGTGCGGTTGCGGTCGTCGCTCATCTCGCTGACGATCGAGTAGCGCCGTCCGCTCTCGGCCTGCATCTGCCGCAGGTGCAGCAGCGTGATCAGGGCGCGGCTGTCGGCGTACTGCGCGTCGGGCTCGTCGTAACAGAGCACGATCACGTGGTCGAACCCGGCGACGTCGACGGAGTCGAGGGAACCGCGGTCGTCGGTGTCGCCGAGCCGGAAGGTCACCGTCAGGTCGTGCAGGCCGTCCCGGATCTGGTCCAGCTCCACCTTGGCGTCCGGGTCGTCGGCGAGGACGGCGAGCGTGGACCCCGGCGCGACACAGCCGTCGAGCTGCCGCACGATGTTGGCGGCCCGCCGGTTCCAGCCGAGCATGAGCGCCCGCTCGGGGCGTGGCGGGCGGTGCGGCTCGGGTGCCATGGCCTCCTCGGCGACGATGCCCGTGTGCTCGTGGACCGTGATGGCGTCGTCGTCCGCGGCGATGACGATGACCTGGTCGCCGCCGCCGATCACCTCGCCCATCGGCGGTTTCAGCGCGATGGTGCCGTCGGCCCGGCGCAGGCCGATGAGCGACGCCGTCGGGTAGGCGTGCAGGGCCTCGCCGAAGGTGCGGCCGGCGAGCGCGGGCTCGGCGTGCAGGTAGATCTCGTCGCCCGCGAAGTCGAGCAGGTCCTGGTAGACCACCGACAGCCCCGACTGGCGGCACGTCTGCACGATGAGCCGGGCGGCGATGTCGTCGGAGTCGACGAGGCAGGTCTCCTCTCCCCCGGCCAGCCGCGCCGCCGGGTGGTTGCGGGCATGCCGGACGGCCGCCACGATGTGGTACGGATCCTGGCGCCGGGTGGGGCTGTTGGTGATGGCCAGCAGGGTCTTGATGACGTGCGCGTCCGGGGTGTCGCCGGGCGGTGAGAGCACGATGATCGACCGTGCGGTCTGGGGCGCGACCAGGTCGAGGTCCGCGGGATCGATCGGGCTGCCGGTGCGGCAGATGACCCTGGTGGTGCCGGTCGGCCCGACGACCCGGCGGATCTCCTCCTCCATCTCCACCCGGTCCTTGGCGGCCAGGACGGCGACCCGGCCGCGGCGCTGGTTGGCGTTGGCCTCGACCAGCTCCGAGACGACCGGGAAGATCTGGTCGGACCAGCCGATGACCACGGTGTGGCCCTCCTCGATGACCGCGGACCGGCCCTTGCGGAGCTGGGCGATCCGCTGGTTGAGCCCGGAGGTCAGGACGCTGATCAGCGCGCTGGCGAAGAACAGCCCGGAGAGGGCCAGCAGGATCACCAGCAGCCGGTGGTACCAGGCGCCCTCGGTCGCGTCGCCCAGCTCGAAGGTGCTGATCGTGCTCTTCCAGATCTGGCTGACGATGTCGCCGACACTGGTGTGCCTGGTGTCGGCCAGCGAGAGCAGGGCGCTGAGGACGACGACGAGTCCCAGCGACACCGCCGCGAGCCAGCCGACGAGGGCGGGCGTGCCGCGCGACATCGTGTTGTCGAACCAGTAACGGAGGCGCTGACGCGGGCCGGGACCACTCATGGGACTCCCTGCGGTATCTCGCCGACAACGGACCATGCGGAGCGAGGCCCTCGCCGGCGGCCGGGCGCGTGCGGGGGAACGCTACCGCTGTGCCCACCTTAGGTAATCGGCCGGATTCACAAGGTGACAATCGTGCACCCGGAGGCCCCGGGAAGCCCGACGAGCCCGTGCGGCTAGCGGCGGCTCAGCACCCGCGCGACCGCCGCCGCGATCGTGGTCGCCAGCACCCATCCGGCGGCGACGAGGAAGTAGGAGAACCACTGCTGCGCCCCGGCGGGGTTGCGGGTGGCCTGCTGCCCCAGGTCGACGATGGGCAGGAGCAGATCGAGGGTGTAGATGACCGCGTTGAAGTGCGGGGACTCACCGGCCTTGAGCGCGGGCGGCGGCGCGGCACCGTAGACCACGCTGCCGACGGTCAGCAGCACCGCCAGCCACAGCACCGCGCGCCAGGGCTGGTACCCGTAGGCGACGGTCGCGTCCTGCAGGGTCCCCCAGACCCGCCCGAGGACAGGCTTGAGCGACCGCTGGCGGCGCTCCTTGGCGTGCAGGACGCGCAGCGCCTCACTCGGCTGCCCGGTCCGGGTGTACATCGCCGCGAGCTGCTCGTACAGCTGCGGCTGGTAGCCGTGGGGGTCCCGGGCCAGCCAGCGCAGCCGCTCGCTCGCGGGCAGCCGCGGGTGCAGGGTCTCGTAGGTCAGCCCCTCCAGGTGCAGCCGCTCCGGCCAGCGGGCCGGGTCGTCGCGCAGCAGGCCGATGCGCGCGTGGTCGAGGACCACGGCGCCCTCGACCGGTTCTCCCGGCAGCAACGCGACCTCCCCGGCGTGCAGCGTGCGCGCGTCCAGCGCGGTCCCGCCCGGATTGGCCAGCCGGGCCCCGTCGAGGTCGATCCCGGCGGCGACCTGCGTGCCGATCAGGCTGACCCGGCCACCTGCGACGGTGAGACCGGAGGCGTCGAGTTCACCGAGGGTGGCGCGGTCGAGCTTGAGCGCGGTGCCACCCGGATTGCACAGCCGCGCTCCGTTGACCGTGAGATGAGCCTTGACCTGCGCCCCGACCAGGTTCACCTCCCCCTCGGCGGAGAACCCCCGCCAGCACCACACCGCCCCGTCGACCACGAGTCCGCCGGCGTTCAACGCCAGCCCCCCGGCGTTGCCCAGCGTGGCGCCCGGAAGGCGCAGGCTGCCCCCGATGCTCGAGTTGCGCAGCCGTACCTCCCCCTCGGCCGTCAGCCCGCCGCCCTCGAACCGGCCGCCGACGACCGCCTCGGAGACGTTCAGCGCCCAGGATCCCGGGCAGCTGATCCGGGCTCCGGCCAGTTCCACCGAACCGGTCAGCCGGGCGCCGCGCAGCAGGACGGCGCCCCGCGCGACGAAGCCCATGTCGCCCTGGAAGTCGCCGTCCACGACCAGGCCGTCGGCCGCGATCGCCGTCCCGTCCGCGTCCGCGCCCACCTCGGCGCCCTGCACGCTGAGCTGCCCGGACACCTCCGCGCGGTCCAGCCGGATCCCGCCGTCGACGACGCTGCGGGCGAGGTTGAGGATGCCCTCGACCCGCATCCGGGCGCCGTTGAAGCCGCTGAGCCCGCATGCCACGATGCGCACGGTCCTGGTGGTCGTCTCGACGAGGCGCAGGAGCCCATCGAAGCCGCAGTACTCGCAGACCAGCGCGTGGCCGATCGTGGCGCCCATCAGATCGAGGCGCCCGGTGACCCGCGCGCCGCGCAGCCGGATCGCAGGGAACCGGCCCGGCTCGGCGGGGCGCGCCCCGAGCAGCAACGCGGAGATCACCTCGGCCCGGACGGTGCGTTCCGGTCCCCACAGATGGGCGCCGGAGACGTCGTCGGCCTCCGGCTCGCCGGTGCGCAGATCGACCCACGCACCCTGGGGGAAGGCCGACCACAGCAGCCGCTCGGGCTCGCTGAGGGTGTCCGGTCGCAACAGATCACCATCCAGGAGGAGAAGTCACCTGATCTTCGACCCGCCACCGCCGCGGGCGGTTCCCGGCGTCCGCATCCGGACACCCCGGTCCCTTGCGGCGCCGGCGGATCTTTAAGATCGTTTTGACCGTACTAACGCTACTTCCGGGTCGGGGGCAGGATGGGCGAATCACCGGCGCTGACACCTGCCGGTGCGCTGGACCCCCTCGTCCCGCACGACCTGCTGGAAGACCTCCGCGCGACCGAGTACGGCTACCTCGACGCGGACGATCACCTCTACCTGGACTACACCGGCGCGGGCCTGCCCGCCGACGCCCAGTTGCGGGCGCACGCCGACCGCGTGCGGGGCCGCTGCTTCGGCAACCCGCACACCGGGAGCCCGTCGTCGGAGGCCTCCACCGAGCTCGTGGAGCAGACCCGGGCGGCGGTCCTGGCCTTCTTCAACGCCGACCCGCAGGAGTACGCCGTCGTCTTCACCGCCAACGCGACGGCCGGCTGCAGGCTCGTCGGTGAGGCCTACCCGTTCCGCCGGGGCTCACGGCTGGTCATGACCGCCGACAACCACAACTCGGTGCACGGGATCCGCGAGTTCGCCCGGGCCCGCCGCGCGGCCGTCGAGTACGTGCCGGCCGAGCCGCCCGAACTGCGCGCCGACGAGGCCCGGCTGCGGGCCGCCCTGACCCGGCGGCGGCGCGGGGCCAGCCTGTTCGTCTACCCGGCGCAGAGCAACTTCACCGGCGTGCAGCATCCGCTGGACTGGATCGGCCTGGCCCACGAGCACGGGTACGACGTGCTGCTGGACGCCGCCGCCTTTGTGCCCGCCAACCGGCTCGACCTGTCCCTCGTGCGTCCCGACTTCGTGCCGGTCAGCTGGTACAAGGTCTTCGGCTATCCCACCGGGGTCGGCTGCCTGGTCGCCCGCCGGGAGGCGCTGGCGCGGCTCGTCCGGCCCTGGTTCGCCGGCGGGACCGTCCTGGCGGCCAGCACCCTGGGCGGCTGGCACGTGATGGCCGGCGACGAGAGCGCCTTCGAGGACGGCACCCTCAACTTCCTGGCCATCCCCGACGTGCGGACCGGCCTGGCGTGGATCGACGGCATCGGCGTCGACGTCGTCCACCGGCACGTCACCGCCCTCACCGGCCGGCTGCTCGGCGAGCTGGCGCGGCTGCGGCACGGCGACGGCACCCCGATGATCCGCCTGTACGGGCCGGGCCACACCGGCGGGCGGGGCGGCACCGTGGCGTTCAACATCCTGGACGCCCGCGGCGACGTCGTCGACGAACGGGTGGTCGCCCGGGACACGGCGGCCCGGCGGATCTCGATCCGCACCGGGTGCTTCTGCAATCCCGGTGCGGGAGAGGGCGCCTTCGCCCTCGGGCACCGGGCGCTCACCGGCCGGGTCCGGACCGGCGCCCGCCCTCTGGAGGACCGTCTCGGCCTGCTCGGGCTGCCGACCGTCGGCGCCGTCCGGGCCTCCCTCGGGGTCGCCTCCAACGGCACCGACGTGGAACGTTTCACGGCCTTCCTCGAGGAGACCTACCGCGACCGCGTCCCGGGCGCCGCGGGGCTGCCTCCCCGGGAGCGGTGCTGAGCCCGCGCGCCACGACCGCGCACGCCGCCGGCGCCGCGAACCCGGCGAGTATCACCTGGTCGACGGCCTGCCCGGCCCCGCCCGGAAAATCTTCCCGGAGAGCGGTGCCCGCACGGCGCCGATGACGGGTGACCGGTGATCGGCGGTGGTTCCGGCACCGCTCCCGGGGCATCGATTCCCCTCGGTCGGGGGATGTCCGGAGCGGGGAGCGCGCGGAATCTGGCAGGAGACCGACCGCAGGGGGAACGTCAGCATGATCACTAAAGACCTGATCGATGACATCCTCGCCTTCGACGGAGGCGGGCTGCCGGTGGTGTCGATGTATCTGGGCCTCGATCCCGCCGATCATCGCGGCGCGATCACCACGCGCGCCAAGAGCCGGCTGCAACAGGCCGTTCCGCTGGCCGAGGACCGGTCCGCCGCGCACGAGGTCCGGCTGTCGGTCCGCGGCGACATCCAGCGCATCGAGGACGCCGCGACCCGGCACCGGGGCGACGGCGGCGCGGTGGCGTGGTTCTCCTGCAGCGGGGCCGGCCTCTTCGCCGAGATCGCCCTGCCCCGGAGCGTACGGGACCAGATGATCATGGACACCACTCCGTGGGTCCGGCCGATGCTCGCGGTGCTGGACGAGTACCACCGCTCGTGCGTCGTCGTGCTGGACAAGCGCACGGCGACGCTGTGGGAGCTGTACCAGAACGAGATGCGCCGTATCGAGGACATCCGGGACCGGGCGCTGCGCAAGCCCGACTACGGCGGCTGGGCGGGCCTGAAGGAGTACCGGGCGCGTAACAAGGCCGACACCCTGGTGAAAGGGCATTTCCGCCGGACCGCGACGCTGCTGGACGAGCTGTTCCGGTCCGGCGGGTACGAGCTGCTGATCATCGGGGGCCACGAGGAGGACATCCCGCCCTTCCAGGAGTTTCTGCCCCGGCACCTGCGGCCCAGGCTGGCCGGCGTCTTCCGGCTCGACACCTCGGCCGGCCAGGCCGAGATCCGGGGAAAGGCCCAGGAGATCGTCGACCGGTACGAGCGCGAGGACGAGCGCCGGCAGGTCGCCGAGGTCTTCGAGCAGGCCGCGACGGGCAGATTCGCCGCCATCGGCGCGGAGGAGTGCCTGTGGGCGGGCTCGGTGGCGGCCGTACGGCATCTGCTCGTCCAGGACGGGGCCGAGGTCGCCGGGGTGGTGTGCGACGAGTCCGGCTGGCTGGGCCTGCGGGGCGGGACCTGCCCGTTGTGCGGGAGCCCGACCCGGCCCACACCGGACGTCCTTGACGAACTCGCCGAGACCGTGATCGACGAGGGCGGATCGGTGGAGCACATCGAGGCCGACACGGACCTGCGCAAGGAGGGCGTGGCCGCCTTCCTGCGGTTCCCCCTGCCGCCCCGGCCCGAGGAGGCCGCGAGCTGAGCACCGGCGGCACCCGGCGCGGGCGCGCACGGGCCCGCCGATACGGCTGCGGGCCCGGATCGGTGGACGCCAAATACCAACCAACAGAACAAACCGGGCGTCGTAGGTCACAGAAACACGGTCGACCTACTCACTGATCAGCTCACCTCGAAAGGCGAACCGGTGACGTACCCTCCCGAGCCCGGCCACCCGCTGCCACCTCCGAACGTGCCCCCGCCCCCGGCGGTCCCGCCGTACGGCCCGCCCGCCGGGCCGCTCCCCGGCGCTCCGGCGGCCCGGCCCAAGAACTCCCTCGCCGGGAAGATCACTCTCGGCGTCATCGCCGTCGCGCTGGTCGTCATCGGCGTCCTGGCCTGGAAGGAGTCGCACAGCAGCCCCGACGCGGCCAAGGTCGGCGACTGCGTGGCCCGCTCGGGCGCCAACGACATCAAGATCGTGAGCTGCACGGACTCCACGGCGGCCTACAAGGTGGTCGGCAAGGTGGAGAACCAGACCGAGCCGGCCTTCCGGATCAGCACCGGCAGGATCTGCAAGCCCTTCCCCGCGGCCAAGAGCGCCTTCTGGAAGGGCAAGGTGGGCAGCACCGGCTACGTGCTGTGCCTCGGCCCCGTCAAGTAGCGGCTTGCGCGGGGACCGCCCCGCATCGGACGGGCAGGCCGGTTCCCGGGAACCGGAGACCGGCCCGCGACCACCCGGCGCCTTGACGTTGTAAGGTGACTGCGGGTGACGCGAGGCCAGGCCCGCTCAGGTGACGCCGGACCGGACGGGGTTGCGGAAGCCGGCCACCTTGGCGCCCGCCTCGGCCGGCCGGACGCCGGACTCGCCGAGGCCGGCCCGCCGCGTCCCGCCTCCTGGGCGGCGCACGGCGGTGAGCCGGCGGGGAGCCCGGACCCGCTGGACTCCCGGGCGCCCCGACTCCGGGGGGCGCCGGCGGGGGGCCTCGGCCCGGTGCTCGGCCCGCAACCCGTCCAGCAGCCGGTCCAGGTGGACCAGCAGCTCTCCGTGCAGCGGCCAGTGCCCGGGGTCCTCGCGCAGCAGCCGGCCGAGCTCGTCGCGGTACCGCCGCCCCTCGGACAGGTGCCGGTCCACCCCGGCACGCACCCGCCCGGGGTCGTCGGCGGAGTCGGCACTGCCGTAGAACCGCGCGGCGGCGGCCAGCTCGCGGAGCACCGCCGCCAGCCGGTCACGCACGTCGGCCTCCCACATCTCCGCGCCCAGACCCGCGCGGTCGGCCAGCACCAGCCCGGTGCGGTCGGCCAGCGACCGGGCCAGCCCGCGGAGCGTCACGGTGGCGTGTTCCAGGGCCTCCAGGCGGCCCCGCAGCACGAGACCGGAGAACACCAGCCCGCGGGCGCGCGGGTTGAGGCGGACGCTGTCCTCGGCGGTACCGAGCTCGTCGTCCACCCGCTGGATCTTCTGGCCGAGCCGGCGGGAACGTTCCAGCCAGCTCTCCACCGTCCGCTTGTCCGGCTCGGCGCCCAGGTCGCCGGCGATGCCGTCGAGCAGGGAACCCATCGACCGGCCGAGCTCGGCGATCGCCTCCTCGGCGGGCTGGACCCGCACCGGTGAGGCGATCAGTCCCGCCAGCAGGCCGACCCCCGCCCCGATGAGCGTCTCCAGGATCCGGTCGGCCGCGGCCGTCTCGGTGCCCAGCTGCAGCACGAGCATCGCGCTGATGGGCACCTCGAGGATGTGGGCGCCGAGCCGTAGCGCGTACCCCACCACCAATGCGGCCCCGATGGTGACGGCCAGGCTCCACCAGGCGAAGCCGAGGGTCGCGACGAGCACGACGGCCACCATCACCCCGGCGATCACGCTGATGACCCGCTGGCCCGCGTGCTTGATCGTCTGAAAGAGCGAGGCCTGGACGACCAGGAGCGCGGTGAGCGGGGCCAGCAGCGGCGCCGGGTTGCTCTGCAGGCCGAGCGCGATCAGGTAGGACGCCACGGCGGTGACCACCAACCGGACGATGAACATCGCCGTGGGCCGGGTACGCCGCCGGACCAGCCGGAGCTGCTCCGGTGACGCGGCGGCGCGGACGCGCTCGGGCATACGGGAACGGGAGAACACCTGAGTCAAGGACAAGGAGGAATCGCTCAATCGGCTAGCGCATGGAATGATCATGGGCGGGGTGGCGGTGACTCCGGCCACCAGGCCGGCCTGCGGAGAGACCCGCTCGGCCCGACCCTAGGTGCAAGCGACGGCCCCGGGGCGATATTCCCCCGGCATTTCCCCGATAGGCCGAAGGGAGCAGCTGATGACGGATCAGGACGTACCGGAAGGCGAGCTGTGGGCGCTGGCGGACCTGGCGACGCCGATGGCGGTGCGCGTGGCGGCCACCCTGCGGATCGCCGACCACCTCGCACGGGAGCCGCGGACCGCGCCGGAGCTGGCCGAGGCGGCGTACGCCGACGCCGGGGTGCTCGAGCGGGTGCTGCGGCATCTGGCCGCCGCGGGAGTGCTGAGCCGCGACGAGGCCGGGCGGTACGCGCTGACCGCCCGTGGCGAGGTGCTGCGAGACGATCACCCCGCCGGTGTGCGCGGCGTCCTGGACATCGAGAGCGCGGTCGGCCGGGCCGACCTGTCGTTCGTCCAGCTGCTGCACACCGTGCGCACCGGTGAGGCCGCGTTCCCCGCGCAGTTCGGCCGCTCCTTCTGGGACGACCTGTCGGCCGATCCCGCGCGCTCGGCGTCCTTCGACGCGCAGATGGGCCTCGACGTCACGGCCGACGCGCCCTCGATCGTCGCGGCCTACGACTGGGGATCGCTGGGGCGGGTGGTCGACGTCGGAGGCGGGAACGGCGCGCTGCTGACCGCGCTGCTGCGCGAGTACCCCGCCTTGCGGGGCATCGTCGTGGATCTGCCGGACACCGCCGAGGCCGCGCGGGCGACGTTGACGGCGGCGGGGCTCGCCGGCCGCGGCGAGGTGCGGCCGGGCAGCTTCTTCGACCCGCTCCCGCCGGGCGCCGGGGGGTATCTGCTGTCGGCGATCCTGCACGACTGGGACGACGAGGGCGCCCGCGCGATCCTGCGGCGCTGCGCCGAGGCGGCGGGCCCCGGCGGCCGCGTGTTCGTCGTGGAGAAGAACGGCCCGGACGCCCGGTCGCCGGACAGCGGAATGGACCTCCGGATGCTGGTGTACTTCGGCGGACGGGAACGCGGCGTCGCCGAGCTGACCCCGCTGGCCGCGGCGGCCGGGCTCGGGGTCGCGGCGGTGCACCCCGCGGGCGCCCTGTCGGTCGTCGAGCTGACGGCCCGCTGACCGGCCGGTGCCGGGCGGGGCCGGTCCGGGCGTCCGCCGGGAGCGCGGGCCGCTACCGGGCCAGCTCGGCCCAGAGCGCCTCGGGGACCGGCCGCCGGAACATCTCGACGTTGTCGTCGACCTCCTCGGGAGAGCGGCAACCCGCCAGCACGGCGGTCACCGCGGGATGCCGCAGCGGGAACTGCAGGGCCGCGGCCCGCAGCGGCACCCCGTGGGCCTCGCACAGCTCCCGCATCGCCAGGGCGCGGGCCAGCAGCGCCGGCCCGGCCGGGGCGTATTCGTAGGTGGCACCGGGCCTGGGGTCGGCGAGCAGCCCCGAGTTGTACACGCCGCCGATCACGGCGGAGGTGCCCGTCTCCAGGCAGGCCGGCAGCAGGTCCCCGGCCGCCGAGCGGTCCAGCAGGGTGTAGCGGCCGGCGCACAGCACCACGTCGAGGGAGAGCCGCCGGACGAACCGGGTGAGCATCTCGGTCTGGTTCATCCCGGCGCCGATGGCCCCGACGACGCCCTCCTCCCGCAGCTCCGCCAGCGCGGGGAACGCCTCCCGGTAGACGAGCTCCTCGTGGTCGTCGGGGTCGTGCAGGTAGACGACGTCGACCCGGTCGAGGCCGAGCCGCTCCAGGGACTCCGCGAGCGAGCGCCGGATGCCGTCCCGGCTCCAGTCCCACTCCCGCCGCAGCGGCGGGGGGTCGGCGAACCCCGCGGGCTCGGGCTCCGCACCGGGGCCGAGGGGCACCAGCCGGCGCCCGACCTTGGTGGAGACGGTGTACGGAGCCCGGCCCGCCAGCGCCCGGCCCAGCCGGGACTCCGCCCGCCCGGCGCCGTAGTGCGGGGCGGTGTCGAAGTACCGTATGCCCCGCTGCAGGGCCCGCCGTACGGTCGCGGTCGCCTGCTCGTCGGAGACCGGCTCGAACAGCCCGCCGATGGCGGCGCCGCCGAAGGACAGCTCGGTCACCTCGACCTGGGTGCGCCCCAGCGTGCGCGTGGCGATCATTCCTGCGCCCGCCCCGACGTGACCCGGGCCAGCATCAGCGCGACGAGGATGATCGCGCCGTTCAGCGCGCCGATCCACTGCGCGGGGACCCCGGCCAGGGTCAGGACGTTCTGGATCAGGTAGAGCAGGAGAATGCCGGTGAAGGCGCCGAAGATCGTGCCCCGGCCGCCGTTGAGCGAGACGCCGCCGATGACCGCCGCCGCGAAGACCGTGAAGATCGCGCCGTTGCCCTGCGCGGCGGCGACCGAGGCGAGCCGCCCGGTGAGCAGCAGGCCGCCCAGCGCGGCGAGCAGCCCGGCGACGATCAGCGTGGTCCACAGCACCCGGTCGACCCGGATGCCCGCGGCCCTGGCCGCGTCCGCGTTGCCGCCGATGGCGTACAGCGAGCGGCCGAACCGGGTGTGCCCGGTCACCAGGATCGCCACCGCGTACAGCACCAGGCAGATCCAGATCGACGCGGGCAGGCCCAGCCACACGGCGTTGCCCAGGTAGAGGAAGGACGCGGGCAGGTTGAAGAACGTCTTGCCGCCGGTGATCCCGGTGAGCAGGCCGCGCAGCACGATCAGCATGCCCAGCGTGACGATGAAGCCGTTGAGGCGGAACTTCACGATGAGCAGCCCGTTCACGGCGCCGATGAGGACCCCCGCCGCGAGGGTCAGCGGGATCGACCAGCCTCCGGGAAGCCAGCCGAGGCCGTTGGTGAGGCCCGGGGTGAGCACCAGCAGGGCCGCGAGCCCGGGGGCCAGCCCGAACGTCGACTCCAGCGACAGGTCCATCCGGCCGCAGATCAGCACCAGGGCCTCGGCCAGCACCAGGAGCGAGATCTCCGACTGCTGCTGGAGCACGTTCACCAGGTTCTCCCAGTGCAGGAAGACCGGGTTGACCAGATATCCGACGATCATGATGGCGGCGATCGCCGGCACCAGCGCCAGGTCGCGCAGGCCCGCGACCCGCAGGCCGCCCAGCCGCCGTACGGCCGGTGCGGCGCCGGGCCCCGCGTCCATCGTCTTGGTGGTGCTCACCGTGAGACTCCTTCCATCGCCGCGATGAGGTCGTGGTCGTGCCAGCCCCGCGGCATCTCCTCGACGACGGCTCCCTTGAACATGATGATCACGCGGTCACAGGGCCGGAGGTCGTCGAGCTCGTCGGAGACGATCAGGACGCCCGCTCCCCCGCGGGCCGCGTCCTCGGCGGCGCCGATGAGCGTCTCCTTGGCGCGGACGTCCACCCCCGCCGTCGGCTGCATCAGCACCAGCGCCTTCGGCTCCCCGGCCAGCGCCCGGGCCATGACGACCTTCTGCTGGTTGCCGCCGGACAGGTCCGACACCGGCTGGTCCGGGCCGCTGGCCTTGATGGTGAGCCGGTCGATGGCGGCCACGCCGAGGGCGGTCCGCCGCCGGGTGCTCACCAGGCCGAAGGAGCCGAGCCGCTCGGGCACCGCGAGGGTGGCGTTCTCGGCGATGGACAGGTCGGGGACCAGACCCTCGCGGTGCCGGTCCTGCGGCACGAAACCGGCCCCTGCCCGCAGCGCGGCGGGCACGCTGGCGGCCCGCGGCCGTACGCCCGCGATCTCGACGGAACCGGCCGCGGCGCGGCGCAGCCCGACGACGCACTCGGCGACGGCCATCTTGCCGGAGCCGCCCGCCCCGGCCAGCCCGACGACCTCCCCGGGCAGCACCGTGAACGACACGTCCTCGAACTCGCCGGGCAGGCCGAGGCCGGCGACGCGCAGCGCGGGCGTACCGCCGGCGGTCGGCGGGGGGCGGTCGGCGGCGGGCGCGATCAGGCCCGTCGCCTCGCCGGTCATCGCCGCCACCAGGTCCTGCTTGGGCAGCTCGGCGACCGGCGCGGTGACGATGTGCCGGGCGTCGCGCATGACGGTGACGACGTCACAGCCGTGGTAGACCTCGTCGAGGTGGTGGCTGATGAACAGGAACGTCACACCCTGTTCCCGCAGCGACCGCATGCGGGTGAACAGCCGCTCGATGGCCTGCGCGTCGAGCTGGGCGGTCGGCTCGTCGAGGATGATGAAGCGTGAGCCGTGCGACAGCGCCCGCGCGATCTCGACGAGCTGGATCTGCTCGACGGTGAGCTCACCGGCCGGCCTGCGCACGTCGACGTCGACGTCCCAGGCGCCGAGGACCTCACCGGCGGCGCGCCGCAGCGAGGCCCAGGAGATCAGCCCGCCGCGCCGGCGCGGCTGGGCGTTGAGGAAGAGGTTCTCCGCGACCGACAACGACGGGATCACCGTCGACTTCTGGTAGACGCAGGCGACCTGACGCCGCCACGCCTGCCGGTCGGCGATCGGCGGGGCGGGCTCACCGGCCAGCAGCACCCGCCCGGAGTCGGGGGCCTGCAGGCCGGTCAGCAGCGACACCAGAGTGGACTTGCCGGCCCCGTTCCGGCCGACGAGGGCATGGATGCGCCCCTCCGCGACCTCGATCGACACCTCGTCCAGCGCCACCGTCACGCCGAAGCGCTTGGACACGCGCACGGCCGTCGCGGCCGGCGGGGGGGCCGCCCGGCCGGCCGCGGGCTCGGTCATCGCGTTCACTTGATCTGGTTACCCCACAGCTGGGGGTCGTCGGCCTTGGTGGAACCGCTGAACGACCCGTCCTTGGTGACCAGGGGCGCGGGGAGCTGGTCCTCGAGCAGCCCCGGCCTGACCTGGACGATAGTGGAGCCGTGATCGGTCTTGCCCGGCTGGAAGGTCTTGCCGTCGATCGCGGCCTTGACGTAGAACAGCGCGTACTTGGCGTACAGGTCCGCCGGCTGCGAGACCGTCGCGTCGATCTCGCCCGCCTGGATCGCCTTGAGCTCCTGGGGGATCCCGTCGTTGGACACGATGAAGACGTGCTTGGGGTCGCCCGGCGGCACCAGCAGGTTCTTCTGCTTGAGCAGCTGGATCGTGGGCGCGAGGAACACCCCGCCCGCCTGCATGTAGATCCCGTTGATGTCGGGATTGGCGGCGAGCACCGTCTGCAGCTTGTTGGCCGCGACATCGCCCTTCCACTCGGTCGCCTCACCGAAGACCTTGATGCCGGGGTACTTGCTCTGCATGCACTGGTTGAAGGCCTCGGTGCGGTCCCGGCCGTTGACCGAGGCGAGGTCGCCCTCGAACATCACGACCTTGCCCTTGCCCTTGAGCCGCTCGCCGAGGAACAGGCAGGCCTTCTCCCCGTACGCGCGGTTGTCGGCCCGTACGACCATGAACACGTCGCCCTTGTCCGGCCGGGTGTCCACGGTCACCACCGGGATCTTCTTCGCCTTGAGCTGGTCGAGGGTGGGCGCGATCGCCGCCGTGTCCTGCGGTGCCATCACCACGCCCTTGACGCCCTGCCCGGTGAGCGCCTGGACGTTGGCGGTCAGCTTGGCGACGTCGTTCTCGGAGTTGGAGGTCTTGAGGTCGAGCTTGTACTCGGTCCCGTACTGCGGGACGTACTTGATGTAGGAGTTCCAGAAGTCGGAGTCGGACCGGGGGTAGTCGACGCCCACGACCGAGGAGCCGCCACCGCTGCCGCCCGTGGTGCCGCCGTCGCCGCAGCCCGCCGCCAGTGCCATGAGCCCGGCCAGCGCCGTCGCGGTCGCGAGTGTCCTGCGTCTCATCTCTGCTCCTTCAATGACTGTTGCGGGGGTGGGTACCGCCATGCCGTGCCGCCGGGATAGGTGTGCTCGGCCAGCGACGCCGGGAGCAGCTCCGCGGACATCCCGGGCAGGGTGGGGGCCAGGTAGCGCCCTTCGCGGATCCGCACCGGATCGGCGAAGTGCTCGTGCAGGTGGTCGATGTACTCGATCACACGGCCGTCGGTGGAGCCGCTGATCGCGACGTAGTCGAACATCGCCAGGTGCTGGACGACCTCGCAGAGCCCGACCCCGCCGGCGTGCGGGCAGACCGGCACGCCGTACGCCGCGGCGAGCAGCAGGATCGCGACGTTCTCGGTCACCCCGCCGACCCGGCAGGCGTCGAGTTGCAGGACGTCGATGGCGCCGGCCTGCAGGAGCTGCTTGAACATGACCCGGTTGTGGACGTGCTCCCCGGTGGCCACCTTGACCGGGCGGACCGCCCGGCGGATCGCGGCGTGGCCGAGCACGTCGTCCGGGCTGGTGGGCTCCTCGATCCACCAGGGGTCGTAGGGCTTGAGGGCGTCGATCCAGGCGATGGCGTCCGGGACGTCCCAGCGCTGGTTGGCGTCGATCGCGATCCGCACGTCCGGCCCGACGGCCTCGCGGGCGAGGCGCAGCCGCCGTACGTCCTCGGCCAGGTCGGCGCCGACCTTGAGCTTGATCTGGGTGAACCCCTCGGCGACGGCCTCCCGGGCGAGCCGGACCAGCTTGTCGTCGGTGTAGCCGAGCCAGCCCGGGGTGGTGGTGTAGGCCGGGTAGCCCGATGCCCGGAGGGCGGCCTCCCGTCCGGCCCTGCCGCCGGCGGCCTCGCGCAGCAGGTGCAGCGCGTCCTGCGGGGTGAGCGCGTCGGTCAGGTAGCGCCAGTCGGCCAGGTCGACGACCTGCTCGGGCGCCATGTCCGCCAGCAGCTTCCAGACCGGGACGCCCGCCACCTTCCCGGCCAGGTCGAACGCGGCGTTGATGATCGCCGCCGCCGCCATGTGGACCACGCCCTTCTCCGGGCCGAGCCAGCGCAGTTGCGAGTCATGGCCGAGCCTGCGGGCGAACTCCCCCAGGTCGCCGAGGTCGAGGTCGCGGCCGGTCACCAGCGGGGCGTAGGCGTTCAGCGCCGCGACGCAGACCTCGTTGCCCCGGCCGATGGTGAAGCAGAATCCGTGCCCCTCGGCGTCCACGTCGGTGCGCAGCACCACGTAGGCCGCCGAGTAGTCCGGGTCGGGGTTCATGGCGTCCGAGCCGTCCAGCATCCGGGAGGTGGGAAAGCGGACGTCGTAGGTGTCCATACCAGTGATCTTCATGCCGTTCCGGCCGTCCGCCGCGGCGCCACCGGCCCCGGGCGGGGCCCGCCCGCCCCGTGGCCGCCGGGCCCCGCCCGGAGTGGCCCTACGGCCGCGTACTCACTCCCTCGCATCCAGTTCCGATCCGATCTCTCAAGATTCATCCGATCACTGACGTGACTCATGACACAGTGAAGCGGCGAAACTGGCAATACCTCGCAACTCATTCGTTACAATGCAGATATTGATCGGATGATTCTGATGGGAGAGGGGCGAGCGCGATCAACGCGCGGTGTCTCGCCGGGTCCGCGCGCACGCCCTGGCGAGCCGGCCCACCAGGGGCGGGGCGGAAGGCAGGCCGGGCCCGGCGAGAGGGCGATCGGCGGGTCAGCGGGCGGTCAGGAGTGGCGGCCCGCGCCCCTGCGCCGGACCAGCGCCACCGAGGCGGCCACGACCAGGAGGAACAGCCCGGCGCCACCCGCGGCCAGCGGAAGGACGCCGTTGCCGCCGCCCTCGTCGCGCTCGCGGGACGCCGCCGGGTTCAGCGAGACCCCGGCGACCGGGGCGGCGGAGGCCGGCGTCGCGGTGCCTGCCGGGCGGGCGGTGCGCGTGGCGGCGGGCCGGGCGGCGCCGCGGGTGCCGCGCGTGCCCCTGGCGCCGGCGCCGCTACCGGCGCCGCTACCGGCGCCGGTGCCGGCGAAGACGACGTCCGAGCACGAGTAGTACGTGTCCGGGGTGTTGGAGGTCTGCCAGACGGTGTAGATGAGATGGCGCCCGGTCTTGCCCTTGGGCAGCCGTCCCGCGGCGACGTAGGCACCGCCGCGGACCGGCGGGTCGGTGACCGTCAGGAACGGCCTGGACTCCAGATCCGACCATCTCAGCGCATGGGACCGGTCGTAGCCGTTCCGGGTCACGTACAGCCTGAAGGCCCCGCGGTGCGGGATCGTCACCCGGTACTTGAAGGTGAACCGGGCCCCGGAGACCATCCGGGTCGCCGGCCAGTCGGTCCGGGCGAGATCGAGTCCCCGGAACCTCGCGATGCCTCCGCTGCACAGCCTGCCGTCCGGGATGACCTGCCGGTCCCTGCCGTTGACCCCGGGCACCCGTATGTTGTCCCAGTCCTTGACCGCCTGGACGCCGCTCGCGGCCGCCGCGGCCCGGCAGGCCCCGGACCTCGCGCCGCTCCCGCCCTCCGGTCCGCAGACCAGGCCCCGGCTGGGCGGGTTGCCCGTCGCGCCGTGCGCGCCCGCCGGCCCGGCCGGGATCGCCGACAGCGTCCCGGCCATGGCGAAGACGACGGTCACCGCACCGGCTCTGCGACAAGCGGTCACTCGGGAGACCTCCTCATGGGCCGCGCGGGCCCGCGACGGGATGGGCTACCGGGCTGTACGCGCCCGGACGGGCCGCGGGTTCAGCCCGGGACCGAACTGCACGTGCAGTCGTACGTGCAGATTCCCTTGCATAGAGATCACCGATGCTGGAGCATGGAGGTCGATCGTAGAACTCCACTCAGCTTTCGGCCGATGGAGAGGACGGTTGAACATGACGGCCTTCTGGTACCGCCCGGACGGGCGGCCCGCCACGCGTCAGGAGGCTCAGAACCTGCTCAGCGACGCCGCCCTGCGATTGCTGGCTCAGGACACCCTGCACGCCGACGGCGACATCGTGGTCATCTCCACCTGGTTCACGGTGTTCGACCACGCGCCCCCGGACTACGGGCGCCCCCTGCTCTGGGAGACGGTCGTCTCCGACGGCCGCATGCACACCGACATCGCGCACTACAGCACCCGCGCCCAGGCCAGCAGGGGACATGCCGACGCCGTGATGCTGATCGGCCACCGGCTCCGCGAGCTGTCCACGACCCCGGACGTCCAGGCGGGGCGCGCACGCCAGGCCGTGCCGGTCCCGGCTCCCGTGCCACTGGCCCGGCCGGTTCCGGAGCCGTACGCCGGTCCGCCGCTGAGATGGGCCGGCTCTAGCTGATGGTGAAGTCTCCGTGGATGTCGCGGAACTGCACGACCTTGTCGGCCCGGCCGTCGAAGGTGTTGGCGACCACGCCGTGATCGGCGGTCGTCTCGACCTGGATCCGCTGCCACACCGCGCGCAGCTCGCCGCCGAAGCCGGGGTCCTCCCGGGCGACCCGCTGCAGGGCCTCCGCGAGGGCCTCGACCCGCCCGGGCTCCTCCGGTCGTTCCTCGGCGGCGGCCAGCGCCGCCTCCTCGGCCGGGCGGCCGGTGAACCGCTCCCGTATCCGGCGCACGAGGGCCGCGAGCGCCGGGCCCGCCTGCTGGCCCAGCGACTCGGCGCCCTTGGTCGCCACGGCCGTCGCGATGGCCATGGTGATCGGATCCGTCATCGGCGCTCCCGGTCGAAGCGGCGCCGCCCCGCACGTGCGGCGGCCCATCCCGGCCCACAGTAGTCGGCGCGACCCGGCCCTACATGACGATGACGGTCTTGCCGCGGGCTCCGCCGGCCCGGTTGCGGGCCAGCGCCGCGGGGGCGTCGGCCAGCGTGACCTCCTCGTCGATGAGGACCTGCAGACCGCCGTCCCGGACGGCGGCGGCCAGCCGGTCGAGAGGCTCCAGCCCGCCCGCCGCCGTGAAGTTGCCGCCGGTGATCCCGCGTGCGTCCAGCGCGTCGGGGTCCGCGGAGCCGATGGTCGACTGCGCCACCCCGCCGTCCTGGACCAGCGCGGCGAGCTCGGCGAAGGCCCGGCGGTCGCTGACCACGTCGATCAGCGCGTACACGCCCTCGGGGTGGGCGGCCTCGACCTGCTCCGCCAGCGGGGACGCGGTGTGATCGATGACCTCGGAGGCGCCGAGCTCCCGCATCCGGGACGCGGCGTCCGGCTTGGCCGTCACGATGACCCGCGCGCCACGGCTCGCGGCCAGCTGGGTGGCGAACGAGCCGACGCCCCCGGTGGCGCCGACGATGAGGACCGTACGGCCCGACAGATCCCCCCGGCCGAGCCGGTCGACCATCCCGAGCGCGGTCATCCCGGCCACCGGGAGCGCCGCGGCCTGGGCGTCGGTGACCGCGTCGGGCACCATGGCGAGCTGATCCTCGGGGCCCGAGGTGTAGTCGGCGTAGGTGCCGTGCCCGATCGGCGGATGGATGAGCCGCCCGAAGACCCGGTCCCCCACCGCGAAGTGGGTCACCCCCGGGCCGAGGGCCTCCACCGTGCCGGCGCCGTCGACCCCGAGGACCAGGGGGAAGGTGTGCGGCATCGTCCCGTCGTACATCCCGTCGGCGATGAGGGCGTCCACCGGGTTGATCCCCGCCGCGGACAGATGGACGAGCACCTCCCCGGGACCGGGCTCGGGTGTGGGCAGGTCCACCAGACTCGGCTCGCCCTTGAACTCGGTCACGGCAACAGCACGCACGATTCCCCCCGAAAGCGCGACATCTGTACAACAACAAGCTCCCCACGACGATCGTCGCGAAAACCCGGGGCCGACCGCCTCGCCCCGGCCCGGCATGCGGCGGTCCTTACCGTCGGATCTGGATGGAATACTCCCTGATGTGACGATACGGACGACCGAGGGCGGCCTGGTCGGGCGGGAGAGCGAGCTCAGGGTGCTCACCGCCGCTCTCGACGCGGCCGCCGCGGGCCGGCCCGGCGTCATCCTGATCAGCGGGGACGCGGGGATCGGCAAGACCCGGCTGGCCGGGCAGCTCGCGGCCACCGCCCGGGAGCGCGGCTGGGCGGTGCTGGTGGGGCAGTGCGCGGAGCTGGGCGAGAGCATGCCCTATCTCCCGCTGGCCGACGCGCTGCGGCACGCCACCCGCGACCCGGCCCGGGCGCCGGGGGTCTGGGACGCGCTGCGGTCCCGCCCGGTGCTGGGCCGGCTGCTGCCCGACGGGGACACCGGCCCCGGGCCGGGAGCCGACCGCCCGGAGCTGGCCCAGCAGCAGCTCTTCGGGGCGGCCCTCGGCCTGCTGGGCGAGCTGTCGGACACCGACCCGGTGCTGCTGGTGCTCGAGGACCTGCACTGGGCGGACCGCTCCACTCGTGACCTGCTCACGTTCCTGAGCCGGGTGCTCCAGCACGAACGGGTCTGCCTGGTCGGCACCTACCGCAGCGACGACCTGGGCCGGCGGCACCCGCTGCGCAAGGTGATCGCCGAGCTGCTCCGGCTGCCGAGCGTGACCTCCCTCGGGCTGCGCCCGCTGGAACCGGCGGAGATGGCGGACCATCTCGTCGAGATCGGCGGGGAACGTCCGTCGACCGAGGTCCTCGACCACATCATCGAGCGGGCCGAGGGCAACGCGTTCTACGCCGAGGAACTGCTGGACGCCGCGCGGACCGGCCAGGAGCTGCCCGCCGGCCTGGCGGACGTGCTGCTGTCGCGGGTGGAGCGGCTGTCGGAGACCGGGCAGCGCGTGGTGCGGGTCGCGGCGGTGGCGGGCCGCCGGGTGAACGACGACCAGGTACGGCAGGTCTCCGGCATCGACGAGGCCACCTACGACCAGACGGTCCGCGAGGTCGTGTCCGAGCAGCTGCTGGTCCCCGACGGGTCCGAGGGCTACATGTTCCGGCACGCGCTGCTCCAGGAGGCGGTCTACGCGGACCTGCTCCCCGGGGAGCGGACCCGCTGGCACGCCGCCTTCGCGCGGTTGCTGGCCCAGCCGCATCCGGGACGCCGCCGCTCCGCCGCCGAGCTCGCCTATCACTGCCTGGCCAGCCACGACCTGCCGGGCGCGTTCCGCGCCTCGGTCGAGGCGGGCCAGGAGGCGCAGCGGCTGGCCGCGCCCGCGGAGGCGCACGAGCACTTCGAGCAGGCCCTGTCGCTGTGGGACGCCGTGCCCGAGGCCGAGCGGCCGGCCGGGCTGGACCGGCCCCATCTGGCGCTGGCGGCGGCCGGCGCGGCCGCGCACAGCGGTGAGCCGCGTCGCGCCGTCACCCGGCTGCGCCGGCTGCTGGAGTCCCTCGATCCGGCCGACGACCTCCTGCTGTACGCCGAGGTCGCCGAGCGCGCCGCCTACTACCTCTCCGACATCGACCACGACCTGGAGGCGGCCGAGACCGCCCGCTCGATCGTGGAGCTGATCCCCGCGGACCCGCCCACCGCGGTACGCGCCCGTACGCTGGCCACCTACTCGCGGAGCCTGCTCTACACCGAGCGGCACGAGGAGATCCCGGCGCTGGCGGAGGAGGCCATCGCGCTGGCGCGGGCCACCGGCTCG
Source organism: Actinomadura scrupuli (assembly GCF_050971785.1). Lineage (NCBI taxonomy): Bacteria > Bacillati > Actinomycetota > Actinomycetes > Streptosporangiales > Thermomonosporaceae > Actinomadura > Actinomadura scrupuli. The sequence goes on along the minus strand of NZ_JBPCCU010000004.1, from coordinate 383,175 downwards.
CTCGAGGCGGAGGCGGGCGCCCTGGTCAACCTGGGTCTGTACCGCGAGAGCCGGGGCGACCTGTCCCCCGCGGAGGAGCTGTTCGCGCAGGCCCGCACGGTGGCCGGGCGGGCCGGTGACCTGCCGGTGGCGATGCGCGCGGCCTACCACTGCGCGCGCGCCGAGTTCGACCGCGGGGAGCTGGCCGCCGCCGCGCGGTCCGCCGCCGACGGGGTCCGGGCCGCGGTGGACACCGGGCTGGGCTGGAGCATCTACGGCACCGACCTGCGTTTCCTGGAGTACCTCATCCACTACACCGCCGGGGACTGGGATCTGGCCGAGGCGCTGGCCGCGCAGTTCCCGGTCCGGGTCGGCACCATCGCCGAGGCCCAGGTCTCCTCCTACGCGCTGTTCCTGGAGATCGCCCGGGGGGACGACGGCGTCCGCGAGCGGCTGTCGTGGCTGGAACCCCTGTGGGCCCAGGACTGGCACGTGGCCTACATCGCGCGCGGCCTGGCCGCCGAGCACGCCCTGTGGGAGGGCGACGAGGAGACCGCGCTCGGCCATGTGAACGCCGTGCTGGAGGCGCTGGAACCGACCGCCGCGGGCAGCATCCGGATCGCCACGGTGGGGCTGTCGATCCACGCCGACCGCGCGGTCCGGGCCCGGGCCCAGCGCGACGACGCCGCGCGGGCACGGGCGGTGGAGGCCGCCGACGTCCTCATCGCCCGGGCCCGCAGGGCCGCCACCGACATCGCCAGCGGGCCCCGGCTGTGGCTCGGGGTGGAGGGCCGGGCCTGGCTCGCCCGGGCGGAGGCCCAGTGGCACCGCGCCCGGGGCGAGGACGACCTGGAGCTGTGGCGGGCCGCGGTCGACGGCTTCGGGTACGGGTTCACCTACGAGGTGGCCCGGTCCCGGCTCGAGCTCGCCGAGGCGCTGCTGACGCACGGGCGGCCGGAGGAGGCCGAGGCCGAGTGGCGGCAGGCGGTCGAGGTCGCCGAGCACCTCGGCGCCGCGCCACTGCTCGGCGCCCTCGGCCTGCTCGGCAGGAGGGCCCGCTTCGGCACGCCCAAGCGGCCGGTCAGCTCCGGCCAGGGCCCGCTGGCCTCGCTCACCGGCCGCGAGCGCGAGGTGCTGCACCTGGTGACCGCGGGCCGCAACAACCGCGAGATCGCCTCGACCCTGTTCATCTCCCCCAAGACGGCCAGCGTCCACGTCTCCAACATCCTCGCCAAGCTGGGCGCCTCCTCCCGCACCGAGGCCGCGGCCATCGCCCACCGGGAAGGCCTCACCCAGGGCCCGCGGGACCGGTGACCTGGCCCGCCGAGGCCCGGCCGGGCCTCGGCGGGGCGCGCTAGGCGTGATCCGCGCAGCAGGGCGTGGGGTCGGGCACCTCGAAGAGGGCGAGGGCGGCCTCCCCGGCCGGCATGGCGAGCAGGGTCATCAGGCCGTCGCGCCATTCGGGCCGTACATGGTCCCGGGTGTGCACCGGGGTGTGCGGGGCGGGCGTCCCGCCGCCCGCCAGCACCTGGACGCGGTCGATGGCGGAGCCGTCCAGGAGCGCGCCGACGGTGAGCGTGCCGGTGAGCCGGCCGGCCCCGGGGTAGCGGACGAGCCGGCCCGAGCGCCGGGCGGCGTGCTCGCGGGCCGCGCCGGCCGCCGTCTCGGCGAGCGGCGCCGGGCCGGTGCGGGCGCCGGCCAGCTCGGCGCCGGTTCCCGGGGGCAGGACGGCCAGGTCGATCGGGCCGGCCAGCTCCAGGGACACCGCCACGTGCGGCCGGTCGCCGCGGACGAAGTGCGTGCAGGCGACGACGCCGTCCCCGAGGCCGAGCAGCGCGACCAGGTCACTGATCAGGTGCTCGGCCTCCGGGACGGTCGGCGACCCGGCGTCGGCGCCGAGAACGAGCGGGGAGGTCACCGGCCCGGCAGAACCCAGATCGGGTTGCTGTAGAACCAGAGGTCCTTCCACGGGTCGGCGTTGCCGACGACGTCGATCGCGGGCCCGTTGGGGTCGATCGCCGCGCCCTGCAGCCCGGGGGCGGTGCGGTGGCCGTCGGTGCCGCGCAGCCGTACGTACACGGGCTTGTCGACGGAGCCGAGCGCGTAGACCAGCCGTACCGAGCCGGTGCTCTTACCGACCTCGAAGGACTTGACCACCTTGGTGTTCGGGGTGACGAAGGCGTCCCGGTCGGACGCCTTGCCGGTGACGTCTCCCTGGATGACGTCCACCCGGGCCAGGGCCGGCACGAACTGCGCCCAGTTGGGGCCGTTGGCGAGGTCGATCTCGATGACGAGCTCCACCTTGGCGCCGCGCCGGACGTGCAGCATGCCGCCGAGCGGGACGCCCTGCTCGCCAGAGCCGGCCGGGCGGACCCGGACGTCCAGGCCGCTGATCAGGCCGCCGTGGTCGACCCAGACGCGGCCCTCCCGGATGGCCGTCATGACGGCGGCGTAGGAGAACGAGGTCGCGCCGACGTGCGTGCGGCTGTAGTAGCCGGGCCAGAAGTCGCCGTTGGAGAGGGCGACGTCTCCGCCGTACACCGGCTCCTCGTAGTAGCCCAGGGTGTTGAAGTCGCCGGGACCGCGGGCGGCGGTGTCGCCGTAGACGGTGTGGGAGTCGGAGTTGGCGGTGATCCACCAGGACTTGCCCTCGGCGAGCAGGCTGTCCCACAGCCCGCCGACGGTCGCGGTCATCCAGTCGAAGCCCCCGAAGGTCCGGTAGCTCTCCGGCGGGTAGCCGCTGTAGGAGTCGGCGCTCGGGCTGTTGTCGTAGAAGCCGCGCCCCGAGCCCGGACCGTGCGGAGCCGGGATGCCGGCCGCCTGGTGGCCCGGCGCGCCCTCCATCCCGACCGCGATGCCCGGCTGGGCGTCCCGCCAGCCGCGGATCTCGTGCGGCGAGTCGAGGCCCTTGCGGGCGGGGTGGTTGGCCAGGAACAGCGCGTCCTTGACCCGGCGCCGGCGCACCGCGTCGGCGAGGAAGTTCACCCCCGCGATGGCGAGGGCCTCGTTGGCCGGGGTGTTGGCGGTGGCGTTCTTCACCCCGCCGTCGAAGGAGTTCTCGAACTGCTTGAGCACCGCGACCTCGTCCTTGCCCGGGTGCACGAACACCGTGCCGTGCTCGGCGGCCGGGATGTTCCACTCCAGCCCCTGGAACACCAGGGTGTCCTTGATCGAGGAGCGGGCGGCGACGATGTCCGGGTTGACCTTCTCGACACCGATCTTGGCGTGCTGGACACTGCCGTGGTCGGTGATGACCATCCAGTCCAGCCCGAAGGCGTTGGCGTGCCGGACGTGGTCGATCACCCGGTAGAGCCCGTCGGAGCTGTACCGCGTGTGGATGTGGTGGTCCCCGGCCAGCCAGCGGAAGCCCCCGCGCGGCTCCCGGCGCGCGGCGGCAGCGGCGGCGGCGGCGCGTTCCGGGGTCGCGGCGGCGGCCGCGCCGGGGGTGGCCAGCACACCGGCGGCGGCCAGGCCCGCTCCGAGCAGGCCGGTGCCGCGCAGCATCGTGCGGCGCGAGACCTCGGACGGGGACAGCTCCTCGTCGGGGATCGAGGTGTCCAGCACGGGCGGCAGCGCGCCGGCCTCGCCGTGCGAGTGATCGTCACCATGGTGATGGTGAGGGTGGTGGTCGTGTCCCATGGTGGCTCCCTGCAAAAGATCCGCCGGGGGTCTTGCCTCCGGCTACAGGGCGACACTGACGGCACCATGTGAATGCCTGGTGACCAGGCGCGGAAGACCAGCACACAAGATCGTGTGCAGCTCGGTCCCCGGACAGGGCAGAGCCCCCGGACCGTCCTCGGCCGGGGGCTCTGCGGCGAGCCGGTGGATCAGTGCACGGGCTGGGCGTCCTTGAGCCCGTTGCGCAGTGCCCTCCGCAGTTCGTCGTCGTCCCGGTGACCGTGCGCGTCGACGGCGTGCATCACGGCCACCCGCATGACCTCGTCGGGCTCGCCGGCGATCTGTAGCGTGCAGCCGCTGTCACTGGGCATGTCCCGACAGTCGATCATCTTGCGTGACATCTTGTGGTCTCCTCCTGGTCGTTCTGTGCGGAGCCCCGGGTTCCTTGTGTCCAGGTCTCCGTGCTTGCCGTCCGCCCGATCCCACCGAGAGCACCGAAGAGGGAGCATCGTTACAACACGTCAACGATAGACAACGCCGTGTGACGACCATGGGAGGGGGTGCCCGGACCGGCCGGGGCCGTACCCGGGGAGCGGCTCAGCCCGCCGCGGCCAGGTGTTCCCCGCTCCGGCCGACCAGCGCGGCGTAGGGGCCACCGGCGGACAGCAGCAGGCCATGGGTGCCGCGCTCGGCGATCCGGCCCTGGTCGAGCACGATGATCTGGTCGGCGTCCCTGATGGTGGACAGCCGGTGCGCGATGGTGATGGTGGTCCGGCCCGCCGCCAGGGCGTCGATGGCCTCCTGCACCAGATGCTCGGTCTGCGTGTCGAGCGCGCTGGTCGCCTCGTCGAGGACCAGGATCGGCGGGTTGCGCAGGATGGTGCGGGCGATGGCCAGCCGCTGCTTCTCCCCGCCGGAGAAGCGGTAGCCCCGCTCCCCCACCAGGGTGTCGTAGCCGTCCGGGAGCGACGCGATGTGGTCATGGATCTGCGCGGCCGCCGCGGCCGCGTGCAGTTCCTCGTCGGTCGCCTCCGGCTTGGCGAACCGCAGGTTCTCGGCGACCGAGGCGTGGAAGAGGTAGGTCTCTTGAGACACCACGCCGACGGCGTCCGCCAGCGTGTCGAAGGCCAGGTCGCGGACGTCGGTGCCGTCGATGGTGACCCGGCCACCGGTCACGTCGTACAGGCGCGGCACCAGGTAGCTCAGGGTGGTCTTGCCCGACCCGGTCTCGCCGACGACCGCGAGGCTGGTGCCGGCCGGGACCGCGACGTCGATGTCGCGCAGCGTGGGCTCCCCCGCGCCGGCGTAGGAGAAGTCGACGTGCTCGAAGCGGACGTCGCCCCGGATCCCGGGCAGCGCCACCGGCGCGGCCGGCTCCTCGATGTCGGGCCGCAGATCCAGGTACTCGAAGATCCGGCCGAACAGCGCGAGCGAGGTCTGCACGTCCACCCCGGTCTGGAGCAGCCCGACCATGGGGCGGAACAGCGCGGTCTGCAGGGTGGTGAAGGCGACGAGGGTGCCGATCGATACCAGCGGGTGCCCCTGCGAGGTGGTGAGACCGGCCGCCCAGTAGATGATCGCGGGCATCGCCGACATGACGATCTGGATGGTGGACTGCCGCCACCGCCCGGCCATGCCGGAGCGGATCTCCAGGTCGACGAGCTTGTCCGACTCCCCGGCGAACTGGTCGGTGAGAGCCCGCGACCGGCCCATGCTGCGGCCCAGCAGGATGCCGCTGACCGAGAGCGACTCCTCGACGATCGCCGACATCCCGGCGAGCTGCCCCTGCCGCTGCGAGGTGATCCTCTTGCGTTCCCTGCCGACCCGGCGGCTCACCGCGACGAAGAACGGGAGCATCACCAGGGACACGATGGTCAGCCGCCAGTCCAGCACCAGCATCGCGATCACCGTGGCGACGACGCTGGTGAGGTTGGAGACCAGCGAGGTCGCCGTCGAGGTCACCGTCGACTGCATGCCGCCGATGTCGTTGGCGATGCGGGACTGCACCTCGCCGGTGCGGGTACGCGTGAAGAACGCGAGCGACATGCGCTGCAGGTGCCCGTAGACGGCGGTGCGCAGGTCGTGCATGACGCGCTGGCCGACCGTGGTGGACATGTAGGTCTGCAGGACGTTGAAGACGCTGTTGGCGACCGCGACGGCGATCATCCCGAGGGCCAGCACCGCGAGCAGGCCGGTACGGCGCTGGGGCAGCGCGACGTCGAGGATCTCGCGGAGCATGAACGGCGAGGCGAGCGACACCAGCGAGGACAGGCCGACCAGCAGGCCGACGACGGCGAGCCGGCCGCGGTAGGCATGGAACAGGCGCAGGATGCGGCGCAGCTGAAGGGGCTGCCCGTCCCCCGGGACGCCCTGCGGCGCCGCCTCTCGCGGGCCCTCCCCGGGATCCTGCGTATCGGTCTCGGCGCGGGTCTCGGCGGGGGCCTGGGCTCGGGCGTTCGCGCGGGTGGGTTCGGTGCGGGGCATAGGCGGCTGCTTTCGTGCGGGACTCCTGCCCACTTTTAACAGAGTAAGACTCACAGTTATTTCGTCGAACAGTGAGCGGCACTCCGATAATGTGGGCGGGTGGAGACCGAGGACACCACCGGGCAGCTGGCCGAGCTGGTCCTGCGCGCGGCCCGGCGGATGCGGCGCAGCCAGGCCGGGCGGCTGGCGCCGCTGGGCCTGACCCCGGCACAGTCCCGGGCGCTGCGGGTGATCTCACGCGCCGACGAGCCGCTGCGCATGGTGGACCTGGCCGAGCGGCTGGGGGTCGTCCCCCGGTCCGTCACCACCCTGGTGGACGCGCTGGAGACGGCCGGCCTGGTACGCCGGGCGGCCGACCCGGCCAACCGCCGGTCGACCCTGATCCGGCTCACCGACCGGGGACGCGACCTGCGCGCGGACCTCCAGCAGGCCCGGCGGGAGGCGGCGGAAGATCTTTTCGCGCCGCTCAGCGAGCCCCAGCGGGTCGCGCTCCGTGAGCTGCTCACCGCCCTCGACACCGGCTGAGCGCCCGGCCGGGACCCCTGCCGCTGTGACGGTCAGCGGCGCTCAGCCGTCGTGCAGTCCTTGCAGCGCTTGGACGCGACGCGCCGGGTGTTGCCGCCCGTCGCCTGGGCCGGGTGGCCGGCTCCGATCCGCTCCCACAGGCCGCGGTCGGGCGAGGAGATCCATCCCCAGCCAGGGGCGGTGATGTCGGCCTCCGTCATGTGCGCGCAGCCACCGGGCAGATGGGCGAGCCTGGTCGGCGAGATGAGGATCGCGTCCGGGGCGAACCTCACCCAGCGGGCGCCGTCCCGCCCGGGATCTCCCGGCCCGGCGCCGGGCGCGCAGGCGCAACCGGCTCCCACCAGCAGCTCGCACCGGGTACATCGCTCCATGCCGTCACCCCATGTCGTCGGTCGGTCGCCGCAGGCCGTCGGCCGATCCGGGCGCCCACGGCCCCCGCACCGTGACCGACGGCCCGGGGCCGGCCTCGATGGTCGCACACCCGGCCCGCGCCACCCGGCGCACCGGTGCCGGGCCAGGGCGAATCCATCCTCGCCCCCGACCATGGCTCTACCCGGGGGCCGGTACGCGGCCGGACCGTGGCGGGGAGGCGGTCAGACCGTGGCGGGGAACGAGACGCCCACGCCGCCGCGGGTGCCACCCCCGTACCTGCGCTTCTCCCCGGCGAGGTCGAGCGGCGCCGTCTTCATCGCCTTCGCGTCCGGGGTGAGCAGGTCGGCGGGCACCAGCCAGGACACCTCGAACTCCAGCCCGTCGGGGTCCTTGGCGTACAGCGCCTTAGTCGCGCCGTGGTCGGAGGCGCCCACCAGCGCTCCGCGCTCGGCCAGGGCGGCACCGATGCGCTCGAGCTCGTCGAGCGTGTCCACCTCCCAGGCCAGGTGGTAGAGGCCGACCATGCCGCGGCCGGCCGCCGAGTCGGCCGCCTCGGCCCCGATCTGGAACAGGCCCAGGTCGTGGTCGTTGGTGCTGGCCGCCGCCTGCAGGAAGGCGGCCCGGCCCGGTATCTCGGCCACGGCCCGGAAGCCCAGGACCTCACGGTAGAAGGCGACGGCCCGCTCGACATCGCGGACATAAAGGACGGCGTGGTTCATCCGGGTGATCGGCATACTTCCCAACGTACCTCAGTTCATTGAGAGTTCAAATAATTTGGTAGCCTCACCGGCATGACCGCCCCACGATGGCTGAGCGACGACGAGCAACGGACCTGGCGCTCGCTCGTCGTGGTGCTGACCCGGCTGGACGAGGCGCTCGACCGGCAGTTGCAGCGGGACGCGGGCATGCCGCACGCCTATTACATGATCTTGGTGATGCTCTCGGAGGCGGACGGCCGGGCACTGCGCATGAGCGACCTGTCGGCGATGACGACCTACTCGCAGAGCCGGCTCTCGCACGCCGCCGCCCGGCTGGAGGAGAAGGGCTGGATCCGGCGCGAACGGTCCCCGGCCGACAAACGGGGCAGCGTCGCGGTGCTCACCGACGCCGGCTTCACGGCCCTGGCCGAGGCCGCCCCCGGCCATGTGGAGGAGGTACGGCGGCGGGTCTTCGATCCGCTGACCGGCGACGAGGCGGAGCGGCTGCGCGCCATCTGCGACAAGATCCTCGCCGCACTCTAGCTCCGCGCTGCAGGGGTGCACGGGGGCTGCCCCTGCAGCGCGGGTCATTCCCCGGCGCCGCCTGCGCCCGCCGGAGCACGCCATTCCTCCGGGAAGTGACCGGACACGCGCAGACCGCCCCGCCGGTCGCCGTGTATCCGGAATATCCGGCGGGGAAATGAAGGAAAGGCCGTTATGAATGCGGCTATGTGCCCGTAAGGCCGAGGGAGGCTTTCACCGTCCTCTCGCGCATGTCGGCCCGGCGGCCCTCCGGTAGTCCTTATGCTTCGCTGCGTGACGATTCAACGACGGGGAGTACTCGGAGCCGCGGTGGCGGCCGCCGCCGGGCTGGCGGCGGGGTGCGGCCCGGACGGGCGCCCGCGCGCCCGGACGGTGTCACCGGCCGGGCCCGCGCTCTCGCCGCCCGCCGCTCCGCACCGGTTGCCCGCGGAGGTGACCCATGGCCCGCGGGCCGGCCGGCAGGTCGCGCTCACCTTCCACGGCGCCGGGGAGCCGCGGCTCGCCCGGCGGCTCCTGGACGAGCTCGCGGCCGGCGGCGCCCACGTGACGGTGCTCGCGGTCGGCACCTGGCTGGAGGAGAACCCGGCGCTGGCCCGCGTGATCCTGGACGGCGGCCACGAGCTGGGCAACCACACCCAGCATCACGGTGACATCGCGGCGATGAGCCCGGCCGCCGCCCACGCGGAGATCGCGCAGTGCGCGGACCGGCTGGTGCGCCTCACCGGCTCGCGCGGCGCCTGGTTCCGCCCGTCACGGGCCCGGCGCGCGACGCCGATGGTGCGGGCCATGGCCGCCCGGGCCGGCTACCCCACCTGCCTGTCGTACGACCTGGACTCGGCCGATGCCGGGGATCCCGGACCGGGCGCGGTCGTCCGCACCGTGCTGGGCGGCGTCCGGGCCGGCTCCATCGTGAGCATGCACTTCGGCCATCCGGGCACGCTCGCCGCGATGCCCGCGATCCTGGGCGGGCTGGCGGCCCGCCGGCTCGGCCCGGTCACCGTCTCCACCTTGCTGGCCTCGTGAAGGCCCGGCGCGGGGCCACGTCCCTGCTGGTCGTCGGCGTCCTCACGGCGGTGGCGGCCGGAGCGGCCGGGTGCGGCGGCACCGGTCCCGGAGACCGGCATTCCGGGATGACCATGACCTCGACGCCGCCGCTGCCGCCGCCGAGGACCGCGCAGCTCAGCAACGCGATCGACGTCTACGAACACGACCGGCCCGGCATGCTCAGCCCGGTGGTCAAGGGCGTCCCCGCACGCGTCTACGTGCCCAACAGCGAGAGCAACGACGTCACCGTCATCGACCAGCGGACCTTCCGCAAGATCGGGCACTTCAAGGTCGGCGTGCTGCCCCAGCACGTGGTCCCCTCGTGGGATCTCAAGACCCTGTGGGTGAACGACAACAAGTCCAACGACCTGGTGCCGGTCGACCCGAGGACCGGCAGGCCGGGCAGCCCGGTGCCGGTCGACGACCCGTACAACCTGTACTTCACCCCGGACGGCCGGTTCGCGGTCGTGATGGCCGAACGCAACCAGAACATCGACTTCCGCGACGCCCACACGATGAAGCGCGTGCGCTCGGTCCGGGTGCCCTGCCGGGGGCCCAACCACGCGGACTTCTCCGCCGACGGCGGCTTCTTCCTCACCGCCTGCGAGTTCTCCGGCACCATCGTCAAGCTGGACACCGAGCGGCAGAGGGTGGTCGGCAGCATCTCGCTGGGCCGCAACGCCATGCCGCAGGACGTCAAGCTGTCCCCGGACGGCACCACCTTCTACGTCGCCGACATGGCCAGCAATGGCGTGTGGGTCATCGACGCCGAGCGCTTCAAGAAGATCGGGTTCATCCCGACCGGACGGGGCGCGCACGGGCTCTACCCCAGCCGCGACTCCCGGTACCTGTACGTCTCCAACCGCGGCGAGGGCACCGTCTCCCTGGTCTCCTTCGTCACCCGCCGGGTCGAGGCGCTGTGGCGGATTCCCGGCGGCGGCTCCCCCGACATGGGCGGCGTCTCCGCCGACGGGAGGGTCCTGTGGCTGTCCGGCCGCTACAACAGCGAGGTGTACGCCATCTCGACGCGGACCGGCCGGCTGATCCGCAAGATCAAGGTGGGCCGCGGGCCGCACGGGCTGTGCGTGTGGCCCCAGCCCGGCCGCTACTCCCTCGGCCACACCGGCGTCCTGCGCTGAGGCCGGGCACGCCGGCCTCCCGGCCCAGCGCGGATCCGAGCGGTGGGTCAGCCGGGCTCGCGGTCCCCGGTGGGGCTCGGGCCGGTGGTGAGGATCGCCCGCAGCAGATCCTCGTCCGCCGGCGAGAGCGCGCCGACGAAGTGCACCAGGACCTGCGCCTTGTCGTTCTCGCGCTCCAGCTGGGCGAGCATCCGGCGGGCGGCCAGTCCGCTGGCGTCGGCCACCGGCAGATAGGTGAACATGCGGCCCGCCTTGGCCCGGGTCAGCACCCCTTTGTCGACCATGCGGGTCAGGATCGTCACCACCGTCGTGTAGGCGAGCCCGCCCCCGAGCGCCTGGAGCACCTCCGCGGGCGACAGCGGGCGTTTCGCGGCCCAGAGCGTGGCCAGCACCTCGGACTCGAGCTCGCCGGGGCGGCGCCGTGGCCGGCCCGCACCGTCATGACGGCCGTCCGACACCAATGATCACTCCTCGATGGCACTGAATCACTGCTTTGGCCGCGCAGGTACCGGCAATCATAGCTTCGCACCCCGCCGCGCCCGCTCGAAGAGACCCTCCGTGTCGGCCCCGTCGACCCTGCCCCGCGGCGACCGGAAGCCAGGCGTTTCGTGCGTGCCACCGGAGCGCGACCGGCCAGGCCCCGGGGCGTGGCGCGTGGTCGGAGCGGCCCCCGGATGCGCCGCATCCGGAATGGTGGCGCAAGCCTGTCATGGACCGGAATTGCCCCTATCCCTGCGACCCGGAATCGACCTACCGTCTAGAGAGAGAACATGTCCGTTTTATGGCAAGTTTGTTGGTCATAAGGAGGTGCCCGGTGAGCGGACGACCATCTATGCGACGACTCCGGGTCCGACGAGCCATCCGGCTGCTGGGGTGTGATCGCAACCCCATGCGGCGGCCGGTCGACCGGGTCCAGACGGCCGCCGCGCTCGGCCTCCTGATCGTGTTCCTGGCCCTCGCCCCGCTGGTCGCGGGGGTGACCACCGGCCGGGCCTACGACTCCGGGATGCGGGCGGAGCGGCAGGAACGGACGGCGCACCGGCCCGTCGTGGCCACCATCGTGGCCGGTGACGGCATCACCGACAACTCCGTGCGCGGCATCCGGCCCACCGTCCGGTTGCAGTGGCGGGCGCACGACGGCACCCTCCGGTCGGCGCTGGTGCCCCAGCGCGAGCGGGACAAGGCCGGCTCGCACCGGCGGATCTGGATCGACAGGACCGGCAATCTCACCCGCAGGCCCCGCGAGCACGGCCAGACGGTCGCCGACGCCGCCCTGGCGGGCACGGCCTCCGTCACCATGGTGGCGCTCCCCTGCCTCCTGCTCTACCTGATGGTCCGGCGCCGCCTCGACCATCACAGGTTCGCCGAGTGGACCGCGGACTGGGCCCGGACCGCCCCCCTCTGGACCCGCCGGCCGCATTGAGCCCGCCTCAGCCTCTTTACGCGGACTACAGATCAGCAGAAGATATCTCCACCGGTCGGTCCGGTGCTCACATCCGGTAGGAGGCCGCCGTGGCGCCGATCTCGGAAGTCAGGGAACCGCGCGTGGTCGTGGGCGTGCACGACTCCGCCGCGGCACGCTGGGCCCTCGCCTGGGCGCTCGGCGAGGCACGGCTGAGGCGCATTCCGCTCCTGATCGTGCAGGTCGCGGCCATGCCGCACAATGCCGGTGCCGCGGTCGGCGGCGCGTTGCCGGATCTGCTGGCCACGGCACGGGCCGCCGGCCTGGCACTGGCGAACCGGCTGCTGGAGGACGTGGCCGGGAACGCGCTCTCCGATGTCCGGGTGAGCGTGCTGCCGATGGTCGGCGACGCCGGGCGGACCCTGGTGGATCTGGCCCGGGAGGGCGACCTGCTCGTGATCGGCGCGGGCGCGCACGGGTTCATCGGACGGCTCGTCCGCCCGTCGGTCCGCCGTTACTGCGCACGGCACGCGCGGACGACGCTGATCTGCGTACGGCCGCCGGCGCTCAACTCCCACACCGAGTCGCTGACCGGCACCCGGCAGGGACGTGTGATTGATTGAAGAACATGAAGTTCTTCGCCGACCGTGCCGCCACCTGGGAGGAGAAGTTCCCCGACGACGGGCCGGCATTCGCCGCCGCCATCGCCGAGCTGGCACCGGCCCCGGGGCAGACCGTGCTGGACGCCGGGTCGGGCACCGGCCGCGCCGTCCCGCTGCTGCGTCAGGCCGTGGGCGCCGCCGGGCACGTGATCGCCGTCGATCTGACCCCGGAGATGGTGCGGGTGGCCGCCGGCAAGGGCCGGGGCGCGCAGGCGGCGCTGCTGCTGGCCGACACGCTGCGTCTGCCGCTGCGGACCGGGTGCGTGGACGCCACCCTGGCCGCGGGGCTGCTCTCCCATCTGCCCGACCCGGCGGCGGCGCTGGCCGAGCTCGCCCGGGTCACCCGGCGCGGGGGCGGGCTGGCGATGTTCCACCCCGTCGGCCGCGCCGCACTGGCCGCGCGGCGGGGTCATGACCTGCGCGCCGACGACATCCGGGCCGAGCCGAACCTGCGGCCCGCCCTGGAGCGGACCGGCTGGTCGCTGACCCGCTATGACGACGGGCCCGATCGTTACCTGGCGCTGGCGATCCGGAACGGCGACTGACGATGCACTGGATCACCGTGCTCCAGGTGGTGGTGGCGGCGGGGCTGGGCGGTGCCATCGGGTTCGAGCGGGAGCTGGACGCCCAGTCGGCCGGACTGCGCACCCACATCCTGGTGGCGCTCGGCGCGGCGCTCTTCACCGTCGCGGGAGCGGATGCGCTGCACACCGACCCCACCCGGGTGGCCGCCCAGGTCGTCACGGGCATCGGTTTCCTGGGAGCGGGGGCGATCCTGCGCGAGGGCCCGACCGTGAAGGGGCTGACCACGGCCGCCTCGCTCTGGGTGACGGCGGCGAGCGGCGTGGCCGTGGGGCTGCGCGCGTGGCTCCCCGCGCTCGTGACGGCGGTGCTGACGCTGTCGGTCCTCCGGCTGCTCAAACGGGCCGAGTTCACCCCCCGCCGGACCCTGGAGATGACGGTCGAGCTCAACGCCGGGACGTCGCCGACCGACATGGAGGAGACGATCCGGGGGTTCATGCCCTCGGCGCGGGTGACCCGGGTGCGGCACTCCACGGCCGGGCACCCCCTGCTGTCCTTCCTGACCCGGGTCGACCGCGGGCAGACGCTGACCTCGATCAGCGAACGGCTGCTGGCCATCGAGGGCGTGTGCGGCGTCGATCTCGCCCGCTGACCCTCGCGGATCGCGGCCCGCCCAGCCCGCCCGGTCTGCGACGGCCGCGGTCCTATGCTGGGGAGGTGGACGAGTTCGGCGGCCCGCCCGCCCGGCAGTGGCGGGTGGCGCCCGTGTATCCCCTCGTGAAGGCGGCGGGAGCGGTGGTGTGCGCGGTGATCGCGGTGGTCTCCGCGCTGTCCGCCGCCGCGGACCGGCAGCTGGTGCTGCTGGCCGGCGTCGCGGCCGCCGGTCTGCTGGTGTTCGCGGCCCGCGACGTGCTGGCGCCGGTGCACCTGTCGGCCGGCCGGGGCGGTCTCACCGTGATCCGTGGCTTCGCCGGCCACCGGCACATCCCGTGGGCGGAGGTGCAGTCGATCCGGCTGGGAGAGCGGCAGCGGCTGGGGCGCACCACCCGGCTGGTCGAGATCGACACCGGTGAGCGGCTGCATCTGCTCAGCTCCTACGACCTCGGCGCGCAGCCCGAGGACGTCACCGAGGAGCTCCGGCGGCTCCGCTTCGCGGCGGCCGGTCAGAGCGGCCGGCCCTGACCGCGCGCGACGGCCGGTCACCCGCCGCCCGCGGGCCCGGCCGCACGGGCCGGCACACCTAGCCGGGCAGCGTCTCGATCCGGTGCCGGGCGAAGGCCAGGAGGGCGTGCAGGTCCTCGGGATGCTCGGCGGCCTCCCCCGCCAGCGCCGCTCGCAGCCGGGCCCGGGCCGCCGCGGGATCCAGCCGCAGCACGGCGCACTCCTCCGCCGCCACGCCCTGGCGGACCTGCGCCATCATGCCCGGCACGTCGCCGATGGCCAGCAGCTGCGTCGCCCTCCCCTGGGTGATCTGCACCAGGAGGGCGTGCAGCGGGCCGGCGCCGCCGGCGTAGCGGAACTCGCAGGCGATCTGGTCACCGCCGAGTGAGCCGTCCTGGATCAGCCAGGTCTCGCCCGGCAGCACCCGGCCCAGCGCGGGCAGCCAAGCCGGCCCGGCGTCGCCGGCCGGCCCCTCCGCGGCCCGCGCCGCGTCGGCACGCAGCTCCTGCGGGCCGATCGCGGCGACGGCCCGCAGGAACACCCGGGCTCCCGGGGCACGGCTCCGCTGGAAGTAACCGACGAGGTCGGCGAGCGCCCGGCGGTGGGCCCGCTCGTCGGGCGCGGCGCGTTCCAGCACGCCCAGATGTGCGGAGGTCCAGAGCTCGGCCTGCAGCGGGCCCGGCAGCGTGAGCAGCTCCGCGGAGGCGCGCACCGACGCCGCGTACAGCGCCTCCAGGCCGGGCAGCGCCAGCCCCGGTCCGGCGGCGGTGCGCACCGGGGGTCTCTCGCGGCCTCGGCTCTGTCGGCTCACCGGATCAGCCTAACGCGCGACCCTGCCGTTGATCGCGCGGACCAGGCCCTCGACCCCGCCGGCGTCCGCGGACTCCAGCTCCAGGACGGTGCCGTCGCGCAGGGTGATCGCGAAGTTGGCCACCTTGATCGTCACCTGCGCCCGGCCGCCGGCCCGCTGCTCCGCCCCGGCGACCTGGCTCAGGTCGATGTCGGCGACGAGGTCCTTGGCCCGGCCCATGATGAGCCAGTGCTGCGAGAACAGCAGGATCCGCCGGTCGGTGACCGCGGCCACCATCTTCGCGGGCAGCCCGTTCTCGCCGGTCACCTCGACGAGGCGGATGCCGGTGACGTTGCCGAGCGCCGCGTAGTAGCCGTCGCGCTTGAGGGTGCCGGGCAGGCTGATCATCGAGCTGGCGAGCAACCGCTCATCCGGGCCCATCACCTGGCCGGCCGCCTTCTTGACGGCCCAGTCGCGTGCGGCCATGAGTGTCCTTCCCTCGGGGGTGTTGCGAACGGGGATTGACTGTACAGCCAACCAGTCATGCGTGCGGCCGGAAGGGGCGACAATGGCGCTGAAGGCCCATGGGTGCAGCGAGGGGGGTACGGCTTGTCACCACGATCCGCCGAGGTCAACGAGGAACTCCGCGAGCAGTCGCGCCGCCGTATCCTCACCTCCGCGCTCGAGCTGTTCGCCGAACTCGGCTACACCCAGGCCACCGTCTCCGCCATCGCGGCCAGGGCCGAGGTGGCCCGGGGGCTGGTGTCGTACTACTTCCCGACCAAGGACGCGCTGCTCGAAGCCCTGCTGACCGAGGTGATGTTCGAGCTGTTCGGCCTCGCCGTCCCGCTGGAGACCGAGACCACCCCGGACCAGCGGCTCGCCGGGGTGATCGACCGGGTGCTGCGCGCGGCCCATCAGACGGTCGGCGTGCAGCGGCTGATCCTCGGCCTGATGCTCCAGCCCGCCACCCGCGAGGTCTTCGCCCGGGTGGAGGCCGCCAACGACGCCCAGGTCACCGTCTTCGAGGACCACCTGCGCACGATGTTCGCCGACCGGGGCGCCGCCGACCCCGCGCTGGAGGAGGCGCTGCTGCGCAGTGCCCTCGAAGGCGTGGTCTTCAAGCTGGCGGTGTATCCCGAGACGTATCCGCTGGAGGCGGTGCGCCGGCGGCTCTTCGAGATGTACGGCCTGCCGGTGGAGCGACCGCTGCTGGACGGGCCGGACGCGCCCCCGGCCCGGCTGCGAGTCCGTACCTGACCGCCGGGACGCACGGCCCGCCGGCGGGCCGACCGGCCGGGCCACGGGTCCGTACGCCCCTCATTTACGGGGGTTGGCGCGCCGGGTGGGGGCCGCCGTGGCGGGGTCCTCCGGCCAGGGATGGCGGGGGTAGCGGCCACGGAGCTCGGCTCGCACTCCCCGGTAGCCCTCCCGCCAGAACGAGGCCAGGTCGGCCGTCACCGCCGCGGGGCGGCCCGCCGGGGAGAGCAGATGGACCACCAGCGGGACCCGGCCGTCGGCCAGCAGCGGCGCGGCCTGCCAGCCGAACAGCTCCTGGAGCTTCACCGCCAGGACGGGCTGGTCGCCGCCGTAGTCGACCCGGATCCGGGAACCGGTGGGCACGGTGATCCGCTCGGGTGCCACCTCGTCCAGCCGGGCCGCGCACTGCCACGGCAGCAGGCCCCGCAGGGCCGCCGCCACGTCGATCCGGGCCAGGTCGGCGCGGTGCCGGGCCCGGGACAGGCCCGGCCACTCCTCGGCCCGCTCCAGCAGGGCGGCGTCGTCCACCGGCGGCCATGGCCCGCCGAGGACGCGGTGGCAGAAGGCCAGCCGCTCGCGCAGCGCGGTGGCCTCCGGCGTCCAGGTCAGCAGGCCCAGCCCCTCCCGGCGCAGGCCCTCCAGCAGCGCGGCCCGTACCAGCGCGGGGTCCGGCCGCCGCAGGGGGACGGCGGACAGCTCGATGGCGCCGAGACGCTCGACCCGGCGGGCGCTGACGTCCTTCGCGGAGGTGCTCCAGCGGACCTCCTCGCCGGCCGTGAGCAGCGGGGCCGCGGCCAGCCGCGCGATGTCCTCGTCGATGACGACGGCCTGGCGGATGCGCGCGGAGGCCGCACCCGCGGGCCGGTCCGCGACGGCGATCGCCAGCCAGGGCGGCCGGGCCGCGCTCAGCGCGGAGGACGGCGCCAGCTCGGCCCCGGTCCCGGAGACCATCAGGTGGCCGCCGCCGTCCGGGCGGGCGCGCGCCACCCGCTCGGGAAAGGCCAGCGCCACCACCGTTCCCGCGACCCTGTCGTCCCCGCCCTCCGGGCCGGCCGTCGGATCGTGGCCGGGGCGCACGGCGTTCTCCAGCAGCCGCGCCTCCTGACGCCAGCGGGCGGCGGCGCCGTCACCGCCGCGGCGCAGGGTCCGCCACACAGCGGTGAGGTCGTCGCCGGCCTCGCGGGGCAGCCGGTCCGACAGCAGGGCCACCACCTCGGCCGCGGCCCGCGGGCCCACCCGGTCGGCGCCGTCCAGCAGCGCCCTGGCCAGCCGCGGATGCACCCCGGCCCGGGCCATCCGCCGGCCGCGCCCGGTGACCCTCCCGGAGGGGTCCACCGCGCCGAGGGCCCGCAGCACCTCCCGGGCGGAGTCCAGCGCGGCCGCGGGCGGCGGGTCCGGCAGCGCGAGGCCGGCGGCGGCGGGATCGCCCCAGCACGCCGCCTGCAGCGCGAACGCGGTGAGGTCGGCCAGCTCGATCTCCGGCCGGGGCCGGTCCGCCAGCCGGGCGTGCTCGGCGGCGGCCCAGCAGCGGTACACCGTGCCCGGCTCCTCCCGGCCCGCCCGCCCGGCCCGCTGTTCCGCGGCGGCCCGGGACACCCGGACGGTCGTCAACGCGCTCAGGCCCCGGGCGTGGTCGGTGCGCGGCTCACGGGCCAGTCCCGAGTCGACCACGATCCGCACGCCGGGCACGGTGAGGCTCGACTCGGCGACCGAGGTGGCCAGCACCACCCGGCGGCTCCGGCCGGGCCGCAGCACCGCGTCCTGCACCGCGGCGGGCGCCTGGCCGTGCACCTGGAGCACCTCGATCCCGGCCAGTGCCCCGGCGACCCGGCCGATCTCCCCCACGCCGGGCAGGAAGCACAGCACGTCCCCGGCCCGTTCGGCGAGTGCCCGGCGGACGGTGGCCGCGACGTGGTCGAGCAGGGCCGGATCGACCCGCATCCCGTGCGCGGGCCGCACCGGGCGGGGCGGCGGCGCCCACACCACCTCCACCGGGTGCAGCACGGCCGGGGTGGCCACGACCGGCACCGGCTCTGCCGGGGAGCCCAGCAGCCGGGCCCAGGCCGCGGTGTCGGCGGTGGCCGAGGCGGTGACCAGCCGCAGGTCGGGCCGGAGCGCGGCCCGCACGTCGAGCAGGAAGGCCAGGGCGGTGTCGGCGTCGAGATGCCGCTCGTGGCATTCGTCGAGGAGCACGGCATCGATCCCGGCCAGTTCCTGGTCGTGCTGCAGCCGCTGGAGCAGCACCCCGGTCGTGACCACCTCGATCAGCGAGCCCGGGCGGCGCTCGCCGCGCACGGTGAAGCCCACCCGGCCGCCCACCTCCTCGCCGAGCAGCCACGCCATCCGGCGCGCGGCCGCCCGGGTGGCCAGCCGGCGGGGTTCGGCCACCAGCACCCGGCGGGGCCGGTCCGGCCCGCCGGGCAGGTCCGGGAGGAGCCCGGCCAGGGCCAGCGGCACCAGCGTGGTCTTGCCGGTGCCCGGCGGCGCCGCGAGCACGGCCGCCCCGACGGCGTCCAGCGCGGCGTGCAGGTCCGGCACGACGGCCCGGACGGGCAGCAGCCGGAGGGCCTCCTCCGGGGTCATCCGCCGCTCAGCCGGCGTTCCACGGACGCGACCTTGGCGGTGAGCCCGTCGCTCACCCCGGGCCGGATGTCGGCCTTGAGCACCAGGCTGACCCGGGGGGCGCGGGCCTCGACGGCCTCGACCGCCTGCCGCACGACCGCCATGACCTCGTCCCAGTCGCCTTCGAGGGTGGTGAACATGGCGTCGGTCCGGTTGGGCAGCCCGCTCGCGCGCACCACCCGTACGGCCTCGGCGACGAGCTCACCGACCTCTTCCCCGACCCCCAGCGGGGTCACCGAGAACGCTACGAGCACTGCGCACATCCTTTCCCCACGGCACCTGGACTCCTCCCGACGATACGGCGCCCGGGAGGTCAGAGCGTGATCCAGGCCTGTTCGGCGGCGGAACGGCGGGCGGCGTCGAGGACCCTGCGGGTGGCGAGCCCGTCGGCGAACGTGGCGGGCTCCGGATCGGCCGGTGCGCTCTCCCCCAGGATGCGGGCCCGGAACGCCCGCGCCACCCGGGTGTAGGGGGCCAGGTCCACGCCGCTGAAGTGCAGCATGTCGTAGGCGGTGTGCAGCAGCTCGGCGGGCGGCGGCACCGGGGCCGGGTTGCGCAGATCGTCGGGCACCTCGGCCTGGCGAGTGCCGGCCGCGTCCGCGATCCAGACGTCGTCGCCGTTCAGCCAGGCGGTGCCGCGCTCGCCGGCGATCCGGGTGGTCATGAGCAGCCGGCCCCAGGAGGCGGCGGTGCTCTGCACGACACCGGAGGCACTCGCCGTACGGAAGTGCAGGGTGAAGGAGTCCTCCGCGGTCATCCGCGGGCGGTCGCCGAGCCGGGTCATCGTGGCGCTGAGGCCCTCGATCTCCCCCAGGGTGGTACGGATCTGGTCGATCACGTGCGAGCCCTGCGCGCCGAGCCAGCCGCCGCCGGCTCCGGAGTCGCCCCACCAGGCGGGGATCTCACCGGCGGGGTCGGCGAGCAGCGGGAGGTGCAGCAGGAACGTCGCGAGCCGCGGCTCTCCGATCACCCCCTGCCGGACGGTACGGCGCAGCAGCGCCTGACCCGTCGCGAAGCGGAACTCGGTGCCGACCAGATGGACCACCCCGGCCCGCTCGGCCGCCGCGAGCATCCCGGCGGCGCCTGCCGCGTCGGCGCCGAACGGCTTCTCGCAGACGACGTGGCGGCCGGCCGCCACCGCCTCGCCGACGAGCGCGGCGTGCGTCCGCGGCGGGGTGGCGACGCTGACGGCGTCCACCCCGGGCAGTGCGAGCGCCTCGGCGAGCGACGTGGTGGCGTGCGGGATCTCCAGCCGGGCGGCACGATCCGCGGTCCGCGCCGGGTCGCGGCCGACCAGTGCGCGGACTTCGAACCCGGCGGCGCGGAAGGCGGGGACGTGGGTCAGGCAGCCGAACCCGGTGCCGACGACGACGATGCCCAGGGAGGTCATGGGCTTAACCTAGCGCTTGCTCAGTCCGCTCGGCGAGTGGCCGGCGGCGGTGGGCCGGTGCGCCCGGCGGGCCGGGGCGGCGGCGAGGCGAGCACCAGGTGGCGGTGCTACCGGCCGCCCTCCACCGGGCGCTGAACCCGATCCGACGTCCCGGTGACCGATCGGGTAACGATTCGGCCTCAGGCCGTTCCGTTCAACGGGCCCGAAGGTGAACCATGCGGCTATGGGCCTCACCAGGGAAGGTTCCTACACCGATCGGGTCATCGCGCAGGTGACCTCGTGGTCCTCGGTCAACGTCGGCCGGGCCGAGTGTGGGATGGGAGTCGGTCTCAGCGTCAACACCCGCCAGATCGTGCACCTGCACAGCCAGGGGGACGCGCACGTGCGGCTGACCCGTCCGGTCATCCGGCGGATGGAGGACGCGCTGCTGCATTCGGGCCGGGTGGAGATGGAACCCAGCGCGGACTGGGTGAACGTGCGGCTGGACAGCGACAGCGATGTCGCGCTGGTGCTGTCCCTGGTCAGCGTGGCGATCAAGGCGACGGCCGCCGAGCCGCCCGGCCCGGCACGCCGCGGAGCGCCGCAGTGCCCCGCGGCCCGGAGCCGCCCGCTCGGCCGCCCCGCCCGGCGAGCCGACCGGTGATGTTCGCTTGGGCGGAATCGCCCGGACACGCCCCGGTCAGCTGATCAGCCGATATCTCAGGGCGTGGAGACCTCCGCCCTGCACTGGGGCTTCCTGCCCGCCCTGACCGCGCTGTCGGTGCTGCACTACGTCTGCGCCGCCCTCGCCCTGCAGGCCGCCGCCGGGCGGCCCCTCCCGCTGCGGGAGGCGACGCTCACCCAGTTCACCGCGGCCGCCGCGAACCGGCTCGTCCCCGGCGGGATCGGCGCCGCCGCGGTCAACGTCCGCTACCTCACCTGCCACGGCCTGGCCGCGCCGCGGGCGATCGCGGGCGTCACGGCCCTGCACGCCGCCACCGCCCTCGGTGACCTGCTGCTGTTCCTCGCGGTCCTGGGCGTCGGCCAGTGGACCGGCGCCGGCGGGACCCGGGTGCTGACTGAGCTCGGCGCGCACACGGCCCGGACCGCCGGCCGGCTCCCCCTGCCGTGGATGCTGGTCTCGGCCGGGGCCGTCGCCGCGCTCGTGCTGTTCGCCTGGTGGCGCCGGCGCGGCCAGGGCGGCCGGTTGCTCGCCGCCCTGGGACAGACCGTGACCGCCCTGGCGGAGCTGCGGCGGCGGCCCCGGGACCTGCTCGTCACGGTGACCGCCACCGCCGCCACCACCCTGGTGCTGAGCCTGGCGTTCGCGATGAGCGTCCTGGCGGTGCCGGGAGCCTCCGCGCCGGGGGCGATGTTGACGCTGCTGGCCGCGTACTTCATCGGCGCCGCGGCGGGGTCGGTGCTGCCGGTGCCCGCGGCGATCGGCTCCACCGAGGCCGCGCTGGTCGCGGCGCTGGGCGGCGCGGAGGTGTCGGCCGGACACGCGCTCCAGGCGGTCGTGCTCTTCCGGGTGGTCACCTACTGGGCACCGGTGCCCGTCGGCCTGTACGCCGCCCGGGTCCTGCGCCGGTCCCGGGCCGAGCCGGCCACGGCCGTCCCGGTGCCGATACCCGCGCGATAGAGCCGCCTTTTGCGGCGGATCGGGTCTTGCGCGGCGAGCCGGTGGCCTAAATTCCTCGGCAGTGCCCGCGTTCCCGAGGAGTGTCATGACCCTGCTGGTAGGTCTCGCGTGCCTGGCGGTCGCCGGCCTGGAGATGGTCATGGCGTTCGTGATCGGGCCCCGCGAGCGTGCGGCCCTGCGCCAGGAGCTGGCGGCCGCCTACGAGGACCGGCTCCGCAAACTGGAGGCGGTGCGGCGCAAGGACGAGATCTTCGAGACCGAGCAGGAGACCCGGCTGCACACCCTGGAGGACGACCTGGGCGGCCTGCGGCTGCGCGTGGTCCAGGTGGAGCGCGATCTCCAGGCCCGGGTGGGCGGGCTCGGCCAGGACCTGCAGCACGCGACCGGACGGGTGACCGCCCTGGAGGGCGACCGGGACCGCATCGCCGTCCTGCAGCGGCGGCTGTCCCAGGCCTTCCAGGCGGTGGACGGCGTGGTCGCCGACCTGCTGCAGCACACCCTCGACCAGCTGGACCGGGCGGCCACCGAGACGCTCGGCGAGCGCGCCCCCGAGATCCAGACGGTCCGCGGCGCGGTGGCCTGCGGGACCGGCGACCTCCTGGGCGCGCTGGTGCAGATCTTCGAGCAGTGCGCCCGCCACCACGATCTCGAGCAGCGGTTCAAGGTCTCCATGGGCGGGACGCGGCCACAGGTGCTCTACTACCTGTCCGGGCGCAATCCCCGGTGGCTCCGGCAGCGCTTCGGGGAGGTGCTGGAGTCGCTGCGCTCGGACATGGGCTCGCCCGGCGAGGATCCCGCCGAGGACGACGCGGCCGCGCTGCGGAGCCTGCTGCTGGCCGTCAACGCCACCGCCGAGGGGTTCGCCCAGCTCGGCCCGCTGGTGATCGTACGGACTCCCGAGGCGCTGCTGTGCGGGGTGCTCACGCTGGCCGAGTGCCGCGACTTCGACACCACGGCGCTGGCCGGGGACCCCGCGGCGTCGGCCGTACGGCTGCGCACGCTGCCCGAGCACCGCTTCTTCGACCTGACGCGGTGGCCGGCGCGCTTCCCGGTGGAGGAGCACCCCGGGCACCCCCTCTAGAATCTGTTAGGTTTCCTAACAGAGGAGTTCGGGGTGCGAGGCTGGTATCGCGCGAACATCGGCGGGCTGCCCGGCACCTTCTGGTACCTGTGGGCCGGGTTCCTGATCAACAAGCTGGGCGGCTTCGGCGTCATCTTCCTCTCGCTGTACCTCGTCCAGGACCGGGGCCTGGACACCACCGGCGCCGGGCTGGTGGTCGGCCTCTACGGAGCCGGCGGCTGCGCCGGTGTACTGGCCGGCGGGGTGCTGGCCGACCGGTGGGGGCGCCGCCGGACGCTGCTGGCCAGCCACGCGGCCACCACCCTGCTGCTGGCGGGGCTGGCCTTCGCGCCCTGGATCCCGGCGATCGCCGTGCTGACCGGCCTGGTCGGCGCGGCGCAGTCGATGGTCGGGCCGCCGCTCATCGCCGCGATGGTCGACATCGTCCCCGGCGGGCAGCGCACCAAGGCCTTCAACCTGGAGTTCTGGGCGTTCAACCTCGGCACGGCCATCGCCGCCCCGCTGGCCGGGCTGCTCGCCGAGACCGGGTTCACCCCGCTGTTCCTGGTCGAGGCGGGCGCCACCCTGGTCACGTTCGTGGTGCTGGCCGCCCGCGTCCCCGAGACCCTGCCGGTCCGCGCCGCCGCCGCCCGTCCGGCCGGACGGCGGCGCGGGCTGCTCACCACCCTCACCGACCGGCCCTACCTGCTCTTCGTCGGGCTCACCCTGGTGCTGGCCGTGCTCACGCTGCAGACCACGACCATCCTGCCGCTGGCCATGGCCGAGGACCATCTGCGGCCGTCGGTGTACGGGTCGGTGATGGGCTTCACCGGGATCATGATCGTGTGCGGGCAGCTGTTCGTGCCCCGGCTCATCGGCGGGCGCCGCAAGGCCCGGGTGCTGGCCGCCGCCAACGGCCTGATCGCCGTGGGCACCGGCCTGGTGGCCGTCGCCGACGTCGTCCCGGTCTACCTGGCCGCGGCGGTCGTCTGGACGATCGGCCAGATGCTGGCGGCGCCGCCCAACGCGGCGACCATCGCCGAGCTGTCCCCGGTCGAGCTGCGCGGGCGCTATCAGGCGGTCTTCTACCTGAGCTTCCCGATCGCCGCCTTCGTCGCGCCCGCGCTGGGCGGGGCGAGCCTGCAGCGGCTGGGCGGCTGGCACTGGGTCGTCTGCGGCGTGCTCGGCGCCCTGGCCGCCGCGGGCCACCTGCTCACCGGCCCCTCCCGCGAGCGCAGGGCCGCGGTCCTGCGGGAGGCGGACCGGGAACCGGCCACCGCGGCCTGACCGACCGCCGCCGTCCGGGATCCGGCCGATCACCGCGGCGGGGACTGCCGCGGACGGCCCGCCCCGCGATCGCCGGTCTCGGCGGCGGGGACTACCTTCGGGTAGCACCACCACCCCCCGCACGGAGGCCGCCATGCGCATCGGAGTCACCCTCAAAGAGCCCACCGGGCCGGACGCCTTCGTCAAGCTCCGCGACCAGCTCCGCAGCGCGGCCGACGACGGTCTCGCCTCCGCGTGGGCGACGCACATCTTCGGCCTCGACTCGCTGACCGCACTGGCCGTGGCCGGCGGCCAGGTGGCCGGGATCGAGCTCGGCACCTCGGTGATCCCGACCTACCCGCGCCATCCGGCCGCCCTCGCCCAGCAGGCGCTGTCGACGGCGCTGGCGGTCGGCGGCCGGCTCACCCTCGGGATCGGGCTGTCCCACCAGATCGTGATCGAGGGCATGTACGGCTACGACTTCGCCAAGCCGGTCCGGCACATGGACGAGTACCTCTCGATCCTGCTGCCGCCGCTCAACGGCGAGCCCGCCGACTTCACCGGGGAGACCCTGGCCGGGCACATCGGGCTGTCCACCCCGCGGCTGGGCAGGGTGCCGGTGCTGCTGGCCGCGCTCGGCCCCCGGATGCTGAGACTGGCCGGAGAGCGGACCGACGGCACGGTGCTCTGGATGACCGGACCCACGACGGTCCGCGACCACATCGTGCCGACGATCACCGCTGCGGCGCGGGCCGCCGGGCGCCCGGATCCGCGCATCGTCTGCATCCTGCCGGTCTGCGTCACCGATGACGCCGACGCCGCCCGGGCCATGGCCGCCAAGACGTTCGAGGTGTACGGCCTCCTGCCGTCCTACCGGGCCATGCTCGACCGGGAGGGCGCCGAGGGCCCCGCGGACGTGGCCATCGTCGGCGACGAGGACACCGTGGCCGCCCGGCTCGAGGCCCTCGCCGAGGCGGGCGTCACCGACTTCGTCGCGGGCGAGTTCGCCACCGGGGCGGACGCCGCGCGCACCCGTGCCTTCCTGATCTCCCAGGCCTCCCAGGCCGGCTGACGGCGGCGACCGGGGCCACCGCACACCGCCGCCGGCCGCTCTCCGGCATGGCCTCTCAGCCGGCCAGCAGGTCCAGGGCCACCGCCGCCGTCCAGGACTGGGAGGACGCGCCGAGGGGCTCGGCGGTGAACGGCTGGTAGTACTCCGCGAACAGCCCGTCGGAGAGCTGGTCGAGGGCGGCCTCTCGCAGGCCGTGCGCGATCTCGTGCTCGCCGGAGCGTTCCAGCCCCCAGACCAGCAGCCAGGTCACCGGCGGCCACTGCGGTCCCCGCCAGTACTTCTGCGGGTCGAACGCCGGCGAGGCCGGGCTGGTGCTCGGCGGCAGCGGGTAGGCGAAGGCCGGATGCCCGCACCACCGCGCCGAGCCGAGCAGGGCGAGCAGCGACCGCTGCCGTGCCGGGTCGAGCCCGCCGCACAGCAGCGGCGCGAATCCGGCGATCGTCTCCGTGCGCAGCGTGGTGCCCGCACGCAGGTCCAGGTCGGCGGCGAAGCCCCGCTCGTCGGTGGTGTCGAGGACCCCGCGGCGGAAGCGGCGGGCGTATCCGGTCAGCTCACCGGCGCCCGGCAGGCCCAGCTCGCCGGCGACGCTCGCGAGCTCCTCGTTGGCACCGGCGAAGATGGCTCCGGCGAAGACGTCGGCGGCCCGGAAGCTCAGGGTCCGCCGGGCGCGGGCGTCGTCGTAGCGGGCCCGGCGCAGCTCCTCGATCAGCCATTGGTACTTCAGGTAGTCCGCGTCGGTGGGACGCTGCGCCTCGCCGCCGGTCCCGCCGCCCAGGGCGTCCAGGTCGGCGCGGGCGAACGGCACGAACCGCCGGTCCGGGATCACCGCGGCGTACGGGGCGTCCCAGCGCGGCGAGTTGTCGAGCCCGCTCTCCCAGCCGTGGTAGATGGTGAGCCGGCCGTGCCCGTCGGGGTCGCGGTGGGTGGCGAGGTAGCGGTGCCAGGCGAGCAGCGCGGGCCACAGCGCCCGGATCCGCTCGACGACGTCGCGACGCTCCGCCGCGTCCGCGCGGTGGGCGGCGTCCAGGATCCGGCGGACGGCCACGCCGTGCACCGGGGGCTGGATGAGCCCGCTCGTCTCCGCGCCGGGCGGCGCGTCCGGGGAGTGCGCCCGGCACTCCCAGCGCCGCGGCCCGGGTTCGTACCGGGCGTCCCCGGGGGTGAACACGATGTGCGGCACCATGCCGTTGCGCCACTGGGAGGCCAGCAGCGTCTCCAGCTCGGTGATCGCGCGGCTCGCCGACAACCGCGCCAGGCCGATGGCGACGAAGGCGGCGTCCCAGCTCCACATGTGCGGGTAGAGGTGCGGCGACGCGACCGTCAGGCCACCGCGATCGTTGCTGCGCAGCACCTGTTCGGCGTACATCGCCATCTCGGCCCGGCTCAGCCCCACACGAATCAGGCGACGGCGGCCGATTCCGACCCTGACCGAGGGAAGCGCACTCACTGGTACCTACACACCTTCCGCGCCTGTCGGCGTTCGTCCCCCGATTCTCACATCATCTGGTCAGCGGCGACCCGGTCTGGACCGTGCCCGTCCTACACGGCACTGTCACCCCCAAACCCAGATTATCGCTCTAAGTTACCATCCATCTCACTACGTAATCCCACCACCCTCGGGTGGGTGCGTTGGGCCGGATTGAGCGGGGGAGCTGGATCAGGCGTCGTAGTCGGCGGTGAGCTGGTCCGACACCGGGAACGACTGGCAGGTGAGCACGTAGCCGGCGGCCACCTCGGAGGGCTCCAGGGCGAAGTTGCGCCGCATGTCGACCTCGCCGTCGAGGATCCTCGCCCGGCAGGTGCCGCACACGCCGCCCTTGCAGGCGAAGGGCAGGTCAGGGCGGAAGCGCTGGGCTCCCTCCAGGACGGTGGTGTCCCGCGGCAGCACGACCGTGGTGGACCGCCCGTCCAGCACCAGCGTGACCTGGCTGCCCGGTCCCTCGATGGCCGGCTCGGTGTGGCGCGCCGGTGCCGGCGGCGACGCCTCGACGAAGAACAGCTCCCGGTGCACCCGCTCGGCGGGCACGCCGTGCCGGGCCAGCACGTCCTGGGCTCCGGCCACCATGGCGTACGGCCCGCACAGCCACCAGTGGTCCACCTCCCGCGGATCGGGCAGCAGCCGCAGCAGGGCGGTCAGCCTGGCCGCGTCCAGCCGGCCGGAGAACAGCTCCGCCTCGCGCGGCTCCCGGGACAGCACGTGCACCAGCTCGAGCCGCGCGGGGTAGCGGTCCTTCAGCTCGGCGAGCTCGTCGGCGAACATCACCGTGCTCGCGCGCCGGTTGCCGTACAGCACCGTCGCGGTGACCGCCGGGTGGCGCAGCACCGACGCGGCGATCGAGAGCACCGGGGTGATGCCGGAACCCGCGGCGACGAACACGTGGTGACCGGCCCTGTCCGAGCCCGGGGCGGGGGTGAAGGTGCCGGCCGGGCCGGACACCTCGATCAGGTCCCCGGGCCGCACCTCGCGCACCATCCAGCCGGAGAACAGCCCGCCGGGCACCTCGCGCACCCCGATCCGCAGCGGCTCGCCCGCGGCGGCGCAGATGGAGTACGACCGCCGCTCCTCCCGGCCCCCGAGATCACGCCGCACCGTCACCGACTGGCCGGGCGCGAAGGCGTACTCCCCCGCGAGCTCACCGGGCACCTCGAAGGTCACCGCGACGGCGTCGTCGCACAACCGCTCCACGGTGCGCACACGGAGCGGGTGGAACCGCGTACGCCGTCGCGCCGCCGCCGGGGCGGGTCCGGTCTGGGCCATGGTCACCGGTCACAGCTCCTTGAAGTGCTCGAACGGCTCACGGCAGGCACGGCAGCGGCACAGCGCCTTGCAGGCGGTGCCGCTGAAGTCCGAGAGCCGTTCGGTCTCGGCCGAGCCGCAGTACGGGCAGCGGATCCGGCGCGGCGGTGCCGTCAGGGTCACCGGCACCGGCCCCCGCCGCCTGGGCGGGGCACCACCCGGCGGGGCGATCCCGGCCTCGGCGAGCTTGCGCCGGCCGGCGTCGGTCATCCAGTCCGTGGTCCACGCCGGATGCAGTGCGACGCGTACGTCCACGTCGCCGAAGCCGGCGTCCTGGAGCGCGTGGACGAGGTCGTCGCGCATGGCGTGCATCGCCGGGCAGCCGCTGTAGGTGGGCGTGATCGTCACGATCACGGTACCCGCCCCGCTGATCCGCACGTCGCGGAGCACCCCGAGGTCGGCCAGCGTCAGCGTCGGCAGCTCCGGGTCGGTCACCCGCCCGGCGGCCTCGTGTGCAGCCAGTGCGGCCGTCTCCCGCGTCATCGTCACCATGTCGCCTCCGGGTGGGCTCGGGCCAGGCCCTGCAGCTCGGCGAGCAGGGGGGCCATCGAGGCGGTGTGCACGCCCCACCGGCCGGTCTCCCGGGAGGCGCCGGGGGTGCCCGGCGGGCCGGGGGGCTCCGGCGCCTCGGGCGGCCGCAGCCCGGCCGCGCCGAGCACCTGGGCCATGACCCCGTCGAACTCCTCCCGCAGCGTGGCCGGGTCGACTCCGGCCCCGGCCTCCGCCAGCCGGAGCTCGATCTCGTGCGGGACGAACAGCTCCCCTACCAGCGGCCAGACGGCCTCCAGCCCGGCCCGCATCCGCCGGTGGGACAGCCCGGTGCCGTCGCCCAGCCGTACCGTCCACCGGGCGGCGTAGTCGCGGTGGTAGGTGACCTCCTTGACGCCCTTGGCGGCGACGGCGGCCAGGACCGGGTCGGCCGAGGAGGCCAGCCGGTCCAGCAGGGCCAGCCGCCAGGTGGCGAAGACCAGCAGGGTCGCGCTCAGCCGGGCGAAGTCGCCGCGCGGGGCCTCGGCCAGGTGCACGTTGCGGAACTCGTGCTCGCCGCGCAGGAAGGCGTAGTCGTCCTCGCCGCGGCCGGAGCCGTCGGCCCGGCCCGCCCTGGCCAGCAGGGGCCGGGCCTGGCCGAGGAGGTCCAGCGCGATGTTGGCGATGGCCAGCTCGTCCTCGAGCTCGGGGGCGCGCGTGCACCACTCCTGCAGCCGGTGCGACATGATCAGCGCGTCGTCGCCGAGCATCAGGCAGTAGGCGGCCAGGTCCGCCGCGTCCACGCCGGACGGCAGCGCGCCGTCCACCGCGGGCAGCGGGTCGGTGAAGCCGGTGCCGAAGGCCCACCGGGAGTCGTCGGTGGCCTCGGCCAGCGACTCGTAGGCGTTGTCGAAGGACATCAGCGGCTCACATGTGCGGTACGTCGTCGGGAATGTCATAGAAGGTGGGGTGCCGGTAGACCTTGTCGCCGCTGGGCGCGAAGAACGGGTCCTTCTCGTCCGGGCTGGAGGCGGTGATGTCGGTCGCCCTGACCACCCAGATGCTCACGCCCTCGTTGCGGCGGGTGTAGAGGTCCCGCGCGTTGCGCACCGCCATCTCGTCGTCGGCGGCGTGCAGGGACCCCACGTGCACATGGTTGAGGCCGCGCTTGCCGCGGATGAAGACCTCGTAGAGCGGCCAGCCGGGCCGCGTGCCACCGGCGTTCATGCGGGCACCGCCGCTCCGGCGTCCCGGGCGGCCTGCTTGGCCGCGTGCGCCATGGCGGCCTCGCGCACCCACGCGCCGTCCTCCTGCGCCTGCCGGCGCCGCGCCATCCGCTCGGCGTTGCACGGGCCGTTCCCGCTGATCACCCGCTTGAGCTCCGACCAGTCGATCGGGCCGAAGTCGTGGTGACCGCGCTCGGGATTCCATCTCAGGTCCGGGTCGGGCAGGGTCACGCCCAGTGCCTTCGCCTGTGCCACGGACATGTCCACATAGCGCTGCCGCAGCTCGTCGTTGGTGTGCCGCTTGATCTTCCAGGCCATCGACTGCGCGGTGTTGGGCGAGTCGTCGTCGGGCGGCCCGAACATCATCAGCGACGGCCACCACCAGCGGTCGACGGCGTCCTGCACCATCGCCCGCTGCGCGCCGGTGCCGCGCATCATCGTCATCAGCAGCTCGTAGCCCTGCCGCTGGTGGAAGGACTCCTCCTTGCAGATGCGGATCATGGCGCGCGCGTAGGGGCCGTAGGAGCTGCGGCACAGCGGCACCTGGTTGCAGATCGCCGCGCCGTCCACCAGCCAGCCGATGACCCCGACGTCGGCGAAGGTCAGCGTCGGGTAGTTGAAGATCGACGAGTACTTCTGGCGGCCGTTGATCAGCTTGTCGGTCAGGTCGTCGCGGTCCGCGCCCAGGGTCTCGGCCGAGGAGTAGAGGTACAGGCCGTGACCGGCCTCGTCCTGCACCTTGGCCAGCAGGATCGCCTTGCGCCGCAGGGACGGCGCCCGGGTGATCCAGTCGCCCTCCGGCTGCATGCCGATGATCTCGGAGTGGGCGTGCTGGGCGATCTGCCGGATCATCGTCTTGCGGTAGGCCTCGGGCAGCCAGTCCCGTGGCTCCAGCCGCTGGTCGGCCGCGATCGTACGCTCGAAGTGCCGCTCCAGCTCCTCCTCGGGCAGCGCCCGCCCGGAGGCGGCCTGCTCGGAGGTGGCCTGCTCGGACACGGCCTGCTCGGAAGGGGTCATCACGCCTCCTTGGCCACCAGGGTCAGCACGTCGTACTTGGCCACCGAGGCGCCGTCCTGGTTGGCGACGTCGGCGTCCCAGCGCACCTCTCCGTAGTCGGCGTTGTCGCGCGGGCTGATCTGCTTGGCGGTGAGCGTCACGGTCAGCTCGTCGCCCGGGTAGACCGGGGTGAGGAACCTGAGGTTCTCTAGGCCGTAGTTGGCCAGCACCGGGCCGGGCTCCGGGGAGACGAACAGGCCCGCCGCGAGGGAGACGACCAGGTAGCCGTGCGCGACGATCCCGCCGAAGAGCGGGTTGGCGGCGGCGGCCTCGGCGTCGGTGTGCGCGTAGAAGGTGTCGCCGGTGAACTCGGCGAAGTGCCCGATGTCCTCCAGCGTCACGCTGCGCGGACCGGCCACCACGGTGTCGCCCACCTTCAGCTCGGCCAGGGACTTGCGGAACGGGTGCACGTCGCTCACCGACCGCTCGGCCCCGGGCACCCACTCGCCCGTGACGGCGCCGAGCACCCGCGGAGAGGCCTGCACCGCGGTGCGCTGCATGTGGTGCAGCACGCCCCGGATGCCGCCCATCTCCTCACCGCCGCCGGCCCGGCCGGGGCCGCCGTGCACCAGCGCGGGCAGCGGCGAGCCGTGCCCGGTGGACTCCTTCGCGTCCTCGGTGTCCAGCACCAGCAGCCGGCCGTGCCACGGCGCGACACCGAGCACGACGTCGCGGGCGAAGCCGGCGTCGCCGGTGACGACCGAACCCGCCAGGCTGCCCTGGCCGCGCGCGGCGAGCGCGATCACCTGCTCGGTGGAGGAGTACGGCATCAGCGTGCTCACCGGCCCGAACGCCTCGACCTCGTGGGGCTCGGCCCGGTCCGGGTCGTCGGCGCGGATGAGCACCGGCGACAGGAACGCGCCCCGCTCGGCGTCGGCGTCCAGCACCTCGACCTTCTCCGGGTCGCCGAACACCACCCGGCCGCCCCGCAGCAGGGCGTTGAGCGACCGCCGGACCTCCTCGCGCTGGTCCAGCCCGGCCAGCGCACCCATCCGGGTGTCGGGGTGGGCGGGGTTGCCGACGGTGACCTTGGCCAGCCGCTCGCCGGCCGCCTGCGCCACGTCGCCGAGCACGTCGGCGGGTACGAACGCGCGCCGGATCGCGGTGCACTTCTGCCCCGCCTTGACGGTCATCTCCGTGACCAGCTGCCGGACGAACAGGTCGAACTCCGCCGTGCCGGGCCGGGCGTCCGGGCCGAGGATGGAGCAGTTGAGCGAGTCCGCCTCGGCGTTGAAGCGCACGGAGTGGCGCACGACGGCCGGATGGGCCCGCAGGATGCGGGCGGTGGAGGCGGAGCCGGTGAAGGAGACCAGGTCCTGGCCGGAGACGTGATCGAGCAGGTCGCCGGCGTCACCGCAGAGCAGCTGCAGGGTCCCTTCGGGCAGCAGCCCGGAGTCGATGATCAGCTCCACCAGCCGGGCGGTCAGGTAGGCGGTCTGGCGGGCCGGCTTCACCAGGCTCGGCACCCCGGCCAGGAACGCCGGGGCGAACTTCTCCAGCGGCCCCCAGACCGGGAAGTTGAACGCGTTGATCTGCACCGCCACGCCGTGCAGCGGGGTCGCGATGTGGCGGCCGACGAACGTGCCGCCCTTGCCGAGCGGCTCCACCGCGCCCTCGGCGTACACCGTGTCGTTGGGCAGCTCCCGCCGGCCCTTGCTGGCATAGGCCAGCAGGACGCCGATGCCGCCGTCCACGTCGAACTTCGCGTCCCCGAGCGTCGCCCCGCTGCGCGCCGACAGGGCGTACAGCTCGTCCCGGTGCTCGCGCAGCCGCGAGCCCAGCGCCTTGAGCAGTGCCGCCCGCTGGTGAAAGGTCAGCTCGCGCAGTGCCGGGCCGCCCACGCGGCGCCCGTGCTCCAGCGCGGCGGCCCGGTCGATCCCGGTCGAGGAGATCCGCGCGACCTCCGCCCCGGTCACCGCGTCGCGCAGGGGCGCGCCCTCGTCCGGCGGCGTGTGCCAGTGACCTGAGACGTAGCTTCGCAGCAGAGCCATCGGCCCCGACCTCCCTGATCGATCGATTTACCAACCATACGTTCAGTAATTCACTCTAACCCGTGGGGCCGACCCTGGAGAAGAGCCCCGCGCTCTTGACATCGATTGCGGTGCTGCCTTTACTTGGCGGCGAACATTGTCGACCGTCCGTTCGGTCGGTAAATGAGGTGGGTGGAGCCCTGTGTCACAGCCCGTCACACCCGTGCGCACGGCCGCGCACGCCATGTTCGAGACGGACCAGGCCTCCCGGGCCCTCGGGATCGAGCTGCTGGCGGCGGGCGAGGGCCGCGCGGTCGCCCGGATGCGGGTCACCGAAACGATGATCAACGGGCACGACCTCGCCCACGGCGGATACCTCTTCCTGCTCGCCGACACCGCGTTCGCCTGCGCCTGCAACAGCCACGGCCCGGTCACCGTGGCGTCCGGCGCGGAGATCTCCTTCGTCTCCCCCGCCCGCCTCGGCGACGAGCTGATCGCCACCGCGGAGGTGCGCACCCGGTACGGCCGCAACGGCGTCTACGACGTCACCGTGCACCGCGCGGACCCCGGCGGGAGGGCCGTCGTCGCCGAGTTCCGCGGGCGCAGCCGGACCCTCCGGCGGGACGGAGACCGGACATGACCGGCCCGGCCCCCGAGCTCGACGCGGCGGAGCGGCTGGACGCGGACGAACTGCGCGCCCTGCAGCTGAAGCGCCTCCAGTGGACCCTGCGGCACGCGTACGCCAACGTCCCGGCCTACCGCAAGAAGTTCGACGCGGCGGGGGTCCGGCCGGAGGACTGCCGGAGCCTGGCGGACCTGGCCAGGTTCCCCTTCACCACCAAGGACGATCTGCGCGACAACTACCCGTTCGGCATGTTCGCCGTGCCGCAGGAGCAGGTGCGCCGGATCCACGCCTCCAGCGGCACCACCGGCCGGCCCACCGTGGTCGGCTACACCGAGCGGGACCTCGACACCTGGTCCACGGTGATGGCCCGCTCGATCCGCGCCGCGGGCGGCATGCCGGGGCACCGGGTGCACGTGGCCTACGGCTACGGCCTGTTCACCGGCGGGCTCGGCGCGCACTACGGCGCGGAGCGGCTCGGCTGCACGGTCATCCCGGCGTCCGGCGGGATGACCTCCCGCCAGGTGCAGATCATCACCGACTTCCGGCCCGAGATCATCATGGTCACGCCGTCGTACATGCTCACCCTGCTCGACGAGTTCGAGCGGCAGGGCATCGACCCGCGCGCGTCCTCCCTGCGGGTCGGCATCTTCGGCGCGGAGCCCTGGACCGAGCGGATGCGCACCGAGCTCGAGACCCGGACGAACATCGACGCGGTCGACATCTACGGCCTGTCCGAGGTCATGGGCCCCGGGGTCGCGCAGGAGTGCGCGGAGACCAAGGACGGACTGCACATCTGGGAGGACCACTTCTTCCCGGAGATCATCGACCCGGTCGACGGCAGCGTGCTCGGCGAGGGCCGGCCCGGCGAGCTGCTGTTCACCTCGCTCACCAAGCAGGCGCTGCCGATCATCCGCTACCGCACCCGGGATCTGTCCCGGCTGCTGCCGGGGACCGCGCGCGCTCCGCACCGCAGGATGGAGCGGATCACCGGCCGCACCGACGACATGATCATCCTGCGCGGGGTCAACGTCTTTCCCGGCCAGATCGAGGAGATCGTGCTGCGGACCGCGGGCCTGTCCCCGCACTTCCAGCTGGTGCTGACCCACCGGGGCCGGATGGACCACCTGACGGTCCGGGTGGAGGCCCGGCCCGGCACCTCGGCCGAGCGGCGGATCACGGCGGCCGGGGAGCTGGTGCGCGGCGTCAAGGAGGGCGTCGGGGTCACCGTCGAGACCGACGTGGTGGATCCGCGGACGCTGGAGCGTTCGACGGGCAAGCTGCAACGGGTCGCCGACCACCGCGGACACCCGGCCTGAGACGGCTGGGATGATCGGGTCATGACATCAGCGCGAACGGCGGGGCCGCCGGCCCGGCGCGGCCGGCCGGGCTACGACCTGGAGTCGCTGCTGCAGGTCGCAGTCAAGCTGTTCAACGAACGCGGATATGACGGCACGAGCATGGAGGACCTGTCCCGCAAGCTCGGCATCACCAAGTCCGCGATCTACCACCACGTGCCCAGCAAGGAGGAGCTGCTCCGGCTGGCGCTGGACCGCGCCCTGGACGGGCTGTTCGAGGTCGCCCGGCAGGTCGAGGGGACCCCGGGCCCGGCGATCGACCGGCTGGAGCGGCTGGTCCGCGGCAGTGTCGCGGTGCTGGTGGACCGCCTGCCGTTCGTCACGCTGCTGCTGCGGGTCCGCGGCAACACCAAGGTGGAGCGGCGCGCGCTCGCCCGGCGCCGTGAGTTCGACCGGCTGGTCAGCGATCTGGTCGAGCTGGCCGAGGCCGAGGGCGACGTCCGCCCCGACGTCGATCCCGCCCTCACCAGCCGCCTGCTGTTCGGCATGGTCAACTCGCTCATCGAGTGGTACCGGCCACGCCGCGGCTCCGACGCCGCGGAACTGGCCGACGCCGTCTGCAAGATCGCCTTTGACGGGCTCCGGCAGACCCGGCCCTGACCGTCACCGCGACCGGCGATCGGCGTCCGGCGGGCAGCGGGCGGCGATCACCAGTCGCCGGTCAGCGCTGATCCGTCACGGTCTCGCGTGCCGCCAGGGCCGCCCCGCGCGCTCCCGCCATGTCCAGGTCCGGTACGAGCGCGAAGGTCGCGACCTCGGCCTGTTCGGCGCGGAGCAGGGTGTGGGCCCGCACCCGCTCCAGGAACCACTCCCGGAACCGGGGGGCCGCCTCGACCACCCCGCCGCCGACGAAGTACGCGCTCGGATCGGTGAAGTTCGCGGCGATGGTGAAGAGCCGCCCGAGCGCCATCGCCTGCTGCTCGAAGACCTGCAGGGCCAGCTCGTCGCCGTCGACGGCCAGCCCGCGCAGCAGCTTGGCGGCCTTGCCGACGGGCATCCCGGCCAGCTGGTGACCTTCGTAGCGGGTCAGCCAGTACGGCAGCAGGTTCTTCACGATCCCGGTCAGCGAGGCCACGCTCTCGGCGTCGCCCACGAAGCCGCAGTTGCAGACGGGCTCCGGCTGGCCCTCGCCGAGCAGCCCCTGCAGCGGGATGTGCACGTGGCCGAGCTCCCCGGCCATGCCGGCCGCGCCCTTGACGACCTGCCCCGCCTCGATCACCCCGCCGCCCAGGCCGGTGCCCACGATCGCGGAGATGGAGGAGTGGAGGGCGGCCTCGGCCCCGAAGCACGCGTGGTGGGCGTAGAGCGCGGCCGCGTTGCCGTCGTTGTTGTAGACGACCGGGAGCTCCAGCCGCTCCTCCAGGGCACCGCGGAAGTCGAACCCGTGCCACACCGGCTCGGAGAAGTTCGTGGCTCCCTTGGAGGAGATGACCCCCACGGCGCTCGCCGGGCCCGGGGTGTCCAGGCCGACCGCGCGCACCGACTCCCGGGCGACTCCGGTGAGCGCCAGCACCTCGTCCAGCGCCTCGGCGAGGGCCTTGACGGCCACGTCGGGCCCCTCCAGCACCCGGCTGGGCGTCTCGACCAGCCGGTCCACCAGGAAACTCCCCGACCCGTCGAGGACGGTGGCGTTGTTGGCGGTGCCACCGTTGTCGAGACCTACAACGACCCATTGTCCTGGCGTGCTCACAGGCATGATGGTGGCCCCAGCCGGACGGTTCGGTCAAGCCGGGCTCCGGGCGGCGGCGGACCGGGTCTCCCCACGTCGGCCCGGGGACCGTCGCGGCGCGGCCGGTCTCCCGGCCGGGCCGCGACGGTCAACCTGCCGTCGGCGTCACCGCATGTCCGCCAGGTCGACGGAGCTCAGGCCGAGCACCGGAGCCCTCTCCTCGCCGTACCAGAGGTGCAGGTGCCCACCGGCGACCCGGGCGCCGGGCGCCGCCAGGCCCTCCGGCCACGGCTCGGTGAGCCACTCGGCGACGGCGTCCTGCACCCCGCCGAGCACCGCCCGCGACGCCGTCTCGATCTTCTCCTCGACGCTCCGGCCGTCCTCGTCGCCGATGAGCGCGGCCGCGGCCGACCCGCCCACCTCCGTCTCCCCGGAGTGGACGCTCACCCGGTCACCGTCGGCGCGGACCGTCAGCCCCGACGGCAGGACCGGGCCGAGGCGGGCGGCGAGAGCGGCCGCGAGGTCATGGGATGACGCAGGCATTCGGCACACTGGTGTAGAAGTTGCCCTGCAGGTCGGTGTGCGTCGCCTCGATGTGGAACGTCTCCCCTCGGGTCCCGTCTCCGGGCGAGACGCTGCCGTGCGGCGCGTAGTTCTGGTTCTTGTGGTCGACGCGGCGGGCGCCCACGAAGACGTCGACCGTCCACGGCCCATCGTTCTTCGACGGGTCGTACATGTAAATACCCCAGGCGACCGTGCCGCCCTGGCTGGTCTGGACGCTGATCTTGCCGGCGTTGCCCGGGAACTCGACGGCACCGCACGACGGTGTGTCCGCCCAGGTGGCCTTGCCGGGCCTGACCGACGCCTTCTTGCCCTTCGGCACGGCGACCATTCCGCCGCCGTGCCCGCCCGGCGGGGTGGGGGCGGCCGGCTCGGTCCGGGCGAGCGAGGGACCCGCCAGAGCCAGCATGAGGCCGGCGGTCCCCGCCATGATGGTGATCCTACGGAGCATGGACAACCCTCCATCGACACTCTCGGTGTTCGGAGAACAACCAAGAGTAGTCGACGGAGGTGTATCCCACGGCCGATCTCCCAGGCGCGAGCCGACGCATGAACGGCCCGCGCCGGGCCTCACCCGGTGGAGTCGAAGGTCCAGGTGCCCGAACCCACCTGGTGTACTGCGGCGGAGCCCGGAACCTGCACCTGCGCGCTGCTGCCCGGAGGCACGGTCACGACGAGCTCGACCCGACCGTCGTTCCTGGCCCAGGAGGTACGGACCTCCCCGTACGGAGTCCGGCGGCTGCCGGCGGCGTGCGTCAACTCCGGCACGATGGCAGGCTTGATCACAAGCTTTTGGAAACCGACGGAGTCCGGGGCCTGCTCGATGCCGGCCAGCCGCCCGGTGAACCAGGAGTCGATCGAGCCGAGCATGAAGTGGTTCTGCGACTGCCCGTTGCCGCCGTCCCACATCTCACCGAGGCTGGTGTTGCCGTGCACCACCTGGTAGCCGTAGCTCGGGCTGGTCGTCTGTGTGGCGATCTTGTACACCACGTCGTCGCGGCCGCCCTGCGACAGCACCCGGAACGCGGCCGGCAGCGAGATCTCCCCGAGCAGCAGATGCCAGCCCGCCGTCTGGATGCTCGAGACCAGGTGGTCGAGGAGCCGCTGCCGCTGATCCGACGGGACCGCCCCCATGTCGAGGGCCAGAGCCTCGGCGCCCTGCCCACCGCCCGCGAAGGTGCCGGTGGCGGGGTTGTAGTACTTCTCCGACAGCGCCTTCACGCTGGCGTCCGCCTTGGCCTGGTACGCCGTGGCGTCCGCGCTCCGGCCCAGCGCTGTGGCGATCTTCGCCATGGTGTCCAGGACCCGCCAGTACCCGTAGGTACCCGAGACGAACTTGGGGAAGGTCCGGTCCGGGGTGATCCAGTCGCCGAGGCTGTAGTCGGTGAGGCCGCCCACCGCCCGGGCCTCCAGATAGCCGGCGTACTTCTTCATGGCCGCGTAGTGGATGCCCATGGTGGCGGTGTCGCCGTAGGCCTGATACAGCTGCCAGGGCACTACCACGAAGGCACCACCCCAGTTGGGGTCGTCCCGGTAGGCGCCGGCCAGCACCGTGTAGTCCGGCACCGTGCTCGGGATGAGCCCGGTGTCGGTCTGCGCGTCGGCCATGTCCTGGACGACCTTGCGCAACTGCGCCTGGACGTCGTAGTTGGCGGTGAGCGCACCGGAGACCAGGTGCGTCTCCTCGAGCCAGCCGAGCTTCTCCCTGCTCGGGCAGTCGGTGAAGACGCTCATCATGTTCCCCTCGATCGCCCGGCGGATGAGCCCGTGGGTGCCGTTGATGATGTCGTCGGAGGAGGAGAAGCTCCCCGCCGGGGCGTTGTCCGCGTGCAGCACCAGGCCGCGGACGGACAGGGATGCCCCCTTCGGCAGGCCACGGACCTCCAGGTAGCGCAGGGCGTGGTAGCCGAAGTGCGGGTGCCAGGTCTCGGTGCCGTCACCACGAGTGGTGTACTGGTCCCAGATCGGGGCTCCGACGTTGCTGGCCGACTGGTAGGGCCTGCCGTCCTTGAGGCTCTCGGCGGGATAGACCCGCACCGTGGTGCCGGCCGGAGCCTTGATGGTGAGCTCGGGCCAGCCGGCGATGTTGCGGCCGAGGTCGAAGACCTTGTAGCCGTCACCTTCACCGCTGAGGGTGCCGTTCAGGGTCTCGGTCACCCGGATCGGCTCGGCCACCCGCCCGCTGAGCACGGTGCCGTCACCGGGCGCGTTCACCGCAACGGCCTGCTGCCAGCCGGCCCGGGCGGCACCGGGCCGGTCCCAGCCGGGGGTCTCCCGCCGCGCGTCGAAGTCCTCGCCCCCGTACCAGTTGGAGAACGTGGTCGGGCCCAGGGTGGTCTGCCAGTCGGCGCCGCTGGCGATCCGACGCACCTGGCCGTTGGCCAGCGTCACCTCGAGCTGGGCGGCGAGCTTCGGATCGCTCGTGGTGGCGGCGAACTTGCGGTACCGGTCCGGGGTGGAGATCACGTTGGCCGTGCCGTTGCCCAGCGTGAGTCCGATGGTGTTGGCGCCGCGGCGGAGCAGCCTGGTCACGTCATAGGTGGCGTAGTGCACCCGGTCGGCGACATCGGTGTCGCCCGGCTCGAGCACGGCATCGCCGACCCGGCGGCCGTTGAGCCCGACCTCGTAGACGCCGAGCCCGGTCACGTAGAGCCGTGCACTGCGGATGCCCTCCGGGAGCCCGAAGTCCTTGGCGAAGATGGGCAGTGCCTCCGGAACCGGGGACGTCGGCGGCTCCTGACCGGTCACGCTCGCCTGCGTGGTGTACGCGCCGGCGGCGTCATCGGCCGTCGAGACGGAGTAGTCGACCGGCGCGTACGGAACCTTGTCGCCCGCGGCCGGGGTGTCCGTACGCGGGTAGAGCAGGACCTGGTCGAAGGACTTGGCGGACTTCAGGTCGACGGTGAGGGTGATCGGCTTGGCCGAGACGTCCGCGCCGGAGTAAGCGGAGCTGGACCAGCCGGCGAAGCCCTGGTTGGTGGTCTGGTTGCCGTCGGTAAGGTACCTGGGCGCCCAGACGCGGTTGACGTTGCCGCCGGTGTCCGAGGGGGTCACCGTGGTGCCCGCGGCGAGGTCGGTCCCGGGGTCGGCGGAGTCGCGGACCTCGAGCTCGGCGAGTTGCAGCCGCCAGGTCTTGTCGGGGAGGTTCTCCACCAGGGGCAGTCCGAGCCTGGTGACGTCGAGGCGGACGTACCGGGCGGTGGTCTTGGGCAGCTTCACCACCAGCGGGGTGGGCTGCTTGGCCTTGAACTGCCAGTCCCGGTGGGTGATCCACTGAGCCGACCAGTCCTGTACGGCGGTCAGCCCGGTCTCGAACCAGGCCGGCACGGTCCACCCGGAGGAACGCCCGCCGGTCCAGACCCGGACTCGCCAGTACACCCGGCTCCGGCTGCCGATCTTCTTGCCTGCGTAGTCGATCCGCTGGTCCGCGGCGGCGACCCGTCCGGTGTCCCACAGGTCGGGCCGGTCACCGTCGAGCCGTTCCCGGCTCGTGGCGGCCTGCACCTGGTAGGCGGTCTGGACCACTCCGCGCCCGCCGGATCGGATCTGCCAGCTGAGCGGCGGCGTGGTGTCGTCGATGCCGAGGGGCTCGCTGAGGTCGGCGGCGCGCAGCCCGGTGGCGCCGGAGCCCTCGTCGGCACCGGCGGGGACGGCGGTCACCGTGCACAGGACGGTCAGGATCGCGACGATCGAGGCACCGCGACCGGCATGACGTTTCAGCGACCCTGTCTCCCAGGAGGTGGTGGAGACGATCGGGGCGCCGCGACGGGCATGACGTTTCAACAACACTGTCTCCAAGGGGTGGTGGAGTGGATCAGTTGCCGGCGAGGTGCAGCGCCGCGACGTCGGCCGCAGTCAGGGCGTGGTTGTAGACGCGGAAGTCGTCCACCTGGCCGTGCAGGTAGGGGTGGGTGGTGTTCTGCGACCGTCCGAGGTAGTTCTGCGTGGTCGCGCCCAGCACGAGCGGGCTCATGACGAGCGCGGCGTTGCGCCCGGACTCGACGCCGTCGACGTAGAGGACCCCGGTTCTCTCACCGAGGGTGACGGCAACGTGCGTCCAGGCGCCCGTGGGCAGCGGGCCGGCGGCATCGATGAAGTCCTCGCCGTCCATGCCGCAGATCTTCATGGCGAAGCGCGCCTTGCCGGCGCCGGTGCGCGGTGTCAGGAACATGTAGGTCTGCTTGTGGAATCCGAGATCGAACACGCGGGCGGAGTTGACCAGTAGGGCGCCCACGGGCTCCCGCCCGCCTCCAGCTGGTCGAAGACCGTTTCCTCGAAGGCGGACAGATAGCCGCGGTGGTAGCCGGCGCCCGGCGACGCCGCCTGGCACTTCGCCAGCTCCGCGACGATGGAGCGGCCCTTGGCCGCGTACTCCTCGTCGCCGGTGCCGGCGTGCGCCTGCGCCAGCCCGGACAGCAGGTGCCCGATGGAGTGGCCGCGTAGCTGGATCTTCGGTGCCTCCCAGCCGCCGCACGGCTGCGCCGAGGAGGCCAGTCCGACATTGAGCCGGAAGGTGTGCAGGAGCCGGTCGGGGTCGACGAACTTCAGGTAGGCGCAGGTCCGCGCCATGTTGTCGCGGAACCTGCTGTCGAGCAGCGTGACGGCCGACAGCGGGAACGGTGAGAGCGTGGCCTGCGGGGTCCGCGTGGTGTCGGCCCGGGCGGGGCCACCGGGCAGGCCGCTCAGCCCGACGGCCGTCGCCGTGGCGCCCGCGGCCTGGAGGAATCTGCGGCGATTGAGCGGATGTGCATGCTCCATGGGGTGGTCTCCTCAATGCGCTGGGAACGAATGCGGAGGTCAGTCGCGGTGCTGGTGGGCGCTGATCTCGTAGTGGCCGCCGGTCAGGCCGTCGAGGTAGACGTACTCGCCGTCGGTGTGCGCGCCGTACGCCTTGGCCTTGGTGCCGTTCCAGGCGAGCCGGCCGTTGACGAAGACCGTGATCTGCTTGCCGAACGTGGGCACTCCGGCCCGGCCGGCGCCACCGCGCGGGACCGTGAGGTCGGCGTCGTATCCGCCGCGCTTCTGGTCCACGCGCCAGGAGGCCTCGACCTGCCCCAGCGTGGTGGTGATCCGGCCCCGTGCGAAGGTGAGGTCGGCGGTGTGCGGGACGAAGTCGAAGGTCCGCCCGCCCGTGCCGGTCGGGTTCAGCCCCAGCACGTAGAACGTGAGCGCCGACGTCGGACCGGTGGCCCAGCCATGCGCCAGGCTGACGTAGGTGCTGCAGAAGACACAGCTCTCCGCGGCCCGGTACGACTCCCAGAACGTGCTCTTCGTCCCGGCCGGGTCGTTGAGCATGTAACCCCACTGACGCCGGATGATGTCGACCCCGGCCTGGTCGGCGGGCCGGCCGCCGGCCGCGAAGTGGGCGCTGACCTCCATGGAACCGGCGAAGACCCCCGGGTTTCCCTTGTTCTCGGGGGAGGTCGTCCCGCGGTCGTTCCAGTTGCCCTTCAGGACCGTGCTGATGCTGCGCGCCTTCGCCTGGTCGGCCAGGCCGTACCAGACCGCGAGCGCGTTGCCGTCCTGCGGGTGGATCGTCGAGGTGGGATAGAACTTGTACGCGCCTGCGGTGACGTCCCAGAAGTAGGTGTCGATGGCGGTGCGCAGGGCCGCCGCCCGGTCGGCGTAGGTCCGCGCGAGTGTCGCGTCGCCCTCGGCCGTGGCCAGCGTGGCTCCGGTCGTGAGCACCCGCCACAGCAGCACGTTCGCGATGAGGTTCTCGCCCTTGGCCAGGCTCCGTACCGAGTCGGACGTGCCGGTGATCGACAGCAGGCCGTTGGCGTCCATCTTCTGGCCGCTGTAGTCGACGCCCCGGCGGTAGGCGCTCCAGATCCCGTCGAGCCAGGTCTTGTCGCCGGTGTAGAGGTAATAGTCGTAGGTCGCGGCCAGCGTCCACAGGTGGTAGGTGTCCGAGCCGTATTTCTCCAGCCTCGGCCCGGCGTAGGGCAGCTCGCCGGTGTCCTTCTGGTACTGGTACACCGTGGTGAGCGCGTTGCGCGCCGACACGGTGTCGTCGAAGGCCGCGTACGACGAGGGGATCTCGATGCCCAGGTCGCCCGGCCAGACCGTGCGGTCCCGCTTGCCGCCGTCGACCAGGATCGTGTCGCCGACGCCGACGGTGCCGCCGTTGTCCCAGAGCTCCGCGGGCGCGGGCCAGGTCCGGCCGCTCCCGGGGGCGATGGTGTTGAGCTGCATCGTGTAGGCGCCCGCGTACCAGATCTTGTTGAGCAGATCGTCGCTCGAGTAGAAGTAGTTCGCGTAGCGCGCGGGGTTCTTCATCGCCGGTGCGGCGGTGAAGTACAGCGACACCCTGTCGAGGTCGACCCAGCCGCCGGTGTTCATGAAGATGGTCAGATAGCGGAAGCCGCCGCGCAGGTACCGGTCCGGCATGGTGTAGCCGGTGGCCCCGTTGACATCGACGGAGATCGCTCCGTCCCGGCTGCGGGGACCGCCGGTCGAGGAGTCGCTGGTGGTACCCACGTACATCGACGACTCGTTGAAGGCCAGGCCCACGTTCTGCGCGCCGTCGGAACCCGCGACGTGCAGGCTGACCAGGCCGGCGACGTCCTTGCCGAAGTCCAGGGTGACGTACGAGCCGGTGCCGCTCAGCCTGGTGGGCCTACCGGACAGCACGGCGTCGGCGTCGGTCACCGTGCCCTGGGTGTTGTAGATCGCGACCGGCTTCACCGTCCGGGACCGCGGTGAGTAGTTGTAGGCGTCCCAGGGGCGTACGGACGGCGGCCGCGGGCCGGGCTCGGCCGCGGCCACCGGGCCGAGCAGAACCGGCACCGTCAGGGCCGCCAGACCCAGAGTGATCGCGGTCGCACCATGACGACGTCGCAATATCCTGTGAGACATGAGTTCCTCGCATTCCAGCTGATCACGGGGCATGAGGGGTTCATGGTGCGGGAGGGCGGGCCAACGCCCTCCCGCACACGGTTCGGGTGGGGCCTAGCGCACCGCCGCCTGACCGTAGGGGACCAGCCGGACCGGGCCGATGAGCCCGTACGCCTGGCGGGAGGCGGGGCCGTAGACCGCGGCGTCGGCGACCCGCAGCCGGTTGTTCAGGGTGGTCGCCACCTCGACCTCGATGGTGTTCGTACCGGACTTCAGACAG
This sequence comes from Actinomadura scrupuli, assembly GCF_050971785.1. Taxonomy (NCBI): domain Bacteria; kingdom Bacillati; phylum Actinomycetota; class Actinomycetes; order Streptosporangiales; family Thermomonosporaceae; genus Actinomadura; species Actinomadura scrupuli. The sequence continues at coordinate 339,101 of NZ_JBPCCU010000004.1, read as the reverse complement.
GGCCCGACGTCCACGACCGGGTTGAGCAGGTCCACGGGAGGCAGCCGGCGGCCGTTCACCGTGACCCGGACGGTGTCGAAGACCTCGCCCAGATCGAGGTACGCGCCGTACCCGCCGGTCCAGCCCTTCGCCAGCTCCACCGTGGCGGTGTAACGGCCGATCCCCGAGACGTCCTGCAGCTCGGCGATGGCCGGCCATGCCACCAGGGCGTCCAGGGTCAGCCGATGGGTGACCCTCGTCGTCCCGGCCGCGGTGCTTCCCGGCTGCCAGTCCTCGACCTCCAGCTTCCAGGCCTGCAGGGGCATGACGGCCGGAACGTCGGCGATCGTGGTGGTGACGGTCCTGCCGCTGGACAGGACGGTGGCGTACGAGCCGGCTCGCGCGGAGCGGACCACCAGCGTGTCACCGGCGAACCGTGCCTGGTCGGCCTCGGTGCTGGTCGAGTGCGGGTTCCGGGCGGGCTTCTGGTCCAGGAAGGCGGGCCGGGCGAGCACGATGACGGTCGCCTCACCTGGCTGCAACCTCACCTGGACGGTGATGCGGTCTCCGTCCTCGGTGTAGGTGGCGATCCGCTCGACCTTGCCCGACCAGGCGTCCAGCACGAACGGGATCGCCTTGGGGTGAGCGCGGGTGAGCGAGACCTGGTGCTCGATTGCGGCGACCGGCGGTTTGACCGCCTCCGCGTGCTTGCCGTTGCAGAAGTAGTAGTAGTCCACGTCGCCGTCGATCCGGTGGGCGTTGAGCAGGGTGGAGCTCTGTGCGTACACCGCGTCCCGCTCGATCCCGAGGCCGGCCAGCGCGTCGGGGATGCCGGCGGTGTCGGCGACGGTCCGCACGGTCGGCTGTGCGAGCAGCCTGGTGAGCAGCGCCTGCAGCTTGTCGTTCTCGCCCGGCTTGGGCACGCCGGGCACGTGGGCGTCGCTCCACGAGCCCACGAAGACGATCGGCAGCCCCTTGCTCGCGAACTCGACCAGCCGCTCGGCGGTCTCCACCGGCATTGTGTGCTCCCGGCCCGCGACGACGTCCCCGTCGACGACGAGCACCTTGTACGCCGGGCCGTCCGATGCCAGCCGGCCGCCGGACACCTTCGCGCTCGGCAGCTTGAGGAGCTCAGGGCTGAGGATCTGGTGGGTCCAGCCGAGGGGCACCCCGGTCGCGGTGAACCACTGGGCGCCCAGCCCCGTCCCCACAAAGCCGGTCTGCCAGAAGTACGCGACGTCCACGCTCGGCTCGCCTTCGCGCAACACCTTCTGGACCCGGCTCAGGTAACCGGTCACATCCTGGATGTGCCGCCAGGTCGGGTGCCGGGGGCCCCACGACTCGCCATAACCGATCGCGCCCTTGTACGGCGTGAACGCCGCGAACCCGGGCCAGTTGGCGCCGGGGGCGGAGGCGTAGGAGAAGCCGTGCACCATGACGTTGTTCACCCCGGCGGCGAACTGGCCGCCGACGGTCTTCAGCACCTTCTCCCAGGTGGTGTTGTACGCCCCGCCCGTGTAGGCGCCGAGCTCCTCGGACAGGAGCCGCCGGCCGGCCATGTCACGGGCACCGGCCAGGCACCGGAAGTCGTCAAGGTTCTTGAACCCGATCGACTCCCCCTCCGGGATGTCCAGGATCGCCGCCGAGGAGATCGCGTCGGTCTCCAGCCCGTACGGCTGCGCGCGCAGGTCCAGCCCGATCGAGTGCGCCCACGTCTTGAGCCTGGTGAAGTGGTTCTCGTTGATGAGCTGGGTGAGGGTCTTCGACAGGTCACGCCGGATCTGCTTGGTGAGGTTCGCCTCGAAGGCGTAGACGAGGTTGCCGCCCTGCTTCACCACGGCGGGCAGGTACGGCATCAGCGAGTAGCCGATGCGCTTCTCGAACTCGGCCGGCAGGCCCGGCGTCCAGTTGATCCCCTTGGTCTCGAGCTCGATGGAGTCCTCGAACAGCGCTCCCCCGCTCTTGCGGAGCAGCTTGCGGATGCGCGGGGTCAGGATCGAGTCCTCCCAGAAGTCGATCACCGCCTGGGTCCCGGCCCGGCTGAAGTGATCGACGACGTAGGCGTCCGGTGAGGTGTGCGGACCGCCCTCGGGCTGCTGGCCGGAGCCCCGGACCCAGTGGCCGAAGAGCACGTAGTCCCCGTCACCGGGCGCGGTCCAGGTGAGCTGCCCGTCCTTCACCTGGGCGGTCAGATCCTGGATCGAGCCCGCCTCCAGCCCGGTGATCTTCCGCGCCGCGTTGGCCGGGTCGACGCGGAACGCCTGGACGGCCAGCAGCGTCTGCGCCGTCACGCCAGAGGCGGCCGGCGTGGGCGGTACGGGGACAGCGCCGTTGTACGTCGCGCCGCTCGCCACGGCCGCCGTGCCGCACGCGAGCTCCTTGATGGCGGCCGGGCTGTCCGGCGTGATGGTGGGCACCGATGCCGGCCAGGCAGGGCCGATCGTGAGGTCGACCGTGACGTCCCGCTCGGCCGCCCGCTCGAGAGCGGCCTCCACCCCGGCCGCCCAGGCCGGGGTGCCCCAGCCGTGCCCGGCCGGGTCGAGCGAGGAGGAGCCGGTGACGCTGTGGTGCACGGCGGCGATCTCCACCCGGCCGAAGCCGGCGTCGGCGATCTGGTCGATCTCCGCACGGATCTCCGCGGGGTCGACCATCCCGTCCGGCCACCACCAGCGGAATCCCGGCTGCGTGTCCCGTCCGGGGTCGAGGAACCGGCCGGCGTCCGCACCTCCTTCGGCCCAGGCGTCGGGGGCCCCGCCCAGCGGCGAGCCCCAGGAGATTGCCGCCCCGGCCCCCACAGCGGTGGCCGTCAACAGAAAGCCACGGCGACCGAAGTGACCGACAGGCACTGAATTCTTACTGCTCAAGGTGAGTGTCCCTCTGAAGGAGTGGTGATGCCGTGCTGGTGGCCAGGCGCGGCGAAGTGGGACGAGCCCGGGCCGGCCGTGTACACGGCGCAGCCGTCCCGCATGCGCAGGAACGTCGCCCCCGGGGTGGGGGCCGCGTCGGCGGCGGGCCTGGTTTTCGGGCAGGCCGAAGAGAGTCCGTGGCCGGATGGCCCGGTCCTTCCTGCCGTCGCCTGGAGAGCGGATCCCCCGATCACGCACGTGCAGAAGGGACTAGGGCCTCACCTCGATGAGCTCGATCTCCATCAGGTCCGCGAGGGCCTTGAGGTCGTCGATCCGGTGGCCGAGGCCCAGTGCCCAGTGGTGCGAGATGCCGGTGGCGCTCCAGGTGTCGACCCACTCCCCCGGGTCGCAGCCGAAGTCGACCCGCGAGGTGGTGTTGCCGATCTGCAGCAGCGGCCCGCCGACGACCTCCCCCTCCGAGGCGGCGAACGCGAAGCGCCCGTCGCGCCGCTGGATGATGCCGAACGCGGTGACCGGGCCGTGCTTGACGTCGAACTCCACCGAGACGCCGTAGCCGCGCTTGCCGTGGTAGACCCCGAGCCCCCGCAGCAGCGGCCTGGCGTCGCTGATGGCCAGGTGGGCGGGCCCGTCGTGGCCCATCTCGACATGCCCCCGCAGGAAGTCGAGCGCCTGCAGCTCGGTGAACGATCCGCCCGCGCCCAGCCGGTCCATGATCAGCATGGCGAGCGAGGTGCGCAGCTCGTACTCCCCGGCGGCGGGCACGCCGCGGGCGGTGAGCAGCGAGGCACCGAGGATCATCCCGGCGCCGAGCCGCTCGTGGATCTCGCCGTCCAGGCCCCGGTGGTAGTAGGCCAGGCTGTCCAGCCCGAAGTCCTCGACGAGCCGGTCCAGCCCGACCGACACCCGCGCCGCCCAGGTGAAGTCGTCGTCGTTGACCGAGTCGGCCAACTCGAACAGGCCGCGCGCGGTCCGCTTGGTGGCCTCGGTCTCGGCGTCGGTGACCTTCTCCACCCGCACGCGCAGGTCGTCGAACTCCAGCACCTCCACATGGCCGCCGAAGTTGGCCGAGACCAGGGTGAGGTCGGTGGCGACGTCGAGCATCCCCGGGTACAGGTGCCCGAGAAGCCCGTGACGCCCCCGCCGCAGCGCCGCCCGTACCCCGGCGGCGCGCACCCAGCGGCCGATCTTCGCCCAGGCCCGCTCGTCCTCCAGGTAGCCCGACACCGACCGGAACGGGATGTCGCAGCGCCGGAAGGTGTTGGCCATCTCCGGCAGCGGGCAGGCCCCGCAGTAGGCCAGCCACTGACCGGTGTCGAAGGTGGCGTGGTCCATCGACTCGGTCGGCTGCAGGTTGATCAGCAGTACGGGCGCGTCGCTGCGCTGGGCGATCGGGACCAGCATGGTGGCCGTCATGTAGGTGGTGAGGAACCCGACGATGATGTCGCAGCCCGCCGCCCGCAGCTTCTCGGCCGCCGCCGCGCCCTCCTGCGCGTCGGAGATGAAACCGACGTCGACCACGTCGGCGCCCAGGTCTCGCATGCGCTCCGACACCCGCCGGGCGGAGCGCTGGAGCTGCGGCAGCAGGTCGGGGAACTGGGGCCAGTACGCGCCCAGTCCGCCGGCGACGAGCCCGACCCGGACCCGCGGCGGCGCGGTGCGTTCGGTGATGACCGGCATGTGTGCTCTCCTCAGCGCAGGAAGGCGGCCGCGACGCCCGCGTCGACGGGGATGTGCAGCCCGGTGGTGTGGGTGAGGTCCCCGCCGGTGAGGGCGAAGACCGCGGCGGCGACGTGCTCGGGGAGGACCTCCCGCTTGAGCAGGGTGCGCTGGGCGTAGAACTCGCCGAGCTTGTCCTCCTCGACCCCGTAGACGGCGGCCCGCTTCGCCCCCCAGCCCCCGGCGAAGATCCCCGAGCCGCGGACGACGCCGTCGGGGTTGATGCCGTTGACCCGGATGCCGTGCCCGCCCAGCTCGGCGGCGAGCAGCCGCACCTGATGGGCCTGGTCGGCCTTGGCGGCCCCGTAGGCGACGTTGTTGGGCCCGGCGAAGACCGCGTTCTTGGACGAGATGTAGACGATGTCGCCGCCCATGCCCTGCTCGGTCATGACCCGGGCGGCCTCCCGGGAGACCAGGAACGAGCCGCGGGCCATGACGTCGTGCTGGAGGTCCCAGTCGGCGGCGGTGGTCTCGGCCAGCGGCTTGGAGATCGACAGCCCGGCGTTGTTGACGACCAGGTCGACGCCGCCGAACGCGAGCACCGCCGCCTGGAAGGCCGCGGCGATCTGCTCCTCGGAGGTCACGTCGACCGCGACGGCGACCGCGACGTCCTCGCGGCGCAGCGCCGAGCCGCCGAGCTCGGCGGCGATCTTCTCGGCGGCCGCGGCGTCCCGGTCGGCGACGACCACGCAGGCGCCCTCGGCGGCCAGCCGGCGGGCGGTGGCGGCTCCGATGCCCGACCCCCCGCCGGTCACCAGGGCGACCCTGGTGGCCAGCGCCTTGGGCTTCGGCATCCGCCGGAGCTTGGCCTCCTCCAGCGTCCAGTACTCGATGCGGAACTTCTCCGACTCGGGGATGGGCGCGTACGACGAGATCGCCTCGGCGCCCCGCATCACGTTGATCGCGTTGACGTAGAACTCGCCCGCCACCCGGGCGGTCTGCTTGTTCGCGCCGAAGCTGAACATCCCGACCCCGGGGACCAGCACGATCGCGGGGTCGGCGCCGCGCATCGGCGGCGAGTCCGGGCCCGCGTGCCGCTCGTAGTAGGACCGGTAGGCGTCGCGGTAGCCGGCGTGCAGCTCCGCCAGCCGGGCGGTGACCTGGTCCAGGGGCGCGGTGGGCGGCAGGTCCAGCACCAGCGGCGCCACCTTGGTGCGCAGGAAGTGGTCCGGGCAGGAGGTGCCGAGGGCGGCGAGCCGCGGGTGCTCGGCGCGGGCCAGGAAGTCCAGCACCTCGGGAGTGTCGGTGTAGTGGCCCACCTGCGGGTGGTCGGTGGAGGCCAGCCCGCGGACCAGCGGGAACAGCGCGGCGGCCCGGGCGCGCCGTTCGGCCTCCGGCAGCGTCTCGTGCACGACGGGCCCGAACGGGTCCGGGCGGCCGTGCTCGGCGATGTGGCGCTCGGCCGTGCCGATGATCTCCAGCGCGTTGGCCTGGCACTCCTGGCTGGTCTCGCCCCAGGCGGTGATCCCGTGCCCGCCGAGGATCACCCCGATGGCCTGCGGGTTGGCGGCCTTGATGGCGGCGATGTCGAGACCGAGCTGGAAGCCGGGCCGCCGCCAGGGCACCCACGCCACCCGGTCGCCGAAGATCTGCCGGGTAAGGTCCTCACCGTCGGCGGCGGTGGCGATGGCGATGCCGGAGTCGGGGTGCAGATGGTCGACGTGGGCGGCCTCGACGAGGCCGTGCATGGCGGTGTCGATGGACGGCGCCGCCCCGCCCTTGCCGAAGGCGCAGTGGTCGAACGCGGCGACCATCTCGTCCTCGCGCTCCACCCCCGGGTAGACCCCGGTGAGGGCGCGGAGCCGGTCCAGCCGCAGCACGGCGAGTCCCGCCACGGTGAGCGTGCCCAGGTCCCCGCCCGAGCCCTTCACCCACATCAGCTCGACCGGGGCACCGGTCACCGGGTCGGTCTCGGACCCCTTGGCGGAGGCGTTGCCGCCCGCGTAGTTGGTGTTGCGCGGATCGGCGCCCAGCGTATGGGACCGTTCCAGCAGTGCGGCGACTTCGTCGTTCATCAGGCCCCCCAGCCGGCGGCCTGGCCGCCCTGCCGCGCTTCGCGGATCTTCTCGAAGTACCCCGACCGGTGATAGGCGGCGATCGGGTCCGGGTCCAGTCCCTGCTCCTCGCGGAGCTCGGCGAGCAGCGGCCGGACGTCGGTGTTGTAGGCGTCCATCAGCACGGCGTTGGCGCCCAGCACGTCACCGGCCCGCTGCGCCGCGCGCAGCGCCCCGGCGTCCACCAGCAGCGCCTTGGCGGTCGCCTCCTGCACGTTCATCACCGAGCGGATCTGCCCCGGGATCTTCGGCTCGATGTTGTGGCACTGGTCGAGCATGAACGCGACTCCGGTCGCGTCCTCCAGCCCCCCGCCCTGGACCACCTCGTGCATGATCCGGAACAGCTGGAACGGATCGGCGGCGCCCACCATCAGGTCGTCGTCGGCGTAGAAGCGCGAGTTGAAATCGAAGCCGCCGAGCTTTCCGGCCCGCAGCAGCACGGCGACGATGAACTCGATGTTGGTGCCCGGCGCGTGGTGCCCGGTGTCCACGACCACCTGGGCCTTGGGACCGAGCTGGAGGCAGTGCGCGTAGGCGGTCCCCCAGTCCGGCACGTCCATCGTGTAGAAGGCCGGCTCGAACAGCTTGTACTCCAGCAGGAACCGCTGGTCGTCGCCGAGCCGCTCGTACACCTCGGCCAGCGCCGCGGCGAGCCGGTCCTGCCGGTCCCGGATGTCGTCCTGGCCCGGGTAGTTGGTGCCGTCGGAGAACCACAGCTTCAGGTCCCGCGAGCCGGTGGCGTCCATGATGTCGACGCACTCGAGCAGGTGGTCCACGGCCTTGCGGCGCACGCCCGGGTCCGGGTTGGTGACGCTGCCGAGCATGTAGTCGTCGTCCTGGAAGACGTTGGAGTTGATCGCCCCGATCCGTACCCCCGCGTCGGCCGCGTGGGCCGCGAGCGCCGCGTAGTCGTCGACCTTGTCCCACGGGATGTGCAGCGCCACGCTGGGCGCCACCCCGGTGAACCGGTGCACCTGCCCGGCGTCGTCCAGCTTCTCCTGCGGGGTGCGCGGCACCCCCTCCTGCGCGAACACCTTGAAGCGCGTGCCGGAGTTGCCGTACGCCCAGGAGGGCGTCTCGATCCGCTGGTTCCGCAGCACCGCCTTCAGCTGCGCTCTGTCCGTCATGTCTCACTCATCTCAATCGAGGTGGAAGACCTCGGTGAGGGGAGTCATCCCCTCGTCCGCGTGGCCGTCCAGGTCTTCGAAGAACGGCGCCATCTCGTTCTGCCAGCGCGCGTTCACATCCGTGCGGGCCATGCCTTCCAGCGCGGCCTCGAAGTCGTCGGTCTCCAGGTAGCCGACGAGCAGGCCGTCGTCGCGCAGGAAGAGCGAGTAGTTGTGCCAGCCCGTGTCCCGCAGCGCGGCGAGCATGTCCGGCCAGACGGCCCGGTGCCGCTCGCGGTACTCCGCCAGCCGGTCCTGCCGCACCTTCAGCAGGAAACAGACCCTTTTCATGTGGTCCCCCTGACCACCCCCGGGGCCCGCCGCCGGTCACGCGAGCGATCGCGTGGCCGGCGGCGGGAGGGGTGTCAGAAGTCGTACTGGTCGATGTTGTCCTTGTTGAAGACGGTCGGCGGGCCGAGGATGACCTCGCCGTTCTTGCCGATGGTCCGCTCACCGAGCTTGCCGGCCTTGAACTTCTCGCCCTCGGCGCCGGTGATCTGGTTGGAGGCCAGCGCCGCCGCCGCGTACGAGGCGAGGTAGCCGAGGTTGGCCGGGTCCCAGAGCTCGAAGCCCTGGACGGTGCCGTCCTTGACGAACTTGCGCATCTGGTTGGGCGTGCCGAGACCGGTCACCGCCACCTTGCCCTTGTACTGCGAGCCGGAGACGTAGCGCGCCGCGGCGGCGATGCCGACCGTGGTGGGCGCGATGATGCCCTTCAGGTCCGGGTAGGCCTGCAGCAGGCCCTGGGTCTGCTGGAAGGACTTCTGGTCGTCGTCGTCGCCGTAGGCGACCTTGACCAGCTGGAGGCCGGAGTACTCCGGCTTCTTCAGCTCGTCCTTCATGAAGTCGATCCAGGTGTTCTGGTTGGTCGCGTTCGCGGTGGCGGACAGGATCGCGATCTTGCCCTTGCCGCCGAGCTGCTTCGACAGCAGCGCCACCTCGCTGCGGCCGATGTCCTCGGAGCTGGCCTGGTTGATGAACAGGTTGCGGCAGTCCTTGTTGGCGTCCGAGTCATAGGCGACGATCTTGATGTTCTTCGCCATGGCCTGCTTCAGCGGGCCGCAGACCGCGTTGGGGTCGTTGGCCGCGATGAGGATCGCGTCCTGCTGCTGCTGGATGAGGGTGTTGATGTAGGAGATCTGCGAGGAGGCGGAGGCGTCGGACGGGCCGACCTCCTTGGCGGTGCCGCCGTACTCCTTGGCCGCGCCGATGCCGCCGTTGTCGACGATCGTCTCGTAGGGGTTGTTGACCTGCTTGGGCAGGAAGGCGATCTTCAGGCCCTTCTTGAGGGGCGCGTTCGGGTCGGCCGAGGCCTTGCCCGCCGAGGTGGCCTTGGTGTCGTCCTTGGCGGACGACTTGGTGGTGCCGCCGCACGCGGAGATGCCGACGGCGAGCACCGCGGCGATCGCCACGGAGGCCAGGCCGCGCGGGGCCGTGACAGAACGGAAGGTCATCGTCGAGTTGCCTTTCACAGGTGTACGAGGGGGTGGGGTGGAACGGCGGAGCCGCCCGGTCATGGGGACGGCACCGCCGGGGACGCGGGAGGCCCGGCGCGGGTGACGCGCCGCAGCCGCCATGCCTCACGCACCTGTGCGGCGATCCGCGGCGTGAGGACGGAGATGATGAGCAGCAGGCCCGTGACGATCGACTGGATCTCGGTCGCCACGTCGTGGAGCATCAGCAGGTTGCGGAGCAGGCCGATCAGCAGGACCCCGGCGACGACCCCGCCGAGCGTCCCCTTGCCGCCGTCGAAGTCGACGCCGCCCAGCAGCACGGCGGCGATGACGGCGAGCTCGATGCCGATCCCGTTGTCCGCCCGGGCGCTGCCGTAGCGCAGCGTGTAGACCGCGCCGGCGAACGCCGCGATGACACCGGAGACGACGAACAGCAGCAGCTTGATCCGCTTGACCCTGATGCCGGCGAAGAACGCCGTCTCCTCCTGGGCGCCGGTCGCGAACAGCGCCCGGCCCAGGCCGGTCGCGTGCAGCACCGCCGCGGTGACGACGGCGAGCAGCACGAACAGCGCGAAGGGGTACGGGATCGGCGTGCCCGGGACGGTCTGGGTGGCCAGGTCGGTGTACTGCTGCGGGAACTCCGCGACCGCCTTGCTGCCCAGGACCACGTAGGCCAGGCCCCGGTAGAGCGTCAGGGTGCCGATCGTCACCGCCAGCGACGGCAGGCCCAGCCTGGTCACCAGCAGGCCGTTGACCAGCCCGGCGACGGCACCGATGACCAGCAGCAGCGGGAAGATCGTCTCGATCGGCCAGCCCGCGTCCCACAGCGCCCCGAACAGGGCGCTGCACAGTCCCAGGACCGAGGCCACCGACAGGTCGACCTCGGCGGCCACCACCAGCAGGGTCATCGGCAGCGCGATGAGCGCGATCTCGCTGAGGTCGCCGAGCGCGAAGGAGAGGTTGTCGCTCGTGGCGAAGTCCGAGGTGCCGGACGCGCCGCCGACGAACACCACGATGAGCAGCGCCGTGACGATCACGTCCCAGCGCAGGAACCGGCCCAGCAGGGGGGTGCGGTTGACGGACTCAGGCGCCATGTCGGGCGTTCCTCCTTCGCAGCGCGCGGGTCACGCGGATGCCGAGCACGCGGTCCACGCTGATCGCCAGGAGCAGCAGCAGGCCCGCGATCGCGTCCTGCCAGAACGAGTTGACCTTGACCACGACCAGGACGCTCCCGATGGTGGTGAGCAGCAGGGCGCCGAGCGCGGCGCCGTACACGGTCCCGATCCCGCCGACGATGGCGACGCCGCCGACGACGACGGCGCTGACCACCTTCAGCTCCCAGCCGTGCGCCGCGTCCGCGACGACGGTGCCGAACCTGGCGAGCCACAGCACCCCGGCCAGGCCGGCCAGCAGGCCGCTGCAGACGTAGGCCGTCAGCACCCGCTTGCGGAGGGGCACGCCCGCCAGGCGGGCCGCGTCCGGGCTGGACCCGATCGCGTAGAACTCCCGGCCGGACGGGTAGGAGCGCAGGTAGTAGCCGACCAGCAGCATGACCCCGACCGAGATGAGCGGCAGGTACGGGACGCCCAGGACGTCGCCGTTGCCCAGGTCGAGCAGGGAGGGAGGGACGTCGGCGGCGTTGATCTGCTGGCCGTGCGCCCAGTAGTAGTCGAGCCCCTGGATGACGTAGAGCGTGCCGAGGGTGACCACCAGCGCCGGCACCCGGAAGAAGCTGACCAGCAGGCCGTTGACCAGGCCGCAGCCCGCGCCGATCGCCATCCCGAGGACGATCACCAGCAGCAGGTTGCGGTCGGGGTGGCCCAGGACGAACTTGCCCGTGGCGAAGGCGACCAGGCCCACCACCGACCCGACGGACAGGTCGATGTTGCGGGTGATCACCACCATCGTCTGCCCGACCGCCAGCAGCGCCAGGATCGAGGCGTTCAGGAAGATGTCCTCGACGCCCTGGTGCGACAGGAACCGCGGATTGGCGATCGTGGTCCCCACGACGAGGACGATCAACGCGGCCAGGATGCTCAGCTCACGGGCCCGCAGCACGAGGTCGACCAGGCCGCTCCCGCGGGAGCGTCCTCCGGGCGCGCTCCGCGCCGGGGCCTTCACCGCCGTCGTCACGCCGCCGCCTTTCCGTTGCCGCCGGTCGCGGCCGCCATGACGGTCTCCTCGGTGGCCTGGTCGCGCGGGATCTCGGCGACCAGGCGGCCCTCGTACATGACGAGCACCCGGTCGGCCATGCCCAGCACCTCGGGAAGGTCGGAGGAGATCATCAACACGGCGAGGTCCTGCGCGGCGAGCTCCGACAGAAGCCGGTGCACCTCGGCCTTGGTGCCGACGTCGATGCCGCGGGTGGGCTCGTCCACGATCAGCACCGAGGGCTCGGTGGCGAGCCACTTGGCCAGCACGACCTTCTGCTGGTTGCCGCCGGACAGCACGCCGACCCCGTCCGACAGCCGGCCGTACTTCAGCTGGAGCCGCAGCGCCCAGTCCCGGGCCCGGTCGCGCTCGGCCCGCCGGGAGATCAGCGGGCCACGGCGCAGCGAGCGCAGCTGGGTGAGCCCGATGTTGCGCTCGATGGAGCCCTCCATGACCAGGCCCTGCTGGCGGCGGTCCTCCGGGACCAGCGCCAGCCCGGCCGCCATGGCCGCGGTGGGGCTGGCGGCCGGCAGCCGCCGCCCGGCGACCTCCACCCCGCCGGCGTCCCAGCGGTCCACCCCGAAGACCGCCCGCGCGACCTCGCTGCGCCCGGCCCCGACCAGGCCGGCCAGCGCGACGATCTCACCGCGGCGCACCTCGAAGGACACGTCGGTGAAGACGCCCTCGCGGGTCAGCCGGGAGACCTTGAGCGCGACCTCGCCGGGCTGGACGTCCTGCTTGGGGTACAGCGTGCCGAGCTCCCGCCCGACCATGCGCTGTACCAGGTCGTCGGAGGTGAGGCCGGCGACGGGCTCGCTGGCGATCCACTTGCCGTCCCGCAGTGTCGTCACCTGCTGGCAGATCGCGAAGATCTCCTCCAGCCGGTGCGAGATGAACAGGATCGCGCAGTCGTGCTCCTGCAGGGTGCGCACCACGGAGAACAGCCGGGCGACCTCCTGGCCGGTGAGCGCCGCGGTCGGCTCGTCCATGATCAGCACGCGGGCGTCGCGGGAGATGGCCTTGGCGATCTCGACGACCTGCTGGTCGGCGATGGAGAGCCCGCGGGCCGGCTGCTGCGGGTCGAGCGTCACCCCGAGCCGGGTGAACAGGTCGGCGGTCGCGGCGTGCATCGCGCGCCGGTCGATCCGGCCGAAGCGGGCGCGCGGCTGACGGCCCATGAAGATGTTCTCCGCCACCGACAGGTCGGGGAAGAGGGTCGGCTCCTGGTAGATCACCGCGACGCCGGCGTGCTGCGCGTCGCCGGGCCCGGAGAAGGTCACCGGCCTGCCGTCCAGCAGGATCTCGCCCGAATCGGGGCGGTGCACACCTGCGAACGTTTTTACGACGGTGGACTTCCCGGCACCGTTCTCCCCCGCCAGGGCGTGCACCTGGCCCGCGCGCAGTTCGAGGTTGACGCCCTGGAGCGCCTGGACGGCCCCGAACGACTTGCTCACGCTGACCAGCGCCAGTGTCGGCGGGGCCGAGGGAGCGGGTTCACTCACGGAGACCCTCCTCGTCTGGGTGAATGTGGGGTGGATGGTCAAAAACGTTTTAATCAGGACGTTGCGGAGGACGCTAGATGTGACGTGCGGCACTCGTCAAGCCCCGGTCTCGCAAAACTTCCTTTTTGCCGCACCACCGGGCCTTCCGCGACCCGCCCGCACCGCCCGCCCGCGACGGCACCGCCATGACCTAGGGGTTGACACGTTTTAATGACCCGGCCAAAGTGAGCCCAGCAACAACATGGACCGACGGAGGGCTGGGGATGGGCAAACGCGGCGAGGGCACCCGTCCTGCAGGCCCTCCGCAGCCGGCCCCGGCGGTAGGCATCAAGCAGGTCGCGGTGCACGCGGGCGTCTCCCCCGGCACCGTGTCCAACGTGCTCAACCGGCCCGAGCGGGTCGCCCCGGAGACCCGGACGAGGGTCGAGCAGTCCATCCGGACGCTGGGCTTCGTGCGCAACGGGTCGGCCTCGACGCTGCGCGCCGGCCAGGGACGTACGATCGGGCTGATGGTGCTGGACCTGGGCAATCCGTTCTTCACCGACATGGCCCGCGGGGTCGAGGACGTGGTGAGCGAGCGCGCCTACGCCGTCATCCTGTGCAGTTCCAGCGCCTCGGTCGCCCGAGAGGAGCGCAATCTGCGCATGCTTGCCGAGCAGCGCGTCCGCGGGGTGCTGGTCACGCCCGTGGACGACGAGGCCGGGCGCCTCGACCTGCTGCGCGAGCGGGGGGTCGCCACGGTCATGCTGGACCACACCGCGACCCGGCCGGATCAGTGCTCGGTGGCCGTCGACGACGTCGCCGGCGGGAAGCTCGCGGTCACGCACCTGCTGGAGCGCGGGGCCCGGCGGATCGCCTACATCAGCGGCCCGCTCTCGATCCGCCAGTGCGAGGACCGGCGCGCCGGGGCTCTGCGCGCGCTGACCGCCGCGGGGCTCGGCGAGGGGGCGCTGCACGAGGTCGTCGTCCCGGCCATGTCGCCGCGCGCCGGCCAGGAGGCCACCGAGAAGCTGCTCGCCGAGCAGGAACTGCCCGACGCGATCTTCTGTGCCAACGACCTGCTCGCCATGGGCGTGCTCCGCGCGCTGCTGCAGGCGGGCGTCTCGGTGCCCGGCGAGGTCGCCCTGATCGGCTACGACGACATCGAGTTCACCGCCGCGGCGGCGGTCCCGCTGAGCTCGGTCCGGCAGCCGACCTACCAGCTCGGCCGCATCGCCACCGAACTGCTCCTGGACGAGTGCGACAACCCCCTGAGCCACGCGCACCAGCAGGTGATGTTCCAGCCGGAACTAGTGATCCGGGAGTCCACCGCATGAAGATCGCGCTGTTCGTCACCTGCGTCAACGACACGATGTTCCCCGACACCGGCAAGGCCATCGTCCGGCTGCTGACCCGGCTCGGGCACCAGGTGGACTTCCCGATGGGCCAGACCTGCTGCGGCCAGATGCACTTCAACACCGGCTACCGCGCGCAGTGCGTCCCGCTGGTGCGCGGCTTCACCGAGACCTTCGAGCCGTACGACGTGGTGGTGACCCCGTCGGCGTCGTGCGCGGCCATGGTCCGGGACTGGCACGGGCGGGTGGCGGCGGAGGCGGGCGACACCGCGCTCGCCGAGGCGTCCGCCCGGGTGACGCCCCGGGTGCACGAGCTGTCGGAGCTGCTGGTGGACGTGCTCGGGGTGACCGACGTGGGCGCCTACTTCCCGCACCGGGTCACCTACCACCCCACGTGCCATTCGCTGCGGCTGCTCAAGGTCGGCGACCGGCCGCTGCGGCTGCTGCGCGAGGTGCGCGGCATCGACCTGGTCGAGCTCCCGGACGCGGCCGAGTGCTGCGGGTTCGGCGGCACCTTCGCCCTGAAGAACCCCGAGGTCTCCGCGGCGATGGCGGCCGACAAGGTGACCAACGTACGCCGGACCCGCGCCGAGATCCTCTGCGCGGCCGACAACTCCTGCCTGATGCACATCGGCGGCACGCTGTCGCGGATGCGCACCGGGGTGGGCACCCTGCACCTGGCCGAGATCCTGGCGAGGACCGATGAGTGAGCACATGCCGACCTACGTGGGAATGCCCGCCTTCCCAGAGGCGGCGCGGAAGGCCGTCGGCGACACGCTGCTGCGCCGCAACCTGGCCCACGCCACCTCGACCATCAGGGACCGCCGGGCGAAGGCCATCGGAGAGCTCGGCGACTGGCCCGAGCTGCGCGAGTCCGCCAAGCAGATCAAGGACCACACCCTCGAGCATCTGGGCCACTACCTGCGCCTGCTGGAGGAGCGGGTGACGGCGGCGGGCGGCACCGTGCACTGGGCCCGCGACGCCGAGGAGGCCAACCGCATCGTCACCGGGCTGGTCCGCGCCACCGGCGAGACCGAGGTCGTCAAGGTCAAGTCGATGGCCACCCAGGAGATCGGTCTCAACGAGGCGCTGGCCGAGGCCGGCATCACCGCCTACGAGACCGACCTGGCCGAGCTGATCGTGCAGCTCGGGCACGACCGGCCGTCGCACATCCTGGTGCCGGCCATCCACCGCAACCGCGCCGAGATCCGGGAGATCTTCCGGCACGAGATGGCCGACGCGCCGGCGGACCTGTCCGACACCCCCGCCGACCTGGCCGAGGCCGCCCGGCGTCATCTGCGCGCGAAGTTCCTGTCCGCCAAGGTCGCCGTCTCGGGGGGCAACTTCGCCATCGCCGAGACCGGCACGGTCGTGGTGGTGGAGTCGGAGGGCAACGGCCGGATGTGCCTGACCCTGCCGGACACCCTGATCTCGGTGGTGGGCATCGAGAAGCTCCTGCCCACCTTCAAGGACCTCGAGGTCTTCCTCCAGCTGCTGCCGCGGTCCTCGACCGCGGAGCGGATGAACCCCTACACCTCCATGTGGACCGGGGTGACCCCCGGCGACGGGCCACGGGACTTCCACCTGGTGCTGCTCGACAACGGGCGCGTCGACACGCTCGCCGACGAGGTGGGCCGCCAGGCCCTGCGCTGCATCCGCTGCTCGGCCTGCCTCAACGTCTGCCCCGTCTACGCGCGGGCCGGCGGCCACGCGTACGGCTCGGTCTACCCGGGACCGATCGGGGCCATCCTGTCCCCGCAGATCCGCGGGATCGGCTCGGACATCGACGCCTCCCTGCCCTTCGCGTCCACGCTCTGCGGTGCCTGCTACGAGGTGTGCCCGGTCGCCATCGACATCCCCGAGGTGCTGGTCCATCTGCGCGCCAAGGTCGTCGAGTCCTCGCACAAGCACCCCCTGGAGCGGTCCGCGATGGCGGTGGCGGGCTGGACGCTGCGCTCCCCCGCCCGGCTCGCCCTCGCCCAGCGGGCCGGCTCGATGAGCCGCCGCGTCGTCGCCCGGCGCGGGCGGATCCGCCGGCTGCCCGGGCCGCTGCGGGCCTGGACCGACACGCGCGACATGGCCGCTCCCCCGGCGGAGTCCTTCCGCGCCTGGTGGAAACGGACCAACGGAGGTGCCGGATGAGCGCACGCGAGGAGATCCTCGGCCGGATCGAGGCGGTCTTCCCCGGCCGTCCCGCCGCCGACGTCGCCGCGGCCTACGCGGCGGTCGGGCGGCCCTACCTGGACCGTCACCACGAGGACGGCGTCCTGGAGCTGTTCGCCGAGCGGGTGGCCGACTACCGCGCGATCGTGCACCGGGTGACCCCGGAAGAGCTGCCGGCCGCCGTCGCGGCGGCGCTGTCGGCGCGTACGGGTCCGTACGCGCTGCCCGGCGGGCTGCCCGCCGGCTGGGTCACCGGGGTCGATCCGGCCCGGCTGGTGGCCGAGGAGGCCGCGGGCGACCTGGACCTGCTGACCGGGGTGATCACCGGCTGCGCGGTGGCGATCGCCGAGACGGGCACCATCGTGCTCGACCACGGGCCGGCCCAGGGCCGCCGCGCGCTCACCCTGGTGCCCGACCACCACGTCGTCGTCGTCACCGCGGACCAGGTCGCCCCGGACGTCCCCGAGGCGCTCGCCCGGCTCACCCCCACGGTGCCGCTGACCTTCATCTCCGGGCCGTCGGCCACCAGCGACATCGAACTGTCCCGGGTCGAGGGCGTGCACGGCCCCCGTCTGCTCGAAGTGATCATCTCGACATGACCGCGAGTGTTTTCGCCGCCGTGGACCTGGGTGCCTCCAGCGGCCGGGTGATGACCGCCCGGATCGGTGACGGGCACCTCGACCTCACCGAGGTGCACCGTTTCGCCAACCAGCCGGTGCAGGTGCGGGGCACCCTCTACTGGGACATCCTCGCGCTCTACCGCAACGCCCTGGAGGGGCTGCGGGCGGCCGGGCCGCTGACGTCGGTGGGGATCGACTCCTGGGCGGTCGACTACGGCCTGCTCGACGCCTCGGGGACCCTGCTCGGCAACCCGGTGCACTACCGCGACACCCGCACCGAGGGGATCATGCGGGAGCTGCGCGGGCGGCTTCCGGACGAGGAGCTGTACGAGCTGACCGGCCTGCAGTTCCTGCCGTTCAACACCATCTACCAGCTGGTCGCGGCGGCCCGCGGCGGAGGACTGGACCGCGCCGAGACCCTGCTGCTCATCCCGGACCTGCTGGCCTACTGGCTGACCGGCACGGCCGGGGCGGAGCTGACCAACGCCTCCACCACCGCGCTGTTCGACGTACGGTCCCGTACCTGGTCGGCGGCCCTGATGGAGCGGCTGGGCATCCCCGCCGGGCTCTTCCCGGCGCTGCGCGAGCCCGGCACCCCGGCCGGCACGACGCTCGCCGGGGCCGGGCTGCCCGCCGACCTGCCCGTCACGGCGGTGGCGTCGCACGACACCGCCTCCGCGGTGGCCGCCGTCCCGGCCTCCGGTGACCGGTTCGCCTACATCTCGTGCGGCACCTGGTCGCTGGTCGGGGTGGAGCTGCCCGCACCGGTGCTGACCGCCGCGAGCCGGGCCGCCAACTTCACCAACGAGGCGGGCGTCGACGGGACCACGCGCTACCTCCGCAACGTCATGGGCCTGTGGCTGCTCCAGGAGTCCGTGCGCGTGTGGGGCTCCCCCGCGCTGCCGGACCTGCTCGGCGCGGCCGCGGCGCGGCCCCCGTTCCGGTCGCTGGTGGACCCGGACGCCGCGGAGTTCCTGCCGCCCGGCGACATGCCGGCCCGCATCGCCGCGTACTGCCGCCGGACCGGCCAGCCGGAGCCCGCGGACGAGGCGGCGACCGTGCGCTGCATCCTCGACAGCCTGGCCCTCGGCCACCGGGCGGCCCTCCGGCAGGCCGCGGCGCTGTCCGGCCGCGAGCCCGAGGTGGTCCACCTGGTCGGCGGCGGTTCCCGCAACGCGCTGCTGTGCCAGCTCACCGCCGACGCCTGCGGCCTGCCGGTCGTCGCCGGCCCGGTCGAGGCGACGGCCCTGGGCAACGTGCTGGTCCAGGCACGGGCGTTCGGAGTGGTCAAGGACCTCGCGGAGATGCGCGGCCTGGTCGCCGCCACCCAGCACCTGCGGCGCTACGAACCACGCGGCGACGACACCGCCTGGGCCGAGGCCGCCGGGCGCGTGGGCCTGGCCTGACCAGGCCTCAGGCCCACGGCTCCCACGCGCCGGTGGTGAGCTCGATCCCGAACGGCTCCGGGAGCCGGATCGTCGCGCCGAACTCCCAGGTGTCCTCGTGCAGGTAGGCCTTGGTGCCCTGCTCGGGGATGGAGTAGAGGGTGGCCCGCGCGCACCGGGGATCCCGGTCGATCAGGAGGTAGTACGGGATCTCCGCCTGGGCGTAACCGCTCCACTTGGTGCTCTTGGCACGCTTCGGCTGCGGCGGCCGGTCGTTGTCGGCGTTGGACGGCGAGGTGAC
This sequence comes from Actinomadura scrupuli, assembly GCF_050971785.1. Taxonomy (NCBI): domain Bacteria; kingdom Bacillati; phylum Actinomycetota; class Actinomycetes; order Streptosporangiales; family Thermomonosporaceae; genus Actinomadura; species Actinomadura scrupuli. The sequence continues at coordinate 320,409 of NZ_JBPCCU010000004.1, read as the reverse complement.
CTCGAGGACGAGTTCCACCTGGTCGGGAACGAGGTAGAGCACGTTGGCGCGCTGCGCGGCCGCGAACGTCTCCGCGTCCAGGACCATGAGATCCGGGATGTAGCCGTCCTGGATGCCGACCAGGTCCAGACCGGTGGCCTGGACACACCGCCACGAGAAGCCCGGCGCGCCGGCGCGGGCCTCGGCGAAGCCGTCTGAGATCGCCTGGACGATCCCGCCATGCCCGAAGGCCGGTGCCGGTGACACGACGATCTCCCTGCCGATGATCTCTATCCGGGTGCGCTCATGGGGAAGATCGAGATAGCCGTCCAGCTCGCCGCGGGCCCAGAGGGCGTACGGCGTCTCCGGCAGCACCAGGTTGAGGTGTGCCTCCACGGCGACGCTCACGCTGTGCGACTCCTCCCTCACGATCGGCTCCGGTCATCGTAGGGAACACGTGCTGCCAGCGTACCGAGAACAGCGTTCCCCGCCTGGTGGCGAGGGCCGGCGGCGACGTCTCTTGACGGCGGGGGGACGACCGCTATCGTGGTAAGCAATTCCTTACTGGAGGCGTCGTGCCCGCTGCTCCGATCGGCAAGGACTCGCTGCTGTGGAAGTACGCGAGCGACGTGCGCTCGCTCATGCCGGGGGCCACCGCGGGGCTGATGCAGCTCATGCATCCGGGGATCGGCGCTGGCGTCGCCGAGCATTCGGCGTTCTTCGACGACCCGTTCGACCGCATCTACCGCTCCGTACCGCAGATCTGGGCGACGATCCTCACCGCCGACGGCGACGGCCGCGGGCTGGGCATCCGTGACCTGCACCGGCGCATCGGCGGCGTCGACGAGCACGGGCGGCGCTACCACGCGCTGGAGCCCGAGACCTTCTGGTGGGCGCACGCCACCTTCACCTGGGAGATCTTCAAGGCGGCCGAGCTCTTCCACCCGGAGAAGCTCACCGCCGACCAGCATGAGCGGCTCTACGCGGAGACGGTCACCTGGTACGCCCGCTACGGGGTGAGCATGCGGCCGGTGCCCCCGGACTACGGCTCCTTCCAGTCCAAGTTCTGGCACGTGTGCACCCGTGGCCTGGAGCTCACCCCCGCCGCCGCTCGCGCCCTCGACATCGCCCGCAACGGCTCGGCCTCGCTGTCGCTGGTGCCCGTCGGGCCGCCGATGATGGACCGGGCCGGACGGCTCATGCTGGAACGCCCGCTGCGGATCATCACCTTCGGCTGCATGCCGGGCGTGCTCCGCGCGCGGTTCGACATCCCGTGGCGCGCCGCCGACGAGGCGCGGTTCCGGGCCTTGGCGCTGGCGACCCGGCGCGGCTTCCACGTGGTGCCCGGCCGGCTCAACCACTGGACGATGCGCAGCACGCTACGGTACGTGGGCGCGCAGACCCGGGAGCAGCGCTACCAGCCCGCGGCCTGATCACACCGCGCAGGTCAGCACGGCTACGGGCATATTCGCTGGTACAGGGGTAACAGTCGGGCATGCTTCAACAGAACGGGCGCACAGCGGTGCGCATTCTCCTGCCGATCGCGGTCTGGACGGCCGTCCTGATCGGCTTGGGCCTGGTCATCACCAAGGTGCTCGACCACTCGTGGCCCTTCACCGCGGAGGATGAGGTCAACCGGGACCTCGCCGCGGATCGCACATCGACGTGGAACACGGTCTCCAAGGTCTTCTCCTACCTGGCGGAGACCCCGACCATCATCGCGCTCACGGCGATCGCGGCCCTGGTCATGTGGCTGGTGCTGCGCAACCTCCGGGAGCCGCTGTTCCTCGTAACGGCGGTCTCGGCGCAGGCCCTGGTGTTCCTGCTGACCACGCTCGCCATCGACCGGGGCCGCCCGGCCGTGCCGAAGCTGGACGCCTCGCCGCCCACCTCGAGCTTCCCCTCCGGGCACACCGGTGCCGCGCTGGCCCTGTACGGCGGGGTCGCGCTGGTGATCACACTGCACGCCCGGCGCAAGTCCCTGACCCTCGCGTGGTGGGCGCTGTTCCTGGCGATTCCGCTCGCGGTGGCGGTGGCCCGGCTCTACCGGGGTATGCACCATCCGAGCGACGTCACCGCGTCGTTCCTCAACGGAGCGGTCTGCATCGCGGTGTGCGCGCGGGCGCTGCTCACCAAGGTCCAGTCAGTCCCTTTCGCAGGAAGACCACGATGAACCCGATCCGTACCGCGGTGATCGTCAACCCCGTGAAGGTCGACGACCTGGACGGCTACCGCAAGTCGGTCATCGAGGCGCTCGCCGCGGCCGGTCATCCGGAGCCGCACTGGCTGGAGACCACCCCGGAGGACCCGGGGACCGGCCAGGCCGAGCAGGCGCTGAGCGAGGGGGCCCAGCTGGTCTACGCGTGCGGCGGCGACGGTACGGTGCGCGCCGTCGCCGAGGGGCTCGCCGGCACGGGAGTGCCGCTGGCCGTGCTCTGCGCCGGGACCGGCAACCTGCTGGCCCGCAACCTGGGGCTCACCGCCGGGCTGGAGGAGGCGTTCGAGACCGGGCTGTCGGGCCGGGACCGGGCGATCGACCTCGGCGTCGCCGACGGTCACCGGTTCGCGGTCATGGCGGGCATGGGCATCGACGCAGGCATGATCACTGACACGCCCGAGCCGGCCAAGAAGCGGCTGGGCTGGCCGGCCTACGCCATCGGGGTCGTACGTCAGCTGCGGCGGCGGCCGATGCACGTCACCGTGCGGGTCGACGGCGGGCGCCCGCTCCGGCGGCGCGCCCGGATGGTCGTGGTCGGCAACGTCGGTGAGCTGCACGCGGGGCTGCTCCTGCTGCCGGACGCCGTGCCCGACGACGGGATGCTGGACGTGCTGATCCTGTCCCCCAGCACGCCGGCCGACTGGCTGCGGGTCGCCGTGCGGATCCTGCGCCGGCACCCCGGCGAGGACCGCAGGATCGTCCGGCTGCGCGGCGAGCACATCGAGATCACCACCGACCGGCCCTACGACCGCGAGTGCGACGGTGAGCCGATCGGCGCCGCCGCCTCCCTGACCGTCCGCGTGGAGCCCGGCGCGCTGCTGCTGCGGGTACCGGCCGACGACCACGACGCCGACGACCAGGACGCCGGCTCGCAGGACGCCGACCACGCAGGCCCGCAGGATCGGGGGTAGGGGCATGGGCACCGCGACGAAGGTCCCGCAGAGCCGCACCATGAGCGGTGAGGAGCTATCGGCCGACGACGCCTGGCACACCCTGCGCCACACCGGCGCCGGGCAGCTCCTGCGGGACGCGTTCCTGCGCTTCCGCTACAGCGACGGTTTCACCAACTCCCGGGCGCTGGCCTTCCAGATCTTCCTCACCACCATTCCCGGCGTGATCGCGCTGGTCGGCATCAGCGCCTCGGTGCATCAGCGCCAGCTCGCCCAGGTCCTGCAGGAGGTCATGCTCCGGCTGACGCCCGGCACCGGCCGGCAGCTGGTGGAGGACGCGCTCAGCTCCGGTCGGCGGGTCGGCGAGGGCAGCCGGTTCGCCGTGGTCTTCGGTGGCGTCACCGCGTTCGCCTCCCTGGTCACGGCGATGGGACAGATCGAGCGCGCCGCCAACCGGATCTACGGCGTGGAGCGCGACCGGCCCTTCCACCGCAAGTACGGCCGCGCCATGCTGATGGCGGTCACCGCCGGCTCGACGATGATCGCCGGCTTCGTGATCCTGGTGGCGGGGCGGGAGTTCGGGGAGGCCTGCGCACGCGTCTACCACTGGCCGTCGATCACGACGACCCTGTGGAGCTACGGCCGGTGGCCCCTCGGGCTGCTGATGGCCCTGGTGTCGGCCAGCGTGCTGTTCCGGTCCGCGCCCCGCCGCCGCCAGCCGGGCTACAGCTGGCTGGCCTTCGGCGGCGGCCTCGCGCTGGCACTGTGGCTGCTGTTCAGCTGGCTGCTGGTGCAGTACGTGGAGCGCGCGTCCAGTTTCGGCAGCACCTACGGCCCGCTGACCGGGGTGGTGGCCCTGCTGCTGTGGTCGCTGCTCAGCTCGATGGCGCTGTTCTTCGGCATCGCGTTCTCCGCCCAGCTCGAGGCCTGCCGGACGCTGAAGGGCGAACCGGTCGAGAACGACCCGGGGGCCTGACCGGCGCCCGTTTCACAGGGCCTTGCGGAGCCGGGCCAGTCCCTCTTCGATGCGGCCCGGCGCGATGGCGCCGTAGCCGAGGAGCAACCCCGGCCGGCCCCGGCCTGCGAAGAAGTCCGACAGGGGCAGCAGCCCCACGCCCGCCTCCCGGGCCCGGGCCACGACGGCCCGGTCGTCGGTCCCCTCGGGGAGCAGGGCGCTCAGGTGCAGTCCGGCCGCCGAGGGCACGACCTCCAGGATCTCCGCGAAGTCCCGGGCGAGGACCCTCCCGATGTGCTCGTGGCGCCGCCGGTACTCGCCCCGCATCCTGCGGATGTGCCGGGCCAGCAGCCCTTCGTCGATCAGGCCGGCGAGCGCGCCCTGCTCGGCCAGCGGGCCGTGCAGGTCCGCGATGTGCCTGGCCGTCCGCAACGCCTCCCGCAGCGAGGGCGGCGCCACCAGGAACCCCAGCCGCAGGGACGGCAGCAGCACCTTGGAGAACGAGCCCACGTAGACCACCCGCCCGCCGCGATCGAGGCTGTGCAGGGGCTCGATCGGCCGCCCGCCGTAGCGGAACTCGCTGTCGTAGTCGTCCTCCACGATCACCGCGTCCTGCCGTTCGGCCCAGGCCAGCAGCGCCATCCGCCGTTCCAGGGACATCGCCAGGCCCAGCGGGAACTGGTGCGAGGGAGTGACGTGCACCATCCGGGCGCCCGCCGGGATGGCGTCCACGACCAGGCCCTCCGCGTCGACCGGGACCGCCGCGACCCGTACCCCCTGGGTGGCCAGCAGCCAGCGGGGCGGCGGATAGCCCGGATCCTCCACCGCCGCGGTGTCGCCGGGCGCGAGCAGCACCCTGGCGACCAGGTCGAGCGCCTGCTGGGCGCCGGCGGTGACGATGACGTCGTCCGCCCCGGCCGGGACCGCGCGGGAGACCCCGACGTGCCGGGCGATCGCGGCGCGTAGCGCTGGATGGCCGGCCGGGTCCCCGTGGGCGCCGGGGGGCACGGCGGACGCGGACACCTCGCGGGTGAGCAGCCGCCGCCACGCCTGGTACGGGAACAGGCGCGCGTCGGGGGAGCCGGCCCGGAAGTCGAACTCGGGCGCGTCGGCCATGGCGAGGGGCGATTCGGGGATGGTCCCCCAGACCGCCCGGGGCCGGGGCGGCCGGGCCGGCCGCCGGGCACGGGCCCGGCCCTCCGCGGAGGGGCCCGCGAACAGCCCGGCGGCCACGAAGGTGCCCGCCCCGACCCGGGTGGTCAGGAAGCCCTCGGCGGTCAGCCGGTCGTAGGCGGCGCTCACCGTGTTGCGCGAGACCGCCAGCCGGGCGGCCAGCTCCCGGGTCGGCGGCAACGTCTCACCGGGCCGCAGCAGGCCGTCGAGGACTCCGCTGCGGATCTGCCGGTAGATCTGGCCGGCCAGATCCCGCCGGTCGGTGAGGTTCACATGCAGGTCCACCCGGGCACCCCGGTCGCTCGTCGATCGCCTGGTAGGACACCATCCTCGCGGAGGGCCCCGGGCTGCCCGGACGGCGGGGCGGGGCCGTGCGCGGATCGGGTGCCGGGACCGGCGCTCGGGAAGGTGGACTGACGGCATCAGGCTCACCACCGCCGGGCGGTTCTGTACGGTGAACCGAACTGTGCACGAAAAAGCGCAGGCGATACGAGGAGGCGACGGTAGTGGGCGTGTCGATGGTCAAGGGACAGCGGATCTCACTGGAGAAGTCCAGTGGTTCGCTGCAGCTCGTCCGGATGGGGCTCGGCTGGGACGCGGTCAAGAAGAAGAGCTTCTTCGGCTCCCGGGAGCGCGACGTCGACCTGGACGCCTCCTGCGTGCTGTTCGCCGACCAGAGCCTCGCCGACGTCGTCTTCTTCGGCAAGCTGGTCAGCGACGACGGCACGGTCCGGCACACCGGCGACAACCTGACCGGGGCGGGCGACGGTGACGACGAGTCGGTGCTCGTCGACCTGAACCGGCTGCCGGTCCACGTGACCTCGCTGGTCTTCACGGTCAGCTCGTTCAACGGGCAGACCTTCGACGAGGTGGAGAACGCCTTCTGCCGGCTGGTGGACGAGAGCAACGGCACCGAACTGGCCAGGTACCAGCTGTCGGGTGGCGGCAGCCACACCGCCATGGTCATGGCCCGCATCTACCGGCACGGCGACATCTGGAAGATGAACGCGATCGGGGAACCCGGCCACGGCCGTACCATCCAGGACATGCTGCCGGTGATCGCGGCGAACGCCTGACCTCGATGGCCGATCTGATCCGCGGTGCGAACACGCCGCTCGATGCCGCGCGCGTCGTCGCCACCGTCTCCTGCGCGGTACCGGTGGACGTCAGCGCCCTGCTGGTCGGCACCGACCTGCGCGTGCGGTCGGACGCCGACCTGGTGTTCTACAACGAGCCCGAGGCCGCCGGGGTGCGCTGGTCGGACTCCGGCGGCGAGCAGCGGATCGAGGTCGACCTCACGGCGGTTCCCGCCGGCGTCCAGGCGGTGCTGGTCGCGGTGAGCCTCACCGGCGCGACCTCCTTCGGCGCGGTCCCCGCGCCACGGCTGCGGCTCACCGCCGCCGGCGGCGAGGCCCTCGCGACGTTCAGCGCCGACGGGCTCGGCCCGGAGAAGGCGATCATCGGGCTGGAGCTCTACCGGCGGGGCGGCGGCTGGAAGGTCCGCGCGGTCGGCCAGGGGTACGCCGGAGGGCTGGCCGAGCTGGTCACCGCCCACGGTGTCGAGGTGGACGACTCGGGCGAGCCGGCCACGGCCGCGCCGCCGTCCGGCCCACCGCTCGGCCCCGCGGCCGGCGTCCCGCCGACGGCGCGGTCCGAGGCAGCACCGGCCGGGCCCGCGCCCGGGAACGTGCCACCCGGCCCGGCCGCGCCCTCCCCGGTCCCCTCCCCCACTCCCTCCTCGCACGAGGTCGGGTACGCCGAGCGGGTCTGGCTGGTCTGGGAGGACGCCAGCCGGTCGCTGGCCGCGTTCCGGGCCGCGAGCCGGCACGCGCTGACGATCCGCGGCGACGAGATCGCCGGCCGGGCCTCCCCCGGTCGCTACCAGCAGCTCCTGGACGCGGCGGGTGCCCGCCTGAACGGTGACGTCGAGCATCTCCGCGCGGAGCTCGCCGGGGCCGAGCCGCACGCGAGCCCCGAGATCGCCCCGTTCGCGAGTGCCGGCTGGCTCACCTGGCGGCCGCGCCCGGATCCGGCCGAAGGCGTCCTGCTCGGTCACCTCACCACCGACGAGGCCCCCGGGCTGCGGGTGCCGCTCGTCCTGCGGCTGCCGTGGCGGCGTGCGGTGTGGATCTCCCAGGGCGTGCTGCCCGGTGACTCCACGGCGTTCACGTGGTCGCTGGTCACCCGTTTCCTCGCCGCCGTGCCGCCCGGCACGACCGGCGTGGAGGTGATCGACGCGACGGGCCTTTCGGGGGCCGGCTGGCTGAACGGGCTCGCCCCGGCGGTGGTGAGCCGTCTGCTGGGCGGTGGCGTCTCCACGGGCCCGGCCGCCACCGACCGGCTCGGCCGCCTGCTCGACCTGGTCGACCTGCGACGGGTCGGCGCGGACGACACCGAGCTGCCCGGGCCGCTGGCGGGCGGCCCGCCGGTGCGGCTGGTGGTGGTCTTCGACGCGGGGGCCGCGCTGTCGGACTCCGGCGACGCCGACCGGCTGCTGCGGCTCGTCGAGGACGGCCCGCTGGTCGGCGTGCCGGTCGTCCTGGTGGAGACCGGCTCGGCCGCGGCCGAGTCGGTCCGGACGATGCGGCTCCGGCAGTCGTGCCACAACCTTCCGTCCAGCGAGGGGACCATCGCTGACCCGTGGGTCGGCTCCGACTGGACGGTCACCCCGGAGGTGCTCCCCGACGCCGGTGACGGCACCCGCACGCCCGCGCTCCTGGCCCACGTCCTCGGTGCCCACGCCCGCGCGGCGGCCGGAGCGTGAGGTCGCCGTTCCGCTCATGGCGCCGGCGGGGCCTCTCCGCGGCGATGGTGGCCCTTGTCAGTCGTCGATGGCCTGGTAGGCCAGCGTCCAGAAGTCGAGGTGGGCCGGTGAGAGGGCCGGGAAGCCCGCGCGCTGCGTCATGAAGATCGCCACCAGGTCCTCTTCGGGGTCGGTCGCCCAGGACGTGCCGTAGCCGCCGTCCCAGCCGTACCGTCCCGGCACCGCCGCCACGTCGTCGCGGCGGGTGACCATGGACACGCCGAACCCCCAGCCGCGGTTGTCGAAGTAGCCGGGGAAGAAACCGGACACCGCCTTCTGCCCAGGGGTGAGCTGGTCGGTCGTCATGGCCTGCACCGACGGCCGGGACAGGATCCGCTCGCCGCCGTACCTGCCCTGGCCGAGCATCATCTCGCCGAAGGCCAGGTAGTCGTCGACGGTCGAGACCAGCCCGGCGCCCGCGTCGGGGAAGACCGGCGGGCGGCTCCACTGGCCGCCCTCGGTGGCGTCGAGGAGCACGAGCGCCCCGGTGTCCGGATCGACCCCGTAGCAGGTCGCGAGCCGGTCGATCTTCCCGGGCGGCACGCTGAAGCCGGTGTCCTTCATGCCGAGCGGCTCGAAGACGCGCTCGCGCAGGAACGTCTCCAGCGGCCGTCCCGAGGCACGCGCGATCAGCACCCCCAGCACGTACGACCCGGTGTTGTAGAGCCACCGCTCACCCGGCTGGTACATCAGCGGCAGCGTGCCGAGCCGGCGGATCCACTCGTCCGGCGGGTGCGGGATCGGCGGCGTCGGCGGCCCCACGGCCATGATCTGCCGCTCCTGCACGGCCCGCAGGATCGGAGACGGGCCGTCCGGCGGCTCCAGGACCATGCCGAAGCCCATACGGAAGGTCAGCAGGTCGCGGACGGTGATCGGCCGGCGCGCGGGCACGGTGTCGTCGAGCGGCCCGTCGATCCGCCGCAGCACCGTGCGGCCGGCCAGTTCGGGCAGCAGCCGGTCGACCGGCTCGTCCAGCCGCAGCGCGCACTCCTCCACCAGAATCATGGTCGCCACGGCCGTGACCGGCTTGGTCATCGACGTGATGCGGAAGATCGTGTCGCGCTGGACCGGGTCGTGGCCGCCCACCGTCTTCGTGCCCGCCAGGTCGACGTGCACCTCGCCCCTCCGGCAGAGCAGGGTCACGTACCCGGGCACGTCACCGCGCTCCACATGGCCGGTCATGACCTCGTGCATGCGGCGGAGCCTCGCCGCCGACAGTCCCCCGGTGCCCATCTTCGCCTCACTCCTGCCGTGTCACCGCCGGGGACCATCCTCGCGGAGCGCTGCCGGCCGCGCGCACCGGGTCCGGGACGCCGCCGGGCAGCGCCCTCCCGCGCCGGGTCTCCCCGGGCCGCCCTGGGCCCGGGTCGCGTGGGACCGGCGGATGTCCGATGATGATCCACGGCCCGGGATGCCGAGTTCCGGCGGCGGTTCGCCGTCGAGGTCCAGGCGCTTCCAGACGCCCTCCGGTGCGTGGACCGCCGGCGCCTGCGTGGCCCTCGTCGTCGGGCTCGTCCTGCTGGCCGTCGCCCTCCAGGCAGGGCTCGGGTTGCTGGTGTACGAGCGCCACCGGCATCCGGGTGCAGCTCGCCCGCCCCTGGCAACGGGACCTCGGCCCGTTCCCGTGGGACCAGATCACCAAGATCGGGCCGGTCCCGCTCACGGCTCCGGGCGCCGACCGGCCGCGTCTCTACCTCGCCATCTGGGGCCAGGGCCTCACGCAGGATCCCGCCAGGGCCAGGCCGCTGTTCCCCCTCGGTCTGCGCGGCCTGCCCTGGGACGAGATCCAGGCCGTGGTCTCCCGGTACCGGCCGAACATCCAGATCGGCCACTGAGCGCCGTCGTCCAGGCGCCCGTCGGGCCGGGCGCTAACGGCCGGGGCGGGACCGGCGGGAGCCTTCGTACTGGGCCATCTGCGAGTCGTCCAGGATGATCGAGCCGCCCTCGCCGTAACGGAGGGGCTCGGGGTGCGCGTCGGCGGGGACCTTGGGGACGTCGGAGGAGACGTACGGGAAACGGCGGCCGGCGTGGGCCCAGACGGCGCTGACGTATTCGCGGTCGGCCTTCTTGCGGTACGGATAGTCGACGACGTTGGGAATTCCGTTGCCCTGGTCGTCGACGACGAAGCGCACCGAGCCGTCGTAGGGGTCGCGGTATTCCGCGAGGGTGACGTAGCCGCCCATGGCGGGGTGCTCCTCGGAGTGGCGCAGCCGGGTGCCCCCTTCGATGGCCGCCGAGTAGCGGGCCCACCTTTCCTCTTGGAGCCTTCCCCAATGGCTGTACATGTCGCCGCCGCCGTCGGAGTAGACGATGCGGCCGCCGTCGAACAGGAACGGTGACTTTCGTTCGGAATCGCCGGCGGCCTGCTCCCAGCGGCCTTCGTGCAGGGTCATCAGACGGCGGACGGCACGCCAGGCGGTGTTCTTGTCAGGGAAACGCCGGCATCCGAACCCGCCGTGGTCGACGTACCAGCCGCCCTCGGTGAACGTGCCCACCGAGATCTGCCCCGCGCTCAGCGCCCGGGTGTCGCGCAGGTTCCAGCGTGCGAGGCACTCGTGCGGTTTCTTCCACCACCAGTCGAGAGGCTGACCCGATTCGCCGTCCACGCCACCGAATTTACCAAGAAAGGATCACATTCACCTCCGAACGGCATCCGCCGGGAAAGGACGCGACCGGGTCAGGTTCCAAGGCCCCGACATAGTGGATATTCGTCTCCTTTCGGAGCGGGCGGGGTGGTGCTGTGTTCCCGTTGCTTTGCCCTGACCACCCCGACGCGGCCCCTATGCGGCCTGCCGCCCACGTTGCTTTGCCCTGACCACCCCGACGCGGCCCCTCTGCGGCCTGCCGCCCAAGTGACCGAGGCCGCGTATCGGTGGTCACGGCAAAGCAACGCGGTGAGGTCCCCGGGGCCGGGTACGAGGGCGCCGGTCGCGGCCTTGCCGTAGCCGTGCCGTTGGCGGCGGCGGTCTGGGCCACGTGGCGCTGGTCAGGTGACGTCCCCGCCGGAGTCGACGTCGAACTCCGCCCAGACCGACTTGCCGGTCGGGGTCAGGTCGGTGCCGTGCCTGCCGGCCAGGTAGCCGATGATCGTCAGGCCGCGGCCGGACGGGTCGGTGGGCGCCGGTCGCCGTTCGCGCGGCAACCGGTCGCTCCGGTCGTGGACCTCCAGGCGCAGCCACCCGGGGTGGCGGATCAGCAGCAGCCGGACGGTCGAGCCGGGCAGGCCGCGCGCATGCTGGTAGGCGTTGGTGACGATCTCCGAGGCGCAGGTCTCTAGCCGTTCGGCGACGTCGCCGGCCATGCCCCAGTGCCGCGCGCACAGCACCACCTCCCGGCGCGCGTGGGCGGCGGCCTCGGCCGCGTTGCGCAGCCGTACGTCCTTGATCACCACCCCGGAGGAGCCGGTACGGATCGGGAGCACGGAGCTCGGAGCGGGCTGTGCCATGTCGCCACCTTCGGGGCCTTCATCTGCCGGATCGGACCCCCAGGTTGATCCGTGAACATTACTTTGAGTAGGCGAACCGTCACCGTTCCAGTAATGCTGAAGGCGGTGCGGCGGCATCGATGGCCGTTGAACCCGGACATCTCCCCCCGACGACAACCGCAGCACAGCCGCACGATCAAGGAGGCGTCATGGACCTCTACAGCCCGCAGGCGATCTGGGGACGGGAGCTGCGCCACCACCGGCAGACCGCCGGGCTCACCCAGGCGCAGCTCGCCGTGCGGATCCGCTTCAGCGAGTCGCTCATCAGCGGCATCGAGACCGGCCAGGTCCCGGCCGGGACCGACTTCGCGGCGGCCTGCGACGAGGTGCTCGGCACCGGCGGCGCGCTGCTGCGGCAGCTCGACTGGCGCAAGGGCGACCGGTTCCCCGCCTGGTTCGGCGAATGGCCCAGGATCGAGGCCAAGGCGATCGTGCTGCGAGCGTTCCAACTGTCGGTCATCGACGGATTGCTCCAGACCAAGGCGTACGCCACAGCACTGCTGCGGGACGAGGACGCAGTCGCGGCACGCCTCGAACGGCAGGACATTCTCGTTCGGGAGAGCCCACCACCGCCCAAGCTCCGGTGCATCTTCGACGAGGCGGTTCTGCACCGGCCGGTCGGCGACGCGGCGACCATGTACGAGCAATTGACGTCGCTCATCGAGGTCACGGCGAACCCCCGCATCACCGTCCAGGTGATCCCGTACGGTACGCATCCCGGCGTCAAGGGGTCTTTCGTCACCGCATCGATGGGAGCCGGGTCGGGAGAGGTCGCGTATTTGGAAACGGCCGCACAGGGCCAGATCGTCCGCAAACCTGAGGACCTTGAGGCCCTCACGGACCTGTGGGAGTCTCTGCAGACGTACGCACTCCCCCAGCGCGATTCGCTGGAGCTCATCAGACGAACGGCGGACGATCGATGGACCTGAGCGGCGCCCTCTGGCGCAAGAGCAGGCGCAGCGGCCCTGATGGCGGTCAGTGCGTTGAGGTGGCCGCGTGGCGCAAGAGCAGTCACAGCGGGCCAGACGGCAGTGACTGCGTCGAGGTGGCCGCATGGCGCAAGAGCAGCCGTAGCGGGCCCACTGGTGGTGACTGCGTCGAGGTCGCGCCGTTGCCGGGGGTGGTCGCCGTGCGCGACAGCAAGAACCCCGGCGGTCCGGCGCTCGTCTTCAGCCACGCGACCTGGCGTTCGTTCACCGCCGCGATCAAGCAGCCCTGAGCCGGGGCCGGTCCGCCGGGCGTCTGCCAGAATCGGCGCATGTTGAGCATCGGAACCATCGTGCTGGGTGTCGAGGACGTGCGGCGGGCGGCGGACTTCTGGAGCGAGGCGCTGGGCTACGTGCCGCGGGACGACGAGGTCAAGGACGACTGGACCGTGCTGATGCCGGCCGTCGGCTCGGGTGTGCAGCTGGCGCTGGATGTCAGCGAGACGCCCGTGCAGGAGTACCCGCGCGTCCACCTGGATCTGTACGCCGGTGACGCCGCCGACCAGGCCGCCGAGGTGGAGCGACTGATCTCCCTCGGTGCCAGCCGTGTCGACTGGGACCTTTATCCGGAGGATCCGGACTTCGTGGTCCTCGCCGACCCGGACGGCAACCGCTTCTGCGTCATCGACACCGGCCGCGGCTGACCGTCGGCGCGCCCGCCGGTGTTCGCGCCCCGGCCCGGCCGCCCGGGCAGACCGCCGACGGCAGGCTCCTCCCGGTCGCGGGAACCCCCTCGCGCCAACCCGCGGCGGCCGGGATGGAACGGGATGGAACGCCCTTCGAGTGGAAGCGTTGTCCACTCGACGCCCAGGAGGGCACCCATGACTTCCAGACACGTCCTCGGCACAGCGGTACGGACCCGGACCCTGCCCGTGATCGCGCTGACGGCCTTCCTCGCCGCGCTGGCGCCGGCCGGAGTTTCGGCGTCCACCGGCACCGCGGCCCGTGACCAGGCCGGCCCGGTAACGGCCGCCCCGGCCGCGCCGCAGGCCCGCTGCTGGCCGAAGATCAAGTGCGGCGATTCCTGCTGCGTCATCGCCTAGCGGGAGCACGACCCAGGCCGCGGCGGCGACGGCCGGGAGTACGCCCAGAGCACCGGGGCGGCGGCGACGGCCGCTGATCGTGGCGCCCGGCCGAGGTGCTGTCCGGCGGATCGGGGTGACCGCCGGACAGGGCCTAACGGCCGGAGCGGATCGCGCGGGCGCGGCGCCGGGCGATGGCCGCGGCGACCGCGCCGGGGACACCGCGCAGGCCGGCGATGAGGAAGGTCGTCCAGTCGAAGTAGTCGCGCCACAGCACGATGCGGCCGGCGCGGACCTCGAAGGTGCCGCAGACCCAGAAGGAGGCCCGCCAGCCACCGGCCTGCAGCACGTCGGTGCGCTCGGTGAGCACCACGGGACCGTCCGCGGCGATGTGGTGGATGCGCGCCTCGAAGCCGGTGCTGTACTTGGCCATCACCCGTAGCTGCTTCTCGAAGGCGCGCAGGCCGCGGGCCGGAGGCAACGGGACGTTCTGATAGACGATCTCCGGCGCGACCAGGGTGAGCGCCCGGTCGATGTCCAGTTCCTCCAGCGCGGTGAGGAACGCCCGGACGATCTGGACGGGGTCGTGCTCCTGGACGGTGGCTTCGGACACGGACGACCTCCGGCATCGGCGGCTGGCATCACCGCCACGCTATCGCCGTACTGGACACGGCGGGCCCCGCGCCCCGGGACGATCCGCCCCGGAGTCGGCGGAGCCGGGTCAGGCCTGGGCGTCCTGCTCGTAGACGGAGACCTCCGGGCGGCGCAGCCAGGTCTTCCCGTCGAGGTACCCGACCGTGCCGGTGGCCGCGACGGTCTGGTGCAGCTTGGCGTCCTCGGTGGGCTCGGCGAGCACCGGGACGTGCCGCTCGGGGTCGAACGGCTCTCCGTCCGGCGCCACCGTGGTGACCCCGGCGGCGGCCAGCGCGTCCGTCACCTGCCGCCACAGGGTCTCGTCACGGTCCCGGACGGCGTCGGCGATCGCGATGGAGGCGTCGATCAGGTCCCGGCGCTGCGCCGCGATCTCGAACCCCGCCGGATCCTTGAACCCGGTGGCCTCGTCACCCTCGGACTCCACGGGTTCCACGGGTTCGTCCGGTTCCACCGGCCGGGCCGTGGCGTCCGATGCCCGCCCGGCGGCGGGAGCCGACGCGGCATTGCCGGTACGCAGCCGGGAGGCGCCGAAGCCACCGGCGGCACCGACCACGATGCCCAGGATCAGCATGAGGATCGCGGGTGTGTCCATGGCGGTACCACCTCTGTCTCGCCGCCCGGCGGCCGGATCCGCCGGGCGAACGTGGACATCCTAGGCTCGGCGGATCACGTTCGCAGGCGACTCCGGGGATCACCGGGGGCGCGCCCGAGGAGCCCCGCCCCGGTGGCGAACGTCAGCGTTTGCGGGCGAAGGTGAGCCCGTCGGCGATCGGCAGCATCACCAGTTCCACGCGTTCGTCGGCCGCCGCGTGGTCGTTGAACGCGCGGATCGCCGCTCCGGACTCATCGGGGTCGGAGGTGATCACCCGGCCGCTCATGAAGACGTTGTCGACCAGGATCACCCCGCCGGGTCGGGTCCTGGGCACCAGTTCCTCCCAGTACCCGATGTAGCCCGGCTTGTCGGCGTCGATGAAGGACAGGTCGACCACCGGATCGGCCGGCAGGCTCCGCAGCGTGTCCAGCGCCGGCCCGATCCGCAGGTCGATCAGATCCTCCACCCCGGCCTTGCGCCAGTGCTCCCGGGCGATGCCGGTCCACTCCTCGCTCACGTCACAGCAGATCAGCCGGCCTCCCTCGGCGAGCCCGCGGGCCAGGCAGATCGAGGAGTAGCCGGTGAACGTGCCGACCTCGATCACGTTCCGCGCGCCCAGCACCTTGGCCAGCAGCATCATGAAGGCGCCCTGGTCCGGGGAGATCTGCATCGAGGACGCCCCGCCCAGCGCGGCGGTCACCTCGATGAGCTCCTGTTGCACCTCGTCGGGCCGGACGCTGTGGGCCAGCAGATAGTCGTACAGCTCCGGGCCGAGGTTCCCCGTCTTGGTCATCGCCGTCCCCCGCTCTCACGTCGTGTCGACCACATCATGGGGTACGGCGGTCTCGCCGCCATCCCGGGGGTGCCGTGTCCCTGGTGCGGAAGGTGGCGGCACGCCCCGGCGGAGTCCCGCCGGAAGGGCCGCACCCGCGGGGTGATCCGTCGTACCGCCCGGCGAGAGGCCGGGACGAAGTCCGTATTTCCCCCGATGCACGATTGATCCTCTTTCTTCAGTGTGTGACCCACCGCGTCTTCCGTGCGGGACACGACACGAGCGGAGAATCACCATGTTTCGCGTGCCCTCCGATCCCTCCGGCAAGGCCGAGCGCGAGGAGCCACCGGGCACGGCTTCAGACGTGCCCGGCCAGGGCGAGGCGCAACCTCCGGCAGAGGTCACCGGAGACGGCCCGCGTGCGTTCCGGATCGGCGACCGGGTACGGGCCGTCAACGCCCGCCTGCTGTTCTTCGGCCGGACCGGGACGATAGAACGCGTGTCCCCCACCGATCCCGCCAAGTTCTCCGTGGATTTCCCGAGGCAGCGCGATCTCATCCGGTTTCTCCCCGCCGACCTTCAGTTCGACATCCAGAGAGAGGTCGGGAGGCTGTTCCCCCTGCTCGTCAAGAGGCATCCCGCGCTGTCCTTCCTCGCCTCCGACGCGGTGACCGTACGGACCCTGCGGCCGGGCGACTGGGCGGGGATGAAGATCGACGTGCCTCCTTCGTACGTGACGCGCGTGTGGCAGGAGGTCGCGGGAATCCCGCTCCGCTACACCCGGGACCCGGGCGTGAAGAAGCTGCTCATCGGATGCGGGAACACGCCCACGAAGCAGTGGAAGATCCTCAACGGGGCACACCCGATCCACGGGACCGGTGTCTACACCCTTGCCCCGGACATCCAGCTCGGGCCGAGCGTCCTCGGCCTGTTCGGCCACGACCCCGTCCACGCCGCCTTCCTGCCGGGCAACTTCCTGCTGGTCGACTTCGAGGGCTACACCCCCTTGCCGGACGCCGCCGCCCTGGACGCCCAGCCGTACTTCCTGGACGGCCTCGACCACCTTCTCGCCGACCAGGGGATCGTGCGCTTCCCGGTCGGGCCCCGCGCCGGGACGCGCACCGTCTGGGCGAAGAAGGAAGGCCGGCGGCTCCTCGTCACCGGCGAGACGCCCGGGAACCTGCCGACGTCCCCGCCCGAATGGGTGGGCCGCGAGGTGACGCTCACATGGCTCCGGTCGGAGCTCCAGCGGTGGGGTTAGGGATGCGGCGTCCGCCTCGCCCCGTCGGGCCACTTACCTAATCGGGATATGAGAGGGAAATATCCTTCAATCCGCTGGTCGGTCCTCCCTCAGTGAGCGATCATTGACGAGGCATCACGCGAGAGATCGGCATCATGGCAGAGAGCAACCGACCCCGGATCGACGTGACGGTTCCCAACGTGGCCCGCATGTACGACTACTACCTGGGCGGGAAGGACAACTTCGCGGCGGATCGGGAGGCCGCCGCGAAGGTCCTGGAAGTGGCACCGTTCGCCCCCCGGCTGGCCAGGCAGAACCGCGGCTTCATGGCCCGTGCGGTGCGGTATCTGGCCGGGATCGGGATCACCCAGTTCCTCGACATCGGCGCGGGCCTGCCCACCCAGGGCAACGTCCACGAGGTCGCCCGGCAGATCCTCCCGGGCGCCCGGGTGGTCTACCTGGACAACGACCCGGTGGTCGTCACCCACGGCCGCGCGCTGCTCGGCGTCGACCAGAGCACGGTGGTCCTGGAGCGGGATCTGCGTGAGTCCGCCGGGCTGCTCGACGACCCGAAGATCCGCGAGCTCATCCGGCCCGGCGAACCGGTCGGGCTGCTGCTGGTCGCGGTGCTGCACTGCCTGGACGCCGACGACGAGCCGTACCGGGTCATGACCGACCTCCGCAAGAGCCTGCCGCCGGGGAGCCATGTGGTGATCTCGCACATCACCGGCGACGACGAGGTCACCGCGAACTCCTCGACGGTGTACCGGAAGGCCAGCACCGCCCTGACGCACCGCACGCCGGAGGAGATCCTCGGCTTCTTCGACGGGTTCGGCCTCCTGGAACCGGGCCTGGTCTCGCTGGACCGGTGGCGGCCCGACGACACGAGCGCTCCCGCCCCGGTGACGGCGAGCGGATACTTCCTGTGCGGTGTGGGCCGCAAGGAGTCCTGACGAGCGAGTCCCGACCAACAAGGAGTCCTGGTGAGCGTGGACGAGGCCCTGCCGCCGATCACCCTGCCGAGCGGCGACACCATGCGGGCCGCCACGCGGTACGCCGACGTACGGCAGGTCATGTCGGACCCCCGCTTCACCCGGGAACTGCACCGGGCCGCAGACGGGCCCCGGATAGTCCGCGGGAACGACATCAGCGACGACCGGGACTCGCTGCTCAACATGGACCCGCCGCGCCACACCCGGCTGCGCCGCATCGTCGCCGGGGCCTTCTCCCCCCGCCGGATCGCCGGATGGCGGCCCCGGATCACCGAGGTCACCGAGCAGCTCCTCGGCGAGATGGTGACCGGCGGCGCACCGGCCGACCTGGTCACCGCCTTCGCGTTCCCGCTGCCGATCCGGATCATCTGCGAGCTGCTCGGGGTGCCGCACGAGGACCGGGGCCGCTTCCGTGCCTGGTCCAGCGCGGCGCTGACCGTCTCCACGGCGGACGCCGGCCAGCGGGTCACCGCCCGGCGTGAATTCCGCGCGTACGTCGAGGAACTGCTCGCCGAGCGGCGGAAGACCCCGGGCGACGCGCTCATCGACGCCCTGCTGGAGAGCCGCGACGGCTCGGACGTGCTCACCGAGCGGGAGCTGGTGAGCCTGACCGTCAATCTGATCAACGCGGGCCACGAGACGACGGCCAACCTCATCGGGTGCGGGGTCTTCACGATGCTCGCCGAGGGCCACTACGGCTCGCTGGCCCGGGACACCTCGCTGCTCCCGGCCGCGATCGAGGAGATCCTGCGGCACGACACTCCGGCCGGCTACGGGCTGCCGCGGATGGCCACCGAGGACGTCGAGCTGCCGTCCGGGACGATCCGCCGGGGCGAGACGGTCCTTCCGTTGCTGGCCATCGCCAACCGGGATCCGGAGCCGTTCCCCGAGCCCGACCGCTTCGACCTGCACCGCGACGACGGCGCGCATCTGACCTTCGGGCACGGCCCGCACTTCTGCATCGGCGCCGGCCTAGCCCGCCTGGAGGTGGAGGTCGCCCTGCGCGTGCTCACCCGCGAACTGCCCGGGCTGGCGCTCGCCGTGCCCCCGGACGACGTCCCCTGGGCGAAGGGCGGCATGGTCCAGGGACCGAAGCGGCTGCCGGTCACCTGGCCGCAGACCTGAGCCGGCCCGCCGCCAAGAGTCCGCCGGCAGGACGGCGGGTCAGGCCTCCGCGATGGTCGCGGTGAGCGCCTTGGCGGCCATGGCGTGCAGGAGCGCGGCCATGGCGTCCCGGTCGAGCCCGCCGGCGCTGTGCGGGGTCGAGTTGAGCAGCCCGAAGGTGGCGTGCACGGCCGCCCGGGCCCGGTCGTCGGCCAGCGCCCCATCAAGGTGGCGCAGCACGCGGACCCACTCCTCCACGTAGGCCCGCTGCATGCGGCGGATCTCGCGGCGCTGCGGCTCCGGCACGTTGTCCAGCTCGCGTTCGTGGACGGTGATGAGCGCGGGGTTGTCCAGCGCGAAGGCCACGTGCCAGCGCAGCAGCGCCTCCAGTGCCTGGGCCGGCCCGGGGGCCGCCGCGGCGCGCCGTGATCCCTCGGTCAGCAGCCGCTCGCTGATGTCGAGCAGCATGTCGGCCAGCACCGCGTCCTTGCCCCGGAAGTGCCGGTACAGCGCCGGCCCGGTGAGCCCGACCGCCCGGCCGAGCTCGCCGATGGAGACACCGTGGTATCCCCGCCGGGCGAACAGCTCCGCCGCAGCGGCCAGGATCTCCGTACGGCGCGGTGAGGTGTAGGACGGGGCCGGCTCGGTCATGTACGGAGTCTAGACGAGCGGTGTTAACGTTGATTAACATCGGTGGAGTTAACGATCGTTAACTGACGAGGGGTGGCATGAGCTCACCTGTGCTGGGGACCACCGCGGACCCCACCGGCGAGGCCTACAAGCGCAACGCCGAGGCCAACCACGCGCTGGCCGCGCAGCTGCGGGACCGGCTGGCGGACGCCCGCCGGGGCGGCCCGGAGCGCGCCCGCGACAAGCACGTCGCACGCGGCAAGCTGCTGCCCCGGGACCGGGTGGACGGGCTGCTCGACCCCGGCTCGCCGTTCCTGGAGCTGTCCGCGCTGGCGGCGTACGGCATGTACGACGGCGACGCCCCCGGCGCCGGGATCATCACCGGGATCGGCCGGGTGTCCGGCCGCGAATGCGTGATCGTCGCCAACGACGCCACGGTCAAGGGCGGCACCTACTACCCGGTCACGGTGAAGAAGCACCTGCGGGCGCAGGAGGTCGCGCTGCACAACAACCTGCCGTGCGTCTACCTGGTCGACTCCGGCGGCGCCTTCCTGCCCAGGCAGGACGAGGTGTTCCCGGACCGCGAGCACTTCGGCCGGATCTTCTACAACCAGGCGACCATGTCGGCGCGCGGCATCCCGCAGATCGCGGCGGTGCTCGGCTCCTGCACGGCGGGCGGCGCGTACGTCCCGGCCATGAGCGACGAGGCCGTCATCGTCCGCAACCAGGGCACGATCTTCCTGGGCGGCCCGCCGCTGGTGAAGGCGGCCACCGGCGAGATCGTCACCGCGGAGGAGCTGGGCGGCGGCGAGCTGCACTCGCGCGTCTCCGGGGTCACCGACCATCTCGCCGACGACGACGCGCACGCCCTGCGGATCGTCCGGGGCATCGTCGCCACCCTCGGCCCGCGCGCCCCCCGGCCCTGGGACGTCGCGGAGGTGCGGGAGCCCGCGGCCGACCCCGCCGAGCTGTACGGGGTCGTGCCGCCGGACCCGCGCACGCCCTACGACGTGCGCGAGGTCATCGCCCGGATCGTCGACGGCAGCCGGTTCCAGGAGTTCAAGGCCGAGTACGGCCCCACCCTGGTCACCGGCTTCGCGCACCTGCACGGCCATCCCGTGGGCATCATCGCCAACAACGGGATCCTGTTCTCCGAGTCCGCGCTCAAGGGCGCGCACTTCATCGAGCTGTGCGACCGGCGGTCGATCCCGCTGGTGTTCCTGCAGAACATCAGCGGCTTCATGGTGGGCCGCGAGTACGAGGCCGGCGGCATCGCCAAGCACGGCGCCAAGATGGTCACCGCGGTCGCCTGCGCCCGGGTGCCGAAGTTCACCGTGGTCATCGGCGGTTCCTTCGGCGCCGGCAACTACGCCATGTGCGGCCGGGCCTACTCCCCCCGGTTCCTGTGGATGTGGCCGGGCGCGCGGATCTCGGTCATGGGCGGCGAGCAGGCCGCCTCGGTGCTCGCCTCGGTGGGCAACACCGACCCCGAGGTCATCCGCGCGCAGTACGAGCACCAGGGCAACCCCTACTACGCCACCGCCCGGCTCTGGGACGACGGCGTCATCGATCCCCTCGACACCCGCCGGGTGCTCGGCCTCGCGCTGTCGGCCGCCGCCAACGCCCCGCTGGAGCCGGTCGGCTACGGCGTCTTCCGGATGTGAGCCCCATGTTCTCCGCAGTCCTCATCGCCAACCGGGGCGAGATCGCCGTACGGATCATCCGTACGCTCCGCGACCTCGGCGTCCGCTCCGTCGCCGTGCACAGCCCGGCCGACGCCGGGGCCCGGCACGTCCGGGAGGCCGACGAGGCCGTGCTGATCCCCGGCTACCTCGACGCCGAGGCCGTCATCGGCGCGGCTCGCGCGTCGGGCGCCGAGGCGGTGCACCCGGGGTACGGCTTCCTGGCCGAGAACGCCGGTTTCGCCCGTGCCTGTGCCGCCGCCGGGCTGGTCTTCGTCGGGCCGCCGCCCGAGGCGATCGAGGCGATGGGCGACAAGATCCGCGCCAAGCTGACCGTCACCGCCGCCGGCGTGCCGGTGGTCCCCGGCAGCGACGAGGCGGGCCTGTCCGACGCCCGGCTGGCGGAGGCGGTGGCGCGGATCGGGCTGCCGGTGCTGCTCAAGCCCTCGGCCGGCGGCGGCGGGAAGGGCATGCGCCTGGTCCGGTCGCCGGAGGAGGTGCCCGCCGCGATCGGCTCGGCCCGCAGGGAGGCCCTGGGCGCGTTCGGTGACGATACCCTGCTGGTCGAGCGGTTCGTGGAGAACCCCCGGCACATCGAGATCCAGGTCTTCGCCGACGCCCACGGCGCCGTCGTCCATCTGGGCGAGCGCGAGTGCAGCCTCCAGCGGCGCCACCAGAAGATCATCGAAGAGGCGCCGTCGCCGCTGCTGACCGAGGAGCAGCGGGCCCGGATGGGCGCCAGCGCCATCGACGCCGCGCGGGCGGTCGGCTACGTCGGGGCGGGCACGGTGGAGTACATCGTCTCCGCCGACCGGCCGGACGAGTACTTCTTCATGGAGATGAACACCCGCCTGCAGGTCGAGCATCCGGTCACCGAGCTGGTCACCGGCCTGGACCTGGTCGAGCTGCAGCTCCGGGTGGCCGCCGGCGAGCCGCTGCCCTTCACCCAGGACGGCGTGCGCCTGCGCGGCCACGCGGCCGAGGCCCGGGTGTACGCCGAGGACCCCGCACGCGGCTTCCTGCCCACGGGCGGCACCGTGCTCACGCTCTCCGAGCCGGGGACGGACGCTGGCGCGCGGGTCGACTCCGGGATCGCCGAGGGCACCGAGGTCGGCGGCTCCTACGATCCGATGCTCGCCAAGGTGGTCGCCTGGGGCCCCGACCGGGCCGCGGCGCTCACCCGCCTGGACCGGGCGCTCGCCTCATACACCCTGCTCGGGGTCCCCACCAACATCGCCTTCCTGCGTGCCCTGATCTCCCACCCGGACGTCACCGCGGGCCGGCTCGACACCGGCCTCGTCGAGCGCTCGCTGGAGGACCTGGTCCACGACGCCGTACCGGACGAGGTGCTCGCCGCCGCCGCCCTGGAGCGCACCCGCGCGCTGGAGAGCGCCGGTGACCGGGACCCGTGGGCGATCCCGGACGGCTGGCGGCTCGGCGACCCCGCCTGGACCGTCCGGCACCTCAGCGTCGACGGCCACGACCCCGTACCGGTCAGAGTCAGGGGCGTGTCCGCCGCCGCCGAGATCTCCGTCAACGGCGCCGCCCCGGTCCCGGCCTCGCTGCGTCCCGGGCCCGGCCCGGCCGGCCGCACGGTCGGCTACGGCGGGCGCACGACGGTGTACGCGCTGGCGGGCGACGAGCGGACGGTGTGGATCGGGCATGCCGGGCGGACCTGGGCGGTGCGGGAGTTCGTGCCCGGTGCGGCCGGCTCGGCGGCGAGCGCGGCGGGCGGCGGAGTGCTGCGCAGCCCGATGCCCGGCACGGTGCTGGCGGTCAAGGTGGCCAAGGGCGACGCGGTGACCGCGGGTCAGCCACTGGTCATCGTGGAGGCGATGAAGATGGAACACACCGTCACCGCGCCGGTCGACGGGGTCGTCGCCGAGCTGCCCGCCCGGACCGGCGCCCAGGTCGCGCTGGACGCCGTGCTCGCCGAGATCACCCCGGCCGCGGACGACGACGAAGGAGGGCGGCAGTGATGCGCGTGGGCCTTGAGGGGCTGCCGGAGCGAGTGACGATCTACGAGGTCGGTCCCCGCGACGGCCTGCAGAACGAGTCCGCGATCGTGCCCGTGGAGGTGAAGGCGGAGTTCGTCACCCGGCTCGCGGCGGCGGGGCTCACCACCATCGAGGCCACCAGCTTCGTGCACCCGAAGTGGGTGCCGCAGCTCGCCGACGCCGAGGAGCTGCTCGGGGTGCTCGCCCGGGTGCCCGGCGTCCGCTACCCCGTGCTCGTGCCGAACGAGCGCGGCCTGGACCGGGCGCTGAAGGCCGGCATCGACGAGATCGCGGTGTTCGGCAGCGCCACCGAGACCTTCGCCCGGCGCAACCTCAACCGCACGGTCGAGGAGTCGCTCACGATGTTCGCCCCCGTCGTGGCGCGGGCGCGTGCGGAGGGCATGCGGGTGCGGGCGTACGTCTCGATGGCCTTCGGGGACCCCTGGGAGGGCGACGTCCCGATCGGCCAGGTGGTCTCGGTCGCCACCCGGCTGGTGGACATGGGATGCACCGAGATCAGCCTGGGCGACACCATCGGGGTCGGTACCCCCGGCCACGTCACCGCCCTGATCGGGGAGCTGGCGGCGGCCGGCACCGACCTCGCCCGGGTCGCCGTGCACTTCCACGACACCTACGGGCAGGCGCTCGCCAACACGCTGGCCGCGCTGCGGTGCGGCGTCACCACCGTGGACGCCTCGGCCGGCGGGCTGGGCGGCTGTCCCTACGCCGAGAGCGCCACCGGCAACCTTGCCACCGAGGACCTCGTCTGGATGCTCGACGGCCTCGGCATCGAGACCGGCGTCGACCTGCCCGCACTCGCCGAGACCAGCCGCTGGATGGCCGAGCGGCTCGGCCGCCCCTCCCCGTCCCGCGTCGTCCAGGCCCTGTCCCACCCATGATCGGCCGACCCATCCGTGATCGTGCGATCAATCGTCGATTGATCGCACGATCACGGAGGTTGTGAGGAGAGACGAACAATGATCGACTTCAGGCTCACCGAGGAGCAGGAGGCACTGCGGCAGACGGTCGCGGAGTTCGCCCGCGAGGTGGTCGCCCCCGTGATCGGCGATCTCTACGAGCGGGGCGAGTTCCCGTACGAGATCGTCGCGGGGATGGGCAAGATGGGGCTGTTCGGGCTGCCGTTCCCCGAGGAGTACGGCGGCATGGGCGGTGACTACTTCACGCTCTGCCTGGCCCTGGAGGAGCTCGCCCGGGTCGACTCCTCGGTCTCTATCACCCTGGAGGCGGGGGTCTCGCTGGGCGCGATGCCGATCTTCCGGTTCGGCTCGGAGGAACAGAAGCGGACCTGGCTGCCCCGGCTGTGCGCCGGTGAGCGGCTGGCCGCCTTCGGGCTGACCGAGGCGGGCGGCGGCTCCGACGTGCCCGGCGGCATGCGCACCACCGCGCGGCTGGAGGACGGGCACTGGATCATCAACGGCTCGAAGTCGTTCATCACCAACTCCGGCACGGACATCACGGCCTTCGTGACGGTCACCGCGCTGACCGGCGAGCGCGAGATCTCGACGATCATCGTGCCGTCCGGGACGCCCGGCTTCACCGTCGGCCAGAAGTACTCCAAGGTCGGCTGGTCGGCGTCGGACACCCGCGAACTGTCGTTCGACGACGTACGCGTGCCCGAGGAGAACCTGGTGGGCCCGCGCGGGCGCGGTTACGCGCAGTTCCTGCGGATCCTCGACGAGGGCCGGATCGCGATCGCGGCGCTGTCGGTCGGGCTGGCCCAGGGCTGCGTGGACGAGTGCCTGCGGTACGTCCGGGAACGCGAGGCGTTCGGCCGTACGATCGGCGAATACCAGGCGATCCAGTTCAAGGTCGCCGACATGGAGGTACGCGCGCACACCGCGCGGGCCGCCTACTACCTCGCGGCCGCCAGGATGCTGGCCGGTGAGCCGTTCAAGAAGGAGGCCGCCATCGCCAAACTGGTCTCCTCCAACGCGGCCATGGACAACGCGCGGGACGCCACCCAGATCTTCGGCGGCTACGGCTTCATGAACGAGTACCCGGTCGGCCGCTTCTACCGCGATGCCAAGATCCTCGAGATCGGCGAGGGCACCTCCGAGGTCCAGCGGATGATCATCGCCCGGCAGCTCGGCCTGCCCGGCTGAAACCGGGCGGCATCACCGCGTCGGTATCGCCGCGTCACTGCGTGAGCGTCCGTCTCAGGGCCGGTGCCTTGGTGAGGTCCCACAGCCGTACCGAGTTGCGGGTACCGGCGATGGCGAGAAGAGTCCCGTCGGAGCTGAACGCCGCGTCGGAGGCGGTGTCTCTGGTGAGCTGCGTTCCGGTGGCCGGGTCCCACAGCTGCACCACCCTGCCGCCCGCCTGGTCCTGGGCGCTGACGGTGGCCAGGAGCCTGCCGTCCGGGCTGAACATCGCCTGGCCGTAGCTGGTGCCGGCGATGTCGAGGGTGCGGAGGCGCGTGCCGGTGGCCGGGTCCCACAGGTCGACCTTGCCGTCGACGACGATGGACAGGATCTTGCCGTCGGGACTGAACTCCGGGGTGAGCAGGCCCTTGGGCTTGAAGCCCGCGGGGTAACGGAGCGTGCGGACCTGCTCTCCGGTGAGGGGGTTCCACAGGCGCACCGTGGTCTTGGGCCAGTCCGTGATCGCGAGGAGCCTGCCGTCGGGGCTGAACGCCACGGCTCCGATCTCGAGAGGGCTGTCGAGGGCGCGAACCTGTTTGCCGGTGCGAGGGTTCCACAACCGTGCCGGCTCGGAGGCGTACCGGCTGGTGGTGGCGAGGAGCGTGCCGTCCGGGCTGAACTCCATGTCCCACACGCCGTCGAGGGTGGAGAGCCGCGCACCGCTGACCGGGTTCCAGATGCCCACCGACGAGTCGCCGTTCGCGGTGGTGACCCCGATGGCGAGAAGCCTGCCGTCGGAACTGAACCTGACCGTGTTGACGGACTCGTCACCGGATGAGCCTCCGGCAGGGTGGCTGATGGTGCGGACCCGGGTACCCGTGGCCGGGTCCCACAGGTCGACTTTGTCCGCCATCCGGCGCGCGGTGGGGGCGGAGTCCTTGGCGGGTCGGGCCGGGGCGGTGGCCAGCAGCCTGCCGCCGGGGCTGAACGCCGCTTGCCCGATACCGGCGGGATCGGTGAAGGTGCGGAGGCCCTTGCCTGCGACCGGGTCCCACACGTCGACCTTGCCGTCGGCCGTGGTGGTGGCCAGCAGCCTGCCGTCCGGGCCGAACTCGACGGCGCGGATGTTCGCGGGCTCCCGGGCGATGATCCCCGGTGCCCGTGGTCCGGCCGAGGCCGCGGAGGAGCCCGGTGGCCTGGCCGGGTGAAGCCTGAGGTCGGCGGTGACGGCCGCGGCGATGACCACCAGGACGAGAACGGAGCCGAAGGCCGCCCGGCGGGTACGGGGACCGGCGGACCGAGGTGTTCCGTGCGCGCCGAGTGGCCTGTTCGCCTTGCGCGGGGGCGTGCCGCCGGCCTTGGCCGGGGGCGGATCGGCCTGGGGCTCCGCCGCCTGCTCGTGCGGTGTGCCGGGGCTTTGCGGTGGCGTTTCAGTACCGGCTCTGGGCGTGGGCGGCCGGCTCCGGTACGCGGGGTTGCGGGTGAGTGCGAGGAGGTCGGCGGTGTCGGTGCCGTGGCGGCTGGGAACCGGCATGCCCCGTGTCGTCATGGTGTAACGCAGATGCCGGTAGATCGTGCCGAGGGTGAGCAGCTCCGGGCCGTCGGGGATGCCGGTGCGGAGCAGGGTGAGGAGTTCACCGGTGAAGGCGGTGTGGGGTACGCCGGCGGGGGCGAGGGCCATCTCGTTGGCGGACGTCGCGGTGAGGATGTAGGTGCCCTCGATGCCGATCTGCCCGAGGATCTCCTGGTCGGGATCGCTCATGTGCGGCATGGCGGCGCGGCCGCTGTAGCAGCAGTCGAGGATCAGCAGCCGGTTGGCGGCGGGGCTGTCCAGGAAGACTCTGCGGACCACCTCGTAGGAGAGCGCACTGACCGGCAGTTCATCTCGGTTGGTGTCCGCCAGGGCCAGGTACAGCTCGTTGTGATGGGACCCGAGCAGACCGTGGCCGGCGAAGTAGACCAGGAGGGTGTCGGTGGCCCGGTCGGCCTGATGGCGTAGCGCCCGGTAGACCTCGCGTACGCCGGTGGCGTCCGGCAGCACCGCGGTGTGCTCGGGCACGAGACCTCCCAGAGCCGGGTCGGTGAGCACCTCGGCGAGTGCGGTGAGGTTGTTGGCCACGGCGGGCAGGTCGGCCAGCCCGGCGGACCGGTAGGCGCTGGTGCCGATCAGCACGGCGTAGGAGCGGCCGGGGTCGGGCAGGCGCACGACTACTCGTCCGGGTCGGCATCGGGTCGAGCAGGTGGCGGGGCGGGATCGGGATCGGCCGCCTCCAGCACCGCGCGCAGCAACGGTTCGGAGTCGGGCACCCGCCGGGCCGATACCTGCACCTGCCGTCCGCCGGGCCCGGTGACCTTGATGGTGACGTCGGAGTGGCGTTGGCGTTCTCTTTCGATCAGCCACCTTGACAGCGCCCTGGCCAGCACGCCGGCCGTACCGCCCGCCGTCGTGGCCAGGGCCACCACCAGCTCCACCGGTGCGCCCATCGCCCCGTCCGGGGCCGGAGCGGCGGCCGGGCCGACCCGTCCCCGGAGCCCGGGTTCGTGGCGCAGCCAGTCCGACAGTGACTCGGCGTCGCCGTCGGTCCCGTCAACGGCGATCCTTGCCTCCACCACGCACCTCCAGACGGCGTCGGGCTCCAGGGGTCCGGCCGGGCTGATCGCACCTGGGGACGTGCCGATTCCGATTGTGACGTGGCACATGGCCCCGGTCTCCGTGATGCGGCCGCCCGGGTACGTCCGCTATCGGCCACGCCTCGCCGTCCATCCCGCTTGAGAAGGGCAAATGTCCCGTTCCGTTGCTCCCGCGTCCCCGGTTGGGATAGAACCGTCTGGTGTTGCGCCTGGAATCCCTGATCATGGTCCGGCACGGCGAGAGCACTGGAAACGTCGCCCGGGCCGCCGCGATGGACACCGGGCTGGAGGAAATGGACATCCCCCAACGGGACGCCGACGTCCCGTTGTCGGACAACGGGCGCGCCCAGGCCGTGGCGCTGGGGCACTGGCTGGCCGCGCTGCCCCCCGAGGAGCGGCCGACCATGGTGCTGTCCTCGCCGTACGTCCGGGCCCTGGAGACGGCGCGCATCTCGCTGTCGGGCATCGGCTCCCCCCAGGTCACGCCCGACGAGCGGCTACGGGACCGCGAGCTGGGCAGCCTCTACGGGCTGACGCCGAACGGCGTGATCGCCCGCTTCCCGGAGGAGGCGGCGCTCCAGCGACGGATCGGCAAGTTCTACTACCGGCCGCCCGGTGGCGAGTCGTGGGCCGACGTCGCCCTGCGGCTGCGCGTCCTGCTCGGCGACCTCGGCCGCGACCACCCCGGCGAACGGGTCCTCGTCTTCGCCCATGATGTGATCATCGTGCTGACCCGCTACATACTGGAGAACCTGACCGAAGCCGACATCATGGAGATCGAGAAGACACCGGTCGCCAACTGCTCGGTGACCTGGTGGGTCAGCCGGGGCGGCAGCCCGCACCCGGTCTGCTACAACGACCTGGCCTCTCCCAACGGCCGTGGGGCCGATGATTGCGCCTAAGCTATAATTGCGTGAGTGCAATCAATCTCGGCATCGGTCGAGGAGCTCGCGGACGGCCTCAACGGGCTCTTCACCTGCCTGACCAAGACCACCCAGGGTGAGGTGTTCCAGACCCTCGCCGAGCTCGATCTGTCGATGTCGCAGGTGCGCCTGCTCTTCCTGGTGGAGGGCGCCGAGCAGCCCCCGGCACTGCACGAGCTGGGCACCCTGCTCGGGCTCTCCATGGCCGCCACCGGGCGTGCCGCCGACGCGCTGGTCCGGATCGGGCTGGTCGACCGGCACGAGGACCGGCTCGACCGGAGGGTCAAGCGGATCACGTTGACCCAGGCCGGCCGCGACCTCATGCAGCGGCTCACGGCGGCCCGGCGGGACGACATGCGGCACTTCGCCGAGTTGCTCAGTGAGCAGGACCGCACGCGCCTCAACCAGGCACTCGCCCCCATCCTGACCCGCCCGGAGATCCGGGCCTTGATGAACGGACCCGGCTGTTGAAGTCCCCCACATCCTCCGAGGTGGCTCCCGCCACCGGCGGTTCCCCCGCCGGTGGCGGTCTCGACCGTGCGCTGCTGACGGTCGCCAGCGTGGTGGTCCTAGGCGCGATCATGTCCATCCTCGACGTGACCGTCGTCAACGTGGCCATCAACCACCTTTCCGAAGAACTCAACGCGCCGCTGGCGACCATCCAGTGGGTCGCCACGGGTTACACCCTCGCGCTGGCCACCGTCATCCCGGTCAGCGGCTGGGCCGCGGACAGGTTCGGCACCAAGCGTCTCTACATGATCTCGATTGCGCTGTTCGTGATCGGATCGGCGCTGGCCGGTCTGGCCTGGTCGGCTCCGTCCCTGATCGCCTTCCGGGTCGTCCAGGGCCTGGGCGGCGGCATGATCATGCCGTGCGCGATGACGATCCTCACCCAGGCGGCCGGCCCGCAGCGCGTCGGCCAGGTGATGAGCGTCGTCGGCGTCCCGATGCTGCTCGGGCCCATCTGCGGGCCCATCCTGGGCGGCTACCTGGTCGACCAGGTGTCCTGGCGGTGGATCTTCTACATCAACGTCCCCATCGGGGCCCTCACGCTGCTGCTGTCGTGGCGGATCCTGGCCAGGGACAAGCCACAGCCCACCCAGCGGCTGGACTTCCTGGGCCTGGTGCTGCTGTCCCCCGGTCTGGCCATGCTCATCTACGGCCTGGCGAGGGGGGCCGAGAAGGGCGCGTTCGACTCGGCCGGCGTGCTCGTCCCGTCCATCGCCGGAGCGGTCCTGGTGGCCGCCTTCATCGCGCGGGCGCTGACCGCGAAGGCGCCGCTGATCGATCTGCGGCTGCTCAAGCGGCGGTCGGTGGCCTCGGCGGCGGGCACGATGGTGCTCTTCGGCGGGGCGTTCTTCGGCGCCATGCTGCTCCTGCCGCTCTACTACCAGGTCGTACGCCACCAGGGCGCCCTGCACGCCGGCCTGCTGCTGGCGCCGCAGGGGTTCGGCGCCATGATCACCATGCCGATCGGGGGCAAGCTCACCGACCGCATCGGTCCCGGCCGGGTCGTCCTCGTCGGGCTGACCGTGATCGTCGCCTCGATGGCCGTCTTCACCCGCGTGGGCGCGGACACCTCGTTCTTCTTCCTGGGCGGCACACTGTTCGTGATGGGGCTGGGCATGGGCATGACGATGATGCCGACCATGTCGGCGGCCTTCCAGTCCCTCACCCACGCCGAGGTGCCCCGGGCCAGCACGATGATGAACATCATCCAGCAGGTCGCCGGATCGGTCGGCGTGGCGACCATGTCGGTGATCCTGGGCAACGCCCTGGCCGCCCGGCTCCCGGGCGGCGGTGACACGGGCGGGCTCGGCGCGGCCCAGCACGTCCCGGCCGGGCTGATGTCCAAGCTCGCCCCCAAGATCGCGGACGCGTTCGCCCATACGTACCTGGTGGCGCTGGGCCTGCTGCTCCTCGCGTTCATCCCGGCGCTGCTGCTGCCCCGGCGCAAGCCGGACCGGGATCCCGCCGAGGCGGCCGTCGAGCCGATGCCGATGCACTGACCGGAGCCGCGGAGGACCTGCGCCGCGGGCACGGGGCCGCCCTGACACCTCCCGAGACCGTCAGGGCGGCCCCGTCGCCCGGAGGGCGCGCGGTCCCGGCGGCGGGCGGCTAGAAGTCGTCGCGGATCTCGGCGAGGAAGCCGGGTGTGGCGGTGGCGGGCTCGGCGTCGACGCACAGCCGTTCCATGACCGCCAGATAGCGGTCCACGTCCTCGGGCTTGTCGAGATAGATGGCGCTGGTCAGCTGCTCCAGGTAGACCACGTCGGACAGGTCCGGCTCGGCGAAGCGCAGGATGCTGAAGGGGCCGCCCGCCGCGGCGTGGCCGCCGCGCATGAACGGCACGATCTGCAGGGTGACGTTCGGCGAGCCGGACATCTCGATGAGGTGGTCGAGCTGGGCCCGCATCACCGCCGGCCCGCCGAGCGGACGCCGCAACGCGGCCTCGTCCATCACGGCCCACAGGTGGGTGGCGTTCTGGCCGGTGAGCACCTGCTGGCGGGTCATCCGCAGGGTCACCCGGCGATCGACCTCTTCGGTGGAGGCGTCGGGATGCCCGAGCAGGGTGACCGCGCGGGCGTACTCCTCGGTCTGCAGCAGCCCGGGGACGAACTGGACCTCGTAGGCCCGGATGCGGGACGCCGCCTCCTCCAGCCCGACGTAGACCTCGAACCAGCTGGCCAGGATGTCGGCGTAGTTGTGCCACCAGCCGGGCACGTTGGCCCGGTTGGCCAGCGACAGCAGCGCCGCACGGCGCTCGGAATCCTCGACGCCGTAGAGGGTCAGCAGATCGGCGACGTCGCGTTCCTTGAAACCCACCCGCCCCAGCTCGAGCCGGCTGATCTTGGAACCGGACGCCCGGATCGCGTATCCGGCCTCGTCGCGGCCGATGTTGCTGGCCTCTCGCAGGTGACGCAGCTGGGCACCGAGCAGGATGCGCAGCACCGTGGGGCCGCCACCGCCCTGCTGGCCGAACATGCTCGCAACGGTGGACTCTCGCTCAGGCCGGGCCGTGCTCATCCGCCCCTACCTCGCCTTCGACACAGGCAGCCGACCTCCGGCGCCCGTCGCCGACGCCACCCCGCCGACCGGGCCCGCCCGGCCCGTTCGGCGCTGCAGCCGCGGAGACACCTGCTCCCAGGTGCGAACTCCGCGGTCATCCGGGCCCGCGGCCGTGCTACCTGCGGGCTCCAGTGACGTCGGACGCGTCAGTATCCCACTCATCCCCGAGACTGTGAAGTCGATCTCATCGAGTGGCCCCGCGGCCGGGCCGGTCCAGGCCGCCGGTGCGGGCACGGTCGATCAGAACCGCGATTTCGGTCCGGGAGTAGATGAGGGCCGGCCCCGACCGATGCCGGGAGTCACGGACCGCGATGGCCCCGCCGTCGAGCTCCGCGAGTTCGACACAGTTTCCGCTCGGATTGCTCCGGCGGCTCTTTCTCCAGCTCACGTCCTGGATGCCGGAGGCCGGCATCCCGCTGTAGACCCCGATCATGATGTCCCCTTCAACGCCGCGGAAGCGCCCCGCACCCCACTCTATGCCGAATGCACGTGCATCCGTTCTTGCAGACGCTCTTGCACCTGCACGAGTTGAGGAGCAAGATAACGGACACGCGATCCGATCACGACACACTGCAGGGCTGGTCATGATTCTTCAGCGGGCATGCACCATCACCGACTCCTCGGCCGGCGATCAGCGAGAGCACTGGTGGCTCTCGGCCGTCGACCAGTTGTCCAGGCCGGCCGGACACTGGCCCGGCCGCCTGCAGTCGGCCTCCGGCGGCCCGTTGCTGGCCCGCTGTGTACTGCGCGCCGTCCCCAGTGCCCCCAAGACGGCCCGGGAGTTCACCCGGACGACGCTGGCGGACTGGCAGCTGCACGAGCTGTTCGACGACGCGGAGATGACGGTCTCCGAACTGGTGACCAACGCCCTGCGCCACGGCCTGCGCGGTCTCCGCCAGCCGCGGCGCCCGCACCCGGTGCAGCTGGTGCTGGTCCGGGACGAGCGCAGGCTCCTGTCGGTGGTGACCGACCCCAGCGACCAGGTCCCGGTGCACACCCAGCCCGACGAGTCCGCCGAGACCGGCCGGGGCCTGCGCATCGTCGAGGCCGTCAGCAGCCGCTGGGGCTGGGCCCCACTCGGCACCGGCGGTAAGGCCGTCTGGGCCGCCTTCGACCTCTCCTGAGCCGTCCCTCTTCTCTACCGGCTCTGCCGACCCGTCTTCTCCCCTTTCTTCTCTCCCTGCCCCGTCGCGAGACGCCCTCACCCCACCCGGCCGTGCAGCCCTCCGGCCCGTACCGACCGAGGACGACGCCACGTCGTCGCCTAGAGGCGCTCAGCTCGCGGCTCCGCCCGGCCTCCCGGCGCACGAGCCCCCTGACTCCCGGCGTACCGGCACCCTGGCGGCAGCCCACTCGCCTTCGGCGCCCCTCCATGCCCTGGTCGCGACACGCCCGGGTCGGCGCGGGACCGCGCTGGGCGACTCACTCCCGCTGACACATATATCTTTCCAAATCACCATAAGAGAGGAGACCTTACGTCGAAACCTGGGTATTGACGTAAGATCTTGCGCAGACGACCCCTTACCGGCATCACTGAGCGCGTAGGAGTGACATGCGTGGCTTTGCGCGGGTGCTCTTCGATGAGTCCCACCGAGAGTCCTGGAGCATCCGGCGTGAGGTCGCCACGGAGATGAATCCGGGCAACCCCGCCGACAGCGGCTATGTGCAGGCGGCCGAGCTGCTGCGCGGCCATGGCCATGTGATCGAACCGCATGTCGAGGGGCCGCTGGACGCCGGCGCCCTCCGGGACCGGGACGTACTGGTGATCGCGCATCCCGCCGACGACCGCTGGGAGCGGACGACGGGGACCGGGAGCCCGCGGCTGGCGGAGGCCGAGCTCGACGCGATCGAGCAGTTCGTCCGGGCGGGCGGCGGCCTGGTGGTCATGGCCGAGTGCGAGCAGGACAAGTACGGCAACAACCTGGGCGAGCTGCTGGGCCGCTTCGGCGTCGAGGTCGTCAACACGATGGTCACCGATGCCGGGCACACCCACAACGGGGTGGCCGCCTGGGTGCTCGGCAGCCCCGAGCCGGGGCGGACGGGCGAGGACCTGCTCGCCGGCGTCCAGGCCGCCTGTTTCTACCGCGCCGGGGTGCTGCGGCCGACCTCGCCCGAGGCCCAGGTGCTCATGCGCACGTCACCGACCGCCGACCCGGCGGGCGAGCCGCTGGCCGTGACGGTACGGGCGGGCAAGGGCCGCGTGGTGGTCTTCGCCGACTCCGACCTGTTCGGGGACGACTCCATCGCCGACTACCAGCAGGCGGCGCTGTGGACCAACATCGTCACCTGGGCGGCGGGTGAGCCCGGGGACACCGGCGAGGCGCCCCGCTCCCCCGCGCTCACCCACCCCGCCTGGTCCGATCTCAAGGAGGCCGTCGAGGAGCTCCGCCCGCTGCAGGCCAAGGACGGCTCGGTCGGCGAGGACGGCAGGCCCCAGGCGCTCGCGCTGGTCGAGCGGATCGCCGCCGCCGTGACGGAACTCGCCCCGCTGTTCCCGCACGACGGCGACTACCTGGAGGCCGTGACGGCGGATCTGCGCGGCTGGGCGGCCGGCGGGCTGGGCGTGCCCGACTTCCTCGACGCACTGACGGCGTTCCAGCCGCAGCTCGACCGCGTCGACGGCCTGGAGCACCTGGTGGTGTTCCCGATGTACACCCAGAACGGCAACCCGAACCGCAACATCGAGGCGGTCGTGTGCAAGGTGGTGTGGCCGGACTGGCTGGCCGAGCTGGAGGCCACCCGCTACGACAACCCGATGTTCGTGCCGATCGCCTTCGAGGACTTCACCGCGGGCTACGACACCAACTCGGCGGTGCTGTTCCCCGAGACCGTGGCCGTACGCGAGGTTCCGCCGCGGTTCACCTGGGGCGGGATCTTCTGCGACCGGGAGGCGGCGCGCTTCCGCCGGGTGAGCTCCGCCGCGGCGGAGATGCTGCGCCTGCCGCTGCCGCCGGACGCGGCCCGGCTGATCGCCAGCCAGGACCTCGCCCAGGACACCTTCGTGCTCTGGGACCTGGTGCACGACCGCACGCACAGCCACGGCGACCTGCCCTTCGACCCCTTCATGATCAAGCAGCGGATGCCGTACTGGCTGTACGCGCTGGAGGAGCTGCGCTGCGACCTCACGACGTTCCGCGAGGCCGTACGGCTGGAGCGCAACCCCGAGGTCAGCGTCCCGCACGCGCGGCTGGTGCAGTACGCCATCCTGTTCGACCGGCTCTTCCGGTTCCCGATCACCGGGGCCCGGGTGCGCAACTACGATGGGCTCGGTGGCCAGCTGCTCTTCTCGTACCTCCACAAGCACGATGTGCTGCGCTGGACCGACAACCGGCTCTCGCTCGACTGGAACCGCGTCGGCGACGTGGTCATCGATCTGTGCGAGGCGGTCGAGAAGCTCTACCGCGACAGCATCGACCGGCCGAAACTCGCGCACTGGCTGGCCGCCTACGGCCTTGTCTCGCAGTACGTCGAGCCGCATCCGGGCTCGGCCTGGGCCAAGGGGGTCGACGCGCTGCCGATCAACGAACCGCCCAAGGCATGGGTGGACGCCGTGCTCCCCGACGAGTTCCCCCTCAGCATGTTCTACGAGGCCCTGAGCAAGAAGCTCGGTGACGTGGTCGAATCGACGAAGGGGATCAAGCCGTGACTCTCACCGGCAAGGTGATCGTGGTGGCCGGGGCGAGCGGCCCGGCCGGGCAGGCGGTGGTCCGCAGGCTGGCCGCCGACGGCGCTCACGTGGTGGCCGCGGACCGGCTGCCGCACGAGTGGGACGACGTCTCGGTCACACCCGCCCTGGTCGACATGCTGGACTTCGCCGACACCCGGGGCTGGGCCGGCGAGGTCATGGAGGTGCACGGCCGGGTGGACGGCCTGATCCACCTGGTCGGCGGATGGCGGGGCGGCAAGACCTTCGCCGACACCGACCTGGCCGACTGGGCGTTCCTGCACGACACGCTGCTCCGTACGCTCCAGCACACCACGCTGGCCTTCTACGACGCGCTGCGCCACAGCCCGCGGGCACGGGTGGCGATCGTGTCCCAGCCGGGAGCGCAGCACCCCGGCCAGGGCACCGCCGCCTACGCCGCGGCGAAGGCGGCGAGCGAGGCCTGGACGCTGGCGCTCGCCGACGCGCTGGACGGCACCGACTCCGCCGCCACCATCATGGTGGTGAAGGCACTGCTCACCGATGAGATGCGGGAGCGGAAGCCCAACGCCGCCTTCTCCGGTTACACCCATGTCGACCGGCTGGCCGACGTCATGGCGGGCCTCTGGGACAGGCCCGCCGCCGAACTGAACGGAAAGCGCCTTGACCTCATTGCATGACCCCTCGGTGCGCGGATTCGCCAGCGACAACTACGCCGGCGTCCACCCCGAGGTCCTCGCCGCGCTGAGCGCGGCCAACGGAGGCCACCAGGTGGCCTACGGCGACGACGTCTACACCGGGCACCTCCAGGAGGTCTTCCGGAGGCACTTCGGCGAGCGCGCGGAGGTGTACCCGGTCTTCAACGGCACCGGCGCCAACGTCGTCGGGCTGCAGTCGATGGCGCGGCGCTGGACCGCCGTGGTCTGCGCGGAGACCGCGCACATCAACGTGGACGAGGGCGGCGCGCCGGAGAAGGTCGCGGGCCTCAAGCTGCTGCCGGTACCGACCCCGGACGGCAAGCTGACGCCCGAGCTGATCGACCGGCAGGCCTGGGGCTGGGGTGACGAGCACCGCGCGCAGCCGAACCTCGTCTCGATCACCCAGAGCACCGAGCTCGGCACCCTCTACACCGTCGAGGAGATCACCGCGATCTGCGCGCACGCCCACGAGCGGGGCATGCGCGTGCATCTGGACGGCGCCCGGATCGCCAACGCCGCGGCGGCGCTCGACGTGCCACTGCGCGCGTTCACCACGGACGCGGGCATCGACGTGCTGTCGTTCGGCGGCACCAAGAACGGCCTGATGGCGGGTGAGGTGGTCGTGGTGCTCAACCCGGAGGCGGCCACCGGCCTGAAGTACCTCCGCAAGTCCTCCATGCAGCTGGCCTCGAAGATGCGCTTCGTGTCCGCGCAGTTCATCGCGCTGCTGGAGGACGACCTGTGGCTGCGCAGCGCCCGGCACTCCAACGCGATGGCCGCGCGGCTGTACGAGGGCGCACGGGCCGTCCCGGGGGTGACCGTCACCCGGCCGGCGCAGGCCAACTCGGTCTTCGCCATCATCCCGAAGGACGTCACCGAGCGGCTGCAGAAGCGCTTCCGCTTCTACACCTGGGACGAGCACACCGGCGAGGTGCGCTGGATGTGCTCCTTCGACACCACCGAAGAGGACGTCGACGCCTTCCTCGCCGCTCTCGCGGAGGAGATCGCGGCCTGAGCCCGGCCTGAGCCCGGCCGGGCGGCGGACGGCCGGGCCCACGCCCGGCCGTCCGCCGCGCCGCCGTAACCCCCGGACCAGGCCGTTCTCCGGATCGGTGCGGGTGTGGGACATGACACAAAATTGGTAAGTAGTAGTCCACTTTTGATACCGTCCCTGATGTGCGACTGACGAAGTTCACCGACCTGGCCCTGCGTGTCACCATGCGCCTGGCGGTCATCGAACCCGGGACGACCCTCACCACCAGGCAGGTCGCCGAAGCGATGGCGATCCCCTACACGCACACCGCCAAGGCGATCGCCCGGCTCCAGCACCTCGGGGTGGTGGAGGCCCGCCGGGGACGCGGTGGCGGCCTGGAGCTGACCGGCTTCGGCCGTACGGCTTCGTTGGGCTGGCTGGTCCGCGAGCTGGAGGGCGAGGCGGAGGTCGTCGCGTGCGAGGGCGGCGTGCCCTGCCCGCTGCGGGCCGCCTGCCGCCTGCGCGGCGCACTGCGCAAGGCCCAGCAGGCCTTCTACGCGTCGCTGGACCCGCTCACGGTGGACGACCTGGTCGCCGCACCGACCGGCCCGGTCCTGCTCGGCCTCGGCTGACCCGGCGGCGAGCAGCCGGCCCTGACGCACGACCTTGAATATGAATGCTACATACCTATTTGGAGGATGTTGTGCTCTCCCCGCAGTCGGCAGTGACCGTCCGCGCCACCCTTCCCGTGATCGGCGGCGCCATCGAGGAGATCAGCGGGCGCTTCTACGAGTCGATGTTCGCCGACAACCCCGAGCTGCTGCGCGACCTGTTCAACCGGGGCAACCAGGCCAACGGCGAGCAGCGCAGCGCGCTGGCCGGCTCGATCGCCGGCTTCGCCGCCCTGCTGGTGGATCCCTCCGGCGTCCGGCCGGACGCGATGCTCGCCAGGATCGCCAACAAGCACGCCTCGCTCGGTGTCACCGTCGAGCAGTACGACGTGGTCCACAAGTACCTCTTCGCCGCCATCGCCGAGGTGCTCGGCGACGCGGTGACCCCCGACGTGGCGGAGGCCTGGGACGAGGTCTACTGGCTGATGGCGAGCACACTGATCGCCCTGGAGACCGAGCTCTACCGCGACTCGGGCCCGGGCCGGCTGCAGGCGACGGTGGTCGGACGGCGGCGCGAGACCGCGGACGCGATCTCCCTGACCCTGCGGCCGCACACCCCCGTGTCGTTCAGACCCGGCCAGTACGTCAGCGTCACGGTCCCGCTGCCCGACGGCGCGCGGCAGATCCGGCAGTACAGCCTCTCCAGCGCCCCCGAGCGGGGCGACCTGCGGATCACCGTCAAGCGCGTGCGCGACGGTGACGCCCCGGACGGCGAGGTGTCCAACTGGCTGCACGCGAACGTCCGGCCCGGGGACGTGCTGACGATCTCGGCGCCGTTCGGCGACCTCACCCTGCTCGCGGGTGACACCCCGCTGCTGCTCGCCTCGGCCGGAATCGGCACCACTCCCCTCCTGTCTATGGTCGACCACCTCGCGGCCACCGGCTCCACCCGCCAGGTCACCGTCGTCCACGCCGACCGGGCCCCGGCCGACCACGCGCACCGGGAGGAGCTCCGGGATCTGGTCGCGGGGCTGCCCGGCGCCACCCTGCACCGGTGGTACGAGGAGGCGTGCGGCTGCTCGTGCCGGCCGGCGCCGAACATCGGCCAGGTCGACCTGGCCGGGCTCGACCTGCCGGACGGGCTGGTCGCCTACCTCTGCGGGCCGCTGCCGTTCATGCGCGCCGTCCGCTCCCAGCTGCTCCGGCGGGGAGTGCCCGCCTCGGACATCCACTACGAGGTGTTCGGTCCCGACCTCTGGCTCGGGCGGGGCTGATCGGCCGCACGGGGGGCTCGGCCCGGCCGGTCATCCGGTGAGGCCGAGTCTCCCGGCGCGGACTCCCGCCTGGAAGCGGGACTCGGCCTCCAGCGCGGTCATGAGCTCCGCGACGCGCCGGCGGTAGGTGCGCAGCGAGACGCCGAGCCGCCGGGCGGCGGTCTCGTCGGTCTCGCCGGACCCGAGCGCCCGCAGGATCGACCGGGCCTCCGGCCCGAGGTGCGGGACGTCGCGGCGGAGGTAGCCCTCCAGCTCCTCGGCGGCCTTCCAGGCGGCGTCGATCAGGGCGTGCACGCCGCCGACCAGCGCCGGCGACGTCGTGACGGTGAACTCACGGCCACCGGGCACCGCACGCCCGGCCAGGATCATCACCCGCCGGTCGATGATGATCGTCTCGTGCGGGAGCGCCGACCCGCTGATGCGTACGCGGGCGCCGCGCGAGGCCACCTCGCGCAGGTGCAGCCGCTGCGCCTCGTCGGCCAGCGCGACCGGGGTGAGCAGTTTGCGCACCACCAGCTCCGACGTGCGCATCCGGCCGCTGATGGCCGCCCGGGCCTGCGGCCGGGACCAGGTGTTCAGGTCCCTGGCGGCGCACACGAACTCCGTCCGCGCACCGGCGAAGAGGTGACCCGCGCGGGCGACGAGCTCCTCGTCCCCGCGCACCGTGATGACCTGTTCGTCCTGCATGCGTCCAGTCTGCCGCATCGGGCGGGAGCCGCGGCCGTGGCAGGTTGCTGCCAGCCGCTCCTCCGAGATCACCTGGCGGGGAAGTCTGAGGGCATGACGACCGACACTTCTTCTTCCACCGGCAGGCCCGCGGACGGCGACTTCCCGCTCGGCGGCGACCTGCGTATCAACAGGCTCGGCTTCGGCGCGATGCGGCTGGCCGCGGGCACCTTCAGCGGCCCGGCACGCGACCCTGGGACCGGGATCGCGGTGCTCCGCCGCGCGGTGGAGCTCGGTGTGAACCACATCGACACGGCGGGG
Organism: Actinomadura scrupuli; assembly: GCF_050971785.1. Classification (NCBI taxonomy): domain Bacteria; kingdom Bacillati; phylum Actinomycetota; class Actinomycetes; order Streptosporangiales; family Thermomonosporaceae; genus Actinomadura; species Actinomadura scrupuli. The sequence goes on along the minus strand of NZ_JBPCCU010000004.1, from coordinate 280,325 downwards.
TTCTACGCCCGGGGCGACGTGCGGGCCAATGAGCTGATCCGCGCGGCGCTGGCCCCGTACCCCGAGGACCTGCTGATCGCGACCAAGATCGGGCCACTGCCCGGTCCCGACGGCATACCGAGCGGCCAGGCGACGCCCGACCAGTTGCGAGCGCTGCTGGAGAACGATCTGCGCGAGCTCGGCGTGGACCGGCTCGGGCTGGTCTACCTGAGGATCGGCGGGATGGCCGTGCCGGGCGGGGAGTCGCTCGCCGAGCGGTTCTCGGTGCTGGCCGGGCTGCGGGAGGAGGGGCTCATCCGGCATCTGGGCGTCAGCAACGTCGATGCCGCCCAGCTCGCCGAGGCGCGCGCGGTGGCCCCCGTCGCGGCCGTGCAGAACCACTTCCACGTGCACCACACCGGCGACGCCGCGTTGCTCGCCGAGTGCGCGGCGGCGGGGATCGCCTACGTGCCGTTCTTCCCGCTCGGCGGCGGGAACAGCCCGCTCGACGAGGCCCGGCTCGGCCAGGTCGCGGCCCGGCATGGAGCCACGGCCGCCCAGGTGGCGCTGGCCTGGCTGCTGGCGATCTCACCTGCGCTGCTGGCCATTCCGGGCACGGGCTCGCTCGCGCACCTGGAGGAGAACGTGGCCGCGAGCGGCATCGTCCTCACCGACGCGGACCTCGCCGAGCTGAACGGCTAGCCCGGGAAACGCGTCCTCGCCGGTGCGCCGGGTACCGCGCAGCCGGCCCGGAGCAGCCGGCCCGGAGCGGTGAGTCCGGAGCGGTGAGTCCGGAGCGGCGGCGGTCAGGCGGGGGCGTGCCGGCGCAGGGCTTCGAGGGCGCGGTCCGCGTGCACGTTCATGCGGATCTCGCTCTTGATGATCTCGAGCACCCGGCGGTCGGTGCCGATCACGAAGGTCTGGCGTTTGGCGGGCGCCATGGAGAAGGAGCGCTTCACCCCGAACTGTGCGGCGACCGTGCCGTCCGGGTCCGACAGCAGGGGGTAGCCGAAGCCGTGCTTGTCGGCGAACCGGCGCTGCTTGTCCACCGGGTCGGCGCTGATGCCGACCGGGTGGCCGCCCGCCGCGGCGAACTCGCTCGCGAGGTCACGGAAGTGGCAGCTCTCGGCCGTGCAGCCCGGGGTCATCGCGGCCGGGTAGAAGAACAGCACCACCGGCCCGTCGGCCAGCAGACCGGTCAGTGTCCGGGTCTCGCCCCGGTCGTCGAGCAGTTCGAAGTCCGCCATCACATCGCCGACGTTCATGGGGCCAAGGTATCCCGTCCGCCTGAGGGTGATGAAGGGTCCTGGAGTTGTGGTGTTCCCGAGGGTCCCGGAGTGGCACAGTAAGAAGCACGTGTGTCCTGTGCCGGAGTCCGGAGGAGTGCGATGACCTGGATCCTGGTCCTGCTGTGCCTGATCGTGGCCGGCGTCGAGCTGTACATGGCCTTCGACCGCAAGCGGCCGAGCCCGGAGTCCGCGCGGCTGCGGGAGCTCGAGGCCCGCTGGGAGGCCGCGCAGGCGGCGCAGGCCGCGACCGAGGAACGGCTGGCCAAGGCCGAGGCGGCGGGCTCCGCCCACACCGGGTCGCTGTCGGAGATCTACGCCCGGCTCGACGCACTGATCTCGCAGCTGGAGGACCACCGGCTGCCGGGCATCGACACCCGGCTGGACGCCTACCGGGGCGACCTCGAGGTGCTCGTGACGACCCTGCAGCGGGTGGAGGAGGGCGCCGGCCGGCAGGAGCTGCGGCTCGGCTCCCTGGAGGACCGCGCCGAGGCCGACGAGCTGCACGACCAGGTCTCGCAGGTCGACCATCTGGCCCGGGCTCTGGAGACCAACGTGTCGGCGCTGCGCGACCAGGTCCGCGACATCGTCGCCCGGCTGGACGTCGTCGAGCGGTCCAGCGCGCAGGACGGCGAGCTGCAGCACGATCTGGCCGGCGCGCTCGAGTCGGTGGAGAGCGTGGTCGCCCGGGTGCACCACCGCGTCCAGGACCAGCTCGACCGGGAGATCGTGGAGACGCTGGGCGGGGACCCGCCGGACTCCGGCACGGTGGCCGGCGGCCTCTCGGCCGACCTCGCCCCGCAGGGCGACACCCTGCTGCTGCTGTACGCCAACCTGCTCGACCAGCACGGCCTGAAGGTCCGGTTGCAGGTGGACGAGCCGGAGGGCATCCGCTACTACCTGGCGTGCACGCCGGGCCGGGGCCCGGTCGAGCTCGAATGGGACTTCATCTCGGTGCTGGACACCCTCCGCGACCAGGCCCGGCCCGGCGCGCCGACGCCGGAGCTGTCGGCCGTGCAGTCGCTGCTGCTGGCGGTGCACGAGCTCGACAAGGGCTTCGTGCAGATCGGCCCGCTGGTCGTCGTGCGCACCCCGGAGGCACTGCTCTACGGGGTCCTGAGCGTCGGGGAGAGCCGCTGCTTCGACACCGACCGGATGATCGCCGACATTCCCGCCGCCGCGGCCCGGCTGCAGGCGCTGCCGGCGAGCCGGTTCGGCGATCTCACCTCCTGGCCGCTGCGCGTCCAGGCGGCGTGAGGCCCGTCCACGCGCGCCGTGACGCCGGTCAGCAGCCCGCGGCGAGCGAAGGCGGCGGGCCCGCGGACGGCGGGGCGGAGGGCACCGGGGTGGCCGTCCGCGGCGCGGCGGACGCGGGAGCGGGCGACGGCGTACGGGCCGCCTTCTTCCGGTGGCGGGCTCGCTTCACCGCCCCGTACATCCGGACGGACGTGGCCTGGACCGCGCCGGCCGCCAGCCGGAGACCGCGCACCACGGCGACGTGCCCCCGGCTGTCGGTCAGCCGGAGAGTGAACGGGCCCGGCCCCATCCCCTGCTCGACGAGCCAGTAGTTGTAGCCGGTGCGCACCATCGGACGCGGCCCGCGGCCCGGCGCGGACACCTGGAGCCGGGAGATCGGGTTCCCGTGGCCGATGGGCAGCACCGCCAGCCAGTACGCCGAGGAACCCTCCTTGATCCGGAAGGACAGCCCGGTGGTGAGCGGGGGGTCGGCGACGGCCCGGTAGGTGACGCCGACGGTGCCCTTCCCCGGGTCGGCGATGCGCGCGAACGCCGCCCGGGACAGATCGAGATGACCGGCCTCGCATTCGGGGCACTGGTCGATCACCTGGACCCGGACCGTCCCCCTGGGCCCGCGGACGTCGAGGTACCCTCCGCAGCGCGCCGCGCCGGCGTACTCCCCGGGCGGCAGCGCGGTGTAGAGGCCGTCGGCGGGCGGGCGCGGATAGGAGCAGTTCCCGGCACCGGGGCGGAGCTGGTAGAACGTGGCGCGGCCGGTGACCGCCCCGGTCGCCGCGCACGCCGGGGCGCCGGTGCCGGCGAGCGCCATCACGGTCACCGCGGCGGCGACGCCGGCCGCGCCCGCCCCCAGCGCCACTCCCGCCCATCGGCTCCCTCTCATGCGCCGACAGCGTAGAGACAGAACCGGTCGGATACTCCCGAATCGTCCGCATCCAGGGCGATGGGCACCGGCCGGCCGCCACGTCCGTCACCTGCCGTCACGAGGACGCGGCGGCGGCGTACGGGCCGGGCTCCCCGGCCCTATACGGTGAGATGGAAGCACCGCCGTGCCGCAGGATCACCCGCTTGGTCCGCGCAGGCGGTCCGGACCGAAGTCGGGAGCAGGCCTTGGCGGAACGACCGCTGCATGAATACACGCTCGGCAACGGGCTACGCGTGGTGGTCTGTGAGGACCACGTGGTACCACTGGCGGCCGTCAACCTCTGGTACGGCGTGGGATCGCGGCACGAGCGGGCCGGCCGCACCGGGCTCGCCCATCTGTTCGAACATCTGATGTTCCAGGGCTCGGCCCACGTGGCCGAGGGCGAGCACGCGTCGGTGCTGCAGAGCGCGGGCGCGTCGTTCAACGCGACGACGTCCTTCGAGCGCACCAACTACTTCGAGACGGTGCCGGTCAGCCATCTCGATCTTGCGCTCTGGCTGGAGGCCGACCGGATGGGCTCGCTGCCCGCCGCGCTGACCCAGGCCAACCTGGACAACCAGCGGGACGTGGTCAAGAACGAGCGGCGCCAGCGCTACGACAACGTGCCGTACGGCGACGCGTTCGAGCGGCTCTGCGCGCTGACCTTCCCCCCGGGCCATCCCTACGCCCACACCCCGATCGGGTCGATGGCCGATCTGGACGCCACGACGCTCCAGGACTGCCTCGACTTCTTCGCCACCTACTACGCGCCTGGCAACGCCGTGCTGTCGGTGGTCGGCGACGTGGACCCCGAGGAGACCCTCGCCGCCGTCGAGCGCTACTTCGGGCATCTGCCGCCCGGCCCGGCCGTGCCGCCGGCGGCGGACGCCGACCTGGGGCCGCTCACCGGCCCGGCCCGTGAGGACGTCACCTCGGACGTGCCCACACCCGGCTACTTCGCGATGTTCCGGCTGCCCTCCGACGGCACGCACGAGCTGGAGGCCGCCGAGATCGCGGTGGAGATCCTCGGCGGCGGCCCCGGCTCGCGGCTCTACGACCGGCTGGTCCGCCGCGACGAGGTCGCGACCGAGGTCTGGGCCGGGGTCCAGCGGTTCGCCTCCGGGCCGTCCAGCGCGTTCGTGCAGGCCATGGGCCCCGATCTGGACGCGATCGAGACGGCCCTCGGCGAGGAGCTCGCCCGGCTGGCGGCCGACGGCCCGGCCGAGCAGGAGACCGAGCGCGCCGTCGCCCAGGCCGAGCGCGCCTACCTGGAACGCACCGAGACCGTCTCCGGCCTGGCCAACGCCCTGTCGCATCACGCGACGCTGTTCGGCGACCCGGCGCTGCTGTTCTCGGCGCCGGCCCGCGCGGCGGCCGTCACCTCCGCGGACGTCCAGGCCACCGCCGCGCGCTGGCTCCTGCCGGAGTCCGGCGCGGTGCTGACGTACGCTCCCGAAGGCTCTCCCGAAGGCGGTGCCGCATGACCACGGAGACCTCCTCCACCTATCCGGACCGCCCAGTACCCGGCGAGATCCCGGCCTGGACGTTCCCGGCCGCGGCCGGCGGCCGGCTGGCCAACGGGCTGACCACGCTGCACAGCGAGCTGCCCAGCCGCCGGCTGGCGGCGGTGCGGCTCGTCCTCGACGCCGGCGCGGCGCGTGAGCCCGGTGGCCTGGACGGTGTCGCGACGCTGACCGGGCGGGCGCTCACGGAGGGCACGACGACGCGCGGCGGCAACGAGTTCGCCGCGGCGCTGGAGCGCATCGGGGCGACCCTGTACGGCTCGGCCGGCCTGGTCACCCTGCAGGTCTCCCTGGACGTGCCGGTGACCCGGCTGGACGACGCGATGGGGCTGCTGGCCGAGGCGGTCCGCACCCCGGAGCTGGCCGACTCCGAGGTCCGCCGGCTGGGCCGGGAGCGGATCGACGAGATCGGGCAGGAGGACGCCGACCCGCGTTCGCGTGCCATCCGGGAGCTGCGGGCGGTGATGTTCAGCGAGGGCAGCCGTACGGCCCGGCCGACCGGGGGCGACCGCGAGACCGTCGCGCGCCTCGGCGGCGAGGAGGTCCAGGGCTTCTACGCCGGCGCCGACCCGGCGGCGGCGACCGTGGTGACGGCGGGCGACTTCTCCGGGGTCGACATCGACGCGCTGCTGGCCCAGGCGCTCGGCGACTGGGCCGCGCCCGAGCGGGCGCTGCCCGAGCCGGGGCCGGTGACGGGGTCCGACGGCCCCCGGCTGGTGATCGTGCACCGTACCGGAGCGGTCCAGACCCAGCTCGCCTTCGGCCATCACGTGCCGGGCCGCGACCACCCGGACTGGGCGGCGCTGGCGGTGGCCGGCCAGGTGCTGGGCGGCGGCCTGAGCTCCCGGCTCAACGCGGTGCTGCGCGAGGAGAAGGGCTACACCTACGGCATGCACGCGGGGCTGATGCGCCTGCAGGGCCGGGGGCTGTTCCTCGCCGAGGGCGCCGTGCACACCGAGGTCACCGGGCCGGCGGTCGCCGACGCGCTCACCGGGCTGCGCAGCCTGCTGGCGGGCATCACCGCCGAGGAGTGCCACACCGCCGTCCGGTCGCTGGCCGACAGCGCTCCCACCCGGTACGAGACGGCGCGCTCGGTGGCCGCCGAGATCGCCGACGCGGTCGCCAACGGGCTGCCCGCCGACTATCCGCGGCGGTACTTCGACGCGGTGCGGGCGACCGACCACGACGCCGCCGCGGCGGCGTACGCCCGGCACGTCGATCCGGAGGCACTGACCGTCGTCGCGGTCGGCGACGCCGACCAGATCCAGGAGCCGCTGGAGAAGCTGGACTTCGCCGAGGTCACCGTCGTCCGCTGAGCAGCGCCCGCGTGCTCACGCGCGTGAGCACGCGGGCCCGGTCGTTGCGCAAGGCGGATCAGGCGGTCTAGCCTGCGCGCCATGCGCGTCCACCATCTGAACTGCGGCACCATGCGCCCGTTCGGCGGCCGGCTCGTCGGGGGCGACGGCTCGCTGCTGCGCCCGGCCACGATGGTCTGCCACTGCCTGCTCATCGAGACCGAGGAGGGCCTGGTCCTGGTGGACACCGGGATCGGGCTGGACGCGGTCGCACAGCCCCGGGCGTCGCTCGGCCGCGGGTTCCTGCTGGCCACCCGGCCGGTGCTGGACGCCGGTGAGACGGCGATCCGGCAGGTGGAGGCCCTCGGCCACACCGCGGACGACGTCCGCCATATCGTGCTGACCCACCTCGACCTGGACCACGCCGGTGGGCTGCCGGACTTCCCCAGGGCCAGGGTGCACGTGCACCACGCCGAGCTCGCGGCGGCGGCGTCGCCGGCCGGGCTCGGCGAGCGCAGCCGGTATCGCCCCGGGCAGTGGGCGCACGGCCCCGACTGGGCCACCTACGGCACGGCCGAGGGCGAGCGGTGGTTCGGTTTCGAGGCCGTACGGGACCTGGCCGGGCTCCCCGACGACCTGCTGCTGATCCCGCTGGCGGGCCACACCCGGGGGCACAGCGGGGTCGCCGTGCGCACCGGCGGCCGGTGGCTGCTGCACGCCGGCGACGCGTACTTCTTCCGCGGCGAGGTCGACCCCGCCCACCGACACTCCACTCCCGGGCTGCGGTTCTTCCAGACCGTGGTCCAGCAGGACGGCACGGCCCGCCACCGCAACCAGGCCCGCCTGCACGAGCTCGCCCTGGCGCACGGCGACGAGGTCGACATCGTCTCGGCGCACGACCCGGTCGAGCTCCGCCGGCATCAGGACGCCCCGGTCTGAGGCGGCCCGGCCGTGGGACCACAATGGGCTGATGAACCTGTGCCTCACCTCCGCGGTGGACCTGGCCGGGATGCTGCGATCACGGGAGCTGTCGGCCCGCGAGCTGCTCACCGCCTTCCTGGACCGGATCGATCTGCTCAACCCCGAGATCAACGCGATCGTGACGCTGGCGCCCGAGGAGGCGCTGGCCGCGGCGGCGGAGGCCGACGAGGCGGCGGCCGCGGGCGCCTGGCGCGGGCCGCTGCACGGCCTGCCCATCGCGGTCAAGGACCTCGCGGAGACCGCCGGGATGCGCACGACGTTCGGCTCGCCGATCTTCGCCGCGAACGTGCCGGGGCGCGACGCCGCGTACGTGGCGAACCTGCGGCGGGCCGGTGCGATCGTCGTCGGCAAGACCAACACCCCCGAGTTCGGGGCGGGGTCGCAGACGTTCAACCCGGTCTTCGGCGCGACGCTCAACCCCTATGACCGCACCCGCACGCCGGGGGGCAGCAGCGGCGGCGCCGCGGCGGCGGTGACGGCCGGGCTGCTGCCGTTCGCCGACGGTTCCGACCTGGCGGCCAGCGTCCGCAACCCGGCGGCCTTCTGCAACCTGGTGGGACTGCGCACGACTCCGGGACTCGTCCCCGACGATCCCTTCAACCCACTGGCCGTGGTGGGGCCCATCGCCCGTACTCCCGCCGACGCCGCTCTGCTGCTGGCCGGGCTGTGCGGGCAGGACCCGGGGATGCCGCTCGCCCGGCCGGACCGGCCCGCGGACTTTCTGGACCTGCGCCCGGCCGACCTGCGCGGACTGCGGGTCGCGTGGACGCCGGACCTGGGCGATCTGGCGGTCGAGCCCGCGGTGACCGCCGTGCTGGACCGGGCCCGCAAGGCCCTGGAGGACCTCGGGTGCGAGGTCGTCGAGACCGCGCCCGCGCTGAGCGACGCCGACGAGGTCTTCCAGGTGCTGCGGGCCCAGCTGATGGCGGCGCTGGGTCCGCTGCTGGAGTCCTCGCGAGGCCAGATGAAGCAGACCCTCGTCTGGAACATCGAGAAGGGCCTCGCCCTGACCGGCACCGAGGTCGCCGCCGCTCTCACCCGCAGAGCCGAGATCTTCCAGCGCATGCGCGCCTTCTTCTCCGAAGCGTACGCGGGCCCCGGAAACGGCTTCGACGTGCTGGCACTGCCCACCGTCCAGGTGACGCCGTTCTCCGTCGACGTGGAGTGGGTAAAGGAGATCAACGGCGTTCCTCAGGAGACCTACATCGACTGGATGCGCTCCTGCTCGCGGATCACCGTCACCGCGCATCCCGCGCTCTCGGTCCCGGCCGGCTTCACCCCGCAGGGCCTGCCGGTGGGCCTGCAACTGGTCGGCCCGTACGGCTCCGACCTGCGGCTCCTCCAGATCGCCCAGGCTTTTACCGACGCCACCGGCCACCCGGCCGCCCGCCCCCACCTTCGGTGATCAGTCCGAGACGACACCCACTGCGACAATCGATCCGCACGGCACCCTGCCTGCCGCCTCATACCCCGGTCACCAAAGAAAACCGACCTTCACTCCCTGGTCTGGGGGTGAAGGTCGGCGCTTGACTCAGGCTGTGCACGGCTTCCGTGCATATGGACCTGGTTTTAGCCGAGGAACAGGCGCACCTCGGAGAGATATTCGTGGCCAAGACCGTCGAGCCGCTTCTCGACGTAGTCCTGCAATTTCATGCCCTGGTCGCGGGCACTGCGCAGGTCGTCGAACGTGACCCCGGCCGCTTCCAGCGCCGGGTCGTCGGCGAGCATCTTTCGCAGAGCGTCGTCGTCGGGCGCCGGTGTGGTGAGGCTCTCGCTCATGCGAGACCTCCCTTCTTGATTGTGGATTCCTGTAGCCATTACGGTCCGCACCGCGGCGACGCACGCAACCCCGCTCCACACCAGACGTTCAAGCCCGGCAGGCAGCCCACCCACGCACGGATCGGCGCTCGTACCAGCTCAGGCCACGCACAGCCTGGCGGTGTAGGACGAGAGGGAAACCAGGTAGAAGGCCTCGCAGGTATCCCGTTGTTCAGGCGCGTTCCAGTACCACGACGGGGATCTCCCGCTTGGTCTTCTGCTGGTACTCGTCGTAGGCGGGCCAGGTGCTGACCATCGTCCGCCACATGTCCGGCTTCTCCTCCGGGGTCGCGGTGCGCGCGTGCGCGGTGAACTTGTCCCCCTTGACCTGCACCTGCACCTCCGGGTCGTCCTGCAGGTTGAGGTACCACGCGGGCGGCTTGTCCTCGCCGCCCTTGGAGGCCACCACCAGCAGGTCGTCCCCGTACGGCTGGTAGATCAGCGGGTTGCTGCGCGGCTGCCCGCTCTTACGGCCCTTCGTGGTGAGGATCAGCGTCTGCGTGCCCTCCCAGTCGTGCCCCTCCTCGCCATCGGTCTCCACATAGCGCTTGACGTGCTCTTTGCCGTACAGCATCTGCCGTCTCCCTTCTCATGATCTCGGTCTGCTGGGGAGACCTGCCCGCGGAACCGCCTGCTCATGCTCAAGCCCGAGGAAGGCTCATGCCCGCTTTGCCCGGATAGCCGTCAGCGAGACGATCAGCGCGCACACGGCGAACACGGCGGCGGCGGCGAACGCGGCCGCCATGCCCTCGGTCAGGACGTGGTGCTGCCGGGCCGCCGAGCCGACGCCGGCCGGCAGCCGCCCTGCCGCGTGCCGGCTCGCGGTGCCGAAGACGGTGACGAGCACGGCGGACCCCAGCCCGCCACCGGCCCAGATCATGGTCTGGGCCAGACCAGACGCCGCACCGGACTCCTGCGGCGGCACGCTGGACAGGATGACCAGGTTCAGCGGCATGATGGCCAGGCCGCCGCCCATGCCCATGAGCAGCATCGGGCCGAGCACCGAGGTGGCGTACCCGCTGCCGTCGGAGATCTGGGACAGCCAGGCCAGCCCGGTGGTGACCAGCACGGCTCCGGTGACGACGACCGGCTTGGGGCCGAACCTCGGCAGCAGCCGGGGCACGGTGCGCACGCAGGCGAACTGCATGACCACCATGGGCAGGAACGCGGCCCCCGCCCGGAGCGGGCCGAATCCCAGCACCTCCTGGAGGAACTGGGTGAGGAAGTAGAACATCCCGAACATGCCCGCGCACAGCAGCAGCATGTTGGCGAGGGCCCCGGCGCGCTCGCGGTCGGCGAACAGGTGCAGCGGCACGATCGCCTGGCGGGCCCGCGTCTCGATGACCAGGAACAGGCCGAGCAGCACGACGGCCAGGAGGAACGAGACCAGGGTCCGGGCGTCCCGCCAGCCGTCCGAACCGGCCCGGATGAACCCGTACACCAGGGCGAGCATGCCCCCGGTGGAGGCGAGCGCGCCGGCGACGTCGAACCGGCCCGGACGCCGCTCGGTCTCGCGGATGCACCGGGGGGCGAGCAGGGCGAGGACGACGCCGAGCGGCACGTTGACGAAGAACACCCACCGCCAGGAGACCCAGTCGGTGAGGACGCCACCGGCGAGCATGCCGATGGCGCCGCCCGCGCCGGTCACGGCGGAGAAGATGCTCAGTGCCCGGACCCTGGCGGGCCCCTCGAAGCTGACGGCGATCAGGGCCAGCGCGCTGGGCCCGGCGATGGCCGCGCCGAGCCCCTGCAGAGCACGCGCGGCGACCAGCCACCCGCCGGCGGTGGCGAAGCCGCCGAGCAGGGAGGCGAGGGTGAAGACCGCCACGCCGGCGACGAAGACGCGGCGGCGGCCCAGGATGTCACCGGCGCGCCCGCCGAGCAGCAGCAGGCCTCCGAAGGTCAGCATGTAGGCGTTCTGGATCCAGGCCAGGCCGGTCGCGGACACGTGCAGCCCGCGCTGGACCTCCGGCAGGGCGATGGTGACGATGGCCGTGTCCAGGCCGATCATCAGCTGGCAGCCGACGATGACGGCCAGTACGAGGCCGGGACGGGCGGTGCGGGTGGCGAGGCCCGGCGCACGGGCCTCGCGCGGGCGGGCGGTGGACGGCGTCGGCAAGGAGACCTCCGGGAGGGGGTTACGGTACGGGGAAGTCCACTAACATGAAGAGGCCAGCGGCACGGATATAAGGAACGGATCCGTCTACTAGCGCTGACCGTAACATGTGCGGGCCATGGAGGGAACGGTTGCGTTCACTAAATTTCGGGAACCGCCCGTGACCCCGGCCACCCGCCGACGCGGCGACGCGCTGGAAAAGGCGATCTTCGACGCGGTCTTCGAGCAGCTCGGCGCCGTCGGCTACGCCAAGCTGACCATGGAGGGCGTCGCCGCCGCCGCGCAGACCGGCAAGGCCGCGCTCTACCGGCGGTGGGCCACCAAGGACGACCTGCTGCGCGAGGCCCTTGAGCACGCCCTGCCCGTGCCGTCGGAGATACCCGAGTACGACAACGTCCGCGACGACCTGCTCGCCCTGATGCGCTGCTACCGCGACGTCACCGCGGTCACCAAGGGCGCGGTCTTCCAGGTACTCAAGATCGAGGCCGACGAGAGCTCGTTCCTGCTGCACTCCGTGGTCCGCGAACGCGTCGTCGGGCCGCTCAGGCAGATGATCCTCGACGCGCTGCGACGCGGTGCGGAACGCGGCGAGGTGCGCCCCGAGGCGGTCACCCCGCAGATCTCCCGCGTCGGCCCGGCGATGGTGATGTACCACTGCCTCACCGAGAGCATGGACATCCCCGACGACTTCCTGGTCTCCCTCGTCGACGACGTCCTGCTGCCGGTGACGCGGCCCCGGTCGTAGCCCGATGTCACCGCCGTACGGAGCCTGTCCGTCACAGCAACGAGCCGTTCTGAAGCCGCGCGCACTCCCGCCGCCCGAAGCCGTTGATCGCCGGGCCTCGGCTGCGCCACGATGAACACGCACGCAGGCGCAGCGGAGGGGATTACATGCAACAGGGGCACGAGGCGCGGTTCTTCGACGTTGATCTGGAACTGATCCGGCACCGGCTCGTGGGGCTGAACGCCACGTGCGTCTCTCCCCGCCGTCTCGTCCGCCGAGTGGTCCTGGAGAACGACGCGACCCGGGCCCGCGGCGCCTGGGCGAGCGTGCGCTCCGACGGCGCGCAGCACGTGCTGACCTTCACCCGCGGCGGTGCCGTGGCCGACTCCGGCGGGCGGCCCGCGGAGCTGGAGGTGGCCGTCGCCGACTTCGGGATCGCCCAGCGCATCATCGAGGAGCTCGGCCTGGAGGTCACCCGCCGGCAGGAGAGCCACCGCGAGGAGTGGCGGCTGCACGCCCTCACCTTCAACCTGGCCGAATGGCCCGGCCTGCCGCCCTTCCTGGAGATCGACGGACCCGACACCGGGGCCGTCCAGTGGGCCACCCGGCAGCTGGGGCTCGAACCGGTCCAGGCACCCGCCGGAGCCGACCCGCCCGGCCGGGTGATCGGGACACCCCAGACCCAGCCCGCGGGCACCTCCCCACCGGCGTCCGCGCCCCGCGAGCAGCGGTCCGCGGGGCCTTCGACGGCCCCGCAGCGGCAGGAGGTCCGGTCGTTCGGGGTGGCCGAGCTGGGCTGGAGCTCGTTCGTCCCGGAGGCCGAGCCCGGACGGCACGTGGTGCTGTGGGCCGTGGTCCTGGAGAACACCAACCTCCGCCACTACTGCGAGCAGCCCGCGATCCAGATCACCGCCCGCGACCAGAACGGCCACATCGTGGGCACCGGCGACCAGGTCCTGCACCTCTTCCCGCCCGGCGGCCGGATCGCGTGGGCGAGCTCGATGCGGACCAAGGGGCCGCCGCACACCCTCGAGGTCGCGCCCAAACCCGCCGACTGGTATCCCACCCCCGCCCAGCCGGAGGACTTCCCGGCGTTCGGCTACCGGGACGTACGGTTCCTGGTGCGCGGCCGGTCCTGCTCGGTGACCGGCGAGCTCGTGAACCCCTACCCGGCCGCGGCGGACGAGGTGGCGGTGACGGCGCTCTTCCGCAACCGGCAGGGCCGGCTGGTCGGCGGCCAGACCGCGTTCGTCACGGACGTGCCCGCGGGCGGAACCGTTCCGTTCCGGCTGGGCGGGGAGGTGCCCGAGCACTCCGGCCCGGTCACCTCGCTGGACCTCATCACGATCCCGTCGCCGTCCGGCTCGGGCGACCCGTGGGACTCGGCCCTCGGCCGAGGCTGAGCGGGGGACGCCCCGGCGCCGGGCCCGCCCGCGGGCGGGCCCGTTCCGTTCCGGCCGAGGACGGGGTGCGCCCCGGCTCGACGCCGCCCGGCCGGGCTCAGTCGTCCTCCTCCTCCCGCGGCTCCACGGGAGCGGTGCTCGCCGGCCCCTCGGCGGTGCCGTAGGGCCGACGGCCGGCGCCCTCAACGCCCTCGGGCTCGCCGCCGCCCTCCTCACCGCCCGGCGCCACGCTCTCGCCCACGGCGTGCGGGGACTCCGGCTCGGTGCCGGCCTCGTGTTCGGTGGGTTCGCCCTCGCCCTCGACCGCCTCCTCGGACTGCACGTGGCTGGAGCGGGAGATCGGGTCCTTCTGGACGGGCTGGTCCTCGCCCTTGTCGTGCGGCGGGACGGCCGGATCCTTCATGGTGCCTCCTCAGCAGATTCGTGGCAGCGGGTCGCCGATCAGGACGTCGACGATGCGGGTGCCGCCGAACTCGGTCTTGAGCAGCACGAGCCCGGGCGGATCGGCCGCGACCCGCCCGATGACGGCCGCCCGCTCGCCCAGCGGATGGGCGCGCAGCGCGGCCAGCGCCGCCCCGGCCTGCGCGCCGTCCACGACGACGATCATGCGGCCCTCGCAGGCGACGTAGAGCGGGTCGATGCCCAGGATCTCCGCGGCGCCCCGCACCTCGGGACGGACCGGGACGGCCGTCTCGTCGATCACGACGGCGACGTCGGAGGCACGGGCGACCTCGTTGAGAACCGTGGCGACCCCGCCGCGGGTGGCGTCGCGCAGGCACCGTACGCCGCTCGTGCCGGCGAGCAGGGCGGCCACCAGCCCGCCCAGCGGCGCGGTGTCGGAGACCACGTCGCCCTCCAGGTCCAGCTCCCCGCGGGCGAGCATGATGGTGGTGCCGTGGTCGCCGACCGGCCCGGACACCAGGACGGCGTCGCCCGGCCTGGCCCGGGCGGCCCCGAGCGTGCCGGAATGCTCGAGCGCGCCGACCCCCGCGGTGGTGACATAGCAGCCGTCGGCCTTGCCGCGCTCGACGACCTTGGTGTCGCCGGTGACGATCCGCACGTCCGCGGCGGCGGCGGCCCGCGCCATGGACGCGGCGATGCGGACGAGGTCGGCGACCGGGAAGCCCTCCTCCAGGATGAAGGCGGCCGACAGGTGCAGCGGCCGGGCGCCGGACATGGCGAGGTCGTTGACGGTGCCGTTGACCGCCAGGTCGCCGATGTCCCCGCCGGGGAAGAACAGCGGCGAGACGACGTACGAGTCCGTGGTGAAGGCCAGCCGGGGCGACCCCACCGCGAACACCGCCTGGTCGTCCAGCGGCTCCAGCAGCGGGTTGCGGAACGCCTCCAGGAAGACCGCCTCGATGAGGGTGTGGGTCGCCTTGCCGCCCGCGCCGTGCGCCATGGTGATCAGCTCATCGGTGACCCGCGCCCGGCGCCGCCGGACCCGGTCGATGCGGTCCAGCACCCGCTGCTCGCGGCCGGAGCCGCCGGTCGCCGTCGCCCCGCCGTTCACCGCCGGCCCCCCTCGTCGCCCCGGGCCCCGCCCGGAACGCCGCCGTACGGACCGGCCGGGCCGCCGCCGGGCCCGGCCGGCACCGCCCGGTCCAGCCGGGTACGGGTGAAGCGGCCGAAGTTGTAGTACGCCGCGCAGGCCCCCTCCGAGGACACCATGCAGGTGCCGATCGGCGTCTCGGGGGTGCAGGCGGTCCCGAAGACCTTGCACTCCCACGGCTTCAGCACGCCCTTGAGCACCTCACCGCACTGGCACGCCTGGGGATCGGCGACCCGTACCCCCGGCACCTGGAAGATCCGCTCGGCGTCGAAGGCCGCGTACTCCTCGCGCATCCGCAACGCCGAATGCGAGATGAACCCGAGGCCGCGCCACTCGAAGTGCGGCCGCAGCTCCATCACCTGATTGATCACCTGCAGCGCCCTGAGGTTTCCCTCCCACGGCACCACCCGGGCGTACTGGTTCTCGACCTCGCAGCGGCCCTCCCGGAGCTGCAGCAGGAGCTGGTAGATCGACTGCAGGATGTCCAGGGGCTCGAAGCCGGCCACCACCAGCGGCTTGCGGTAGCGGCGGGCGATGAAGTCGTACGGCCGGCAGCCGATCACCGTCGAGACGTGACCGGGGCCGATGAACCCGTCCAGGCGCAGATCCGGTGAGTCCAGGATCGCCTTGACCGCCGGGATGATCGTCACGTGGTTGCAGAAGACCGAGAAGTTCCCGAGCCCCTCGGCGGCGGCGCGCAGCACGGTCATCGCGGTCGACGGCGCGGTGGTCTCGAAGCCGATGGCCATGAACACCACCCGCTTCGACGGGTTCTGCCGGGCCGTCTTCAGCGCGTCCAGCGGCGAGTACACCATCCGGACGTCGGCCCCCGCCGCCTTGGCGTCCAGGAACGAGCCGTCACCACCCGGCACCCGCATCATGTCGCCGAAGGACGTCATGATCACGTCCGGCCGGGCCGCGAGGTGGACGGCGTCGTCGACGCGGCCCATCGGGATCACGCAGACCGGGCACCCCGGCCCGTGCACCAGGGTGACCTGCTCGGGCAGGTGATCCTCCAGCCCGTGCTTGTAGATGGTGTGGGTGTGGCCACCGCACACCTCCATGAACTTGTAGTGCCGCCCCGGCTCGCACAGGCCCGCGATCTGCGCCGCCAGCGCCCGCGCCTTGTCCGCGTCCCGGTATTCGTCCACGAAGCGCATCATTCGATCCTCGAGTCACGGAGCGCGGCGATCTCCTCCTCGTAGGCCAGGCCGATGCCCTCCAGGAAGTCCATGGCGGCCTTCGCCTCCGCCTCGTCGATCTTGGACAGGGCGAAGCCGACATGGATCAGGATCCAGTCGCCCGGCTTCAGGTCCTCGTCGGCGAGCAGGCCGACGTTGATGGCCCGCTTGACGCCGCTGACGCTCACCCGGGCGAGATCGGGCTGGTCGACGAGGAACTCGACGATCTCACCCGGGATCCCGAGGCACATGTCCCTCTCCCACCGTGATGGATTCGAGGACGAACTCGTCGCCCGGCACGGTGACGAGCTCGATGGCGGCCCCGTCGGCGACGCTCCCGGCGGCGATGAGCTCGAACCCCTGGGTCAGCGCGGGCTCGGCCACCCGGTGCCGGCTGCCGATGCGGACCCGCAGGCCGGTCACCTGCCGCCCGGCGGCCCGCTTCTCGACGGCGTCGAGAAGGGCCTCACATAACCCGATCTCGTGCATCACATGCTCCTTATCCGCAGATACCGGCGGATGTCCGGTATCGATTGGACGATCAGGCAGACCAGCCCTGCCAGCAGGGCGGCCATCAGAAACTTCTTGAGCACGGTGGACCCGCCTTTCCGGTCGTCTCGTCCCGCGGCTCATGGCGCGGCCCGTCCCGCGGTTCGTCGCATGGCTCGTGGCGCGGCTCGCCCCGCAGGTCGTCGAGCAGATCGTCGAGCAGGCCGCGGACCACGCCGGCCGCGTCGTCGACCGCGCCGGCGACCGGCGGGCTGAGCCCGATGCCCTCACCCACGTCGGCGACCTGGCAGCCCACCACCAGCACGCGGTCGAGCCCGCCGCCGAGCCACGCGAGCATCCTCAGCACCGCCTCGGGAGTCAGGCCGTGCCCGTCCACCGGACCGCAGGCCTCGCCCCGGCTCCCGGCCCCGGCGGCGCCCCCGGTCTCGCACCCGCTGTCGCCGCCCGTCGCACGGCCGGTCTCGCTTCCGGCCTGGCCGGTGCCCAGGCCCACCGGACCGGGCTCGATGACGTACACGGTGCCCGGCGGGCCGCCCCGGTCAACGGCGTCGACCAGGATCAGGGCGTCGTAGCCGTCCAGCAGTTCGTAGGCGAGATGCAGGCCGCGGATGCCGTAGTCGGCGACCCGGACCCCGTCCCGCGCCGGATCCCCCGACAGCCTGCGGGCCACTTCCACGCCGAAGCCGTCGTCGCCCAGGAAGATGTTGCCGACCCCCGCCACCAGCGTCTTCACGGGCTCCTCCGGCCGGCTCCGGCGGGCCCGGAGGCGCCGCCGGCCTCGCTCCGGTTCACAGCAGCTCCACCTCGTCCGGGGCGAAGTAGCGGAACCGGCCGGTGGCGGCGTTGAGGTCGGCCCCCGGGTCGTCGTCGATCGTGACGGCCAGATGCGTCGCCCCGTCGACGTCGCGCAGGACCGCCGCGACCGTGGCCGTACGGCCGTGCAGGAACATGTCCTGGACGTCACCGCGGCGCCGCCCGGGCCGGATGCGGACCTGTACGCCGCGGGACGCGATGCCGCCCGCCACCTCGACCCCGTCTGTGTCGGGGGACACCGAGCGGTCCGCGGCCGGATCCCACCAGGGCGTGGCGGGCACGTCGCC
Organism: Actinomadura scrupuli; assembly: GCF_050971785.1. Lineage (NCBI taxonomy): Bacteria > Bacillati > Actinomycetota > Actinomycetes > Streptosporangiales > Thermomonosporaceae > Actinomadura > Actinomadura scrupuli. The sequence goes on along the minus strand of NZ_JBPCCU010000004.1, from coordinate 262,699 downwards.
GGCCGGCTCCCGCGAGACCGTGCGGATCGCGCCGTGCAGCCGCTCGAGGATCTCGGGTGGGATCGTGTCCGCGTGGTCGACGATCGCGGCGGCCCGGGGGTCGGTGGCCCTGGCCTGGCGTTTCTCCTCGTCGGTCAGCGTCATCGTGCGCAGCACCAGCAGTTCGTCGATCTCGGTCGCGTCGCAGAGGTCGGCGGTGCTCTCCGGGGCGATCTCGGGGTGGTCGTAGAGAATGATCGGAGACGACAGCATGGTGTCCGCGCTGATCAGCACCGGCCAGGTGTGCCGGTTGCGGCACTCGGCCGCGGCGGCCGCCGCCCAGCCGGGCGGGTCGGTGAGCGACAGGAACCCGCCGTCCTGCACGGCGAGCAGCGTGTGCGCGGCGACCAGCGAGTGCCGCAGCATCTCCTCGCGCGGCCCGCCCCGCCAGGCGGTGCGGTTCTCGACCCGCACCCGGACCCGGAACAGCCGGTTCGGCCCCGGGACCGGTTCGGTGGCGACCTTGATGAGCCCCGTCAGCGGCCGGGTCCGCCGCGCGCCGGTCCCGGCGTCGGCGGGCAGGTCGAACGGGATCAGCCGTTCGGTGCCGGGGCGGAGCGGCGTGTGCGCGTCGATCTCGCGTACCGCGCCCTCGTCCCAGGGCGGCTCGCCCTCGCGGGTCCTGACCTGGAGGAAGCGCACCCGCAGATCGAGCGCGGGCACCTCCCCCGGCGTGACGAGGCACTCGGTCTGCGCGAACGAGGTCTCCGAGGGGTCCGCGCCGGGCGGTGCCAGCACCCCGAACTGCCAGCGCACCCGGTTCTTCGGCGCGGAGGCCCGGTAGGGGTAGAGGACGTACCCCTCCAGCAGCACGGCGTCGGCGACTCTGCGCGCGGCCTCAAAGCTCATCGGCCGGCACCTCCCTCAGCAGCGCGGTGACCGCCCCGTCCCAGGTGGGGATGGCCTGGCGGTGCTTGAAGTCCTGCAGCGCGTCCAGCGTCTCCCTGGTGAGCCGGAGCCAGCCGCCGCCGGGGAAGTACATCTCCATGAGGTCGCGCCACACCGCCACCGGCATGCGGTGGTGGCACTCCCGGTCCCAGGGGATCGGGGCGATGCCGTCGGGGGTGAAGACGGTGCCGCTGAAGAGCATCAGCAGCGGGATCTCGCCGTCGTCGAGGGCGTGGAAGTACTGCCCGGTGGCGACCTCCAGGTCGTACGAGCACGGCAGCGGGACGTCGACCTCGATCGAGCCGGTGAAGGCCGGCACCATGACCGGCAGCACGGCGAGCTGCAGCGGCTTGAGCGTGTCGCCCCAGCGGGCGCGCTCGCCGAACAGGCCGGCCAGCCGGATGGCCTCGGTGTCGGTGTAGTGGCGCCGGGCCGGCTCGATCCGCAGCTGGCAGCGCAGTGCGATGGCGCGGACCGGCCGCCCCGAGACCTCCCTGATCCGCAGCCGGAACACCAGCATGGGCGCCGCGGCGTACGGCTCGGCCCGGAAGCCGAGGCAGTCGAAGTCGAAGACGAAGTCGTTCATGGAGTGCGGCTCCGTTCTCGCAGCCGGGCGAAGAAGTCCTCGATCTCCTGCCATGCCTCGGCGCCGCCGGCGAACCCCCGCCAGTGCGTCCGGACCCGGCCGACCAGGTCGTAGCAGGCGTCGATGGGCACCAGATGACAGTCCACCCGGCCCTCCCGCCTGCGCAGCAGCAGGGCCTCCACGTCGGGTTCGGGGTCGGGGACCGCCGGGTTCGCGGCGAGGATCTCGCTCCAGACGCCGGCCGGCAGCAGCGACTCGGTGGCCCCGGCCGGGCTGGGGTAGAAGGCGGCGAACCGGTCGAGCGCCGAGTTGCGGAAGAAGAACGCCATGCCGACCGGGATCTGCAGCCGCTCCCACTGGTCGTCGGTGAGGGTGAACGACGGGTCGTAGAGGTAGCGGTCGGGTACGGCGCGCAGCCGTCCGCCCGCGCTCCCCTCCTGGGTGAACAGCAGGTAGCAGTGCCTGCAGGCGCACATCAGGCCGCGGATGTGCACGTCGACGAGGTGACCGTGCGCGGACCCGATCGGGCGGTCGCATATCTCGCAGCGCTCCCGCGCCGGCCGCTGCCCGGCCGGCGATGCGGCGGGCCCGGCGACCGGCCCGGCGGCCGGCGCGGCGGCGGGCGGCTCTGCGGGCGGTCGCCGGAAGCGGCGCAGGCCGGTGGCACCGCTCATGGCCGGAGCCCGTCCCGCAGCGGGGCGGGGCACTCGCGCGGCGGGCGCGGCAGGATCTGCAGCAGCGCGGGCTCGCGTTCGGCCCCGTCCACCCGGACCTCGGCCACTTCGGGCGCGGCGTCCAGGACGGCCCGCTCGATGGCGTCCCGCACGGTCGCCGCCGACGAGGGGCAACCGTCGCAGGCGCCCTCCAGCCGGAGCCGTACCACCCCGTCGTCTCCCACGCCGAGCAGCTCGACGCCGCCGGCGTGCGACCCGAGATAGGGCCGGACCTTCTCCAGCGCCAGGTGCACCCGGTCCGCGGTCGAGTGCGGATGCAGGTCGTGCAGGATCAGCAGGCTGGCCACCAGGTCGTCGGCGGCCAGCCGTTCGAGCTCGGCGGCCGGCAGCAGCCGGGTGATCCGGGTCAGCCCCTCGCCGTAGAGGTCGATCAGCAGCCGGACCAGCTCGTCGGCGCGCTCGCGTACGTCCGGCCGCCCGCCGAGCTCGGCCAGCAGTTCCTCGAGGCGCGACTCGGCGTCGCGGAGATCGGTCATCGGCTCAGGTCATCTCGCCGTAGGCCGTCGGGTTGTGCAGCTTCTGGCGCACCTGACCCGGGCCGACGTACATGTGCACGCCACACGGCAGGCAGGGGTCGAAGCTGCGCACCGTCCGCATGATGTCGATGCCCTTGAAGGTCTCCGGCGGGTTCTCCTCGAAGATCGGCGTGTTCTGGACCGCGTCCTCGTACGGTCCCGGCACTCCGTGGACGTCGCGGACGCTGGCGTTCCAGGGCGTCGGCGGGTACGGATGGTAGTTGGCGATCTTGCCGTTCCGGATGACCATGTGGTGGGACAGGACGCCGCGGACGGCCTCGGAGAACCCGCAGCTGATGGCCTCCTCCGGCACCGTGAAGGGCGCCCAGGTCTGGGTGCGCCCGGCGCGCAGCTCGGCCAGGCCCATCTCGACGAAGTGCAGGGCGATCGCGGCCGAGTAGGCCTGGAAGTAGGTCCGGGCCCGGTTGCGTTCGAGGGTGTTGCTGATCGGCTCCCCGTTGCGCCGGGGGATGTGCCACTCGAACGTCACCTCCGGCTTGGTGAGCGTGCGCGGCAGATTGATGACCACGCTGTGCCCGGTGGCCCGGACGTAGTCGTTGTCCACCAGGCCGGACAGGGCCGTCGACCAGAGCCGGGCGATCGGGCCGCCGCCGGTGTCGAGGGGCAGGTGGTCGGTGCCGTCGAACCAGCGCGGCGACATCACCCAGCTGTAGTTGCCGGCGAAGTCGCGCTTGGCCGGCCGCGGGATGGTGTGCTGGTTCCACGGGTGCCGCCGGTCGACCGGGTTGCCGAGCGGATCCCTGGTCACGAAGACGTCCTGCTCCTCCCAGTCCTGGTAGTAGGAGCTGCCGAGCAGGATCCGGATGCCGAGGTTGATGTCCACGAGGTCGTTGGTGACGAGCCTGCCGTCGACGATGACGCCCGGGGTGACGAACATCCTGCGGCCCCACTCCGACATGTTCCGGTAGTCGAAGTCGCAGTGCGCCGGGTCGTTGAGGCTCCCCCAGCAGCCCAGCAGGATGCGCCGCCGGCCGACCTCCTCATAGCCGGGCAGGGCGTCGTAGAAGAAGTCGAACAGGTCGTCGTGCATCGGCACGACCCGCTTCATGAACTCGACGTACCGCATGAGCCGCGACAGGTAGTCGGTGAACAGCTGTACGGAGGCGACCGTGCCCATCCCGCCCGGGTAGACGGTGGAGGGGTGGACGTGGCGCCCCTCCATGAGGCAGAACATCTCCCGGGCGACCCTGCTGACCTGCAGGGCCTCCAGGTAGAACTCGCCTTCCAGCGGGTTGAGCGACGACATGATGTCGGCGATGGTCTTGTAGCCGTGCGCGTCGGCGTGCGGAGCCTCGGTGCGTTTGGCCAGCTCCCACACCGCGGGGTTGGTCTCGCGGACCATGCGCTCGCAGTAGTCCACGCCGACCAGGTTCTCCTGGTAGATGTTGTGGTCGAACATGTACTCGGCGGCCTCGCCGAGGTTGAGGATCCACTCCCCCAGCGCCGGCGGCCGGGCTCCGTAGGCCATGTTCTGTGCGTAGACCGAGCAGGTGGCGTGGTTGTCGCCGCAGATCCCGCAGATGCGGCTGGTGATGAAGTGCGCGTCCCGGGGGTCCTTGCCCTTCATGAAGATGCTGTAGCCGCGGAAGATCGACGAGGTGCTGTAGCACTCGGCGACGGTCTTCTGCTTGAAGTCGATCTTGGTGTAGATGCCGAGGCTGCCCACGATGCGGGTGATCGGGTCCCACGCCATCTCGACCAGGCCGTCGCCGGTCCCGGTGCGCTCGGTCATCTGGACTCCCTTCCGGCCCACGAGGGCCGGTATCCGGTCGTCAGCCGCTCGCCCTTGTGGCGCCAGCGGGGCTCCTTGTCGACGGTCCTGAGCGTGACGCCGCGCAGCGCGCGGACGACCCCGCCGTACAGCGCGCTGGCCGTGGAGGAGACCCGCGCGCCGGGCGGCTCGTCCATGAACGGCATGAACTTGTCGGGGAAGCCGGGCATGGTGCAGGCGATGCAGATGCCGCCGACGTTCGGGCAGCCGCCGATGCCGTTCATCCATCCCCGCTTGGGCACGTTGCACTTCACGACCGGCCCCCAGCAACCCAGCTTGACCAGGCACTTCGGCGAGTCGTACTCCTTGGCGAAGTCGCCCTGCTCGTAGTAGCCGGCCCGGTCGCAGCCCTCGTGGACCGTCGCGCCGAACAGCCAGGTGGGCCGCAGCTTGTCGTCCAGCGGGATCATCGGGGCCTGGCCGGTGAGCTGGTAGAGCAGGTAGACGAACGTCTCCGACAGGTTGTCCGGCTGGATCGGGCAGCCGGGCACGCACACGATCGGTACGCCCGCCTTGGACTTCCAGTCCCAGCCGAGGTAGTCGGGCACGCCCATCGCGCCGGTCGGGTTGCCGGCCATCGCGTGGATGCCGCCGTACGTCGCGCAGGTCCCCGCGGCGACCACCGCGGTGGCCTTGGGCGCCAGCCGGTCCAGCCATTCGCTGGTGGTCATCGGCTGCCCGGTCTCCGGGTTGTTGCCGAACCCGCACCAGTAGCCTTCCGATTTGATCGACTCGTTGGGGATGGAACCCTCGATGACCAGCACGAAGGGGTCCAGCTCACCGCGGTCGGCCTTGTGGAACCACTGGATGAAGGTGTCGGCGCCCTGCTCCGGCCCGCTCTCGAAGTCGATGAGCGGCCAGTGCACCGCCAGCCTGGGCAGCCCCGGCAGTACTCCGAGGGCGATCTCCTCGATGCTGGGCTGGGCGGCCGCCGTGAGCGCCACCGAGTCGCCGTCGCAGCTCAGGCCGGCGTTGATCCACAGCAGATGGACCAGTGGCTCCTGGCTCTCCACGCTCTCGGTACGCGTCGCGGACTCGGTCATGGCACCTCGCCTCCCCACGCCGGGCAGCCTGCGGCTGCGACCTTCTGCTCCGCCATCGCCCGCAGCGTCAGCTCCCACAGCACGTGGTAGACGGTCGTCTGGGCCTCCTGGATGCGGTGCACCGAGGACGACGGGATGACGAACAGGTGGTCGATCATTTCGAGTTCGGTCAGCCGGCCACCGTGGTAGCCGGCCATGCCGATGGTGAGCAGGCCGCGCCGGGCGGCCTCCTCGAACGCCTGCACGACGTTCGGGGAACCCCCGCTGGTGGACAGCCCCAGTGCGATGTCGCCGGGCCGCCCGAACGCCGCGATCTGACGTGCGAACACGACATCGAACCCGATGTCGTTGGACAGGGCCGTGACGACGGCGACGTCACAGGCGAGGCACACCGCCGGTAGCGGCCGGCCCATCGGCGGATGCAGGAACGTGGCGGCCAATCCCTGCGCGTCGGTGCTGCTGCCGCCGTTCCCGAACGTGAACAGGCGCCCCCCGGCCGCGAACCGGCAGGCCATGGCACGGGCGCAGGCCGACAGGTCGGCCGCGTAGAGCCCGGCGACCTCCCGGCGCAGCCGTACGATCTCGGCCGCCTTGGCCGCGGTCGACCGGGCCGCCTCGGCCAGCACGGTGCCGGAGTCGCTCTCGTGGGCGTACAGGAACGGGTAGAGGTCCTGCATGCCGTCGGGGACGACCGGGACCTGCGGGTGGTCGGTCATCCGGCGTCTCCGATCACGGCGATGGCCTCTCCCGCGTGCACCAGGACGGTCGCGCCCACCGGGGCGTCGACGAGCGCGACGCTGACCTCCTCGGTGCGGCCCCCGGCGTCGACGACGGCGAGACCGCCGGGCAGCAGCGCCACGACGCGTACCGGCAGCGCCTCGTCGGAGCAGGTGACGCAGGTGCCACCAGCGCACTGGTCTTTCACACGACCACCTCCGGCCCGATGACGCCGGGCTGGTCGAGGAACACATGGACCAGTTCCCAGAGCACGTGGTAGATCGTGACGTGGACCTCCTTGACCACGAGGGGGTCGGCGGAGCGCACCACCAGCACGTGGTCCACCGTGGCCGGCTCCACGAGGTCGCCGCCGTCGCCGCCGAGCAGCGCCACGGTGAGCAGGCCGAGCTCCCGGGCGACCTCCAGTCCCCGGGCGACGGCGGCGCACCGCCCGTCCGACGACAGGCCCAGGGCGATGTCCGCGGCGGCGGCGAAGTGCCGCAGCTGATGGGCGTAGATCTCGGCGAGACCCGCCCGCGCCCCGATCCCGGTGACGCCGCCGCCGTCACCGGCCAGTGCCATGGCGGGCAGCGCCCGCTTGCCGACCGTGACCGGGTGCATGAACTCGACCGCGATGTGGGCCGCGTCGCTGCCGGCCGATCCGCTGCCGAACACCAGCAGCTTGCCGCCCCGATGGAACCGCGAGGCCATGTCCCGGCAGGCGAACGCCACGCGCCCGGCGTCGCCCGCGAGCTCACCGGCGCACTTCTCCCGCCGGGAGAAGGCGTCGGGCACGGCCGCCTCCAGATCGGGCAGCAGGCACATCGCGACACCCCCTCAGCGAGCTTCACTTTCCGTGATCACAACGCTACGCTGAGTGCTCCCCATGTCAACGCGGCGTCGGAAAGAGAACTGCCAAGAAAACTTTCCCGACGCTGCCCACCGGCTCGCCTCGCAGGTCCCGGTGGCCTACTCCTCCGGGCCCGGCCGGCGCGGGGGCCACGGGACGAAGCCGCTGGTACGCGCCGCGTAGCCGGCATAGCCCGGGCGGGTGCGCTCCATGCTCCGCTCCAGCAGCGGCTTGCCGGTGCCCCTGGCCAGCAGCCAGGTCATCAGCACCGGGGACAGGACGGTCAGCGCCCCGGGCCACTGGTCGCAGGCGGCCAGGAAGATCCCCCACCAGACCAGGGCGTCGCCGAAGTAGTTGGGGTGGCGGGTGTAGCGCCACAGCCCGCCGTCCATGACCTCGCCGCGGTTGGCCGGATCACCGGTGAACCGGGCGAGCTGGAAGTCCCCGACCGTCTCGAAGAGGAATCCCGCCGCCCAGATCAGCGCGCCGACCAGCAGCAGCCGCCCGGCGGGCCCGCCCGCGTACATCGCCACCTGCACCGGCAGCGAGACGAACCACAGGACGACGCCCTGCGGGAAGTAGACCTTGCGGAGGGCGTACCGGTTCCGGTCCCCCGGAGCCCGGCTCAGCAGTTCCTCGTAGCGCCGGTCCTCGCCCTTGCCCCGGGAACGCCAGGCGACGTGCGCGGCGAGCCGTACGCCCCAGACCACGGTGAGCGCGGTGATCAGCCACCGGCGGGATCCCTCGGCCTGACCGGCGGACGCCGCGCACGTCACCAGCGCCACCGCGGCGAACCCCAGGCCCCACGCGACGTCGATGACGCTGTGCCGGCCGGCCCGCAACGCGACCGCGTAGGTGATCGCCAGGACCACGGCGACGGTGACCGCCGTCAGCGGCAGGTTCCACAGGAACGGTGCGAGGGCGAAGGAGCTCATCGCCACCCCTCCCGGTCCGCCGGAGTCCCGCCGACGCCGGTGCCGGTGCCGTCCCCGCGGCCGCCGGAGGCCCGGCGCACGGCCAGGATCTGGTCGACGCCCATCCGGCCCTCCTCGAAGGCGAGCGCACCGCCGACCAGGTACAGCCGCCACACGCGCGCCGTCTCCCTCCCCACCAGGGCGACGATCTCGTCCCAGCGCGCCTCGAACGTGGCATGCCACCGGCGGACGGTGCGCACGTAGTGCTCGCGGAGGGCGTGGACGTCCCGGACCTCCAGCCCGGCCCGCTCGATCAGCGCGACGGTCTCGCCCACCGGGCGCATGTGCATGTCGGGGGCGATGTGGTTCTCGATGAAGGCACCGCCGCCGGGAGCGCGCCCGGCCCGCGACATCTGCTGGACCAGCACCCGGCCGCCGGGGCGGACCAGCCGGTGCAGCGCCGCCGCGTAGACCGGGTAGTCGTCCCGGCCGACGTGCTCGCCCATCTCGACCGACGCGACGGCGTCGTAGGGGCCGTCACCGGGCTCGGCGCGGACCTCCCGGTAGTCGCGCAACAGGACCTCCACGTCGAGCCCGGCGGCCCGCTCGCGGGCGAGCCCGGCCTGCTCGGCGGACAGGGTGACCCCGGTGGCGTGCACGCCGTACTCACGGGCGGCGTGCACGATCAGGGAGCCCCACCCGCAGCCGACGTCGAGCAGCCGCATGCCGGGCCGCAACCGAGCTTGCGGCAGATCAGGTCCAGTTTCGCGCGCTGGGCCTCCTCCAGGGTCATGGCGTCGCGGGCCCAGTAGGCGCACGAGTAGGCCATGGCGGGATCGAGGATCAGCGCGTAGAAGTCGTTGGACAGGTCGTAGTGGTGCGAGATCGCCGCGCGGGCCCGCCGCGCGCTGTGCGGCCGGCCGGACAGCCGCGCCTGGGTGGCGGGGCGCGCCGGGGGCGGGCCGACCACGCCCAGCGCCAGCGCGGCGCGTACGGCGCCGGCCACCAGCCGGGGGGTGGGCCGTGGCCGCCGTCCGGCGGTGGCGGCGCGCACCCGGCGCAGCCCGTCGGCGAGGTCGCCCTCCACGTCGAGCTCGCCGGTGACGTACGCCTGGGCGACGCCGAGCTCGCCGGGGTTCCACAGCAGCCTGCGCAGGGCGTCGCGGGAACGCAGCACCAGTACCGGCCCGCCGACGGGGCCGAGCGTGCTGCCGTCCCAGGCGCGCAGCCGGACCGGCGGCGCGCCGCCGAACAGCCCGTGGACCACCGGCTCCAGCAGGCGGGCCACGCCGCCGGTCCGGGTGGCGTCGGCGGGAGTGCGGGTCGTGGCGGTCATCGTGGATCCCCCTGTCGGGTCAGCAGGAACTGCTGGACGTCGAGGTAGCCGGACCGGAAGCCCGCCTCGGAGTAGGCGAGATAGAGCTCCCACATGCGGCGGAAGGTGTCGTCGAAACCGAGTCCGGCCACCTCGCCGGCGGCGGCGAGGAAGCTCCGCCGCCAGAGCCGGAGGGTCTCGGCATAGTGCGGGCCGAAGGCGAACCGGTCCGCGACCCGCAGTCCCGCCGACTCCGCGCTCTCCCGCACCGCCTGGGCGGACGGGATGAGCCCGCCGGGGAAGATGTACTTCTGCACCCAGGTGTAGGTGCCGCGGGAGGCCGTCATCCGGTCGTGCGGCATCGTGATCGACTGGAGCCCGGCCCGGCCGCCGGGGGCCAGCACCCCCTCCAGCGCCCCGAAATAGGCGGGCCAGTGCCGCGCGCCCACGGCCTCGACCATCTCGATGCTGATGACCGCGTCGTACCTGCCGGTGGCCTCGCGGTAGTCGCACAGGTCGACGGCGACCCGGTCGGCCAGGCCCGCCTCCGCGACCCGGCGGCGCGCCAGGTCCCGCTGCTCGGCCGAGAGCGTGACGGACCGGACCCGGGCGCCGCGCGCGCCGGCCCGGACGGCGAGCGCGCCCCAGCCGGTACCGATCTCCAGCACCCGCGAGTCCGGCCCGACCCCGGTGAGGTCGAGCAGCCGGTCGATCTTGCGGTACTGGGCGGCCGCCAGGTCACCGGCGATGACCCCGCCCCCGTAGTCCACGTCGAACAGCGCCGCGGAGTAGGTCATGCTCTCGTCGAGGAACGCCGCGAACAGCGCGTTGGACAGGTCGTAGTGCCGCTGGACGTTGCGGCGGGCCCCCTCGATCGTGCCGTCGTCGGCGGGCGGCGGGCGCCGGACGGCCAGCGGCCGCAGCCGCTGCAACCGCGGCGGCACCAGCGTGGCCATCCGGGTGGCGAAGGCGGTGAGCAGGCCCGGCAGGTCCGGGGACCGCCAGTCGCCCGCCATGTAGGACTCGCCGAACCCGATCAGCCCGTCGGCTCCGAGCCGCGCGAAGAAGGGCCCCGGCCGCACGATCCGCATCTGCGGGCCGCCGGCGCCGAGCACGGCGCCGGGCAGCAGCACGGTGACCGGCAGCCCGGTCACGGCCCGGGTGAACAGCCTCCGGGCCACGGTCGCCCGGATCCGCGACCCGGGAACCACCGCGAGCGCGGGCCAATGCCGGGCGTCGTTACCCAGGATGGTGGTCATGCTCGTTCTCTCTGCTGGACGCCGGCGGGAACGCCGGCCGACGGGCGGGGGACGATCGGAAGGCCGCGGAGGTAGAGCCGGATGCCCTGCAGCCGCATCCGGGCGGCGGCGGCCAGCGGTGCCGCCGGGTGCCGCAGCGCCATCCCCAGCAGGGCCCGGCGGGTGGCCGGCCGGCCACGGCCGCGCAGCCCCGCGACGAAGGGGCGCTCGCCGTCACGGTGCAGGGCGATCGTGAGGGCGAGGTCGGCCGCCGGGACCGGCAGGCTCATCCGGTAGGCGCCCTCGACCGGGTAGAACGGCGAGACGTAGAACTCCTTGGCGGTCCGGGCCCGGCCGGCGGCGTCGGGGCGCAGCAGGTAGCGGTGCCGTCCGCCGTACGTGTTGTGCACCTCGGCGACCACGCAGGCGAGCGCACCGCGGGGGTCGTGGCACCAGTAGACGGTCAGCGGGTTGAACACGTGCCCGAGCACCCGGGCGTTGGTGAGCATGAGGATCCGGCCGCCGCGCAGGTCCACCCCGTGCCCGCCGAGGAAGTCCTCCAGGTTGGCGCGGATGGTGCGGCGGGGCGAGCCCGCGTGGTCCCGGGACTCGAACGAGGCCAGCAGGCGGTTGCCGGGCAGCGCGTCGAGGTCGACCAGCCAGAGGTAGGTGCCATAGCGGAACGCGTTGCGCACCGGCCCCGGCCGGACATGGGTGACCACGCACTCGTACAGGGCGGGGACGGTCACCATCGCTCCCCCAGCGAGCGGGCGGCCTCGACCCCGGACCGGCACCCGTCCTCGTGGAATCCCCAGCCGTGGTAGGCGCCCGCGTAGGCGACGGTGCCGTCGTTCAGCGCGGGCAGCCGCCGCTGTGCGGCGACCGAGGCCCGGGTGAAGACCGGATGCTCGTACGCCATCCTGGTGATGACGTGCTCGTCGGGGACGTCGCCGTTGAGAGTGACCAGGTAGGGGCCCGCGTCCAGCCGCTGGAGCCGGGTCAGGTCGTAGGAGACATGTGCCCGCCCGGCCGCGTCGCAGGAGGCCATGGCGTAGTTCCAGGAGGCCCGGGCGGCCCTGGCCCGGGGCAGCACGCTCTCGTCGGTGTGCAGCACCGTCGCGTTGCGGGAGTAGGTGAAGGCGCCGAGCACCTCGCGTTCGGCCGGGGTCGGATCGGCCAGCAGCCGCAGCGCCTGGCCGGGGTGGGTCGCGACGACCGCTCCGTCGAAGTGGCGCGCCCCGCCGTCGCCGTCGCGTACCTCGACGCCGGTCGCGAGCCGCCGCAGCGCCCGCACCGGGGTGGCGGTGAGCACCGCGCCGAGCCCTTTGGCGACCCGCTCCACGTAGCCGCGGGAACCGCCGGTGACGGTCTTCCACTGCGGCGCCCCGGTAACCGACAGCATCCCGTGGTTGGCCAGGAAGGCGAACAGGTATCGGGCCGGGTAGCCGCCCGCCGCCGGCGGCCCGCAGGACCACACCGCGGAGACCAGCGGGATCGCGAAGTGCCGGACGAAGTACGGCGAGAACCGGCCGGCGCGCAGGAACTCCGCGAGCGTACGGCCGGAGTCGGGTCCGGCCAGCAGGGCGCGGGCGCGGCGGTGAAAGCGCGGGATCTCGGCGAGCATCCGCAGGTAGGCGGGCCTGACCAGGGAACCCGGCCGCGCGAACAGCCCCGCCGGGCCGCGGGCTCCGGCGTACTCGAGGCCGCAGCCCCGGCAGCTCACCGACATGCTCATCTCGGCGTCCTGCGTGGTGACGCCCAGTTCGCGGAAGAGCCGTACGAGCTGCGGGTAGGTGCGTTCGTTGTGCACGATGAAGCCGCTGTCGACCCGGTGCGCGCCCAGGTCGTGGGTGTGCGCGTGGCCGCCGAGCCGGTCGTCGGCCTCGTACAGCGTGATGTCGCAGGACCGCCGCAGGACGTGGGCGGCCGTCAGCCCGGACACGCCCCCGCCGATGACCGCGATCCGCCGCCGAGCGCCCACGACACCCATCAGGCCCCCTTTACCTCACCGTTGCCCGTCGCTTCCTTCTTCGGAGCGGAAGGGCGCCGCGGTTTGGTCAGGGGGCCTGCTGTGTGTCAGCTCACACTCGCACCCACGTCGTCAGGTCAGCGGATCAGGCCACGGCCCGTCACCAGCGGCAGGTCCAGCGCGCTCAGCAGGCCGGGCGGGGCCTCGACGACGGCCGGCACCGCGTTCACCAGGCGCATCGCGGTGGCCTTGAGACCCGCCGTGTTGTGGTCACCGTCGGTGCCCAGCAGCTGCAGGTCGAGCGTGTAGTTGGGCTCTCCGGTCACCACCACGCGGTAGCAGCCGGCGCCGGCCGGCCGCGGCCAGTCCGGCCCGAGGTCGTCGCGGAGCCGGGTGACGTGCTCCAGCACGATGACCGGGCGCCCGTTCACGATGCCGCGCACCTCGAACCGCAGGGCCGCCGCGGTGCCCTTCTCGATCGGGCCGGAGGCGACCTGGAAGGTCTCCGGCGCGGGCAGCCGGGTGAACCACTCCTCGACGCCGTCGAGCTCCACCCCCAGCCCTGCGGCGAGCTGCCGGACGACGCTGCCCCAGGCCATCGTGAGCACCCCGGGCTGCAGCAGCATCGGAATGTCGTCCAGGGGCCGGCCGAACCCCATGATGTCGAACAGCACCGTGCCCTGGTCGTACGTCGCGTAGTTGAGCACCTCCAGGCAGCGCACCTCCTCGATGCGCTCGCTGATCGAGGTGAGCGACAGCGGCAGCCAGTCGTTGGCGAAGCCGGGGTCGATGCCGTTGACGAAGATCGAGGAGTTGCCCTCGGCGGCCGCGGCCCGGATCGGGTCGGACATCTCCGCCGGCACCACCCCGTCGGGGAACTGCAGGAACACCGGGCTGCTGGAGACCACGTTGGCGCCGGAGCGAAGGATCATGGCCAGGTCCTCGAGCGCCTCGAAGATCCGGACGTCGGCCATCGCCGTGTAGACCACGCAGTCGGGCCGCAGTGCCAGCACCGCCTCCGCGTCGCCGGTGGCGGCCACACCCAGCTCCCGGCCGAGACCGGCGAGCTCACCGGCGTCCTTGCCGACCTTGGCCGGGTTGGACACCCAGACCCCGGCCAGCTCCAGATCCGGACGGGCATCGATGCCGGCCAGCGCGTGCCGGCCGACGTTGCCCGTGCTCCATTGCACGACGCGATAGGTCACTGCGGGCTCCTCTGCTTCGGATCCGGCGGCGCCGGAGGGACGGCGGTCGGCCTCGGGCCGGCCCGAGGCGACTCGGGCGGGCACGGGTCCGGGAAACGGTCTACAGGTCGGGAAGGCCCAGGTCGAGGTTTGGCGCGTCGATGCCGCCGTCCACTTCGAGCACCTTGCCGGTGACGTACGATCCGGCCGGCGAGACGAGATAGAGCACCGTGGCGGCGATGTCGTCGGGGTCACCGATCCGGCCCAGCGGGGTGTTGCCCTCCATCTGGGTGCGCAGGTCGTCGTTGGTCATCACGATGTCGAGGGCCGAGGTCGCCACCGAGCCCACCGCGATGGCGTTGATCCGGACCTTCGGCGCCAGGTCGAGCGCCGCCAGTCGGGTGTAGTGCGCCAGGGCCGCCTTCGCGGTGCCGTACGCCAGGAAACCGCGCCCGCTCACCCGGCCCATCACCGAGGAGATGTTGACGACGGACCCGCCGGTCTCCAGCAGGTGCGGCACGGCGGCGCGGGTCAGCGCGTGCGCGATGCCGACGTTGAACTGGAACGCGTTCTCGAGATGCTGCGGCTTGGTGTCGAGGAACGCCGCGGGCATCGTGCCGCCGACGTTGTTGACCACGATGTCCAGCCGCCCGAACGCGTCCTTCGCCGCGGCCGCCAGGCCCGCCGCCGCGTCCAGGTCGCTGAGGTCGGCGGGCACCACGTGCGCCCGCCGGCCGGCCGCCTCGATCTCGTGGGCCACCTTGTGGAGCTGTTCCTCGGTGCGGGCCGAGATGACCACGTCGGCACCGGCCTGGGCCAGCGCGACGGCGGTGGCGGCACCGATCCCCCGGCCCGCGCCGGTGACCACCGCGACCCGGTCGGTGATGAGGAAACGGTCCAGGATCATGGCTGTGCCTCCGCGCTCGACTGCACGCCCACCCTAGAGGTGAACTAGAACACGTTTCAATCCTTTCCCAGGGGCCGTCGCACTACCGACTCGTCGGCGCTGATCCACTGGGGCGTACAGCCCACCCTCCGCCCGACCCTTGCCTCATCTATCGAAATTCGATAGATTCCCATCGTAAATCGATGGGAGGACGGGTCATGGGAAAGCTGACAGTGCATGCGCTGCGGGCCGTGCTCGCGCTGGTGCTCACCGGCACCGTGTTCGTGCAGGCAATGATGGTGTGGGTGTTGATCAGCGGCAACGACCCGGAGGACGGGTCGCTCCCGCTGACCCCGCTGCGCGTGATCACGATTTTGGGCATGGTGTCGGTCCAGGTCGCCCTGGTCTGCATATGGCGGCTGGTGACGATGGTGCGACGCGGAACCGTGTTCTCCCACACCGCCTTCCGGTACGTGGACGTCATCATCGGCGCGATCGTGGCGGCCGCCCTCGTGTGGTTCGCGGTCACGGCCATCAATGCGCCGGGCCAGCGGGACGACCCGGGCGTCACCCTCATCATGGGCGGGATCGGCGTGGCCATCCTGGGGGTCGCGCTCATCGTGCTCGTGCTGCGGATGCTGCTCGCCCAGGCCGTCGCGCGCGACGTCGAGGCGGCGCAGTTGCGGGCCGAGCTGGACGAGGTGATCTGATGCCGATCACCGTCGACATCGACGTGATGCTGGCCAAGCGGAAGATGTCCGTGGGCGAGCTCGCGGACCGCGTGGGGATCACGCCCGCCAACCTGGCGGTACTCAAGAACGGCCGCGCCAAGGCGGTGCGCTTCGCGACGCTCGCCGCGCTCTGCGAGGTGCTCGAATGCCAGCCGGGCGACCTGCTGCGCTGGCAGGCCGAGGACGGCGCGGGCGGATGAGGTGCCCCAGGGCGGGCGTGGAACGCCTGGCACCACCGGCCCGTGCCGCGGCCCGCATGGACGGAGCGGCCGGGGCCACGGGCCGCAAATTCACCTGCTCGCCGCCGCGACCACCTCTCCGGCCTGACCCTGGCCGGCGACGCTGATCCGCTTCACTGCGGGCTCTGCCGTTCACCGGTGAGGCGGTCCCAGTCCCGGTACCAGTCGCGGCCCTGGTCGTCGATGAACGACCCGGGCGGGGCCTGCACCCCGTGGGCGTGCAGCCACTCCCCCGGGGGCCGCATGGAGGCCCGGCGGCGGCCGTCGGTCGGCATGAGCTGCGGGGGGATCGGCGCCGGTCGTACGTGCGGATCCGCTCCCTCCCCCTCGGCGGCCAGTTCCGCCTGGTCCTTCTCCTCGGCCATGCCGATGGGTCCCTGCCTGCGCGCGTTGAAGAACTGGTTGACCGCCGGGTGGTGGCTGGAGAGGATCATCTCCCGCGGCCCGAACATCACCAGGCCGCGGCGGAACAGCAGGCCGAGGTTGTCCGGCAGCACCCGGGCGGTGTTGATGTCGTGGGTGACGATGAGGAAGGTCGCGCCGGTCTCCGCGTTCAGGTCGACGAACAACTGGTTGAGGTAGGACGTGCGGACCGGGTCGAGGCCCGAGTCCGGCTCGTCGGCCAGGATGATCTCGGGATCCAGCACCAGGGCGCGGGCCAGCCCGGCCCGCTTGCGCATCCCGCCGGAGATCTCACCGGGCAGCTTGCCCTCCGCTCCGGCCAGCCCGACCATCTCGATCTTCTCGCCGACGATCCTCCTGATCTCGCTCTCGCTCCTCCGGGTGTGCTCGCGGAGCGGGAAGGCGATGTTGTCGTAGAGGTTCATCGAGCCGAACAGCGCGCCGTCCTGGAAGAGCACGCCGAACTTGCGCCGCATCCTGTACAGGTCGTTCTCGCGCAGCCGGGGGACGTCGCCGTCTCCGACGAACACGTGCCCCCGGTCCGGCCGGATCAGGCCGACGAGCGTCTTGATGAACACCGACTTGCCGGTCCCCGACGGGCCGAGCAGCGCGGATATCTCGCCCGCCGGAATGGCGAACGACACGTCCTCCCAGATCACCTGGCGCCCGAACGACTTCCTGAGCCCCTCCACCCGGATCTCGACACCCATCGGTGCCTCCCTGACGGCGGGCCCGCCGGCGGGAACCTCCGCGCCGCTGTGGCCGGGCCCCCGCTCGTTCCGACTGTACGTCCGGATCGCACGCTTGAGGGGGCCCAGTGACGCGGCGCGGGTCAGGTGTTGAACAGGTCGGCGGACCCGGCGGCGTCCTCGCCCGCGCCCGAGCGCCCGAAGTACTTGCGGCGGTACACCCAGATGTCGATCTTCATGACGCAGAGGCAGAGGATCGCGCGCCGCCCCTCTCCTGGTCTCCTTCCGGGTGTCAGGTGTGGCGGCACGCGGCAGCGGGAAGCGTGGACGGCAGGCGGGTCCGCTCGGCCCGGGGACCGGCTTTCGCAGGTGAGAGGACGGTGGCGATGGATGCCGACGACTCCAGGGCCGCGCTCGAACGGGAGCTGCGGCAGGTGGAGGCCGATGTGGCGGAGCTACGGCGGACGGCCGCCGAGCTGCGCGAGCAGGTCGGGGAGATCGGGCCCACCGATGCGGTGGAGCGGTCCGCGCTGATCGGCCAGGCCGAGGAGCAGGAGAACCTGGCGGCCGAGCTGGAGGGCCGGCGCGACGAACTGCGGCAACACCTCGGCCTGGAGTGAGGCGCGGTCGCCCGGATCCCCCGGGCCCCCCGTCGAGCTCCACGAGCCGGGCCGCCGCCTCCGCCCGGCCGGCCGCCCGGCCGGGCCGGCCGCCGGTCAGGGAACCGGCCGGGTCAGGAAACCGGGACGCCCAGGCCGCGCAGGACGGTGTCCAGCACCGCGGCCTGCTGCGGCACCAGGAAGAAGTGGTCGCCGGGGAACTCCCGCAGGGCGAACTCACCGTCGCTGATCTCGGACCAGCGGGCCATCCGCGCCTGGTCGACATGCGAGTCGGACATTCCCACCAGAGCGGTGACCGGGGCCTTCAGCCGCGGGCCGGGCCCGTGCCGGTAGCCCTCGATGAGCCGGAAGTCGTTGCGCACGTAGGGCAGCACCAGCTCGCGCATCTCCGGGTCGGCCAGCAGCTCCGCGTCGGTGCCGCCCAGCTTCGTCATCTCGGCGACGAGGCCGTCGTCGTCGCGCTCCGCGACGTTCTCGTACTCACCGCGCGCGTGCGGGGGGCGGGCACCGGAGACGAACAGGTGGGTCGCGGGAGTGCCGCGTCCCTCCAGGATCCGGGCCACCTCGTAGGCCAGGACGGCACCCATGCTGTGCCCGAACAGCGCCACCGGCCGGTCCAGCAGCGGTCCCATGGCGGCGGCGACCAGGCGGGCCAGCCGGCCCGCGTCGGTGACGAACGGATCGCGCATCCGGTCCGCGCGCCCCGGGTACTGCACGGCGTGCACCTCGACGGCCGGGGTGACCGCCTTGGCCCAGGAGCGGTAGAAACCCGCCGAACCGCCCGCGTGCGGGAAGCAGAACAGGCGGATCGAGGCCCAGGGCCGCGACTCCGGGCAGCGGAACCAGCTCATTCGGGGTACTCCTCCACTAGCTGGCGGGCCAGGCGCGGGTCGCCGGGCAGCGGCCAGGGGGCGACCCGGGGGTCGGGGACCGACTTCGGCCCGGTCTTCTCGGTGGCGACCTTGAACCCGCGCTTGACGTAGTTGGCCATCGCGCTGGGATGGTCGAGGGTGCTGGTCTGCAGCCAGACCCGGGTGGCCGGGCCGGTCTCCTGCGCCCAGAGCTGCCCGCGCTGCCAGGCCCGGCGGACGCACTGCTCCACCAGGTACCCGCCGTACCCCTTGCCGACGAACACCGGGGTCAGGCCCACCAGGTGCACCTCGGTGTCCCCGCCCGGCTGGGCCTCCAGCTCGAAGAAGCCCGCGATGGTGCCCTCCGCCCAGGCGATCCAGGTGCTCAGCTCCGGCCGTACGACCCACCGCTGCCAGTCGTCGAAGCTCCAGCCGAACCGGTCGGTCCAGCACACCCGGGCGCCGACCGCCGCGTACAGCGCGCGGTTGATGTCCGGCGAGGGGACCATGGCACGGCTGAACGACATCTCCACGCCGGGCAGCGGCGCGCGGCGCAGGTCGGCGGGATCGCGCATCTCCATGGCCCACTCGGTCACGGTGATCTCGATGCGCTGTGAGACCGGTGACGCCGCCACGGTCCTCACCTGCGGTCCCCCCTGCACGGAATGGCTGCTGACAGGCTCAGGAGGCGGCCGGGTCCATGGCCTCGATGAGGCTCTTGGGCCGCATGTCGGTCCAGACCTCGTTGATGTGGTCCAGGCAGGCCTGCCGGGTGTCCTCGGACTTGGCGACGGTCCAGCCGGCCGGGATCTCGGCGAAGGACGGCCACAGCGAGTACTGGCCCTCGTCGTTGACCAGTACGAGGTAGGTACCGTCGTTGTCCTCGAAGGGGTTCGACATGGAGGCCTCTCTACGGGTATTGCGGGGGTTTGGTGGGACTGCAGAGCATTCGGTCAGATTACTGGGTGTTCGATCGGACCTTCTCGAGCTTGGCGGCCAGCACCCCGCCGATCTCGGCGACCGACCCGGGCTCCAGCAGGAAGTGGTGCTCGACGTCGATCGGGTAGTCCTCGATCTGACCGTCCGTCACCGGCTGCCAGTTGGCCCGTGCGGTCGGCGAGGCCGCCGTCCGGCCCCGCGTGGCGGTGAAGAAGACCAGGTCCCCGCGGTACGGCCCGGGGCGGTAGTCCTGGGCGCAGCGCAGCCCGTTCTCGTAGTTGCGGTAGACCGCGACCAGGTCGTCCTGCTCCAGGCTGGCGAAGGCGTCGCCGCGTTCCCGCAGCACCTCCATGATCTGCTCGAGGTCCGGGTTGCCGTCTTCGGCGATCATGCCGGCGTCGATGCCGATCGACTCGAGCAGCTCGGGCAGGATCTCCCGGCCGTCGGCGTCCAGGTCCTGGCCGTGGTAGGCGTCCAGGAGCACCAGCAGCGCGGTCCGCTCGCCCTCGGCCTGCAGCAGCCGGGCCACCTCGAAGGCGATCAGCCCGCCCAGCGACCACCCCATCAGGTGGTAGGGACCGGTCGGCTGGACGGCCCGGATCTCGCCCAGGTAGTCCGCCGCCATCGCGCCGACCGACGCGGGCGGCTCGCCGCCGGTGAAGCCGCGCGCCTGCAGCCCGTACACCGGCTGGTCGGCGGGCAGATGCGGGAGCAGGCCGAAGTACGGCCAGGACAGGCCGCCGGCCGGGTGCACGCAGAACAGCGGAGGCCGCGAGCCGGTGGCGCGGATCGGCAGCAGGACCTCCAGCCCGCTCGGCACCCCGTCCCGCGCGGCCGGCGCGTGGAGGGACGCCACCAGGGCCTCGGCCGTCTGGTGGACGAACACGTCCCGCGGCGAGATCTCGAGCCCGGCCTGCCGGGCCCGGGTCACCAGCTGGATGGCCAGGATACTGTCGCCGCCCAGGTCGAAAAAGCCGTCGTCGGCGCCGATCCGCTGCACTCCCAGCACCTCGGCGAACAGCCCGCACAGCAGTTCCTCCTCGGGCCCCCGGGGAGCGCGCCCGGTGGCGGCGGCGGCGAAGTCGGGGGCGGGCAGCGCCCCGCGGTCCACCTTGCCGCTGGCGTTCAGGGGCAGCGCGTCGAGCACCACGATCGCGGCGGGCACCATGTACTCCGGCAGGGAGACCCCGGTGAAGCGGCGCAGCCCGGCGGGGTCGGCGGTCCGGTCCTGGGCCGGGACGACGTACCCCACCAGGCGTTTCTCACCCGGCCGGTCCTCCCGGGCGATCACCACGGCGTGCGCCACGTCCTCGTGCCCGGACAGCACGGTCTCGATCTCGCCGAGCTCGATCCGGAACCCGCGTACCTTGACCTGCCGGTCGGCCCGGTCGACGTACTCCAGCACCCCGTCGCCGGTCCACCGCACCAGGTCGCCGGTGCGGTACATCCGCTCCCCCGCCGCCCCGAACGGGCACGCGACGAACCGCTCCGCGGTCAGGCCCGGCCGGCCGAGGTAGCCGCGGGCCAGCCCGGCCCCGGCGATGTAGAGCTCACCGACCACGCCGGCCGGTACGGGCAGCAGGTCGCGGTCCAGCACGTACGCGCGCGTGTCGTCGAGGGGGCGGCCGATCGCGGCCGCACCGCCGCCGGCCGGCAGTTCACCGGCCGGCAGCGTCGTGACGTAGGTGGTGGTCTCGGTCGGGCCGTAGACGTTCAGGACCCGCGTGTCCGGGCAGGCGGCCTGCACGGCCCGCAGGGCGCGGTGCGATCCGGCCTCTCCCCCGGTGTGCACCGAGCGCATCCCGCGGAACGCCTCCGGGCGCTCCGTGGCGATGTGGTTGAACAGCGTGGTGGTGAGGAAGGCCCCGGTGAGCCGCTCCGCGCCGGCCAGCCGGGCGAGCCCGTCGGCGTCCAGGTCCTCGGGCGGGGCGACCACGGCGGTCCCGCCGGTGAGCAGCGGTCCCCACACCTCGTAGGTGGAGGCGTCGAAGGCGTGCGGAGCGTGCACCAGCACCCGCTCGCAGTCGGGCCGGATGGTGGAGTCGGTGACGAGGTCGACGACGTCGCGGTGGCGGACGCCCACGCCCTTGGGCCGCCCGGTGGAGCCCGAGGTGAAGATCTCGTACGCGAGCTGGTCCGGATGGGGGACGAGCCGCGGGGGGTCCGCCGCGGGCGGCGGCGCCGGGTCGCCCTCGTCGACGACGATCACCTGGGCGTCGTGCGCGAAGTCCGTGCCCGCCATCGCCCGGTCGACCAGCAGCACGGGGGCCCGGGTCTCGGCCAGCGCCCACGCCATCCGGTCCGGCGGGAAGCTGTGGTGGATCGGCACGTAGTAGCCGCCGGCCTTGAGGATGCCGAGGGAGGCGACGATCACCTCGGGCGAGCGGCGCATCAGCATCGCGACCGGCGTCTCCGGGCCCACGCCCAGCTCGCGCAGGCGGCGGGCGAGCCGGTCGGCCCGCGCGTCCAGCTCCGCGTACCCGATCGACCGGCCACCGGCCCGGATGGCCACGGCGTCCGGGGCGGCGGCGGCCTGGGCGGCGAACCGCTCGATGATGGTCGACGGCCCGGTACGGCCGGTCCCGGTGTCGTTGAAGGCCTCCAGCACCGTACGGCGCTGGTCGCCGCTCAGCAGGTCGGCCCGCCCGACGAGCCGCTCCGGAGCGGTCGCGATCAACTCGAGTGCCAGCCGCAGCCGCTCCGCGATGCGGTGGGCCTCGGCCGCGCCGAACAGGTCCGGCCGGTAGTCCAGGCGCAGCGACAGCCGCGCGCCCGGCACGGCCGCGAGGGCGAGGGGATAGTGGGTGGCGTCGTGGCCACCGCCGCCGGTCACCTTGACCCCGCCGAGGTCGGTCGCCGCGGCGTCCGGGTCGAACGGGTAGTTCTCCAGCACCGTGATGGTGTCGAAGAGCGTGCCGGTCCGGGGCGACAGCCGCTGGATCTCGGCCATGCTCAGATGGTGGTGCGGCATCAGCTCGGCCTGGTCGCCCTGCAGGCGGGTCAGTGCCTGCCCGAGGGTCTCGGCGGGCCGCAGCCGCACGCGTACCGGGAGCGTGTTGATGAACAGCCCGATCATCTGCTCGACGCCGGGCAGCTCCGGCGGGCGTCCCGACACCACCCCGCCGAACACCACGTCGGAGCGGCCGGTGAGCCGGCCGAGCACCAGCCCCCACGCGAGCTGAAGCGCGGTGCTGAGGGTGGCGCCCGCCGCCCGGGCCCGGGCGGTCAGCGCTGCGGTGACCTCCTCGGTCAGCTCGATGCGGACGCGCTCGGGCCGGGCGTTCGGCGCCGCCGGTGCCGCGCCGGCGACCAGTGTGGGCTCGTCCACGCCGGCCAGCGCGCCGCGCCACGCGTCCTCGGCGGCGGCGCGGTCCTGGCGGGCCAGCCACGCCAGGTGGTTCTTGTACGGGGTGACCCGCGGCAGCCCGGCGTCGCGGCCCTGGTTGAGGTAGAGCGCGAACAGCTCGGTGGTGAGCACCGGGGTGGACCAGCCGTCCAGCAGGATGTGATGGTTGGTGAGGACCAGCCGGTACCGCTGCGGGGCGACGGTGATCAGGACGAACCGCAGCAGCGGTGGCCGGGCCATGTCGAAGCGGTGCGCCCGCTCCCGCTCGATGATCCGCCTCGCCTCGTCCTCCGCGTCCGGCGTGCCGGTGAGGTCGGCCTCCGTCCAGGGCAGCGCGACCTCGCGGTGCACCACCTGGACCGGGGTGCCCTGCTTGCGCTGGCGGAACCCGGCCCGCAGATTGGCGTGCCTGCGCAGCAGCGTCCCGGCGGCGGCCTTCAGCGCGGCGGTGTCCAGCGGCCCTTCCAGGTCCAGGACCAGCTGGGCGGTGTAGACGTCCGCGTCCTCGTCGAAGATCGCGTGGAAGAACAGCCCTTGCTGGAGCGGGGACAGCGGCAGGACGTCCTCGAGCTGGGACTGCGGCTTCACTCGTTCTCCCAATCGTCGAGTTCCGCGGCCAGTTCGTCGAGCTCGTCCTGGCCGATCTCCACCAGGGAGATGTCGGAGGGCGTGAGACCGCCCGCGCCCTCCTGGGCGGTGTGCGCGACGAGGGCCCGCAGCGCCTCGAACCACAGCTCCCCGAGCCGCTCGACCTCGCCGTCCGCGAAGAGCCCGGACGCCCAGCTCCAGGTGGCCTCCAGCCGGGGACCGCCGGCGGTGTCGCGGGTGTAGCAGTTGACCTCGACCGCGTGCGGCAGGCCGAGCCGCTCGTCGTGGCCGCCACCGAGCGCGTCGGACTCCGCGGCGGACGCCGGTGACCAGTCGGTGGCCTCGGGGGACGACACCCGGCCGAGATAGTTGAAGGCGAGCTGCGGGACCGGCAGCCCGGCCAGGTCGGCGGCCGTGCGCGGGTTGAGGTGGCGCAGCAGGCCGAAGCCGATCCCGTTGTCGGGGATCTCCCGGAGCTGTTCCTTGACCCGTTTGATGGCCGTGCCCACCACCTGGCCGCCGGCCCGGATCTCGGCCCAGTCCGCGTCGCCGGCGTCCAGCCGTACCGGGAAGATGCTGGTGAACCAGCCGACCGTACGGGACAGGTCCACGCCGGGGACGATCTCTTCCCGGCCGTGTCCCTCGAGGTCCAGCAGCACCGCGGACTGGTCGCCCGTGCCGCGCCGCCTGCGCCACTCGGCGACGGCCAGCGCCAGGCCGGTGAGCAGCACGTCGTTGACCCGGCCGTGGAACGCCGCGGGCACGCTGGACAGCACCGCCTCGGTGACGTCCGCCTCCAGGGTCAGGGTGCGGCGCCCCTCGGTGCCGAAGGTGTCGATCGCGGGGTCCAGCGGGCGCCCGCCCAGCACCGGGTCGGGGGTCTGCAGGATCTCCCGCCAGAGGGCGGCCTCGGCCACCCGGGCGGGCTCGGACGCCTCGGCGGCCAGGCGCTGGGCCCAGCGGCGGAAGGACGTCGGCACCGGGGCGAGCTCCACCGGCCGCCCGGTGGCGACGCCCGCCCAGGCGGTGACCAGGTCGGGCAGCAGGATCCGCCAGGAGACGCCGTCCACCACCAGGTGGTGCAGGGTGAGCAGCAACCGGCCGGACCGCTCCGGGCCGGCGTCGAACCACACCAGCTGCGCCATCACCCCGGCGCCCGGGTCGAGGCGCTCGCGTGCCAGCGCCGACCGCTCGCGCAGCACACGGTGCAGGTCCGCACCGTCCAGGCCCGCGACGTCGACCCTGCCGACCAGCGGAGCCGCGTCGACGGTGCCGGGCGCGGTCACCTCGTACTCCCAGGTGCCGGCGGTGCGGTGCAGGCGCAGCCGGAGCAGGTCGTGGTGGTCGAGGACGGCCTGCAGCGCCGCCGTCAGGTGGGCGGTGTCCAGCCCGGGCGGCACCCGCAGCAGCAGGCGCTGGCTGTAGTCGTCGACCGGCCCGTCGAGCCGCTGGAACCAGTGCATGATCGGTGTGGCCGGCACCGGTCCGGTGCCGGTGCCGGGCGGCTCGGTCTCGGCGGTGCCGGTCTCCCCGGCGGCCCGCGCGACGGCGGCGAGCTCCTCGACGGTCTGGTGCTGGAACACCTCGCGTGGGGTGATCACCAGCCCGCTCTGCCGGGCCCGGGACACCAGCTGGATCGCGATGATGGAGTCGCCGCCCAGGTCGAAGAACCCGTCGTCGGCCCCTACCCGCTCCAGGCCCAGCACCTCGGCGAACAGCCCCGCCAGGGTCTGCTCGACCGCCGTGCGCGGCGCCCGGCCGGTGACGGCGGCCGAGAAGTCCGGCGCGGGCAGCGCGGTGCGGTCCAGCTTCCCGTTGGCGGTGAGCGGCAGCGCGTCCAGCACCACCACCGCCGCGGGCACCATGTGGTCCGGCAGGCTCCGCCCCGCGAACCGCCGCAGCGCCTCCGGCCCGCCGTCCCCGGCCGCTCCCCCGCCCGCTTCCTCGTTCGCTTCCTCGTTCGCCTGCTCGTTCGGTTGGTCGATGCCCGCCGCCGGGACGACGTAGGCGACGAGGCGCTTGTCGCCCGGGCGGTCCTCGCGGGCGAGCACCGCCACCTGCGCGACGGCCTCATGCCGGGCCAGGACCGCCTCGATCTCGCCGAGCTCGATCCGGAAGCCGCGGATCTTCACCTGGTCGTCGGCGCGGCCCAGGTATTCGAGGTTCCCGTCGCGGTGCCGGCGCGCCAGGTCCCCCGAGCGGTACATGCGCGAGCCGGGGACCCCGAAGGGATCGGCCACGAACCGCTCCGCCGACAGCCCCGGCCGGTTCAGGTAGCCGCGCGCCAGCCCCGCCCCGGCGACGTACAGCTCCCCCGCCACCCCGGGCGGGACCGGCTGCAGGTGGTCGTCGAGGACGTACACCCGCAGGTCGGGGATCCCGGTCCCGATCACGCTGCCCCGGGCCTCGGCGGCGCTCACCCGGTCCAGGGCGAGGTGGGAGACGTGCACGGTGGTCTCGGTGATGCCGTACATGTTCACCAGCACCGGGGCGTCGTCGGCGTGCCGGGCGTACCACTCCTCGAGCCGGCCCGGCTCCAGTGCCTCCCCACCGAAGATCACGTATCGCAGGGCGAGCGCGTCGCCCGTGGCGGGATCGTCGGCGTCGGCGCGCATCAGGGCGTAGAACGCCGACGGGGTCTGGTTCAGCACCGTCACCCGCTCGGCCGCCAGCAACCGCAGGAACTCCTGCGGCGACCGCGACACCGCGTAGGGGACCACGACCAGCCGGCCGCCGTACAGCAGCGGGCCCCACAGCTCCCACACCGAGAAGTCGAAGGCGTAGGAGTGGAAGAGCGTCCACACGTCCCGGTCACCGAAGGCGAACCAGTGGTCGGTGGCGTCCATCAGCCGGGTCACGTTGGCGTGCGGGATCACCACGCCCTTGGGACGGCCGGTGGAGCCCGAGGTGTAGATGACGTACGCCGGGTGGTCCGGCGCGAGCGCGGCCGTCCGCTCGGCGTCCACCAGGTCGGTGCCGGCGAACCCGTCCAGGGCGCCCGGCTCGTCCAGGACGATCCGGGGCGAACCCGCCGGGAGCACCCCGGCGGCGGCGCCGGTGGTCACCGCCAGCACCGGCCGGGAGTCCTCCAGCATGTAGGCGATCCGGTCGGCCGGGTAGTCCGGGTCGACCGGGACGTAGGCCGCCCCCGCCTTGAGCACGCCCAGGACGGCGACGACCAGGTCGGCGGAGCGGGGCAGCGCCAGGGCGACGAACTGCTCCGGGCCGACCCCGCGCTCCACCAGCGACCGAGCCAGCCGGTTGGCGCGGGCATTCAGCTCCGCGTAGGTGAGGGAGGTGCCCTCGAAGGTGACCGCGACAGCGGCGGGGGTGGCCCGCGCCTGCGCCTCGAACCGGGCGGTGAGGGTGCCGGGCGCGGGCGCGACGGCCGTCCCGCCCGCCCACTGCCCGAGGATGGTCCGCCGCTCGGCGCGGTCCAGCAGGTCGTGCGTGCCGATGGGGGCGTCCGGGTCGTCGGCGAGGGACCGCAGGAGCCGCTGGAAACGGGTGGCGATCGAGCCGGCGGTGGCCGGGTCGAACAGGTCCAGGGCGTATTCGAGCCCGCCCTCGATGCCGGCCGGGCCGCCGTCGCTCCCTCGGGTCTCCTCCAGGTAGAGCGACAGGTCGAACTTGGCCGCGCCGGTGCCCAGGTCCACCGGGGCCACCGTGAGCCCGCCGACGTCGACGCCGGCCGGAGGGTTGTTCTGGAAGCTCAGCACGGTCTGGAAGAGCGGGTGCCGGGACATGGACCGGGCCGGGTTGAGCACCTCCACCAGCCGCTCGAACGGCACGTCCTGATGCGCGTACGCCGCCAGGTCGGTCTCCCGGACCCGCTCGATCAGCTCGCGGAACGACGGGTTCCCCGAGGTGTCGGTCCGCAGCACCAGGCTGTTGACGAACATCCCGACGAGGTCGTCGAGGGCCTCGTCGGTACGGCCCGCGATGGGCGAGCCGATCGGCACGTCCGTGCCCGCGCCCAGCCGGGTCAGCAGCACCGCGTAGGCGGCCTGCATCACCATGAACAGGCTGGCCTGCGACTCGCGGGCCAGGCTCGCCAGCGCCTCGTGGGTGCCGGCGCCCACGGTGAACCTGACGGTCTCACCCCGGTAGCTCGCCTCGGCGGGCCGGGGCCGGTCGGCGGGCAGCTCCAGCTGGTCGGGCAGCCCCGCCAGGGTCTCGCGCCAGTACGCGAGCTGGGTGCTGATCAGGCTGTCCGGGTCGTCCTCGGAGCCGAACAGCTCCCGCTGCCACAGGGCGTAGTCGGCGTACTGCACGGGCAGCGGCGCCCAGGCCGGCGGGTGCCCGTCCCGGCGCGCGGCGTAGGCGGTGATGACGTCGCGGGCGAGCGGGGCCATCGACCAGCCGTCCCCGGCGATGTGGTGCAGCACCAGCAGCAGGACGTGCACGGGCGCGCCGGACTCGTCGGTGCCCAGGTCCAGCAGGCCGACCCGGAAGGGGATCTCGACCGACAGGTCGAAGCCCCGCCCGGCCGCGGCGGCCAGCGCCGACGGCAGCTCCGCCGCGCTGGTCCGCACGACGTCCAGGCCGCCCGGCTGGGCGGCGGCCGGGTCCAGGATCAGCTGCCGGGCGGTGCCCTCGCGGTCCGGGAAGATGGTCCGCAGCGACTCGTGCCGGGTGATCACGTCGGTCAGCGCGGCACGCATGGCGTCGTGGTCGAGCGGGCCGGTCAGCGAGAGCGCGATCGGCATGTTGTAGGTCGCCGAGTGGCCCTCGAACCGGTTGAGGAACCACAGCCGCTGCTGCGCGTACGACAGGGGCAGCGGGTCCGGCCGCTCGGCGGGGACGAGCGGGGGCCGCGCGGGGCCGGTGGTCCCGGCCAGCCGCTCCGCCAGACCGGCCACCGTCGGCGCCTCGAACAGCGCCCGCACCGACAGCTCGACGCCGAGTGCGGAGCGGACCTTGCTGACCAGCCGGGTGGCGGTGAGCGAGTCCCCGCCGAGCTCGAAGAACCCGTCGTCGACGCCGACCCGCCGGACGCCGAGGATCTCGGCGAAGAGACCGGCGAGGATCTCCTCCTGCGGGGTGCGGGGCTCTCGCGCCGGCGCCGTGGCGGCGTCGGGTGCGGGCAGTGCCCTGCGGTCCAGCTTGCCGTTGGCGGTGAGCGGCAGCGCATCCAGCACGACCACGACCGGGACCATGTGGTCCGGCAGGCGGTCGGCCGCCAGCCGGCGCAGCCCGGCCGGGTCCGCCGCCGCGTGCTCGGCCGGGACGACGTAGGCGACCAGGCGCCTGTCCCCGGGCCGGTCCTCGCGGGCGACGACGGCGACCTGGGCGACCTCGGCGGAGCCGGCCAGCACGCTCTCGATCTCGCCGGGCTCGATCCGGAACCCGCGGATCTTCACCTGCTCGTCGGCGCGGCCGAGGAACTCGATGGTGCCGTCGGGCCGCCGGCGGCCCAGGTCACCGGTGCGGTACATCCGCTCGCCGGGCGGCCCGTACGGATCGGCCACGAAGCGCTCGGCGGTCAGGCCGGGGCGGCCGAGGTATCCGCGTGCCACCTGGGCGCCCGCCAGGTGGATCTCGCCGGGCGCCCCGGTCGGGGCGTGCCGCAGGTGCCGGTCCAGCACGTACACCCGGGTGTTGCGGGCGGGGCCGCCCAGGTGCGGCCGTTCCCCGGCGCTGACCGGGGTGTTCAGGCTGTCGACGGTGAACTCGGTGGGGCCGTAGAAGTTGCGCGCGGTGACGCCCTCCAGGGCGCCGAGCTCCCGCCACAGCGGCTCGCCGATCGCCTCGCCGCCGAGCAGCAGCAGCGCCGGGCGGTGCCGGCCGGGGTCGAGCAGCCCCAGGTCGCGCAGTGCCTGGAGGTGCGACGGGGTCGTGTTGACCATGTCGATGCGGCGGTCCGCGACGTACGCGGTCAGCGCCTCGGGGTCGGTGCGGGTGGCGTCGTCGATGAGGTGCAGCTCGTGGCCGGCGGCGAGCAGCAGCAGCCCGTGCCAGGAGGTGTCGAAGGAGAACGACGCGGTGTGCGCGAAGCTCAGCCGGTGCCCCGCGGCGGCCGCCGCCGGGCCCCAGAAGTCGGTGCTGTGCGCGTGGAAGTAGTTGACGAGGTTCCGGTGCGGCACCACCACGCCCTTGGGGCGCCCGGTGGAGCCGGAGGTGTAGATGACATACGCCGCGTGCGCCGGCAGCAGCGCCGCCGCCCGGTCGGCGTCCCCCGGGCCGGTCGCGGGGCGGCCGGCCAGGGAGGCGGTCACGGCGGGGTCGTCCAGCGCGATCCGCCCGGGCGCGTCCGGCACCAGCCCGCCGGTGGTGACGACCAGCGCGGGGCGCGCGTCCTGGAGCATGTACGCGATGCGGTCGGCGGGGTAGCCGGGGTCGACGGGGACGGAGGCGCCGCCGCTCTTGAGCACCGCCAGGAGGGCGACGACCAGGTCGGCGCCGCGCGGCAGGACCAGGGCGACACGCTGCTCGGGCCCGATCCCGCGGGCGATCAGCTCGTGGGCGAACCGGCCGGCGCGTTCGTCCAGCTCGGCGTAGGTGAGGGTGGTGTCGCCGCAGACCAGGGCGGTCTGCCGCGGGGTCGCCGCGGCCTGGGCGGCGAAGAGCGCGTCCACCGTGACCGGCGGGGCCGGGGACAGCGGCCCGGCGGACCGGGTCAGGATCTGCGCGCGCTCGTCGTCGCCGAGCAGGTCGAGCCGCCCGGCGGGCCGGTCCGGGTCCTCGGCCAGCGCCTCCAGCAGCCGCCGGACCCGGTCCAGCAGGCGCTCGGCGGTGTCCTGGTCGTACAGGTCGGCCCGGTAGTGCAGCCGCAGGGTCAGCCGGGGACCGGGGACCGCGACGAAGGACAGCGGGTAGTGGGTGGCGTCGTAGGAGTCGAAGCCGGTGAGCCGCACCCCGTTGAGGGAGGTGTCCATCGACGCGGGGTCGAACGGGTAGTTCTCCAGCACCGTCATGGTGTCGAACAGGACCGGTGTCCCGGCCAGCCGCTGGATCTCGGTGAGGCCGAGGTGGTGGTGCGGGAGCAGTTCGGCCTGCTCGTCCTGCAGCCGTTCCAGGATCTCGGCGAGCGGCTCCCAGGGCCGGAAGCGCACCCGGATCGGCAGCGTGTTGATGAACAACCCGATCATCTGCTCCACGCCGGGCAGCTCGGCCGGGCGGCCGGACACGGCGGCGCCGAACACGACGTCGTCGCGGCCGGTCTGCCGTGCCAGGGTGAGGCCCCAGGCCGCCTGCAGCACCGTGCTCAACGTGACGCCGTGCCGCCGGGCCAGCCGGCTCAGCCTGGTGGTGAGCTCCGGGGTGAGCTCCGTGCGGGCGGCCCGCGGCGGTGCCAGCGTCTCGTCCGTCGCCTCGGGGGCGACCAGGGTCGGCTCGTCCACCCCGTCGAGGGCGCGCCGCCAGGCCTGCCGGGCGGCCTCCCGGTTCTGGCCGTTCAGCCAGGCCAGATAGTTCTTGTACGGGGTCGCGCGCGGCAGCCCGGCGTCGTCGCCGCCCTGGACGTACAGGGCGAACAGCTCGGTCGCCAGCACCGGGGTCGACCAGCCGTCCAGCAGGATGTGGTGGTTGGTGAACACCAGCTTGTGGCACTGCCCGGGCAGCGTCAGCAGGGTCCAGCGCAGCAGCGGCGGGCGTGTCAGGTCGAACACGTGCGCGCGTTCGCGCCGTACGATCCGCGCCGCCTCGGCCTGGGGGTCGGCGGCCCGGGTGAGGTCGATCTCCTCCCAGGGCAGCTCGACGGTGCGCGGGATCACCTGGACCGGCCGGCTGAGATCCTCGTGCCAGAACGCGGCCCGCAGGTTGGAGTGCCGCCGCAGCAGGGTCTGCGCCGCCGCCCGCAGCGCCGCCACGTCGAGCGGGCCGGCCAGGTCGATGACGAGCTGCGCGGTGTAGACGTCCGTCGTGGTCTCGGCGTCGGTGGTGCCCGCGGCCAGCATCGCGTGGAAGAAGAAGCCCTGCTGGAGCGGCGACAGCGGAAGGATGTCCTCGAGATCCGACCGGTTCACTTGGTCCTCCACGCGGCCTGCAGCTTGTCGATCTCCGACTGGTCGAGGGAGACGAGGAGGTCGGAGGCGGTGAACCCGCCCGAGTCGTCCTGGCGGGCGTGCTCGACGATGCCGGTCAGTGCCGCGAACCAGGCCTCGGCGAGCTCGGCGACGTCGCCCTCGGCGAACAGCCCGTCCGGCCAGGTCCAGGTGACGGTCAGCTCGGGGCCTCCCGGCCGGTCGTGGGTGACAGCATTGATCTCCAGCAGGTGGGCCATCGGCATCCGCGGGTCCTCGCCGGCGGGCAGCGCCTCGGGGGCGACGCTCCAGTCGCCGTCCTCGGCCTGCACCCGGCCGAGGTAGTTGAAGGCGATCTGCGGCTGCGGCAGGTCCTGGAGTTCCCGGGAGGTCGCCGGGTTGAGGTGGCGGAGCAGTCCGTAGCCGATCCCGTTGTCGGGGATCTCCCGCAGCTGCTCCTTGACCTTCTTGATGGCGGTGCCGACCGCCTGACCACCGGAGCGGACCTCGGTCCAGTCGACCGGTCCCGCGTCGAGCCGTACCGGGAAGATGCTGGTGAACCAGCCGGCGGTACGAGAGAGGTCGACCCCGCGGACGATCTCCTCGCGGCCGTGGCCCTCCAGGTCGAGCAGCACGCTGGTGCCCCGGCCGCCGCGGTGCTTGCGCCAGTGCGTGACGGCCAGCGCCAGCCCGGTGAGCAGCACGTCGTTGACCCGGCCGTGGAAGGCCGCGGGGGCGCTGGTGAGCAGCGGCTCGGTCACCTCGGCCGGCAGCACCAGCGACACCTGCCGGGCGCGGGCGGCGATGTCGGCGCGCGGGTCCAGCGGCCGCCCGGCCAGCCGGGGGTTGGGCCCGTCGAGGATCTCGATCCAGGTCTCCAGCTCCGCGGCCCGGGCGGGGTCGGAGGCGGCGTTGGCCAGGTGCTGCGCCCACCGCCGGAAGGAGGTGCCGACCGGGGCGAGCTCGACCGGCCGGCCGGTGGCGAGGCAGGCCCAGGCGGTGACCAGGTCGGGCAGCACGATCCGCCAGGAGACCCCGTCGATCACCAGGTGATGGGCGAGGACCAGCAGCCGGCCGGTGGCTCCGGGGCCGGCGTCCAGCCAGACGACCTGCACCATGGTGCCCTGGCCGGGTGCGAGGCGGTCGCGGGCGGCGGCCACCTGTTCGGCCAGCACCCTGCCGAGCTTCTCCTCGTCCAGCCCGGCGATGTCGACCCGGCGCAGCAGGTCCGCGGCGCCGACCGCGCCGGCGGGCTGGACGGTCTGCCGCCAGGCGTCGTCGGTGCGGTCGACGCGCAGCCGCAGGATGTCGTGGTGGTCGAGTACGGCCTGGAGCGCTCCGGTGAGGTGGTCGACGCCCAGGTCACCGGGGACGCGCAGCAGCACGCTCTGGTGGAAGCCGTCCATCGCGCCGCCCGCGGGCTCGACGCGCTCGCGCAGCCAGCCCACGATCGGGGTCGGCGGCACCGGCCCCACTCCGGTGCCGGGCGGCTCGGTCTCGAGTTCGTCGGCGTCGGCCGCGTCCTGGGCGACGGCGGCCAGTTCACGGACGTTCTGGTGCTGGAAGACGTCCCTCGGGGTGACGACCAGCTTCGCCTGGCGGAGCCGGGACACGAGCTGGATGGCGCTGATCGAGTCGCCGCCCAGGTCGAAGAACCCGTCGTCGATGCCGACCGCGGGCAGGCCGAGGACTTCGGCGAACAGCTCGGCGAGGGTCTCCTCGCGTTCGGTGCGGGGGGCGCGTCCGGTGACGGCCGCGGCGAAGTCGGGTGCGGGCAGCGCGGTGCGGTCGAGCTTGCCGTTGGCGGTGAGGGGCAGTGCGTCCAGCACGACCACCGCGGCCGGGACCATGTAGTCCGGCAGGATCTGCCCCACGAACCGGCGCAACTCCCCCGCGTCCACCTCCCGCCCCTCGGCCGCGACGACATAGCCGACCAGCCGGGTCTCCCCCGGCCGATCCTGCCGGGCCAGTACCGCCACCTGCGCCACGGCCTCGTGGCGGGCCAGCGCCCCCTCGATCTCGCCGAGTTCGATCCGGAACCCGCGCAGTTGCACCTGCTGGTCGGCTCGGCCCAGGTACTCCAGGCACCCGTCCGAACGCCACCGGGCCAGGTCCCCCGACCGGTACATCCGGCTGCCGGGGGCGCCGAACGGGTCGGCGACGAACCGCTCCGCCGACAACCCCGGCCGGTTCAGATAACCCCGCGCCAGACCCGCCCCCGCCACGTACAACTCCCCCGCCACCCCCGGAGGCACCGGCTGCAACCGGGCGTCCAGCACATAGGTCCGCAGGTCGGGGATGGCCTGCCCGATGGCGCCTCCGGCGGCGCTCTCGCAGGAGACCCGGTCCAGGGCCAGGTGCGAGACGTGCACGGTGGTCTCGGTGATCCCGTACATGTTCACCAGCACCGGAGCGTCATCGGCATGCCGGGAGAACCAGTCACCCAGCCGGCCCGGCTCGAGCGCCTCGCCGCCGAAGACCACGTACCGCAACGCCAGCTCCCGGCCGGGACCCTCCCGATCGGCGGCCATCAGCTGGTAGAACGCCGACGGCGTCTGGTTCAGCACCGTCACCCGCTCCGCCTCCAGCAGAGCCAGGAAATCCTCCGGCGACCGGGAGACGGCATACGGGACGACGACCAGCCGGCCGCCGTACAGCAACGGGCCCCACAGCTCCCACACCGAGAAGTCGAACGCGTAGGAGTGGAACAGCGTCCACACATCCCGGTCACCGAACCCGAACCAGTGGTCGGTCGAATCCATCAACCGCATCACGTTCGCGTGCGGGACCACCACACCCTTCGGACGGCCGGTGGAACCCGAGGTGTAGATCACATATGCCGGGTGACCGGGCAGCAGCGGAGCCGTCCGCTCGCCGTCGGTGAGATCGCCGCCGCCATGACCGGCCAGCGTGCCGGCGGCGAGATCCAGGTCGACCCTGGTCAGCTCCGGCGGGAGCGCCTGCCCCGCGGTGGACAGGGAGACCGCCAGCGCCGGTGCGGAGTCGGCCAGCATGTAGGCGACCCGGTCGGCGGGGTAGTCGGGGTCGACCGGCACGTACGCGGCGCCGGTCTTGAGCACCGCCAGGATCGCCGTCACCAGTTCGAGGGAGCGCGGCAGCGCCAGGGCGACGAAGCGCTCCGGACCCGCCCCCCGCTCGACCAACAGGCGGGCCAGCCGGTTCGCCGAGGCGTTCAGCTCTCCGTAGGTGAGCGACACGCCCTCGAACGTCACCGCCACCGCATCCGGGCTCCGGGTCGCCTGCGCCTCGAACGCCGCCGGGATCGTCACGGGCGGCGTCGCCGGAGTCCGGGCCGGTTCGACGGCGACCCCGGATACGGACGCGGACGCGAGTGCGGGCTCGGGTGCGGACGACCACTGCGACAGGATGGTGTGCCGCTCCGAGTCGGCCAGGATCGGGGCGGCGCCGATGGGCGCGCCGGGGTCGGCCAGCAGCCCGCGCAGCAGCCGCTCGAAGCGCGCCACGAACGACTCGACCGTGGCCTGGTCGAACAGGTCCGCCGCGTACTCCAGCTCACCGGCCAGCCCCGCCGGTTCCCCGCCGGCGCCGGTGAGCTCGGTGAGGATCATCAGCAGGTCGAACTTGGCGACCCCGGCGTGCAGCGGCTCCACCTGGGCGGTGAAACCGGGCAGCTCCATCCGCGCCGCGGGGTTGTTCTGGAACGTCAGCCCGACCTGGAACAACGGATGCCGCGACATCGACCGGGCCGGGTTGAGCACCTCCACCAACCGCTCGAACGGCACGTCCTGGTGCGCGAACGCCGCCAGGTCCGTCTCCCGCACCCGCGACACCAGCTCCCGCAGCGACGGATCCCCCGACGTGTCCGTCCGCAACACCAGCGTGTTGACGAACATCCCCACCAGATCGTCGAGCGCCTCATCCGTACGACCCGCGATCGGCGAACCCACCGGCACATCGGTGCCCGCACCGAGACGCGTCAGCAGCGCCGCGTACACCGCCTGCACCACCATGAACGCACTCGCCCCGCACTCCCGGGCCAGCCCCTCCACGGCGGCGCGCACCCCGGCGTCCAGCTCGAACCGCACCGTGCCGCCCCGGTAGGACGCCTCCAGCGGGCGCGGGCGGTCGGTGGGCAGCTCCAGCTGGTCCGGCAGCCCCGCCAGGGCCTGCTTCCAGAACGCGAGCTGCCGTGCCGCCAGGCTCTCCGGGTCGTCCTCCGCGCCCAGCAGTTCGCGCTGCCACAGCGTGTAGTCCGCGTACTGCACCGGCAGCGCGGACCAGCCGGGCGCCTCGCCGCCGGCACGGGCCGCGTACGCCTCGATCAGGTCCCGGGCGAGCGGCGCCATCGACCAGCCGTCCCCCGCGACGTGGTGCATCAGCAGCAGGACCACGTGCTCGTCGGCCCCCAGCCCGAACAGGTGGGCGCGCAGGGGTGGTTCCACCGAGATGTCGAAGCCGTACCCGGCCGCGGCGGCCAGCGCCATCGGCAGGCCCTCCGGCCCGGGCCGCGCGACCTGCAGCTCGGGCCGGGCGACGGCGGGGTCGAGGATCAGCTGGCGTGGCACGCCGTCGCTGTCGGGGAAGACGGTGCGCAGCGATTCGTGCCGGGCCACCACGTCACCGATCGCCGCCTGCAGCGCCGCCGGGTCCAGCGTCCCGGTGATCCGCAGCGCGATCGGGATGTTGTAGGTGGCCGAGGGCCCCTCGAACCGGTTGAGGAACCACAGCCGCTGCTGTGCGTACGACAGGGGCAGGGGCTCCGGCCGGGGGGCGGGCCGCAGGACCGGGCGGGTGGCGCCGCCGTCGCCCGCCGCGGACAGCCGGGCGGCCAGTCCCGCCACGGTGGGGGTCTCGAACAGGGCCCGTACCGGCAGTTCGACGTCGAGCAGCCCGCGGGCCTTGCTGACCACGCGCATGGCCAGCAGCGAGTTGCCGCCGAGGTCGAAGAAGTCGTCGTCGACGCCGACCGGGCCGCCGGTGGACAGCAGGTCGGCGAAGATCGCGCAGAGGGTCTCCTCCAGGGCCGTGCCGGGTGCCCGGTAGCCGGCGGCGGCCCGGCCGAACTCGGGTGCGGGCAACGCCCTGACGTCGACCTTGCCGTTCCCGGTCAGCGGCAGCCGGTCCATCGTCATCAGCGCGGCCGGCACCATCGACTCGGGGAGGTGCTCGCGCAGGAAGGCGCGCAGCTCGTCCGGGTCGATCCGGGCTCCGGGGGCGGGGACCACATAGGCGACCAGCTGGGCCCGGTCGGGCGAGGACGGCCGCGAGCCGGCGGTGCGGCGCTCGTCGGCGCCGGGCAGCTCGATGCCGCCGAGGGTCACGTCCGGGTCGGCGACCACCGCGGCCAGCAGCAGCTCCAGCCAGCCGGCGAGCCGCTCGGCGGTCTCCCGGTCGAAGAGGTCGGCCGCGTACTCGATGGTGCCCGCCAGGCCGCCGGACCCGCTGCGCGGCTCCTCGAACAGGAACTCCAGGTCGAACTTGGCGATCCCGGCGTCGACCGGCTCCACGCCGACGGTGACCCCCGGCAGGTCCACCGAGGCCACCGGGTTGTTCTGCAGGGTGATCATGACCTGGAACAGCGGGTGCCGGGCCAGCGACCGGGCCGGCTTGAGCGTCTCGACGAGGCGCTCGAACGGCACCTCCTGGTGGGCGTAGGCGGCCAGATCGGTCTCCCGGACCCGGGTGATCAGGTCGCTGAAGGCCGGGTCGCCCGAGGTGTCGGTGCGCAGCACCAGGGTGTTGACGAAGACCCCGACCAGGTCGTCGAGCGCCTGGTCGGTACGGCCGGCGATCGGCGAGCCGAGCGGCACGTCCGTGCCGGCGCCCAGCCGGGTCAGCAGGGCGGCCAGGCCGGCCTGGAGGACCATGAACAGGCTCGCGCCGTGGGTGCGGGCGAGCTCCTGGAGCCCCCGGTGCAGCTCGGGGCCGAACTCGAAGGCGACCGTGCCGCCGCGGTAGGTGGCCCGCGCGGGGCGGGGCCGGTCGGTGGGCAGCGGGAGCTGGTCGGGCAGGCCGGCGAGCGCCTGCGCCCAGTAGGCGGTCTGCCGGGAGAGCAGGCTGTCGGGGTCGTCCTCGGCGCCGAACAGCCGCCGCTGCCACAGGGCGTAGTCGGCGTACTGGACGGGGAGCGGCGCCCAGGCCGGGGCGCCACCGTCGCGCCGCGCCGCGTAGGCGGTGATGACGTCCCGGGCGAGCGGCGCGAGCGACCAGCCGTCGCCCGCGATGTGGTGCAGCACCAGCAGCAGGACGTGCTCGGTCTCGGACAGCCGGTAGACGTGGGCGCGCAGCGGCAGGTCGGCGGCGAGGTCGAACCCCACCGAGGCGTCCGCGGTCACCGCGGCGACGAGTTCGCCGGGCGCCACCCGGGTCACGGTCAGCGCGGGCTCCGCGTCGTCCAGGATGCGCTGGTGGGGCTCCCCGTCCACCTCGGCGAAGAGGGTGCGCAGCGACTCGTGCCGGGCGACGACGTCGGCGAGCGCGGCCCGCAGCGCCTCAAGGTCGACCGTGCCCGACAGGCGCAGCGGAATGGGCATGTTGTAGGTCGCCGACGGGCCCTCGAGCCGGTTGAGGAACCACAGCCGCTGCTGGGCGTAGGAGACCGGGACGAGCGGTGGCCGGGCGGCCGGGACCAGCGCGGGGCGGGCCTCCTGACGCTCCCCGGCCAGGCGGGCGGCCAGCAGCGCCACGGTGGGCGCCTCGAACAGGGCCCTGATGGTCAGCTCCGTGTCCAGCGCCGCACGGGCCCGGGAGACCACCCGGGTGGCCATGAGCGAGTCGCCGCCCAGGTCGAAGAAGCCGTCGTCGATGCCGACCTTCGGCAGGTTCAGCACCTCCGCGAAGATCTCACACAGGACGGTCTCGTCCGGCGTACGTGGCTCGCGGGCCGTGACGTAGGCGGAGAAGTCGGGCGCGGGCAGCGCGGCGCGGTCCAGCTTGCCGTTGGGGTTGAGCGGCAGCTCGTCCAGCACGATGACGGCGGCCGGCACCATGTAGTCCGGCAGGGACCGCGCGACGAACGCGCGCAGCGTCGCCGGGTCGCAGGTCGTTCCCGGCGCGGGGACGACGTAGGCCACCAGCCGGACGTCGCCGCCGGTCTCCTGGCGGGCCACCACGGCGTCCTGCGCGACGGCCCGGTGCCGGGCGAGCACACTCTCCACCTCGCCCAGCTCGATCCGGTGGCCGCGCACCTTGACCTGGTGGTCCAGCCGGCCGAGGTACTCCAGCACGCCCTGGGGGGTCCAGCGGACGAGGTCGCCGGTGCGGTACATCCGGGCGCCGGGGGGCCCGAAGGGACAGGCCACGAAACGCTCGGCGGTCAGCGCGGGGCGGCCGAGGTAGCCACGGGCCAGTCCGTCACCCGCCAGGTAGAGCTCTCCGGCGACGCCCACCGGCACGGGCTGCAGCCCGGTGTCGAGCACGTACGCCCGGGTGTTGGTGAGCGGCGTGCCGATGGGGGCGTCGCCCTGGTCGTTCCCGTCGTCGTACCAGGCGGTCGCGTAGACGGTCGCCTCGGTGGGGCCGTAGATGTTGCAGATGCGCGCCTCGGGCACGAGGGCGCGCAGCTCGTGGACCAGTTGCGGCGGGAGGGCCTCCCCGGCCAGCACCACCTCCCGCACGGTGAGCCGGAGGTCGCCGCGGGCCAGCAGGGCGGCCATCGCGGACGGCACCCCGCTGATCATCGAGCCCGCCCAGCCGCCGCGCTCGGCGATCTCGATCAGGTCGCGGACGATCTCGATGGAGCCGCCCACGGTGAGCGGGGTCAGCCACTCGAACACCGAGACGTCGAAGTTGAGCGAGGTGGCGAACAGCACCCGCGACAGCCCCCCGGCGCCGAACTCGGCGCCGGCCCAGGCGCACAGGCCGGCCGCGCCGGCGTGCGAGAGCACGACGCCCTTGGGCCGGCCGGTGGACCCGGAGGTGTAGATGACGTAGGCGGCGTGCGGCGGCAGCAGCGGGGCGACCCGGTCCGCGTCGGTCACGGCGGCGTCGTCGCCATGGTCCAGGTCGAGCTCGTCGATCAGGACGTGCCGGACGCCGGAGCCGAACCCGCGCGTGGAGATCACGCAGACCGGGTCGGCGTCGTCGAGCATGTAGCCGATCCGGTCGGCCGGGTAGCCGAGGTCGATGGGCAGGTAGGCGGCACCCGCCTTGAGCACGGCCAGCGCGGCGACGATGAGGTCGGCGGCGCGGGGCAGCGCGAGCGCGACGACGTCCTCCGGGCCGACGCCGAGCGTGATCAGGTGCCGGGCCAGCCGGTTGGAGCGGGCGTCCAGCTCGGCATAGGACAGCACCGTCCCACCGGCGATGACGGCCGTGCCGCCGGGTGTCCGGGCCGCCTGGGCGGCGAACAGCTCCGGCACGGTCGCCGGCGG
This sequence comes from Actinomadura scrupuli, assembly GCF_050971785.1. Classification (NCBI taxonomy): domain Bacteria; kingdom Bacillati; phylum Actinomycetota; class Actinomycetes; order Streptosporangiales; family Thermomonosporaceae; genus Actinomadura; species Actinomadura scrupuli. Next base: position 223,306 of record NZ_JBPCCU010000004.1, on the reverse strand, counting down.
CACCTCCAGGGCGGTGTCGTTCCAGCCGTGCAGCAGCAGGTCCAGGTCGGTGCCGTCCAGCACGGGGATCGCGCCGATGGGCCGGCCGGGGTCCGCCTCGGCCAGGGCCTTGAGGAAGCGGATGTAGCGGCGGTGGTGCCCGGTGGTCTCATCGTCGGTGTAGAGGTCGGGGTGGGCCTCGAAGTCGATCCGGACGCCGCGGCCGTCGATGTTGTCGTAGACGTTGATGGACAGGTCCTCGACGGGCCCGGTCGTCAGCGCGTGCATCTGGCCGCGCCCGCCGCCGAAGTCGACGTTGTAGTCGAACGCCATGATGTTGATCACGGGGCCGTAGAGCCGCCGGGTCTCGCCGACCAGTTTGAGGTCGCGCAGCAGGTCCTCGCGCCGGTAGCGCTGGTGGCGCAGCAGCCGGGTGGTCGCCCTGGTCACGCCGCGGATGAGCTGCTCCAGCGTCATCCCGGGGCGGACCGTGACCCGCAGCGGCAGGATCGTCGCCAGCTGGGCGGGCGTCTCCCGGGCGAGGGAGGTGGTCCGGCCGGTGACCGCGAGCCCCAGGACGACGTCCTGCGTGCCGGTCATCCGGGCGGTGTAGGCGGCGGTCGCCGCGATCGCCAGCGCCGGGGTGGCCGTCCGGAGCACCCGGGAGGCGGCGGCCAGTTCGTCGCTCTCCCGGGCCGAGAGCACCGTGGTGACACGCCGGTACCGCACGGCGGGCAGCGGAGGCGAGGCGGCCCCGGACAGGCTCACCGCCTCCGGAAGGTCACCGAAACGTTCCAGCCAGTAGGCACGGTCCCGCTCGAACCGCTCCGAGGCGCGGTATTCGGCGTCCTCCGCCAGGAGCCGCTGGAAGGAGCCGTGCGCGGCGGGCTGGTAACCGCGGCCCGCCACCAGAGCCGCGTAGATCTCGGCCATCCGGCGGCTGAAAATCGGCCCGCTGTAACCGTCGATGGCCAGATGGTGACCGCACAGATACCACAGGTGACGATCGGCGGCGACGCGCAACAGCGCGGTCCGGTAAAGGCGGCCGCCGGTCAGCACGAAGGGCGTGTACACATCGGCGTCCATCCACGCCTCGGCCGCCGCCCGCGGGTCCGGTTCGGAGGTGAAATCGAGCAGTGGAATCGAGGACTCCGGCTCCTCCTCCAGGATCTGGTACGGAATCCCGTCGCGCTCCATCAGCCGTATATGAACCGACTCCGCCTCGTGGGCGGCGATTCGTGCCACCTCATTGAAAATCGCCGGCTCGATGGCGCCTTCGATCTCGATGTACTGCGCAATGTGAATCAGAGTCTCGGGATGCAGTTGCTGCGCATACCAAAGGCTTTGCTGAGCGGCAGACAAAGGGACGTACTGAGAGGACGACATCTGGGCGCGCTTTCCCGGTGAGAGGAGGGTTTTCTGTACGCAATGAGTGATCGAAAAACGTCGGGCCGGCCCCGCACCTCTTTCCCCGTCTACCACTGACTCACTTCACCCGCGCACGGCCGACCGCCGCGCCCACTTCAGTCGGCTCCTGCAGTGCCGAGCAGCCCTCGCCTACTCAGCAGTAGCGAAGCCATAGTTAACCAGGCTGTCACATCACTCGCAATCCCCTCATAAGCGGAATTTGGCCCCTCTGATTACTCACCTATGTGACAAAACTCCCTGCTCACCACGGGTCAGGTAACAATGAGGCCACGGGAGGGTGACAAGGGATCAACGACCGAACGGGCGCCGCAGAGCACCTTTTCCGTCACTCTCGGTCACGACCGATGGACGACCACCGCGACCGCGCCGACACTCGGGTGCCGCTGGAGCACCGCCTCGATCTCGCCGAGCTCCATCCGGACTCCGGCGATCTTGACTTGGCGGTCCACCCGGCCCAGGTACTGCAGCGCGCCCTGCGGCAGCAACCGCACGGCGTCACCGGTCCGGTAGAGCCGCCCGGTGGGGGTGTCGGCGAACGGGTCCTGGAAGAACGCCTCGGCGGTGCGCTCCGGATCGCCCAGGTAGCCCCGGCCGACGCCGTGACCGCCGACGAACAGCTCGCCGGTCTCGTCGACCTCGCACGCCCGCCAGCCGTCGCCGTCACGGCACAGCACGTACAGCTGGGTGTTGATCACCGGGGTGCCGATGGGCAGCCGCAGCAGCGCCAGGTCCGGCTCCCCCACCACGTGATGGGTCACGTCGTCGGAGCACTCCGTGGGGCCGTAGGCGTTGAGCAGCCGGGCCTGCGGCATCGCCGCCAGCCAGCGGCGGGCCACCTCGGTGGGCAGTTCCTCGCCGGTGGCCAGCATCCAGCGCAGGCCGGCCAGCGCGGACCGCTCCGGACCGGCCGCCGCGGCCAGGTCGTCGAGCAGCAGCCGCACCATCGTCGGCACCAGTTCCACCACGGTGATGCCCTGCCGGTCCACCGCCGCCGCGAACGCCACCGGGTCGTAGCCGACCTCGTCCCCGATGACGTGCACCTGGCCGCCGACGAGCAGCGGGCACAGCATCTGCCACACCGAGATGTCGAAGCCCAGCGGCGCCGTCTGCGCGACCACGTCGTCGCCGGTCAGCTCCAGGTCCACGATCTTGGCGAGCAGGTGGTTGATCATCCCGGCGTGCTCGACGACGGCGCCCTTGGGCCTGCCGGTGGAGCCGGAGGTGAACAGGACGTAGCGGGGCTGGTCCGGCGCCTCCAGACGCGGCGGCCCGGCCCACGGCGCGCATCCGGCCGCATCGGCCACCGGCACGATCGGCACCCCGGCCTCGGCCGCGCCCTCGGCCATCGCCGGCGAGCGTGCGGGATCGTCGTCGACGTTGAGCAGGAGCCGCGCGCCGGCCTGGCGCAGCACGTCGCGCACGCGCGCGGCGGGCCAGGTGGTGTCCGCGGGGACGTAGAGCGCGCCGACCAGCTCGATCGCCAGGAAGGCCGCCACCACGGAGACCCCCCGCTCGCCGCCGACCGCCACCACGGTGCCCGGTCCGGCGCCGGAGCGCTCCAGCAGCGCGGCGAGCCGCCGGGCCTCCGCCGCCAGCTCCGCGTAGCCGACCGAGCGGCGGTCGTCCCGGACCGCCGGGCGGTCACGCTCCGCAGCGATCCGCTCCACCCGGGTGATGACCGGATCGCCGAGATCGACATCATGCGCGCGGGTCATTAGGTGCTTTGCGGCGAGGTCCCGGGCACGGGTGATCTCTTCTGCCATGATCGGCAGCTTGGGCAAGGCCTCCCGGTCAAGAAGACGACCCATGATCGTTCCAGTGGCGCTCATAATTACCCCTCCGCACAGAAGGCCGACCGTCGCCGCATCGACGGAGACCAGCCTAAGACCCGACTAGCCCTACTAGACCCGATTCGCCGGATTTGCCGTACCAAGCGGTAAGTGGGGGGTTGCGGTCCAACATGCCCCCGGGTACGGTGATCCTTCGCCGCACGTTGATTCGGGGTTGCATCCGCGTTGCGCAAAAACAGGGGGAGTCAACCGGAATTCTTCTCCGCGAATTCATGCGGAGGACAGGCTCGGCCCCTCCTTTCACATAAGCATTCCGGAGCCATTGTTCACAGCCTTCGCATACACACTTCATAACTTATCGGATTTGATGGTTGTCATTCATCAAAGGTTGGCAACGTGCCCATTATAGGCTCGCCGCAGGATTTCAATGTTGAGGATTTGTACGTCGACCTGAGATCCGTGCTCGACTTTCCGCTTTACTTGAAATGTGAGGGTTTCAACTTCGCCGGTTCGGTGAAGCTCAAGGCCGCCTGCGAGATGGTGGAGGCGGCCGAGCGGGCGGGCTCCCTCACCCCGGGATCGATCCTCGTCGAGTCCTCGTCGGGCAACCTCGGCATCGCCCTGAGCATCATCGCGGCCAGCAAGGGCTACCACTTCCTGTGCATCACCGACCCGCGCTGCAACCCGGCCTCGCAGCGGCTCATGCGGGCCCTGGGGGCGGAGGTGCGGATCATCTCCGAGCAGGACTCCAACGGCGGCTTCCTGGAGAGCCGGATCCGCTACGTGCGCGAACTATGCGAATCCGATTCACGTTATGTGTGGCTCAACCAGTACGGCAACGAGAACAACTGGATGGCGCACTACCGCGGTACGGCGCCGGCCATCGCGCGGCAGTTCCCCGACCTGGAGGTCCTTTTCGTCGGGGCCGGCACGACCGGCACGCTCATGGGCTGTGCCCGTTACTTCCGGGAGCGGCAGAAGCCGATCACGATCGTGGCCATTGACGCCGTCGGATCGGTCACGTTCGGTGGCATCCCGGAACGGCGGATGGTCCCCGGGCTGGGCACCAGCAGCCGCCCCGGGCTGGTCGACGAGTCCTTCGTCGACGACGTGGTCCACGTGCCGGAGGTGGACACGATCCGCACCGTCCACCAGCTGGCCGCCCGCGGCTTCCTGTTCGGCGGGTCCACCGGCACCGTGGTGAGCGGGGCGGCGAGATGGCTGGCGGAGAAGTACCCCGGCGAAGAGCCGACCGCGGTCGCCATCGCCCCCGACCTCGGCGAGCGCTACCTCGACTCGATCTACGACGAGAGCTGGCTCCAGCGGCACTTCGGGGACATCTCCGCGGAGCTCGAGCGCGCCGGGCTGGATACGCTCTTCTCGCCCCGGCCGGCCGGCGGGGGCCCGCCGCCCTACGGCTGACCTCGCCGTACGCTTTCCGCCCCTCGTCACGACCTTCTGTGGAGTCCCGTCACCATGACCCAGGTACCGTCCTTCGCCGTGATCTCCGGTGCCCAGGTGCACCAGGCCGTCAGCGGACGGGAGGAGCAGGTCACCGACATCGTCGAGGCCGCCTACCGGCTGCACGGTGAGGGCGCGACGGTGAACCCGGACTCCTACTTCCTGCGCTTCCCCGACCGGCCGTCCTCGCGCATCATCGCGCTGCCCGCCTCGGTCAAGGGCGACGTCGACGTGCACGGCATCAAGTGGATCTCGAGCTTCCCGGAGAACGTGGACGCGGGCATCCCGCGCGCCTCCGCGGTGCTCATCCTCAACGACAGCCGGACCGGCTACCCGTTCGCCTGCCTGGAGAGCTCCATCATCAGCGCCGCCCGCACCGCCGCCTCGGCGGCGCTGGCCGCCCTCACGCTGAGCGAGAGGCGTGGCGTGCGGCCCACCCGCGTGGGGTTCGTCGGGGTCGGCATCATCGCCCGCTACATCCACACCTACCTGGCCGGCAACGGCTTCGCGTTCGACCGGCTCGGCATTCACGACCTGTCCGCCGAGCACGCGGAGGGGTTCAAGGGTTACCTCGAGCGGACCGAGAAGGGCCAGGTCACGATCCACGACACGGCCGAGGACCTGATCCGCTCCTCCGACCTGATCGTCTTCGCCACCGTCGCGGGCGAGCCGCACGTGCAGGACCCGGCCTGGTTCGACCACAACCCGCTCGTCCTGCACATCTCGCTGCGCGACCTGTCCCCCGAGATCATCCTCGCCTCCTGCAACATCGTCGACGATGTCGAGCACTGCATGAAGGCCGGCACCTCCCCGCACCTCGCCGAGCAGCGGGTCGGGCATCGCGAGTTCGTCGCGGGCACCCTCTACGACGTCCTGACCGGCGCCGTCACTCCCCCGGCCGACCGGCCGGTGGTCTTCTCGCCGTTCGGCCTCGGCGTCCTGGACCTGGCCGTGGCGAAGTACGTCTACGACGAGGTGACGGCCGCCGGTGACCTGCACACCGTGCCGGACTTCTTCCACGAGCTCAAGCGCTACGGCTGACCCCCACACTGTGCCTGGGCGCGTCGGCTGACCAAGCAAGCGTTAGGGTGGGTCCATGGATCTCGTGGTCACCGAGGAGCAGCGGGAACTCCGCACCACGCTGCGCCGGTTCTTCGCCGACAAGTCGCCGAGCGCCGCGGTCCGCCGCCTGATGCTGACCGGCGAGGGGTACGACCCGGCCGTATGGACGCAGATGGGCGAGCAGCTCGGACTGCAGGGCCTGGCGATCCCGGAGGAGTACGGCGGGTCGGGCTTCGGCTTCCGGGAGCTGGTGATCGTGCTGGAGGAGATGGGCCGGGTGCTGCTGTGCGCGCCGTACCTCTCCACCGTCGTGCTGGCGGCCGGCGCCGTGCGCAACAGCGGCGACCGTGCGGCCATGCGGGACCTGCTGCCAGGGCTGGCCGCGGGCTCCACCATCGGGACCCTGGCCTGGACCGAGGACGACGGCCGCTGGGACTCCGGCGGGATCTCCATGGCGGCGCGGCCGGACGGCGTCGGCTGGGTGCTGGAGGGCGCCAAGGCCTTCGTGCTCGACGGCCACGTCGCGGACCTGGTGCTGGTCGTCGCCCGGACCGGCACCGGCCTGTCGCTGTTCGCGGTGGAGGGCGGCGCGACCGGCCTCACCCGCACCGGGCTGCCCACCCTCGACCAGACGCGCAGGCTGGCCCGGCTGGAGTTCGCCGGGGTACGGGCCCGGCTGGTCGGGGCCGAGGGCGCGGCCGGCGCGATGCTCGCCACCACCCTCGACCAGGCCGCGGTGGCCCTCGCGGCCGAACAGCTCGGCGGCGCGCAGCGGGTGCTGGAGATGAGCGTGGACTACGCCAAGGTCCGGCACCAGTTCGGCCGGCCCATCGGCGGGTTCCAGGCCATCAAGCACAAGTGCGCCGACATGCTCATCGGCGTCGAGTCGTCCCGTTCGGCGGTGCTGTACGCGGCCGCGGTGGCCGACGCGGACCCTGCGGGGCTGCCCCCGGTGGCCGGTCTGGCCAAGGTCTACTGCTCCGACGCGTACTACACGGCGGCGGCGGAGAACATCCAGATCCACGGTGGCATCGGCTTCACCTGGGAGCACGACGCGCACCTGTTCTTCAAGCGCGCCACCTCCTCGCGGCTCTTCCTCGGCGATCCCGCCTTCCACCGCGAACGGCTCGCCGGCCACATCGGGGTCTGAGGCGAGCGGTCCGAGGCGGCCGGTCGCCGGAAACGGCGACCCGGCCGGGCGGGTCGTACTACGGTGGCGGCGACCGGACCGCACGCCCCCAGCCGAGGGAGGCCGCCATGACCGACCCGTCCCGGCCCGACGCCGGCGCGGCACCGCCGCCCGCGGAGCAGCCTCCGGTCCGGGTGGCCGAGCTCGCCACGGCCCAGCGGCTCGGCGACCTCGTGAGCTGCCGTCAGGGCGCCAACCCGTTCGCCAACGCGGTCGCCGGTCTGGCCGTGGCCGCCGTCCTGTTCGGTGTCACGATGGCGCTGGCACTGCTGGACGTCGCCCGCGGCGTGGCGGCCGCCACCTTCGCCGGCTCGGTGGTCATCGCCTTCCTCTCGCTGTTCGCCCTCCTCGCGGGTTTCACCGGCGCCTACCTCTACACCGGCGGGCTGGTGCACCGCAGGAGCGGCCGTCTCAGCGCCGTCCGCTGGCCGGACGTCACCGAGCTGCTGCTCTGGCGGGCGGGCGGCAGGACCCGGCTCGCCGGCCGGCCGCTGTGCTACCACGTGGTCACCCGTTCCGGCCGCAGGCTGCCCATCGAGGCGCACGTCGGCGAGGGCCGCGACGCCTTCGGTGAGCTGCTGGAGCAGCAGGTGCGCCAGGGCGGCGGCCAGGTCGTGGAGAGCGGGCCGTACGCCGGGCCCCCGCCCCCCTGAGGCTTCCCTCCGGTCCGCCGTCCCGCACCGTTCTGGTAAGCCTGGTGGGAGCGTTTCCGGAACTCTGAGAGGCGATCAATGAAGCTGGGTCTGCACATATCCGATTTCACCTGGCCGTCCGGACCGGTACGGCTCGGCCCCGAGCTGGCCGACGTCGCCCGTACGGCCGACGTCGCCGGCTTCGACCGGGTCAGCGTCATGGACCACGTGTGGCAGATCGAGATGATCGGGCCGCCCGAGCACGAGATGCTGGAGGCGTACACCACGCTCGGCTACCTCGCGGCGCACACGTCGCGGGTCAGGCTCCTGACGCTGGTCACCGGGGTGACCTACCGCGAACCCGGGCTGCTGGCCAAGAGCGTGACCACCCTGGACGTGCTGTCGGGCGGCCGGGCGATGCTCGGCGTCGGCGCCGCCTGGAACGAGGCGGAGGCGCGCGGGCTGGGGCTGTTCTTCCCGCCGCTGGCCGAGCGGTTCGAACGGCTCGAGGAGACCCTGCAGATCTGCCTGCAGATGTGGCGCGGCGACGACGGGCCGTACGAGGGCGCGCACTACCGGCTCGGGCGCACTCTGAACTCCCCGCAGGCGCCGTCGCGGCCGCACCCGCCCATCCTCATCGGCGGCCAGGGCGAGAAGAAGACGCTGCGGCTGGTGGCGAAGTACGCCCAGGCCTGCAACCTCTACGCCAGCCCCGAGCTGGGCCGCAAGCTGGAGGTGCTCCGCGAGCACTGCGAGCGCGAGGGCACCGACTACGACGCGATCGAGAAGACGGTGCTCTACAACTTCGACGTGGGCGAGAAGGGGGAGAACACCGGCAGGATCATCGATGATCTGGGCCGGCTGGCCGAGCAGGGCTTCACGGTCGCGCACGGCAGCGTCACCGGCGTCTCCCGGATCAGCCCGCTGGAGACCATCGGCAGCGAGGTGATCCCCGCCGTCGCATCCCTGTGACCTCGCGGGAAGGATGCCGGACGACCTGCGGGGCGTGGACCGGGGCCGGATCCACGCCCCGGCCGCTCAGCGGCCCTTCGGCGGCTGGGTTACCTGGATCCTGGACTTGGGCGCCCCCAGCAGCAGTTCGACCCGAACGACCTGGGCGGCCGGCGGGGCCGTGACGCTGACCTGTGCGCCATAGTCGCTGAAGTCCATGATCGTGTGCATGGGCGAGGCCGGTCGGCCCGCCTTGGCCGCCTGACCCGCCTTGGGACCGGGATCGGCGTCTTCGAAGGTCAGGTCCAGCCGGCGCACCCGCCCCTGGTCGTCCACGTCGACGCTGCCGCCGGCCCGCGGACCGGCCGGCCCCTTCGCACCCCCGTCCCGTACCGAGAAGGTGTAGCGGTGGCCGGTCCAGCCGGGCCCGGACGCGGCGCCCCGCTCGTGGACGTCCGTCGCGGACCTCAGCCGCCGCAGAGCCAGCTGGGGATCCTGCGGGGCCAGTTTGACCAGCCCGATCGCGGCCGGCATGTCCTGCGGGAACGCCGTCTGCCGCGGGTAGACGATCCAGGTCTTGCCGGGCGGCATGACCCGGGACTTGCCGGGCCGCAGCGCGGCGTTCGCGGGGACGTGGGTGTAGACGAGATCGCCCAGGTACCGGTTCTCCACTCCGGTGGAGGTGGTCATCCGGCCGGTCCGCCGGGCCGGGTCGAACACCCCGTCGAGGGTTCCGGCCGAGCCGACGGGGACGATGTGGACCCGGAAGCTCTGGCCGGAGGTCTGCTCGGCGGCGGCGGCCACCTGGGCCCGCGCGGACGGCGTGCCGGTGAGCGAGGTGACGGCCAGGACGGCGGCCCCCGCCACGCTCGCCGTGCCGAGCGTGCTCAGCACCGGCACGAGCACGCGGCGCCGGGGGCGCGCATCGGCCCGGCGGACCTCGCGCAGCAGGTCGATCCCGGCCGGGAGGTCCTCGGTGGCCGCGGTCAGCAGCGACCTGATCTCGGCTTCCCGGAGGGGGTCGTGGTCGTGGCTCATGTGGGGCTCCTCACCGCCGTGTCGTACCGTCACCGGACCTCACTCCCCCGGGCCGGGGTTTCGTTGACGGCCGCGCGCCGCCGCTCCCACACGTCCGCGGGCAGCGACTCGCGCATCGCCCGCAGGCCGCGGTGGGCGTGGGTCTTCACCGAACCGGCCGAGCAGCCCATCAGCTCGGCGACCTGCGCCTCGGGAAGGTCCTCGAAGAATCGCAGCACCAGGGCGGTGCGCTGGCGGACGGGCAAGGCGGCCAGCGCACCGCGGACGACCTCCGCCACGGCCTGGTCGTCACCGAGATCGCCGGCGCCCGCCCGGTCCGGGACACCGGCCGCGGGCAGTTCGCGCCGCCAGCGGGCCCGCCACCACGACCGGTGCGTGTTGACCAGGATGCGGCGCAGGTAGGCGTCCGGGTCGGCGGTGGTGTCCAGCCGGGACCAGACCCTGTACAGCTTGACCAGGCCGGTCTGCACCAGGTCCTCCGCGGTATGCCAGTCGCCGGTGAGGAGCACCGCCGTGCGCAGGTGGTGGTCGCCTCTCCTGCGCACGAAGGCGATGAACTCGGGATCCTCGTCCACACCGTCCCCTTTCGCTCGGTCACGCGCGATGCCTGTGTCCTTGACACCTCGCGGAGCCGATCGTCGGTTGACAGGCGACGGACCCATCTTCGTCCCGGTTCCTCCTGGCCGCGGGCGACAGATTAGAATCCCGTTCGGATATCAGGGTCTGCGGAGGGCGGCGGGGGATGGCGGAGGGCGAGGCCGGCGAGGCCTTCTTCACGGAGTCGGGCGGCCTGCTGGTGCCGGCGCCGCACGCGCGCGGCCCGTGGTCGCCGGACATGCTGCACGGCCGGCTGCTGGGCGGGCTGCTGGCCCGGGCGATCGAGCGGGAACACTCCGCGGACGGCCTGCACTTCGCCCGGCTCACCGTGGACCTGTACCGCAACAGCCCGCTCGTCCCGCTGCGGATCGACACCGCACGCGTCCGCGACGGCCGCCGGATCCGGGTGGCCGACGCCACGATCAGCGGTGCGCGGGGTCCGATCGCCCGCGCCTCCGCCGTCATGCTGCGCCGCGGCCCGCACCCGGAGGGGGAGATCTGGGCCGCTCCCGTCTGGGACGTCCCCGCCCCGGACGAGCTCGACCCGCAGGCCGCCCCGTCCGGCTTCCACCTGCGACCGATCCTCTCCGGCGACGCCGCCGCGGCCGGCTTCCAGTCGGCCGACCGCCACCGGGCCTGGCTGCGCGAGACCCGGGCGCTGGTGGCCGGCGAGTCGCTGACGCCGTTCGTCCGGGTGGTGCTGGCCGCCGACATGGCCAGCCCGATGGCGCACTTCGGTTCGGCGGGGCTGAAGTTCATCAACGCCGACTACACCGTGCACCTGAGCCGGCTTCCGCTCGGCGACGACATCGGGATCGAGGGCGCGGGCCACCTCGGCGACGAGGGGGTCGCGGTCGGCCGGTGCACCCTCTACGACACCTCCGGGCCGCTCGGGTTCTGCGCGACCTCCGCCATCGCCAACGTCCGCGGCTGAGGGATCCCGGTCAGTCGCGGAACTCCGGCGGCCGGTTCTCCTTACGGGCCTGGACGGCCTCCTCGAAGTTCTTGGTGGTCAGCCGGATGAACAGCTGCGAGAGGCCCTCGTGGCCGATGTGGCCGCCCAGGCTGCCGGCCTCCAGGCCCGCCCACAGCGTCCGCTTGGTCATCTCCACTCCGGCGCGGCTGAACCCGGCGATCCGCTCGGCCAGCTCGTAGCAGGCGCGCAGCAGCTTGTCCGGCGCGACCGTGCGGGAGACCAGCCCGATCCGCTCGGCCTCGGCGGCGTCGACGTCCCGGCCGGAGAGCATGATCTCGAAGGCCCGCGAGGAGCCGATGGCGCGCGGCAGCAGATAGCTCAGGCCCAGCTCGCTGGCGGTGAGCCCGTTGTTGATGCCGGCCGCGCGGAAGTAGGCGGAGTCCGCGGCGATGCGGATGTCGGTGGCCAGCCCCAGGCACAGGCCGCCCCCGATGGCCGGCCCGTTGATCGCGCCGATCACCGGCTGGTGCATCTTGCGCAGCGCCAGGATCACCTCGTCCAGCAACTCCATCGAGCGCAGCGCGATCGCGGGCAGGCCGAGGCCCTCCAGGTTGGGGATCCGCCCCGGCGACTCCAGATCCGCGCCCGAGCAGAATCCGCGCCCCGCCCCGGTGATCACGACGACCCGGGTGTCGTTGTCCCGGCTGACCTCCTCCAGCGCCTCCCGGAAGGGAATCATCACGTCGAAGGCCATCGCGTTCATCCGCTCGGGCCGGTTGAGCGTGACCAGCGTGACGTGCGGGCGCGGTTTGTCGATCAGCACGAAGGCCATCGGCACGGATCCTCTCAGTCGATCAAACAAGCGCTAGGTTAGCCGGAACCCGGGCTCGTCTCACCGGAGGGGCACCCGGGACGGGGCCGCGGCCGGCGCCTGCCGCCCGTCCGGCCGTCCCGGATCAGGGCCGGATCAGGATCGGCTCAGGGCCGGATCAGGATCGGATCAGGGCCGGATCCAGGGCCGGACCCAGGGCCGGATCAGATGGACGCCTGCCGGTCGGCCCAGTAGGGGTCGCGCAGCAGGCGCTTGTAGAGCTTGCCGGTGGGGGTCCGGGGCATGGCGTCGACGAAGTCGACGGTGCGGGGCACCTTGTAGCCGGCCAGCGACGCCCGCAGGTATGTCAGCAGCTCCGCCGCCAGCTCGGCGGACGGCTCGAAACCGTCGCCGAGCTCCACCGCCGCCTTGACCTGCTCGCCGAACTCCTCGTCGGGAATTCCGAACACCGCGACGTCCCGTACCGCCGGATGCATGATCAGCACGCCCTCGATCTCGGCGGGGTAGATGTTCACCCCACCGCTGATGATCATGTCGATGGCCCGGTCGGCGAGGAAGAGGTAGCCGTCCTCGTCGAAGTAGCCGATGTCGCCGGTGGTGAACAGCCCGCCCTGCCGGTGGATGGACCTGGTCTTCTCCTCGTCGCCCCAGTACTTGACGTCGTCGCCGCTGGTGTAGCGGAACCAGAGCTGGCCGCGCTCCCCCGGCCCGGCCGGCGTGCCGTCGGCGAGCAGCACGCGGACCTCGGTCATGGGCAGCGGCCGCCCGACCGTGCCCGGCTTACGCAGCCACTCCTCGGCCGACACGATGGTGTTGACCGACGCCTCGGTCGATCCGTAGTACTCGTGCACGATCGGGCCCAGCCAGTCGATCATCTGCTGCTTGATCTGCGGCGAGCAGGGGGCGGCCCCGTGCCACACGGCCACCAGGCTCGACCCGTCGAACGCGGCCCGGGTCTCCTCCGGCAGCCGCAGCAGCCGGACGAACTGGGTGGGCACCAGGTGCACATTGGTGATCGCGTACTCGTCGATGAGGGCGAGCGTCGCGGCGGGGTCCCAGGCCTGCCGCATGACGACCGACCGGCCCACGTTGAGGAAGCCGTACGACCAGAGCCACTGCGCGGAGTGGTAGACCGGCCCGACCAGCAGCGACCGGCCGCCCTCGGGGATGCCGAGGAGCTGCGCGAACACGTCGCCGACCAGCTGCATGCTCACCACCGGGGCGCCGGGGGTGAGCATGCTGCGGCTCACCCCCTTGGGCCGCCCGGTCGTGCCGGAGGTATAGATCATCGGCACCCCGAGCGACTGGTCCTCCGGCTCCGCCGCGTCGCCCGCGGCGAGGAAGTCCTCATAGGGCGTGAAGCCGGGGATCTCGCCGCCGATGGCGATCACCGCCTTGAGGTCTGCGCCGCCGGCGGCCCCGGCGGCCGCCTCAGCGAAGCGGTCCTCGGAGAACAGCACCGCCGCGCCGGAGTCGTCGAGCACATAGCGCAGCTCGTCCGCCGTCCAGTGCCAGTTGACCAGCACGTACCGCAGGCCGGTGTGGGTGGCGGCGGACATCAGCTCGAAGTACTCCCGGCGGTTGCCGGAGTGGATGGCGATCGCGTCCCCGACCCCGAGGCCCAGCCCGCGCAGCGCCCCGATCAGCCGGTTGACCCGGCCGTTGAGCTCGGCCCACGACGTGGCCCCCCGCTCGTCGGTGAGGGCGGGCTCGTCCGGGCGCTTGCCGGCGTGCGGCAGCAGCAGTTCGGCCATGGGGGACCTCCAACGGGCGCGGCGACATCCTAGAACGAGACTCTAGGATCACGGGGCGCCGGGGAACAGGCCTCCGAGCATGGAAAATGGCCACCGGTGCGACCGCGCCGCCGCACCGGATGGCCATTCCCCCACACCATAGACGCGCGTAGGAGCGCTCTGGTTTCCCTCCGGCTACCGCCGCGTTACGAAGCGTCCGGCCCCGGGGGTCTCACGGGACGTCGGTGGAGACGGCCGGGACCGCGTCGACGGCGGCGGCCATCAGGGTCAGCCGGGTGCCCAGCACCGCCTCGGTGGCGCTGACCAGCTGCGCGAGCCGGAACACCTCGGTCCGGTGGAACTGCGGCGCGGCGGTGCGGGCGACCAGGACGGCCAGCCCGGCCTCGCCGATCGGGGCGACCGCGTACTGCGTGCCGTCCCGGCTGGTGAAGGACCGGGGGCGGAGCGGGTGGACCTCCGGCAGGTCGAGGTCGGCGAAGACGCCGAGGCTGGTGTGCACCAGGATGGCCTCGCCGGGCGTCACCCGCAGCAGCCCCGCCCAGTCCGCGCTGAGGATGCTCGGCACGGCGTCGGCCAGGATGACCAGCGCGCCGTCGGGATTGGACGCCAGCTGGCCGACCAGCGCCGCGTCGGGGAAGGCCCCCTGCGACTCGACCGTCGGCCACACGCCCTCGATGTCGACCCCGGGGATGAACGCCAGGCCGTCACAGAGCCGGTCGATGCCCGCTCCCGAGGGCCAGGCCACGGTGAAGTCGTCCAGCGCCCGGCCGGCGTCGCGTTCCAGCACCGCCATCTGGACCACGTCGGCGCCCGCGGCGCCGAGGATGCGCGCCACCTTGCCCAGCGAACCCGGGCGGTCCGGCAACCGGACCCGAATGCGCAGCAACACAGTCCACCTCTTCTCTGCGGGCCCCGGCGGGACCCGCCCCCGAATCTCCGTGAACGTCTCGTGTCCCCAGGTTGCGACAGGCACGTTTCCCGGCTGTTACCACGTCGTATCAGCGCCGAGAACCATCGCCGGCCCCCGATTCGGACACGAAAGCACGGATCGGCCGTCTTCTCCACGGAGGCCTTCGAGTGGATATGTACCTTTCGGTCGCTCCACCATTCCTGTTGCGCCCGTCAGGAATGAGCAAAGAACATAAAGCATTCGCCTATCGTCGCGGGTAACGGCCCGTTAGGGTTGCTCCACGTGTCGAGTGCACAGGATCCCCCTTCTGACGATGATGTGCCGCCCGCCGAGGACGACTTCGCCGACGGCCCCTCGAGCGAGCCGCCGGCTCCGACCCTGTCAGAGATCCAGTCTGCTCTCTCCGGCCTCGTCACGGTGGTGGAACGCGAACACGAGCGCGCCGCCCACCGTGAAGCGATCATCGACCGGCTGCACGAGGACAACCAGCTGCTGCGCCGCGGCGAGCTGCAGGCCCTGCACGAGCCGGTGCGCAACGCGCTCTACCGCCTGCACGACATGGTCAAGCGCGAGGCCGTGCGCTGGGCCTCCGCCGAGCCCCCCGACCCCGCCCACGCCGCCGCGCTGCTGTCGGCGGTCACCGACGAGATCGCCGAAGCGCTGGCCCGTACGGGCGTCGAACGCTTCACCGTCAAGCCGGGCGACCCCTTCGACCCGGCCCGGCACCGGCCGGTCGGCAGCGAGCCGGTCACCGACCCCGGGCTGGACGGCACCGTCATGTCCGTTCTCACCGACGGCTTCGAAAAGGGCGAACAGGTCATGCGCCGGTCAGAGGTAAGGATCGGCAAGCTGCAGAACAACCCCGAATAGGTGGTGGGAGAGATGGCTGTCTACGGGATCGACCTGGGCACGACGTACTCGTGCATCGCCTGCATCGACGAGGTCGGCCGTCCGACGGTGCTGCGCAATCTGGAGGGCACCGACACCACTCCCTCGGTGGTCTACTTCGAGTCCGGCGACAACGTCATCGTCGGCGCCACCGCCAAGGACACCGCGGTGCTCGAGCCGGACAACGTGGTCAGCCTGATCAAACGGGACATGGGCACCGACGTCACCCGCCCGATCCACGGTTTCGAGTACACCCCCGAGGAGCTCTCGGCGTTCATCCTGCTCAAGCTGGCAACCGACGCGCGGACCACCAACGGCGAGGACGCCCGCGACGTCGTCATCACCGTGCCCGCCTACTTCGGCGCGGCCGAGCGGGACGCCACCCGCAAGGCCGGCCGGATCGCCGGGCTCAACGTCATCGACATCATCTCCGAGCCGATCGCCGCCGCCATCACCTACGGGGTGCTCAACCCGGAGCGGGACCGCACCATCCTGGTGTACGACCTCGGCGGCGGCACGTTCGACACCACGGTCATCGCGCTCAAGGGCGGCCACATCGAGGTGGTCTGCACCGACGGCGACCACGAGCTGGGCGGCGCCGACTGGGACGCGCGGCTGGTGGAGTACCTCGCCGAGCAGTTCCGGGAGGCACACCCCGACGCCGGCGACCCCCTCGACGACAAGCAGACCGAGCAGCAGCTCCGCCGCGACGCCGAGGAGACCAAGAAGGCGCTGACCACCCGGACCCAGCAGACCGTGCGCGTGATGCACGACGGGCGGGTCGCGGCGATCGAGGTGACCAGGGAGAAGCTCGAGGAGATCACCAAGGATCTGCTCGACCGCACCGTGGAGATCACCGGGCGTACGCTCTCGACCGCCGGTGAGAAGGGCGTCAGCGACTACGACGACCTGGTGCTCGTCGGCGGCTCCACCAAGATGCCCGCGGTGGCCGCCCGGCTGGCCAACGAGCTCGGCCTCAGCCCCCGGCTGCAGGACCCCGACCTGGCGGTGGCCAAGGGCGCGGCGCTGTACGCCTTCGAGGAGACGTTCCGCCGGCTCATCCTGCAGGGCGCCACCGAGCGCGCCGAGGAGATGGCGAGCCGGGCCGGGCTGTCCATGGACCAGCAGCGTCAGATCGCCAACCGGCAGATCAAGACCGTGGCCTCGCGTGCCTTCGGCATCGTGGTGCTCGACCGGGAGACCGAGAACGAAGAGGTCGCCCACCTCGTACGGGCCAACGACGAGCTGCCGGCCAGCCGCAGCGAGGACTTCTTCACCATCCACGACAACCAGACCGCGGCCGACGTCCGGGTGATGGAGCAGGCGGGCAGTGTCGCCTCCACCTCGCTCACCGACAACAACGAGATCGCCACCGGCGTCATCTCGATCCCGCTCGGCAAGAAACAGGGCTGGCCCATCCAGGTGACCTTCACCCTCGACTCGTCCGGGCTGCTGCACGTCGCGGCACTGGAGAAGGAGACGGGCGAACGCCTCGAACTCCAGGTCGACGTCGGAGGCATGTCCGAGGAGGACGTCGAACGCTCCCGGGCCACGCTGTCCCGCGTACAGGTGACATAACATGCGCGCTGTGTTCATCTGCCTCGCTCCGCTCGGCGGCTCGGGGCGCCTTGAAGGCGGCGCCTTCCCTCGTCACGTGCTCGCTCGTCCCTCGCTGCGCGCGCTCCTCAGTCCAGGCACCGCCGCGCCCCTCGCTGTGTTCCTCTGCCTCGCTCCGCTCGGCGGCTCGGGGCGCCTTGAAGGCGGCGCCTTCCCTCGTCACGTGCTCGCTCGTCCCTCGCTGCGCGCGCTCCTCAGTCCAGGCACCGCCGCGCCCCTCGCTGCGTTCCTCGGCCTCCCTCCGTGTGCTCCTCGCTCCCTCTAGACGGCCATGAGCTGGGACGAGGACTACAAGCGGCAGGTGCTGGAGCCGGCGCGTGACGCCGGGGACCAGCCGCCCGAGGACCTGCGGGTGCGCTACCGGCTGCCCGACCGGCTCGACCCGGCCGAGGTCGCGGCCCGGGTCAAGCAGGTCCGCCAGTGCTGGCGGCGGGCCCGCGGGCAGCTGAAGTACCGCAAGCTGATCGACCGGCTGGAGGCCGAGCACCGTGAGCTGGCCCCGGTGTTCGCCGCCGCCGAGAAGGGCGACCTGGGCCCGCTGACGGCCCGGCTGCGCGGCGGCGACGAGCGCACCGCGCGGCGCCGCGCGGACGCCCGCTCCCGGCTGCTGGACGCGGCGGGCGCCACCGGGATGCTGACCCCGGCCGAGCTGGAGGGCATCGCCCGGTCCAGCGGCGTCGGCGGCACCGACCTGGCCGGCCTGGCCGCGGCCGAGGGCGTCGACGTGCGGGAGCCCGACGTGCTGCCGGTCACGCCGCCGTACGCCGGCTATCCGAAGGCCCGCGAATCCCTGGACGTGCTGGGCCACCGGCACCTGGCCGAGTTCCTGTTCGGCGGCCGCCCGGCCGGGCCGATCCGGGTGCTCGGCGGCTTCCACGCCCCGGGCGTGCGGGTGGACTCCGCCACGGTCTCCCGGGTGGCCGCCGAGTGGGCCCGCCGGCCGCGCGACACCAGCTCCACCAACGCCGACACGGTGCTCATCGCCCTGCGCGGCTCCGACCTCGACGAGCTGATCCGCTACGACATGGTGGAGCGCCTGCGCGAACGGCACCGCCAGCGCGCCTCCGCGCGGGCGCTGATGGCCTTCGCGGTGGAGAACCTCGGCATCGCCATCGCCGAGGCGCGCCGGCTGGTCTTCGCGGTGTGCCGGGAGGGCGGTCCGGCGGGCGGCCCCGGCGGCCGGCTGCGGGAGCTCCTCGACGCCGGCGAGGTCTACGCCGCCGCCGAGCTGGCGGCCACCGCAGAGATCGATCCCGACGGGGACGCCGCGGTGCTCGCGGCCGAGGCGCGGCAGCGCGTGGCCACCGCCGTGCGGCTGCGCGACGAGGCGCTGGGCGAGCGGGACTCCGAGGCGGCGTGGCGGCTGCTCGCCGACGCCCTGCACCTGGTCCCCGACCTGCCCGGGGCCGAGGAGCACCAGCGGCGGCTCACCCCGCTGCCCGTACCGTCCCTGGAGGCCGTCCCCGCCGGCGACACGGTCCGGCTCATCTGGCCGGTCACCCCGTCGACGGCGGGCACCATCGCCTACCGGGTGGTCCGGCTGGCAGGGGCCGACGGCGCGGTCACCGAGCAGGTCGTCACGGAGACCACGGACACCTCCGTGTACGACGAGGAACCGCCGGTCAACGTGCCGCTCCGCTACCAGGTGCTGGCCTGCCGGGGCGAGGCGGTGTCGGCCCCCGTGGCGGCCGGGCCGGTCCTGGTACGGCCGGAGCCCTCGGGTGTCGAGCTGACCGCGGGCGACGGCGCGGTGCGGGGGCGCTGGACCTGCCCGCGGGAGGCGGCACGGGTGCTGGTGACGCGCTCCGACGGCCGTCCCGGACCGCCACCGGCCTCGATCCCCGCCGACCGGCTCGGCTGCGTCGACACCTCCGTGCACAACGGCACGACCTACCACTACCTGATCCGCGCGGTCTACCTCGACGAGCACGGCCGGGAGGAGCCCACCCCCGGCGTGCGGGTGTCGGCGACGCCGACCGCCCCGCCGGATCCGGTCGCCGCGTTCACCATCGAGCCCGAACCGCTGGATCCCGGCCGGTTGCTGATCGCCTTCGACGCCCCCCGGCACGGGACGGCGGAGGTGGTGATGCTGCCCGGCCCGCCGCCCTGGCCGTACGGTGCGCTGGTGCCCGCCGCCGACGTCCGCTCCGCCGCCCGGCCGCTGGCCGCCAGCCCCGCCGCGCGCGGGGTGGTCGTACGGCCCCGGGGCAACGGCGTCCTGCTCGTGGTGACCGTCACCGGGACCAGCGCCGTCATCGGGGCGCACCGGCGGCACATGAACCTGCCCGCACCGCGCGGGCTCAGCGTGCAGCGCCGGGGCGGGACGGTCCACGTGGGCTTCGACTGGCCGCCGGACGTCGCCGAGATGGAGGTGTCCTGCCGGGCCGGCACCGGCGAGGCCCAGCGGGTCACGGTGACCCGGGCCGGGTACGACGCCCAGGGCGGCGTGCGGATGCCCGCGCCGGAGGACGAGCCGGTCGAGGTGTCGGTGGCGGCGCGGGCCGGTGCGCTCGCGGGCAGCCCCGCGTCGACGACCGTGGCCGGGCGCGCGGTGGTGGAGTACGACCTCGACCGTGGCGGGCCGCCGTGGAGCCGGACGGTGACGGTGGCGCTGAGGGCGCCGCGGCCGGTACGGCTGTCGCGGCTGGTGCTGGTGCTGCGGGCGGGCCGGGTGATGCCGCAGCGGCCCGAGGACGGCGAGACCCTCGTGACCTGGACCGATCTGGACATCACCGGAATGACGCGGCTCACGGTTCCGCAGCCCAAGCGGAGCGGGCCATACTGGCTGCGCTGCTTCGCCGGCGACGAGTCGCTGGACCTGATCGATCCCCCGGTCCGGCGTCTCCAGTCGTGACCGACAGCCATCAGGAGGGTGCCTTGCCGCCAGTGTGGCGTTCGTGCAGCGAGACCTTCGCCTCCGGGCCCGGACCGGGAGCCATCCGCACGTGAACCGGGGCGACGAGACGCGCACCTCGGTCCCGCTGCGCAGGAGGGTGGCGCTCCCCGGCGCGCGCGGCGGGGAGCAGGTGACGTGCCCCTACTGCTTCGCCGCCGTGCCCCGGCAGCGCATCGCGTTCCGCTGCGTGGGGCGCGGGGGCCGTGGCGACGGCTGCGCCGCGGTGCTCGACGAGCGGCTGGCCGGCTACACCGGATCGACCGCCAACGCGTCGCTGCCGCCGGTCTTCGCCGCGCCGGGCCGGAAGAGCCGGGCCGACTGCCCGGACTGCGGCAAGCCGACCGGGCGCCGGGTCTGCCCGGAGTGCCACAACGCGCTCCCGTCCGCGTACTGCGACAGCTCGGGCCGCATCGTCGCGCTGGTCGGGGCCAAGAACGCCGGCAAGAGCACCTACATCGCGGTGCTGCTGCACGAGCTGATGAACCGGGTCGGGACCGAGCTCGACGCCTCCCTGGTGGCCTGCGACGACCGGACCATCGACCGCTACAAGCACGACTTCGCCCGGCCGCTGTACGACCTGCGGCGGCTGCTGCCGACGACCCCGAGCGCCGCCACCGCGCCCCGCGAGCCGATGGTGTTCCTGCTCACCCGTACCCGGGGATCCCGCTGGCGGTCGCGCGACCAGAGCCTGGCGCTGGTGCTGTTCGACACCGCGGGCGAGGACCTGCGCAGCCGCGACGTCCGTGATCTGCACCTGCGCTACCTCGAGGCCGCGGACGCGATCATCTTCCTGGTCGACCCGCTGGAGCTGGCCGGCGCCGAGTCCGCGCCGAACCCCGGCGCCCTGCCGTCCACCGACCCCGACAGTGAGCCGATCAACGTGCTCGCCCGGGTGACGGAGTCGCTGCGCCAGCGGCACGACCTGCGGCCCGGGCAGCGGCTGCGGATCCCGCTCGCCGTCGCGCTCACCAAGATCGACGCACTCGGCCCGGCGGTACGGCGGCAGTCGGCGCTGCACCGCTCCCGGGGCCTGCCCGGCCGGCTCGACCTCGACGACCGTGAGTCCGTGCACGAGCAGGTCAAGTCGCTGCTCGACGGCTGGCAGGCCGGGCAGCTCTCGCGCTATCTGGACCAGCAGTACCACGACTACGCCCTGTTCGGGGTGTCCGCGCTGGGCGGGGTGCCGCGGGACGGCGAGGTCGGTTCCGGCGGAGTCCGGCCGCACCGGGTGGAGGACCCGCTGCTCTGGCTGCTGTACCGGTTCGGCCTGCTCGACGGGGGCCGGGGATAGCCGTGGCCTGGCAGCTGCACTACACCTCCGCCCGGTCCGGGCCGACCGGGCGCGGCGGCTTCCAGTTCGTCGCCGGTTCCGCGGACCTGCCGCCGGGGCTGCAGGCGGCGGTCGCGCCGTACATGGTCTACCGCCCGCCGCCGGCCGCCCCGCTGTCGCCCACCACCGACGAGCTCGCCGGGTTCCCGGTGGCGCTCGCCTACGACCGCGTCGACGGGCACCCGCTGCTCGTGCGCTGCCGCTACCTGGGGCGGGACTACTCCGGCCGGTACGGCAACTTCTTCGCGCACGCGGTCATCGCCGAGCCCGAGGAGCTCGAGGGCCTGCGCCCGATCGAGCTCTGGCAGGCCCCGCTCTGGGACGACGCCCCCGGCGAGCTGACCGTGCTGGACGATCTCGCGCCGGGCGAGGCGGTCGACCCGGAGACGATCGGACGGTGGCTGGCCGGCACCGGCTCCTACGAGCTGCTGGCCCGCCTGCTCGACCACGTCACCACGATCCTGGGCCGCGGCCACGGCCGGCTGGTGCTGGTCGCCGACGACGCCGACCTGATCGCCCGGTGGATCGCGGTGATCGCCTACTCGCTGCCGGTGGCCGCGGCGGCCCGGCTCTCCTTCATCACCTACAGCGCCGACCCCGGCAACGCCCCGCAGCGGCTGGTCGGCACCACCCCGGACGTCGCCGCGACCCTGACCGGCGACGACCCGGTGCTCCGGCTCGACCGGCCGGCCCCGTCCGGCCGCCCCGGGCCCGGCCGGTTCGCCCGGACCGCCGCCGCGTGCTGGCGCACCCTCGACCTGGACGGTCTCGACGCCATCGGCGACCTCGCCGGGCCCGGCACGGGTCCCCTGCACCGGCTGCTCGACGAGGCCGCGGCGCTGCTGTCGCTGTGCCGCGGCGACCCGAGCGTCGGCGCGGCGGAGCAGCGGTCCGCCGCCGCGCTGCTGGCCCGGCACGGCCACGAACTGCCCCGCTGGGCCTGGGACGAGCTGGCCGCGGCGCTCCCCCGCGCCGGTTTCGAGCTGGCCGCCGCCTACGCGGACGCGGCCCGCGCCGCCGGGCTGCCGGCGGCGTCCGAGCGGGGCGCCGCGCGCTGTCTCGTGCTCGCCCTCGCCGACCCCGGCCTGGCCGATCGGCGGCCCGCGGGCGAGCTCACCGCCGGGACCCGCGAGGCGCTGGTGCCGGAGTTCGTCACGGCCCTGGCCGGCGCCGCCGGGCTCGGCGCGGTCGCGCACATCATGGGGCTCGCGCGGCGGGCCGGGGTCGTGGTGCCGCAGGCCGAGGTCGCCGCGGCCGCCGCAGGCCGTGCGGCGGCCAGGAGGGAGCCGCCCACCGTCGAGGTGTGCGCGGCGCTGCTCGACCACTGCGGCGCCGAGCTCATCCGCCATCCGGTGCTGTGCGAGCTGCTCTCCCGGGCGTTCACCGCCCTGGCCGCGGACGGCGAGGAGGAGCTGACGTCGGCGCGGACCGTACGGCTGGCCGAACGGGTCCGCGACCTGCCGCCCGGCCCCGGCCCGGCCGCCCGGACGCGGGCCGACGCGTCGGCCGTTCTCGCGCACGCGGACGCGGTACGCGCCCGTGACCCGGTGCGGGCCGCACGGTACGTCACCGAGCTGGGCGCGCTGTCGGCGCGGGCGTCCGATCCGCTGATCGACCAGATCTTCACCGCCGGCGCGCGGCGGCTCGCCGCGCGGGAACCCGCGTTCCGGGCGCGCCTGCTGGCCGCCGCCGGGCCGGTCCGCGACCGGCTGGCGGCGGGCTGGCTGGACGGCCGGCTGGACCGGCAGGCGCGCGGCGAGCTGGTGTCGGTCGCGCTCCGGGTGCGCCGGCTGGGCGTCGCGGTGCCGGCCCTCGACGCGTGGGCCCGGGAGCAGGCCGGGCGGCGGCTCGGCTACCTCCAGCTCGACTCCTTCCTGCGGGACGACCCGGAGCTGCGCGCCGAGCTGCGCGAACTGCGCTCCGGCGACCCGGGACCGGAGGGCTGACCGGTGCAGATCGCCATCATGGTGCTGCTGGTGGCCGGGTGGATCCTCATCCTGGCCGTGGGCCTGCTCGTCGTCCTGCCCGTGACGCTCGTCCTCGCCACGGTGACGGTGCTGGGCGACTACTACCTCCAGGCCTGCCGCGTGCTGGTCTCCCGGCAGGCCAAGGGCCCGTCCGTGGTCGAGCAGCCGGAGACCGCCTACCGGCACTACCTGCTCGGCCAGGTGTGGCGGGACTGGCGGGTGATCGCGCGTACGGTGGCGCCGCGGGCGGGCAACGTCGTCGCGCTGGTCCGGCACCGCACCGTCCAGGCCGCGAAGGGCGGCCCGCGGGGGTTCTTCGCCGTTCCGCTGTGGCTGGGGGTCTGCGCCGGCCTCGTGCTCGCCGCGCTCCCGGTCGCCGCGCTGGCCCTCGTGCTCACGGCGATGTACGCGGTCGTCGTCGCGGTCGGGCTGGCCGGCTGGCTGATGTGCGTCCTGGCGCTGGGCGCCGTCGAGCGGGTCTTCATGGCCTACGGCCGGGTCCTGCAGACCTGCCCGCACCCGTCCTGCTACGAGAAGATCGCGCTGCCGGTGTACGCGTGCCCGTCGTGCGACCGGCGGCACCGCCGGCTGACCCCCGGCCCCGCGGGCGCGTTCCGGCACGTGTGCCGGTGCGGTACCCGGCTGCCCACGACGATCCCGCTGGGCCGGTTCCGGCTGACCGCGTACTGCCCGCACTGCGAGCGCAGGCTGCCCGAGCGGATCGGCCGGGTGCGGGTGGAGCCGCTCCCGTTCATCGGCGGCCCCGCGGCGGGCAAGACCACCTTCATGTTCCTGGCCATCCAGGCGCTGCACGCCCGCAGCAGGAGCATCGGAGGCCGGGTCGCGTTCGTCGAGCAGCGCCACCAGCAGGCCTACGCGGGGGCGGTGGAGGAGTTCCGCCGGGGCGGGCAGCTGGCCAAGACCGGGCCGGAGCTGCCGCTGGCCACGATGGTCGACGTCGAGCTGCCGGGCGCCGGGCACCGGATCCTCTACCTCTTCGATCCGGCCGGCGAGCACTTCGCCGGGGCCTCCCAGGTGGAGTCGCTGCGCTACCTCGACCACGGCGAGGCCCTGCTGTTCGTGGTCGACCCCTTCGCGCTTCCCGAGGTCCGCCGGACGCTCACCGAGGCGGAGATCGTCCACTCCGCCCACTCCTCGGAGGAGGACCCCTCCGACACCCTGCAGCGGGTGCTCAACGAGCTGCGGTCCCGGCCGGACCGGGGCCGGCAGAAGCGGGTCGCGGTGGTGGTCACCAAGACCGACCTGCTGGCCCGGACCGGGATCGGGCACGGGATCACCGGGCATGCGCCCCCCGCGGTGCCCGGCCGCCCCGCCGCCGACCCGGACCGCGCCGTGCGGGCCTGGCTGGAGCGGCTGGGGCTGGGCAACACCACGCGGACCCTCGACCAGCTGGCGGCGCAGGTCCGGTACTTCCCCTCCGGCCTGGACACCCCGCCCGCGGAGGTGTACGACCTGCTCGGCTGGGTGACCGGGCTGTCGCTCAACGGGCGGCCGGACGCGCCCGCGGCGACGCCGCCGTCATGGGGGCGCTACCAGGGCCGGCACGAGGCCGAGGTGCCTGGGACGGCGCCGCTGCGCGACCCCTGGCGGCCCACCGGCCGGGACGCCTCGCTGGTGCCGCGCGGCTACCAGAGCGGCCGCTGGGCCATCCTGACCGGGCTGTCGCTGCTGAACCTCGCGGCCCTCGCGGCGGCCCTGGCCTACTTCGCGGCCTGACCCGGCCACCGCGGGCACGAATACGCCCGCCGCCGCGAACAACCGGTGTTCCCGGCGCGTCCCATTGCACGAGTCCCCTCGCGGGCTCACGCCCGGCCCCCGGCAGGAAGGGGCATGGAAATGCCCGAGCACCCCGACCAGGAGATGTCCACCCGCGCCATGCTCCTCCTCGGCGCCGGCGGCACCCTGGTGGTCACCGCCGTCCTCGGTCTGTCCCTGCTGTCAGGGGTGGGCGGGAAGGCCGGCCGGGCGGATCACCCCCCGCCCGCCGAGACCATCGCGGTGCCGGCCGCCGCGGGCACGGCCGGGTCCCCCGGCGCCACCCCCGGGAGCGGCCTGCCGGCGGGCGGCGCGACCGTCCCCGAGCTCGTCGGCGTGGACTCCATGACCGCGACCGCCCGGCTGGCCGGGCGGCGGCTCTCCGTCGCGGCCGTGATCCGGGTGCCGTCGGCGCTGGCGCCCGGCCAGGTCGTGCGGACCTACCCGCCGGCCGGCGCCACGGTGCCCGCCGGCGGCCACGTCACGCTGTACGTCGCGGGCACCGCCACCGGCACCCGGGTCGCCGTGCCGTACCTCATCGGGGTGACCGCCGAGGAGGCCCGCAGCATCGCGGCGCAGTACGGGCTGAGGCTGGTCATCCTGCGGGGCACCGCCACCGTCTCCGCACAGACGCCCGAGCCCGGAGCGATCGTGGTGCGCGGCTCGGCCGTCCTGGTGAGCCTCGGCTGACCGGCCCGCCGAGGGCGGCCCGGCCCACTGCGTTGCTTGAACGAACTGACCCGGTCTAGGGTCGAGGGGTCGGCTCACGGCTGGAGGCCCACATGATCATCAGAATCGGCTTCGCTCCGGGCGCGGGCGGGCTGCCCGGTCAGGACGGTCTCGTGGCGCTGGCCCAGGGTCTGGAACGTGAGGGCTTCGACTCGCTGTGGGTCTCCGAGCGGGCCACCACCGAGGCCGAGGACCCGGTGGTCACACTCGCGTTCGCCGCCGCGCTGACCTCGCGGATCAAGCTGGGCACCGCGGTGATGACGCTGCCCGGCCGCCCGCCCGCCCTGCTGGCCAAGCAGTTGGCCAGCCTCGACCGGCTCTCCGGCGGGCGGCTGCTGCCTGCCTTCGGGCTGGGGCTGCGGCATCCCGCGGAGCAGCAGGCGTTCGGGGTGCGCCGGGAGGAGCGGGTCGCGCTGTTCGAGGAGGTGCTGCCGCTGCTGCGCCGCTTCTGGGCCGGCGAGGCGGTCACCCATCACGGTCCCCGCTACCACTACGAGGGGCTGCGGGTGCCGCCGGCCCCGGCCGGCGGCGGCTTCGACGTGTGGATGGGCGGCGCCTCGGAGCCCGAGCTGCGCCGGACCGGCAGGCTGTCGGACGGCTGGCTGGCCGCGTTCACCACCGCGGCCGAGGCCGAGCGCGGCCGGGAGACCGTGCTGCGGGCGGCCGCGGAGGCCGGGCGGGAGATCGAAGAGGAGCACTTCGGCGCGGTGGTCCCCTACCGCCGCGGCGTCCTCCGCCCGCCGGCCGAGGAGCGGCTGGCCCGCTCCCGGGCGGTCCTCGGCCCGGCCCGCCCGGACGAGGTGGTGCCGGACCTGGAGTCGCTCGAGGCCCACCTGCGGCGGCTGATCGGTGCCGGGCTGTCGAAGTTCGTCCTCGTCCCGCTGGACCGCCAGGGGAGCTGGGACCGCGAGCTGGCCGACGTCCGCGACGCCGTGCTGTCCCTGCAGACGGTGCGCGGCGCCCGCCTCACGACCTCGTGACCGACCGCTCCCCGGCGGGCTCCAGGGCGGCCAGCACGAACGCCGACAGCTCCGCGGCGATCTCGGCCGGGGACTTGGAGCCGCCCGCCCGGTACCACACCGGCATCTCGTTGATCATCCCGAAGACGATGAGGGTGACCGTGCCGGCCGAGGCGACGGTGGAGAACACCCCGTCCCGCTGAGCGTCCTCGATCACCTTGCGGAAGGCCACGTGGTAGCGGCGCCGGTCGGCCCGGATCGCCTCCATCCGCCGGTCGTCGAGCTTGTTCATCTCGCGGACCCACACCTTGACCTCGTCGATGTAGCCGGCCGTGCTCTCCACCAGCTCGGCGATGAGCGCGCGCACGGTCTCCCTCGGCGGCAGCCGCGCCGCGAGGACCCGGTCGAGGTCGGCGAGCTGGCGGGCGATCAGCGTGTGGTAGATCTCGAACAGCAGATCGTTCTTGGAGCCGAAGTAGTGGTACAGCGCGCCCTTGGTGACGGACGCCTCCTCGACGATCTCCTGGACCGAGGTGCCGTCGAAGCCCTGGTCGGCGAACAGCCGGATGGCCGCGGCGAGGATGCGCCTCTCCACCGGGCTGACCCTGACCCGGGCCTGGGCCACCTGGTCGTCGTCGGCCATGCCCCACCCCCCTCATCGAAACACTGAGGCCCCCATCCTCCCAGAGACCGACCAGTCGGTATGTAGCCCGGTACCCGGCCGCCGGGAATCCCTGTGCATCATTTGGGTTTCCGAACGCCTACAGGATCGGCCGAATCATTGACGTTGGGGGCCGGGCAGCCTAGCTTCGGCTGATACCGACCGGTCGGTATGCGCCAAGGAGGAACGCGATGCCCGCAGTCGAGGCCGTGCGAGGCCCCGTCGAGGTGACGGATCTGGGACCGACCCTGATGCACGAGCACGTCTTCGTCCTCAGCCCCGAGCACGTGCAGAACTACGGCGCGGGCGGCTGGTGGGACGAGGAGGAACGCGTCGCGGACGCGGTCACCAAGCTCAGGGCGCTGGCCGGCAAGGGCATCACGACGATCGCCGACCCCACCGTGTGGGGACTCGGCCGCTACATCCCCCGGATCCAGCGGATCGCGGACCAGGTCGAGGGCCTGAACATCCTCGTCGCGACCGGCATCTACACCTACCACGACGTCCCGTTCCAGTACGAGCACCGCGGTCCCGGGCTGCTGGTCGACGGGCCGGAGCCGATGGTCGCCGACTTCACCCGCGACATCGTCGAGGGCATCGGCGACACCGGCGTCAAGGCCGCGTTCCTCAAGTGCGCCATCGAGGCGGCGGGGCTGACCCCGGGCGTCGAGCGCATCGCCCGGGCGGTCGCCCGCACCCACCGGGAGACCGGGGCGCCGATCACCGTGCACACCTCCAGCCCGGCCGAGGCGGGCCGGCTGGCCGTGGACCTGTTCGGCAAGGAGGGCGTCGACCTGACCAAGGTCGTGATCGGCCACGCCGGTGACAGCAACGACCTCGACTACCTGATGGCGCTGGCCGACACCGGCGCCATCCTGGGCATGGACCGCTTCGGCATCGACCTCTTCAACTCCACCGCCGACCGGGTGGCCACCGTGGCCGCGCTGTGCGACCGCGGCTACGCCGACCGGATGGTGCTCAGTCACGACGCGAGCTGTTTCATCGACTGGTTCGCTCCCGATCCCCAGCGCCTGCGGGAGGTCCTGACCCCGAACTGGCACTACGAGCACATCAGCGACGACGTGCTGCCCGCGCTGCGCGAGCTCGGCGTCACCGAGGCACAGCTGGATCAGATGCTGGTCCAGAACCCCAGGCGTTACTTCAGCCATGTTTGACACCGGCGGGGTCGTGCGCGGCCCGGACGGGATCGCCCGTTACGAGGGGCTGCCCCGCAGCCTGGTGCACATGCTGCGGGCGACCGCCGACGCGCTGCCGGAGCGCGAGGCGCTGGTCGAGACGGGCGGCGGCCCGCGGCTCACGTACCGCGAGCTGTGGGACCGCGCCGCCCGGGTCGCCGGCGGTCTGCGCGCCGCCGGGATCACGCCGGGCGACCGGGTGGCGATCCGGCTGGGCAACGGCGTCGACTGGGTGCTGGCGTTCTTCGGCACCCAGCTCGCGGGGGCGATCGCGGTGCCGGTGAACACGAGGTTCACCGAGGACGAGGCGCGCTATGTGATCGAGGACAGCGGCGCCTCCCATGTCTTCACGGGGGGCCCGCTGCCGGACGGCCCGCCACTGGCCGCCGACGACGTCCAGGCCGACGACCCGGCCGCGATCTTCTACACCAGCGGCACGACCGGGTTCCCCAAGGGCGCGGTCACCACCCACGCGAACTTCCTGTCGAACTGCGAGAGCTGCCGCCGGGCCATCGGCATCACCGCCGGGGACCCGATCCGGACGCTGGTCTCGGTACCGCTGTTCCACGTGACCGGCTGCAACAGCCAGTTGCTGGTCGCGTGCCACCTGGGGGGCACCACGGTGATCATGCCGCAGTTCGAGGTGGACGCCTTCCTGCGGGCCATCGAGGACGAGCGCATCGACGTGCTGACGACGGTGCCCGCGATCTACTGGCTGGCGATGAACTCCCCCGGCTTCGCCGGCACCGACGTCTCCGCCGTCCGCTACCTGTCCTACGGCGGGGCGCCCATCGCGCCGGAGCTGGTCGGCCGGATCATGCGGGCGTTCCCGCAGGCCCGGGTGGGCAACGGGTTCGGGCTGACCGAGACCTCCAGCCTCACCACCTACCTGCCGCACGAGTACGCCGTCGAGCACGCCGACTCGGTGGGCTTCCCGGTCCCGGTCTGCGATCTGCGGCTCGACGACCGCTTCGACGAGAAGGGCGTCGGCGAGCTGCTGATCCGCGGTCCGAACGTGGTCGCGGGCTACTGGAACAAGCCCGAGGCCACCGCCGAGGCCTTCGCCGACGGCTGGCTGCGCACCGGGGACATCGCCCGGATCGACGGGGACGGCCTGGTGCACATCGTCGACCGCGCCAAGGACATGATCAATCGGGGCGGGGAGAACGTCTACTGCGTCGAGGTCGAGAACGCGCTGGCCGGGGCGCCCGGGGTCTTCGAGGCCGCGGTCGTCGGCGTGCCCGACGAGGTCATGGGCGAGAAGGTCGGCGCGGTCATCGTGCCCATGCCCGGCGGCGTCGACGTCGAGGCCGTGCTCGCCCACCTGTCCGGGCGGCTCGCGGACTTCAAGGTCCCGCAGTACGTGGCCGTACGAGCCGAGCCGCTGCCCCGCAACCCCGGCGGCAAGGTGCTCAAGCGCCTGATCCGCGACGACCTGCTGCCGGGCGGCCCGCCGCGCTCCGGCCCCTGACTGCTCCCCCGCCCGGCAACGTGCGCGTCGACGTCCGAGATGAGGAACCGATGACAGCCCCCCTGCTGGAACTCTCCGGAGTGACGGTCCGGTTCGCCGGCCTGGTCGCCCTCGACGACGTCTCGCTGCGGGTGCCCGCGGGGCGGGTCGTGGGAGTGATCGGCCCCAACGGCGCCGGCAAGACGACGCTGTTCAACGTGGTCTGCGGCTTCGTCCGGCCCCAGCGGGGCACGCTGCGCTGGAAGGGCCGCACGCTGAGCCGGCACAGACCGCATGAGCTCTCGCGGCTCGGCATCGCCCGCACGCTGCAGGGGCTCGGCCTGTTCCCCGGCCTCACCGTGGCGGAGAACGTCATGGCGGGGGCGCACCGCCGCGCCCGGACCGGGATGCCGTCGGCGCTGTTCGCGCTGGCCCGCGCCGACCGGGACGAGGCGGACCTCCGCTCGCTGGCCCTGGCGCGGCTCGCGGACCTCGGCGTCGCGGACGCCGCCGACCGTTACCCCGGCGAACTGCCCTACGGCGTACGGAAACGGGTGGCGCTCGCCCGGGCGCTGGCCGCCGAGCCCGAGCTGATCCTCCTCGACGAGCCGGCCGCGGGCCTGTCCGCCGAGGAGATCCGGGAGCTGGGAGAGCTGGTGCGCTCCCTCACCTCGCCCGCACCGGAACAGGACCGGCCGGGCATGTCCGTCGTCCTCGTCGAGCACCACATGGACCTGGTGATGGAGGTCTGCGACGACGTCGCCGTGCTCGACTTCGGCCGGCTCATCGCGCACGGCACCCCCGCGGAGATCCGCGACGATCCGGCGGTGGTCACCGCCTACCTCGGCGAAGAGGTCCTCCCGCTGACCAGTGAGGAGACCCGCGGATGACCGCACTGGAACCCGCACTCGAACTCCGGGACGTGACCGTCCGGTACGGAGCCGTACGAGCGCTCAGCGACGTCAGCCTGACCGCGGCGAAGGGCGCCATCACCGCGGTGCTCGGCGCGAACGGCGCGGGCAAGTCCACGCTGCTGCGCACCGTCAGCGGCCTGGTGCGCCCGGCCTCCGGGTCCATCACCTACGGCGGGCGCTCCATCGCCGGCGGCCGGGTCGAGGACATCAGCCGGATGGGCCTCGCCCACGTCCCCGAGGGACGCGGCATCATCACCGAGCTGACCGTAGAGGAGAACCTCCGCCTAGGCGGCCTGATCCGCCCCCGCAATGACGCCCGCAAAGCCTCCCGGACCACGAGTACGGACGACGAGGCACCGCGAGCCCCCGAACACGGCGAGCCCACGGGGACGGCCGACGCACCGGACCGCGAGGGACGCGGCGCCGGCCGGAGCGAGGAGCGCGCGCAGCGAGGAACGAGCGAGCACGCGACGAGAGAGGCCGGCGCCTCAAAGGCGTCCCGAGCCGCCGAGCGCAGCGAGGCCATGAACACCGTGTTCGAGCTGTTCCCCGCGCTGTACGAGCGGCGCCGGCGTACCGCCACGACGCTGTCGGGGGGTGAGCGGCAGATGCTGGCGATCGGCCGGGCGCTGATGTGCCGGCCCAGCGTGCTGCTGCTGGACGAGCCGTCGCTGGGGCTGGCGCCGCGGGTGGTCGCGCAGATCATGACCGTGCTGCGCCGGCTGCGGGACGAGAACGGGTACACGGTGCTGCTGGTCGAGCAGAACGCCCGCAGCGCGCTGTCCATCGCCGACCGGGCGGTGGTGCTCAACCTGGGTGAGGTCGTCATCGACGACGAGGCTCACCGCATCGCCGGAGACGACCAGCTCCGCCACGCCTATCTGGGTTTCTGAGAGGAGTCGTCCGAGCATGGTGCGCTTCGTCAATCTGACACTGTCGGGCATCACCGGTGGCATGGTGTTCGCCGCGGTCGCGCTCGCGCTGGTGCTGATCTGGCGGTCCACCCGGATCGTCAACTTCGCCCAGGGCGGCATGCTGATGGTCACGACGATGCTGGCGTATTCGGTGATCCAGCACGGCGGGCCGTACTGGCTGGCGCTGGGCGCGGCGCTCGCGGCGGGGCTGGTGCTGGGCGCGGTGACCGAGCGGGTGCTGATCCGGCCGGTGGAGAACAAGCCGCCGCTCAACGCGGTCATCGTCACGCTCGGCCTGCTGGTGCTGCTGCAGGCGGGCGCCGGCATGATCTGGGGCGGCACCCCGCACTCCTATCCCCCGGCGTTCTCCATCGAGGGGTACTCGGTGGCGGGCACCCGGCTGCTGCTGTCGCCCTCCGACCTGTTCGTCATCGGGGCCGTCGCGGCGATGATGCTCGGGCTGGTGGTGCTGTTCCGCCGTACCGACCTGGGGCTGCAGATGCGGGCGGCCGCGTTCGCCCCGGAGGTGGCCCGGCTGCTCGGCGTCCGGGTCGGCCGGATGCTCACCCTGGGCTGGGCGCTGGCCGCGCTGGCCGGGTCGCTGGGCGGCGTGCTGATCGCGCCCTCGGTGTTCGTGGGGCCCAGCCAGTTCGACCAGGTCCTGGTCTTCGGGTTCACCGCCGCGATCATCGGCGGGCTGGACAGCCCGATCGGCGCCGTCGTCGGCGGCCTGATCGTGGGCTGCGCGCTCAGTTACGTGTCCGGCTATCTCAGCTCCGACGTGGTCACCTTCGGCGCCTTCGTGGTCCTCGTCACCGTGCTGATGATCCGGCCGGCGGGGCTGTTCTCCCACACCACCGAGCGCAGGGTCTGAGAGGAACAGGCAGATGACCACCGTGAACGAGCCCGTGAAGGAACCCCTGGACGAGCCCGTGGCGGCCCGGGCCATGCCGGGCCTGCTCCGGCCGACCGTGGTCCGGCACACGGCGCTGGCGCTGCTGGCGCTGCTCGGGCTGTACGTCCTCATCGGCGCCCTCGGCCCGTACCGGGACCTGCAGCTCGCGCAGACCGCGTACCTCGTGTGCGCCGCCGCCGGGCTCACCGTGCTGACCGGCCTGAGCGGGCAGATCTCGCTGGGCCAGGGCGCCTTCATGGCGGTCGGCGCCTACACGGCCGCGTTGCTCATCAACCACCTGCACTGGCCGCTGGCCCTCGTGCTGCTGGCCTCGGTGGTGGTGACGGCCGCGCTCGGCGTGATCGTGGGAGCCGCGGCGGCCCGGCTGCGCGGGCCCTATCTGGCCGGTGCGACGCTCGCGCTCGCCGTGGGCCTTCCGTCACTGACTGACTACCACCGGCTGACCGGGCTGCTCGGCGGCCAGAACGGCCTGTCGGTGACGACGTCCCCGCCGCCCGAGGCGCTCGGTGAGACGTTCCCGCTGGAGCGCTGGCAGGCGTGGATCGCCTGCCTGTGCGCGGTGATCACGTTGTGGCTGCTGGCCAACCTGACCCACGGCGGGTTCGGGCGGCAGCTGCGGGCCGTACGCGACGACGAGGTGGCGGCGGCGCTCAGCGGCATCCGGGTCGCGCGGGTCCAGATCCTGGCGTTCGTGGTCGCCGCGGCCTGCGCGGGGCTGGGCGGCGGGCTGCTGGCGTTCGTGACCTCACTGGCCGCGCCCGGCGCGTTCGGGCTGACCCTGTCGCTGCAGCTGGTCACCGCGGTCATCCTCGGCGGGCTCGGCAGCCTGCCGGGCGCGGTGTGGGGATCGCTGCTGCTGGTGCTGATGCCGTCCTGGGCCGCCGACCTCGGCGGGGCCGCGCACCTGTCGCACGACGTGGCGTCGAACCTGCCGCTCGCGATCTACGGTCTCGTGCTCATCATCGTCATGATCGCCTTTCCCGGCGGCATCCAGGAGGCGATCCGGCGCTTCCTGGTGCTGCCCGCGTCCAGGCGCCTGCGGCGCGGGACAGGGTCCTAGGGGGACACAGCCTCGGGGGTCGTTCAACTGATCGAGGAGGAACCATGAAAGGATTCCGGGCCATCCGCGCCGTCGCCGTCGGCGCGGCGATAGCCCTGGCCGCCAGCGGCTGCGGTGGCGGCGATTCGGACTCGGGCGGCGATGGGAACGGCAAGGCGTCCGCACCGGGCGTCACCGCGACCACCGTCACCATCGGCAGCCATCAGCCGCTGACCGGGCCGGCCGCACCCGGCTACAGCAAGATCTCCGCCGCGGCCAAGGCCTACTTCGACTACGTCAACGCCAACGGCGGCGTCCACGGCCGCAAGATCGTCTACAAGTACGTCGACGACGTCTACAACCCGACGCAGACCGTGGACGTCGTGCACAAGCTGGTGCTCCAGGACAAGGTCTTCGCCATCTTCAACGGGCTGGGCACCCCGACGCACAGCAAGGTCGTCGACTACCTCAACGCGCAGCGGGTCCCGGACCTGTTCGTGGCGTCCGGCTGCACGTGCTGGGACCAGCCGCAGAAGCATCCGTACACCTTCGGCTGGCAGGTCGACTACCTCCGGGAAGGCAAGATCCTCGGCGACTACATCAAGAAGACCTACCCGGGGAAGAAGGTCGCCTACTTCTACCAGAACGACGACTTCGGCCAGGACGGCGTGAAGGGGCTGGACAAGTACGTGCCGGCGGCGCAGGTCGTGTCGCGGCAGACCTACCAGCCGGGCAACACCGACCTCGGCCCGCAGGCGCAGGCCATCGCGCAGTCGAAGGCCGAGGTCGTGGTGCTGTTCACCACTCCGACCTACACCGCGCTGTTCCGGCTGGCGCAGGTCAAGCTCGCCAACAAGGCCCAGCTGGTGGTCAGCAACGTCGGCTCCGACCCGACCACCCTCACCGGGCTGCTGGAGAGCTTCGCCAAGAAGAGCGGGAGCACCATCAAGGGCAACCCGCTCATCCAGGGCATCGTCACCGACTCCTACCTCGCCCCGATCGGTGACACCTCGAGCAGCTGGGTGCAGCTGTTCAAGAAGATCCACGACCAGTACATTCCGAACCTGCCCCTGGACGGCAACATCGGTTACGGCATGGCCTCCGCCTACACCTTCGTGCAGGCCCTGCAGGCGGCGGGCGCGAATCCGACCCGGAAGAGCCTGGTCGACGCGGTCGAGAACCAGCACTTCGCCGGCCCGGGCCTGACCCCGTACGCGTTGAGCAAGAACTCGCACGCGGGCTTCACCGGAGCCCAGATCGGCATCATCAAGGACAACGTCATCTCCCTCCAGGGACAGCCCCTGACCACCGACACCGGTGACGGCCCGCTCCAGCCCTACACCACCCCACCGCCCAACGCCCCCGCCAACGGCATCCCCGCAGCCGGCTGACACCCTCCCACCCCCACCGCCCCACTCCCGCTCACTCACCTGCTCGCTCACGACGCTCCCTCCGTGATCATGCAATCGATCGTCGGTCGATTGCATGATCACGGAGGGGATGGGGTGAGCGGGGGTGGAGGCCCGTATGGGGCGGGGGTGGGTTTGCCGGTGGGGGTCGTGGGCCGGGGGCGGTGCGTGAGGTGACCGCGAGAGTTCATGTACGGCTCACCTGGCCGTCACCCGGAGGTCTCCGGGCCACGGTCGGTTGTCCTGCGTGCTCACCGACCGCGAACGGCTCCCCCTCGACGACCGGCCGGACTCCCTCCCGGGACGGCCGCGGGCCTGGCGTGATCCCGGCCTGCTGATCCCGGCGGGACTCGCGCTGGTCTGGCTGGCGGTCCTGGTGGCGCACCTGCGCTTCCCGTACCCGTCGGACCAGCTGAACTACCTCCGGGCCGCCGCCAGGTTCCCCGACCCGCTCGTCCCGGCCACGGAGACCCACCAGGTGACCCGGTTCGGGCTGCTGATCCCGGTGCGGCTGGTGATGACCGTGTTCGGGTACTCCCAGACCTCCTACTACGTCGTTCCGGTGCTGGGCACGCTGGTGCTGCTGATCGGCACGTACGCACTGGGGAGCCTGCTGTTCTCCCGCTGGGTGGGCGCCGCCGGCGGCCTGGTGGTGGTGGCGGCGACGCCGGTGTTCGTCGACTCCACCGACCTGCTCCCCGACGTGCTGGCGACGGCCCTGTTCACCGCCGCGCTGGCGGTGGCCCTGGCGATCAGGCGGGAACGGCTGCCGGCCGGCCGGTGGACCCTGATCGCGCTGGGCCTGCTGCTCGGCTGGTCGTACCTGGTCCGTGAGTTCATCGTGTTCGTCTGGCCGCTGATCCCGGTGCTGCTCTACCGGCGGGTGGGCTGGTCCGGGCTGGCCTGGCTGGCGGCCCCGATCGCCCTCCTGGGGCTCGGCGAGACCCTGCTGTGCTGGGGGCTGTACGGCGACCCGCTCGCCCGGGTGAAGGCGGTCACCGGTCACGCGCAGGGGTACTCGCCGCCCCGGATCGCCGGGACGTTCCGCGACAAGCCGCGCTCGGTCTACCTGCTGCGGCTGCCGTCGACGCTGCACCGGTTCCCGGAGGGCCGCTGGCTGCAGCTCCTGCTCGGGCTCACGCTGCTGGGCGGGCTGGTGCGGCCGCGCCGGTTCGCCCTCCTGGTGGCCTGGTGCGCGCTGCTGTGGGTGCCGCTGTCCCTGCTCGGCGGCGTGCTGGACCCTGCCAAGCCGAGCCTGCGCCTGCAGCTGATCCGCTACTGGTTCCCGGTGTTCCCCGCGTTCGTCCTGGGCGGTCTCGGGCTGGTCTGGCTGGCCGGCCGGTTCCTGGCCGGCCGGATGCCGCAGGAGCGGTCCGGTGCGCTGCGCGCCGCGGCGGCGGTGCTGCCGGTGGCGGCACTGCTGGCGGTGAGCGCGGCCACGGCGGGCACCGCGGCCCGGGGCTGGTGGGCCAGCCCGGCGACCCGGGTGGGCGGCGGGACGCAACTGGAGGCGTTCCGGACGTGGATGTCGCGGCACGACGACGGCGCGCAGACCATCTGGGCCGAGCGGCACACGGTGCTGGATCTGGGGATCTACCGCAACGGCCCGTTCGGCGGGACCTCCTGGCACCAGCGGCTGAAGGTCGCGCGGGCCGGCGGGGAGCAGCCCGTGCCGGGCGACCTCGTGCTGTTCTTCGACACCGAGCAGGGCCAGGTCTGCGGGCACTGCCGGACCGGCGCCCGCGAGGTGTGGTCCACTCCGCCGCGCCCGCTCCCGGGCTGGCGGCAGGTCTACGCCACCCGCGACGGCGTGGTCCGCGTCTACTCGGCCGGCTGACCGTCCCTGAGCTCCCGCTTGGCCTTCTTGCGAGCGCGGCGGCTGGTGCCGACCCCGCCCCAGAACGCCAGCCCGCTGATGATCACCCTCGGAGAGCCGGGGGCACCGGCGCCGCCGGCCTTGTGGTCGAAGCCGCCCATGATGCCGATGCCGGTGACGTGCACCTCGAGGTCCTCCGGGACCACGATCTCGACACCGCCCATCACGGCGAAGACCCGGATGCGCGTCTCGGCCTCGGCGAACCGGGCCTCGCGCAGGTCGAGCTTGCCGCCGCCCCAGAAGGCGATCGCGGTGAAACGGCCCGGCAGGGTCCACCGGCCCACGCGCTGGAAGCCGCTCATGACGGCCACCGCGAACCGTGACGTGGGGACGCCACCGATCCGGTCGGTCGTCCGGGTCTCGGGGGCGCCGCCGATCGGCAGGTCGCGGGTGATCGGCTCCAGCTCGGCGTAGGTCTTGGCCGCGTAGACGGCGCTCAGCCGGTCATCGAGCTCGTCGAGGCCGAGCCGCCCGTCCCCGGCCGCCTGGCGGAGCACTTCGGCCACCCGGTCGCGGTCGGCGTCGGAGGCGCGCATGCCCCGTGGATCCGGGGGGTTCGCCCGTTCGGGGACGTTCGTCATGATGCGCAGCTTAGAACAATCAAGCAGGATCTTCCCCGATAGATTGGCCCCCGTGGAGGTGCCTTGGTGCTCGATTTCTCGATAGTCATCCGTGGTTACGACCGGGAGCAGGTCGACGCGCTGGTCGCGCAGGTGGAGGGCACCCTCGGCCGTGGGCCGCTGACCGGTGCGCCGATCGATCTCAAGCGGTTCCGCTGGGTCGAGTTCGACGTCGTGCTGCGCGGCTACGACCGTTTCGAGGTGGACGGCATGATGCGCCGCTACCGCCGCGAGCTGGCCGAGCACGAGGGCGTCGAACCGGACGAGCACGAGGACGACGGCGACAGCGGGCTGTCGCTGCTGCTGGGCGACCCCGACGGCGACGGCGGGGGGCACTCCACGCTGGCGCAGATCCGGCAGCAGCACGACTTCGCCGTCCGGCTGCGCGGCTACGACCGCCGCGAGGTCGACACCGTCATCGGCCGGCTCTGGGCCACCCTGGGCCGGCCGCTCGCCGACGGGCGGCCGGCGTCCGAGGACGAGCTGGGCCCCGCCATCACCCGCGAGGAGCTCAACGGGACGCGGTTCACCGTCGTCGTGCGCGGTTACGACCGGCGCCAGGTCGACCACGCGCTCGGTCTCTACCTGCGGGAGCTGATCGACCGGCAGGACGGCGAGTGAGGCGCCACCCGGGTCAGGGCTCCCGGGACCGGCGGATGGCGTGCTCGGGACGGTGCGCGGTGATGCCGGAGTCGATGACGATGGTCTGACCGGTGATGCAGCGCGCCTCGCCGGAGGCCAGGAAGGCCACCAGCGCCGCGACGTCCTCGGGCTCGCAGGCGTCCGGCAGCACCCGTTCGGCCGCCTTCTCGGCGAGCCGCTCCGGGGTCATCACCGCGCGCGCGACGTCGGTCAGCACCAGCCCGGGGGCGACGGCGTTGCACCGGATGCCCCGGGACCCGTACATCGTCGCGGTGTAACGGGCCAGCGACGTCAGCGCGGCCTTGGCCGAGCCGTACGCCGCGTGGTCGGTGTCGCCGACCAGGGCCGACACCGAGGAGGTCAGGACGATGGCGCCCCCGGCGGTCAGCCGCGGCACCACGTGCTTGATGAAGAGCATCGCGCCGCGCAGGTTGACCGCGAGCGTACGGTCCCAGACCTCGACGTCCATGTCGCACAGGTCGAGGTCGCGGCCGTAGACCTCGCGGGAGAGCACGGCGGCGTTGCTGTGCAGCACGTCCAGGCGGCCGTACGCCTCGACCGTCGCGGCGACCGCGGCGCGCACCTGCTCCTCGTCGGACACGTCCGCGGTGATCGCCAGCGCGGTGCCGCCGTCCTTCCCGATCAGCGTCGCGGTCTCCCCGGCGGTGCCGGCGTCGAGGTCCACGACGGCGACGCGGGCTCCCTCCGCGGCGAACCGCAGCGCGCAGGCGCGGCCGATGCCCGAGCCCGCGCCGGTCACCAGCGCGACCCTGCCGTGGAACCTCACCGCTCGTCCCACTCCACGAGCATCTGGGCGAGGCCGCGGCCGACCAGGCTCTTGCGGTAGGAGATCCGCTGGTCGGGGACCAGGCGCAGGGACGGCAGCCGGGTGGTGAGCTGCTGGAAGGCGATCTCCATCTTGAGCCGGCTGAAGGCGGCGCCGACGCAGTGGTGGACGCCGTAGCCGAACACCATGTGCTCGCGGGCGTTGGGCCGCCGGATGTCGAAGCGCTCCGGATCGGCGAAGACCGTCTCGTCGTGCGACGCGGAGTCGGCGTGCAGCAGCACCTCCACCCCGGCGGGGATGGTGACGCCGTGCAGGGTGACCTCGGTGGTGGGCTTGCGGAAGCTGCCGAGGCTGGCGCCGTCGATCCGGAACGACTCCTCGATCATGCCGGGGATCAGCGCCGGCGAGGCGATGATCTCCTCCCAGGTGTCGCGCTCGCGCAGCAGCCGGTAGACGGCGTTGGACACCCCGTTGGGCACCGTGTCGTTGCCGCCGAGCAACAGCGCGCTGATCGTCTCGACCACCTCGCGGTGCGAGAGGTCGTCCGGCCCGGTGCCGATCATCCCCGCCATCAGCGAGGCGAAGTCGTCGCGCGGTTCGGCGGTGCGCTCCTGCACGAGACGATCGACGTAGTCGAGATATTTCAGGAAATCCTGGGCTAGCTCCAGTTGCCGCTCCGGGGTCTGCGGCGACAGGAACAGCTGGAACCACGAGGACACCCAGTGCTTGACCTGCACCTCGTCCTCGGGCGGCACCCCGATGAACACCGCGGCGAGCCGGGCGGACGGCAGGTGCGCGATGTCGGCGACGAGGTCCGACCGGCCCTGCGGGATGACCTGGTCGAGCACCGCGTCGACCTTGGTCCGGAAGTTGTCGCCGAGCCGGGCGACCGCGCGGGGCGTGAAGGCCTTGGCGATGGCCTTGCGCATCCGGGTGTGCTTGGGCGGGTCCACGTTGGCGGCGAAGTTGTCGAGGAACGACTGGTGCTCGCCCAGCGACTCCTTCACCTCGTCGGTGAGGGTCCGGGAGATGGTCAGCGAGCCCACGCTCGAGAACAGCTGGTGGTCCCGGTAGGCGTTGCGCACGTCCTCGTACCGGGTGAGGACCCACATCCGCAGGTGCTCGCTCCAGAAGACCGGCTGCTCGTGGCGGAGCCTGGTCAGGAAGGGGTAGGGGTCGGCGACGTGCCAGTCCGAGGTGACGTCGAAGTCCGTCGCGGTCTGCGGGGTGCTCACCATGGCTCCTTGTACGGGCTAGTACGGCTCCGAGCGCGCAAGGATGCGGCGCGGGTTGTCGACGAGCATCAGCCGGATCTGCTCGTCGGTGACGCCTGCCCGCCGGAACGCGGGCAGGGCGTCCCGCGAGATGTGCAGCAGGTGGTAGTTGGGGTGCCGGCTCTTGATGACCTCGGGCTCGAAGCGGTCGTTGAAGCAGTAGGAGTCGTGGCCGAGCACCATCCGGTCGGCGTGACCGCGGGCGCACATCGCGGCGACGGTGGCGACCCGGTCCTCGAAGGAGAGGAACTCGATGCCGAAGCGGTCCATGCCGAGGTACGACCCGCCCGCGATCAGCTCCTCCAGGTAGGCGAGGTCGGTGGAGTCACCGGCGTGCCCGATGACCACCCGGGACAGGTCCACTCCCTCCTCCAGAAGGAGTTTCTGCTGGTCGAGGCCGTTGCGGGTGGCGGACTCGCTGTGCGTGGTGATGGGCACCCCGGTCTCCCGGTGCGCCTGCGCGACGGCGCGCAGCACGCGCTCCACCCCCGGGGTGATCCC
Source organism: Actinomadura scrupuli (assembly GCF_050971785.1). Lineage (NCBI taxonomy): Bacteria > Bacillati > Actinomycetota > Actinomycetes > Streptosporangiales > Thermomonosporaceae > Actinomadura > Actinomadura scrupuli. The sequence continues at coordinate 182,406 of NZ_JBPCCU010000004.1, read as the reverse complement.
GGCGCGGCCGGTGGCGGCCTTGAGCATCCCCGCCTTCACCCCGGTCCGGCCGATGCCCTCGCGGATGTCGCGGACGAAGAACTCGGCGAGCCTGTCCTTCCCGCCGAACAGCGAGCCGGGCCCGCGGTTGCCGAAGTAGGCGGGCAGCGCGTCGTAGGTGTACAGGCCGGTGGCCGCGATGATGTTGACCTCGGTGAGCTCGGCGACCCGCTGGACCGCCGGGACGTACCGCCCCAGGCCGATCACGGTCAGATCGACGATCGAGTCGATGCCCGCGGCCTTCAGCTCGTCGAGCTTGGCCGCCGCCTCCCGGGCCCGCAGCTCCAGGTCCCAGCCCTCGGGGATGTCCGGCCAGTTCCAAAGGATCTCCGGGCTGAGCCCGAAGACGTGCTCGTGCATGAGGGTGGCGCCCGGATCATCGACCGGACCGGCGACGGTCTCCAGTGGCTCGGGCAAGGGCTCGCTCCGCTCGCGTTCAGGCACCGGCGCCGACCACCGGGAACATCGGGTGGTCGAAGGGCTTGTTGACCTCCAGGCCGAGGTCGTCGGTCTGGCCGTACGCCGACCCGGTGTAGAGCGCGGCGGCGTCGAAGTAGGTCGCGGTGAACGACAGCCGCGGCCGGTCCCGCTGGTTGGCCGGGGCGCCGTGCACGATCAGCGAGCTGTGCACGGTGGCGTCGCCGGGCTTCAGGTCGAGCGGCGGTGACTTCTCCAGCTCCTCCAGCCAGGGATGCTGGCTGAGCGCGTCGTCGCCCTCCCGGACGAAGCTGCGGCCGAGCGTGCCGTGCAGGTGCGAGCGGTTGTAGAACCGCAGCGATCCCATGTCGGCGGGCACGTCGTCGAGGGCCAGCCAGACGGTGAGCATCGCGGACCGGTCCATCGGCATCCACGGGAAGTCCTGGTGGAAGACCGTGGCGCCGTGGCCGTCGCCGCCCTGGGCCGCGCCGGCCGGCTCCTTGATGAGCAGGTTGGTGACCTGGAGCCGCACCTGGTCCACGCCGACCAGCAGCCGGACGACGTTGCGGCCCAGCTCCGGGGAGAGCGAGAGCCGCGCGAACGCCTCGTCGTGCGCCGCGATGTCACGGTCCTGGCCGAACGCCTGGTCGACGAAGCTGTTGCGGAACCGGCCCTGCCGCTCGCGCAGCCGGACGAGCGCCCGCTCCCGCAGGTCGGCGACGAAGCCCGGGTCGACCAGGCCGGGCACGGCGGCCCAGCCGTTCGCCCGGAAGAAGGCGACCTCGTCCTCGGTCACCTCACGTACGGGGGCGTGCACTACGGGGAGAGCCATGACCGCCGCCATCCTCGATCAAGGGGTGTCTTCCCCGCGACGATAACGTCACCTACATTAACGAGCAAGCGCTTGGTGAGGAGACCTCATGACCCGACCGTTCCGTTTCTCCGCCGTCCTGCGGATGGCCGACTCCGGAAAGGCCTGGGCCGAGAAGGCCAGGCGGCTGGAGGACACCGGGTTCGACGCCCTGCTGGTCCCCGACCACCTGGTCGGGCCGCGGTTCGCCCCGGTGGCGGCGATGACCGCGGCGGCCTGCGCGACCACCCGGCTGACGGTGGGGACGCTGGTCTTCGCCAACGACTTCCGGCATCCCGCGATCTTGGCCAAGGAGGCCGCCACCATCGACGTGCTCTCCGGTGGCCGGCTGGAGCTCGGCCTGGGCACCGGGTGGATGGCGCACGACTACCACCGCTCCGGGCTCACGCTCGACCCGCCGGGGGTACGGATCGACCGGCTGGCCGAGGCGATCACGGTGCTGAAGGGACTGTGGGCGGGCGGCCCCTTCTCCTTCTCGGGCGAGCACTACACCCTGCGGGACCTGGAACAGGACCCATGCCCGGTGCAGCGCCCCGGACCCCGGCTGATGCTCGGCGGCGGCGGCCCCCGGATGCTGAGGCTGGCCGCCCGCGAGGCCGACGTCATCAACCTGACCATGCGCGTGAAGGCCGACGGCTCGGGCCCGGACACCGCCGACAGCGGCCCGGGCGCCTTCCGGAAGAAGATCGACGTCGTCCGGGAGGCCGCGGGCGACCGGTTCGGCCGGATCGAGCTGGGCACCTCGATCCTGCAGATCGGGCTGGGCAAGGACGTCGAGGCGTGGAGCGCGGCCAACCCGTCCGCACAGGCCGACACCCCCCAGGTGCTGGTCGGCTCGAAGGACGAGATCTGCGGCAAGCTGCGCCACTGGCGGGCCGAGCACGGCATCACCAACTACGTGCTGCACAACGAGCACGACCTGGAGGCGTTCACCCCCATCGTGGCCGAACTCGCCGGCACCTGACCCGACTCGCCGTGACCATGCGATCCATCGTCGAACGATTGCATGGTCACGGGAGTGGAGGGGCGAGCTTGGAGCCGGGGAAGGGGGCCAGCAGGTTCTCCCGCCAGCCGCCGTCGAGGAAGTCGCGGGCGCGCTTGCGCCAGGACACCAGCCGGTGGTCGGCCTCGATCTCGTCGTCGAGGCCGAGCGCGGCGTCCCGGGAGCGCTGCAGGGCGAGATGGGCGTCGAGCGTGGTGCCCCAGAGCGTGACGACCTCGGTGTCGCAGAACTGCACCTCGTACGACCCGACCAGCCGCTGACCGTGCTCGGCCAGCATCGGGGCCCGCTCCTCCTGGACGGCCGCGAGATAGTCCAGGGCGGCTCCGGGCCGGACGTTCGCGCTCTCGAAGACGTAGAACGGCGCGGCGTAGGGCTCGGCCAGCACGTCGGCGAGCGCGGGGCCGCCCGGCGCGGCACCGAGCGGCCGGGAGTACGCGGTGTGCCGCAGGTCGTCGATGTCGGAGAGGAACAGCCGCTCCTTGACCCCGTCGTAGATGTCCATCATCTGCCGCCAGCCGCCCTCCCAGCCGCCGTGGCAGTCCCAGAGGGTCACCACCTTGAACTGCGGATGCCCGGTGATCCCGACCGCGTAGAAGGCGCCGACCAGATCGATCTCCCGGGACCGGACCGACAGGCCGCGGGTGAGCTCGGGGGCGTCCGCGGGCATCCGGTCGTCCTCGCGCTTGTAACGAGTGAGCCAGGTGAGGTACTCCAGGGGCTTGCGCGAGTTCATGGGGTGGAACTCGACCTCTTCGAGCAGGTAGATCCCGCGGCGCATAGACCCTCCACTTCGTGCCAAGCGAATGCTTGCTTGGGAACGCTAGCCGTCCGACCGGGACGGGCGCAATGCCCCTCCCCCGGGACCGGGCCTTGCCCGGCATACCGACCGGTCGGTAATGTCGCGGCCACCCCCCACCGCCCTGGAGTGCGTCCACGTGATCACCTCTGCCCTGGCCCGCCGCGCGTGGAGCCGGCTCGAGCCCGTCCACGGAATGATCTACTTCGTGCCGGAGGCGCCTGCCGCCTACGCCGAACACGGGGTCGAACCGGCGATGGGCTACTTCGCCTCCCGCAGCGCCGCTCTCGGGCGGGTGCCCGCGGAGACCGTGATCGCCTGCTTCTACAACTTCTGCCCCGCGCTCGTACGCCAGGCGCTGCCCGCGGCCTGGGACCTCACCACGCCCGCGGCGCTGCTGACGGCCCGGCTCACCGCGGCCGACCAGGCCCTGCGGCGCGGGCTCGGCGAGTCGGTCTCCACCCCGGCGGTCACCGAGGCGGCCGGGCTGGCCCGGCGGGCGGCGGAGGCCGCGAGCGAGCGGCCGGAGGGGCGGCCGCTGTTCGCCGCGCACGCCGCGCTGCCCTGGCCGGACGAGCACCCGCACCTGGTGCTGTGGCATGCCCAGACCCTGCTCCGCGAGTTCCGGGGCGACGGGCACCTCGCCGCCCTGCTGCTGGAGGGGCTGGACGGCCTGGAGGCGCTGATCCTGCACGGGGCCGGCGGCGAGGTGCCGATCGGGTTCCTGCGGGCCACCCGCGGCTGGCCGGACGAGGCCTGGGACGCCGCCGTGGACCGGCTCCGCGCCAGGGGGCTGCTCGCGGCCGGGGAGCCGGCGCTGTCCGAGGAGGGCCGCCTGCTGCGGGAGCGGGTCGAGGAGCGCACCGACCAGGCGTCGCTGCCCGGCTACGGCGCGCTCTCCGAGGCGGACGCCGAGCGGCTCTGCGAACTCGGCGGCCCGATCAGCCGTGCCCTGGTCGACGCGGGCCTGCTGCCGCTCGGACGCCGGCGCCCGCGGCCCGCCGAGCGCCGCGAGTGATCCGGGACCGGCGGACCGGTCGCCCGGCGCAGTGATCCGCCGGGGGCCGGACCCGGCCCCGCCCGGCGGTGCCCGGCGCTGTGCGACCCTGAGGTCATGAGCGTGATCTGGCCGGAGCGGGTGCTGGCCGAGCTGCGGCTGCCGTCGCCGCTCGTACCGCTGTCCGACGACCGGCTGGCCCGGCACGGGCTGAGCCTGGCGGTCAAACGCGACGACCTGATCCATCCCGAGCTGCCCGGCAACAAGTGGCGCAAGCTCCAGCACAACCTGGCCGAGGCCCTCGCGGCGGGGCGGGACACGCTGCTCACCTTCGGCGGCGCCTACTCGGGTCACCTGCGGGCGACGGCCGCGGCCGGGCACCACCTCGGTCTCACCACGATCGGGGTGGTGCGCGGCGAGGAGCGGCTGCCGCTGAACCCCTCGCTCGCCCGCGCGGCGGAGCTCGGCATGCGGCTGACGTACCTGGACCGCACGACCTACCGGGCCAAGACCGGGCCGGCCGTCCTCGACGCCCTCCGGGCACGCTGGGGCGACTTCCACCTGCTGCCCGAGGGCGGCAGCAACGCGGCCGCGGTGGTGGGCTGCGCCGAGCTGCCCGGCGAGCTCGACGAGCCGTACGACGTCGTCTGCTGTCCCTGCGGCACCGGCGGGACGCTCGCCGGGATCGCCGCCGGGCTCCCGCCGGGACGGCGCGCGCTGGGCTTCGCCGTGCTGCGGGGGGCGTCCTTCCTCGACGCCGAGGTCGACCGCCTGCAGCGGGAGGCCTACGGCACCGGCTCGGCGAACTGGCGCATCGAGCAGGACTTCCACTTCGGCGGCTACGCCCGCACGACCCCGGAGCTGGGCGCGTTCGCCGCCGACTTCGCCGCCCGCCACGGCATCACCCTGGACCGGGTCTACACGGCCAAGATGATGTACGGCATCTACGCGCTGGCCGGCCGTGGGGCCTTCCCCGCCGGCACCCGGATCGTCGCCGTCCTCACCGGGTAGGCCCCACGGCCGCCGCCGCGCCCCGGAGACCCGGGGTGCCGAAGCCCGGGTGCCCGGGTGCCCGGGTGCCCGGGTGCCCGGGTGCCCGGGTGCCCGGGTGCCCGGGTGCCCGGGTGCCCGGGGCCCAGGGGTCAGAAGTTCGAGGTGACCGCGGCCAGCACCTTGTCGAGGCTGGTGGGATCGCTGGCGGTGTAGGCCGTCGCGTTGGTCGTCTCGGAGATCTGCTTGAGCACTCCCTGGTCGGCGCCCTTGCCGTAGGCGACGGTGAAGACCCGCACACCGCTCTCGCCGTCGAGCTTGGAGAGCAGCCCGCTCAGCGACAGCCCGCCGGGGTCGTCGTTCTTGCCGTCGGTCATGACGACCACCGAGTTGATCGCGCCGGGCTGGAGGTGGTCCCTGACCTGGTTGTAGGCGGCGAGCGTCGAGTCGTACAGGCCGGTGTCGGTACGCGGCTTCAGCCCGTTGACCTTGCTCTTCAGCAGGGCCCGCCGGCCGGGGGCGCTCATCGGCCCGACCGGCACCAGCTCCTGGTAGTCGGTGTTGCCCCGCAGCTTGGTGGCGAACTCCCAGAGTCCCACCCGGTCGACGTCGATGAACCCGTCCATCGCCTTGTTCAGCGAGGTCTTGGCCAGCTCCATCTTGTTCTTGCCGGTGCCGGGCACGCCCTCGGCCATGGAGCCGGAGACGTCCACCACCATCAGGACGTTGGACCGCTTGCGCAGCGACTCCCAGCTGCGCAGCACCCGGTCGAGCACCACGGGCGCGGGCGGCGCGATCATCTTCTTGGGCTCCGCCGGCAGCAGCCCGTTGGCCTGGGTGGTGAGCGAGGACGGCTTGTTGTCGTAGGTACGGAAGGCGTCCTGGCCCAGCCGCTTCTGCACCTTGTCACTGCGCAGATAGGTGAGGAAGTCCGCGGCGATGTCCTTCTTGTCGCTCGTGCCCAGGGTCATCAGGGGGTGGTCGGAGACCAGCGTCCCCTCCTTGGGGTAGATGGCGACCAGTGGTGTCTTGGGCTTGGCGTGCTTGCCGGCGGTCGCCGGGTTGCCGGTCGGGTTGCCCTGGTTGTAGTACCAGACCGACATCTCCTCCACCGCGACGGCCGAGACGTACTTCATCCCCTGCCCGGCGTCGTCGGCCCGCTGCAGGCCCTGCAGGAAGGTCAGCGTCGTGTCGCCGTAGTGGACGATCGAGCTCTCCACCCCGCGGACGTACGACTGCGCGTCGACGCGGTCGATGTCCTGGGCGGTGAGGTCGTCGGACTTGTGGGTGGCGGCGAAGTAGGTGCCGACGGTCGCGTTCAGGCCGGAGGTGGAGAAGTTCGGATTGGTCTTGCCGAGCCGGAAGGCCCCCCACTCGGGGTGGCCGTAGGTCCCCCAGCCCTTCGGGTCGCGGGAGAGCTTGAGGATGTCGTCCCAGCCGAGGGCCTTACCCGGCCAGCCGAGCGCCTGCGCCATCGGCCGGGGCATGGCGATCACCAGCGGCGCGACGGCGATGCCGGGGGCGTCGTTGGGCACCAGGCCGCTCTGCCCGTTCTGCGCGACCCGCTGGCGCAGCAGTCCCACCCACGTGGAGCTGGCCGGTGTCCACACGTCGGGCCGCGGGCCGCCGTCGGCCTGCGCGTTCCACCCGCGGGCCAGCGCGACCATCGCCTCGCCGGAGGACTTGTTCTGTACCGCCACCTCGACGCACTTGCCGCCGACGGTGCGCCCGCCGTAGTCCTTGGCGAACTGCTGCATCAGGCCGTACTTCTCCGGCGAGGAGACCACGTTGAGCGTGACGCCGGAGGAGCCGCAGCCGCTGGGGCCCCGGTCGACCACGAAGAACACCACCGCCGCGGCGACGATCCCGGCCACCAGGAACGCCAGCAGCGCGAACAGGCCCCGGCGGCGGGGACGCCGGCCCGGCCCGGACGGAGGCGGCCCGGAAGGGGGCGGCCCGGAGGGAGGCGGCCCGGACGGTGACCCGCCGCCCGGCGGGTACCACCCACCCGGCGGCGTACCGGCCGGCGGATATCCCCCGGGCGGCGGGTAACCGCCGCCCGGCGGCGGGTAACCACCGGGCGGGTAGCCGCCACCTGGCGGATAACCGCCCCCGGGAGGCGGGTAACCGCCCGGCGGAGGTGGCGGTCCGGGCGGTGGCGCGGGGGGCGGGTTGTACACGGAAGAGACCTCCAGAAGCAGCACCGGGTGGCACGGCGCGCCGATCACCGTACCGGTACCGACCCCCGCCTAACAGGGGGATTCTCGTAATAGACGGCGGAGCGCCGGTTTCCGGTTCCCCCTCGGTCAGGGAGCCGCCGGCACCTCCTGCCGCCGGGCCGCGAGATGGTAGTCCTCGAGCCTGGGCCGGCGGACCTCCCGCCGGTACCGGACGGTGGTGAGCGGCCAGTTGTTGGTGACCTTGCCCGTCGGGGTCTTGTACCAGCTCGTGCAGCCGGCCTCCCAGACCGTGCGGCGCAGCCCGGCCCGGATCTCGGCGTCGTACCGCCGGGTCACGTCCTCCCGCACGTCGAGCCAGGCCAGGTCCCGGCCGACGAGCGCCTGGACGCACTGCAGGACGTACCTCGTCTGCCACTCCAGCATGAGGACGATCGAGTTGTGGCCGAGGTTGGTGTTGGGGCCGTACAGCAGGAAGAAGTTGGGGAAGCCGGGGACGGTCATGCCGAGGTAGGCGTACGCGCCGTCCCGCCAGGTGTCGGCCAGCCGGCGGCCGCCCCGGCCGGTCACCTCCATGGGGACGAGGAACTCGGTGGCCCGGAAGCCCGTCCCGTAGACGATCGTGTCGACGGGACGGTGGGTCCCGTCCGCGGTGACGATCCCGTCCGGCATGATCCGGCTGATCGGCTCGGTCACGACCTCGACGTTGTCCCGGGCGAGCGCCGGATAGAAGTCGTTGGAGATCACGATCCGCTTGCACCCGATCGGATAGTCGGGGGTGAGCGTCTCCCGCAGGGCCTCGTCGGCGACCTGCTCGCGCAGGTGGTCCGCCGCCCGGCGCTCGCCGATCGCGGCGAGCCGGCCCCCGCGCAGCACGTAGAACAGCATCTCCTGCCGCCAGTAGATCGACTGCCGGTAGGCACGGTTCACGGCGCGCAGCCGCAGGGCCCGGCCGGCCGCCTTCGGGTACGGGAAGTCGGTCTTGGGGAACACCCAGGTCGCCGACCGCTGGAAGACCGACAGCCGCCCGGCGAGCGGGGCGATCCGGGGCACGAACTGCACGGCGCTGGCGCCGTTGCCGATGACGGCCACGCTGCGGCCAGTCAGGTCGTGGCCGTGGTCCCACCGGGCGGAGTGGAACCAGGTGCCGGCGAAGTCGGCGGCCCCGGGCAGGTCGGGCAGATGGGGCCGGTTGAGCTGGCCGAGGGCCGACACCACGATCTCGGCCTCGATCTGCTCGCCGGTGCCGGTGCGCAGCCGCCACAGCCCGGCGTCCTCGTCGAAGACCGCCTCGGTGATCTCGGTGCCGAACCGCAGATGGGGTTCCAGGCCGAACCGCCGTGCGCACAGCCGCAGGTAGGCGAGGATCTCCGGTTGCTCGGGGTAGCGGCGCGTCCAGCCGGTGTAGGGCGCGAAGGAGTAGGAGTAGAGGTAGGACGGCACGTCACAGGCCAGGCCGGGATAGGTGTTGTCCCGCCAGGTGCCGCCGAGGTCCTGGCCCTTCTCGTAGACGGTGAACGAGGTGAGACCGGCGGCCTTCAGCCTGATGGCCATGCACAGCCCGCCGAAGCCCGCACCCAGGATCGCGACCCGAGGCCGACGAGCGCCCATTGTCCTCACCCCTCACCGGAATCGCCGCGCAGGTGAATCATTACTCGCGCGCCGGGCATCCGCTAGGTTCCGAACGCTATTCGGTTCTGCTCGTTCTCACCAGGTGTCGATGAACCGGGAACGCCCGGCGGGCCGGGGGGTATCCCGGAGCGCGGTGGTGATCCAGCGCCGGGTGTCGGCGGGGTCGATGACGTCGTCGAGCTCGTAGACGGTGGCCGCGTTGAGCGCCTTGCCCTGCTCGTAGGCGGCCTCGACCAGCTCGTCGAACAGCGCCTCCGGGTCGGCCGCGGCCTCCAGCTCCCGGCGGAAGCCGAGCCGGACCGCGCCCTCCAGGCCCATGCCGCCGACCTCGCCGGTCGGCCACGCGACGGTGAACACGGGCACCTTGAGGCTGCCGCCGGCCATCGCCTGCGCGCCGAGCCCGTACGCCTTGCGCAGGATCACCATGCAGATCGGCACCCGCAGGCCGGCCCCGGTGACGAACAGCCGGCTGAAGTGCCGCACGGTCGCGGTCTCCTCGGCGGCCGGGCCGACCATGAAGCCCGGGGTGTCGCAGAGGGACACCACCGGCAGGCCGTGGCCGTCGCACAGCTGCAGGAACCGGGCCGCCTTGTCGGCGGCGTCCGCGTCGATGGCGCCGCCGAGACGGCCGGGGTCGTTGGCGACCAGCCCGACCGCGCGTCCCTCGATCCGGGCCAGCGCCGTGATGATGCCGGTGCCGAACCCGGCGCGCAGCTCCAGCACCGAGCCGGTGTCGGCGAGCGCCTCGATGACGGAGCGGACGTCGTACACCCGCTTGCGGTCCTCCGGGATCAGGTGCCGGAGCACCCGCTGGTCCGCGGCCGACCACTCCCGCTCCGCCGCGTCCCGGAAGTACGACAGGTAACGGCGGGCGACCCGTACGGCCTCCGCCTCGTCCCGCACCGGCAGATCCACCACACCGTTGCGGACCTGTACCGTCAGCGGCCCGATCTCCTCGGGGGCGAACACCCCGAGACCGCCGCCCTCGATCATCGCCGGGCCGCCCATCCCGATGTTGGCGTTCTCGGTGGCGATGATGACGTCGCAGCAGCCCAGCAGCGCCGCGTTGCCGGCGAAGCAGCGCCCGGCCGCGATCCCGACCAGCGGCACCCGCCCGCTCAGCCGCGCGAACAGGTGGAACGCCATGGTGTCCAGGCCGGAGACCATCGGCGTGTCGGTGTCCCCCGGGCGGCCTCCGCCGCCCTCGGCGAACAGCACGACCGGGATCCGGCGTCGTGCGGCGAGCTCGAACATCCGGTCCTTCTTGGCGTGGTTCATCACGCCCTGGGTGCCGGCCAGCACGGTGTAGTCATAGGACAGCACCATCGCCGGACGGCCGTCGATGTCACCGACCCCGGCGACCAGGCCGTCGGCGGGAGTGCGCTCGATCAGTTCCTCGACCGGCCGGCGGCGGCGCTGGGCGGCGATGACCAGGGCGCCGTACTCGGTGAAGGTGCCCGGGTCGCAGAGGTCCTCGATGTTCTCCCGGGCGGTGCGGCCACCCCGGTCATGGCGGCGCCGGACCGCCTCGGGCCGCGCGGCGTCGAGACCGGTCGCGTGGCGCCGCAGCACGTCCTGGAGATCGGGCCGTACCCGCTCCAGGTCCGGCCCGGCCGCGGGCGCCGCCGTCCCGGTCTGCTCGGCGGCCTCCTCCAGGACGGCGACCTCCGCTCCTTCGGCGACGGTGTCCCCGGGCCGCACCGCGAGCCGCCGGACGATCCCGGCGGCGGGCGCCTCGATGACGTGCTGCATCTTCATCGACTCCAGCAGCACCAGCGGGCCGCCCTTGGCGACGGTGTCCCCCTCCGCGACCTCGACGCTCTCGACCGTTCCGTGCATGGGCGCGGTGACCGCCACTTCCGTCACGCCGGGCTCCTTCCGCTCGCCTGGAGGGAACTGTACGCACGAGAGCACTGAGGGGCGGCTACGAGGGGTACCGCCGCCACTCAGTGCTCACGTCGTACGCCGGCACGGGGAACGGCCCGCGGCCGGAGACCGCGGGCCGTTCTCAGGCCTTTCCCAGGCTTTCCCGGGCCTTTTTCCGTGCCGTGGGTCAGCCCAGCGGGTTGGAGCAGTTGATCGGCCCGTTCGGGCCCCAGAAACCGAGCGCGTTCTCCACGAACTTGATCATCACGGGGTCGAAGATGATGCCGACGTGGGCGTTGTTGTCGTTCGCGCACTTGTCCTGCAGGATGAAGTTCTGCGCGTTCGAGCCGCTCAGGAACTGCGTGGTGTACGGGGTGACCACCTCGTCGGTCTTGGTGGCCAGCACCGTGTACCTCGGGCCGGGAACGGTGTCGCCACCGGCGTTCAGCCTGGTGATGAAGTCGGAGCCCACGACCTGCTGTTCACAGGCCGGCCCGCAGATCTTGGCGATCGGCCCGGTGAGCCCGAGCAGGTTGCCGAGGGTCACCAGCCCGCTGAGGTCGGTGCCGTGGTTGGAGGGGGCGATGCCGACGAGGTGGTTGACCTTGGACGCGCCGCCCAGGAACTTCAGGTAGTAGCGCGGCATCATGCCGCCCTGGGAGTGCCCGACCATGTCGACCTTGGACACCTTGGTGGCGGCGAGCACCTTGTCCACGAAGGCGGACAACTGCCCGGCGGACGTCGCGATGTCACCGGTGCCCTGGATCGGGGCGTCGTAGGTGCCGCCGTAGTTGAGCGCGAAGACGCAGTAGCCCTGCTTCTTCAGCTCCGGTGAGAGCTTCTGCCAGTTGAAGGCCATGTTCTCGAAGGTGCCGTGCACGAGCACGACGGGCCTGGGGTGCAGGAGCGATGGCTTGCAGTTCCAGTCGTTCGCCCCGGAGGGGGAGAGCTCTGCGTGAGCGGTCCCGGAAAGGACCGTGGTGAAAGTCAGGGTGCTCAGCAGTGCTGCTGCGACGACACCCCATGACCTCAGGCGACGAAATCGCATCTACGCTCCTTCTGCGGACAGGAGAAACGGCAGGCGCAGAGAGCGCTCCGGAAACGCAGAACGGCTTGAACATCATTCAGGCAGCCCACATCAGGGCAGCACGAAAGGCTTGGAAGCACCGTTTCCAGAAAGCCGGCGGACTGCCAAACCCGTCGGCTTCAACCATGTGACGGATACGTTAAAGCCGCCATTTCTCTTTCGCTTGTGAGAGAGCGGCGCAATCGCGGGGGCCGGTTGTAAGCCAGGTCACAACCGGCTGTCGGCGGGTCACAACGACGCGCACGGGGCCGGCGCCGGCTCACGGCCGCGGCGGCTCCCGGCTCCGGCCGGCGATCCGCGGGGCCGGCCGGCCGCGCGATCAGGACGGCGGGAGGACACCCCCGGCGCGCAGCGCGGCGAGTTCCGCCGGGCCCAGGCCGAGCAGGTCGGCCAGCACCTCGTCGGTGTCCGCGCCGGGCACGGACGCCGGCGCGGCGCCCCGGTCGCCGCCGGTGTCGAGCGGCGATCCCGGCACCGGCAGGGGCCCGATGCCGGGCTGGTGCAGCACGGTGAGCAGCGGGTTGCCGGCCGCGTCCGCCACCAGTTCGGTGAAGGTGCGGTACGGCGACCAGAGCAGGGACGTGCCGCCCAGCCCCTCGGCCACCTCGGCGTAGCGGCGCTCGGCGAACCAGGGCTCCAGCAGCGCGGCGAGGGTCTCCCGGTGGCGGTAGCGGTCGCCGTCCTGGCCGAAGTCGGCGCCCAGCAGCCGGGCCAGCTCCGCGAACACCTCGGTGAGCCCGGTGAGCCGGCCCAGGTCGGCGAAGTGCCGCGGGGTGAGCGTCACGATCATGACGCGCCGGTCGTCGGCGGTCGCGAAGTCGCGGGCGAACCCGCCGTACAGATGGTTGCCGATCCGCGGCCGGTCGACCCCGTTGACCGCCGCCTCGCCGAGGTAGCCGAGGTTGCCGGCGGTGGCCAGGGCGACGTCGGCGAGCGGCAGCCGGATCGCCCGCCCCTCCCCCGTACGGCTCCGGTGGCGCTCGGCCGCCAGGATCCCGACCGCCGCGTACAGCCCGCAGGCCAGGTCCCAGGCGGGCACCACGTTGTTGACCGGCCCGGTGAGCTCGCCCGGCCCGGTCGTGAGCGGGAAGCCGGTCTCGGCGTTGACGGTGTAGTCGACGGCGGGCCGCCCGTCGTGGTGGCCCTCGATCCGCAGGTGGATGAGGTCCGGCCGGGCCGGGACCAGGTCCTCGTAGGAGGGGAAACGGGCGTTGGTGACCACGATGCCGGTCTCGGCGGCCAGCCGGGCGACCAGCTCGCGTCCCGCCGGGGCGCGCAGGTCGAGGGCGATGGAGCGTTTGCCCTTGTTGAGCCCGGCCCAGTAGATGCTGGTGCCGTTCTCCGCCAGCGGCCACCGGCGGACGTCGGGGGCGCCGCCGAGCGGGTCCACCCGGATCACCTCCGCGCCGAGCTGCGCGAGCGTCATCCCGCACAGCGGCGCGGCGACGAAGCTGGAGATCTCCAGCACCCGGAGCCCGTCGAGCAGAGGGCCGTCCGGCAGAAGTCCGTCGAGCATGAGCGGCCTCCCGGCCCGGGTCAGTGGCCGTCGCGGGCGATGAGCTGGCGGACGATGACGTTGCGCTGGATCTCGTTGGTGCCCTCACCGACGATCATGAGCGGGGCGTCGCGGAAGTAGCGCTCGACGTCGAACTCGGTGGAGTACCCGTAGCCGCCGTGGATGCGCAGCGCGTTCATGGCCACCGTCATGGCGGTCTCGGAGGCGAACAGTTTCGCCATCCCCGCCTCCAGGTCGGCGCGCTCACCGCGCTGCAGCCGCGCCGCCGCGTCCAGCGTGAGCAGGCGCGCGGCCCGCAGCGAGGTGGCCATGTCGGCCAGGTAGTTGCCGATCGACTGATGACGCCAGATGGGGGTCCCGAACGTCTCCCGCTGCTGGGCGTAGGCGAACGCGTCGTCGAAGGCCGCCTGTCCCACGCCCAGCGCCCGCGCCGCCACCTGGATCCGGCCGACCTCCAGGCCCCGCATCATCTGGGCGAACCCGGCGCCCTCCGCCCCGCCGAGGACCGCGGTCCGCGGCACCCGTACGCCGTCGAAGACCACCTCGCACGACTCGACCCCCTTGTAACCGAGCTTGGGGAGGTCGCGGGAGACGGAGTAGCCGCCGTCGACCAGCAGCACGCTCACCCCCCGGTGCGGCGGGTCGGCCGCGGGGTCGGTCTTGCAGAGCAGGGCGATCAGGCCCGCCCGCCGCGCGTTGGAGATCCAGGTCTTCACGCCGTCGACGACGTAGTGCGCGCCGTCGGAGCGGGCCAGCGTGCGGATGGCCTGCAGGTCCGAGCCGCCCTCCGGCTCGGTCAGCGCCATGGTGGCGCGCAGCTCGCCGGTCGCCAGCCTCGGCAGGTAGGCGGCCTTCTGCTCCTCGGTGCCGAACTCGCGCAGCAGGAAGGCCACCACGCTGTGCCCGCCCATCGCGCCGGCCAGGCTCATCCAGCCGCGCGCCAGCTGCTCGGTGACGAGCGCGAAGCACGGCACCGACACCTCGGTGCCGCCGTAGGCCTCCGGGACCAGCAGCCCGTAGACGCCCAGCCGCTTCATCCGCTCGATGAGCTCCTCGGGGTAGGTGTCGGCGTGCTCGAGGTCGCGGGCCACCGGCCGGACCCGCTCGTCGACGAACGCGGCGACCACCTCGACGATCGCCCGCTCTTCCCCGCTCGGCTCGAACATGTCCCCCCTAGGCCTGGGCGATGACGCCCGCGGCGAGCAGCTCCTCGATGTCACCGAAGCCCAGATCGGTGAGCACCTCCTGGGTGTGCTGCCCAGGCAGCGCCGGGGATCCGCCCATCTGGGGGCTGCTGCGGGAGAACCTCGGCGCCGGGACGGGCTGTGCGTGGCCGCCCTGCTCGACGAAGACCCCGCGCTCGGTGTTGTACGGGTGCTGGGCGGCCTCCTCCAGCGACAGGACCGGGGCCACACAGGCGTCGCCGGGCAGGAAGATCTCCGCCCACTCGTCGCGGGTCTTGGCCTTGAACGCCGCCGCGAAGCGCTCGCGCAGCTCCGGCCAGCCGTCCCGGTCGTGCTGGGAGGGCAGGCCCTGCACGCCCTCCAGGCCGAGGAGCCGCAGGAACTCGGCGTAGAACTGCGGTTCGAGCGCGCCGACCGCCATGTGCCGGCCGTCGGCCGTCTCGTACACGTCGTACCAGGGCGCACCGGTGTCGAGCATGTTCACCCCGCGCTCGTCCCGCCAGAGCCCGCCGGCCAGGAAGCCGTGGATGAAGGTGGACAGATGGGCCGTGCCGTCCACGATCGCGGCATCGACGACCTGGCCGCGGCGGCTGGTCTTGGCCTCCAGCAGGGCGGCCAGGACGCCCACCACCAGGTACATGCTGCCGCCGGCGAAGTCGCCGAGCAGGTTCATCGGCACCTGCGGTGGCCCGCCCGCCCGGCCGATGGCGTGCAGCACCCCGGTGATCGCGATGTAGCCGATGTCGTGGCCGGCGCTCTGTGCCAGCGCGCCCTCCTGGCCCCAGCCGGTCATCCGGCCGTAGACCAGCTTGGGGTTGCGTTCGGAGCACTGCTCGGGGCCGAGGCCCAGGCGCTCGGCGACGCCGGGCCGGAAACCCTCGATGAGCACGTCGGCCTGCTCCACCAGGCGGAGCACGACCTCCTTGCCCTTGTCGCTCTTGAGGTCCACGCCGATGGAGCGCTTACCGCGGTTGGTGAAGTCGGTGCCGGGATCCATGATCGGCGTCACGGCGGACACGCGGTCGACCCGGATGACCTCGGCGCCGAGGTCCGCCAGCAGCATGGCGGCGAACGGACCCGGTCCGATCCCGGCCAGCTCGATGACACGGACTCCGGTCAGCGGCCCCTTGCCCATGGACACCCCTCTCGACTGAACCTCGTTCGGCCCAGTGTGCCCGATCCGGGTAAGCGAGCCCTGACCGCCCCCGGGTGATCAACGTGCCCGGGCGCTCAGCGTCACCGGCTCCTTCGGCCGCCGGGGCCCCTTCGGCCCCTTGGCCACCAGCAGGCCGTGCTCATGGCCGGTGTCCTTGAACTTCCCGGTCAGCTCCGGCTTGAAGCCCTCGCTGGCGGCCGCGACGTAGAGCCAGCGGCGCCCGGGACGCCACCACAGGCCGCTCACCTCGCCGCCGCGGACGTCGCCGCAGTCGCCGGTCGGATGACGCTCGCCGCCCTTCTCGAACAGCGTCGCGTGCGCGACCGTACGGCCGTCGAGGTAGGTGTAGCGGGAGCACAGCCAGCGCGCGCGCACGCCTCCGGGCAGCCGCCCGGCCCAGAACTCCGTGACCGCCCCGGCGGCCACGGCCCGGTCGGGCGCGGGCAGCGCGCAGGCCGGCGGATCGGGCGGCAGCCGGACCTCGGTCAGCGCCAGTCCCTCCAGATCCGCCACGGTGTGCTCGCCGTCCGGCTCACGCAGCGCCAGCACCGGCCCGCCGGCGCAGTCCGCGGAATCCCCGGCGTCTCCGGAGGGCACGGCGGCCACGCCGTCCTCGATCGTCACCGGCCGCGCCGGCCGGCCCGGGGCCGACGCCCGCGCCGCGAGGACCCAGGGGGGCAGCAGGTAGCGGCCGTCGGTCAGCACCAGCGGGGTCGTCCCGCCGCGCGGCGCGGGGAACAGCTCGACGGTCGGGTGCCCGGCGGCCTGGACGTACCGGGCGACCCGCCCGCCGTCGGACAGCAACGCCACCGGCGTGCCGCCCACCCGGCCCGCGTACAGCACCTGAGGGCGCCCGCGCGGCGGGCCGCCCGCCGCACCGTCGTGGGCCTTGAGCGCGACGGCGCGCCGCCAGGTCGTCAGGGCCGCGGCGACGAAGTCCCTGTTCGACACGAGATCGCCGCGGGCGGGCCAGACGGCCAGCGCGTGCCCGGCACGCGTCCAGGCCTGCGCTCCGGCCATGACGACCTCGTCGCCGCCCGCCTTCCGCTGGGCGTCGCGATGGCGGTTCTCGGTCAGCACGATGCCGCCGATGAGCACCACGGTGAGCACGGACGCGACCGCCACCGGCAGCACGGGGCGCCGCCGCGGCCCGCGGACCACCGAGAGCCCCGCGATGTGCCCGGCCGGCTCCCCCACCTCCGCCGCCTCGTTCAGCGCCGTACGCGCGTCCCGGACGCCCAGCGCGACGAGCTGGTCGTGCGCGGCGTAGTAGGGCATCTCCTCCACGGTGCGCAGCACGTACGCGGCGCGCACCTCGGGCGTCAGCCCGATCAGCGGATCGGTCTGCGCGCTCTCCGGAAGCGCCGCGGGGAGGGCGCTGAGCCAGCGTCCCAGGCCGACTCGCAGCCGCCATCGCGGCCGCATCGCCTTGGCCAGCACCCGGGTGCGCACTTGCACATAGGCCTTGCCGGGATTGCGCACGGCGCGTTGCGGCAAACTCTCGTCGACGATCCGCCGAGCCAGCGCCAGCCGGTATTTACGGGGCCTGTCGCCGGGCAGCACCAAATACGCCAGGCGAACCAGCTCGGGATATCGCTGGTCCATTTCGGACTTCGCGGAAACCTCTTCCACCACGGGGGAACTCCTCTGGGCCATTGACCGCCGCCCCGAGGCTAGGAACCCGCCCTCATGCCGTCCACTGACTTGTGGCAACCATTACCTCACCATTCCCTTGCCACGAATAACTCTATTCCTCGAAATATGCGGTGATTCCGGGCCGAGGGGGCGCCGCCGGGCGGTGGGGTTATGGTCTGAGGTGAACCACGCCCGCCTAAGGAGCCGATCCATGTCCTCTGCCTTCCGTACCGCCGTCGAGTCCGGCGACCTGCCGGCGGTCGTCGCCACGCTCGCCGCGGACGTCGAGTTCCGCAGTCCGGCGGTGCACCGGCCCTACCAGGGCAGGCAGGCGGCCGCGCAGGTGCTGGGGGCGGTCCTGCGGGTGTTCGAGGACTTCCGGTACACCGCCGGCGTCCGCGACGGCGATCTCGAGGTCCTGATGTTCGAGGCGCGGGTGGGCACCCGGGAGATCCAGGGTGCGGACTTCCTGCGATACGGCCCGGACGGGCTGATCACCGAGCTCACCGTCATGATCCGGCCGCTGTCCGGCCTGACCGCCGTCGTCGAGGCGGTCGGCGCCCTGCTGTCCGGCGCCGCCCCCACGCCGTAACCGAACACCTCCTCCGAACGTCAGCGTCCGAACGTACGGAGGGGCCCCGACGTCCTACTCTTTGGGACGAACCCCGACGAGAACTACCCCTGAGGGCGGACGTGGATACAGCGAACATAAGCCAGCTTTGGGACCGAGTGACCGGTACCCAGGACGATCCGTCGTGGTGGCTGGTGATCCTGGTCGGTCTCGTCGCGCTCCTCGCGGTCGCCCACAGCCCCACCTGGCGGGTCGCCCGCAACGTGGTGACCATCGCGCACGAGGGCGGTCACGCGCTGGTCGCGCTGATCACCGGCCGCAAGCTGGACGGGATCCGGCTGCACTCCGACACCTCCGGCGTCACGGTCTCCCGGGGCAAGCCGCACGGGCCCGGCATGGTCTTCACCGCGATGGCGGGCTACGTCACTCCCCCGCTGCTCGGCCTGTTCTTCGCCGCCCTGCTCAGCGTGGGGCGGATCACGCTGATGCTGTGGGCGTCCCTGGCCCTGCTGGGCGTCATGCTCATCATGATCCGCAACGCCTACGGCGTGCTGTCCGTGGTCGGCACGGGAGCGATCATCTTCGCGGTGTCCTGGCTGGGCAACGAGGAGGTCCAGGCCGGGTTCGCCTACCTCGGCGCGTGGTTCCTGCTGTTCGCCGGCGCCCGCCCGGTGATAGAGCTGCAGCGGCTGCGGTCCCGGCGGATGGCGCCCGCCTCGGACGCCGACCAGCTGGCCCATCTCACCGGCGTCCCCGGCCTCACCTGGGTGTTCCTGTTCGGCCTGGTGGCTCTGGCGGCACTGCTGGCCGGCGGCCGGCTGCTCGCCCCCGACACCTCCCTGCTGCCCCAGCTGCCGGGCCGCTGAGACGGCCCGGCGGGCCCGGATCAGGGGCCCGGGCGGCGGAGGAGATGGTCCCTGGCCCGCCGGTCGGCGGCCGAGCCGCGCTCCGCCAGCCTTCCGGCGACCCGTTCCCGCACCGGTGACCTCTTGTTGCCGCCGAACTTGAACTTGGCCCGCACGGCGGTGACGGTCAGGTCGAGCCCGCGGATCCCGGCCAGCAGCCGGTCGCCGGCCGCCACGGGCTCCCGGGCGGACCCCGGCGGCTCGAAGTGCCCGAGCTGGCCGTTGAGGATCCCGGCCTTCTCCGCCGGGTCGTCCACGATCCGGACGTCACAGCTCAGCTGGACCGTCGCGTAGTAGGAGGTGGGCACGCCCTGCTCCGGCGGCCGGCCCTCGTCGGCGTTCCACTCCGCGGGCACGTAGACGTAGTCGTCGATCACGGTGAGCACGGCCCGCGGGTGCTCCTCCAGGTGGGCCCAGACCGGGTTGGGCCTGGCCAGGTGCAGCCGGATCGAGCGGTCCCCGTCGTACAGGAAATGCGTGGGCACCACCACCGGCAGCTCCCGCCCCCGGCCCGGGGCGATCAGCTGCCCGAAGTCCCGGCCGTCACGGAGCCAGAGCCGCCATTCCTCGTCGTCGACGGCGGCGTCCCAAGGATGAATCAGCATGCCCCGACGGTAGCCGGGGAACGCATCGGAAATGTCCGCGAGGACCGATAGTTTCGATGGTGTGAGCGAACGGTGGGGTCGAGAGCAGGTGCTGGGGCTGGCACCCGACGCGTCATCGGGCAAGGCGGCGGGCAAGGTCGCCCAGCCCGCCCTCTGGAGCGGTGCGGGCTGTGACGAGCAGGCGGTCTGGGGCGAGTGCCAGGGCAGCGGCTCCAGCCTCTACCGGACCGGCGTGGACCTGTCCGAGCCGGCGTTCCGGTGCTCGTGCCCGAGCCGCAAGTTCCCGTGCAAGCACGCCCTGGGCCTGCTGCTGCTGTGGAGCGACGGCGCGGTCCCGGCGGGCGCCCGGCCCGGCTGGGCGCAGGAGTGGCTGGCCCAGCGGCAGGAGCGGGCGCAGCAGGCCCAGGAGCGTCGCGAGACGGCCCCGGGCGCGGTCAGGACCCGGGACCCGAAGACCGCCGAGCGGCGGGAGCGCCGGGTCGAGGAGGGCATCGACGAGCTCGACCGGTGGCTGCGCGACCAGGTCGCGCACGGTCTCGCCCAGGCCGAGCAGGCACCGTACTCCCTCTGGGACGACGCCGCCCGGCGGCTGGTCGACGCGCAGGCCGGCGCGCTGGCGGGCCAGATCAAGTCGCTGGCCGCCATCCCCCGCCGGCAGGGCGGCGGCGCGGCCTGGCCGGAGCGGCTGCTGGAGGAGTACGCGCTGCTGCGGCTGCTGACCCGGGCCTACCGGCGGCAGGCCGAGCTGCCCGAGCCGCTGCGGCAGACCGTGCGCGCCCGGGTCGGCTTCACGATGAGCCAGGAGGAGGTGCTGAGCGGCCCGGCCGTCCGGGACCGGTGGTACGTCGCCGGGATCCGCGACACCGAGCAGGACCGGCTCATCACCCGCAGGGTGTGGCTGCGCGGCCTGCGGACCCGCCGGCCCGCGCTGGTGCTGTCGTTCGCGGCGCCGGGCCGGCCGCTGGACTCCTCACTGGTGGCGGGCACCGCCGTGGAGGCCGACCTCGCCTTCTACCCGGGCGCCCAGCCGCTGCGCGCCCTGATCGCCACCCGGCACGGCGCGCCCGGCCCGGCGGCGCCGCCGGGCGGCACGGTCGGCGAGTTCCTCCGGGAGTACGCCGCGGCGCTGGCCCTCGACCCGTGGCTGGACCGCTGGCCCGCCGTGCTCGGCGACGTACGGCTGTCGCGTGACCACCGGCTCGTCGACGCGCACGGGGACGCGCTGCCCCTCGACGCGACGGATCCCTGGCGGCTGCTGGCGGTCTCCGGCGGCGGCCCGCTGACCGTCTCCGGCGAGTGGTCCCCCCGCGGCCTGCGGGCACTGTCGGCCTGGCACGAAGAAGAAGGGGTCCTCGTCCTGTGAGCATCTGGACCGAGCACGTCACCGCCGCACTACTCGGCACCCAGCGGCGGCGGGCCCCGGCGCTGCCCGAGGCCCCGGCCACCGGCGGGTCCGCCGATCCGGCGGGCCGGCTGCTCGACCAGGCCGCGGTGCTGACGGCCGGGCGGCGGGCCGGGCTGCGCGCGCTGCGGGCCGAGCCGATCGCGCCCGCGCCCGCCGAGACCCTGCCGGCGGTGGGGCCCGAGGCCGCCCGCCGGTTGCGCGAGATCCTGGACGGCCGGCAGATCAGGATGCTGCCCGAGTGGCTCGACGCCGCCGCCCGTTGCGGCTACCGCGTGCCCGCCCGGCTGCTGCCCGACCTGCTGGAGAAGGGCCGCGGCGACCGGACCCTGCGCCCGCGCATCGCCGCCGCGGCCGGGCGCCGCGGGCTCTGGCTGGCCCTGCAGAACCCCGACTGGGCCTACCTCACCGCCGAGGTGACGACCGCCCGGGAGCCGGCCGGCGGCAAGGACGGGGAGCCCGACGTCTGGGAGACCGGCACCCGGGGGCAGCGGGTCGCCCGGCTGCGCGGGCTGCGCGCCGAGTATCCGGAGCGGGCCCGCACCGCCCTGGCCGAGACCTGGGCCAAGGAGCCGGCCGCCGACCGGGTGGCGTTCCTGGCCACCTTCGAGCACGGCCTGTCCGGCGCCGACGAGGAGTTCCTCGAGCACGCCCTCGACGACCGGGCCAAGGACGTGCGGGCCGTCGCCGCGGATCTGCTCGCCCGGCTGCCCGGGTCCGCCTACGGCGAGCGGATGGCCGAGCGGGCCCGGTCCTGCCTGCGGCCCGAGCGGCGGACCGTGCGGCAGCGCACCCAGACCTGGGTGGTCGTCCGGCCCCCGGACGGCCACGACGAGGGCATGGGGCGCGACGGCGTGCCCTTCCACCCGGCCGGCTCCTTCGTGCCCGACAGCCGCTCCGGCGCGCCGGTCGGCACCCGCGCCGCGTGGCTGCGGGAGATCATCGCGCGCACCCCGCTGGCCACCTGGACGGCCCTGTTCGGCGCCCACGGCCCGGCGAGCCCGATGGAGGTCGTGTGCCTGCCCATCGCCGACGACTTCGCCCGCGACGTCCACCTCGGCTGGGCGCGCGCCGCCGTACGCCAGCGCGACGCTCGCTGGGCCCAGGCGCTGCTCAAGGGCGGGGTGGTGCTGGAGGAGGTCGAGGCGCTGGCCGATCTGCTCGGCGTGCTCCCCGAGCCCGAGCGCGACTCCGCCGCCGCGGACCTGACCCGCTGGGTCGACGGCAAGGTGGACCTGCTGCGGGTGCTCGACCGCATCCCCGCGCCGTGGACCGGCACCCTGGCCGACACGGTGCTCGGCGTGCTGGCCGAGGAGCTGCGGCACGTCGCCCCGGCCGGGTCCGGCGGCGCGCACGGCGACTCCGCCCGCTTCCTGGCCCAGCTGTGCCGGCTCGCCGACGAGCGCCTCACCCCCGACGTCGCCCCCCGGCTGGACGAGCTCGGCCGCCGGCATCCCGGCTGCTGGCCGCTCACCGAGCTGACCGAGACCCTGCGTTTCCGCCACGACATGGTGCGGGAACTCCTGCCGGGCCCGCCGTAGTGACCGTACCCGCCGTCGTGCGCCCGGCACGCACCCGGCATCACCGACCTGAACAGCGTGAACCGAAGGAGCTGCCATGACCTCGCCGCAGGAAGCGGTGCTGCGCCCGCACGCCGAGCAGCAGTACGCGGGTGAGCTGGCCCGGCTGGCCGAACACGACGACCGGGCGCGGCCGCCGGGCTGGCGGCTGTCCCCGTGGGCGGTGACCACCTACCTGCTCGGCGGCGAGCTGCCCGACGCCACCGCCGTCACGCCGAAGTACGTCGGGCCGCGCCGCCTGATCGAGGTCGCCGTCGCGACGCTCGCCACCGACCGGTCACTGCTGCTGCTCGGGGTGCCCGGCACCGCCAAGACCTGGGTGTCGGAGCATCTGGCGGCCGCGGTGAGCGGCGACTCGACACTGCTGGTCCAGGGCACCGCGGGCACCTCCGAAGAGGCGATCCGGTACGGCTGGAACTACGCCCGGCTGCTCGCCGACGGGCCCTCGGAGGAGGCGCTGGTGCCGAGCCCGATGATGCGCGCCATGCGGACCGGCGCGGTGGCCCGCATCGAGGAGCTCACCCGGATGCCCTCGGACGTGCAGGACGCCCTCATCACCCTGCTGTCGGAGAAGACCCTGCCGGTCCCCGAGCTGAACACCGAGGTCCAGGCGCGCAAGGGCTTCACCGTCATCGCCACCGCCAACGACCGCGACCGGGGCGTCAACGAGCTGTCCAGCGCGCTGCGCCGCCGGTTCAACACGGTGGTGCTGCCGCTGCCGGCCTCGGCCGACGACGAGGTCGACATCGTCGCCCGCCGGGTCGACCAGCTCGGCGCGTCCCTGGAGCTGCCCGGCACCCTGGCCGGGCTGGAGGAGATCCGCCGGGTCGTCACCGTCTTCCGTGAGCTGCGGTCCGGCCGCACCGACGACGGCCGGACCAAGCTCAAGTCGCCCAGCGGCACCCTGAGCACCGCCGAGGCCATCTCGGTCATCACCAGCGGCCGGGTGCTGGCCACGCACTTCGGCGACGGGGTGCTGCGGGCGGCCGACGTGGCGGGCGGCATCGTCGGAGCCGTCGTCCAGGACCCGGTGTCGGACCGGGTCGTCTGGCAGGAGTACCTCGAGACCGTCGTCCGCGAGCGCCCCGAGTGGCGTGACTTCTACCGGGCCTGCCGGGAGGTCTCTTGACCGCCCAGGTGCGGACCTTCGGGATCCGGCACCACGGGCCGGGGTCGGCCCGCACCCTCGGCCGGGCCCTGGAGGAGTTCAAGCCGGACCTCGTGCTGATCGAGGGACCGCCGGAGGCCGACGCGATCGTCGGGCTGGCCGCCGAGCCCGGCATGGTCCCCCCGGTCGCGCTGCTGGCGTACGTCCCCGGGCCCGCAGGCGCGGCCCCCGAGCCGGCCGGGTCGGACGCCGGGCCCGCCGGCGGCTCCGGGCGGCGGGCGGCGTTCTGGCCGTTCGCCGAGTTCTCCCCCGAGTGGAACGCCGTCCGCTACGCCATGGCCGCGGACGTGCCGGTGCGGTTCTGCGACCTGCCCGCCGCCCACCAGCTGGCGGACCCGACTCCGGCCCCCCTCGCCGAACCGCCCGAGGGCGGCTCACCCGAGAGCGGCTCACCCGGCGACGGGCCGTCCGGTGACGGCCCGCCCGGTGCCGCCCTGCCCGGCGACGGCCTGCCCGGGGACCGCCCGGAGGCGGGATCGGAGCCCGGGTCCCCGGATCCGGAGGACCTGCCCGCCCCCGCCGAGCTGGTGCGGATGGATCCGCTGGGATGGCTCGCGGAGGCGGCCGGCTACGACGACGCCGAGCGCTGGTGGGACGACGTGGTCGAGCACCGCGGCGCCGGGCCGTCGCCGTTCCAGGCCATCGCGGAGGCGATGCGGACCCTGCGCGAGCACGCCCCGCCGATGCCGGCGGACTACACCCGGCGGGAGGAGCGCCGGGAGGCGTACATGCGCCGGACGCTCCGCCGCGCCCTCAAGGAGGGCTTCGAGCGGGTGGCCGTGGTCTGCGGCGCCTGGCACGTCCCGGCGATCGAGGCCGCGCTGAGCACGTCCCGCTCCTCGGCCACCAGCGCCGGCAAGGACGACCGGCTCCTGCGCGGGCTGCCCAAGGTCAAGGTCGACCTCACCTGGGTGCCGTGGACGCACGGCCGCCTGGCGAGCTGGTCGGGCTACGGCGCGGGAGTGCGCTCGCCCGGCTGGTACCACCACCTCTTCTCCGCTCCGGACCGGCCCATCGAACGCTGGCTCACGCAGGCGGCCCGGGTGCTGCGCGAGGAGGACCTGCCGGTCTCGTCGGCGCACGTCATCGAGGCCGTACGGCTGGCGGACGCGCTGGCGGCGTTGCGCGGACGCCCCCTGGCCGGGCTGGAGGAGGTCACCGAGGCCACCCGGGCGGTGCTGTGCGAGGGCGCGGAGCTCCCCCTGGAGCTGATCCAGCGCCGCATGGTGGTCGGCGAGCGGCTCGGGGCCGTCCCCGACAGCACTCCGATGGTGCCGCTGCAACGCGACCTGCAGGCCCAGCAGCGGCGGCTGAAGTTCCGGCCGGACGCCCGCGGCACCGACCTCGACCTGGACCTGCGCAAGCCGACGGACCTGGAGCGCAGCAGGCTGCTGCACCGGCTGGGCCTGCTCGGCGTCGGCTGGGGCACCCCGCAGCAGGACCCCGGCCGCGGCAAGGGCACCTTCCGGGAGAGCTGGAGCCTGCTCTGGAAGCCCGAGTTCGACGTGGACCTGATCGAGGCCGGAGCCTGGGGCACGACCGTGCGGGAGGCCGCCGGCGCCAAGGCGGTCGCGCTCGCCGGCCGGCTGGCCGCCGGCGCGGGCACGGGCACCGTGCCGGACGAGGGCGCGCTGCCCCGGCTGACCGGGCTGGCCGAGCGCTGCCTGCTGGCCGACCTGGGCCAGGCGCTGCCCCTGGTCATGCGGGCGCTCGCCGACCGGGCCGCCGCGGACACCGACGTGGTCCACCTGATGGCGGCGCTGCCGGCGCTGGTGCGGGCGCTGCGCTACGGCGACGTGCGGGGCACCGACACCCGATCGCTGGGGGCGGTCGTGGACGGGCTGGTCGTGCGCGTCTGCGTCGGCCTCTCCCCCGCCGCGGGCGGGCTGGACGACGACGCCGCCCGGGCGCTGCTCAAGCACATCGACGAGGTCAACGGCGCCCTCGCCCTGCTGGACACCGGCGACCCGGAGGCCGGCACCGGCGGCACCGCCGCGACGGGCCGGACCGGTCATGTGGCCCGGTGGCAGGACGCCCTGACCAGCATGATCGACAGACCGGGGCTGCACGGGCTGATCGAGGGCCGGCTGACCCGGCTGCTGCGCGACGCGGGCCGGCTCGACGACGTCCCCGACCGGATGGCCAGGGCGGTGTCGGTCGGCGCGACGCCCGCCCGGGCGGCGGCCTGGATCGAGGGGTTCCTGGCCGGCGGCGGGCTGGTGCTCGTGCACGACGACGCCCTGCTCCGCCTGGTCGACGAGTGGATCTCGGGGCTGCCGGAACGCTCGTTCACCGACGTGCTGCCGCTGCTGCGCCGTACCTTCTCCGGCTACGCCGCGCCCGAGCGGCGCTCGATCGGCGAGCGGGTACGGCGGCTGGACACCGCCCCGCACGCGGTGTCCGGCGCGCCCGACGACGATCTCGACGGGGAGCGCGCCGGCCCCGCGGCACGCACCGTCGCCGGGATCCTGGGCTGGACCACCCCCCTTCGCGACTCGTGATGATCATGAAGGGGCGGGACGCGCACGGACGAGGGAGGGCCCGATGCAGACCGACGAGCGGCTGAAGCGGTGGCGGCTGGTGCTGGGCGGCGAGGCCGCCGAGGGGACGGGAGTCACCCTGGAGGGCGCCGACGCCACGATGGACGGAGCGCTCGAGGCGCTGTACGGCTCGGGCCCGGGTGGTGAGGGCCGTCCCTCGGGCGGCCGGCGGAGCGCGGGCCTGGGGGCCTCGGCGCCGAAGGTGGCGCGCTGGCTGGGCGACATCCGAGCCTGCTTCCCCTCGACCGTGGTGCAGGTCATGCAGAAGGACGCCCTGGAGCGGCTGGATCTGACCCGCATGCTGCTGGAGCCCGAGATGCTGGACGCGGTCGAGCCCGACGTGCATCTCGTCGGCACGCTGCTGTCGCTCAACCAGGTCATGCCGGAGCGGGCCAAGGAGTCGGCGCGGGCGGTGGTCCGCAAGGTGGTCGCGCAGCTGGAGAAACGGCTCGCCCAGCGGACGCGTTCGGCGATCACGGGGGCGCTGGACCGGTCCGCCCGGGTGCTGCGGCCCAAGCGCCCCGGCGACGTCGACTGGAGCCGGACCATCCACGCCAACCTCCGGCACTATCTGCCCGAGCAGCGGACCGTCGTGCCCGAGAAGCTGATCGGCTACGGCCGCCGGCAGCAGGCGGTCAAGCGCGACGTGGTGCTGTGCGTCGACCAGAGCGGCTCGATGGCGGCCTCGGTGGTGTACGCGGGGGTGTTCGGCGCGGTGCTGGCCTCGATGAGGTCGCTGCGCACGTCGCTGGTGGTCTTCGACACCGCGGTCGTCGACCTGACCGACCAGCTGCACGACCCCGTGGAGGTGCTGTTCGGCACCCAGCTGGGCGGCGGCACCGACATCAACCGCGCGCTCGCCTACTGCCAGGGCGTCATCACCCGGCCGACCGACTCGATCCTCGTGTTGATCAGTGACCTCTACGAGGGCGGGATCCGCGACGAGATGCTCAAGCGGGTCGCCGCGATGACCGGCGCCGGGGTCCAGGTCGTGGTGCTGCTGGCGCTGTCGGACGAGGGCGCGCCCGCCTACGACCACGACAACGCGGCGGCGCTGGCCGCGCTGGGAGTGCCCGCCTTCGCCTGTACCCCCGACGTCTTCCCCGACCTGATGGCGGCGGCGATCGAGCGGCGCGACCTCAGGGAATGGTCCGAACGCAACGCGCAGGGTCGCTAACGTGGTCGTATGGCAGAGGACGATGACCGCCACGACAGCAACGTCCGGCCGTTCGTGCCGCGCCCGGGCGACGACCCGGCCGCGGATCCCGACGACGCCGACTTCGCCGAGCTCGAAGACCTCTTCGAGCTGGACGAGGACGAGTTCCTGGCCGAGTGGGAAGAGGTCGAGGGCGGGGCCGTCGAGGTCCTGCGGGCGGCGCTTCCCGGGCTCGTCGGGGCGGCACCGCCGGAGGACGATCTGCACGCCGCCGCCGGGCGGATCCGGGCCGGGATCGCCGCCGGCCGCGAGCCCTACAGCTACATCCCGGGCGGGGCCGGGTGGTCCGCCGTGCCGCCCGCCGACGACCGCGAGCTGTGGATCGGCGCCAGCGGCTCACTGATCGCGGGCTTCGGTGAGATCCCGATGTCCGTCCAGCGGCAGTCCACGATCATGGCGCTGCAGCACGGGGACTGGGCCGGCGCCGTGATCGGGCTGGTGCGGGCGGGGACCGGCGCCCCCGCCGGGCCCGCCGACCTGGTCGAGTACGCCGATGACTGCCCGGAGATCGAGGGCAAGGCCGATCCGGACGACGTCGAGATCATCGAAGCGGGCTTCGCGCATCTGCTGGAGCTGTGGGCGGCGACCGGCGCGATCGACGAGCACGGCCGGCTCAGCGAGCTCGGCCGGTGGGGGCTGCCCCGCGCGCTGGCCTGGGCCTGGAACGGCGACTTCGACACCGGGCACGAATCCGCCACCCCCGCGTAGCCGGCGCCCCCGCGATGCCTATAGTGGACGTATGAGTGTCCATTCATACGAGCAGACGGCGTCCGGCGGCCCGGCCGCCCGGGTGGTGGACGCTCAGCGGGTGAGCGCCGTCTCGGCCGCCCTGCCCGGGGCCGAGACGATCGACGAACTGGCCCAGGTGTTCGGGCTGCTCGCCGATCCCGGCCGGCTGCGGGTGATCACGGCGCTGCTCAAGGGCGGCGAGATGTGCGTGTGCGACCTCGCCGCCGCCACCGGGCACAGCGAGTCCGCGGCCTCCCACGCCCTCCGACTGCTGCGCGCGCACCGGGTCGTGCGGGTCCGCCGGTCGGGCCGGATGGCCTACTACCGGCTGGACGACTCGCACGTGCGGATGCTGCTCGACATGGCACTCGACCACATCGTGCACGACGGAGACGCCTGATGGGCGCCGGGCACGGCCACGGGCACGGCGTGTCGGCCGCCGCCGACCGCCGCTACCTGGCCGGAGCCCTGGCGCTGCTGCTGGCCTTCATGGCGGCCGAGGTCGTCGTGGGCCTGCTCTCCGGCTCGCTGGCGCTGCTCTCCGACGCGGCCCACCTGCTCACCGACGTGTTCTCGATCGCGCTGGCGCTGGTCGCGATGCGGCTCGCGGCCCGGCCCCCGGAGGGCGGCTACACCTTCGGGCTGAAGCGATCCGAGATCCTGTCCGCCCAGCTCAACGGCCTGACGCTGATCCTGCTGGCCGCCTACTTCGTGTACGAGGCGATCCACCGGCTGATCTCGCCGCCGCAGGTGGCCGGCATCCCGGTCCTCGGCACGGCGGTGGCCGGCATCGTGGTCAATCTGGTCGCCGTCTGGCTGATCGGCCGGGCCGACCGCACCAGCCTCAACGTCGAGGGCGCCTTCCAGCACATCGTCAACGACCTGTACGCCTTCGTCGCCACCGCGCTCGCCGGACTGACCGTCTGGCTCACCGGCTTCGCCCGGGCGGACTCCCTCGCCTCGCTGATCATCGCCGCGCTCATGCTCAAGGCCGGCTACGGGCTGATCCGCTCGGCCGGCCGGGTGCTCATGGAGGCGGCGCCCACCGGCATGGACCCCGCCGAGGTCGGCACCCGGCTGGCCCAGCGCCCCTGCGTGGTGGAGGTCCACGACCTGCACGTCTGGGAGGTCACCTCCGGCTACGCCGCGATGTCGGCGCACGTGCTGGTGGAGCCGGGCGGCGACTGTCACGCCGTACGCCGGGACCTGCAGGCGGTGCTGCTCGACTCGTACGGCATCAGCCACACCACCCTCGAGGTCGATCACGCCCACACCGAGGACACCGGCACGTTCCACTGCGAGGACCCGCACGGGCCGCGGCACGTCGGCGCGGCGGAGGAGCCGCACGAGCACGCCGGCGACTCCGGCTGCGGGCACTGAGCCCGGCCCGGGGCCGGCGATCGACGCGACGACCGTGGACGCGTCCGGCCCGGGACGCGCACCGCCCGCGGCGCTACGACGCGCCGTCGAGCCAGCCCGCCAGCGCGCCGAGATCTGCGATCGGAAGATCGCCCGGATGCCCGCGCAGCGCGGCCACCGGCATGCCGGCCGCGCGGCCCGCCGCGATCCCCGGCTCGGAGTCCTCGACGACCAGGCAGCCGGCCGGATCGGCGCCCAGCGCGGCGGCCGCCCGGAGGTAGCCGTCGGGGTGCGGCTTGCCCCGGGCGGTGTCCTCGACCGTCACCAGCAGGGGCGGCTCGATGCCGGACGCGGCGAGCCGTACGCCGGCGAGCCGGCGGTCGGCGCTCGTCACCACCGCCCAGGGCAGCCGGCGCGCGGCCAGCGCCGCCAGCACGTCATGGGCACCGGGAGCCGCCGTCACGTCGTCGAGATCGGTGTACTGCAGGTCGAGCTGGAACTGGGCCGCCGCCGCCACCTGCCGGTCGTCGAGCCACGGGGCCACCCGGCGCACCGTGCGCTCGCTCGGGCTGCCGTGGGCGAGGGCGAGGACCTGCGCCCCGGCGACGCCGAACCGCCGCGCCCAGCTGAGCCACGCGCGCTCGACGGCGGCGTCGGAGTCGACCAGCGTCCCGTCCATGTCGAACAGGACCGCCTCGATCCGGTCAGGCCGTACGCGCATCGAACCTGGCCTTGATCCCGGCGAGCGTCAGCAGGGCGAACAGGGTGACGCCGTTGGTGGCGATGATGGCGATGTCGCCCAGGATCGCGCCGTACAGCAGCCAGAGCAGGATGCCCGCGCCGAGGGCGGCGATGTAGAGCCACGAAAGGTCACCGGTGGAGCGGGTCCGCCATGACCTCATGAGCTGGGGAAGCCAGCAACCGGCGGTCAGCGCGCCGGCGACCAGGCCGAGAAATGTCACAATGATCCCCTTCTTTTTGCTCGTACCACGAGCATAATGCGTGCATGGCGGGCGGACAATACCTCGGCGAGCGGGCACGGGCCCTGCGGCTGCGCGGCGCACTGGACGTGCTGCGCCACGTTCATCTGCGGTCCGCCACGACCCGGGCGGGCCTCGCCCGCGAGCTCGGGCTCAGCCGCGGGTCGGCGACCGAGATCATGGCGAGGCTGCGGGCGCTGTCGCTGGTCCAAGAGGGCGAGGCCGCGCCGGGCGGCGGCCGTGGGCGGCCCACCCGGGTGGTGGGACCGCACCCGGCCGGCCCGCTCGCGCTGGCGGTCGACATCTCCTACGAGAGATGGCGGCTGGCGGTGGCCGAGGTGGGCGGCGGGCTCCGGATGATCGCCGAGGAGCGGCATCCCGGCGGGCGCCGCCCGGCCGCGGTGCTCGCCCGGGTCGGCGAAGCGATCAGCGATGCCCGCGCGGAGCTCGGGCCGCGGCTCGCGGCGGTCGGCGTCTCCGTGGCGGGCACCGTGAGCGACGGCCGGGTCGTCCAGGCGGGCAGCATGGGGTGGCGGGACGTCGAGATCGCCCGGGCGCTCTCCCCCGGCCCCGTCCCCGTGCTGGTCGGCAACGACGCCACCCTCGCGGGCGTCACCGAGGCCCGGCGGGGCGCGGCCCGGACGGCCGGCACCGCGCTCTACCTGACCGTCGAGGTCGGCATCGGAGGGGTCCTGCTCGACCGGGGACAGCCGGTCTCCGGGGGCACCGGGACGGGCGGCGAGTTCGGTCACCTGCCCTTCGGGGACCCCGCCCGCCGGTGCCCCTGCGGGGCGTACGGCTGCTGGGACCTGGAGATCGACGGACGGGCCCTCGCGCGGCTGCTGGGCGCCCCTCCCCCGGCGGACCCCCGCCGGATGGCGGCCGGGGTGCTCGACCGGGCCCGCCGCGGTGATCCGGAGGCGAGCGCGGCGGCCGGGACGGTGGCGCACAACCTGGGTCGTGGCATCGCGGGCCTGGTCAACGCGCTCGATCCGCAGATCGTGACGCTGGCCGGGCTGGCCACTCCCCTGCTCGAGGTCGCCGGGCCGGCGGTCGGGCGCGCCTACCGGGCGGGCCTGATGAGCTTCCGGCGCGACGACCCGCCCCCTCTGGTGCCCTCGGAGTTCCCGCAGGACGGGAGCCTGCGGGGAGCGACCGATCTGGCCTTCGACGCGATCCTGTCCGAGAGCGGCCTGAACGCCTGGCAGGAGAGCCTGCCCGCCGGCACGTCGTGACCACGCGGTGGGTGTGATCACGACGTGCCGCCGGCGGGGGTCAGCCGAGCCGGTCCAGCAGCGCGGGGAGGACGGCGTGCAGCTCGCGCTGCCAGTACGGCCAGGAGTGCTGGCCGTCGTAGAGATGCGAGGTCACCGGGATGCCCTCGGCGCCCAGCAGCCCCACGAAGTCACGGGCCTCCTCACCGGCCAGCCGCTCCACCGGGTCGATGAAGGGAACGCCGCCGAGCGGGCCCGCCCTGCCGTTGCCGGACGCGACGTACAGCCCGATGCCGCGCAGCCGGGAGACCAGGTCGAACGGGTTGTGCGCGTGCCAGATGGCGGCCTGGTCGTCCGGATCGCCCCAGACCCGGCGCCAGTCGGTGAAGGGGCACAGCCAGGCCGGCCCCAGCCCGGGCGAGGAGTCACCGGCGACATGGCCGTGCAGGGTGTCGAGGTATCCACTGAACACGGCGGCCGCCCGGAACATACCGGGAAAACGTGCCGCGTATTCGATGGCACCGAGCCCGCCCATCGAGTTCCCGGCCACCGCTCGCGCCGTTCCGGCGCGGTAACCCCTTTCGAGAATCTGCCGGACCTCCGTCATATGGAATTTCTCCCACTGGGGCGGGCCGCCATTTCCGTAGTTCCACCAGTCGGTGTAGTTACCGCACCGCCCGCCGTTCGGCATGACCACGATGACGCCGGCGTCCTGGACGAGGTCCGCGACATCGGTGTTCTTGGTCCAGGAGGTGTGGTCGTCGGACCCGCCGTGCAGCAGCCACAGCACCGGCCAGGTGCGGCTTGCGGTCTTGGACCAGCCACGCGGCAGCAGGAGGCGCACCTTCTGGGCGCCGTCCATGGCTGCCGAGTCGATCGTCAGGTCCAGGGTGCGGGGGGCGGCCATGCTCTCCCCGATGACCCGCGAGCCGTCGTCCGCCACCGCCGCGGCGGCCCGGGCCGGAATGGCCCGGGCGAATGCCGCCAGCATTATGGCGACGACCGCGATGAACCACATTGCATGCCGAACCGTCCGCTCCATCGCGGCACTCCTCGCATTCCGACTTACCTATGAACATCAGTGTTCCCAGATAATCTGGAAGGCTCACCCGAGTGCGCTTAATTGTCAGATATATGAGTCCGGCGAGCTGCGATAAGATATCAAATACGGCAATGACCATATATGACTCGATGGGTCAGCACCTGCGGTCGGACGCCTCCCGCCGCGCGGCCGCGGCCCGGGGCTCCGGCGGCCCGGGTTTCCCGGCGCGCGTTTACGGTAGGACCAGGAGATCTATCTCCGCGGGAGGCGAGACCTGTGAGTTCGACGGACGAGCGGCTGGCACGTAAGCCCTACGAGAAGGAACTGCTGCGGCTGCAGGGTGAGCTGGTCAAGCTGCAGGAGTGGGTACGCGCCGAGGGCGCCCGGCTCGTGGTCGTCTTCGAGGGACGTGACGCGGCCGGCAAGGGCGGCACGATCAAGCGCGTCACCGAGTACCTCAACCCTCGTACCACCCGGATCGCGGCGCTGCCCGCGCCGACCGAACGCCAGCGCACGCAGTGGTACTTCCAGCGGTACGTCGAGCAACTGCCCGCTGCAGGCGAGATCGTGCTGTTCGACCGCAGCTGGTACAACCGGGCCGGCGTCGAGCGGGTGATGGGCTTCGCCACCAAGGAGGAGTACACGCGCTTCCTGCACCAGTGCCCGATCTTCGAGCGGCTGCTGGTCGAGGACGGCATCGAGCTGCGCAAGTACTGGTTCTCGGTGAGCGACGAGGAGCAGGAGCGGCGGTTCCGCTCCCGGCTGGAGGATCCGCTGCGGAGCTGGAAACTGTCCCCGATGGACGTGGAGTCCATCAACCACTGGGAGGACTACTCCCGGGCCAAGGACGAGATGTTCGTGCACACCGACATCCCCGAGGCCCCCTGGTACGTCGTCGACAGCGACGACAAGCGGCGGGCGCGGATCAACATGATCGCTCACCTGCTCTCCACAGTTCCGTACCACAAGGTGAAGCACCCCTCGATCAAGCTGCCCTCCCGCCCGCCCAGCACCGGATACGTGCGGGCGCCCAAGGAGCTGCAGACCTTCGTGCCCGACCACGCGGCCGAGCTGACCGGGAAGTGATCGATCCGGCGGCCACGACGGGTCGCCGGTCCCGACGTTTCCGTACGAACCGGAATACCAACCGGAATACCAATCAGTAGGGTGACCACCATGCCGACTGCTCTCATCACCGGTGCCACCGCGGGAATCGGTGCCGCGTTCGCCCGCCGTCTCGCCGCCGACGGGTTCGGCCTGGTCCTGAACGCCCGCGACGAGGGCCGCCTGTCCGATGCCGCCGCCCGGCTGCGCGAGAAGTACCGGGTCGAGGTGGAGGTGCTCGCCGCCGACCTGGCCACCGACGAGGGGCTGGCCGCCGTCGAGAGCCGGGTGAAGACCGTCGACCTGCTGATCAACAACGCGGGCTTCGGCAACCAGGGCACGTTCCTCGAGGTGCCGGTCGAGGACGAGCTGCGGATGCTGCGCGTCCACTGCGAGGCCGTGCTCCGGTTCACCTACGCCGCCCTGCCGGGCATGATCGAGCGCGGCCGGGGCGGGATCATCAACATGGGCTCGGTGGCCGCGTTCTTCTCCCGCGGCACCTACGGCGCGTCCAAGGCATGGGTGGTGAGCTTCAGTCAGGGGGTCGCCCAGGACCTCGCCGGCAAGCCGGTGCGGGTCATGGCGATGTGCCCCGGTTTCGTGCACACCGAGTTCCATGAGCGCGCCGGCATGGACGTCAGCGGCATCCCCGGCATCCTGTGGCTGGACGCCGACCGGGTGGTCGCCGACGCGCTCCGCGACCTGCGCAAGGGCCTGCTGGTCAGCGTGCCCGGGGCGCAGTACAAGACGCTGGTGGGCCTGGGCAGGCTCGTCCCGCGCAATCTCGCCGGCCGGCTGTCGTCGCGGGCCGGCCGCTCGTACGACTGACGGCCTCAGCCCGCGAGGAGCTTCTCCGTCCCGACCAGGCGGACGCAGGTGGCCAGGCCGGTGATCGCCAGCTCGACCTCCTTGAGATCGGGGTAGGTCGGGGCGATGCGGATGGTGCGGTCGCGGGGGTCGTCGCCGTAGGGATGGGTGGCCCCGGCGGGAGTGAGGGCGATGCCCGCCTGGCCGGCCCGCCGCACGACCTCGCGGGCGCACCCGTCCGGTACCTCCAGGCAGACGAAGTAACCGCCGGCGGGCGTGGACCAGGTCGCGAGCCCGGTGCCGCCCAGCTCCTCGGTGAGGATCCGGTCCACCAGCTCGAACTTCGGCCGGATCAGCTCGGCGTGCCGGCGCATGTGCTCCCGGACACCGTCCTCGTCGCGCAGCAACGCCACATGCCGAAGCTGGTTGATCTTGTCGGGCCCGATGGTGCGCTTGCCACTGTGGCCGACGAACCACGCCACGTTGTCCGGGGACGAGCCGAAGAAGGCGACCCCGCCCCCGGCCCAGGTGATCTTCGACGTGGAGCCGTAGACGAAGTACCGGTCGGGGTGACCGCTGCCGGCGCACGCGGCCGGCAGGTCGGCGATCTCCACCGGGGCATCGGTCAGATGGTGCACCGCGTAGGCGTTGTCCCAGAAGATCCGGAAGTCGGGTGCGGCGGTGGTCATCGCGGCCAGCCTGCGGACCGTCTCGTCGCTGTAGCAGACCCCGTCGGGGTTGCTGTACTTGGGCACGCACCAGATGCCCTTGACCGCCGGGTCGTCGGCCACGAGCCGCTCCACGACGTCCATGTCGGGGCCCCCGGCGGTCATCGGCACCGGGATCATCTCGATGCCGAACCGCTCGCACAGGGCGAAGTGCCGGTCGTAGCCGGGGACCGGGCACAGGAACGCGATCCGCGGCTCGTCCGCCCAGCGGCGCTCGGCGCCGGGCAGCCGGCTGAGCAGCGCGTGCACGAGCGAGTCGTGCATCAGCGCCAGGCTGGAGTTGTCGGCCGCCACCAGCTGGTCGACCGGCACCTGCAGGAAGCCGCTGAACAGCGCCCGGATCTCCGTGAGCCCCACCTGGCCGCCGTAGTTGCGGCAGTCAGTGCCGTCCTCGGCGGTGTGGCCGGCGGGCAGCGTCAGCAGCGCGTCGGAGAGGTCGAGCTGCTGAGCCGAGGGCTTGCCCCTGGTCAGGTTGAGGGACAGACCACGCTCGACCAGAGCCTCGTAGTCACGGAGAGCGCGGTCGCGCTGCGCGGTCAGCTCGTCGATGCGCGGTGCCGAGGACATCACGGTCTTCCCTTCGCCGGTCGGTGAGTTCGGTGGTTCGGTGGTTCGGTGGATCAGTGATTCGGTGGTTCGGTGGATCAGTGATGAACCTGAGCGGTCGACTTCGAAGGATAGGCCCTCGGGGCCGGTGACCCTCGTCCGGACCGCCGGGGCCACCCGGCCCGATCGGCCGGGCGCGGGCATGCCCGGGGACGACGGGCCGGGAAAGGCGTCCGGATCAGGACGGGGCGCTGTCCCCGACTGGTGATCACGGTTAGCGTGGGCGGCCTCCCCCCGACGGAGGTGCCCCCCATGCGCCTGACCCGCCTGGCCGCCGTGGCGGCCGGAATCGTGCTCCTGCTGGCCGCTCCCGCCTCGGCGGTGGTCGGTGGCAGCCCGGTCAGCGCCCAGCGATACCCCTGGCTGGCCTCGGTCGGCTCACCGCTGCTGTTCCTGCGGCCCTCCGGGCAGTTCTGCGGCGGCGCCCTGGTCGCGCCGGACAAGGTCGTGACGGCGGCGCACTGCGTACAGCTGTTCCGCCTGGTGCCGGGAACCCTGTCGGTGACCTTCGGGCGCAGCGACCTGCGGGACCACGACGGCACCACGGCCAAGGTCAGCGAGGTCTGGGTGCATCCGGGCTACCACGAGACCAGCTTCAAGGGCGAGAGCGTCGAACACGACGACGTGGCCGTGCTGACGCTGTCCACCGCGCTGGACCGGCCCACCATCCGCATCGCCGGCCGGGACGTCTACCGGCCGGGCGCCTCCGCGCTGGTCCTCGGCTGGGGGACGACCTCCGAGCTCGACCTGCTCAACACCCGGCTGCGGGCGGCCGAGATCCCGCTGGTGAGCGACGCCGCATGCGCCGCGGCGTACGGGACCTCCTTCGACGCCGGGGACATGGTCTGCGCCGGTTCCCCGCGGGCCGACACCTGCCTGCTGGACAGCGGCGGCCCGCTGGTCGTCGGTGGCCGGCTGGCCGGGCTCACGTCCTGGTCGTACGGGTGCGCCCGTCCGGGCTATCCGGGGGTTTACACCAGGCTCCCGGCACTCACGCTGCCCTTTGAGCAGTAAAATCACAGAATGTCCGAGGCGAAGTTCGAAGTGCAGATGCTGCACGACCGGGTCATGATCCGCGTCGAGCGGGACCAGGAGGAACGCCGGAGCTCCGGTGGCATCGTCATCCCGGCGACGGTGAAGCAGGAGAACCGCCTCGCCTGGGGTGAGGTCTGCGGAGTCGGACACCACGTGCGCACGGTCAAGGTCGGCGACCGGGTCCTGTTCCACCCCGAGGACCAGTACGAGGTCGAGATCCAGGGCACGGACTACCTCGTCATGCGCGAGCGCGACCTGCACGCCATCGCCAACGAGCGTCCCGAGCACGGCACCGGCCTCTATCTCTGAGCCCTGTCCCTGAGCCCCCGTCTCTGAGCCCTGGTCGGGGCGGGGCGGCCCTGAGCCAGGGTCCGCGAGCCGCCGTCCGCCCGCTCGGTGGACGGCGGCTCCGGAACCCGGCCCGGTGCGCGGACCCTATGCCTGGTGGTGCGGACGGTGCCGGCGGGGCAGCTTGAACCCGCGCTCGGCCAGCACCGTGCGCAGCCGGTCCGGATAGTCGGTGATGAGCCCGTCGACCCCGTCGTCGATGAGCTTGTTCATCGTGGGGGCGTCGTCGACGGTCCAGGGGACGACCCTGATGCCGAGACGGTGCGCCTGGTCCACCATCGCCTTGGTGACGTACGGGCGGTAGCCGGGATCGGTGACCTTCCCGTTCTGCGGGAAGCCGTGCACCGGTGAGAACGCCGACGCCCCGAACGACTTGATCGCCTTGAGCGGGTCACCGCCGAAGTCGTCGATGTCGATGCCGCCCAGCCAGGGCGACCTGCCCGGCTGCCCGGTCTGCAGGAAGTCGTAGTTGGTCAGGGCCACCAGGGGCAGCCGCGGCTCGACCTGGCGCATCCGCATGAGCGAACCCCAGTCGAAGCTCTGGACGGTCACCTGGCGGACCATGTGCGCCTTGCGGATCTCCGCGGCCGTCACCTGGACGAACTGCTCCATCGGCGCGGTCTCGGTGGGTGCGCCCGCCTCGACCTTGGTCTCGACGTTCAGCTTCACGTCCCCGGCGCGATAGCGCTTGACCAGGGCGAACACCTCGCTGAGCAGCGGCATCCGCGCGCCGGGGTCGGCGACCTGCTCCGGGAAGTCGGGCAGCGTCTTGGACCCGCAGTCCAGGGTTTTCACCTGCTTGAGCGTCAGCGTGTTCACGTACTTGCCGACGTAGGGGTACTCGGGATCACCGGCCACGGCCGGGGCGGTGTCCTGGCACTTCTTGCCGTCCACCTTGCGGTCGTGCGTGACGACGGCCCTGCCGTCCTCGGTGATCTGAACGTCGAGCTCCAGCGTGCTGACCCCGACCTCGAGCCCGTGGGCGAAGGAGGCCAGGGTGCTCTCGACCCGGAGGCCCAGCCCGCCTCGATGCGCCTGGAGGTCGAAGGCCCTGGGGTGCCCGCCGCCATGAGCGGCGGCCATCGCGCTGCCCGGTGCGGTGAGCACCGTCGCGCCGAGGACCACGGCTACTGCCGCCCGCCAACCGATCATCGGTGTGTCTCCATCCGTGTCCGAAAGTTACGGACCTGAAACTGGCCGACCGACGCGACGCCCAGGTGTGCGGCAGATGATCTGCAGGCGAAGTCACGACGATCGGGAGAAGACCCCGGAAAAGGACACAGAAAGGCACCGGAGACCATTCTCGCCCGTCGACGACAGGGAGCGTCTCAGAGTACGCGGGACTTTATCGAGATGCCGGGTGACAATGGTCTCCGGCAATGAACCGGCCGGTCGATACGGGGGCACGAGAACCAAGTCCGTATTGTCCATGACCAAGTTGATTGCCGGTTGACTCAGCATAAACCCGATTAATAAGAATTGAGAGATGTACGTGGACTATTGGCTGGTGATGGGATTTCTATGCCTGGTCTATGGTCTCCAGCTCTACTGCTGCTTCTTCGTCGGTGACGACAAACTGGAAGATCCCAACTCCTGGTGGCGCTTCCTGTGATCCGCCGCCCCGTCCCGGGCAGGGTCCTCCGGACGCGCGGGGTCAGGCCGGCAGCATGTCGCCGGGGAAGCTCCGGCAGGGGTGCGCTTCGTAGACGAACACACCGGCCTGGACCCCGGGATCCTCGTCCATGAGCCTGCTCGTCTCCTCGGGTCCCAGGTTGAAGATGCCCACGCCCGATACCTCGGTGCCGTCACCGACCGGGCAGACGATGGACAGCAGCCCGTCGGCCCGCAGGGCGAAGTTGCGCCGGCCGTGTTCCCAGATGATGTCGTCCACGCCCTCCATGTGCCGGTGCGGGCCGGCCTTCAGGATCACCACGGTGTAGGGCTTCGTCGTGGGCAGCAGCGCCCGCATCTGCTCATCGGTGATGGTCGTCATGTCGCTCTCCTCGTTCGGTGATGTCCGGTGGTGTCCGGTGCTCCGCCCTCGACGACTTCGGCGCGCACCAGGGCGACCGTCGGCGGGATCTTACGCGCCTCGCCGTGCCGGTCGCGCGGCCCGGGGGGCGGCGTGGTCGCGCAAGGCGTCGAGCTGCGCCTGCCCCGGCCGCCCGGGTGAACGCCATCTGTTTCGAGCCGAAGCGGGCCGCGCTAAACACCATCGCCATTTCGGACATGTCCGGCAGCGGCCATTGCGGTGGGCAGGCGAGGTGATGACCCGGCGCGACGCCAGGTGACGAGGGAATGCGGTGGCACCCCGACGCGATGTCCGGTTCCCGAGATCCCGGGGGGCCGCCCGACAGATGTGGTCGAGAACGGTTGAGGGATGTGCCGGGGGTACAGGGGCGGGATCCATCCACCCCCTAGATGGAAGACAAGTGAGGAAAAGAATGAGAGTACGTCGATTTCTGACCGCGCTGGCCTGCGTGGTCACCGGAACCGCGCTGGTCATGAGCACCGCGGGTCCCGCCAACGCCGGCCCCGCCCGGCCGGCCGCGGCCGGCGTCCAGCGGCTCGCCCCCGCCGCGGTGAGCGTTCCCGTCGTCGGAACGTTCACCGACAACGCCGGCGGAACCGGGCGGTTCGTCGGCAAGTTCATCATCGACCGGTTCGTCAACCAGAACGGCGCGCCGGCGGCCAGCGGCACGTTCACCGGCACGCTCACCGACTCGGCCGGCACGTCCCTCGGCACGGCGAGCCAGCAGGCCGTCGTCCCGCTCGCC
Organism: Actinomadura scrupuli; assembly: GCF_050971785.1. NCBI lineage: Bacteria > Bacillati > Actinomycetota > Actinomycetes > Streptosporangiales > Thermomonosporaceae > Actinomadura > Actinomadura scrupuli. The sequence continues at coordinate 142,324 of NZ_JBPCCU010000004.1, read as the reverse complement.
GTCGCCCAGGCGACCTGCGCCATCCTGCACCTGACCCTGGGACCGCTGGACCTCGACCTGCTCGGGCTGAAGGTCCACCTGGACCGGGTGGTGCTGAACATCGACGCCTCGCAGGCCCCGGGCAACCTGCTCGGCAACCTGCTGTGCGCGATCGCGGGCCTGCTGGACCCGCTCCAGCTGAACACACTGCTGGGTCTGCTGAACCAGATCCTGGCGCTCCTGCGCGGCTGAGGCCGCTCGGCGGAGGGGCCTGCCACCACGGCAGGCCCCTCCACGGCCGCCGCCGGCCGCTCGACCCGCCCGGCCGTCAGACGGTGACGGCGACCCGCGAGCCCGTACGGTCCTTGTGCACACGGAGCTGGGCGGGGATCCGGGTGCGGAGCTCGGCGACATGGCTGACGATGCCGACGGCCCGGCCGCCGTCGCGCAGCCCGTCCAGGACGTCCATGACCTCGTCGAGGGTGTCCTCGTCCAGGGTGCCGAAGCCCTCGTCGACGAAGAGCGTCCCGATCTCGGTCCCGCCGGCCTCAGCGGTGACCACGTCGGCGAGCCCGAGGGCCAGCGACAGCGAGGTGATGAAGGACTCCCCGCCGGACAGCGTCACCGGGTCGCGCTGCCGGCCGGTCCACCCGTCGATCACGCGCAGGCCGAGACCGCCGCTGCCGCCGCGCCGGTCACCGGCGGCCTTGTCGACGGTGTGCACCAGGGTGTAGCGGCCCGCCGACATCCGGCCGAGCCGTTCGTTGGCGGCGGCGACGACCTGTTCCAGCCGGGCCGCCAGCACGTAGGCCGACAGCCGCATGCTCAGCCGGTTCATCGCCGACTGGCCGGTGACGAGCCCGGCCAGCCGGGAGGCGACGGCCTGGCGCTCCGCCGCGGGCCGCCAGGCCGCGACCTGGCCGGAGAGCTCGGCCGACAGCTCGGCCATCCGGGCGGACCGCCGCCGGGACCGCTCGTACGCGCCGGTCATCGCGGTGTGCAGGTCCTCGGCCGCGGCCAGGCTCTCCTCCAGCGCGGGCAGGTCCGGAGCCGGGACGGCCGCGGCGGCCTCCAGCGCCGGGTCGGCGAGCAGCTCGCGGACCGCGGCCTCCTCGTCGTCGATCGCGCGGACGCGCCCGCTCAGCTCGGCCCGGGCCTCGGCGGACAGCGCGGCCTGCGCCGCTTCGGCCGCCGATCCGAAGCCCTCGGCCGCGGCGGCGTCCTCGGCGGACGTACGGGCCCGTACCAGCTCCTCGGCGGCGGTCTCGGCCGCCGACAGCGCCTGGATGGCGGTCTGCAGCAGAGCGGCCTCGCCGGTCAGCCGGCCGATCCGCGCCTGCAGGGTGGGGTCGGTGCCGCGCGCCTCGTCCAGCCGGACGCGCAGGCGGTCGGCCTCCAGGGTGAGCTCGGCGATCCGCGCGCGCGACCGGGCCCGCGCGTGCAGGACGCCCTCGCGGCCTTCGCGGGCCTGCGCCAGCCCCGCCTCGCCGCGTTGCAGGTCGGCCGCCAGGCGCACCGCCCCGCCGGCGACGGCGTCGATGGCGTCCAGCTCCGCCTCGGCCGCGGTCAGCTCGGTGGCCAGCGCCTCGGCGGGCCGCTCACCGATCTGTTCCCGGGCGGACTCCAGCTCGGCGCGGAGCGCGCCGGCCCGGGTGGCGGTCTCCTCCCGGAGCGCCTGCGCCCGCGTGTAGGCCTGCTCGGAACGCTGCTCGTCGGCGTCGCCGGGCACCGTGCCCGGGCTCACCGCGGGCGCCGGATGCGACGGTGAACCGCAGACCCGGCACGCCTGCCCGTCGACCAGCTCGCCGGCGAGCACGGCGGCCATCCCGTCCAGTCGGGCCTGCCGCAGCTCCTGGAGCCGCTCCCTGGCCTCCTGCGCGGTGTCCACCGCGGCCCGGTGCGCCGACTCCGCCTCGGCCAGCCGGGCGGTCAGCGTGTCGCGGCGGCGGGCGGTGTCCAGCCGCCGTGCCGCCTCCTCGACGGCGGTGACCGCACCGGGCCGCGCGGCGCCGCGGATGCGTACGGCCTCGAGCTCCGCCCGCAGCTCCTCCACCACGCCGGGCAGCTCGGCGACCCGCCTGGCCAGCTCCGCCTCCTCGGCGTCCAGCCGCTCCAGCGTGGCCTGTTCGGTGGCGCGGTCCTGCTCGAGCCGGGCCCGGTGCTCTTCGTCTCCGCGCAGCTGCTCCAGCGCGGCGGCCTCGTCGCGGCGGTCCCGCTCGGCCTTGCTCAGCACGTCGTCGGGCGCGGCGCCGGGCACCAGCTCGCCGGTGGCCGCGCGGGCCGCCAGCGCCCTGGCGCGGGTGGCCTCGGCGGCCTCCGCGCGCCCGGCCGCGCCGCTGAGCAGCGGCAGGACCCGGTCGGCGCGCTGCGCGGTCTCGAGCCGTACGGCCAGCCGGGCCCGGTCGGCGGCGCGCTCGTCCAGTGCGGCGCGGCGGCGCAGGGCGTCGGCGTGCCGGCGCTGCCGCTCGGCCAGGGCGCGGCCGGTCTCGGCGGCGGCACGGACCCGGGCCAGCGTCGCGGCGGACTCCTCGCACAGGACCAGGGCGGTGTCTCCCGCTGCGGTGAGCTGGGCCGCCAGCTCGGTCGTCCAGGGCACCAGGAGCTCGCAGGTGGCGAGCTCGGCGTCGGTGTCGGTGTCCGGCTCGGCGGCGCGCGGCGGGGGGACCCGGAGGGCGCCGGGGCGTTCGGTGCCCGCGGTCTCGGCGATCCGGTCGGCGGTCGACTCCGCCGCGGCGCGCAGCTCCTCGGCGGCCCGGCGGGTCCGCGCCCGGTGGTCGGCCAGCCACTTCTCGACCCGGGTGAAGACCTCGGTGGCGAACAGCCGCTCCAGCACCCTACGGCGCTCCTCGGCGCCGGCGCGCAGGAAGGCGGCGAACTCGCCCTGCGGGAGCATCGCCACCTGGCAGAACTGCGCCGCGTTCATCCCGAGCAGCCTGCCGATGAGGTCTCCCGCCTCGTCCAGCCGGGTGGTGAGGCCGGTCCAGGCACCGCCGGTGTGCTCCTCGACGATCACCGAGGCCTGCTCGGTGGTGGTGCCGGTGCCGCGCTTCTTGGGGCGGTCCCAGGCCGGCGAGCGGGTGATCCGGAAGGCCCGGCCGCGGATGGTCGCCTGCAGGCTCACCCGGGGGCCGAGCTCGGGCGCCGCATGGTCGCTGCGCAGTGACCTGACCGCGTTGCGCGCCCCGGGGACCTGCCCGAACAGCGCGAAGGCGATCGCGTCGAGCACGCTGGTCTTGCCCGCGCCGGTCGGGCCGTTGATCAGGAACAGCCCGGCATCGGACAGCGCGTCGAAGTCGATCTCCTCGGTGCCGGAGAACGGCCCGAAAGCGGTGACCGTCAGTCGGTGCAGCCTCATGCCGTCTCCTGCTCCGCTCGCCTGTCAGCTCGCCTGCTCGTTCACCCGCTCGTTCACCTGCTCGTCCACCGGGTGTGCTCGCTCACCCCGGTCGCGCGCCGCCGGGCTCGCCGCCCCGCTGCGCGCGGCGCGGTCACGTCGCGCCCTCCTTGATGCGGCAGTGCTGGAAGGCCTCGTCGAGCAGGGCCCGCTCGGCCCCGTCGGCGGGGACGCCGGTGACCTCGGCGACGAAGTCCCCGGCGAGCTCGTGGTCCGCCCGGCCGGTGGTCCGGTCGCTCCAGCTGCGGTCGGGACCGGCGGTGCGGCCCTCGGGTTCGAAGCCGAGCACCAGCGCGTACGGGAAGCGGCGGCGCAGCCGCTCCATCGCGCCGGCGGGCCGCACCGGGTCGGTCAGCGTGATCTGCAGCCAGTGCTGCCGGTACTTCTCGTGCGCGGCCGAGGTGAGGAGCTCGTCGATCCGGCCGCGCAGCCGGGCGATGCGGCGCGGCACCGGCGCGTCGGCGAACTCGGCGCGCACCGCGCCGTCCCCCAGCTCGACCAGCCAGCACCCCTTGCGCTGCCGGTGCTCGGAGAAGGAGTAGGCCAGCGGGGAGCCGGAGTAGCGGACCCGCTCGGTCATGGTCTGCCGGCCGTGCAGATGGCCCAGGGCGGTGTAGCCGGCACCGTCGAAGACGCTCGCCGGGACGTGCGCGGCGCCGCCCACCGAGATGTCGCGCTCGCTGTCGCTGGCCTCGCCGCCGGTGACGAAGGCGTGCGCCAGCACCACGGAGGGCGTGTCCGCCGGGCGGCGGGCGAGGTCGGCGCGGATCCGCCGCATCGCCTCGGCCAGGGCGGCCGCGTGACCGCGTTCGGCCAGCTCCCAGGGGGTGCGGACGAGCTCCGGCTCCAGGTAGGGGATACCGTAGACGGCGGCATCGCCGATCATGACCGGCCTGCCGACGGCCGCGGGATCGGTCCGGACGTGCACCCCGGCCGCGTCCATGAGATCGGCACCGAAGCCGAGGCGCTGCGCGGAGTCGTGGTTGCCGGCGATGAGGACCACCCGGGTGAGGTCCGCCAGCCGCCGCAGCGCCTCGTTGCACAGCCGTACCGCGTCGACCGGCGGCAGGGCCCGGTCGTAGACGTCTCCGGAGATGAGCACCGCATCGATGTCCTCGCCTCGCACGGTCTCGACCAGATGGTCGACGAAGGTGGCCTGGGCGCCCAGGAGGTCCTCACGATGGAAGGACCGGCCCAGGTGCCAGTCGGACGTATGAAGGAGGCGCATCGAGTGGAAACCATAGACAGCACCCCCGACACTTCCGTCGCAGAAACGCCGACAAACCCCAAAGGATCACTATGAACAAGGCTCCGCAGCCCCGGCTGGAAGAGATCGCCGAGCGGATCTACGCCTACGTACAGCCGGACGGCGGCTGGTGCCTCAGCAACTCCGGCTTCCTGGTCGGCCCCGACCGGGTGACACTGATCGACACCGCGGCCACCGAGCCGCGGACCCGGGCGCTGCGCGCGGCCATCGGCTCGGTGACCTCCGCGCCGACCCGTACCTTGATCAACACCCATCACCACGGCGACCACACCTACGGCAACGGGCTCTTCCCCGAAGCGGTGATCATCGGACATGACGACTGCCCCGCCGAGATGGTGGACGCGGGGCTGATGCTGACCCAGCTGTGGACGGACGTCGAGTGGGGCTCGATCGAGATCGTGCCGCCCACGGTGACCTTCCCGGACCGGCTGACCGTCCACTCCGGTGAGTTGCGCATCGAGCTGATCCATGTCGGGCCGGCCCACACGACCAACGACGTGGTGGCCTGGATCCCCGACCACGGGGTGCTGTTCACGGGCGACGTCGTCTTCTCCGGCGGGACGCCCTTCACGCTCATGGGGTCCGTCTCCGGCTCCCTGACGGCGATCGAGCGGCTGCGCGGGCTGGGCGCGTCCACCGTCGTCGCGGGTCACGGCCCGGTGGGCGGGCCGGAGCTGTACGACACGACCGAGTCGTACCTGCGCTGGATCCAGGAGCTGGCCCGGCAGGGCATCGAGGCCGGGCTGTCACCGCTGCAGGTGGCCGGGGAGACGGATCTGGGCGAGTTCGCGCACCTGCTCGACCGCGAGCGCGTCGTCGGCAACCTGCACCGCGCCTACGCCGAGGCCCGGGGCGAACGGCCCGGAGTCCCGCTCGACGATCTGACGATCATGCTGGAGATGGTCACCTACAACGACGGGCGGATTCCCACCTGCCTGGCGTGATCGTTCGGCGCGTCGCCCACCGGCTGTCGGGCGCGGAGGGGCCGTCACCGGCCGGGGCCGGTGCGTGATGCGGTGTAATGACCCTTGTGAGTGATCGCCCATATGTACTGCTGAGCTGCGCCATGTCCGTCGACGGCTATATCGACGACGCGAGCCCGGAACGGCTGCGGTTGTCCAACGCCGCGGACTTCGACCGCGTGGACTCCGTGCGCGCCTCCTGCGACGCGATCCTGGTGGGGGCCGGCACCCTTCGCCGGGACGACCCCCGCCTGGTCATCCGGTCGGAGTCGCGCAAGGCCCAGCGCGTGGCGCGCGGACGGGCGCCCGACCTGACCAAGGTCACGGTGACCGGCAGCGGCGACGTCGAGCCGGAGGCCCGGTTCTTCACCACCGGCACCTCCCCCAAGCTGGTGTTCAGCTCCTCCCCGGCCGCCCCGGCGCTGGCGGAGCGGCTGGGCGACCGCGCCGAGGTCATCGACGGCGGCGATCCCGTGAGCCTGCCCGGCCTGCTGGCCGAGCTGAGCCGGCGGGGCGTCCGCCGGCTGATGGTCGAGGGCGGCGGCGACATCCACACCCGCTTCCTCACCCAGGGGCTGGCCGACGAACTCCAGCTGGCGGTCGCCCCGTTCTTCGTCGGCGACCCGTCCGCGCCGCGTCTGGTGCACCCCGGCGTCTTCCCGCAGAGCCCGGGCAGGCCCATGCGGCTGGCCGAGGCCACCCGGATCGGCGACGTCGCCCTGCTGCGGTACCTGATCGGCGGCCGCCGTGGCTGAGCACTCCGGCCGGTACGGGGCGGACCGGAACTCGGCGAACCGGAACTCGGCGGACCCGCACGAGGCCGACCGGCAGGGGGCGGACCGGCGGTGGCTGGAGCTCGCCTGCCGGCTGGCGGCACTCTGCCCGCCCTCCCAGACCGCGTTCTCGGTGGGCGCGGTCATCGTGGACGGCGAGGGCCGGGAGCTGGCCCGGGGCCACTCCCGGGAGGGCGACCCGGCCGTGCACGCCGAGGAGGTCGCGCTGGGCAAGCTGAAGCCCGGCACCGATCTGAGCACGGCCACGATCTACAGCTCGCTGGAGCCCTGCGGCAGGCGCGCGTCCCGGCCGGAGCCGTGCGCCCGGCTGATCGTGGCCGCGGGCATCCCCCGGGTGGTCTACGCCTGGCGTGAGCCGGCGCTGTTCGTCGACGGTGACGGCACCGAGCAGCTGCGCGCCGCCGGGACGGAGGTCATCGAGCTCCCCGACCTGGCCGGCCGCGCCCGCGAACCCAACGCCCATCTCCTGCGCTGAGGGAGGATGACCGGTGCCCGCCGGGACGCATCGGGCACAGGAGACCGGCGGCCGGCTGAACGGTCGGCCATGCCCGGGACGTATGTAGGGATAGCCGGTAAGGTCCGGGACGTCGTTCCAATCGGGTGGCGGTGGTAGCGATCAAGGCACTCTGGGTCACATCTGCGCTGGCAGGCGCTCTGGTGCTGGGGCTGGGCGGCTGCGCGTTCGGGCCCCGGGCGGGAGCCGCGCCGGCGCAGGAGTCCCTGAAGGAGTCGCTGACCCCCGCTCCCCGGAAGTCCCCCAAGTACTCGGGCGTGCGGGCCACCCGTCCCGCCGGAGGCGGGACGTCGATCCCCATCCGGGTCACCGTCGACAACGGGGCGACCCTGGTCATGGTGCCCATCAAGGTCAACGGCCGCGGCCCCTTCCAGTTCATCCTGGACACCGGCGCGTCCACCTCCACCCTGGACCGGTCCCTCATGCGCCGGCTGAAGCTCCCCCGCACCGGGCAGACCGCCCGCATCCAGGGGGTGACCGGGCGGGCCACCGTGCCCGTCGTCCGGATCCGCAGCTGGTCGCTCGGCGGGCAGCCGCTCAGCAGCCGCTCGCTGACCGTCATCAACATGGGCGACCCCAACATCGCCGGGCTCCTCGGCTCCGACGAGCTCCGCCGGTTCGGCCGCGTCACCGTGGACTACCAGCAGCGGAGGCTGATTCTGCGCGGCAGGTGACCGGGCGACCGGCCCATGCTCAGCGGAAGGCGCCGGGCGTGATGCCGTAGTAGCGCACGAACCAGCGGGTCAGGTGGCTCTGGTCGGCGAACCCGACCGCGCTCGCCACGTCGGCGATCCGGTGCCCGCGGACCAGCAGCCGGCGCGCGGCGCGGAGCCGTAGCTGGCGCTGGTAGTCGCTGGGCGCCATGCCGTGGACGCGCCGGAAGGACCGGTAGGCCGCGAACCGGCTCGTCCCGGCCGCGGCCGCCACGTCGCCCGCGGTGACGTGACCGGCGAAGCCCTCCTCGAGCAGGGCGCGCACCCGCTGCGCGATCACCCGCTCCCCCACCGGAGCCGCCACGGCGACCGGCCGGGTCGCGCCCCGCCGCACCATGGCCGTCACCACCGCGACGAGCAGCTCGTCCTGCACCAGCCCGTGCCGCACCGCGCCGTACCGCACGCCCTCATCCGGCACCGGCCCGCCCGGTGCGGGCGGAGCGCCGCCGAGGGAGGCGTGCAGCCGGCGCAGCGCGGCGGCCAGCACCGGGTCGTGCACCACCGGGTCGGCGAACAACGGCAGCCCGGCGGGCCGTCCGGCGACGTCACGGAGCACGTCGGCGACCAGGCCGGCACCGATGTGGACGATGCGGTAGGTGAACCCGGACTCGTCGACCGGGCCGCCGTCGTGCGGATCGTCGGGGTTGAAGGCCATCACCATGCCCGCCGCGCTCGTGTGCGAGCCGCCCCGGCAGGTGAACGCCTGGACCCCGGCGTCGGTGACCCCGAAGGAGTACCCCTCGTGGCTGTGGCGGTGGTAGGTGTGCCGTTCGAAGTGGGCGTGCATGGCCTCCAGCGGACGGTCGTCCGCCCGCCAGTACCGCACCCACTCGCGCACGCCCCCAGTCTCGCGCACGAGCGTTCAAGACACGCGATCCGCGCCGCCCGCAGGCTGGCCGCATGCGCTTCGACACCAAGATCGCCGTTGCCGTCCGGGACGACCTGGCCGGCTGGCAGCGGCTGAACGTGACCGCCTTCCTCGTCAGCGGCCTGCCCCAGCGGTTCCCCGAGCTCCTCGGGGAACCGTACGAGGACGCCGCCGGCAACCGCTACCTGCCCATGTTCCGCCAGCCGGTACTGGTGTTCGGCGCGGACTCCGAGGCGCTGGACCGGGTGCACGCCCAGGCACTGTCCCGGGGGCTGGCGACCGCCGTCTACACCGACGAGCTGTTCACCACCGACAACGACGCCGACAATCGCGCGGTGGTGCTCGCCGCCGAGAAGCTGCGGTTCGCCGGGCTCGCCGTGTACGGTCCCCGCAACGCCGTCGACAAGACGATGAAGGGACTCGCGCTCCACCGCTGAGCCGGCGCCGCGCCGTCGTGCAGCGGGCGTGCACCTGACCTGCCCGGAACGTGACGCATCCCCGAGGGGGAGGCTCTTGTGGACCACCACCGGCCTCGTGAGAGAGTGTCAACCAAGCAAGCATTCGGTCACCACCTCCGGCGTTTCACCCCGGGCAGGAGGAACAACATGCGCGAGCATGATCGGCTCTTCATCGGCGGCGACTGGGTCGCCCCGGCGGGCACGGCCACCATCGACGTCATCTCCCCGCACACCGAAGAGGTCATCGGACGGGTGCCCGAGGGCACCGAGGCCGACATCGACAAGGCCGTCGCGGCAGCCCGGCAGGCCTTCGACCACGGCCCCTGGCCGCGGATGACGCCGGCCGAGCGCGCCGAGATCCTGGGCCGGCTGGCCGCGATCTATGCCGAGCGGCAGAACGACATGGCCGAGCTGGTCACCGCGGAGATGGGATCGCCCGCGCTCTTCTCCATCTTCGGCCAGGCCGCGATCCCGCAGATGGTCCTGCAGTACTACGTGGACCTGGCCGGCACCTACACGTGGGAGGAGGAGCGCCAGGGAATGCTGGGACCGGTGACCGTGACCACGGAGCCGGTCGGCGTCGTGGCGGCCATCGTGCCGTGGAACGTCCCCCAGTTCACCCTGATGCTGAAGCTCGCCCCGGCTCTGATCGCGGGCTGCACGATGGTCGCCAAGCCCTCACCCGAGACCCCGCTGGACACCTACCTCCTGGCCGAATGGATCAAAGAGGCGGGGATCCCGGACGGGGTCGTCAACATCGTGACGGCGGGACGGGAGGTCGGTGAGCACCTGGTCCGGCATCCCGGCGTCGACAAGGTGTCGTTCACCGGCTCGACCGCGGCCGGCCGGAAGATCGGCGCCGTCTGCGGCGAGCAGCTCAAGCGGGTGACGCTGGAGCTCGGCGGCAAGTCCGCGGCGATCATCCTCGAGGACGCCGACCTGGCCACCACCATCGAGGGTTTCAAGCTCGCCTCGCTGATGAACAACGGCCAGGCCTGTGCCGCGCAGACCCGGATCCTGGCACCGCGCAGCCGCTACGACGAGGTCGCCGAGGCCCTGGCCGCCATGGTGAGCGGGCTCACCGTGGGCGATCCCGCCGACTACGCGACCGAGATCGGCCCGCTGGTCGCCAAGCGCCAGCAGGACCGGGTCGAGGGCTACATCAGGATCGGCCAGGACGAGGGCGCGAAGATCATCGCTGGTGGTCTCGACCGGCCGCACGACCGCGGCTGGTACGTCGCGCCGACGGTGTTCGGCAACGTCACCAACGACATGCGCATCGCCCGGGAGGAGATCTTCGGCCCGGTGCTGGCCCTGCTGTCCTACGACGACGAGGACGACGCCATCAAGATCGCCAATGACAGCGACTACGGTCTGGGCGGCTCCGTCTGGACCGCCGACGTCGCGCACGGCATCGAGGTGGCCCGCCGGATCCGTACCGGAAGCTGTGGCGTCAACCTCTACAGCCTCGACGCCAACACCCCGTTCGGCGGCTACAAGAACAGCGGCCTCGGGCGGGAGCTCGGTCCCGAGGGCCTGACCGCCTACCTCGAGTACAAGTCCATCCCCCGCCCGGGGTCCTGACCCCCGCACGATCACCGCTCGGCCGGCCTGACGCCGAGCGGTGATCGGTGTGCGCTCACCCTGCGCCGGCCGTCCGGGCCCGCTGTCGGCGGACCGCTTCCAGTACAGAACCAGGTACGGGTATCCGTACTTGCCTCTGCAGCCCAAGCAGTACGCCGACACCCGCAGACCTCCACTACCAAAGTGCGGTCACTTCTCGCGAACATCGATCATGCTTACGGCCACCAAGTGCGGTCAAAACTCACGAGCAAGCGCGATCAGTTCCCGCGAACAAAACTAGGTGACGGACTGGGCAGCGTTGAGTCCGGGCAAGCGGTGATGTGCTGGTGGAACGACGGCCGGCTTCTGCGGCAGGTGCGCAACGGCTCGCTGGGTGGCCGCTCTGTAGGCTGATCGCGCGATTCCATGAGGGGAGTTCGGGGTGGAGCAGCCGTTGAGCATCGCGGTGGCGCAGCCGAGGTGCACCGCTTACGACGTGACGGCCAACGCGGTGGCTCACGCGGAGGCCGTTCGGGCGGCGGACGCGAGGGTGGTGGTCTTCCCCGAGATGTCGCTGACGGGATACGAGCTGGACGCGGTGCCGGTCGTTCCGGACGATGAACGGCTGGCTCCGATCGTCGCCGCATGTGCCGAGACCGGGACGCTTGCCCTGGTCGGCGCGCCTGTGCCGGGTCCGCGCATCGGCATCCTGGCTGTGGAGGGAGACGGCGCGCGCGTGGCTTATGGGAAGGTGTACCTCCACGGCAGCGAGGCCGCTCACTTTGTGCCTGGGGAGCCCGCCGTGATCGTAGTGGACGGGCGGCGGCTGGGGCTTGCCGTCTGCCGCGACACGGGTATCCCCGAGCACGCCGCGAAGACGGCCGCGCTGGGCATCGACGGGTACGTGGCTGGGGTTGTCCACGCCGATCACGAGGCTGAGGTCCACGGCGAGCGCGCCCGCCGGGTCGCCGCCGACCACGGCGTATGGGTCGCCACGGCGGCCTTCGCAGGTCCGACCGGTGGCGGCTTCGACCGCACGTCCGGCCGTTCGGGCATCTGGTCCGCCGACGGGAAACTCGTCGCGGAGGCGAGCGCCGTCCCCGATGAGATTGCGCGGGCGGTTTTCATCAAGTGAGTCCGAGTCAGAGCGCGGGAGCCGCGACCGGCAGATGACCAAGGGCACTTGCGCTCAACCATCGTGTGCTGTCAGTGCTGTTGATCGTGGCAGTGACTTTCCGTGAGCTCCGGGGGCGTATCGGCTCGCCCGGCGACCGGCGGCGAGGCGGGGCCCGGGTGGCCGCCCAGGCCCCGCCGTCCGGGCCGGCGCCGCTGTCACCGCCCCTCGCCGGGTGACAGATGCGCTCGCTCTATCAGCGCGCGGCGCAAGATCCGCCCGCTGGACGATCGCGGGATGACCTCGGTGACGTGGACCGCGTGGACCTGCCCGTACGGCTCCACGTGGGCGTTGACGTAGGTCAGCAGCTCGGCGGTGGAGGCCTCGGCCCGCAGCACCACGAAGGCGTGCGGCACGAGGCCGAGCCCCGGATCGGGGACGGCCACCACCACGGCCTCGGCCACCGCGGGATGCGCCGCCAGCACGTTGTCGGGGCCGCTGGGCGGTTCCGCGTCCACCTCGGTTATCCGGCCCATGATGTAGACCCGGCCGTGCTCGTCGGCGAAGGCGGCGTCCCCGGTGGGCAGCCACGACGGCAGCCGCCGGTCCCCGACGTACCCGCCGCTCACCATGGGACCGCGGATCCTCAGCTCGCCCGGCCGGTAGGACGGCATGTCGGTGCCGGCCGGGTCGACGATCCGCCAGCCGGTCCAGGCCAGCCCCGAGCCCACCGAGTCCAGGGTGCCCTCCTCGGCGGCGCGCAGGTTGAGGTGGGTCAGCCCCGCCGCCTCGGCCAGCCCGTACGCCTGCCGCACCGGGCAGCGCAACAGCGTCGAGCAGGCACGGGCGACCTCCGGCCGCAGCGGGCCCCCGGTGGAGATGACCGACCGCAGTGACCGCAGGTTGTAGCGGCGCACCGTCTCCTCGTGCGTCATGACCTCCACCAGCTCGGGGGTGAGCAGGGCGACGGTCACCCGGTGGTCCTGGAGGGTGCGCAGCAGGTCGTGGCGTCCGCTGCCGGCGCGGGTGACGACCACGGCCCCCGTCTCCAGGGCCGGGCCGAGCGCGCCGGTCATCGCGGCGACGTCGGCGAACGGGATCGCCGACAGCACGGTGTCGGATCCGCTGATCATGCCGGCGTTCACCACCGGGAGCATTCCCGCGAGCAGGTTGCGGTGGGTGAGCAGGACCCCCTTGGGCGGCCCGGTCGTGCCCCGGGTGTAGGGGATCAGCGCCGGTGCGCCGGTGGGCGGCTCGGCGGGCGGCCCCGCCGAACGCAGCCGGGAGAACGGCTCGACGTCGGGCTCCGCGCCGAAGCAGAAGATCCGCTCCACGCCCGTCGACTTGGCCGCCTGGAGCGCGATGTCGAGCAGCACCGGCCAGGTGACGATGGCGCGGGCCCCGGTCCGCAGCAGCTGGTGCGCCATCGCCTCGGCGGTGACCGTGGGCCGCACCGGGGTCAGCACGGCTCCGGCGGCCATCACCCCGTACGCCGCGACCGCGAACTCCGGGCTGTCCGGCAGGTGGAGGGCCACGACCGCGCCGGTCCCCAGCCCTTCCCGGACGAGCCCACCGGCCACCGACCAGACCGCCGTGGCCAGCTCCTCGTGCGTCAGGGTGCGCCCGGAGGTGGCATCGACCAGCGCGGGGCCGGATCTGCGGCGTTCGCCGAAGAGGGCCTGGGCTACGTTCACCCCGGGGACCGGTGCCGCTGAGGGGATCATGTTGCGAGGCTACGGAGCCCCGCCCGGGAGTACATGCGCCGATCTAGCCATTTCCCGTCGTATTCGGCGGCGCATCCGTGCGGGCGCGTCACCCCGTCCAGGTGTGTACACATGGTCCGCGGGGAGACTCAGGAGCCCGGGCGGTCGTGCTCGATCGACCAGGCGGCGATCTGCACCCGCGAGGTGAATCCCAGCTTGGTGAGGATGTTGGTGACGTGCCGTGCGACCGTGGCCGGGCTGATCACCAGCTCATCCGCGACGCCCCGGTTGCTGAGCCCTCGCGCGATCATCGCGGCGACCTGCCGCTCGCGCGGCGTCAGGCTTGCGACCGGAGCGGCCGGGCACCGCGAACCCGGCACGGCGGCACCGGACGCGGCAGGCTTGAACGTACCGGCACCGGACGCGGCGGGATCGGACGGGCCGGGACCGGAAACGGCGGCACCCGAGGCGGCAGGACCGGGGGACCCAGCGGGGCCGGACGGGGCGGGCGTCTCCAGTGCGTATGCCACCGCGTCGTGGGCGGTCATGGCCAGGCCCTCGGCCCACAGCCGGGCGTGCGGCCCCCCGCGGGGCGGGGGGCCGGGGGGCCGTTCCAGCCGGGGCGTGGGCACCGGGCCCGCGCCGGCCGTCTCCCGCAGCGCCGCCGCCGCGCCGCGCAGGCGCACGGCCCGGTGACCGTCGCCCTCACGCTCGATGAGGGCGGCGAACGCCTCCAGTCCCCGCGCGAGCCCGAGCCGCATCCCGATCGAGCGGCCCAGCGTGAGGCTCTCGGTCAGGGCCTCCCGGGCGCCGCTCACGTCACCGCGTTCGAGCGCGACCTGCCCGATGCCGGCCAGGCAGCGGGCGATCTCCGGCCAGGCCTCGATCTCCCGGAGGATGGGCAGGGCCTCCTCGTAGTACGCCTGCGCGGCGACGGGCTCCCCGCGTGATCCGGCCAGCCGGCCGAGCCGTACCAGGGTCCGCGCCACCCCCCACAGCTGCTGGATCTCACGGAACACCCGCAGCGCCGCCTCGTACATCCGCTGGGCCTCGCCCGGCCGCTCCCGCTGCGCCAGCAGCGAGCCACGGGTGATGAGCGACAGTCCCTCGGTCCACCGGTCGCCCGTGCCGCGGGCGATGGCGAGCTCCTCGTCGAGCAGCGCCGCGGCCTCGCGGTAGCGGCCGGCCAGCACCTCGGTCTGGGCCAGCACGTCCAGGCCCGCGGCGACCATGGCGTCGTCGCCCCCCGCCCGGGCATGCGTCAGCCCCTCCGCCGCGCACTCGCGCGCCCGCTCGTAGTCCCGCTGCTCCATGGCGAACTGGGCGTGGCCGACCAGCACCGCGCCGCGGATCCCCGCCGACACGCCCTCGGCCCGGTCGAGCAGCCGGGCGGTCAGCTCGTTCCACTCGGCGTAGTAGCCCCGGGCGATCCAGTAGCAGCGCAGTGCCGTGCAGATCCGCAGGCCCTGCTCGATGTCGCCGCGTTCCAGGCACCAGCCGATCGCGGCCCGCACGTTGTCCAGCTCGTGGTCGTGCCGGTAGAACAACTCGACCCGGGTCCGCCACCGCGCGGGCCGCCGGGCGAAGGCGATCTCGGCCTCGTACTCGGCGGCCTCCAGCAGGTGGTCGCGGTGCCGGGTGCGCAGCGCCTCCTGTTCCCCGGCTGCCGCCAGGCGCTCGGCCGCGTAGCCGCGGATGCTCTCCGGCAGCCGGAACCGCGTCTCCCCCGCCACCTCCCGGTCGACCGCCACCAGCGACTTGTCCACCAGCGCGGTGAGCAGATCCAGGACGTCCTCCGGAGCCAGCGGATCCGCCGCCGCCCCGGGACAGACCCGCTCGGCGTGGTCGAGCGTCCACCCGGCGAACACCGACAACCGCCGCAGCAGCACCTGCTCGGGAACGCTGAGCAGGTCATGGCTCCAGTCGATGGCCGAGCGCAGGGTCTGGTGCCGGGACGGAGCCGTACGGTCGCCGGCGCCGAGCAGGCGGAACCGGTCGGCGAGCCGGTCGGCTATCTGCCGCACCGACAGCACCCGGATCCGGGCCGCGGCCAGCTCGATCGCCAGCGGCAGCCCGTCCAGCTCCCGGCACACCTGTGCCACCGCGGCGGCGTCCTCCGCGGTCAGGCGGTATCCCGGGCGGGCGGCCGCCGCGCGCACGACGAACAGCCGTACGGCCTCGTGCCGGAGCAGGTGCGCCGGGACGGCCGGCGGATCGGCGGCGGGACCGTGCACGGGCGGGCACGTGAGCGGCGGCACCCGCCGCACGTGCTCTCCCGGCACGCGCAGTGGTTCCCGGCTGGTGGCCAGGATCCGCAGGCCCGGGCAGCGCGCGAGCAACAGCCGGCACAGCCGCGCGGAGGCCTCCACGAGGTGTTCGCAGTTGTCCAGCACGATGAGCATCCGCCGGGCCCGCAGGGCGTCGACCACGACGTCCTGCAGCCCGCGGCCGTGCTCCTCGGCGAGCCCCAGGGTCACCGCCACCCGCCAGGTGACCGGGTCGGTGTCCGGCTCGGTGCCCGGCCCGCCGCCGCGGGAGACCTCCCCCAGCTCGACGAACCAGGCTCCGTCCGGGCAGTCACCGGCCAGCTCGGCGGCCACCCGCAGGGAGAGCCGGGTCTTGCCGATGCCGCCGGGGCCGCACAGCGTGACGGCCCGGGCGGTGGCCAGGAGACGGCACAGGTCCGTCACGTCGCGCTCACGGCCGACGAAGTCGTTGGGCTCGGCGGGCAGATTGGTGCGTAGCTTCTCGGTTCTCATGTACCCAGGGCTGGCTCGGTGACCTCCTGTCCGGTCACTCTGAGTCTCGCACTCGTCACCCTCCGGCGTCCCGCGATCGGTCATCTTCGGCGGTCCCGGGGCCAGATCGGCCGGCGCCCGGTCCCCGCTCCGCTCCCGCCCCGGCGGGCAGGGGCGAGGGGCGCGTGTCGCTGATCCACTTGGTCAGCGCCCGGACCCGGTCGGCGTGCTCGTCGTAGCCGACGACCACCGGCGGTTCGTTGTAGGCCATGGTGTCCGACGAGCGGCGCAGCTTGACGTACTGCCCGCACGCGTCGATCGCGTACGGCTCCATGTCGTCCTGCAGGGCACCGATCACGGTGATGCCGTGCGTCTCGCCGATCTGCCGGAACAGCGCGACCGCCTCCTTGCGATGCTCCTTGCCCAGGTTGCGGCCCAGCTCGTCCAGCACCAGGCACAGGCGCCCGCCACCGGAGCTGGCCAGCGCCGCCGCGCAGACCAGCTTCACCGCCTTCTCGTCCATGAGCGCCGTGTTGGCCCGCCGGTTGTACGGCACGTAACGCTGGCCGTCCGAACGCCGCCACCGGGGCACCACCCGCCAGCGCCACTCCTGCTCCGGGTCGCCGGGGGGCTCGGGCGTCGGGAAGTCGAGCGTCGCGCCGTATCCCCCGTAGGCCAGGTCGAGCCGCTCGAACTCGTCCGACACCGCCTGCAGCCGGGTCCGGATCGCCGCGGTGAGCGCGGCGCGATGCGCGGCCGCCGCGCCCGCGGCTTCGCCCGCCCCCTTCTGCGCCTTCTCCAGGTCGGCACGGCGGCCGGTCAGCTGGCTCTCGATCTGCCGGCGCTGGTGTCTCTCGTAGTCCTCCTGCCGGCGCAGGTAGCCGTGCAGGCCCTGCGCGAGACGGGCGAAGGTGGCCTGCTCGCGCTCGGTGCGCCGGCCCTCGCCGTCGAGCCGCTCCGCCAGCAGGAAGCGCAGCTCCTCCGGCAGGTCCTCGTCGGCGGCGCCGTCCGGGAACACGCGGCGCATCGCCTCACCGAGGTGCTTCTCGGCCGAGTGCCACCACTCGTCCGGGGTCCAGGACCGTTCGTCGCCGGAGAGGGCGAGCAGCCACTCCGCGGCGCCCTCGGCGGAGCCGCCCCACTCGTCCTGGAGCCGGTCGAGCCCGAGGGCGGCCCGGCGATCGGCGAGCTCGGCCGTCTGCTCCCGCACCCTGTCGCGGATCCGCTGGTGGGTCTCGCGGCGCCCGCGCAGCCGGTCGATCTCCAGGGCCCGGGTGTCGGCCCTGGCCTGCAGCCGGCGCACGGCCTGCTCGGCCGCGCCCAGCTTCGGGCCGAGCCGCGACTCGGTGCCGGCCAGCCGTTCGAGGTGCTCGCGCAGGCCGCTCATCCGCTCGCGCAGCTCGGTGAGCTGCTCGCCGGCCCGCGCCCCGGCCAGCCGCCGCCCGGCGAGCGCCACGTCCGAGGCCGCGTCCGCGGCCCGCCGCCGGGCCTGCTCCAACGCGTCCTGCGCGGCCGTGAGCGCCGTCCGGGCCGCCTGCACGCGGGCCACCCGGCCCGTCACCGGCTCGGCGAAGCCGCCCACCACCACGACGCCGGTGCCGTCGGGGCCGCCCAGCGCGGCGAAGAACCCCTCCAGCGCCAGCCGGCACCGCACCCCCTCCGCGACCTCCTCCGCACCCGCGGGCCGGGACCCGGCTTGTGACCCGGGCCGGGACGGCCGGGCGGAACCCGGCGTGCCGGCGTCGCCCGTGAGCTCGCGGCCGGCGGGCACGATCATCGAACCGGGGAGCGCCCGGAGTGCGGAGACGGCCGCCTCGACGTCCCCCGCGGCGACGACCACGGCCTCGCGGTACGGCCACAGCGCGGTCTCCCAGCGGTCCCGCACGGCCGCGTCGAGGTCGACGCTGTCGAGCAGTCCGGCCGCGGCGATCCCGGCGGCGGCCAGAGTACGGATCTGCACCTGGGCGCTGCTCTCACCGGCCTCGGCGGCGGCGAGGTCCCGCTCGGCCTGCGCCACCCGGCCCATGGCCAGCCCGACGGCCTGCTGCGCCTCGTCGCGGCGGCCCTCCGCGTCCGTGATCTCCTTCTCGGCGGCGGGCACATCCCGCCCGTCCGCCTCCCGGCGGCGGTCCTCCAGCGCGGCGACCCGGTGCCGGAGCTCCTCCAGCCGGTTCCGGTCGACGGCCTTGTCCTCGCCGAGCTTCTCCGCCTGCCCCTTGAGGTCCGCCAGGGCCGCGCCCGCCTCGGCGAGCTGGTCGTCCAGCGCGCCGTCGGTGAGCTGCTCCATCTCCGCCTCGACCGCCCGGATCGCGGCGACGGTCTCCTGCTCCTCGGCCCGCAGCCGCTGCTGCTCCGCGGCGTGCGCGGCCTCCCGCTCGGCGGCGTCGACCAGCCGCCGGGCCTGCCGGGTGCGCCAGTGGCGCTGTGCCTCGGCCACCTCCGCACGCGCCCGGTCCCGGCGGTCGAAGGTCTTCAGCAGCGACTCGGCCTCGCTCTCCCATTCGGTCAGCCGCAGGCCGGCCTGGGCCGCCTTGGCGCGCTCGCGGTGCTCCTCGCCGCGGGCCTTGCGCTCGGCCTCGAGCTCCCGGTCGAGGCCGGTCAGCGCGGCGATGGCACTGAAGATCCGCTCCGGGCTGATCTCGTTGAGCGGCTGCGACAGCAGGTTGGTGGCGACCTTGGTCCGCACCGAGGTGGACAGGAACGACACGCAGCGGATCCGGTCGCCGTACAGCACCCGGCCGAGGTCCTTGGCGACCAGGTCGCGGCGGCCCGCGGACCGGGGCAGCGCCGCCCAGAGCGTGTCGGCCAGGGCCACCCGCTCGGCCTCGGAGGGCGCCGAGGCCAGGTGGACGCCGGTCCGCCAGCGGATCTCCAGATGCGGGGCGTCCACGTTGACCCGCAGCCACACCGTCAGCGCCGAGGCCTCGGTGTCCGCGGCCTCCGGGTCGGCGAAGACCCCGACGATGTAGCCGTGCGCCGCGCTGGCCCACTGCTGGTCGCCCTGTGCGGCCAGCTCCGCGTTGAACAGCAGCTCGGCGACGGCCCGCGCGCCGGAGGCGAACCGCCACTGCTCGTCCCCGAGCAGCGCGGTGATCGCCGCGATGAACGACGACTTCCCGGCTCCGTTGGAGTCCTTCGGGCCCTGCCCCGCCACCACGATCAGCGTCCCGGGGACCGTCGGCACCGGGTGGGTGGACAGCCGGGAGATGTTGACGGCCTGCACGGCGATGAGCGTCCGGTCGCCGACGACGTCGACCCTGTCCTCGACCCCGAGCAGTGGCGTGCTGGTCATGTGTCCCCCTTGGTGGGCCGGGCCGTCCGTTCCGGCCGGTCGGTACGTTCCGGCCGGTCGGTACGGTCCGCCCGGTCGGTTCGCCGGTCGCGGCGGCGGGCCCGTACGGCGGCGGCGAGCGGTGAGTCGGGTCCGGCGGCCAGGATCAGCTCCTCCTGCAGCCGCCGCCGGGCCGCCTCGGTGAGCCGGTGGAACTGCGGTCCGGGGACGTATCCGCCGGTGGTCTCGGTGGCCGGGTCGGCGCTCGTGCCCCCCGCCCGCACGTGCGCCACCAGTCCCGCGGCGCGCAACCGGCGCAGCGCCGACTCCAGCTCGCCGACCGTGAGCTGTGACCTCCTGCGCAGCTCCTCGACGGGCGCCGGATGCGGGGACAGCCAGGTGTCGTCGGCGAGCAGGCCCTCGGCCCGCGGGATCGCCACCGAGTGGACGAGGATCAGGGTGAGCACCGCCCGGTCCTCCTCGGGAGGTACGCAGTCCGGGTCGGCCGCCAGCTCCCGGGCCACGTCGTCGCGGTAGCCGGAGATCCAGGAGGTGCCGCCGCGGATGAGGGTCCGGCCGCCCAGCGCCAGCATCTCCTCGACCACCCGGCGCTGGGCGGGTTCGCGCAGCGCCGGGAAGCCGGCCTCCGGGACCGGTTCGGCCGCGTACTCGACCGCCATGAAGGCCGCGACCAGCTGGGCCCGCCGCTTCTCGTCGTACGGCCGCAGCACCGCCTCGTACAGGTCGGTGCCCGGGGACGGCTCACCGCTCACTGGTCGCTCCGTGGCCGGAGGTGCGCCCGGGCTCCGCGGGTGGGTGCGGAAGCCGGCGGACCAGGTCGCGGAGGGAGCCGAGGCTCTCGTGCGGCCACGTCGCGACCCGGGGGCCGAGCCGCATGCTCCCGGCCTCCTCGTCGAGCAGCAGCCAGCCGGTGTCCGCGAGCCGGCGCAGCTCTCCGAGCGCCCACCGGCGCATCAGGCCGGGATCGCCCCGGGACATGGACGCGTAGACCTCCAGGGCCGCCGGGATCGGCGCCGTACGGCCCGGCCAGGGCGCGCCGTCCGGCTCGTCCCAGCAGCACCGCAGGGCGGCGGCGAACACCCGGCGGACCTGACCCGGCCGGTCCAGCGGGAAGCCGCCGATCTGGTACTCCTCGAGCAGCGCCGGGGTGGCGCCGTCCGGCCAGGAGGGCAGCAGCCAGACCCGCGCGCCGTCGGGCGCGCGGCCCATCCCGGCGGGCGTGGGATCGGCCGGCGAGAGGGCGACCGGCCCCCGGACCCGCGCCCTGGCCCGCGCCAGCACCCCCGGATCGACACTCATCCCGCCCCCCCGATTCCCCCGCCCGCGACTCCCCCGCCCCCGGCCTCCCCTCCGTGATCACGCAATCGTTCGTCGATTGATTGCATGATCACGGAAGGGTCAGGGGGATCGGGGGGTGGGGTGGAGGGGTCGGGGGTTCGCTCGAAGCGGCCGGACGACAGCCAGGTGGGAGCGCCGTCCGGGCGGACGGCGAGCTCGTCGGACCAGACCAGCCGGTAGGGCAGGTCGGGATGCAGGTGGGCGGCGGCCAGATCGGCGAGCACCCGGCGCCCGGTCGCCCAGTCGCCCGCGCCGCCGAGCACGTCGGCCATCGCGACGGCCCGGCCGCCGCGCAGCACCTGCTCGGCGACCGCGCGCAGCCGTTCCACCGACTCGTCGGCGCGGCCGGTGTCCTCGGAGAGCCCCGGGTCTGGCTGCGCGGCGCGTGGCGGGGCCGGCCGGGGCGGCGTCGTCCGCGGCCCCTCCTCGACCGCCGTCACGATCGCGGCGGGATCGTGCCAGGGCGCCGGCGCGTCGAACACGAAACCGTCGAGCACGGCCGCGAGCCGCTCGCGCGAGGCCGTCCGGGCGAAGGTCCGCCAGGTCTCCGGGGGCAGCAGGGTGAGGTTCCGCGTGGTGCCCGCCGAGTCGGTCAGCCGGGCCGCCGCCCGGCGGGAGGCGTCGCCATAGGCGTAGATCGCCGCCCGCAGCTCGGTGCAGGTGCGGTCCAGCTGCGGCCAGCGCCGCAGGATGGCCCCGTGCAGATGCTCGGCCCGCTCGATGATGTCGCTGGTGCCCCAGAGCTTGGGGGCCTGCTCGCGCAGCTCCTCGATCGTCCCGTTGGCCAGGGTGAGCAGTTCGACGCTCCACAGCCGGAACGCCCGGGCCAGCCCTTCGGCGCCGCCGCGGGCCTGGGCGGCGGTCATCCGCGGGTCGGTGGCGTTGAGCTGCTCCAGGGCCAGCAGCCGGTGCATCTCCGACTGGCCGCCGTCCAGCATCATCCGCCGGACGAACATCAGCCCGACCACGCTGGTGAACGACGCCCGGTAGCGCAGCTGGTTGGGCTTGGGGAAGACCTCGCGGACGGCGCCCAGCCCCTTGAGCACCCGCAGCCGGTTCTCGAACACCTCGGCCGGGTAGCGGCGGCAGACGTACCGCATCTGCTCGTGGCCGAGCCCGTCCTCGCCGGCGTCGGCGAACGCGGCCAGCAGGGTCTCGGCGACGTCCACCATCTCGGGGTCGTCGACCACGGCACCGCTGTCGCGGGCCAGCGCGGCGAACATCTGCCGGTAGACGCCGAGCACGGCCTCACCGACGAGCACGTCGTCGAAGCTCTCCGGGTGGCTCATCGGGGGCCCGCCTGAGGGGCCGGGACACGCAGAGGAGGAGACACGGCGCACCACCGTACGGGCCCGGAGCCGTCAGGGTGGAATCCGATCTCCGCCCGCGGTCGCCGAGCGGGCCTCCCGGTCGCCGTCGGCGCCCGGCGCGAGAACGCGGCGGGACACGACGAGGAAGGGCAGGATAGAGCGCGGAAAACCGTCCAGGCGAGGCTACCAAGCGCTAGTTTGTGCACATGCGTGTCATGGTGACAGGGGCCTCGGGCTTCGTCGGGTCGTACACCGTCGCGGCGCTCCTCGCCGCCGGCCATCGGCCCCGGGCTCTGGTGCGCGACCCGGGCAAGGCGGCCAAGGCGCTCGCCGCGCTCGGAGTGCGGGCCGACACGGTGGAGTTCGTCCCCGGGGACATGCTCGATCCGGCGGCGGTCGGCCGGGGCCTGGACGGCTGCGACGCCGCGGTGCACGCCGCCGCCGCGATCGGCATCACCGGGGGTGCGACCGGCGGGCCGGGCGGCCTGGTCGAGACCAACGTCACCGGCACCCGCAACGTCGTCGGCGGCGCGGTGGCCCGGGGGCTCGACCCTGTGATCCACATCTCGACGATGGGGGTCTTCGTGCCACCGCGCGCCCCGGTGATCACCGTGGACGGCCCGCTGGCGAGCCCGCGCACGGACTACGGCCGCTCCAAGCTGGCCGCCGAGCGGTACGTACGGGACCTGCAGGACCAGGGGGCGCCCATCACGGTCGTCTATCCGGGCGGCCTGTGCGGGCCGCACCAGCCGGCCCTGGACGCGCTGAACGAGGGCCTCGCCGCCGGGCTCGGTCAGCTCTGGCCGATGCCCCGGGGCGGCTGCTCGGTGCTGGACGTCCGCGACCTCGCCGAGGCGCTCTGCCGGGCCGTCGTGGCAGGTCAGGGGCCGCGCCGCTGGCTGCTCGGCGGCCATTTCCTGACCTGGTCCGAGCTCGCCGACCAGTGCGACGCCCTCACCGGCCGCAGGTGCCGCCGGGTTCGGGTGCCGGGCCGGCTGATGCTCGGGCTCGGCTCGCTGCTGGACGCCGCCAAGCGGATCAAGAGCTTCGACTTCCCGCTCACCCGGGACGCGGCCGAGATGATGACCACCTTGGTCCGCACCGACGATCGCCCGATGCTGGACGCCCTCGGGCTGACGCTCCGGCCGGTCGAGCAGACCCTGACCGACACCCTGCGCTGGCTCGTGACGGCGGGCCACCTGGCCCCCGGCAAGGCGGGCCGCCTGGCCCCGCACCCAACCGAGGAGTAGACAGATGAGCGACGTCCGCGGCCCCACCATGATGCAGCGCACGATGGGACCGCTCTTCCAGCGGATCTCCGGGTCCGCCTGGTTCGCCAAGGTCGGGCCGAAGATCGTGCCGCCGCTGGACAAGGCGCTGCACCGGCTCTCCGGCGGCCGGTTCCTGCTCGGCCAGTCACTGGTGCCGAGCCTGCTGCTGACCACCACCGGTGCGGTCAGCGGCGAGCCCCGGCAGGCCCCGCTGGCCTGCATGCCGGAGCCGGACGGCGGCTGGATCGTGGTGGGCAGCAACTTCGGCCGGGAGAAGCACCCCGCCTGGACCGGCAACCTGCTCAAGCAGCCGAACGCGGAGGTGAGCTTTCACGGCCGGAGCACCCAGGTGACCGCCCGGCTGCTGGAGGGCACCGAACGCGCCGAGATCTGGCCGCGGCTGATGCGGGTCTGGCCCGTGTACGACAAGTACGTGGAGCGCTCGGGCCGCGAGCTGCGGATCTTCCGGCTGACCCCGGTCGCCTGACGCCTCCCGCTCACCACGGGCCCGCGCAGGTTCGGGCCCGCGCAGGCTCGGGCCCGCGCCGGTTCGGGCCCGCGCCGGTTCGGGCCCGGGCGGTACGGAACCGCCCGGCCCGGTCAGTGCCGGGTGAACGCCTCCCGGCCGCGCCGCAGGAAGTCGCGTTCGGCCGTGTTCCGGGTGCGCGCGATCGCGGCGTCGTACGCCTGCGCGGCCTCGGCGTCGCGGCCCAGGCGACGCAGCAGTTCGGCGCGGACGGCGTGGAACAGGTGGTAGCGGTCGAGGCCGAGGTCGTCGACGAGGGACAGCGCCGCGTCCGCTCCGTGCACCTCGGCCACCGCCACCGCGCGGTTGAGGGCCACGACCGGGCTCGGGGACACTGCCAGCAACTGGTCGTAGAGCCGCAGGATCTGCCCCCAGTCCGTGGCGGCCGCCGTCGGCGCGTCACCGTGCACGGCGTTGATCGCCGCCTGGAGCTGGTACGGGCCCGGCCGGGCGCGCCGCAGGCACCGCCGCACGAGGGCGTGGCCTTCGTCGATGAGACCGCGATCCCAGCGGCCGCGGTCCTGGTCGGCCAGCAGCACGAGGTCACCGCCCGGCGTGGTGCGGGCGGCCCTGCGCGACTCCAGGAGCAGCATGAGCGCCAGCAGCCCCATGACCTCGGGTTCGTCGGGCATGAGCTCGGCCAGCAGCCGGCCGAGGCGGATGGCCTCGGCGCAGAGGTCCGCCCGGACGAGCCGGCCGCCGGAGCTCGCCGTGTGGCCCTCGTTGAAGACCAGATAGACCACGGCCAGCACGGCCCGGAGGCGATCGGGGAGGTCGGCCTCGGCCGGCACCCGGTACGGGATCCCCGCGTCGCGGATCTTGCCCTTGGCCCTGACCAGCCGCTGCGCCATGGTCGGCTCGGGCACCAGGAACGCGCGTGCGATCTCCGCGGTGGTCAGGCCCCCCAGGAGTCGCAGCGTCAGCGCGACCTGGGCACCGGGGGCGAGCGCCGGGTGGGCGCAGGTGAAGATCAGCCGTAGCCGGTCATCGCGCACGGGGCCCTCCTGTGCGGGTTCGCCACGGGCGTGCAGCAGGGCGGCCTGGGCGTGCCGGTCCTGGCGGGACGCCTCCCGGCGGAGCCGGTCGATCGCCCGGTGGCGGGCGGTGGTGATGATCCATCCGGCCGGGCTCGCGGGCAGGCCGGCGGACGGCCACCGTTGCACGGCCGCGGCGAAGGCGTCCTGGACGGCCTCCTCGGCGACGCCGATGTCACCGAAGACGCCGACCAGGACGGCCACCGCCCGGCCGTACTCCCGGCGGAACACGTCCTCGATCTCCGCCGCGGGGAGGTCCGGCATGGCGGAGCTCAATCCTCGGGTACTGCTCGCATAGGCCGCACCTCGATCGGGAGCGTGGTCGCCCGGGCGAGCTTGCGGCTCCACTCGAGGGCGGAGTCGAGGTCGGGCGCCTTGATGACGGTGAACCCGCCGATGTGCTCCTTGCCCTCGGCGTACGGCCCGTCGGTGATCAGGGTGTCGCCGTCCTGGACCCGTACGACGGTCGCCGTGCTCGCGAGGTGCAGCCCCCCGGTGAAGACCCACGCGCCGGCCGCCCTGAGCTCCTGGTTCCAGGCCTCGACGTCGCGCATCACCGCCCCGAGGACCTCGGGCGCAGGGGGATCCCCATCGGGCTGGTAGACACTGAGCAGGTACTGCTTCATCGCTGTTCCCTCCTGTTCGTGACCCTGTTCGTGCCGGGCGTCAGGCCGCCGGCACGGTGCCGGCGTCTCACCCTCCATACGAACGGCGCACGGCCGGATCGACATGTGTGGTCGCGTGGGTCACTTGTCGGCGAGGCCGAGGTAGGCGTGGAACATCGGATGCACCTGGAAGTGGCGTACCGCCGTCAGGTTGAGCCGCTGCACCTGGTGCACGCCGAAGTACGTGCTGTCGCCGCCGATCGGCCGGGCCGTCAGGAACCCGACCTGCCACAGCACCTCGATCAGGTGGTCCGGCTCCCTGGCCGCCACCCAGGACGAGGTCCCCGGGGTGGGGACGTCACCGGTGGCGAGCTCGAGGCAGAGCAGTTCGAGGTCGTCGCGGCCGAAGGTCCGGTTGCGCCCGCGGAACACCTCGAACACCGCCAGCAGGCCCGGATACTGGAACCGGTACTCGGCGGCGATGTCCTTGGCGCGGTCCGCCGAATACCGGTCCTCCGCCCGGCGGACGGACTCGTACGGCACCGGCAGCTTCTCGATCCGGTCCCGCGCCGCCTCCAGGGTCCCGGTGCAGAACTCGATGATCTCTCGGGGCCGGTACAACGTCCTGTCGATCATGTACTTGAAGGAGTCGGCGAAGACCGCGCCCCAGCAGGCGGCGTCGTCCGCCCGCTCCAGGATCTCGCCCGCGTAGCCCTGCTCCCGGGCCGAGTAGCGGATCCGCTTGGCGATCAGCTCCAGCAGCGAGTCCTCCGACCAGTGGATCGTCTCCAGCAGGTCCCGGTGCTTCTGCGCGTCCTCGTAGAGAGCCGGGATGTCGTCGTACAGCTCCTGCCGCAACGACACGTACACCCGCAGGTTCGGGTGCAGGCCGTTGATCGAGACACAGGCCTGGAACAGCCCGGCCACGAACGCCACGGCGTCCTCCGAGGAGTCCCAGCCACGGTCGAGTTCGTCGACCAGCACCACGACCCGCCTGCCGTCCAGCACCCGCTGCAGCGAGGGCAGCAGCTTGTGGATCTCCTCCAGCTTGTAGAGCCGATCGAGCGCCTGGGTGCGCAGCCCGGCCTCCACCGGGCCGATCTTGAGGCCCTCCAGCCGCTTGAGGTAGGAGATGAGCAGCGACAGCGTGCCCATATGGCTGTTGGCGTGGTTGTCGCGCAGGTACTCGTGGATGGCCGCCCCGCCCCCCTTGCGCCGCAGTCCCTTCTTCGACAGCTCCTTCATCACCAGGACGTAGATCAGGTACTTCCAGGCGGCCGCGTAGGCTCCCTGCTTCACCCACGAGCCGGCGTTCTCGGCCGCCATCGTGGAGCTCAGGAGCTCGTAGGAGTAGTCCTCGGGAGAGAGTTCGATGACGTTGCTGCCGGCGTCGCGTTCCCGTTTCGCCAGGACCTGGAAGATGGCGCTCTTTCCCGCGCCGCGGTTTCCCAGGACGATGGTCTTGTCCCCGGAGCTGACCCGCTGGTACGCCGCCGACTCCACGAAGTACTTCTCCAGCCCGCGCCCGATGTCCCGCTCGGCGGACGGCTTACCGAAGTCGAGGTGACGCAGAATCTTCGGCGACAGAACCATGCGATCCATGAGCGCTCCGGCCTCGGGGATGTTCATCGTCACATCCGCCGGGCCCGCCCATCAAGGCGGGTAACCGCTCCGTCCCAGGTGCGCTAGGGGTGCTTAGGCGTGACGGCGCGTTCGAGCAGCGGGCGATGGCGGAGTATCCAGGCCGCCGACCTCGCTCGCCAGGCCATGGCCCATCTCCAGGCGGTGGCCGCGTAGACAAGGTCGAAGGCGGTGGCGTGCCTGCGCTGCCAGGGCGTTGCCGAGTTCGATCGCGGTGATCCGGAAACCCATCCGCGCGAGCGGCAGCGTGGCCTTCCCGGTCCCGCACCCGGCCTCGAGCAGGTGCCCGGTCCTGCTGGGCCTGGCCGGCATGGTCGACGATGGCGGCGGTGTTGTGATCGCCAACGACTAACGACGAACCCGCCGCGAACCCGCCGACCACGAATCCGACCAGCCCGAGAACCAGTGACCGTGTCATCGCGCGCAAGAGCCCGGGCCGACGCTTAAGCGGCAGGAGATCCGACATCGGCGTCATGGGCATTTGGTCGTGGTCGGCGAACCAGGCCACCGGGGTCACATGCGCGTTGTCTTCGCAGTCAGCAGCGTCAGCGTCGCGTACGCGATCCAGATGATGAATCCCCCGAGTCCAAACCGCTCGCCGATGCCGTGGAGGGACACGCGACCGGAGAACCGCTCGATCGGCCCGCGCGCAACGACGGTCACGGCGAAGACCGCCGCGCCGAACGCCGGCAGCCAACCGATGAGCTCTGCCCCGATCCGTGACGCGCCAAGGCCGGCCAACGCGCTGCTGAGCATGGGTGCGGCAACGCACAACGAGACGATCGCCACGAACCCGGCCGAGGCATGAACACCGCCCGAGGCGCTCATCGCGACGTCGTCCGCGCGGGGGTCCATCGCATCGGTGCGGACGATACCCGTCACCGTCATCGCCGCCGCGAACACGGTGAGCAGGACGAGCGCCGCCGCCGGCGCTCGCGGAGCGAATTGATGCAGACCTGCCGCGAGCAGCACGGCTGCCGCCGCGACGGCGAACACCGCGACCGGGAACAGCCAGCCGACGTCGTTCAGTGCGTACTCCGACAACGTGCGCTCGACCGGATCCGTCCGCCTGTCGACTATGTGGAGCACCACGAAGATCAGCATGCACGCGCCGACGAGCATCAAACCCGCGCTTGCCATGACCATTCTCACCGTGCCTCCTGAGCTTAGTTCAATTCTCCTGAGCTTAGTTCAACTATGCTGGTCGTGGGCTGCTTCGGAAGGCAACCGACCGTCGGCCGTGGGAGGTGAACAGATGTGGGCATTCACCGAGACGATGTGATCGACGCCGCGCTCGCGGTGCTCGACGCCGTAGGCCTTGACGCCCTGACCATGCGCAAGATCGCAGATCAGTTGGGCGTACGGGTCGGAGCGCTCTACTGGCATGTGCACGGCAAACACGAGGTCCTGGTGGCACTCGCCGGGCGCATCCTCGCGGAGACACACCTCGACCAGCCGGCCACCGGCACTCCGGCCGGCTGGCGCGATCACCTGCGCGACACGGCATTCCGGTTGCGAGCGGCGATGCTGCGCCACCGGGACGCGGCACGGCTGATCGCCGGATATGCACCGCTGTCACCGATCACGCTGCGTGAGGCCGAAACCTACCTCCGCCTCGCGGCCGAAGACGGGCTCGCGTTGGACACGGCGGCGTTCGGCGGCGACACGCTCATGGGATTCGTGACAGGGTTCGTGCTGCAGGAGCAGAGCAGTCCACCACCGGCGGACCCGGCCGAGTCAGCGGAAATATTGCGCGAGCTGCCCAGGCTCGCACAGTGGAACGCCCAGAAGCCCATCGACAAATCCGAGGCGTTCCGCATGGGGGTGGAGACCGTCATTGCCGGGATCGACGTTCATCGGTGAGACCTGCAACCTCCGACCGGGCACTGGCCATGCCACCTGAATCGGCACGTCACCCGTCCAGATCGCTGAGACACCGCCAACATCGCTGAGACACCGCCAACTCGGCTGGGACCGGCCGACGAACACAGACGTCAGCAAGGTCGATCCGGGCAACCTTCACGCGGAAGGGACAGGACACCTCCACGGCCGCATCGCTCTCAGCGAACACGCGGCGGAAACAAAACCGAGCTCCGCTTTCTTGAGTGTGTATGACTCAACCCGTTGGTTGGGTCCTCGAGAGGAGCACAGTATGAGTGAGACCCTGACGCTTCCGGTTCTGCCCTTGGACGACACGGTCGTGCTGCCCGGCATGGTCGTGCCGATCGACCTGTCCGACGCCGAGGCGCGAGCCGCGGTGGAGGCGGCACGGGCCCCCTACGGAACCGGCGTCCGGTCGGAGTCGAAGCCGAGGGTTCTGCTCGTGCCCCGGCTGAACGGAAAGTACGCCGCGGTGGGCACCGTCGGCGTGATCGAGCAGGAGGGCCGGCTGCCCAGCGGGGAGCCGGGCGCGGTCGTGCGCGGCGTGACCCGCGTACGGATCGGGACCGGGACCACCGGCCCCGGCGCCGCGCTGTGGGTCGAGGGCTCCGAGGTCGAGACGCCCCCTGCCGGGGCACGCGCCAAGGAACTGGCCAAGGAGTACAAGGGGCTGGTCAGCGCCGTGCTGCAGAAGCGCGGAGCCTGGCAGGTCGTCGACATCGTCCAGCAGATCGACGATCCCTCGACGCTGGCCGACAACTCCGGCTACTCCCCCTACCTGTCCACCGAGCAGAAGATCGAGGTGCTCGAGACGACCGACGTCGTCGAGCGGCTCGGCCTGGTGATCGGCTGGACCCGGGACCACCTCGCCGAGCTGGACGTCACCGAGACCATCCGCAAGGACGTCCAGGAGGGCATGGAGAAGCAGCAGCGCGAGTTCCTGCTCCGCCAGCAGCTCGCGGCCGTCCGCAAGGAGCTGGCCGAGCTCAACGGCGACCCCGCCGACGAGGAGGACGACTACCGGGCCCGGATCGAGGCCGCCGACCTACCGGAGAAGGTCCGGGAGGCCGCGCTCAAGGAGGTCGAGAAGCTGGAGCGGTCCTCCGACGCCTCCCCCGAGGGCGGCTGGATCCGTACCTGGCTCGACACCGTCCTGGACATCCCGTGGAACGAGCGGACCGAGGACTCCTACGACATCGCGGGGGCCCGCGAGATCCTGGACGCCGACCACGCCGGCCTCGACGACGTCAAGGAGCGGATCGTCGAGTACCTGGCCGTACGCAAGCGCAGGTCCGACCGGGGCCTGGGCGTCGTCGGCGGCCGCCGCTCCGGGGCCGTGCTGGCGCTGACCGGCCCTCCCGGGGTCGGCAAGACCTCGCTGGGCGAGTCCGTCGCGCGGGCGATGGGACGCCGGTTCGTCCGGGTCGCCCTGGGCGGCGTCCGGGACGAGGCGGAGATCCGTGGTCACCGGCGTACCTACGTGGGGGCCCTGCCCGGCCGGATCGTGCGGGCCATCCGCGAGGCCGGCTCGATGAACCCGGTGGTGCTGCTGGACGAGATCGACAAGGTCGGCGCGGACTACCGCGGCGACCCGACCGCGGCACTGCTGGAGGTGCTGGACCCGGCGCAGAACCACACCTTCCGGGACCACTACCTGGAGGTCGAGCTGGACCTGTCCGACGTGCTCTTCCTGGCCACCGCCAACGTCGTCGAGGCCATCCCCGGCCCGCTGCTGGACCGGATGGAGCTCGTCCAGCTGGACGGCTACACCGAGGACGAGAAGGTCACGATCGCCCGCGACCACCTGCTGCCCCGGCAGCTCGAGAAGGCGGGCCTGGAGCCGGCGGAGACCACGTTCTCCGACGACGCGCTGCGGCTGCTGGCGGGCGAGTACACCCGGGAGGCGGGCGTCCGGTCCCTGGAGCGGTCGATCGCCCGGGTGCTGCGCAAGGTCACCGCGAACGTGGCCCTGGAGCAGGACACCCTGCCGATCGCAATCGGCAAGGACGACCTGACCGGTTACCTGGGCAGGCCGCGGTTCACGCCGGAGATCTCGCTGAAGGAGTCCGAGCGGCGTACGGCGGTGCCGGGTGTCGCGACCGGGCTCGCGGTGACCGGGGCCGGGGGTGACGTGCTCTACGTCGAGGCCTCGCTGGCCGACCCGGAGACCGGCGACACCGGGGTGACGCTCACCGGGCAGCTCGGGGACGTCATGAAGGAGTCGGCCCGGATCGCGCTGTCGTACCTGCGGTCGCGCGGCGCCGAGCTGGAGCTGCCGGTCGGTGATCTGGCCAGCCGCGGCGTGCACATCCACGTGCCGGCGGGCGCCGTGCCCAAGGACGGCCCGTCCGCGGGCGTCACCATGATCACGGCGCTGGCGTCGCTGCTGTCGGGCCGGCCGGTCCGCGACGACGTCGCCATGACCGGGGAGGTCTCCCTCACCGGGCGGGTCCTGCCCATCGGCGGGGTCAAGCAGAAGCTGCTGGCCGCGCACCGGGCGGGCATCACGACCGTCCTCATCCCGAAGCGGAACGAGCCCGATCTGGACGACGTCCCGGCCGGGGTCCTCGGGGAGCTGACGGTGTTCGCGGTCAGCGATGTCCGTGAGGTCCTGGAGCTGGCGCTCGAGGCCGCCACGAACGAGGCCACGATCGCGGCCTGATCCCCGGAGCACGCTCACGTGAAGGGCCCCGGCGGCAACGTGACCGCCGGGGCCCTTCCGCGCGGTGACACCTGCCCGGGCACGGCCGAATAGTTCGTTGACCTTGGTTTACCCCGCCGTGACCTGCGGGTACTGAAGGTCATTGGGGGGTAACGTCCTGTGCCGGGTTGTGAACCTGCACGGGTACGGCCGAGGGCATTCGCGGCGCACCACATCGCCTCGTCGGCGTGTGGATCGCCCGCGGAACACCTCGGGTCCTCGGCCGTACCCCCACGCGCCACCCGCGCCCGGTCAGAGCCTCAGGCGCCAGGTCTGCCCGACGAGATCGTGGCCGAAGCTGTGATGCCGCTCCTCCTCGACCAGCTCGAACCCAGCCCGCTGGTAGATCCGCCGGGCGGCCGCCAGCACGTCGTTGGTCCACAGCACCATGTCCGTGTAGCCGGCCTCCCGGGCGAACCGGAGGCATTCGTCGACCAGGCGCCCGCCGACCCCCCTGCCACGCGCCTCTGGCTCCACGAGCAGCAGCCGCAGCCGGGCGGTCGTGTCGTCCTCGCGCATGCAGAACACGCCGCCCACGGGCTCCCCGTCGGCCTCGGCGATCCAGGCGCACTCCCGCTCGGGGTCGCGGTTCTCGAGATAGCCCGCGACGATCCGCGCCACCAGCGTCTCGTAGCTCCCGTCCCATCCGTACTCCCGGGCGTACAGCAGCGCGTTGCGCTGGATCACCCAGCCGTGGTCCCCGGGCCGTAGGGGGCGCAGCACACACGACTCCTCGTCCTTGCGGGAATCCGCGCCGGGCGCGCCGTCCAGGACCGCCTGGATCGTGTCCATGGCCGCGACGAGCCTGCGCCGCTGCTCCCCGGAACGGCCGGCCAGCAGGGCGCGGACCTCCTCGTCGGAGCGTTCGTCGAGCATCGCGTACGCGGCGCGGCCCTGCCCGGTGAGCCCGATGATCTGGCGCCGAGCGTCGGCCGCCGAGCGTTCCCGGGTGATCAGGCCGTCGGCCTCGAAGCGGCTCAGCATGCGGCTCAGGTAGCCGGCGTCCAGGCCGAGCGACCGGCGCAGCGCCAGCACCTCGGTGGTGTCCCGCTGGGCCAGTTCGAAGATCACTCGTGCTTCCGTCAGCGAGTACGGGGTCTGCACCAGTCCCTCGTGCAGGACACCGATCACGTTGGTGTAGAAGCGGTTGAAAGACCGGACCGTCGCGACGGAGTCGTTCATTGCTCACCTCGGCAGATTGTTTGACTGAGTCAAACATAATCCGCGCACGCCACGGCGGTCCACCGATTCGGCGGCATCGTTCAGATTGCGTCGTTCAAGCACCCTTCGCGAAGGATTGCATGATCACGAAGGGCGGCGTCGTTCGGGCGGGACCGGTCAGGTGAGAGCGGTCGGGCGGGACCGGGTGGGTCGGGCGAGGCCGGTCAGGCGGCGTGCTCGGGGGCGACGAGGGCCTTGGCGTCCCGGACGATGCGGCGTTCGACCACGAAGGTCATGAACGGCACGATGCCGGCGAGCACCATCGCCACCATCCGGCTCAGCGGCCAGCCCGTACGGCGCCACAGGTCGTAGGCCGTCACCAGGTAGACCATGTAGAGGGCGCCGTGCACGGGGGCGACGATCCCGGCCATGCCGGGGCTGTCGATGGGGGTGTACTTCAGGATCATGCCGACGACGAGCAGCACGAGAGCCACCCCGACCACGTTGGCCAGCACGCGGTAACGGTTCATGGCCGCTTCCACAGATACACCCCTTCGATCTGACGGTTTGATCGGCGAACGGTCGAGCAGGTTGAGGACCACTTTCGTGATCATGCAATCAATCGTCGAACGATTGCATGATCGCGGAGTGAGCGGGTCGTTAGCGGGTCAGGAACGGCCGCCTTCGGCGTGGAGCCGGGCGAGGTAGCGGTTGTAGGCCGCCAGATCGGGGTCGTCGCGCTCGTCCCGCTCGATGACCTCGGCGGCGGTGACGATCCCGGCCTCGTCGGCCTCCTTCGCCCGCTCGGCGGCCTCCTTCTTCTCCGG
The DNA here is from genome assembly GCF_050971785.1 of Actinomadura scrupuli. Lineage (NCBI taxonomy): Bacteria > Bacillati > Actinomycetota > Actinomycetes > Streptosporangiales > Thermomonosporaceae > Actinomadura > Actinomadura scrupuli. Next base: position 108,670 of record NZ_JBPCCU010000004.1, on the reverse strand, counting down.
GTGCAGCTCGTCGTACATCATCTTGATCCACATGACGACCACGAAGATCGCGAAGAGCGGCCATTCGAAGGTGTAGCCCCAGCTCCGCCCGTTGCCCTCCAGGGCACGATGGAACTGCCACCAGCCGAACCACAGGAACGCGCCGAACAGCGTCGCCGCCACCGCATGGAGCCCCAGCCAGCCGGGGGTCAAGAACCGTCGCACGTCAACGAGCGTACCCCCGGCCCGGCGAACCCGGCGCCCGCCCCCGCGTCAGCGCGTTGCCGTGTGCACCCCGAGCATGCCGGTCACCGTGGCCGACCACGGATAACACTCCGCCCTGCGGCGGGCGCCGGCCCGGCGCCGGTCCTCCGGCCAGCCGAGCACCTCGGTGATCCCGTCCGCGAAGCCGGCGGCGGTGGCGGGGACGGCGACCCCGGCGCCGGGCACCAGCAGTTCGCCGGCGGCCCCACGGTCGGCGGCCACCACCGGGGTGCCGCAGGCCAGGGCCTCCAGCACCGCGAGCCCGAACGACTCGACCGGGCAGGTGGCCAGGGCCACGTCGGCCCTGCCCAGCAGCCGGGCGACGTCGACCCGGGCGCGTACGTGCCCGTGGAACTCGGCCCGCAGTCCCGCGCGGGCCGCCGCCCGCCGCAGCGCCGGGCCGAGCGGCCCCTCGCCCACCATGTCCAGCCTGACCTCCGTCCCGCGGCGCCGCAGTTCGACGGCCGCCGCCAGCGCCAGCTCCGGCCGCTTCTCCGCCGACAGCCGGCCGAGGTTGATCAGCCGTACCTCCCCCGCCGCCCGGCCGGGACCGGCCTCCGGCGGCGGGCGGAAGGTGCCGAGGTCCACGCCCAGCGGGACCCGGTGCAGCGCGGGGGCGCCGACCCGGGCGAACTCGGCGGCGGCGAACGCCGACGTGACCACGATCGCGTCGAACGCGCCCGCCAGCCTGCGGTTCCAGCAGTCGGCGGCCTGCCGGAGGACGCGCTCCACGGGCGGCCGGGGCACGAGGCCGGGCAGCCGGGGCGCCAGGATGGCGTCGAGCCGCTCGTGGGAGAACAGCACGGAGCGCACCCCGCGGCCGCGGGCCCAGCGGGCCGCCACCGCGAGGGTCGCCTTGTCCGACACCTCGACGACGTCCGGCTCGAGCCGGTCGAGCACCCGCAGCACCGGCCGGGGATCGAGGACGAAACGGTAGCCGGGCGCGATCGACGGGCCGGGGACGGTCACGACCGGTCCCGCCTCGGTCTGCCGCCGGGTGTACGACCGGCCGGGGACGACGAGCACCCGTTCGTGCCCGGCGGCGAGGTAGCCCCGGCCGAGCGCGTCGACTGCGGTGCGCAGGCCACCGGACACGGGGCTGTAGAGGTTCGCCAGTTGCACGATCCTCACGCGCTGATCATCTCCGGACCGCGACCGACGACCAGGGTCTCGTAGGTCACCGGCCTGCCGCCGGCCGCCAGGGCCAGCTCGATGGCCGCGTGGGCGGCCTCGCGCAGCCCGGCGTGGTCCAGGTCGGCGGGGTGCAGGGCGATCCGGAACGGCCTGCGCAGCCGGGACAGCGAACGCGCCGCGGCGATCATGAGCTGGGCGCCGGCCCGTTCCCCCGCCCCACCGGGCCGGTGCGACAGCGCGGGCATGCGGTGCACGGCCCCGGCACCGAGGTCGTGCACCGCCAGCTGGCTGGTCCAGTAGCGGAAACCGAGCTCGGCCAGGGCCCGCCGGGCGCCCGGCGAGGCGAGCCAGCCGGGCGGCGTGAAGCCGCTCACCCCGATGTCCACGCCCGCCAGCACCTCCAGGCCGGCGCGCAGCAGCCCCCGGGCCTGTTCCTCGGTGAGCGACCAGAACTCCCCCGCCCCGCGGGCCAGCACCTGGTCGACCGTCCGCCGCCACCGCGGGCCGCCCGGCACCCCCCGGTGCCGGAACCCGTGCAGCGACGGCTCGTGACCGCGGCCCACCGCGGCGTGCAGGTACGCCACGAGGGCGGGATCGTCCGGCAGCGCGGGGCCGCCGCCGAACGCCGCGGGGACGATCAGCAGCGTCGCCGGCACCTTCCTGTCGTCCAGATCGGTGATCCAGGTGGCGGTCTGCTCCGCGGTCGCGGGGGCGACATCGTGCACCGACACCACGAAGGGAAAGCTCACGCGGCCCGCCTCGCCACGGCCCCGAAGGCCGCCTCCTCGTAGTGACCGATCAGCTCGTCGCAGATCGTCTGCCAGGTGCGCCCGCGTACCGACCGGCGGGCCGCGAGACCCATCCGGAGCCGCAGCGGCTGGTCGGACGCCAGGGTCGCCACCGCCGCACGCAGCGCGCCGCCGTCCCCGGGGGTGAACAGCAGCCCGTTGTCGCCCGGCCGGACAAGGTCCAGCGGGCCGCCGGCGGCCGGGGCCACCACCGGCACGCCCGCCGACAGCGCCTCCTGAACGGCCTGGCAGAACGTCTCGTTGGCCCCGGTGTGCACGAACACGTCGAGGGACGCCATGATCTGCGACAGCCGCGCTCCCGTCTGCAGGCCGGTGAAGACCGCGCCGGGCAGCAGGCGGCGCAGCCGCTGTTCCTCGGGCCCGTCCCCGACCACCACCAGCCGGGTCCCCGGCAGATCGGCCAGCCGCGCCAGCAGCCGGGGGCTCTTCTCGGCGGCCAGGCGGCCGACATAGCCGATCAGCACCTCCCCGCCGGGAGCCCACTCGGCGCGCAGCGCCGCCGAGCGGTGCCGGGGATCGAAGCGGTCCTGGTCGACGCCGCGGGCCCACAGCTCGAGCCGCGGCAGGCCCCATCTCTCCAGCTCCCGCAGGGTGGGCATGGACGGGACCAGGGTGCGCTCGGCCTGCTCGTGGACGTGCCGCAGCCAGGACCAGATGACGCGGTCGGTGCCGCGGAAGCCGTACCGGCGGGCGAATCCGGCGATGTCGGTCTGGAACACCGCCACGGCCGGAATCCCGAGCCGCCGGGCGGCGGCGCCGCCGGAGGAGCCCAGCACCAGCGGGGACGCCAGGTGAACCACGTCGGGTGCGAAGTCGCGCAGCGCGTCCTCCACCCTGCGGCCCGGCATGCCGACGACGAAGGAACGGTAGAAGGGAAGTGCGGCACCCGGCACCAGCCGTACCGGGAAACCGGCGTAGCTGTCCGGGCCTGGGGCGGGAGCGACGACGATGGCATCGTGCCCGCGGGCGGCGAGGTGGTCCAGGACACGGCAGACCGAGTTGGTGACCCCGTTGATCCGGGGCAGGAACGACTCGGCCACGATTGCGACCTTCACGGCCGAGAGCGTGACGGGGCGGCGCTACGCCCCAGCCGCCTCCCGGTTCCGCGCAAGGGAACATCAAGCGAACGAGTCGGTTACCGACGAGTCGGCGGCCCCGGGAGTGCTCACCCGCACGATCCGCCCCACGGGTGACGGCCGGGCGGCCGGGCGGCGGCGCCCGCGAACCATCACCCGACCCTGTGATCACCAGGTCGAACGGCCCTAGAATTCGGCAGCATCCCGGCGATTCCGGGGAGCAACCGATATCCCCCGTGAACTTCCGGGAACCGGACAGGAGCCCATGGCGGTCACCGACGACAGACCAGAGACCTCCGTGGCACCCGGCGTCCAGCGCCGGATCATCCGGGTGCTCACCGCCACGCAGGTGCTCGGCGGCATCGGGGTGGCCACCGGCGTGGCCGTCAGCACACTGGCCGCCGCGTCGCTGTCCGGTTCGGACGCGATCGGCGGGCTCGCCCAGACCAGTGCCGTGCTGGGCGCCGCGCTCCTGGCCGTGCCCACGGCCCGGGCCGCCGCGCGCGGCGGCCGGCGGACGGCACTGATCTTCGCCTACGGCTGCGGAGTGCTCGGCGCCGTGATCACTACGATCGCCCTCGCCCTCGGGACCTGGCCGCTCATGCTCTTCGGCCTGCTGCTCTTCGGGGGCGGGAGCACCGCCAACCTGGCCGCCCGCTACTCCGCGACCGACCTGTCGCGGCCGGGGCACTCCGCCCGGGATCTGTCGATCGTCGTCTGGGCCACCACCATCGGGTCGGTGGCCGGCCCCAACCTGGCCGCGCCGGCCGGCCGGGTGGGCACCTGGTTCGGGCTGCCCGACCAGGCCGGGCCGTACGCGCTCGCGGCGCTCGCCTTCGGGCTCGCGGCACTCGGCATCCTGGCCGGCCTGCGGCCCGACCCGTTGCGCCTGGCCCAGAAGCTCCGGCCCGCGGGCGGCCCCGCCCCGGACCGCTCCCTCGGCGCGGCCTGGCGTACGCTGCGCGCCTCCCGCGGCGGCCGGGTCGCGGTGACCGCCATCGTCGTGAGCCACACCGCGATGGTCGCGCTGATGTCGATGACCCCGGTGCACCTCAACCACGGGGGCGCCACCGTGACGGTGGTCGGCATCGTGATCAGCCTGCACATCGCCGGCATGTTCGCCCTCTCCCCGCTGGTCGGCTGGCTGGCCGACCAGCTCGGGCACCTTCCCGTGCTGCTGCTCGGGACGGTGCAGCTGATCGCGGCGGCGGCCCTGGCCGGGACCGCCTCCGCCCACGACGTCGGGCAGCTCTCCGCCGGGCTGATCCTGCTCGGCACCGGCTGGTCGTGCGGGCTGGTCGCCGGATCCGCCCTGCTCACCGACTCCATCGCGGCGGAAGGACGGCCGTCCGTGCAGGGACTGTCGGACCTGCTGATGAACGGCGGCGGGGCCCTCGGCGGCGTGCTCGCGGGCGCGATCGTGGCAGTCTGGTCGTATGCGGTGCTGGCCGCCCTGATCGCCGTCTTCGTCATCCCGATGACGGTCGTCATCTTTCTCGCGAGGAACACCCGATGAACCACACGCTCGCCCTCGGCGCCCTCGACACCCCGGTCGGACCCCTGCTGGCCGGCGTCACCGAGGTCGGCGTCGCCTGGATGAACTTCGGGGACTCCCCCGCCGAGCGCGCCCGGGCGGCCGGCACGCTCGGGCTGCCGGTCGCCGGGGACCCCGGGCGTACGGCCCCGGTGCTGGCCCAGCTGGCGGACTACTTCGCCGGCCGGCTGGAGGAGTTCACCCTGCCGGTCGACTGGCGGCTGACCTCCCGGGTGCAGGGCCAGGTGCTCGGCACCCTGCACGAGACCGTGCCGTTCGGGCGGACGGTGACCTATGGGGAGCTGGGCGAGCGCAGCGGTGCCGCCGTGCCCGCCCGGGCCATCGGCCAGATCATGGGCTCCAATCCCGTCCCGGTGATCGTCCCCTGCCACCGGGTGGTGGCCACGAACGGCCTCGGCGGCTACAGCGGCGGTGCCGGGCTGGAGATCAAACGGTGGCTGCTGACCCTCGAGGGCGCCCTCCCGCCCACCCTCGACTGGGACCCCGCCCAGGGACCGGTCACCTGACGGGACCCGGCCGCGGAGACCCGGCCCCCCTGCTCGGCCCGCCGTGCCGGACGCCATCCGGCGCCCGGCTCATGCGTCGTTCAACGCCTCGTTCAACGCCTCGTTCACAGGGTCTTCGCGTCGTAGGAGACCCCGGTGAGCTCTTCGGAGACCTCCCACAGCTTGCGGGCGAGCTCGGGACGGTCGGCCCGCGGGGTGGTGCGGACCCTGGTGGGCAGGCCGCGCTGCTGGAACAGGCCACGTGGCCCGTAGGTCTCCCCGCCCCGGACCCGCGGCGCGGTCGCCCCGTACAGCGTGGGCAGCGCGCCCGCCGCGGCGGGCTGGCCGAACAGGGCGTTGCCGACTCCGAACGCCCGCTCCCGGAACTTCGATTCCAGCTCGCGCGGCGCGGCCTGCTGGAGGTTGGTCCTGGCGTAGCCGGGGTGGGCGGCGACGCTGGTCAGGCCGCCGACGCGCCGGTCGAGCTCCTTGGCGAAGAGCAGGTTGGCGAGTTTGGCTTGGCAGTAGGCCGGCCAGCGGCGGTACCGCCACTCCCCCTGGAGATCGTCGAATCGGAGGTGACCGCCCCAGGCGGCCATGCTGGTCACCGTGACCACCCGTGGATCCCGGCCCCGCAGCAGGGCGGCGAGCAGCAGGCCGGTGAGCGCGAAATGCCCGAGATGGTTGGTGCCGAACTGCATCTCGAAACCCTCGGCGGTGGTGCGCCGGGGCAGCGCCATCACCCCAGCGTTGTTGACCAGGAGGTCCAGCGGGGCCTCCTGCTCCGCGGCGAACGCCCGGATCGACTCGAGGGCGGCGAGGTCCAGCGACCCCAGCGTGACGGAGGCGCCGGGCACTTCGGCCCGGATCCGGTCGAGGGCCGCGCCGCCGCGTTCGGCGCTGCGGCAGGCCAGCACCACCTCGGCGCCGTGCCGGGCCAGTTCGAGCGCGGTGTGATAGCCGATGCCGCTGTTGGCACCGGTGACGATCGCGCGCCGCCCGGTCAGATCGGGGATGTCCGCCGCCGTCCAGCCCATGGAACCACCTCTTGAGTCAGACCATTGACCTCTGGCCACTCGTGTCAGCCAGTTGTGTCAGACCAGTTGTGTCAGACCGCTCATGCCAGACCTTTTGTGGCAGAACTCTCGTTGCGCCAGAACTTTCCTGTCGGACTTTTCCGTGTGACCACTCGCCCGGGACCGCTGGGCGTCAGGGCCCGCGCGTCAGAGCACTCCGTCAGACCAGTTGTGTCAGACCCGGTTGCGCCGGAACCGTCGTGCCGGACAACTCGGGTGGGAACGGTTGGATCAGAGCGGTCGTGCCGGAGCCGAGGTTCCGGACCCGACACCCCGGACCGGACACTCCGGACCAGGCTTTCCGGACCCGACTTCTCCCTGCCCCGCACCCCGGACCCGGTGCCCCAGACCTGATACCCCGGACCAGGCGCTCTGGACCCCATGACCGGTCCCACGCCTCGGATCCGGCGCACCGGGTCGCCCGGGACCGGTCACCGGGACCGGTGGCGCCGGGCCGCTCCATCGCCGCGCGCGGGTGATACGGCCCGCCGAGGGATCCGGCGGGCCGGGCGGGGTCAGGCGGAGGCGGGCAGGGTCTTCTCGATGGCTCCGACGAGGTCGTCGGAGTCGGGCTCGGTGCGGGGGTCGAAGCGGGCCGCGACGGTGCCGTCCGGGGCGATCAGGAACTTCTCGAAGTTCCAGCGGATGTCCCCGGTATGACCGGACACGTCGGGCGTGCCGACCAGCCCCTGGTAGAGGGGGTGCCGTTGCGGACCGTTCACGTCGACCTTTTCGGTCATCGGGAAGGTCACGCCGTAGGTGGCCGAGCAGAACTGGGCGATCTCGTCCGCGGTGCCCGGCTCCTGGCCCATGAACTGGTTGCAGGGAACGCCGAGAACGGTGAAGCCGCGCCCGGCATAGCTCTCCTGCAGGCGTTCCAGCCCGGCGTACTGAGGAGTGAGGCCGCACTTGGAGGCGACGTTCACCACCAGCACGGCCTTGCCTCGATACTGCCCGAGATCAGCGGAACCACCCTGCAGACCTTCGATCTCCACGTCATAGATAGACATGTGACCGATCTTAACGACATGGTCTCCACTCGCGGCCTGGGCCGGTATGGGATGACCGTAACTCAGGTTTAGGTGTGCACCTATGCCCCTAGGTGGTTCACGAACTGCGCCAGCGACGTACCGGCGTCAGCCAGCGCGCTGAAAGCGTTGTTGACCACGCCGGCAGCGTTTGTCGGTTGACTGAGCAGGTAGAAGACTACGAAAGCGATGGCCACGTAGCGGAGGTTCTTCTTCATCAGTCGCCGTCCCCTTGTTACGCAGTGACACACTGACCCTATTCAGTTGTGCCCATCTGATTCTGCCCTTAAAGAGAGTTTCATGTGACCACCAGTCCAACATGTGAGAGTGACAACAGAATAGCCCCGCGCCGGGGTGCGGCACGGGGCTAACCGACGGTGACGAAGTGACCGCCGTATCGCGGGCTTACGGGATGGAACTCACGAATTGCCCCAGGTGGTTCGCCGCTCCGCCGAGACCACCCAAGGTGCCGTGGACGACGCCGGCCGCCTCGCTCGGCCGGCTGATCATGAACCACAGCACGAAAGCGATGGACCCCCACTTGGCATACTTCTTCATCAGGATGCCCCTGCACTCTCGGTAGACGGTTGACTACCGAGAGTCATTCCCTGTTCCATGTCCCGGCGGCGTAGGCGCCGCGTAAAGACCGCGCCAACTCGGCCGCCGGATCAGCGCGTGACGACGTTCGCGGGCACCTTCGTGTCGGATTTGAGTGCACCGAACAGCTGTGCCGCCTTGGTGCGGTCCCAGACCAGGTACGAGCCCGCGGCGGGAGAGGAACCGAATCCGCCCACCGGCACCGTGGTGGTCACGCCGTCGCCGGAGTTGACCCCCTTCATCGACCACATCAAACCCACCAGATCGGACAGGTCGTCCCCCTCGTCGACGGAGAAGTTGTCGGTCGCGTGCAGGGCCATCGGGATGCTGCTGAACGGGTTGAGCAGCACGCCGGGGCTGGTCGCCTTGCTGATCAGGGCGCCGAAGAACTGCCGCTGGCGGGCGACCCGGTCCAGGTCGGCCCCCGCGGAGGCCCGGGTGCGGACATAGCCGAGCGCCTCGCCGCCGTTGAGCGTCTGGCAGCCCTTCTTGAGGTTCAGGCCGGCCTTGCGGTCCTTCATCGGCTGCTTGATGCACATCCGCACCCCGCCGACCGCGTCCACGACGCCCACGAAGCCGCCGAAGCCGATCTCCGCGTAGTGGTCGATGTGCACGCCGGTCGCCTGCTCGACCGTGCGCACGAGCAGCTGCGGCCCGCCGAACGCGAAGGCGGCGTTGAGCTTGTTGGACCCGTGCCCCGGGATCGGGACGTAGGAGTCACGCGGCAGGCTCACCAGGGTCGTACCGCCGGCGCCGGTGTGCATCAGCATCATCGAGTCGGTGCGGCGGCCGGCGGCGCTGCCGGTCGCGTAGTCCCGGCGCTGCTGCTTGGACAGGCCGGCGCGGCTGTCGGAGCCGACGATCAGCCAGTTGGTGCCCGGCGTGTCGGCCGGCCGGCCGGCGTAGTCGACCAGCGCCTTCTCGCGGTTGAGCCGGGAGTCTAGGTAGAAGTAGCCGCCGACGATCAAGACAGCCAGCACCACCACCACGCCGAGCAGCACCCGGGGCCAGCGGCGCCGCCGGCGCCGGGCCGGCTGCTGCGCGGATCCGGGCTGCCCGCCGCCCTGCCAGGGCGCCGCCGCCGGTGCCCCGGCCATGCGGTCCCCGCGCTCTGATTTGACCCACTGCTCCGATCGGCCGTCGTTCATGCAGCAAACATAGACAACCCAGCCATGTCCGCGCGTCGCTCCCGTGCATGACGTCAAGCCTCACCTCGTAGCCACACTGTGTGAGATTTGCCCTAAAGCCCGTCCTCCTCGCGGTGCACACTGCTGGAGGGGGACACACGAACCGGAGGGTCCGCATGGGCATGCACGGGGGGCTGTTCAGCCGGTGGCGCCGCGGGCGCGCTCGCAACCGCACTCCGCAGGAGGTCGAAGGGCCGAAGCTCGCCGAGCACCGATGGACCGCCCGCACGGGTGAGCTCGCCGAGACCGGCGTGGTCACGGTGGCCCGCCGATTGCCCGCCCTGATCGGCCAGGCGCTGCGGCTGGCCTGGCAGGCCAGCCGGGCCGACACCGCCGTCACCCTCTCGCTCAACCTGCTGGCCGGGATCTTCACCGCCTTCGGCCTGCTCGCCACCACCGGGGTGCTGAACGCGCTGTTCGCCGCCGGCCCGACTCCGGACCGGGTCCGTGCATCGCTGCCGTCGCTCATCCTGGTCGGGGTGGCCACCGCCCTGCGAGCCGGTCTCCAGGCGGCCGCCGGATGGGCCCAGTCACGGCTCGAACCCCAGGTCGACCGGCTGGTCGAGATCCGGCTGTTCGAGCTCTGCACCGCGGTGGAGCTGACCGCGCTGGACGACTCCGACTTCCTCGACGGCATGCAACGGGCCGAGGGACGCGGCATGCAGGCCGCTCCCGGCATGGTCAGCTACACGATCGACGTGCTCACCGGCGCGGTCGGCATGGTGGCCGCCGCGGGCGCGCTGGGCGTGCTGCACCCCCTGCTGCTCCCGCTGCTGCTGGCCACCGCCCTCCCGGAGGGCTGGGCCTCGGTCCGGGCCGCCCGGCTGCGCTACATGACGATGCTCACCCTGGTCTCCACCAGGCGGCGCAAATGGATCCTGTCCGATCTGATGACCCAGCGCCGGCACGCCGCCGAGGTGCGGTCGTTCACGGTCCGCGACTTCCTGCTGGACCAGTACGTCCGGCTGGCCGCGCGCGTACGGGACGCCGAACTCGACGTCGCCCGCCGCCAGATGCTCGCCCGGCTCTCCGGGGACGTGCTCAAGGGCGTGGCGACGGCGATCGTCTACATCTCCCTCGGCCTCCTGCTGTGGCGCGGCCAGGTCCCCCTCGCCGTGGCGGGCACCGCCGTGCTGGCCATCCGGACCGGCCAGACCTCGCTGGCCAACCTCGTGTACGCCATCAACCGCTGCTACGAGGAGGGCCTGTACTTCAGCGACTATCTCGGCTTCTGCGCCGAGGCCGAACGCCGGCTGCCCAGGGGCGACGGCGCCACGCCGGTGGGCGACCGCACAGCACCGGTGGACGACGGCGCGCCGGGAGCCGAGCGGGTGGCCGTGCCCGAGCCGCGCACCGAACAGGCGCCCGGCGAGCCCGTCCCGGAGGGCTTCGAGCGGATCACCGTCGACGACGTCACCTTCACCTATCCGGGGGCCGAGACGCCGTCGCTGATCGGGGTGTCGGTGGAGATCCGGCGGGGCGAGGTCGTCGCCCTGGTGGGAGAGAACGGCTCCGGCAAGACCACGCTCGCCAAGATCCTCGCGGGCCTCTACGACCCCGAGGGCGGCGAGGTGCGCTGGGACGAGACCTCCCTGTGGCGGGTCGACCCCGACCAGCTCCGGCGGCGGATCGCGGTCATCGCCCAGGACCACACGCACTGGCCGATGACGGCCCGGCAGAACATCTCGATGGGCCGGCCCGGCAGCGACCACGCGATCGAGCAGGCCGCCGTCGCCGCCGGCGCCGACCAGGTCATCGACGACCTGGCGCACGGCTACGACACCCTGCTGGACCGCCGCTTCGACGGCGGCGCGGAGCTGTCCGGCGGGCAGTGGCAGCGCCTGGCGGTGGCCCGCGGCTTCTACCGGGACGCTCCCCTGCTCATCTGCGACGAGCCCACCGCCGCGCTGGACGCCCGTGCCGAGCACTCCCTCTTCGAGCGCATCCGGGCGCACGCGGACGGCCGTACGGTGCTGCTCATCACCCACCGGCTGGCCAGTGTCCGGCACGCCGACCGGATCTACGTCCTCGACCACGGCCGGGTGATCGAACAGGGCGACCACGGCACGCTGATGGAGCTGGACGGCCTGTACGCGGAGCTCTACACACTGCAGGCCTCGGCGTACGCCCACGTTCCGGACTGATCAGGCGGATGTTCCGGATCGGTCGGCCGGAGCGCCGAGCAGGGCAGGGCGTTGAGTAGGGTCGGGGGCATGGCCGATGTCGATGATCTGGACGCCCTCTCCGCCAAGGAGCTGCACGACCGCGCGATCAAGCTCGCCGTGCACCGGGGGGACGTGAAGTTCCTGTGGCGGCTGATGAGCGAGATCCCGGCGGCCCGCGCGGCGACCGGCGACCTCGAGCGCAGCAACGCCGACCTGCTGCACATCTCCTCGCTGCTCAGCGACTTCGCACTGGCCGGTGACGGCGAGGTCGCCGAAGCGCTGCGCCCGATCTACGCCGGTTACCTGACCGAGCACTCCCGGCATCCCACCGCCTGATCGGTGGCGGCGGCCGGTACGGCCCGCCGCCACCGCTTCAGCAACCCGTACGACCCTGTACGGCCCGCCCGTACGGCCCCGTCCGCCGGCCGTACGGCCGCGCACGGCCGGGCGCGCCGCGTCAGGCGCGGTACGGCCGGAGCCGGCTCACAGGTAATGGCCGAGGGCCTCGTCGGGGTCGGGCATGGGGCCGCCCGCGGGCAGGTCGGCCGGGCGCAGCATCCGGATCTCCTCGACCGGGACGGGGGTGTCCGCCGACATGATCCGCTGTGCCTGGAGGGCCACGGCCCGGTCCAGGACGTTGCGCATCAGCCGGGCGTTGCCGAACGACGGCCCGCGCGGCGTGGCGCGCAGCAGCGCCCTAACCGAGTCCAGCACCCCGTCGGCGACGGTGAACCCGGCCTCGGCGGCCATGATCTCGAAGATGGTGACGAGCTCGTCGTCGGTGTAGTCGGGAAAGCGCAGCAGGTGCGGGAACCGGGAGGCCAGACCTGGGTTGAACTCGCGGAACCGCTGCATCTCGCGCTCGTACCCGGCCACGATGACGACCAGGTCGGCTCGCTGCTCCTCCATCAGCTTGAGCAGCTCGGCCACGGCCTCGTGCCCGTAGTCGCGGGCCGAGTCGGGCGGGGTGAGCGCGTAGGCCTCGTCGATGAACAGCACTCCGCCGAGCGCCCGGTCCACCGCGGCCCGCACCTTGGGCGCGGTCTGGCCGACGTACTCCCCGACCAGGTCGGCCCGGCCCACCTCGACCAGGTGTCCCGACGACAGCAGGCCCAGCCGGGCGTAGACCGCGGCGATGAGCCGGGCCATGGTGGTCTTGGCCGTGCCGGGGTTGCCGGTGAAGACCATGTGCCGGGTGGGGGCGGCGATGGGGATCCCGGCGTCGCGCCGCAGCTGCTCGGCCTTGACCTCGTTGACCAGCAGCTTCACCTCGTGCTTGACGGCCTCCAGGCCGACCAGCCGGTCGATCTCGGCGATCGGGTCGCCGGGCAGCTCGACCCGGCCGGCGGAGGTGAGGGCGTCGGGGATGTCCTCGACCAGCAGCTCGGACAGCGACTCGTCCTCGTCGACGATCCCGTCCTCGAGCACCCGGCGGGCCTGCATGGAGACGGCCCGGTCGAGGAGATTGATCATGAGTCTGGCGTTGGCGAAGGCGTTGCCGCGCGGAACGGCGTGCACCAGGGCGCGCACCTTGGCGAGCACGCCGTCGGCCAGCGCGAACCCGCCGTCGGCGGCCTTGGCGGCGAAGATGCTCACCAGGTCGTCCTCGGCGAGGTCCGCGAAGCGCACCACCTTGGGGAAGAACGCGGCCAGCTCGACCTCGCCCTTGAGCAGCCCGTTGATCTCGGCGTCCGGCCCGGTCAGCACCACCATCAGGTCCTCCGGGTACTGCTGCAGGGCGCCGAGCAGGACGTCGATCGCCTCCCGGTCGCGCGGCGAGTCGGTGGCCTTCAGGGTGTGCGCGTCGTCGATCAGCAGCACCCCGCCCTGGGCTCGCTCCACGGCCCTGCGCACCCGGGGGCCGCTCTCGCTGGCGTACTCGCCGACGAGGTCGGCCCGGTCCACCTCGACCAGGTGTCCCGACGACAGCACCCCCAGGTCGGCGTAGATGCGGCCGAGGATGCCCGCCACCTTCGTCTTGCCGGTCCCGCGCCGGCCGGTGAAGACCAGGTGGCGCGGCCGGGAGGCGACGGCCATGCCCGCCTCACGGCGCAGCCGGGCCGCCTTGGCCTCCGCGATGAGCAGCGCCACCTCCCGCTTGACCCCTTCGATGCCCGCGCACGCCGCCAGCTCGGCCAGCGGGTCGGTGTCGCCGGCACCGCCCGGGACGAGCCGCTGCGGCAGGTCCGCGACGATCACCTCGGGCAGGTCGGGGGCGGCGCCGCGGGAGCGGGCGGCGATCAGGCACTGCGCGGCCAGGAAGTCGGCCAGCCGGGCGTTGCGCAGGTTGAGCAGCGGGGGCGTCCGGGCCAGCAGCACTCCGGCGGCCCGCGCGACGTCCTTGGCGACCACGCCGCCCCGTGCGGCGATCATGCGCTGGAACAGCTCGGTGTAGTCGTCCTCGCCGAACTCGCGGGTCCGGGTGACCTGGAAGCCCTGCACCAGCGCCGGGTTGGCCTCGAAGAGGCGTTCCTGGCCGCCGGGCCGGCAGAGCGCGACCACGTGCAGCCGCGCGTTGCGGGCCATCAGGCGGCGCAGTTCCTCGGTCAGGGCGGGCCCGCAGCGGTCGGTGCCGAACAGCTTGTCGAGGTCGTCCACGACCAGCAGCAGCTTGCCGTCGACGCACTCGCGCACCCGCGCCTGGAACCAGAGCACGGCATCACTGACATGCAGGTTGGGGAACACCTGATCGGAGATCCACAGCGAGTCCCGGACCGTGCCCCGGTCCATGAGCGCCTGTTCGAGCAGCGCCACCGCGGTGCCCTTGCCGGTGCCCTCCGGTCCGGAGATGAGCAGCCGTACGGGCCGGTCCTGGGTGCCGAGGGCGGTACGGACCGCCGCGGCCAGCTCGGGCTGCCCGATCAGGGCGTCCGCCGGGCCCGGCGGCACCGCCGGATCGCGCCCCGCGGCCTGCTCCCCCGCCCCGGCGGTGCCGGCGCCGGACTCCGTGCCGGCGTCGGCACCGGTCTCGGCATCGGCCGAGGGGCGGGGCGAGCCGAACCGGGCCACCAGCGGGTTGACCACCGTGCGGCGCTGGAACAGCCTGCGCAGGTCGAGCTGGAACGCCCGGATCGGTATGCGGTGCTTCGGCGTGCTCAGGATGTCGGGCAGTCCCTGCACCGCTCCGGTGACGCGGAGCGCCATGTCCAGCCAGGCGCGGCAGGCGTCCGCCTCACCGGCGACCAGCCCGCGCGCCAGCCAGCCGCGGACGTCGTTCTGCCAGGTCTCGACCGCGTACGACGCGCGCAGCGCCCGCACCCGCTCCTGTACGGTCTCGTACCGCGCCAGCCCGAGGGTCACGGCCAGCTCGGCGGGGAGCACGGGCAGCTCGGCCTGCAGCATCAGCCGGGCCAGTGCCACGTCGATCGGGTCGCCGTCACCGGTGGCGGCGACCAGGCGCTCGTGCGCGGCGGTGAAGCCCGCGCACGCCCATTCCAGGTAGCCCAGCGCGCCGCTCAGCTCCGGCAGCACCTCCAGGGCCGGCTCGCCCGCGCCCGCCGCCCACAGCGTCTCCAGCTCGCCTACGGGCGCGGTCAGGTCCTGCTCGTGCAGCTCCGGATCGGCGGCCCGCAGCTCGTGCATCCCGAGCAGGGCCCGGCGCCGCTCCTCCAGCGGCTCAAGGCCCTCGAAGACCTCCAGGCACTCACGCGCCAGCTCCAGCATCACGGCCCGGCGCTCGCGATCGTCGCCCGCCGCCTCCGGCAGCCACATCCCCGGGGGCCGCAACCGGCCGCTCTGGGTGAAGAACGCCAGCGGGTCGCGCACCGCCGGCTCCGGCTTGGCCAGGAGGTCGGCGAGCAGCTCGTAGTCGACGTCCCCCCGCGAGCCCGCCCGGATGGACCCCGCGCCCAGCAGGAAGGTCAGCAGCGACCACATCTCCGCGCCCAGCACCGAGGTCGAGTCCGCGTAGAACGGGTTGGCCGCCCGGGTGAGCACGGCCGCCCTCGGGTCGCGGTCGAACGCCATCGCCCGTTCCCGCATCGCCTCGTACAGCCCGTCCGGAACCCGCCACGGGCCACGCGAGTAGACGTCCAGCACGGGTTCTTCGGTCAGCAGCATCTCGAGATGCTCCGGCAGCCGCGGCGCGCTCACCTGACAGCCCTTCGGGTCGGGGGGTTTCCTACGGGGAGATTCCATTGTCCGGCAAAACTCTAGGGGGCGCGGAGTGACGGGGCACCTCGCGTCCGGTGACGGCGGCTCCGGGCCGGCCCCCGCACGCCGTCGCATGCCCCGGCCTGCCCTGGCATACCGCCTTTCAAGCGATCTTTCAGACGCCCTTTCGCGCGATTTAGGGCAGAGAGCAACCGGTTTGTGGTCGTCCAGCGGTTGGCAGAAGTGGCTTCCTGCCGGATAGTTGATCCTTGAAAAGTCAATCGCCTGGGTCGTACGCCCAGACGTGGATCTTCATCGACCCGGAGGAGGAATCCCCGGTGCAGTACCTTCACGTATCCACCCGCTCGCAGCACGGCCACACGGTCGTCGACCTGCGTGGCGACCTTGATATCGCCAGCGTGGACGACCTGCGCGGGCAGCTTCGCTCGGTCCGCCAGACCCACGGGGACCACCTGATCCTCGATCTCACCGACCTGGATTTCATGGACTCCCAGGGCCTGTCCGTCCTCATCGGCTGCCACAAGGCCGTCTCGGCGGCGGGCGGAAGTCTCGCCCTCGTCGCCCCCAGGCCCATCGTGAAACGCACCCTGGAGATCACCGGCCTGAACCGCCGCTTCGCGATCTTCAACACCGTGGCGGAGGCCTCCGGCCAGCCCGCCGGCGCCTGACCCCGTCTCCCACCGGCCCGGCTCCGGCCGTCCGGGGCGTTCTCCGCCGTGCGCGGCGAGCGCCCGGGACGGCCGGAGCCGTTCTCCCGTGGTTCTCCCAGAATCGTTCTGTCCGGAGCCGCTCTCCTCGGAGCCGCGCTGTCCGGAGACGCGCTGCCCGGCCCGAGACCGCGTCCCAGGGCAGCGGCATGCTCAGGGCAGCGGCAGCAGGTCCGGCCTCTTGGGATGGCGGCCGTCGCCGGAGGACCGGCCCCGCACCCTGCGCTGGACCCACGGCAGCAGGTAGGTCCGGGCCCAGTGCAGATCCTCCCGGCGCAGCGTCAGCCAGTCGATCCGCTCGGCGGGCGGCCAGGGCTCGCGCCAGTCGTCGGTGACGGGCACGTCCAGCACCTGGCAGACCCGCAGCGCCAGCCGCCGGTGGCCCTCGGGCGAGAGGTGCAGGCGGTCCGCGCTCCAGGCCCGCGGGTCGTGCAGCGCGCCCTTGGGCCACAGGTCGACGACCCGGCAGCCGCGCCGGTCGGCGATGGCCCGCAGGTGCATGTTGTAGGTCGCCGCCTGGCCGCGGAACCGCTTGCCCCGGCCCAGGCCGCGCGGGTCGAAGCCGGTGAAGATCACCACCTCGGAGCCGGTGGCCCGCAGCCTGCGCACCGCGTCGTCGAACAGCACCGCCAGCGCGTCCGGGTCAGCGCCCGGACGGATCATGTCGTTGCCGCCACCGCAGATGGTGATCAGGTCGGGCCGCAGCTCGACGGCGCGCGGCACCTGGTCTGCCACGATCTGGTGCAGCAGCTTGCCGCGCACCGCCAGGTTCGCGTACCGCAGTCCCGGCCGGTTCGCCGCGAGATGCTCGGCCACCCGGTCGGCCCACCCGCGGTACTCACCGCGGGGGTCTCCCTCGGCGTACGGGTCGTCCATCCCCTCCGAGAAGCTGTCCCCGATCGCCACGTACGTGTTGATGTCATCCACTGAAACCCCAGAAACGGACTCGTGTTCAGTCACGTCTCACAATCATGCATTCTGCATGCATCCCTACGCGACCGTAGGGTATGCCGCTATGCCCGGCAGAGGCCGGCCGGGGCGGGAATCAGCGCATCGCCCCCAGATGAGCGCGCATCGCGTACTCCACGAGTGTGATGAGCGTCGCCTTGGTGGACTCCCGGGCACGGGCGTCGCACATGACGATCGGCACCTGCGGGCGGATGGCGAGCGCCTCCCGGATCTCCTCGGCGGCGTACCTGAACTCCCCGTGGAAGCCGTTGATCCCGACGACGAAGGGGATCCTGGACTCCTCGAAGTAGTCGACGGCGGCGAAGGAGTCCTCCAGCCGCCGGGTGTCGACCAGCACGACCGCGCCGATGGCCCCGCGGATCAGGTCGTCCCACATGAACCAGAAGCGGTGCTGTCCCGGCGTGCCGAACAGATAGAGGATCAGGTCGCTGTCGAGCGTGAGCCGGCCGAAGTCCATCGCGACCGTGGTCGTCGTCTTGTCCGGCACCGCCGTCAGGTCGTCGATGCCCGCGCTGGCCGCCGTCATGACCGCTTCGGTCGTGAGCGGCATGATCTCCGAGACCGACCCGACGAAGGTCGTCTTGCCGACGCCGAAGCCACCTCCGACGATGATCTTTACAGAGGTGAGCGCCGGACCCGGAGTGGTCGCGGGCGGTCCCCCCGACTGGGGGCTCGAAGCAAACTCAGAGCTTGCGAAGTCCACTGAGAACCCTTTCCAGCAGTCCTATGTCGGGCTGCCCGTCCACCGGGTTGGTCTGATGTAGGCGCAACAACCCCTCGTGCGCCATGTCGGCGATGAGGACTCGGGTGACGCCGAGCGGCAGCCGCAGCAGCGAGGAGATCTCCGCCACCGAGCGCCACTCCCTGCTCATGCCGATGATCGCCTTGTATTCGGGGGTGAGCGTCGACAGATCACGCGGGGGGTACGGAACGGCCGAGCACATCGCCTCGATCGCGATCTCGTTCCGGGGCCGGGTCCGCCCCCCGGTCATCGTGTACGGGCGTACCAGGAAGTTCCGTTCTCCTGACTCCGGTACGGCCTGACCGGAAGACGGGTCACGACGCGGCGCGCCATCGTGCTCCACCAGCGATGCCTCCCTCTACAATCCGCCCGTCGCTCAACGCGGCGGACCGGCGCCCAGTTCGGTCCGCAGGGCAGGGGTGAGTACTCGGCCGACGCGCTCCACCAGGAGGGTCATCTCGTAGGCCACCAGCCCGAGATCACACTCCGGCGAGGCCAGCACGGCGAAGACCGAGCCGCCCCGGACCGCCATCACCAGCAACAACCCGCGTTCCATCTCGACGACGGTCTGGCTGACCCCGCCCGCGTCGAAGATCTGTGCCGCTCCGTGCGTCAGGCTGGTGAGTCCTGAGGCGATGGCCGACAGCTGATCGGCACGGTCGGGCGGGAAGCCGTGGGAAAACGCCAGTGGGAGCCCGTCGGAGGACACCACTACCGCGTGCGCGACGTTGATGACCCGTTCGACGAAGTTCGTCACCAGCCAATTGAGATCCTGCCGGCTCGGCTCGCTCACACCGTGTCTCCTGTCTCTTCTCGTGGCTGGCCGCCATCTGCCTGAGTCTGAGCCCGCCCTCGGTTCACTCCTCGCTGCAACCCGGAGAACCTCGCGCGTACCGTCTCGGCCGAGGCCGGCGGTGCGGCCTGCGGGGGCGGACTCTGCGGGATGGATCCGGGCACCCGGTTCTTGCCCGGCACCCGCTTGGGCAGGCCGGAGGAGGTGTGTCCGCCGGCGACCGGCTGGCGGACCGCCTCGGCGGCCTGCCTGCCCTCGTCACCGGGCGACATCCACGACCCCTGAGCCGGGGTCTCCGGGATCTCACTGGGCTTGCGCCGCTGGAACCACTCCGACTCCATCGCCTCGAAGATCGGCGACCGCTCGGCGCGCCGGGACGCGGCCGCGGGGTCGGGAGGTCCCCAGCCCACCCCGGGCTCGGCGGCCTGAGCCGCCTCCCACGGAGGTGCCGCACCCGAGGGTGCCGGTCTCGACGGTGCCGGCCGCGAGGGTGCCTGCGGCGGCTGCGCCTGCTGAGACTGTGCCTGCTGAGGCTGGGCCTGTGGGGGCTGTGCCTGCGGAGGCTGCGAGGCCGGGCGGTTGGGAGGCGGCGTCTTCGGCTCGGAGGAGACGATGGGCTGCGGGCGGTGCGCCGGCGGCACAAAGGGTCCCCGGGGCGGGGTCTCCTGTGCGAACACCTGGCGCGTCGGGTGGTGCGGTGCCGGATCGGCCATCTCGCGGGGCGGGATCGCCCGCATCGGCCGCGCCATGTGGACGGGTCCCGCCGGCTGCGGCACCGCGGCGACGGGCGCCGCGATGGGCCGTGCCGCGGGTACGGATCGCCCGGGCGACACCGGCGTGGCCTCGTCGAACCTGCGCGGGGAGATCGACTGCGTGTCGCCGACCGCGATGGCCTGGGCCGGCAGCAGGGCGAAGGCGGTGAGCCCGCCCGAGAGCGCGGCGCGCAGCTCGACCCGGATGCCGTGCCGGGCGGCCAGCCGGCCGACCACGAACAGTCCCATGCGGCGGGCCGCCGAGACGTCGATGACGGGCGGGTTGGCCAGCCGCCAGTTGGCCGCCTGGAGCTCCTCGGAGGACATGCCCACCCCGTTGTCGGTGATCTGGAGCATAGCGCCGCCGCCGCTCAGCAGATGACCGGAGATGGTGACCTTGGTGTGCTCCGGCGAGAACACCGTCGCGTTCTCGACCAGCTCCGCGACGAGGTGCACCAGGTCGTTGACCACCGGGCCGCCGACCGCCACCTCGCCCTGGATCCGCAGGCCGACCCGCTCGTACTGCTCGACCTCCGACAGGGAGGCGCGCACCACGTCGATCAGCGGTACGGGCTGATTCCACCGGCGCACCTGGTCCTGGCCGCCGAGAACGAGCAGGTTCTCACAGTTGCGGCGCATGCGGGTGGCGAGGTGGTCGAGCCGGAAGAGGCTCGCCAGCCGGTCGTCGTCACGCTCACCCTGCTCCAGCTCGTCGATCAGGCGGAGCTGGCGTTCGATCAGCGACTGGCTGCGGCGGGAGAGGTTGACGAACATCGCGTTGATGTTGCCGCGCAGCACCGCCTCGTTGGCGGCCAGCCGTACGGCCTCGCGGTGCACCTCGTCGAAGGCCCGCGCCACTTCACCGATCTCGTCGGTGGAGGCGACGTCGATGGGATCGATCTCGATGCCGTCGGAGGCCACGTCGGGATCGCGCAGCCGGTCCACCAGACCGGGCAGCCGGTTGCTCGCCACGTCGAGCGCGCCGGTCCGCAGCCGGCGCAGCGGCCGCACCAGCGAGCGCGCCACGACCAGGGTCACCAGGAGGACAAGGAAGATGACCAGGAAGAGGAGCACACCGCCGATCAACGCGGCCTGGCGGGCGTCGGACTTCAGCGTGTCGCTCCGCGAGATGATCGCGTCGCTCAGCTGCCTCTCGGCGGTGCGCATCTTGTTGACCGTCGCGGCCGTGGAGGTCGACCACTGCACCGCGTCGTCGGCGGTCAGCGGGGCGACGGACAGCGTCTTGGATTCGCTCGCGAGACTGACGATCCGCTGCCGCAGGGTCTCCCCGAGGTCGATGTCGGAACCGCTCACCGTGTCCTCGAAGAACTGGCGCTGACTCGGGGTCGCCGCCGTCTGGAACGCGAGGATCTCGGTGTCCCGCTGAGCACGGGCCGCCTGGACCGCCTGGAGCTCGGTGGGTTCGAACCGGCCCGCGATCAGTACCGCGTGCAGGAATGCGCCCTCTCGCGAGGCCCGGTCCTTGGCCAGCGCCAGCGCCGCCTCGGCACGTGTCGTCGCCGACAGCACCGGGTCGAGGATGCCGTCGGCGACATCGTCGTTGAGGTCCAGCAGGGCCTGGATGAGCTCGGAGTACTTCTCGATACCGGCCTGCGGCGACAGCCAGGTCTGGGTCGTGACCGAGCGGAGGGCCTTCAGCCCGTCCAGCCGGTTCACGATGTCACGCACCTTGAGCCGCACGGCGGCCGAATAAGAGGAGTCGATCCCGGCCGCCGCGGCCCGGACCGTGGCGACGGCGTCGTTGACGGTCGCCTGCTGCTCCCTCATCTGCGCACCGACCCGCGAGGAGCGCCCGCGGGGATCGGGGTTGGTCGCGGCGTAGGCCGCGGACCGGTCCCGCTCGGTCTCCAGCTCGTGCACGAGGCCGTTCGTCTTTCCCGCCAGCTCGGCAAGCTGTTCGACACGCTGATAAACGGTCGCATCACTCACTGCCGAAGAAACGCGCAATGCCGCCAGCGACGCCGCCACCAGCGTGGGAACCGCGATGAGCGCGACAAGACGGGCCGCCACTCGCCAATTACGCAGGCCGAATCGCCGCCGTCGTGAATTGCGCGGAACGTCGTCGGAAGTGAGCGTCGGCGATGATTGGACCGGCTGCAGGTCACTCTCCATGGCTGTTCTCACTGCCCTCCGTTAACCCTCCACCAATGACCACAGACAGTGACCAAAGCGCTTCAACGTGCTCATATACCCCTTGTCCCAGGCGTCGGTATTGGAGCACACCACACACTAATGAGCCAACCCAATCAGGGAGATCCACCCTTTATTGCCTAGACATCCAGGTTTCAGGGGCTTTTGGGCGTTTTGTCCTGATTTTTCAAACATGCTGATTACGCTACGCTCCTCACTTCGCTGCCACTCAGGGACTTCCCTTCCCCTATATCCCAAGGAGTGTCCATGAGGTTTCCCCGCCTCCATCGAGCCTCGATCGCGGGCCTCGCGGCCCTCACCGCCATAGCGCTCACCGCAACGGCTTGCGGTGACGACGGCGGTTCCAAGAAATCGTCCTCGGGTCTGGAAAAGACCGAACTCAACGTCGGCATGCTCCCCGTGGCCGACGCCGCCCAGCTCAAGATCGCCATCGACCGCGGGCTGTTCAAGGCCCAGGGCCTCACCGTCAAGCCGCAGATCCTGCAGGGTGGGGCCGAGTCGGTCCCCAAGCTGAAGAGCGGGAACCTCGACTTCTCGTTCGGCGCCTACGTGCCCTTCTTCATGGCGCAGGCGGCCGGGGCCATCAATCTCCGCATCGTGGCCGACGCGTTCCAGTCCGCACCCGGAACCCACGTCATCCTGGTGGCCAAGGACTCCCCGATCCACTCCATCAAGGACCTGGCCGGTAAGAAGGTCGCAGTCAACGTCAAGCACAACCTCAGCTCGCTGATGGTGCAGGCCACCCTCCAGCCGAGCGGGATCAAGCTCGACGACGACAAGAACTTCGTCCCGGTGCCGTTCCCCCAGATGGAGGCGGCGCTGAAGAACCACAGCGTCGACGCCGTACAGGCCGTGGAGCCGTTCAACACCCAGCTGCAGAAGTCGATCGGGGCCCGCCTGATCACTGACCTGAGTCAGGGCCCGACGGTCAACTTCCCGGTCGCCGGCTTCGCCACGACGGACGAGTTCGCCAAGAAGAACCCGAAGACGGTCGCCGCCTTCCAGCGGGCCATCGCCGCGGCTCAGGCGCTGATCGCCGACCGTAAGGTCCTGGAGCAGGTCGTCCCGACCTACACCAAGATCGATGCCGCCACGGCGGCGACGCTGCACTACGGCGCCTACCCGACGTCGCTGAGCACCACCCGGCTCCAGCGGGTCGCCGACATCATGCAGCAGTACCAGTACCTCACCAAGCCCTTCGACGTGAAGCCGCTGGTGAGCACTGGATGAGATCCACCCGTGCCGTTCGCGGCGCGATCGGGATCATCGGGGCGGTCGCCGTCGCCGAGCTGGCCTCCCGGGTCGGCTTCGGTGACGCGACCGCCCTGCCCCCTGTCTCGACCGTGCTGATGCGTACCGGCGGCCTCCTCGGCGACACCGAATTCCTCGGCGACGTCGCCGCCACCCTCACCGCGTGGGCCGGCGGCATCCTGCTGGCGATCGCGCTGGCGGTCCCCGCCGGCCTGGGCCTCGGTTCGATCCCCTGGCTCGGAAACGCCAGCCGGGCGGTCGTGGAGTTCCTGCGGCCCATCCCGTCGGTGGCGCTGATCCCGCTCGCATTGATCATTTTCGCCTCGACCACGAACGCCAAGATCGCTCTGGTCACCTACGCGGCCGTCTGGCCCATTCTCGTCAACACGCTGTACGCCCTGCGCGACGTGGACCCCGTCGCCAAGGAGGCACTGCGCAGCTTCGGGTTCGGCTCGCTGTCGGTGCTGTGGCGGGTCACGCTGCCGAGCGCGGCCCCCTTCGTCGCCACCGGCGTCCGCGTCGCCACCTCGGTGGGTCTCATCGTCGTGATCAGCGCCGAGCTGTTCTCCGGCGGTGAGAGCGGGCTGGGCGCCTATCTCCTGAGCACCCAGAGCTCCGGTGGCCACACCGACCTGCTGCTCGCCGGAGCGGTCTGGGCCGGGCTGCTGGGCCTGGCCGTCAACGCGTTCCTGGTCTGGGCCGAGCGCCGGGCGTTCCGCTGGCACACCGCACGGACGGAGTCCCGGACATGACCCTGCGGCCCGTGTGGCGCTCCCTCACCCGGATCTCGGCACGCGGCTGGCTGGCCGTACTGCTCATCGTGGTCTGGGAGTTCGCCGCGCACGACGCCTCCGAGAGCTACTACCCGCCACCATCGAAGATCCTCTCGGCGATGCGGGACCTGTGGTTCTCCGGCCCGGCCTCCCACCTGTTCCTCAGTTCCAAGGCGTTCGACGACTTCGTCCCCAGCCTCAGCCACCTGTTCACCGGCTGGCTGCTCGCCTCCGTCGTGGGCATCGTGCTGGGCGTCGCGCTGGGGCGATCCCGTACCGCCTCCGACTACGTGGACCCGCTGCTGCAGCTCGGCCGCGCGATGCCCCCGCCCACGCTGATCCCCTTCTTCATCATCGTGTTCCATCTGGGCGCGACGATGCAGGTGGCCACGATCGTGTTCGGCGTGGTGTGGCCGGTCCTGCTGAACACCATCGACGGTGCCCGCTCGGTCGACCAGCTTCAGCTGGACACGGCGGAGGTCTTCGGCATCACAGGATGGCAACGGTTGTGGAGGGTGATCCTGCCCGCCGCGGCGCCCAAGATATTCGCCGGACTGCGGGTCAGCCTGTCGTTCGCCGTCATCCTCATGGTCGTCTCGGAACTGATCGGTGGCACCACCGGGATCGGCGCCGAGCTCCTCAGCGCCCAGCGCACCTTCGCGCTGCCGGAGATGTGGGCGGGCATCGTGCTGCTCGGCATCCTGGGCTACCTCCTCAACGAGGCCTTCCTGCTCGTCGAGGGCCGGCTGCTGGCGTGGCACGCCGGCGCCCGCAGGCTCGAGACCTGACGCGCGATGGCCCGACTTCTGGAAGGACGTGCTGTTGCCTGACGTTCTCATCGCCGGCGCCGGCATCGGCGGCCTGACCGCGGCCCTGAGCCTGCACCAGGCGGGACTGAGCGCCGTGGTGGTGGACTCCGCCGAGCGGCTCCGCCCGATCGGGGTGGGCATCAACCTCCTCCCGCACGCCGTACGGGAGCTGACCGAGCTGGGGCTCGGCGAGGAACTCGAGGCGATCGGGATCCCCACCTCGACGTTCGCGCACTTCGACCGGTTCGGCAACCGCATCTGGAGCGAACCGCGAGGGCTCGCGCTGGGATACCGGTGGCCGCAGTACTCGGTGCACCGCGGCGAGCTGCAGATGCTGCTGCTCGACACCGTGCGCGCCCGGCTCGGTGAGGACGCCGTACGGGCGGGGCTGGCCGTCGAGGACTTCACCGACCCGAGCGGCGACCCCGTCGGCGCGCGGTCCGTACCGGGGCCGGGCACCGGCGAGGTGCGGGTACGGCTGCGGCGGCGGGACGACGGGCAGACCGTCGTCATCACCGCCGGGGCCCTGGTGGGCGCCGACGGCATCAACTCGGCGGTACGGGCCCGGCTGCATCCCGGCGAGGGCCCTCCGCTGTGGAACGGTGTGCGCATGTGGCGGGGGGTCGCCGAGACCGCACCGTTCCTGGACGGCCGGACCCAGGTGGTCGCGGGCAGCAACGTCCTGGCCAAGTTCGTCGCCTACCCGATCTCCCAGCGGCTCGACGCCCAGGGCTGGGCACTGGTGAACTGGGTGGCCGAGGTGCGGGTGTCGGACGACGCCCGCACCGAGACCGCCGACTGGAACCGGCACGGCCGCCTCGACGAGGTGCTTCCGCACTTCGCCGACTGGCGGTTCGGCTGGCTGGACGTGCCCGCCCTGATCACCGAGACCGCCGAGATCCTGGAATACCCGATGGTCGACCGGGACCCGCTGCCGTGGTGGGGCCGCGGCCGGGTCAACCTGCTGGGCGACGCCGCGCATCCGATGTACCCGATCGGGTCCAACGGCGGCTCCCAGGCGATCATCGACGCCCGGGTCCTTGCGTACGAGCTCGCCAGGGCCGGCGACCTCGGCGAGGGCCTGGCGAGATACGAGGCCGCCCGCCGGGAGACCACGAACGCGATCGTGCTGGCCTGCCGCGACATGCCGGCCGACCGGGTCCTGCACACCGTGGCCGAGCGCGCGCCGCACGGGTTCGGCCGGATCGAGGACGTGCTGTCGGCCGACGAGCTCGCGACCATCGACGGCTCCTACCTCAAGACGACCGGGATCGACGCCCAGCGGCTGAACGCCCGTCCGTCCTGGAGCGCCCTGTCGGCCTCCTCGGCCACCACCTCCTCAGCCACCACCACGTCAGCCACCACACCGGAGAGCAACTCATGAACATCCGCATTACGAGCCGTGGACGAGATGACGGTCATGCTTGAGATCACAGGACTGGGACATTCCTACGGCGGTCACCCCGTGCTCGACGGGGTCGGCCTGAAGGTGGCCGAGGGGCAGCTGGTCAGCATCGTCGGGCCTTCCGGCTGCGGCAAGTCCACCCTGCTGCGCTGCATCGCCGGGCTGCTACGGCCCACCACCGGGCAGGTCGTGCTCAACGGCCGGCCGGTCGCCGGCGTGCCGGACGACCTGGCGGTGGTCTTCCAGGACTACAGCCGTTCGCTGCTGCCGTGGCTCACCGTCCGCGACAACGTCGCGCTCCCGCTGCGCCGCCGGGGCCTGGACCGTGCCGCCCGGTACGCCGCCGCCACGACCGCGCTGGCCGAGGTCGGGCTCGAAGGCGCCGACGGCAAGCACCCGTGGCAGCTGTCCGGCGGCATGCAGCAGCGGGTCGCCATCGCGCGGGCCCTGGCCTACCGGCCGGCGCTGCTGTTGATGGACGAGCCGTTCGGCTCGGTCGACGCCCAGACCCGCGAGGATCTGGAGGACCTGCTGCTGCGGGTACGGGCCGACCACCAGATGACCATCCTGCTCGTCACCCACGACATCGACGAGAGCGTCTACGTCGGCGACCGGGTCGCGGTGCTCAGCCGCTCCCCCGGCCGGATCCACGCCGACCTGCCGGTCCACCTGCCCGCCCCGCGGGACCAGATCGCCACCCGCGAGCACCCCGACTTCGTCCGGCTCCGTGCCGAGGTCGGCCGCCTGGTCCGCAACGTGCCCGCCCCGGCCCAGTCCCAGGCCCCGCACCGGACCTGACCCGCCGCCCGGTCGGGCCCTGTCCCACGACGGGGCCCAGCCGGGCATCGCGCGCCGTTCGCCTCCCCGTCCCCGATCGTTCACCGGCCGCCCATAGCGTCACCGGATGATCTCCGCACGCCTGCGTGGCTGGACCGTCGCGGCGGGAGCGGCCGGAAGCGTTCTCCTGGTCGCCCTGGTGGGGTTGAGCGGCCCTTCGGCCGCCGAGCCGTACATCGGCCCGCCCACCCCGGCGCCGCCCTGGTTCCGTCCGGTCCACCTGCCGGACCCGGCGGTCACCGTGATGCTGTGGACGGCGGCGGTCCTGGGGTGCGCCGCGGTGGTGGTGGGCCTGCGGCTGGTGCGGGCCGGGCGGCCGCCCAGTCCGGCCCGGCTGGTGGCCGGCGGCGCGCTCGCCGTCGCGGTGCTGGTCGTCGTGCCGCCGGTCGGCTCGACCGACCTCATGGACTACGCCGCCTACGGGCGGATCACCGACACGGGCCACAGCCCGTACACCACGACGCCCTACCGGCTGGCCCGGTCCGGCGACCCCGTCGCCCGGCTGTCCTCGCACGCCTGGCGGCACAAGACGTCGGTGTACGGACCCGCGGGGACGGCCGCCCAGTGGCTGGCGTCCCGGGCGGCCGGCGCGTCCGCCGCCCGTACGGTGTGGTGGCTGAAGCTGGAGAACGCGCTGGCGTTCCTCGTGGTGGCCCTGGCCCTGGACCGGTTGACGGCCGCGAACCGGGCGCGCCGGGCGCGGGCGCACCTGCTCTGGACGCTCAATCCGCTGATGCTGTGGGCCGTCGTCGCCGGCGGCCACATCGACGGCCTGTCGGCGGCGCTCGCGGTGGCGGGACTGTGGGCGCTGCGCGCGGCCGGGCGCAGACCTCTGGCCGCCGGGTTCTGCGGAGGGCTCCTGCTGGGCGCCGCGACCGCGGTGAAGGCACCGTTCGCGCTGCTGGCCGCCGGGGGCGCGTGGTCGTGGCGGCGCTCCCCCCGGACCCTTCTCATGGGAGCGGCCGGCATGCTCCTGGCGATAGTCCCCGGCTACCTGCTGGCCGGCGGCACGGCGATCGAGTCGGTGGTCGACCGGGGGCGGCGGATGTCCCGGTCGTCGCCGTGGCATCTGGGCTCCGAACTGGCCGGCGGCAGGCCCCCGGCCTGGGTGGTCACCTGGGGGGCTCTCCTCCTCGCCCTGGCCCTGGCCGCGGTGTTCGCCCGGGGGTTGCCGGCGGAACCCCCGGAGGTGCCGGGAGTACGCCTCGCACTCGCGTTCAGCCTGGCCTGGCTGATCAGCAGCCAGGTCTACTACCCGTGGTACGAGACGATGGTCTTCTCCCTGCTGGCCCTCATGCCCGCCTCCCGCGCGGACGTCCTGCTCGTCGTACGCGGCGGGATCGCGGCCCTGGGCAACATCCCCGGAGTCTCCGACCGGCTCCGTCCGGCCTGGCTGGACGGCCTGGTCACGCACGGCGTCCTGCCCTACCTGGTGCCGTCCGGCCTGCTGGCCGTGGGGCTGGCTCTCGTCGTGATGGCCGCGCGGAGGACCTGGACGCCCGACCTGCCCGGCCCGTCCGTCCTCGGCGCGCCCGGCCCGTCCGGCTCTGGTGCGCCCGGCACCGGCCCGTCCGGAGTGAACAGCCATGGGAGCCGTGCCGGCGCCCGAAGCTGACATCCAGGCGATGCGGGGCCGGCAGCGGCAGGGACACCGCCAACCCGCCGTGGTGGCGGGCGAAGAACTCACATCCCGGCGCGCCGGCTCGGGGCGGCGGCGAGCACCAGCGCCGGAGTGAGCCGCTCGCCGACCACGTCGACCGGCAGCGACGTACTCTGACCACGCAGCTCCCGCACCGGAAGGGAACTCATGCTTGCGATCACGCTGGCGCTGGGAGCAGCCCTGGGCTGGGGAGTCTCGGATTTCCTCGGCGGGTTGAAGGGCCGCTCGGTGCCGCTCGTCCTCGTGCTGCTGATCTCGCAGGCGACCGCCCTCGGTCTGCTCACGGTCATCGTCCTCATCCGTGGTGCCGGCCCCCCGGACACCGAATCCCTCATCTGGGCGGTCGTGGCAGGGCTCAGCGAGGTGGTGGGCATCGCCGCCCTCTACCGCGGGCTGGCCATCGGGACGATGAGCATCGTCGCACCGGCAGCGGCCACCGCTCCCATCGTCCCGCTCGTGGTGGGCCTGCTGGCCGCCCAGGTCCCCGGACCCCTCCAGACCGCCGGCATCACCCTCGCCATCATCGGCATCGTCATCACCGCCAGGCGACCCGGCACCGCCACCGCGCCCCAAGTAGGCCCCAGCATCGTCTACGGGCTGCTCGCCGCGCTCGGCTTCGGGCTCTTCTTCACGGCCATGGACACCGCCAGCGACGGCGACATCGGCTGGGCCCTGCTCCTGGCCCGCCTCGCTTCGGTGGCCGTGATGGCGACCGTCGCCCTGGTACGGCGGCCCGGACCGGCGGTCCGCAGAACCGAGCTTCCCACGATCGCCGTGATCGGCGCGCTCATCGTCGCGGCCGACTCGATGTACGCCACCGCCTCGACACTGGGCCTGCTCGGCATCGTCGCCGTACTCGCCTCCCTCCACACCATCGTCACCATCGCCCTCGCCCGGATCGTCCTGAAGGAACACCTCCACCTGCTCCAGCGATTCGGCGTGGCCATCACGCTCACCGCGATCGTGGCCATCTCCGCCGGCTGAGAGATGGCGCCCCTGTCACCGCCTCGTGGGAGCCCGCCTCCGGCACTGGAGCGCCCGGCACTGCCCGTCCGGAGTGAACAGCCATGGGAGGCCTGGTGAACGGTCGTCGACACCCGGCCTCACCGGCCCGTCCACGACCTAGCGTGGTCTGTTTCCGGGGCGAGCCCCGTACGACGGAAGCGGGGCTGGGATGACCGACGGTTCGGCCGACCTCGAGCGTGAGCGGGCCCGGGGCCACCGGCTGGCCGCCGAGAACGCGCTCCTGCGGCGGCGGCTGGACGAGGCGGCCACCAGGGCGACCCGGCGGGACCGGCGGATCGAGCACCTCACCGCCCGGCTCGCCGAGGCCACCACCCGGGCGGACGACCTCGCCGAGCAGGCCGCCGAGCAGCGTTACCGGCGCGACCTCACCGCCTGGGAGCTGGAGTCGGTGCGGGCGGGCCGCTGGCACCGCCTTGGCGAGGCGCTGAGCACGGCCAGGGCGGGCCGGGCACGGGGCGTCCTCGCGTCGCCGCGCATGATCCGCCGGGCGCTGCGGGGGCGCTCCCGGCCCGCGGCGCCGCGCCGTACCGAGACCGTGCGGTCCGCCCCGATCGGGCCGGCGGACACGACCGTGACCGAGGCACCGGCCGTGGTCCCGCCGGAGGGCCCGGTCGGCCGCCCGGATCTCACCGTCGCGGGCATCCTGGGCGACCTCACCCGGACGGCCCTGCGGTACGAGTGGCGCCAGCTGTGCGACTTCGGGCCCGAAGACTGGCGGGACGTACTCGGGCAGGACCATCCTGACCTGCTGTTCGTCGAGTCGGGCCGCGACGACGGCCGCTGGGCGAACCACCTGGTCGGCCCGGAGGCACCCGGCCAGGAGCTTCGCGACCTGATCGGCTGGTGCCGCGAGCACGCCGTACCCACCGTGTTCTGGCATCACGACCAGGACGTCGACGCCTTCACCGGGACGGCACGGCTGTTCGACCAGGTGTTCACCGCCGACGCCGGAGCGGTGTCCCGCTGGCGTACGGTCCTCGGCCACGACCGGGTCCAGGCACTGGGGCACGCCGTGCAGCCGCGCCTGCACCACCCCGTCCGGATTCCCGAACAGGGGATGGACGACGTCGTCTTCGCCGGGGAACCCGCCGAGGGGCTGGCGACGGTGGTCCGGCCCGCGCTGCGCTTCGGGGTGCACCTCTACGGCGAGGCCGGGTCCGCGTCGGCGTTCCCGAAGCCGTACCTGCCGCACGTGGTCGGCACCCTGCCGTACGACGCCCTGCTCGCCGCGCAGAAGCGATACAAGATCGCACTCACCACCGCGGACGCACCCGCCGGGCGGGCCCTCGAACTGGCGGCCTCGGGGATCCCCGTGCTGTCCGGCCCGGATCCGGCCGTCACGGAGGCGTTCGGCGGCCTGCTGCCCACCGTGACCACGGCCGGCGAGACCGCCGCCCTGCTGCGCACGCTGCTGGACAGCCCCGAGCTACGCGACCGGCAGGCCCATCTGGCGATGCGGAAGGTGTTCGCCGAGCACACCTACGCTCGCCGGGTGGACACCGTGCTGAACACCGTGGGTCTTCCCGTCCACGGCCGTACGCCACCGATCTCGGTCGTGATGCCGACCTGCCGCCCCGGGCAGATAGCCCACTCCATCGAGCAGGTCGCCCGGCAGTTGTGGCGGCCGCTCCAGCTCGTCCTGGTCCTGCACGGCCTGGACCTCGACGCGGAGGTGATCGCCGACAAGGCCCGGGGAGCCGGCATCGACGACGTCGTCGTGCTGATCGCCGATCGTGCGCTCTCCCTCGGGGCCTGCCTCAACCTCGGACTGGACGCGGCGGACGGCGAGCTGATCGGCAAGATGGACGACGACGAACTCTACGGGCCGCACTACCTGTCGGACCTGATGACGGCGTTCGGCTACACCGAGGCCGAGGTCACCGGCAAGCTCGCGCACTACGTCCACCTGCGTTCCACCGGCGCCACCGTGCTGCGCTGCGCCGACCAGGAGCACCGCTACGTCAACGTACTGCGCGGCGGGGCCTTCCTGGCCCGGGGCGATCTGCTGCGCGGGTACCGTTTCGAGGACGTCTCCCGCGGCGAGGACACCCGGCTCTTCCGCGCCCTCGAAGCCGACGGCGTCAAGTGCTACTCGGCCGACCGGTACTCCTTCGTCACCATGCGCAGCGCCGACCCGGCAGACCACACCTGGCAGGTCACCGACCGCGACCTGATGCGCGACGCCACCCTGGCCTTCTACGGCCCGCCCGCCGACCACGTACTCCTGTGACGTCCTCCCGTCCCGGGACGGCCTCCGCCATGCCGCACCTTCCACACGCCGACCCGCCACCCTCCAACCCGCCACCCTCCAACCCGGCGCCGTCCATGTCATACATTCCGCCACCCGATCCGCCGCCGGACCCGGCACCGTCGGACCCGGCACCGTCGAACCGCACACCGCCGGAGTCCGCGCCGCCGGGATCGAACTCGCCCGGAAAGAACCCGCCCCGAACGGACCGTGCGTCCCGGTCACGTGAGCGTGCGATCGTGGCCCTGCCCGCGCTGGTGACCTTCGCGGTGGCCCTCTGGAAGATCGACGGACCGTCCTACTGGCGGGACGAGTCGGTCAGCGTGGTGCTCGGGCACGGGTCCTTCGCGCAGCTCCGCGACTTCCTGCGCGACGCCGACGCCGTACACGGGCTCTACTACCTGTTCCTGCACGCGGTGACCCTCTTCGGAACCGGGGAGACCGTGACCCGGCTGCCCTCGGCCGTGGGCGCGGCACTGGCGGCGGGCGGGATCGCGGTACTCGGCCGCCGCTGGCACTCACCCGCCGCGGGCCTGTACGGCGGGCTCGTCTACGCCCTGCTGCCGATCGTGAGTCGCTACGCCCAGGAGGCCCGGCAGTACACACTGGTCAGCGCGGGTGCCGTACTGACCACGTACCTGCTGGTGCGGGCTCTGGAACAGCCCCGCCTCCGGTGGTTCGGCTGGTACGGAACCGCGGTGGCCCTGCTCGGCTGGCTGCACCTCTACTCGTTGTTCCTGCTCTCGGCCCACGCCGTGACCCTGCTGATCGTCATCAGGCTGATCGTCCCCAGGCGGCGGGGGCTCCGCCCGCTGTCCGGCTGGATCGTCGCGGTCACGGGCGCGCTGGCGGCCGTCGTCCCCCTGGTACTGATCGCCCGGGCACAGGCGGCCCAGGTCTCCTGGCTGGAGCGGCCCGGCCCCTCCGTGGTGCTGGACTTGGGCACGCTCGTCACCGGCGGCGAGCCGGCTCTGCTGATCGTGACGGCACTGGCCATGGCGGGCGTCGCAGCCCTGGTCCGCGCGGGCGGATCGGGCGCGGCCGTCGCGGTGCCGTGGCTGGTCATGCCCCTCGCCACGGCGTTCGCCGTCTCCCAGGTCCATCCGGTCTACCACCCGCGCTACGTCCTGTACTGCGTGTGCGCGTTCGCCCTGCTCGCGGGAGCGGGGCTCGCCGCCCTCGCCGGTGCCCTCCCGGACCGGCTGCGCCACGCCCGCCCGGTGGCCGCCCTGGCCGTGCTGGCACTGCTGGCCGTACTGGTGGCCCCGGTCCAGTCGGACATCCGCGAGCCGGGCAGCCGCCCGGACGACCTGCGCTCCTTCGCCCACGTGCTCCGGCGGCAGGGCCGCCCCGGCGACGCGGTGCTGTACATCCCGGCGTACCGCGCCGCCTTCGTGACCGTGTACGCCGACGCCTTCCGCAACCTCGACGTCCAGGCCTTCCAGCGGCACGGGACCGATCTGTCCCCGGAGCCCTTCCGCACGGCACTCGGCGCGCACCGGCGCATCTGGGTCGTCGAGATCCCGCCGCCGCACAGCGCCTACCGCACCCCGGCGCCGCTGGCCAACCTGGCGGCCGTGCGCGCGGACCGCCGGTTCGCCCACGCCGGCCACTGGACGTTCGGCAGCATACGTCTGACCCTGCTGACCCGGAGGCCGTAGCGGCTCCGGGTGCCCGAACCGTCCACCCGGGCCCGGTCCCGGTGCCCAGCAGCGGAAACGCTCGGCTCCGAGACGACCTTGCCGGTTTCGAAGGCGGCTTCGGCTCACGGAGCGCCTGGTTGCCGGTGGTCGCCTGTGATCAGGCGCGGGGACGGGCCCGTGGTCCGTCGGGTGCTCCAGGGCGGGAGGATCTTCAGGACGATGCGGCCTCGATCGTCCCTGGTCTGGGCGACCTGGTCCTGGTGGCCCTCGATCCACCTGTTGTGCCATCCGCACAGTGGGGCGAGCCGGTCGATGTCGGTGGGAGCACCGAGTTTCCAGCCTCCGTCGAGGTGATGGATCTCGCACAGGTGAGCGGGTATCCGGCAGCCGACGATGCTGCAGGTCTCGTATTGGGCGAGCAGGACACGGCGCTGCGCGGACGTGGCGAATCGTGTGGTGCGTCCCAGATAGAGGGGTATGCCGTTCCGGCCGAGGATCAGGCTGCTGACGCCCCCATTGAGTGCGAGACGGCAAGCGTCACCGGGTGAAATCGGAGTGCCGTCCAGTAGCCGTGCCGGTCTTCGCCGGCCCGTGGAAGGACTGGTCGTGCCCCGTACACCCGGCACACCGGTGTGCCCTGGCCCATCGCCGTCCCTCGCCCTGTCGGCCTCATTCCGGCTGCTAAGGGCCTCGCGGGCCTCTTCGGCATCAGAGCCGACGTCAGTGCCCGCCCCGGAACTGGACGCGGCCTCACTGCCGGTGCCCGTGCCCGTGCCCGTGCCCGTGCTGGTGCTGGTGCCGGTGCCGGTGCTGGTACCGGTGTCCGTGCCGGCGCGTGGGGCGTGGGTGAAGGGGCCGGGGTCGCCGGTGGCCGCCGCATAGGCGGCCAGATCGATGATGACGGTCACTCCCGCACCACGGTTGCCTTCGGTGATGACGGAGAACAGGGCGTCAGCGGTGCGCTGGGCGAGGTCACGGTCGTCACCCCGGGCCCGGGGCCTGGCGAGGGGCCCGATGATCTGGTCGAAGGCGGCGGTGTGCTCGGGATCGCACCAGCCCTTGAACCACGACCCGCCGTCCAGCGACTTCGACCTCGTCATCCAGGAGCGGGCGAACCCCCGCTTGGAGTCAGCGGGCTCGGGCTCCCTGCCCAGCCGTTCGCCGACCAGGTCGGTGATCCTCTCTCCTGCCTTGGCGACCTGGGTGACGGTGCACCCGTCCTCGACCATGCCCAGCAGGATGTCCTCGGCCACCTGAGCGTCGGCGTCGTCCAGCCGGGAACTCGCGGAGCAGATGGAGGAGGCGAACCCGAACGACAGTCCACGGCCTGACAGCAGTTTCCGCACCCGCTCCAGCCGGGGCAACTGCCGCGCCACCGTCACCCGCTCGGCGGCCCTCCGGTGCAGCATGCCCCTCCGCTCCCGCAGCCACGACGCCACCGACGGGAACCCGAAATGACCGTGGGCGTCCACCCTTGGAAGAACATCTGTCTCACCAGCCACACGATCGAACATATGAGCGACTAAGTTCCATCTACGCGGCTACATACAGCACCACATCGCCTACCTAAAGTGGTCGACGATGAAGGTGCGTCGACTCCCCCGACCCGCGATCTGCCCTCGCACCGGAGCAGTAGTGTGATCGCGATTCATACCGGCTCACGGAGGTGCGCGTTGGGCGCCTGGGACTACGGCCCCTTTGACAACGACGGTGCGATGGACCTCTTCGGTGAGCTCGTGACCGGCTCGGCGGCCGACCGGGAGCGTCGCCTGGTCAGCGCCATGCAGGAGGTCGTGGGGTCCGACGAGTACGTGGAGAACCCGGAGGTCCAGGCGGCGGTCGCCGCCGCCGCGCTGATCGCCGTATGTCTGGAGGAGAGCCTGCCGCTCCCCAGCTACCGGGAGGAATGGCTCGCACAGCCCCTGGAGATCACTCCGGAGCTCCGCGAACTGGCGGCGCGTACGTTCGCGCGGGCCTTCTCCGCGACGGACAACGAGTGGTACGACCTGTGGGACGAGGCCGGAGCGCTCGACAAGGTGGAGGCGATCCTCGAGCCTTATCGCCGAGCCGTCTCGGCCACCTGAACCCTCCCGTAGCAAGACCCGCGAACCAGCGGAACGGCCGGCGAGCGGACCAACGGAACGAGCCGACCAGCGAACCGGCGCCGACCACGGCACACAACAGCGGCTACTTGGCGTCGGCGTAGGAATCGACTACGGCGATCTCCAGGGGAAAGACGACGGGGGTGCGGCCGAACAGGACCCGGGCCGCCTCCTCCCCCGCTTCCCGGATGGCGGCCGTGACGGCGTCGGCCCGGTTTTCCGGTGCGTGCACGATGACCTCGTCGTGCTGGAAGAACACCAGCTGGGCGCCGCCCGGGATCTCGTGCAGGCGGCGGCGGAGGGTGGCGAGCAGGACCAGTGCCCATTCGGCGGCGGTGGCCTGGACGACGAAGTTACGGGTGAAGCGCCCCCGGCTGCGCATGGCCGCGGCGCCGCGCGCCGAGTCGCCGGAGACGAGCTCCCGCCAGCCCTCGGGCGGCGGCGGGCAGGTGCGGCCCAGCCGCGAGCGGACGAGCCGTCCGGCCTCGCCCTCGCGGGCCGCGTTCTCGACATAGCCGTACGCGGCCGGGAACCGCTGGCGCAGGACTCCCAGCAGTTGTACGGCCTCGCCGGTGCCACCGCCGTACATCGCGGACAGCAGGGCGATCTTCGCCTTGTCGCGCGCGCTCGGGACGGACACCTCCGGGCCGGCCGGTGCGCCATCGGGGACCGCTCCCCGTGCGGGCACCACCGGCCGGACTCGGACGGGGCTGTCGAAGGCGGCCGCGAGGGCGGCGTAGAGGTCGCCCTGCGCGGCGGCGGTGGTGAAGGCCCGGTCTCCGGCGAGCGCCGCGAGCACCCGGGGCTCGAGCTGGGCGGCGTCGGCGACCACCAGCTTCCAGCCCGGGTCGGCGACGACCGCCTTGCGCAGCACCTTCGGAATCTGCAGCGCGCCGCCGCCGTTGGTGGCCCATCGGCCGGACACGACTCCGCCCACGACGTATTCCGGACGGAACCGGCCGTCCCGGACCCAGGTGTCCAGCCACGTCCAGCCGTGCGCGGTGTAGAGACGGGCCAGCTCCTTGTATTCCAGCAGCACCGGCACCGCCGGATGGGCGATCTCGCGCAGCACGTGCGCGCGGGTGGAGGGCACGGTGAACCCCTCGGCGGCGAGCGCCTTGACGATCTGCCCCGGGGAGTCGGGATTGACGGGGCGGCCGAACGCCTCGGTGATGCGGTCGGCCAGCGCCTGCAGCTTGCGGGGCCGCATCGCGCCGCCGGGCTGGGCGGCGGAACGGCCATGGGTGGGCCGGGGGCCGAGCAGCTCGGTGAACAGGGCGTCGTGCACGTCGGCCCGCCAGGGCAGGCCGTCGTGGCTCAGCTCGGCGGCGATCAGGCCGCCGGCCGACTCGGCGGCGGCCAGCAGCGGCAGCCGGTCGGCATGCTCGGTCGCCGCCATCCGGGCCAGCTGACCGGCGTGCACCGCGATGATGGCCTCGACGTCCTCACCGGTGTCCTCGTCGTCGCCGGGCGAGTCGTCGAACAGCGACGGCTGGCCGGAACCTGCGCTCGCCGCCGGGGCGTCCGCGGGTACGGGCTCGCCGCGGAGCCTGGCCGCCGCCGCCCGAAGTGAACGCGGCTCGCCGTAGCGCCCGTCATAGGCCAGCAGCAGCGGCTCGACGAGCTCCAGGTCATGGCAGCGCGCCACCCGCAGCCCCGCCGCGAGCAGCCGGGGATAGACGGCGCCGGCCGCCGACCACACCCAGCGCGGGGCGGCGGAACGCTCATGGGCCGCCATGGCGGCGAGCAGGTCGTCACACGGCTCGGGCGGCCCGGCGGGCACACCGTCGTCACCGAGCGGGACCAGAGTCCCCCCGCCACCCGGCTTCACCGCCACGGCCATCCGCACGACCACCATTGTCCGCCCCACCACTGACAACCCCTGTCAGCCGGGTGACCATCTGCCGAGACGGGACACCGCCGCGCTTCCGTACCGGAACCGAACCAGAACCGCCCCGGACCGGCACCGGCGGGCACCGTACGGAACCTGGGTCACGACGTGGCGGCGGTCACCGAGGTCAGGGAGATGACGATCTCGTCCTCCAGGGGCGGGGCGAGCTCGTGCTCCCGGCAGCCGGTGGCGGCGTAGCAGCGGATCCGCAGTTCGGCCGCGCTGACGTCCAGGCGCAGGAAGTTCTTGAAGAACGGCGGCACGTCGGAGTCGGAGGCCGACGAGAACAGCCGGTGGTAGGCCTTGCGGACGGGCAGCCGGAACCAGCCGGGGCCGGCCCCCGGCACGCCCAGCAGCGAGGCGACCAGCCGGGCCCGCAGCGACGGGCGTACCCCTTTGTTCTCGGGCCGGGTGGGCTCCATGCCGAGCCGTTCGGCGACGGCGGCGGCCGCCTGCTCCGGGGTGAGTTCGAAGAACCGGCGCAGCCGCAGGCGCCGCCCGTACAGCCGGCTGTAGAACGCCAGCGAGTCACCGCGCAGCGGGTAGCACTTGAAGGCGTCCTCGCCGATCAGCGTCGTCTTGGGGATCGTGTGGGTGGCGTGCATGAAGGCGCCGCTGCCGCCGGACACGAGGTACTGGATGGTGCGGTCCGCGACCTTCACCGGATAGCGCTGGTAGTTGTGGATGTCCCCGCCGATCGCGGCCACGTAGTTGCACGCCGGGTCGGCGACGATGTCGTCCACGAACCCGCCGCCCTCGATCGGGCCCGGATGGTGCTCGTCGTCGACGTAGAGCGGCTTGCCGGTGATCAGGAGCTTGGGCTTGGGGCCGGCCGAGACCTGTCGCAGCCATTCGGCCTGGTCGCGGTCGATGTCGCCGGTGATGCCGGTGTCGATGCCGACGATCCGCAGCGCCGGGGTGTCCATCGCCCAGTACGGCCCGGGCTGCGTCGCGTGCTGCGGAGGGTCGTCCCGTAGCAGTTCGCCGGCGGCCAGCGCGGCCTCGTCGGCCTTCTCCGGGGCCCGCCAGAGCCGCCGGGCCAGCCAGGAGAACCTGCCCTTCCACGGCCCCGGCAGCAGCGGCTCGGCAGGGCCGGCGCAGAAGACCCGCATGAAGCCGCCGAGCCCGTCGTACCAGTCGTGGTTGCCGGGCACCGCGAAGATCGGCCCCGGGTAGCCCTGGTAGGCGCGGAAGAACTTGTCCGGGTAGTCGTTGACGCTGCCGACCGGGTAGATGACGTCGCTCGCGATGAGCATGAACTCGGTGCCGGCACCGATCTTCAACGCGCCGGGGACGACGGCGTACTGCGACTTGTCGCCCTCACCGGTGTCGCCCAGCAGCAGGAAGGAGTAGCTCTCGTCCGACCGGTGCATGGTGAACGACGGGTCGGCACCGCGGGTGAGCTGGCCGGCCACCCAGCGGCGCCGTACGTCGTCGCTGGGGTCGCCGAACCAGCGCGCGATGATGTCGTTGCGGGACTTCCAGAGC
This sequence comes from Actinomadura scrupuli, assembly GCF_050971785.1. NCBI lineage: Bacteria > Bacillati > Actinomycetota > Actinomycetes > Streptosporangiales > Thermomonosporaceae > Actinomadura > Actinomadura scrupuli. The sequence continues at coordinate 69,934 of NZ_JBPCCU010000004.1, read as the reverse complement.
ACCGACGGCCTCAGCCAGGAGAAATGCGGGGTCTCGGCCGGCAGGAGCTCGACGAAGGTGCCGGGCTGGGCGCAGTCCCAGCCCGCACCCGCGGACGACTGACGGGAGCTCGCCCGCGAACCGCCCGGGGTTTGTGGTCGCATGTCTCCCGACCATTCCCCATCCACAGGTGATCACGCAACATAATGAGGGACATGGTTCAGACAGCGAGCGTGGGGCGGCGGATGGCCGCGGAGCTGATCGATGGGGTGGTGGCGATCGCGCTCACCAGCCCGGTCACCGTGACCGCGATCATGAAGCACCGCCGGGCGAACCGGAGCGTGCGGCCGCCGGGTCCCACCCCGGGCACCCGGATCGGCGCGGCCGCGATCGTCTTCGGGTACGAGATGGTCAGTCGCGCCTGCTGGGGCCGGACACTCGGCGAGCGCGCCGTCGGGGTCACCGTGGTCGCCGCCGGCGGGACGACCAGCGTGATCAAGGACGGCACGATCAGCTGGGCGGCCGCGGGCAAGCTGGCGGCCGTACGGGTCGTACCGGCGATCATCCCCGCACTGGGCGCCGCGCTCTACGCGGCCGACACCTTCTCCCCCATCTGGGACCGGGATCGGCGTGCCGTGTCGGACCGGGTGACCGGCACCGTCGTCGTCGACTCCTGAGACCGGCGCCCGGCCCCGGTCACGACCGGTGCCGGGGGGCGCGGTACTCCCCGGTCATCGGGAAGGTCTGCTGTGGCGGGGGCCACGGCGGGGCCGGCGCGGGCGCAGCGGCGGGGTCCGGCTCGGGGTAGGCGTACGGCGCCGCCGCGGGCGCGGTGGCCGGGTCCGGCTCGGGGTAGGTGTAGGGGTTCGGCTCCGCGGGCGCCGGCGGTCGTCCCGCGGGCTCGTCGTCCGCGGGCGCCGCGTGTGCCGCGTGCCGCCGGCCGCGCGGCTGCGGCACCGGGACGCCCTGGGAGAGCGTCTCCATGAGCACCGGCACGTCTCTGGCCGCCAGCCGGAAGGTGCCCGTACAGGCGCCGCCGTTCCAGATGCTCAGCACCATGACCTCGGCGTCCGGGTGCCAGCTGAGACGCAGCACCCGGTCTTCACCTCGGTCATCGAAGAAGACCTCGCCCACCCGGGGCAGCGGAGTCGCACCTGCCATGCCGCCCATAGTGACCCTCGTCAGCCGACGTTGTCCACACGGGGCCCGTTTCCAGATCCGTTCCGTACGTCAGGGTGGTGACGGACCGGCGAGGATCTACTCGACTCCGAAGGTGGCGTGGTCTCCGGTGTCGACGATCTCCCTGCCGAGCGGCAGCAGCGACACCGGGATGAGCTTGAAGTTGGCGATGCCGAACGGGATACCGAGGATCGTCAGGCACAGGGCGATCCCGGTGAACAGATGACCGAGCGCCAGCCACCACCCGGCGAAGACCAGCCAGATGGCGTTGCCCACGCAGGAGCCGGCCCCGGCGCTGGGCTTCTTGACCACCGTCTTGCCGAACGGCCACAGGGCGAACACGGCGATGCGGAAGGACGCCAGGCCGAAGGGGATCGTGATGATCAGGATGCAGCAGATGATCCCGGCGAGGACGTAGCCGAGCGCCATCCAGAATCCGGCGAGAACCAGCCAGATCACGTTGAGCAGTGTGCGCATCGCCCTACGGTAGCCAGGACGGCGGGCCCGCGGCGAACCTGGGCGGACCCCGCCCCGGCGCGGCGGAAGATGCGGCGGGACGGGGCCGGTACCGGAGCGACGGCTAGGAGCGCTGCCGGACGCGCGTGACGGTGGTGACGGCGGGGTACGGCCGCGCGTCGCGCACGCCCTCCACGTAGGTGACGCGGGCGATGTTCACCAGCGTGCCGGACCGCGGCGCCCTGACCGTGATGCCCATCGTCAGCGACGCGCCGGGCCTCAGCGGGGGCAGCACGAGCTGTCCGAACCGGCCGTCGGCCTCACCGCCCACCCCGTCGGGCAGCCGGGCGCCGGTGCGGACGGTGCCCTCCGGCAGCAGGACGCGGACGACGACCGACGAGGGGGTCGCGGTCCCCTGGTTGGTCACGCGCAGCGTGTAGGCGAAGGAGTCGCCGGAGCGCACCACCGGCGGCGCGGTGACGGTCAGTCGCACGTCGGCGGCCGGTGCCGCGGTGGGAGCGGACGTGTGGTGCGTGCCATGGCGTGTGCCGTGGTGATCCGCCGCCGCGGGCACCTCCGACCCCAGTACGGACGTGCCCGCGGCAGCGGCCGCGGAGTGAGCGGACGGCGCGCGCTGCCCTGTCGCGGCCGTCTTGACGGCCATGCTCCCAGGCGGATCGTCGCCTGGGTCGGCCACCCCCATGGCCGCCGGCGTGACGATCGCAAAACCCCCGAGCGCGACAAGTGCGCTGCGCATTCTCGTCCTGGCCCCTCCGCTTCTCCCTGGTCGGTGACGGACCCCCCGGACCGCCACCGACGCTACGCCCGCTACTTCAGGGCGTAACAGGAAAACTATCCGCCTATCTGTAATGACCTGGCAAAGCGCAATGAAGTTCGCGGAATAGGACAGAGTGTCGTCCGTCACATCAGTACGTTGAGCGCTCCCGGCACGATCCGGGCGGTGACGGGGAGCCGCTCGTCGACCTCTCCGTCCGCGCCCCAGGGCAGATCCCGGTCGGCCTCGATCCTGACCTCCCGGCCACGCAGCACCTCCACCTCGGGGCGCCGTACGTGCGTGCCGTCCTCGAGTTCGCGCATCACCGCGAAGAACAGCCGCCGGGGCGCGTGCCGGACGATCACGATGTCGAGCAGCCCGTCGTCGACCCGCGCGGCCGGGGCGACGTGCCGGCCGGAGCCGTAGAAACCCGAGTTGGCCGCCACCACGGTGTAGGCGGGCCGGTCGTACGGCTCCCCGTCCACGGTGATCCGGTACTCGACCGGCCGCCAGGAGGCGACGGCCCGGACCGCCCCGAAGGTGTAGGAGGCCCTCCCGCGCAGCAGCCGGCTGCGGTTGGCGTTGCGGTTGGCGACGGCGTCCACCCCCGCGTAGACACTGCCCAGCACCACCGTCCCGCGGATCCGGACCGGGGAGGCCCCCTCTGCGGCCCGCTCTCCGGACGGCTCCGCGCCGGAATCCCCGGACGGCTCAGCGCCCGTGACCGCGTCGATGACGTCCACCGGCCGCGGTTCGGCGTGCAGCAGTACCTCCGCCAGCCCCGCGGGGTCGGCCGGCAGCCCGAGCTGGCGGGCGAAGTCGTTGCCCCGCCCGGCGGGCACGATGCCGAAGGTCGCGCCGGTGCCCGCGAGCGCCCCGCCGACGCAGCCGATCATGCCGTCACCGCCCACGCCGAGCACCACACCGCCCTGCGCGGCCGTACGGTGGGCGATCTCCCGCGCGTGGGCCAGCCCGCGGCTGTACTCCACCTCCAGCCCGGCACCGGCCTCGCGCAGCAGCCGGGCCAGCGGGATCAGGGCCGCGGCGCCGCCCCCGGTGCCGGCGGACGGGTTGACGACCGCGGTGAACTGTCGCATCGAGGGACTCACTTCCCGGGTCCGGAGGAGGCCGGTCCAGGTGAGGCCGGTCCAGGTGAGGCCGGTCCAGGTGAGGCCGGTACGGAGGAGACGGGGACGCCGGGCCCGCCGGGGATGAGCACGCCCGGGTTCAGGATCCCCTCGGGGTCGAGGCGGTCCTTGACCGCGCGGAGGACGTCCATGCCGAGCGGGCCGATCTCCCGGGCGTACCAGTCGCGGTGGTCGGTGCCCACCCCGTGGTGGTGACTGATCGTGCCGCCCGCGGCGATGATCGCGTCGCTCGCCGCGTGCTTGGCCCGCGCCCAGTGTTCCAGCACCGGGTCTCCCTGCGCCGCCACCACGGTGAAGTAGAGCGACGCCCCGGTCGGGTAGACGTGCGAGATGTGGCACATCACCAGCGGAGGGGTGCCCGCGCCGGCCAGCGTGGTCGTGAGGGCGTCCCGTACGGCGTCGTACAGGGCCGGGAGCCGGGACCAGAAGGTCGCCGTCTCCAGGGTCTCGGCGAAGGCCCCGGCGTCCAGCAGCGCGTCCCGCAGGTACGGCGCGTCGAAACGGCCGTGCGCCCAGCCCTCCCCCGGCTCCGTGCCGAGGAGCTCTCCCCCGGCCCGGGCCAGCGCCTCTCCGGCCCTGGCCCGGCGGTCCGCCACGTCGGCCGAGGTGCCCTCGAAGCCCACGATCGACAGGCAGCCCGCGGACCGCCGCGCGCCGATGGCCTCGGGGTCGGCGAGGCCGACCATGGTCTCGGTCTCGTCGGACAGGCGGAGCACCGTGGGCAGCGGGCCGTCCTGGGCGAGGCCCCTGAGCGCCGCCGCCCCGGCCTCGAAGGACGGGAAGCGCCAGCCCTCGTAGACCTTGACGGCCGGCACCGGGTGCACCCGGACGGTGACCGAGGTGATCACGCCGAAGGCGCCCTCGGAGCCCAGCACCAGTTGCCGCAGGTCGGGCCCGGCCGCGGACTTGGGCGCGCGGCCGAGCTCCAGCGTGCCCTGCGGGGTGGCGGCGGTGAGCGCGACCACCATCTCGTCGAACCGGCCGTAACCCGCCGAGGCCTGGCCGCTGGACCGGGCCGCGGCGAACCCGCCGATGGTGGCCCATTCGAAGGACTGCGGGAAGTGCCCGAGCGTGAAGCCCCGCTCGTTGAGCAGTGCCTCGGCCCGGGGTGCGGGCAGGCCCGCCTGCAGGGTCGCCGTGCGCGACACCGGGTCGAGGCCGACCAGCCGGTCGAGGCGGCCCAGGTCGAGGGCGACGAACGGGCCCGTGGTCCGCGGTGCGAGGCCGCCCACCACCGAGGTCCCGCCGCCGAAGGGCACCACGGCGACGCCGTGCTCGGCGCAGGCCCGCAGCACCGCCATCACCTCGTCGTGGTCGCCGGGCAGCACCACCGCGTCGGGGGCGTCGGACGTCTCACCGGTACGGATGCGCAGCAGGTCGGGGGTGGACTTGCCCCGGGTGTGCCGGATCCGGCTCTCGTCGTCGGTCCGCAGGAAGGGGGGTGCCTCCCCCGGCACCAGCCCGCCGGACACCGCCCGGGCGAGCGCCTCGCGCGCCGCGGGACTCAGCCGGGACGCGGCGACGGCGATCTGGTCGAGGGCCACCGGCGGCAGCTCGGACGGCTTGACCCCCAGCAGCTCGCGCAGCAGCCCGACCACCGGCTCGGGCAGCGGCGTCGCCCTGGCGGGATCCCCCCAGCCGCTCCACAGCATCTCCACCCAAGCACCCCTCTCCGCCCGTCACGCCAGGAGTGGTCGTCGCGGGCGTCCCGCGCCGGCTCACCCTGTTATGGCTTACACTGTGACATATGACGTCGAATCGTCACAACCAGCCGGAGCTGGATCCGGGGCCTCGCCAGGGTGTCGACAACGACGCCGTACTCGATGCCGCACGCGACTGTGTGCTTGCCGTCGGCGTCCGCCGGACGACCCTGACCGACGTCGCCCGGCGCGCCGGGGTGTCCCGGATGACGCTCTACCGGCGCTGGCCGGACGTGCGCACCCTGGTCGGCGACCTGATGACCCGCGAGTGGGTGGCCGTCGCCACCTCCGTCCCGCGGAGCGCCCAGGGCGACCCCGACGTGCGCACCCAGCTGGTCGACAGCCTGGTCACCGGCGTCCGGGCGTTCCGCGCGCACCCGCTCCTCCGCAAGATCGTCGAGGTCGATCCCGAGTTGCTGCTCCCCTACGTGCTCGACCGCGTGGGCGCCAGCCAGGAGGCCTTTCTGGAGCTCTTCGAGACGGCGTTGCGGAACGGGCACGCCGACGGGTCGATCCGCCCGGACCACGCCGTCCGGCAGGCACGCGCCCTGCTCCTGGTGGTCCAGTCCTTCGCGCTGTCACTGCACACCATGACCACCGGCACCGATCCCGAGCTGAGCGCCGAGGCCTTCGACCAGGAGCTGCGGCACATCCTGGACAGGACCCTCGCGCCATGACGGCCGCCCCGGGGAACGCCGAGAGCAGCGCCAGGAGCAGGGACGCCCGGAGCGGTGCCGACCGGAATGCCGACCGGAATGCCGACAGAAACGTCGGCGGGAAGCCAGGAGGAACGTCATGAGCATGCCCGCGGCGGAAGGCGGCTCCTCGCTCAACGCGGCCCGGCGGGACCGTGAGCTCGCCGAGCTGGCGGACGGCGCGCTCGTGGACGTGCTGGTCGTGGGCCTGGGCGCCACCGGTGCCGGAGCGGCCCTCGACGCCGCCTCCCGCGGCCTGTCGGTGGCGGCCATCGACGCGCACGACCTGGCCTTCGGCACCTCCCGCTGGAGCTCGAAGCTGATCCACGGCGGACTGCGCTATCTGGCCTCCGGCCAGCTCGACATCGCCCACGAGAGCGCGGTCGAGCGGGGCGTGCTGATGGAGCGCACCGCCCCCCATCTGGTGCGGGCACTGCCGTTCGTGCTGCCCCTCAACCCGCTGACGTCCGCCCGGCAGGGCACCATGGCCCGGATCGGGTTCACCGCCGGCGACCTGCTGCGGCTGTCCGTGGGCACCCGGCGCGGCACGCTGCCCGGCCCGCGGCGGCTGTCGGCGGCGCGGACGATGCGCCTCGCCCCGGTGCTGCGCGGCGACGGGCTGCGCGGCGGACTGCTGTCCTGGGACGGCCAGCTCAGCGACGACGCCCGGCTGGTGACCGCGATCGCCCGCACGGCCGCCGCGCACGGGGCCCGGGTCCTGACCCGCTGCCGGGCGCTCGCCCTCGGCGGCGGTACGCGGGTGCGCCCCGGCGCCCCCATGGAGGCCCTCGTCCGCGACGAGCGGACCGGCCGGGAGTTCACCGTGCGGGCCCGCGCGGTGATCAACGCCGCGGGGGTCTGGGCAGGTGGGCTGGTCGACGGCGTACGGCTGCGGCCCTCGCTCGGCACGCATCTGGTGCTCCGGGCGGAGACCTTCGGCGGGGGCCTGTCCACCGGGCTGCACCTGCCGATCCCCGGCGAGAGCAACCGGTTCGTGCTGGTGCTGCCGCAGGGGGACGGCCGCGTGTACGTGGGACTGACCGACGAGCCGGTCGACGGCCCCATCCCGGAGGTGCCGCAGGCGCCCGAGGCCGACATCGGCTTCCTGCTCGACATCCTCGGCTCCGCGCTGGAGGTCCCGGTGCGCCGGGACGAGGTGGCCGGCGCCTACGCCGGGCTGCGCCCCCTCCTCGACACCGGTGGCGGCTCCACCTCCGGGCGCACCGCCGACCTGTCCCGGCGGCACGCGGTGCTGACCTCCGCCGACGGGGTGCTCACCATCGTCGGCGGCAAGCTCACCACGTACCGGCGGATGGCCCAGGACGCGGTCGACGCCGTCGTGGCGGCCCGGGGCCTGCCCGCAGGCCCGTGCCGGACCGGGCGGCTGCCGCTGGTGGGCGCGGCCTCCCGCCGGACGCTCACCGGGCTGCGGGCACCACGCCGGCTGATCGAGCGGTACGGGACCGAGGCGCCGCGGCTCCTGGAGCTGGCCCGGCAGGATCCGGCGCTGCTGGAGCCGGTGGTCGCGGGGCTGCCGGTGACCGGCGCGGAGCTGGCCTGGGCGGTGCGGCACGAGGGCGCCCTGGACGAGTCCGACCTGCTGGACCGGCGTACCCGGATCGGACTGGTCGCCGCCGACCGGGCGGCCGCGCTGCCCGCCGCCCGCCGGATACTGGCGGACCCGCCCGGCGCCTGAGCCGTCCCGCGCGGGATGGCACACGTGGGGTCGCCGGGGTATGAGGTGCCTCACTTTTACTGGCCCCCCAATATCAACTTAGGTTAGTCTCACCTAATCTCAAGAAACAGGCAGGGCGGACGGCTGGAGCGACCGGAGAGGTGGGGTGCGTGAGCAAGCCGGCACACTCCAAGCGGTGCGAGCACTGCCCCGGCAGTCACACCGGTCAGCTGCCGTGCCTGGCCACCGCCACCACCAAGGCCCGCGGCTGGCTGCTCCTCGAGCATCCCGGCCCGTGGGGCGAGCGCATCGAGAAGATGGACCTTCCCGCACCGATGGCCTCGGCGGTCGCCGAGGCCGGGCGCGCGGGCGTACGCCCCCAGCTCATCCGGCGGGCCGGCCGGCGGCGGGTCACCCCGCCGCTCCAGGTGTACACCGGCTGGTCCCAGGGCTCGGACGTCTGGGTCGAGGGCCGGGAGCTGCACGATCCGGCCGAACTGGCCGGCCTGGACCTGGCGGCGGTGGCCGCGGGTGTCCGGCCGGGCTTCGGCGAGCCGGTCACCGGCCCGCTCCTGCTCGTGTGCACCCACGGCCGCCGCAACGCCTGCTGTGCTCGCACCGGGGCGCCGCTGGCCCGGGAGCTGCACGCCCGCTTCGGCGACCTCGTCTGGGAGACCACTCATCTGGGCGGGGACCGATACGCGGCGAACCTGGCGTGTCTGCCGCATGGGCTCTATTACGGCAACCTCGGCGGGGCCGAGGCGATCCATGCCGTCGAGTCCTACCTGCGCGGCGAGGTGGCCCTCGAACGGCTCCGCGGCCGGGCGGGACTGCCCGAGCCGGCCCAGGCGCTCGAGCACCACGTGCGGGAGCGGACCGGTCTCCTGGGGGTCGACGCGGTCGGCGTGGAATCGGTCACCGGCGGCGCCCGGGGGGTCACGGTGGTCGTGAAGGCCGGCGGGGACCGCTACCAGGCGTCCGTCGAGCTGTCCGAGGCCGACGGCGGCTGCGGCGCCGAGTGCAACGAGAACGTCAGGTCATACCGAATCCGGGATATGACCCTTCTCAACGAGGCTGCCCTCGTGTAACCTCTCCGAGGCCCCATTCGTGGGTTTCACGCCGCGCCAACTCCATCTTAGGGGAACAGAGCGGCACTTCCAGACGTTGGAACTTTCGGCGCTTCCAAGCACGTCCAGCGTCCATGTCCGAAATTGCTCAGCACAATCAACGAGGTGAGTGTTCCATGGCTCAGGTACGTCGGCAGGCCAATCTTCCCCGTCCCAGCTGGGGCTGGCAGGACGCCGCCGCGTGCCAGGGGGAAGACCTCGTACTTTTCTTCGGCCCCGACGGTGAACGGCAGCCAGAGCGCGATATTCGCGAGCGCAAGGCCAAGCAGGTCTGCATGGGATGTCCCGTGCGGACCGACTGCCTTAACTACGCTGTCTCCCGGCCCGAGAAGTACGGCACATGGGGCGGCCTGAACGAGGACGAGCGCGCTTCGGAGCGCCGCCGCCGGATGCGCCGCGCCAACGCCGCCTGACACGCAGAGGTAACCCCCTGGACGACAACAACCCCAGGCGAAGAACGTACGGCCCCGCAGCTTGGTCTGCGGGGCCGTTTGCGTGCACACCTACGGGCTCGCCGTCGCCTGGGCCAGCAGTGTGACCACGTTCGCGTCGGTGAGCTGTCCGAAGTCCCGATACCAGTATCCCACCGCCCGGAAGGTGCTCGGCGCGGCGACCACCACGAGATCGTCCGCACCGTCGGGGGGCCCGCCGGACAGGGCGTGCATGGCCTGGACGGCCGCGACCGGCACCGCGAGCACCAGCCGGGACGGCCGCCGCCGCCGTACGGCCCGTAACGCCGCCCGCGCCGTGCCCCCGGTGGCCAGCCCGTCGTCCACGACGACGACGGCACGGCCGCGCAGCGCCGGGAGCGGCCGGTCCCCCCGGTAGGCGGCGACCCGGCGGGCCAGCTCGGCCCGCTCACCGCGCACGGTCTCGGCGAGATCGTCCGCGGAGAGGCCGAGCCGGTCCAGCAACCCCTGGTCGAGGACCGGCTCTCCGCCCTCGGCGATCGCGCCCACGCCCAGCTCGGGCTGGGGCGGGTACCCGATCTTCCGGGTGACCAGGACCTCCAGCGGCGCCGGCCGGTCGGCCGTACCGAGCCGCCGGGCGACCTCCAGGCCGACCGGGACGCCGCCCCGGGGCAGTGCCAGGACGATCGGCCGGTCCAGCTCCAGTGACACCAGCCGCTCGCCGAGCTCCCGGCCGGCCTCGGCACGGTCGGCGAAGGGCAGCCGGACCTGGCCCCTCCGCGCCGATCTGCGGCTCCATGCCACCAGCACCACTTCCTCTGGTCTGGTCCTACCCCCTCAGGGCGCTATGCCGCCTTCCTCCCGAGATGTGCTCACGGACGATTCCGGCCGGATCGCCGCATCTCCTTACTGATGATCTTCCAGTGGCGGGTCTGCTCGGCCCGCAGGCGCGCATCCGTACGGCCCGCCATCCAGGCCGCCTCCTTGCGGAGCTTGTGCCAGCTGTCCAGCCGCCGGCGCGGCAGCTCACCGGCCTCGATGGCGGCCGCCACGGCACAGCCGGGCTCGCCCTGGTGCCCGCAGTCGGTGAACCGGCAGTCCGCCGCCAGCTCCTCGATGTCGGTGAAGGCCTGGGCCAGCCCCTGGTCCGCGTCGTACAGGCCGATCCGGCGCACGCCCGGCGTGTCGATCACCAGGCCGCCGCCCGGCAGGACGAGCAGTTCGCGGTGGGTGGTCGTGTGCCGGCCGCGGCCGTCGGCAGTACGGACCTCCTGGGTGTCCATGAGCTCGGCACCGGCCAGTGCGTTGACGAGCGTGGACTTGCCCGCGCCGGAGCGGCCCAGGAGCACGGCCGTCCGGCCCGCCGGGAGCCGCAGGGCCTCCAGCCCCTCGCCGGTCAGCGCGGAGACGGCGTGCACCTCGGCGCCCGGAGCCGCCGTACGGACCTCGGTCAGCAGCGCGGGCAGGTCGGGAGCGAGATCGGCCTTGGTGATGACGACGACCGGGGTCGCTCCGCTCTCCCAGGCCAGCGCCAGCAGCCGCTCGATCCGGCTCATGTTCGAGGCGGCGAACCCGGCCGACGTCGTGGCCGGCTCGGAGACGTAGGCGAGGTCGACGTTGGCCGCCAGGACCTGGCCCTGGGAATCGCCGGACATGCCCGCCCGCGAACCCCGGCCCACCCCGCCGCGGACGAACGCCGTCCGCCTGGGCAGCACGGCGGCGAGCTCGACGGCGCCGCCGGGAAGGGCATCGAGCGACATGCCGGGAGAGGCACCGGAGGGAATATGGAGGGCGGCCCAGTCGCCCACGCAGGGCAGGGCCACCGGATCCGCGGCGGACGCCCGGCGGATCTCCGCCGACCAGGTGGCCCGGAGCTCGCCGGCCGCGGTGAGGACGTCGCAGACGCCCCGGTCCACCCGGGAGATCCGGCCGGGCAGCCGGCCGGCGTACGGCTCGAACGCGGCCGCGAAACCCGCGTCCCAGCCGAGGTCGCGTAGGGACGCCCGACGCAGGGCCCGGTGACGGGGAGACGGCTGGTCTGGAGACGGGTCGTGCAGGGACGGGTCGTGCAGGGACGGGTCGTCCGGGAGGCCGGACGGGTCACCGGAAGAGCCGGGCGAGCCGGCGGGAGAAGCTTCGGAGGCCAACGGAGGCACCCTTCGAACACGGGTGCCCGGTCGCCTGGAACAGGCGTCAGATCAGGCGGGCACCCTGGAGGACGGGACGGTGAGCGCGCACGGCCATGACAGCCATCCAGGCTCACCTCCTCCGGCAAAGGGCCACGTCTCTCGCGGCCTCCTCAGATTAGCCGCGGCCGCGGCCGGCCTCCACCTCTTTTTCCCCGCCTCCACGGGCTCGGCCCCGCGGCCCCGGCCGCTCTCCGCCGGAACCCGGGTCCCGTGGGGCCGGGTCAGGCCTCTGGCAGGCTCGAGACGCCGGTCAGCCAGCGCAGGGGGTTGTCGTGCACGATGGTCCACAACGTGGCCTCATCGACGCCGTGGTAGCGCAGGGCGGGCAGGAAGGTACGGAAGAGGTAGCCGTAGCCGGTGCCGCCGTACTCCGCGAGATGGTCCATCCGGGAGACCCCGCCGGAGAGCAGCACCCGGTCGGCGTGCCCGGCCTCGATGAGTGCCAGCACCCGGCTCAGCCGCCCGTCCTCGTCGGCCTTCGCCGGGTTCCCGGGGGTGGTGGCGCGGCCCAGCATGCCGAAGGACACGTACGCCCCGGACTCGACGATCTTGCGGTGCACCGCCACGTCCTCGCTGAGGTCCTGGCCGCCGACGGCGATCCAGTCGGTGGGCAGGCCCTCGCCGACCAGGATCTCCAGCTGTGCCAGGCCGGCCTGGCCGTGCGTGGCGACCGCGAGCCCCGACTGCAGCGCGGCCCGCGCCGCGGCGCGCAGGCACCGTTCCTCGGCCTCGGTCGGCGTGCTCCCCCAGGTGCCGATCTCTCCGATCACCCCGGGCAGGATGTAGGTGCCGTCCATGCCGAACCCGATCTCGGCCAGCAGCCGCTGGGTGATCCGGTCGACGTCGCCGTTGCGGACGAAGTCGGGGTGGAAGGGCTCGGCGAGCATGCCGGTCGCGGCGACCACGGCGACGTCGCTGCGGGCGCTCATCCGGGCCAGCGTGGAGGCGTCACGTCCCACCGCGCAGCCGGTAAGGTCGATCACCAGGCTCAGGCCGTGCTCGTCGCGGAGGTCGATCAGCTCGTTGGTGACCTTGGACTCCTCGTCCAGCCACCGGCGCGGATCCGACGGCATCCGGACCGGCCAGCGCAGATCGATCTGCAGGTGCTCATGGGCCAGCACCGGCCCGTCGATGGCGGAGACCGGCACGGTCTCCGTGACGGTGCGCAGTTGCCCGGGCTCTGGACGTGGGGTCATGCTTCGGGAGATTACGTCACGTTTAGGACGCAAGAACATAAACAGGGCAGAAATTTTACCCAATGACCTGCATGAACGCCGGTGGGCGGAGCACAGGAGAGGCCCTTCAGTGACCCTGCTGGTGACTTTCCTGCGCGGCGGCCGCCTCGGTGTCGGCCCGCACCGCCCGGGCCCGGGCGGTGCCCGCGCTCGGCCACAGCTTGTCGATCTCGGCGTTCAGCGCCGCGCCGATGAGGACGGCCAGCGCCGCCACGTACAGCCAGGCCAGCAGCGCGATCGGCGCGGACAGCGACCCGTACGCCGAGACCCCCGACAGCGAACCGGCCAGGTAGATGCGCAGCAGGACGCTGCCGACGATCCAGATGATCATCGCAAGGACCGCCCCCGGCACCTCGCGCCACCAGGCCGTACGGACCGGAACGCTGACGTGGTAGAGCACCGCGAGCAGCAGGATCGACAGCGCGACGACGGTCGGCCAGTAGAGCAACTGGACGTAGTGCGCCGTCGACGGGAGGGCCTGCCGCACCAGCGCGGGGCCCGCGACCAGCAGCGGGATCACCATGAGCATCCCGACCAGTCCGCCGAGGTAGAGCAGGAACGCGCGCAGCCGGGTCCTGATCACCCCGCGGATGCCGGACAGGCCGTAGGCGATGGTGATCGTGTCGACGTAGACGTTCATCGCCCGCGAGCCCGCCCACAGTGAGATCAGGAAGCTGACCGAGACGATCTCGACGCGCTGCCCCTTGATCACGTCATCGATCAGGGGGACGACGACCGACGAGACGGTGTCCGGGGTCAGGATGGTCGAGGACTTGTCGATCACCCACTCGCGCATCTCGGTGACCGTCGGCTCGCCCAGCGCGCCGCTGAAGTGCCCCATCGTGCCGATCAGCCCGAGCACCAGCGACGGCAGCGAGACCAGGGCGAAGAACGCGGCCTCCGCGGCCAGCCCGGTCACCCGGTAGCGGAAGGCCGCGACCGAAGTGCTGCACACGAGCCGCCAGAGGGTCACCCGGACGCCCGCCGGCGTGCGCTCGGAGACGGCGGGCTCGGCTACCCGACCGGAGGCATCGGAGACGGTCGTCACGGGCATCTACCGTAGGGCCTTGGCTGTCCGGAGCACGTCGCATCGCCCATTTCTCGGATCACCGGCGGGCCTGTCTCTTACCGGGAGGCTTCGCGCACCCGTGCCCTAGTGAGTTGGAGGCAAACGCGGCGGACATGGTTCGGCCATTCGCCACGCCGTATCGCCGGATCCACGTGATGGATATCACACGCCTCTGTTTCAGTGAAAGCCATGGTAAATGGTGCCGGGTGGGGGTTCTGGGGCGGGATCGGCTGGGGAGACTCCTGGTTCGGACGCGGCGGCCTCCGCGGCTCGCGGCGTAGACCTTGACCTGACCGTACGCCGTCCACGCACGTTCGTGGCCATGACCCTGAGGTGAGGAACACCATGAAGACCATGAGAAAATCGAAGATCGAGAGTGCCTCGCGGCGGATGAACGCCCACCCCAGGGGCTCCCGGGCCCGAAGGAGCATCATGGCCATCGGCACCGTCGCCGCCATCGCCGCCATGGGCAGGATGCTGCGCCACCGCCGGATGCGCTGAGCGGGCGCCGCCGGCGACGGCCCGGGCGCTCATCGTGGGTGCCGCGGCGGGTGGTGCACAGAGCACTCAGGACCTCGGGTGACACTGAAGGCATGATCTGCACGGCGTGCCGGAACCGCGACCACGGGCAGTGCCGCGGTGGCAGCTGGTGCGACTGCCAGCACCAGCCCGCCTCCGCCCCGGCGGGCGAGACGGTCCCGGCCGGCGAGACGGGCGGCCGGGCCGCCGGCGCCCGTCCCGGATCCTCGTCCGGGAGCGCCGCTCAGGAGGCGCGGACCGAGCCTCCGGTCAACTGGATCCGGCAGGGATGACGTCATGAACACCTTCTCACGTGCCTGTCCATATGCCGGACGCGGCTGGACAATCTTCCACGCCGCGTGTCAGAGTCGGGGTATGAGTGCTGCGGATCCCCTGCTGGTGATGCGCCGCCATGTCGATTTTCTCCGCGTAAGCACCGCAATCTGTCTGTGACGCCCTCCCCCGCCCCATCTGACTAGTGGGCGCGTGGTGTGCCGGCGGTGTCACATCTCCTAGCGACGCAATGTTGCGATCTGGGCCTGCGGCCGTCTACGCCGGTGCCTCACGCGTCCCTCACGAACAAGATCCTGAGGACGCGCGCCGTGCCACCGAAGCAAACCGTGAAGCGAAAGCGTGGCGAGGGCCAGTGGGCCCTCGGATATCACGAGCCGCTGAACAAGAACGAAGAGAACAAGAAGAACGACGACGGGCTCAACGTCCGGCGCCGGGTCATCGACATCTACTCCAAGGCGGGGTTCGACTCGATCGACCCGGCCGACCTGCGCGGCAGGCTCCGCTGGTTCGGGCTGTACACCCAGCGCAGGCCCGGGATCGACGGCGGCAAGACCGCGATCCTGGAGCCCGAGGAGCTCGACGACCGCTACTTCATGCTGCGGGTCCGCATCGACGGCGGCCAGCTCGACCCCGCCCAGCTGCGGGCGATCGCGTCCATCTCCAACAAGTACGGCCGGGGCACCGCGGACGTCACCGACCGGCAGAACATCCAGCTGCACTGGATCGAGATCGAGTCGGTGCCGGCCATCTGGGAGGAGCTGGAAGCGGTCGGGCTGTCCACCATGGAGGCCTGCGGTGACACTCCCCGCGTGATCCTGGGCTGCCCGCTCGCCGGCATCGCCGAGGACGAGGTCATCGACGCCACCCCGCAGATCAAGGACGTGCACGACCGCTACATCGGCTCGCCGGAGTTCTCCAACCTGCCGCGCAAGTTCAAGTCGGCCATATCCGGCTGCACCGCGCACTGCACGGTCCACGAGATCAACGACATCGCCTTCGTCGGCGTGGTCAACGAGGCCGGCGAGGTCGGCTACGACGTCTTCGTCGGCGGCGGCCTGTCCACCAACCCGATGTTCGCCAAGCGGCTGGGCGCCTTCGTGAAGCCCGAGCAGGTGCACGAGGTCTGGAAGGGCATCATCGCCATCTTCCGCGACTACGGGTACCGGCGGCTGCGGCACCGCGCCCGGATCAAGTTCCTGGTCAACGACTGGGGTGCGGAGAAGTTCCGCGAGGTGCTGGAGAAGGAGTACCTCGGCTTCGCGCTGCCGGACGGCCCCGCCCCGGCCGCCCCGCTCCCCCGCCGTGACCACGTCGGCATCCACCCGCAGAAGGACGGCGGCTTCTACGTCGGCTTCGCGCCCAAGGTCGGCCGGCTCAACGGCGACCTGCTGCAGGTCATCGGCGACCTCGCCGAGGAGTACGGCTCGGGCCGGGTCCGCACGACCGTCGAGCAGAAGATGGTCATCCTCGACGTCCCCGGCGACCGGACCGAGGCGCTCGCGGCCGAGCTCGCCGAGCACGACCTGCAGGTCCACCCGTCGACGTTCCGCCGGCAGACCATGGCCTGCACCGGCATCGAGTACTGCAAGCTCGCCATCGTCGAGACCAAGCAGCGCGGCATGGACCTCATCGACGAGCTGGAGCGGCGGCTGCCGGACTTCGACCAGCCGCTGACGATCAACATCAACGGCTGCCCGAACGCCTGCGCCCGCATCCAGGTCGCCGACATCGGGCTCAAGGGTCAGCTGGTGGTGGACGAGAACGGCGACCAGGTGGAGGGCTTCCAGATCCATCTGGGCGGCCAGGTCGGCGCCTCGTTCGGCAAGAAGGTCCGCGGGCTGAAGACCACCTCCGCCGGGCTCACCGACTACGTGGAGCGGGTCGTTCGCCGGTACGACGCGCAGCGTGCCGACGGCGAGACCTTCGCCGAGTGGACGCAGCGCGCCTCCGACGACGACCTGCAGTGACCGTGATCCAGACGACCGACGACAGGGTGGTGGAAGCGGAATGAGCGAACGCGCGGCTCCGTTCTACTGCCCGTACTGCGGCGAAGAGGACCTCGAGCCGTACAACGCCGGCCCCGGCGAGGGGGCCGGCTGGTACTGCCGGGGGTGCGCCCGTGCCTTCAAGCTGAAATTCCTCGGGATTGGAACCGTGCCGAAGTGACCACTCTTGAGACCGTCCGCCCTGCTCTCCGCCCCACACTGGACCTCCAGGACATCGTCGACTCCGCCGCCGACGCTCTCGAGGGCGCGTCCGCCCTCGAGGTCATCCGGTGGGCGTCCGCGACCTTCGGTGACCGCATCTGCCTGACCTCGTCCATGTCCGACGCCGCGCTGATCCACCTGGTGTCCAAGGTGAAGCCCGGCATCGACGTGCTGTTCGTCGACACCGGCTACCACTTCGCCGAGACCATCGGCACCCGCGACGCGGTGGAGGCGGTGTACCCGGTGAACGTCATCAACGTGACGCCCACCCGCACCGTGGCGGAGCAGGAGCGCGACCTCGGCCCCCGGCTGTACGGCCGCAACCCCGACCTGTGCTGCCACCTGCGCAAGGTGGAGCCGCTCGGCCGGGCCCTGGAGGGCTACATGGCCTGGTTCAGCGGCATCCGCCGCGACGAGACCGCCAGCCGTAAGGACCGCCGGGTGGTCGAGTGGGACCGCAAGCGCGGCATGGTCAAGGTCAACCCGATCCTCGACTGGAGCGAGGCGGACATGGACAACTACATGGCCGACAACGGGGTGCTGGTGAACCCGCTGCACTACGACGACTACCCGTCGATCGGCTGCGAGCCTTGCACCAGCCGGGTGGCCCCGGGCGAGGACCCCCGCAGCGGCCGCTGGGCCGGTTCCGGCAAGACCGAGTGCGGCATCCACCTATGAGCTCCCACCCGCTGAGTTACCACCTGCGCGGTCCCCGTCCCCGCCTCACCCCCGCCGTGATCATGCAATCGGTCGACGAACGATTGCATGATCACGACGGGAGGGTGCCGTTGGTGGCGGTGGCGCACGGGTCTCGCGATCCGCGCGCGGCGGCCGCCGTGGAGGAGCTGCTGTCCCTGGTACGGGGCCGTACCTCGGCCCGGGTGCTCACCTCGTACCTCGACCATGCGCCGCCGACGCCGGCGAACGTTCTCGGCGGCCTGGCCCTGAGCGGGACGGGCGCCGCCGTGGTGCTGCCCCTGCTGCTCACCGCGGCGTACCACAGCAAGATCGACATCCCCGGCGTGCTGTCCGAGGTCGCCGCCCTGCATCCGCGCCTGCGGATGCGCACGACCGGCACGCTCGGCCCGCATCCGCTGCTGCTGAGCGCCCTGGAACGACGGCTGGCCGAGACGGGCGTCGAGATCGGCGACCCGTCCACGGCGGTCGTGCTGGTCTCGGCGGGCTCCAGCGACCCCGCCGCCAACGCCGTGATCGAGTCGATGGCGCGGACCTGGTCGGCGCGGGGCTGGTGGGCCGTCCGCCCCGCCTACGCCTCCGCCGCCCGCCCGGCCCCCGCCCAGGCCGTCCGGTCCCTGTACGCCGCGGGCGCGCCCCGCGTGGTGGTCGCCTCGTACTTCCTGGCCCCCGGCCACTTCGCCGACAAGGTACGCGCCGAGTCCCTGGCCGCCGGTGCCACCGCCGTCTCCCCCGTCCTGGGAGCGGCTCCCGAACTGGCCGAGATCGTCCTCCAGCGGTACGCCGCGGCCCTCGACCACACCAGGACGGCCGCGGCGGTCTGAGAGCCCGTCAGTACCCCTTCTCCGGCAGTGATCCCCCGTCGTGGGAGAGCACTCACCAGGTGAGGAACTTCGGGAACTCGGCGGCCTCGGGGAACGGCGCGTCCTCGGCGAGGGCACCGATGTAGACGAGGGACTCCTCGAACTGGGAGTAGGAGAAGGGATCGAGGTCCTGGCCGACCACCAGGAGGTTCCCGCCGCGGCGCCAGGCGGCGTACCGCCACGAGTAGCGGCCCGTGGAGACGGTGCGGCCCTCCTTCCTGACGTCATGGTGCGGCGGGCCGAGGTGCTCGGCGAACCGGTCGACGGCGGCGGTGAGGTGCGCGTCGAACTCCTCGGTACCGGCGTCCCGCCGGCTGGACCAGCCGGGCAGCGAACCCCAGAAGTCCTCTTCCATCAGCTCCCCGCCGACCGTGTAGGAGTAGGAGAACGGCATGGCGAAGCAGAAGTCGCCGTAGACGAGGTGCCCCCGGTCCGTGACGAAACGCACCTCGTCGAGGACCGTCTCAGGATCGTTGTCCCAGCCGAGGCGGCGCATGGCCTGGCCGGTGACCTCATGGTCGTCCCACGGCAGTTCCGCCAGACCGGCGATCTGCTCGGCCAGTCGTGGAGTGACGGGGCACGCGGCGACGTAGGAGCGGATGTCGTCGTCCTCGCTGTCGGGCACGGGGATTCCCTTTCGGGTGTTGCGGGCAACCGGGTGTTCAAGCCTATCGACCGATGATCATGGTCTCGCCGAGACGGAGCGCACAACCGCCCCCCGAAGCCACGGCCACAGGCCGCCTGCCCCAGGACGAGCCCCGGGCACGTGAGCCCGGCGTCAGCCCGGGGGTGCCGGGTAGTCGAGCAGGATCCGCACCAGGTCGGGCAGCGGGCGTGGGGACAGCGCGGGGTCGAGCGCGCGGCGCACGCCGAGGCCGATGCCCAGGCTGAGCAGCGTCTCGGCCAGCTCTGCCACCGGCATGGGCAGGTCGCGGGGGCGCTGCCGGAGCTCCTCCTCGATGAGCAGCCGGAGCGCGTCACCGGCGACTCGCCCGCCCGCTGCGACCTGGGCACGCAGCCGGGGCTCACGGCGTGCGGCGTGGATGGCGAACTCGGCCTCCAGCAGGGTCCAGCCGGGGTCGCCCAGCATGCGCTCTGCCCACGTCTCGAACACCGCGAGACGATCCTCGGGAGATCCCTCGGCGGTGAAGGCCGCCAGGATGGCGTGCATCTGCTCGCCGCGTACGGCATCGATGACGGTCTGGCAGAGCTCGTCCTTGGTACCGAAGTTGGAGTAGACCGCCCCCTTGGAGAACCCCGCCACATCCGCGACCTTCTCCAGCGACGTGGCGTGGTAGCCGTCGCGGAGGAACAGCTCGCGGGCCGTCGCGAGCAGCAGCTCCCGGGTCCGGGCCTGGCTCTCCGCCCTGCTCAGTCTCGCCATGGGACCCCATCATGCCAGATACCGATGGTATCCAGATACTCATTGACACACCAACGGCATCCAAATACCTTCGGTATGCGAAACCCGGAGGGAGTCCACGTGAGCATCGAGCCCGATCACGAGGTGGTCATCGTCGGCGCCGGCTTCTCGGGCCTGGGGGTCGGCATCAAGCTGCGGAAGGCGGGCATCGACGACTTCGTCATCCTGGACGCGGCGGAGAGCGTCGGCGGGGTCTGGCGGCACAACACCTATCCGGGGGTGGCCGTCGACATCCCCTCGGCCACCTACAGCTACTCCTTCGAGCAGAACCCGTCCTGGACCCGGTCGTTCGCCCCGGGCTCCGAGCTGCGGGCCTACGCCGAGCACTGCGCGGACAAGTACGACCTGCGCCGGCACCTGCGGCTGAGCACGCACGTGGACCGGACGGTCTTCGACGAGGCGGCGGACCTCTGGCGGGTCCACACCGATCGCGGGGTCGTCACCGCCCGATTCCTGGTCGCCGCGGTCGGGCCGCTCGACCAGCTCAAGCGGCCCGACATCGAGGGGCTCGGCGACTTCACCGGCAAGGTGATCCACACCGCCCGCTGGGACCACTCGTACGGCCTCGAGGGCAGGCGCGTCGCGGTCATCGGCACCGGGGCCTCGGGGCTCCAGGTCATCCCGGAGATCGCCCCGCTGGCCGAACGGCTCGACGTCTACCAGCGCACCCCGATCTGGGTCTTCCCCAAGATGGACGTTCCCATCGTCGCCCCGATCAGGTGGCTGTTCCGCTGGGTGCCGCCGGTCCAGTGGGCGGTCCGGGCCGGCACCACCGCCGCCACCGAGCTGATCATGGTGCTGGGCGTGGTGCACCACACCCGGCTGCCGTTCCTCGTCCGGGGCGTCGAGGGCATCTGCCGGGCCCACCTGCGGCTCCAGGTCAGGAGCGAGAAGACGCGACGCGAGCTGACCCCGCGCTACAGCTTCGGCTGCAAGCGGCCCTCGTTCTCCAACCGCTACCTCCGCGCCTTCAACCGGCGCAACGTCGAGTTGGTCACCGAGCCGATCGCGCGCATCACCGCGACCGGCGTCGTCACCGCGGACGGCCGCACCAGGGAGATCGACACCCTGATACTGGCCACCGGGTTCAAGATCCTCGAGCTGGGGGCCATGCCCGCGTTCCCGGTCGTCGGGCTGGGCGGGGTCGAGCTGGGCGAGTACTGGGACCGGAACCGCTACCAGAACTACCAGGGGATCTCGGTGCCGCAGGCGCCCAACTTCTGGCTGATGAACGGGCCGTACTCGGTCACCGGTGCCTCGTGGTTCACCATCATCGAGGCGAACGTCCGGCACATCGTGCGCTGCGTCACCGAGGCCCGCAGGCGCGGGGCGACCCGGATGGTGGTGCAGCGGCGCCCACACGACGCGTACACCGCCGAGATGCGCAGGCGGATGCAGCACACGATCTTCACTCAGCCCGGCTGCGCCGGGTCCAACAGCTACTACTTCGACCGGCACGGCGACTCGCCCTTCGTCCGGCCCGAGTCGGGCCTACGGCTCTGGTGGGCCAGCCGCCACTTCGACCTCGACCACTACACCTTCTCCCCGGCCGCCGCGGAGGCCGACCCCGCCATCGCGAGCTGAGTGATCCAGTGTCATGGTTGTGCGAGCAACCTTCACCGAGCAGCACCCACCCAGGGAAGGACACCCCCCATGTCGCTGTTCTCCGTCCGTAGCGCGGGCATCGCGCTGGCCGGCACCGGTGCCCTGCACTTCGCCGCCCCCGGTCTGTTCGAGGGGGTCTCGAAGCTCGCCTTCCCCGAGGACACCCGCCAGTGGGTGTATCGCAACGGTGCCATCGAGCTGGCCCTCGGACTGGCCCTCAGCAGCTCCCGGACCCGCAGGCTCGGCGCCCTCGGCACCGCCGGCTACGTCGCCTGGCTCGGCGCCAGGGCACACACCACCGCCGCCAGCACCTGACGGACGACGGGTGATGCCTGACGCCTGACGGGTGCACGCCACCTCCCTCTCCGTGATCACGCAATCGTTCGACGATTGATTGCATGATCACGGAATGGGTGCGGGCATCGTCCGGCCGGCGCGCCCGCATGAGCACCGCCGGGCGGGCGAGGCGGGCGTCAGTCGGCGGCGGCCTCGTCGGCCAGCGGGTCCACCAGGTCGCGGCGCTCGCGGGCCGGTGAGGCCGCCAGATCGATCACGTTGCCGAGGTCGCGCCGCGGGGGCGGAGTGCCCGCGATCTCGCGCCACCAGTGGTCGACCGCCGCGGGGGCGTCGACGTCGATCCGCTCCCCCGGGCGCGGAACGGCCACGCGCACGCCGCGGGAGGCGGCGTCGGCGCACAGCCGCTCGACCGGCTCGGACCAGTCGTGCATGGCCAGCACGAAGGTCGCCCAGTGCACCGGCACCAGCAGTCCGCCCCGCACGTCGAGGTGGGTGCTGATGCCCTCCTCGGGGGTCATGTGGATGTCCGCCCAGTGCGGGCTGTACGCGCCGATCTGGATCAGCGTGAGGTCGAACGGCCCGTACTCCGCGCCGATGGTGGCGTAACCGGGGAAGTAGCCGGAGTCCCCGCTGTAGAACACCCGCCGGTGCTCCCCCGCGACGACCCAGGAACTCCACAGGGTGCGGTCGCGGGCCAGGCCCCGGCCGGAGAAGTGGTGGGCCGAGGTCGCCACGAGCTCCAGCCCGGCGACCGGCGCGCTCTCGCCCCAGTCGAGCTCGATGATGCGCGACGGCTCGATCCCCCAGCGCTCCAGGTGCGCGCCCACCCCGAGCGGCACGACGAACGGCGCGGTCTGCGTCCGTGCCAGCGCCTTGATGCTCCGCAGGTCGAGATGGTCGTAGTGGTCGTGTGAGATCAGGACCGCGTCGAGCTGGGGCAGCGTCTCCAGCGGCACGGGCGGCGGATGCATCCGGCTCGGCCCGACCGACTGGGACGGCGAGCAGCGCTTGCTCCACACGGGGTCCAGCAGCACCCGGCGGCCTTCGATCTCCACCAGCGCGCTCGCGTGCCCGTACCAGGTCACCGCCAGCCCCTCGGCCGCCGGCTGGGCGGGAGGCGCCGCCACCACCGGGATCGGGAGGGCCGGATGGCGGCGCTGGCCGCCGAAGAGCATCTCCCGCACGATCGACCCCGCGGGCGCCGGCACCACTCCCCGGTCCACCCCCGGCGGATTGCGGAAGACTCCGTCGCGGAACTGCGGCGACCGCCGGATCCGTTCGCCCTCCGGGGTCCCGCCCAGCGCCGCCGGTATCTCCCGGGCGGCCCAGGCCACCGCCGCAACGGCGCCCAGACCGGCCGCGGCCGCCACTCCACGCACAAATCGCATCCTTGATCCCCTCTCCCGCCGACCGGGACAACGGTACGGGGAGGCAGAAGGTTCCTGGGGGTTCCCGGCGCGGGCCGAGGCCGCGGGCACGACCCCGGCACCACCGGGAATCCCCGCGGAAAAGCCCTTGCCCAAAGAAATGAACTAAGATTCAATCTTTGTATGGCGTACCGGAGAACCGAACGGGTCACGGCCCGGCTGAACGCCTCCCGTGCGCGGATCCTGTCCGCCGCACTGGAGATCGTCGCCGAGCACGGCTACGCGGGCTGTTCGGTCGCCGCCGTCGCGGACCGCGCGGGCGTCGCCACCGGCAGCGTGTACCGGCATTTTCCCGGAAAAGCCGATCTGGTCGCCGAGGTGTTCCGTACGGCGTCGCAGCGCGAGGTGGACGCCGTCGTCCGGGCCGGTCTGCTGGAGGGCACGGCCGGGGAGCGGATCGCCTCCGCCATCGAGACCTTCGCCGGCCGCGCGCTGCGCTCCCCCCGGATGGCGTACGCGCTGCTCGCCGAGCCGGTGGACCTGGCCGTGGACGCCGAGCGGCTGGTCTTCCGGCGGGAGTACGCCCGGGTCTTCGCCACCTTCGTCCGATCCGGAGTCGAGTCCGGCGAGCTGCCCGAGCAGGACCCCGAGCTGAGCGCCACCGCGCTGGTGGGGGCGATCGGCGAGGCGCTGGTCGGCCCACTGTCCGCCGGTGCCGCCACCCCGCAGACGATTCCCGATCTGATCCTCTTCGCCCAGCGCGCCCTTGGAGCCACCCCATGACCAGCCACCCCGTGACCGACCAGCCCGCGAACGGCCCGGCGACGACCACGCACGACGTCTTCAACCAGGTCCCGCCGCTGGTGGACTACGACGCCGCGGACGACCCCGCACTGCTGGACGGGCTGGTCCGGGAGGGGGCCGGCTGGGCGGCCGCCGAGGTGCACGAGCTCGGCCGGCTGTCGGGCACCGAGCAGGCCCAGGAGTGGGGACGGCTGGCCAACGAGCACCCGCCGGTGCTGCGCACCCATGACCGGTACGGCAACCGGGTCGACGAGGTGGAGTTCCATCCGGCCTGGCACGAGCTGATGCGCGTCGCGGTCGGGCACGGCCTGCACGGCGCCCCCTGGGCCGACGACCGGGAGGGCGCCCACGTGGCCAGGGCCGCCAAGTTCTACGCCTGGCGGGTCGACGCCGGCCATGGCTGCCCGATCTCCATGACGTACGCCGCCATACCCGCGCTGCGGCGCAGTCCCGAGCTGGCGGCGGTCTACGAGCCGTTGCTGACCACCGCGTCGTACGACTTCGGGCTGCGCGCGCCGCTCACCAAGACCGGCCTGCTGGCGGGCATGTCGATGACGGAGAAGCAGGGCGGCTCGGACGTCCGCGCCAACACCACGACGGCCACCGCGCAGCCGGACGGGCAGTACCGGCTCGTCGGGCACAAGTGGTTCACCTCCGCGCCGATGTGCGACGTCTTCCTCACCCTGGCGCGGACCCCCGAGGGGCTGACCTGCTTCCTGGTGCCGCGGGTGCTGCCGGACGGCTCGCTGAACTCGATGCGGCTGATGCGGCTGAAGGACAAGCTCGGCAACAGGTCCAACGCCTCCGCCGAGGTCGAGTACGAGAACGCGGTGGCCTGGCGGGTCGGCGAGGAGGGCCTCGGCGTCCGCACGATCATCGAGATGGTCAACATGACCCGGCTGGACTGCGTGATCGGCGCGGCCGCCGGGATGCGCCAGGGCCTCACCGTGGCCGCGCATCACGCCGGGCACCGGCAGGCGTTCGGGAAGTACCTGCTGGACCAGCCGCTGATGCGCAACGTGCTCGCCGACCTGGCGATCGAGTCGGAGGCGGCGACCACGCTGATGATGCGGCTGGCGGGCGCCACCGACCGGTCGGTGCGCGGCGGCGCCGGTGACCGCGAGCACGAGACGGCCTTCAAGCGGCTGGCCCTCGCGGTCGGCAAGTACTGGACGTGCAAGCGGTGGCCGGCGCACTCCGCCGAGGCGCTCGAGTGCCTGGGCGGCAACGGGTACGTGGAGGAGTCGGGCATGCCCCGGCTGTTCCGCGAGTCCCCGCTCAACTCGATCTGGGAGGGCTCCGGCAACGTCGCCGCGCTGGACGTGCTGCGCGCCATGGCCAAGGAGCCGCAGGCCGTCGAGGCGTTCTTCACCGAGCTGGACGCCGCCCAGGGCGCCGACCACCGGCTGGACGAGGCCGTACAGGCGCTGCGCGCGGAGCTGGGCGACGTGGCGGGCATCGAGCTCCGGGCCCGCCGGATCGTCGAGCGGATGGCCCTCACGCTGCAGGGCTCGCTGCTCGTACGGCACGGCCATCCGGCGGTCGCCGACGCCTTCTGCGCGTCGCGGCTCGGCGGGGACTGGGGCACGGCCTTCGGCACCCTGCCGGCCGGCATGGACTTCTCCGCGATCATCGAACGGGCCACTCCGAAGGTCGCCTGAGCTGTCGGCGTACCCGCATCGCCACGGGGATGACGGTGCCGCATGATCGGCCATGGCGAGTCCGTGACGTGGTCTACAGGCTCACCCGGATCTACAGGCTCACCCGGACGCCGGGAACACCGCGTTCCTCGGCGGGACGGACGCGGTCGAAGGCGATGGGAAGGTGCCGTGGGCCACGGAGGACGGGGTTGGGCCGGTACGGCGGCGGGTCGGCGAGCAGGCGGGGGTTCTCCAGCCGCCGGGCCAGTTCGGTGAGCGCGATCTGCGTCTCCAGCCGGGCGAGTGGCGCGCCGAAGCAGTAATGGACGCCGCCGCCGAAGCCCAGGTGCTCGCTCTGCCCCCGGCTGATGTCGACGCGCTCGAGGTCGTGCCGGTCGGGGTCGAATCGGTCCGGATCGGGCACGTGGTCGGGATCCCGGCTGCCGGAGGCGAGGACCAGGTGGATCGTGGCGCCGGCCGGGATGGTGGTGTCGGCGATGTCGATGTCGTCCAGTGCCGTGCGGATCAGGAAGTGGACCGGCGGTTCGTAGCGGAGCAGCTCCTCGACCGCGCGGATGACGAAGTCGGGTTCGTGGCGGACCCTGCCGAGCATGTCCGGTTGCCGGAGCAGGGTGAGCATGCCGTTGGCGATGAGGTTGACGGTGGTCTCGTGTCCGGCGATCAGTAGCAGGGACGCATTGGACACCAGCTCGGCACGCGAGATCCCCTGCCAGGTGGTCTCATCGGTGACCACCGCGGAGAGCAGGTCCTCGCCGGCGACCGCGCGGGGGGCGTCGATCAGTGCGGCGAAGTACTCGCCCATCTCGGCGAGGGCGTCATCGGCCTTGCGGCGCGCCTCCTCCACCCTGCGGGCCTGCGGACCGAGGCCCTCGACCACGGCGTCGGCCCAGACGTGGAACCGGGGTTCGTCCTCCAGCGGCACGCCGAGCAGCCGGCAGATCGCCGTCACCGGCAGTGGATAGGCGAAGTCGTCGACGAGATCGAGCTCGGTCTGGCCGGTGACGTGATCGATCAGTCCGGTGACGATGTCCAGGAGGTCGGGCCCCATACGATCGATTCGGTCGGGTGTTGCCGGCGGTCCGTAGTGCCGGCACAGGATCCGGCGGATGTGGTCGTGTCGCGGCGGGTCCTGGGAGATGAAGCCTCCGAGACCCACCTCCCGGGAGCTGGTCCGCGGGTCGTGCAGCAGGGCGATGATGTCGCGGTACCTGCTGACGACGTAGCCGCCATCGGCCTCCCGCCACACGGGTTCGGTGCGCAACTCCCGATACAGCGGGTAGGGGTCGGCCCGGTGGGCGTAGTCCAGGATCTGCTCGAAGACACTCGCACCTGCCATGACGGCTCCCTTCCAGGTTGATCGGGGCGGCGCTCAGGCGCGGTCCACCAGCACGGCATGGCGCTCGCTGGGCTGGTGGCCGGTGAGGGTCACCGTGGCATGGACGGGCGGCGCCTCGCGGATCTCGGCGGGCACGGGCCGCCGGGTCGACGGCGGGTCGACGGTGCGCAACCGCGGCGGGAACGGCGCGGCCTGTTCGATGAGCCGGCCGTAGAACTCCAGCCACATCCCTTGGTCGAAGGTGACCGCGGCGGTGATTCGGCCCTGGCGGCCGTACGCGGCGACGAACCGGCGGTCTGCCGTCGATCCCTGCGTCAGCACGACCTCGTCGGCGAACGTCGGCACACCGATCGACTTGATCTCGGTGCCGAACTGGGTGGACCAGAACACCGGAAGGACTATGTGCGCCCAGCGATCCGGCCCCGCGCTGATCATGTTGTGAGCCGCCACCTCGGCCTGGTCGAACGCGTTGCCCCAGTGCTCCAGGGCCATCAACTGGTAGTCGTAGACCGGGTGCGGGAAGCGAGCCACGTCCCCCGCCACGAAGATGTCGTCGGTGACCACGCCGTTGACGTCGAACGCGCGGCAGCCCGCGTCGCAGGTCACACCCCAGCGGCCGGCCGCCAACCCGGACCCGTCGAGCCATTCGACGTTGCGCTTCGCGCCGAGAGCCGCGACGGCCACGTCGACGTCCAGCATGCTGCCGTCCGACAGCCGCGCCCGGCGAACGCGGCCGTCCGCGTCGCCTTCCAGTGCGGCCACCGACATCCCGCAGCGGAGATCGACGCCGGCCTCGCGCTGCATCTGGGCGGCGATCCGGCCGACGGCCGCGCCCAGCGCGCCGGCCAGGGGCACCGGTCCGCGGTCCACGACCGTGACGGGTAGTCCCAGCTCACAGCACTCGGAGGCGACCTCGGAGCCGATGAAACCGGCCCCGATCACCAGCACGTGCCCGGGGTGGGCGGCCAACCGTTGCTGCAGCGCGGTGGCGTCGTCGCGGCTGCGCACGGTGCAGAGACCGTCCAGAGCCGCCTCGTCGGCCTTCGGCCACGGCCGGGCCCGCACGCCGGTAGCGATCATCAGCCGGTCGAAGGCCACCTGCTCGCCGTCGGCGAGCACCACCCGCTTGTGCCGGCGGTCCAGCCCGATGGCCGGCTGCCCCAGCCGCCAGTCCGCATCCAGCCCGCCACTGCGCGGCAGCGCCGTCCGCTGCGCCGACGTCCATCCCGTCAGCGCCTGCTTGGACAGCGGTATCCGATCGTAGGGCTCATGCGGCTCGTCCCCGATCACCGTCAGCGACCCGGCGAAACCCTCGCGGCGCAGGGCATGTGCGGCGCGCAGCCCGGCCAGCGACGCGCCCACGATGACGATCCGCTCGACCCCGGCGGAGGCGTGGGGCGCCCGCGTCGTCCCGGCCGCGGTGGCCTCACCCGCCCGGTGATCCAGCACGATGGCCCGGACCGGACAGGCCGCCGCCGCCCGGAGAACCTTCTCCCGCTGACCGTCGCCGGGGTTCGGCTCGTACAGCAGGCCCTCGTCGCCGCGCATCCGGAACACCTCCGGCGCGGCAAAAGCGCACTGGCCGTACCCCTGGCACCGAGGCAGGTCGACCACCAACCTCATGGAACAAGTCTATTTCGCCTGGTCGGCGTGGACCGCGCAGCCCCGGGGCAGGGGCCCGACGAGGCCGTGCCGCGCTCTCGGCACGTACATCACCGGTCGTCATGGCAGGCCGGGGAGGAGGTGGCCGCGTTCACGCTGCATTCGCCTCCGCCCTTCGCCGTCAGAGTTCCGGCAGATCGGGCAGTGGTCGCCGGCAGATCTCGTGTGCTTCGTCGGGTGGGAGGCCGAGCATGCGCAGCAGGTCCTCGGTGACCTGGTCGGTGGCTTCGGCGTCGTCGCGTTCAGGGTGGTCGTGCAGCAGTTGGCCGAGGCACAGCACGGCGCCGTTCACGATGACCATGGCCAGTTCGGGGTCGCGCACGCTGAACCGGCCGACGCGGACCGCTTCGGCGATGTCGCGGCGGGCCCGCGGTGCCAGGTCCTCTGCCGAACCGACCGTGGCCAGGCCGTTGTTGAGCAGGATCTTGCTGAACTCGGGGTTGCGGCGGTGGAGACGCCCGGCCAGGCGGACGCTCTGCGCGAAGGCGTGGACCGGGTCGTCCAGGCCGACCGTCAGCTCGTCGAAAAGGGCGCCGTAGCGCTCGAGGGCGTCCTCCATGGCGGCCTGGAAGAGTTGCTCTCTGCTGTCGAAGTGGTTGTAGAACGACCCCATGCCCACGTCCGCGGCCTGGGTGAGCTCGAGGATCGGGACGTTCGGCTTCCCCGCCGCGATGAAGGACTGGGCCGCGCGAACGAGCGCCGCGCGGGTGCGCGTTCTGCGCCGGACCAGGCGGTTGGGGATCTCCCTGGTCTGCTCGGCCATGGCTGCTCACCTCTCCGAGATCGGCCTGTGTCCATTCTAACCGGATTGCATCAGAATTGACGGAATCGTCAGCGGTCCTTGACCGGCCCTATACGTAGGTGACGATACGTTCGAAAGTGATGATTCTATCAGAACTGAGCTCTCGGGGACCGGTCGGAGCGTACTGGGCCATCCCGGCCGTCCTGCTGATCGCCGTCGCAGCCAGCCGGAAGATCATCGATCACGCTTTGCGCCCGGTGGGCCTCATCCGCGCCGAACTGGCCGCCATCAACGCCACCGACCTGAGTACCCGGCTGCCCCAGCCGCCCGGCAACGACGAGATCGCATTGCTCATCCGCACCGTGAACACCACGCTGGAACGGCTGGATACGGCCCAGGCCCGAATGAAGGCGGCCCTGGAACGGCAGCGGCAATTCGCCGCCGACGCCTCGCACGAGCTGCGCTCTCCCCTCGCCGGGCTGCGCCTGGAGTTGGAAGAGGCGCAGCTGCACCCCGGCGACGTCGACCTGCCCGCCCTGCTGGACCACGCGCTCGGCGACCTGGACCGCGTGCAGGAGATCGTCACCGACCTGCTGCTGCTGACCCGGCTCGGGTCCAGCACCGAGGACGCGACGGCGCAGGTGAACCTCACCGAACTGGTCCAGGCGCAGGTCGCCCGCCGCGCGGACCGGCATGCGGTGCGACTGCGGCTGGAGCCCGAGGTGACCGTCACCGCCGTACCGGGCCAGATGGCGCGCGTGCTGACCAACCTGCTCGACAACGCCCAGCACCACGCCACCCGCCACGTGCAGATCGACCTGCGGCGCAGCAACGGCCATGCCGAGCTGGTCGTGAGCGACGACGGAGATGGAGTCGCGCCCGCCGACCGCGAGCGCATCTTCCAGCGCTTCGTCCGCCTGGACGCCGCCCGCAGCCGCGACCGCGGCGGCAGCGGGCTCGGCCTGGCGATCGCCCGTGACATCGCCTCCGCCCACCAGGGAGGTCTCCACGTCGAGGACGGCCCCGGCGGCGGCGCACGGTTCGTGCTGCATGTCCCGCTGCCGTCCTCATCGCCGAGGCGCCGCGCCGATGCCTGAGGGAACTCGTCGTGCGCCCTGCCCCGGGACGGGCCGAAGAGGTTGCGCCGGTCAGGTCAGGTCGGGGGCAGGGGCCGGGTGGCGATCTCCTGTGCTTCCGAGCGGGGAAGGCCGAACATGCGCAGCAGGCGGGCGGCCAGCTGATCGGTGACGTGCTCGGCATCCAGGTCGGGGCGGGTCTCCAGGAGGTGCAGCACTCCGAGCAGGGCGCCACCGGCCATGGCCACGGCAGTGCGCGGATCGTCGATGTCCAGCCGTCCGCTGTCGGTGGCGGCCTGCAGGTCACGCATCGCCTGCGGGGCCAGGCC
Source organism: Actinomadura scrupuli (assembly GCF_050971785.1). Classification (NCBI taxonomy): domain Bacteria; kingdom Bacillati; phylum Actinomycetota; class Actinomycetes; order Streptosporangiales; family Thermomonosporaceae; genus Actinomadura; species Actinomadura scrupuli. The sequence continues at coordinate 39,416 of NZ_JBPCCU010000004.1, read as the reverse complement.
GCCCTCGGAGGTCAGGTAGGACATGCCGTTGCGCACGATGATCCTGGCCATCTGCGGATGGGTCCGCTGCAGTCGGCCGGTCAGGCGGACGCTGGCGGCGAAGATCTCTGCTGGGTCCTTCAGGTCTCCCACCACGGAGTCCAGGAGCGCGCCGTGTTCCTCCAGGGTGAGCGCGACGGCGGCGTCGAACAGCTCGTCCTTGCTGGTGAAGTGGTTGTAGAAGGAGCCGAAGCCGACGTCCGCCGCCTCGGTGATCTCCTGAATGCTCACGTCGGCCCGCCCCTGCTCGGCGAGAAACCCCTGCGCGGCGGCGACCAGCGCGGCCCGGGTGCGTGCCTTGCGCCTGTCCAGGCGGTTGGTCGTGTGGCCGCCGGCCCTGCCCTGCCCCTCGGTAGTCATCCCTCCACCTTACTCAATAGATCAATACTGATTGTTACATCAGTATTGATGGCAGTTGTCGATTGTGTAATCATATTTGATGACTTCATCAGATGACCGGAAGGCGCTCGCGGGAGCGGCTCGGTCGACGCCGTCCAGAACTCGGGAGAGCCGATGAGTATCCAGGTCGTCCGTACCGCAGACGGCTGGTGGGTGGAGAGCAGCACCGCACGGCTGCACCCCGTCGCCACCGAAGCGGGCACCACAGCCGGCCTGCTCGCCGACCGCTCCGCCGTGCAGGAGGCCGCCGCGCGGGCCGCGGCCGACCCCGACGCCGGGCCACCCGCCCGCGAAGGGGAGCTGCTCTCGCCTGTCACCGCCCCCTGCCGGGTGGTGGCGCAGATGGTCAACTACCGCTCCCACGCGGTGGACTCGGGGTTCGACCCGGACACCGTCCCGCCCGCGTTCTTCCGCAAGGCCTCGGGGTCCGTCAGCGGCCCCTACCAGGACATCGTGCGTCCGCCGCATGTGCGGTTCCTGGACTACGAGGTCGAGCTCGGGCTGGTGATGGGGGCGGACCTGCCGGTCGGCACCGAGGTCACCGACGCCACCCTGCCGAAGTATGTCGCCGCCCTGGTCGTCGCCGACGACGTCAGCGCCCGCGACCTTCAGCTGCCCAAGACCCAGTTCTACGAGTCCAAGTCCTATCCCACCTTCACCCCGCTCGGCCCCCGGCTGCTCCTGGTCGACGGCGACGACCTGGCCCGCCTGGCCGATCTGCGGCTCACCCTGAAGGTCAACGGGGCCACCCGGCAGGACCGCACCGCCGGCGACATGATCGTCCGGCCCGCGCATGCCCTCGGCCTGCTGGCCCGCTTCCAGACCCTGCAGCCCGGTGACGTCCTGCTCACCGGCACACCCGGTGGTACGGCCCTCAGATCCCCGGGCAGGCTGCCGGCCACGCTCGGCGCCCTGCTGCCCCCGCACAAGCGCTGGCAGATGTTCTTCGCCCGCCAGGCGAAGAACCCCGACTACCTGAAGGACGGCGACGTCGTCACCGCCCGCATCGCGACCGACGACGGCGTACTCGACCTCGGCGAGCAGCGCACAGTGGTGCGCGCTCGCTGACGGCTCCCGGGCCCCGAGACCGCCGCCGCGGCTGCCCCGTACCGGGCCCCTCCCCTCATCCCTCACCTTCCAAAGGCGCACCAGTGACACCCACACCCACCGGCCTGCTGTGGCCCGCCTACGACGGCCCCGCGGACCTGCCCGCCATCGAGGCCGTCCCGCTGCACGAGCGCGGCCTGCCCGCCACCACCTACGACACCCTGCAGCGCGCCGCCCGCTTGTGGCCCGGCCGCCCGGCCCTGACGGTGCTGCCCGATGCCGAGCGCTTCCTGCGCCCCGCCACCACGACCTTCGCGCAGCTGCGCGACCAGGTGCACCGCACCGCCAATCTCCTGCGCGCCCTCGGCGTCACCCGCCGCGGCGCCGTGGGCCTGCTCTCGCCCAACACCGCGGAGCTGCCCGCCGCCCTGCTGGCCGCACAGGCCGCCGGCATCGCCGCCCCGGTCAACCCGGGCCTGGCGCACGAGCACGTCGAGCGGTTGCTGCGGCGCGGCGGGGCGAAGGTGCTCATCGCCGCGGGCCCGCAGTTGGACCCGCGGGTGTGGGCCACCGCCAGGCAGGTCGCCTCTTCGCTGCGCCTGGACGCGCTGCTGGCCCTGGCCCCCACCGCGGACGACGGCCCCGCCCCCGCCCTGGAACCGGTCGAGGGGGTGCGCGTGGGCCACCTCGCGGAGCTGGCCGCGGCGCACTCCGCCGACCGGCTGGTGGACATCGAGCCGCCCGCCGCCGAAGACCTGGCGGCCTACTTCCACACCGGAGGCACCACCGGCACCCCCAAGCTCGCCGCGCACACGCATGCCAACGAGGTCGTCGACGCCTGGATGCTGGCCGCCAGCACCGTTCTCGACGAGAACTCGGTGATGTTCGCGGCGCTGCCGCTGTTCCACGTCAACGCCCTGATCGTCACCCTGCTCGGCCCACTGCTGCGCGGCCAGCAGGTGGTGTGGGCCGGACCGCTGGGCTACCGCGATCCCGAGCTGTACGGACTGTTCTGGCGGCTGGTGGAGCGCTACCGCATCGCCGGCATGTCCGGAGTGCCGACCGTGTACTCCGTGCTCGCCCGCATCCCCGTGGACGCGGACATCTCCAGCCTGCGGTTCGCCGCCGTCGGCGCCTCCCCGCTGCCGCCCGCCGTGCGGGACTCCTTCCAGGAGCACACCGGTGTCCCGCTGTACGAGGGATACGGCCTGACCGAGGCCACCTGCGCCTCCGCCCGCAGCTTCCCCGGCGACCCCCGGCCCGGCACGGTGGGCCAGCGCCTGCCCTACCAGCGGGTCAAGACCGTGCAGATCGACCCGGACACCGGCGAGTGGCACGATGTGCCGCCCGGAGCGACGGGGGTGCTGGCCGTCAGCGGTCCCACGGTCTTCGCCGGCTACGTCGCCGGGCACACGCCCCACGGGCCGCGCCTGGAGGCCGCGGGGAAGATCCGCGACGGCTGGCTGGAGACCGGTGACCTGGCCCGCGTCGACGCCGACGGCTTCATCTCCCTCGCCGGCCGCGCCAAGGACCTCATCATCCGCGGGGGCCACAACATCGACCCCGCCGGGATCGAGGACGCCCTCCTCGCCCACCCCGAGGTCACCGCCGCCGCGGCGGTCGGCCGCCCCGACCCGCACGCCGGCGAGGTGCCCGTCGCCTACGTCGTCCTCACTCCAGGCGCCCGCGTGGACCCCACCGGCCTGCTCACCTGGGCCGCGGAGCGGGTCCCCGAGCGTGCCGCCGCCCCGCAGGAGGTGATCGTGATCGACGCCGTCCCGCTCACCGCCGTCGGCAAGCCCTACAAGCTCGGCCTGCGCCTGGATGCCACCCGCCGCGCGATCCACGCCGAACTGGCCGCCCAGGGCGCCGGCTGTGCCCTGGAGCGCATCGACTGCCGGCCCGACGACGGAGGTGTCCGCGTCGAGGTGCCCGCCCCTTCCGACGAGGCGGTGCGCCGTAGGGTCACCGCGGCCCTCGACCGGTACGTCCTGAACTGGCAGTACGCCCCCCGGCCCGCCACCTGACCCCGGCCGTGCCCCGCTTCCGGCGGCAGCGAGCCGGGCCCTCCGCACAGAAAGAGCGACCTCCATGAGTGCCACCTCCGTCCTGGCCGTCGTCCTCGCCGGGATCTTCCTCCTGTTCGGCGCGGCCAAGCTCGCGGCGGTCCCCGCGATGCGCCAGGCCGCGGCCCACGTCGGCATGACCACCGCCCACTACCGCCTGCTGGGCGCGCTGGAGGTGGCGGCGGCGGCCGGGCTGCTGGCCGGGCTGCGCGTCCCCTCTCTCGCCGCCGCCGCCTCAGCCGGCCTGATCCTGCTCATGGCCGGAGCCGTCGTCGTGCACCTGCGCAGCGGCGATCCAGCCGCCCGCTGCCTGCCGGCCGCCGTCATGGGCACCCTGGCCGCAGCCCATCTCGCCCTTTTGACCGCCGGCTAGCCGGCCTGTGGCCGGCGCCGTCACCGCGCGAGGCCGTGACCGCCCGGCCGCCGCCCCGGCACCGGAGCAACACCATGAGCCGCGACACCCACGGAGTATCCATGTACGACCTCGAAGTCCCCGTCCTCATCGTCGGCGGCGGCGGCGCGGGACTGACCGCCTCGATGCTGCTCAGCCGCATCGGCATCGAATCCCTGCTGGTCACCGCCTGGCCGAAGACCTCGATCCTGCCCAAGGCCCACGTCCTCAACCAGCGGACCATGGAGGTCATGCGCGACGTCGACGTGGCCGACACCATCTACGCCGCCTCCACCCCGGCCGAGCAGATGTCCCACACCGCCTGGTACGTCGGCCTGGCCGGCGACGGCGATGACCGGGGCCGCCGGGTCGCCAGGATGGAGGCCTGGGGGGCCGGCGGCCACTCCCCCGAGTGGCTGGCGGCCAGCCCCGAGCGGCAGGCCAACCTGCCCCAGATCCGCCTGGAGCCGGTCCTGCGCGCCCGCGCAGAGGAACTCGCCCCCGGCCGGGTCCGCTTCCACCACGAGGTGACCGGGCTCGCCCAGGACGACGAGGGCGTCACCGCCACCGTTACCGACCGCGACACCGGCGAGACCTACCGGGTGCGGGCGCGTTACCTGCTGGGCTGCGACGGCGGCCGCACCGTCGGCCCCGCCGTGGGCATCGTCCAGGAAGGCGTGCGGGACCTCGGCCGGGTGGTCTCCTTCCACCTGTCCGCCGACCTGTCCCGGTGGGCGCGCGACCCCGAGGTGCTGATCCGCTGGCTGTGGCTGCCGAGCCTCGGCATCCCCGGCGTTCTGGTGCCCATGGGCCCCGACCACTGGGGCCCCGAGTCCGAGGAGTGGGTCTTCCACCTCAACTACGGGCCCGAGGACCACCACGCGCTGGACGACGACGCCGTGCTGGCCGACATGCGGACGGCGCTGGGCATGACCGGGGAGCAGCCGACGGTGCACATGATCTCCCGCTGGTCCCTGGAGGGACTGGTCGCCGACCGCTACCGCGTCGGCCGCGTCCTGATCGCCGGAGACGCCGCGCACCGCCACCCGCCCACCGGCGGCCTCGGCCTGACCTCGGCCATGCACGACGTCCAGAACCTCACCTGGAAGGTCGCCGCAGTACTGGGCGGCCATGCCGGCGACGCCCTGCTGGACACCTACGAGGCCGAGCGGCGCCCGGTGGACGCCACCAACGTCCAGCGCTCGCTGGAGAACGCCGTGAACCACATCGCGATCAGCGCCCTCTTCGGCGGCGGGCCGGAGGCCGGCGAGGAGGAGAACCGGCGGCAGGCCCGCCGGCTGTGGAGCGAGGATCCCGCCGACGCCGGCTTCCGCCGCACCTTCCTGGCCACCGTGGCGGCCCAGTCCATGGAGTTCGACGAACTGGGCGTCGAGTTCGGCTACACCTACGAGTCCGCGGCGATCGTCCCCGACGGCACACCGGCACCCGAGAACCCCGACCCCGTCCGCATCTACCGGCCCGCCGCCCGCCCCGGCCACCCCCTGCCGCACGCCTGGCTCGAGGACGTCGACGGCAACCGTGTGGCCCTGGCCCGGCTGGTCCGCCCCGGCCGCTTCCTGCTCATCGCCGGCGAGGAGGGCCTGGCCTGGTGCGAGGCCGCCGAGAAGGTCGCCGCCCAGAGCGGCCTGCCGCTGGAGGCGATCCGTGTCGGCCACCTCGACGGCGACTACCGCGACCTGCGCTCCACCTGGACCGCCGCCCGCGGGCACACCCCGCAGGGCGCCGTCCTGGTGCGCCCCGACCGATTCATCGGCTGGCGAGCCCGAGGTCCGGCCACCGACCCGGTCGCCGAGCTCACCACCGCACTGGACACCCTGCTCGCACGGTAGGACGCAGCACCGGAAGGGAATCCGCCATGAACGACCCCACACCCACCCCCGTCCCCACGGCCGACGCCCATCAGGGCATGCACAGCGAGCAGGGCGCCCTGCGCGGAGATCACCCCGGCCGCGCGGCCCGGCCCGTCATCAAGGTGGTCGACCTGGCCTGGCTGGAGTTCACCCGGCCCGACCTGGACCGCACCGAGACCTTCGCCCACGACTTCGGCTTCACCACCGCCGCCCGCACCGATGACAGCCTTCACCTGCGCGGCGCCCGGGCGGGCACCCACTGCCTGGTGATCCGCCGCGGCCCCGCCCCCCGGTTCGTCGGCCCCGCCTTCCAGGCCGCCGACGCCGCCGACCTCGACCGCCTGGCCCGCGCGACCGGCCACCGGGTCAGGCCCCTGACCGAGTACGGCGACGGGCTGGCGGTGGACCTGCTCGACCCCTCCGGCCTGCCGGTCCGCGTCGTGCACGGCGTCACCGAGCACCCGGCGCTGCCGCCGCGGCGGCCCCTGCCGATGAACGTCGGCACCACCGCTCCCCGGGTCAACGCCACCCAGCGCCCGCTCCGCAGGCCCGCCCAGGTGGAGCGCCTGGGCCACGTGGTCCTCTCCACCCGCGTCTTCCGCCGGGCCCTGGACTGGTACCTCGAGAACCTGGGCCTGATCGTCAGCGACTTCCTCTACCTGGACGGGCAGCGGGACCGCGGCCCCACCATGGCCTTCATCCGCTGCGATCGCGGCGGCGAACCGGCCGACCACCACACCCTGGCCATGCACCTGGGCCCCGGCACCGGCTACGTCCACTCCGCCTACCAGGTCGCCGACCTCGACACGCTGGCCGCAGGCGGGGAGTACCTGCGCGAGCGCGGCTACCGCCGCTCCTGGGGCATCGGCCGGCACATCCAGGGCAGCCAGATCTTCGACTACTGGCGCGATCACGACCACTTCATGCTGGAGCACTTCACCGACGGCGACCTCTTCGACAACACCCTGGAACCCGGCTGGGCCGCCATGTCCGCCTCCGGCCTGGCCCAGTGGGGCCCGCCGGCCACCCGGGACTTCCTCGGCACCCGCCCCTCGCCCGGCCTGCTGGCCCAGGCGATCGGCGCCCTGCGCGAGGACAACGAGATCGACCGCGCACGTCTGCTGGGCCTGATGAAGGCCATGAGCTCGTGACCACCACCGCTCCCGAGCACGTGCCCGTCGTGGTGATCGGTGCCGGGCCCACCGGGCTGACCGCCGCCACCCTCCTCGCCCGTCACGGCGTGCCCGTCCTGGTCCTGGAGCGCCACCGCGCCCCGTACCCGCTGCCGCGCGCCGTGCACCTGGACGACGAGGTGCACCGCATCCTGCAGGCCCTGGGCGTCCACGAGGAGTTCGGCGCGATCAGCCGTCCCGCCCGCGGTATGCGACTGCTGGACGGCTCGCACCGGGTGCTGGGGGAGTTCCTGCGCGACGACCTGTGCGGTCGGCACGGCTTTCCCCAGGCCAACATGTTCGACCAGCCCGAACTCGAGCAGCTGCTCCGGGACAACCTCGAGAACCATCCCCTGGTGACGCTGCGCGGAGGTATCGAGGTCACCGCCGTCTCTCCGCCCCCGCACAGCGGCGCTCCGGTGGAGGTGTCCCTCCGCGACGAGGACAGCGGTGTCTCCCGGACGCTCCTGGCCGACGCGGTCCTGGGATGCGACGGCGCCAACAGCCTGGTCCGCGCCTCCATCGGCTCCCGGATGCAGGACCTCGCCACCGCCCAGCAGTGGCTGGTCGTCGACATCCGCTGCCGCCTGCCGCCGCCCGCCTGGGACGGCGTCCACCAGGTCTGCGACCCGCGGCGGCCGGCCACCTACATGCGCGTCGGCGAGGACCGCTACCGCTGGGAGTTCCGCCTGCGGTCCGCCGAGCCGCCGGAGGAACTCACCGACCGCGGGCGGCTGCTCGAACTGATCGCCCCCTGGACGACAGGCATCCCCGAGGACGAACTGCAGGTCGTGCGCACCGCCACGTACACCTTCTGCGCACAGGTCGCGGACCGCTGGCGGCATGGCCGCATCTTCCTGCTCGGCGACGCCGCCCACCTCACGCCGCCGTTCATCGGCCAGGGCATGGGCTCGGGTCTGCGTGACGCCTACAACCTCGCCTGGAAACTCGCCCGTGTCCTCACCGGCCGCGCCCCCGAAGCCCTGCTGGACAGCTATCAGGCCGAACGCCGCCCCCACGCGCGGCAGCTGGTCCGCACCGCCGTGGTCATCGGCGCCCTGATGACCGGCGGTGGACCGGGCGCCGCGCTGGCCCGCAGGGCCGCCCTGCCCGCCGTCTCCCGCCTGCCGGGCGCCTCCGGGCTCGTCCTGTCCGCCGTCGGCCCGGCACTGCGGCCGGGGCCCCTGGTCCGCTCCCGTCCCCGCCGCCGCCCCGGCCACCCGCGTCCCGGGACCCTGTGCCCTCAGCACCCGGTCTCCGACCCCGGCTCCCGCCCGCGCCCGCTGGACGACCTGCTCGGCGAACGCTTCGCCCTCCTGGCCGCCGCGCCGCTCAGCCCCGCCCTGCATCGGCTCGTCCGAGCGCTGGACGCCCGTGTCATCCACCTGCGGGACCCCCGGTGCCCGCGGCTCGGCACGGGCCGCGGCGACCTCCGAGCCGATCCCGGCGAGACCGCCCTGGTCCGCTGGATGGGCACCGCAGGCGCCGTCCTGCTGCGTCCCGACCGGGTCGTCCTCGCCACCGCGGCCCGGCCCCGGCCCGGCCGGGCGTGCGGAGACGACCTGGCGGCCGCCGCCGCGGCCTGGGCGCCACTGCTGGGCCTCCACGGCCATGTCGCGGTGGCGGCGGCCCCGGAAGGCCGGTGACGGCGGCCGAGCCTCCGCGGAGGTGCTCGGCCGGGTCAGCCGGCGAAGGGTCCCCTCCCCATCTGCTCGCGTACGGTCACCACCGGGGGGTTGGTGAGCGTACGGCGCTGCCAGTTCGCTCCGTCGACGACCAGCGTGTGGCCGGAGACGAACCGGGCGTAGGGCGAGGCGAGGAAGGTCGCCGCCCAGCCGAGCTCGCGCAGCCGCCCGACCCGCATCGCGGGCTGGCAGAGGTCCTTCTCGCTGGAGCGGCCGAGGTTCTCCTGGATGTCGGCGGTCATGTCCTCGTGCGGGAACATCCCCGGTACGAGCCCGTTGACCTGGATGCCGTACGGCCCCCATTCGACGGCGAGGGTCTCGACCATGTTCTTCACCCCGGCCTTGGCGGCGGCGCTGTGCGCGAAACCGGGGCCGCCGGTCCAGGCGTACGACGCGCCGACGTTCACGACCGACCCCGGAGTCCCCGCGGCCAGGTGCCGCCGGGCGAACTCCCGGGTGACGAAGTACGTCCCGTTGAGGGTGATGTCCACGACGGTGCGCCACGCGTTGGGCGACATGTCCTCGGCCGGGACGGGGAAGTTCGCGGCCGCGTTGTTCACCAGCACGCCGGGCAGGCCGAGCCGCTCCTCGGCGGCGTCGAACGCCGCGGCGATCTGTGCCGGATCCCGGATGTCGCACCGCACCGTGACCACCCGGGCGCCGAGGGCGGACATGGCCGCCTCGGCGGCCTCGAGATGGTCGTCCTTGCGGCTGGCGACCACGAGGGCGGCGCCCAGCCGGGCGAACTCCGTCCCGATGGCCTTGCCCAGCCCGGTGCCCCCGCCGGTGACCAGGACGACGGTGCCGTCGAAGGTGCCGGACGGCAGTGCGGACGCCCCGGCGGGCGGTGGCTCGGGCAGACCCCGCGGTGGCCGCTCCTGCGGTGGCCGGTCCTGCGGTGGCCGGTCCTGCGGTGGCTGGTCCTGGGGCATCGGTCAGCTCCCGGTGTAGTGCGGCGGACGGGACTCGGCACGGGCGGCGCGGAACTCGGCGTAGTCGTCGGACTTGTTGACGAAGGTCTGGGCGATGAGCTCCTCGGCCATCGAGGCGCGCACCTGCGGCTCCGCGAGGTGCGCGATCACCCGCCGCGCCATCTTGATCGTGACGGCGGGCGCCGCGGCGATCTTCTCGGCCATCTCCCGGACGACCTCGTCGAGCCGGTCGGCGGGCACGACGCGGGAGACGACGCCATGGGCGTAGGCCTCGTCGGCGCCCATCGGGCGGCCCGTGAGCACCAGGTCGGAGGCGACGCCGTGGCCGCAGATCTGGAACAGCCGGGCCACGCCACCTGTGTCGGGGATCACTCCGTGCCCCGTCTCGGGCAGCATGAAGCGGGCGCCCTCGGCGGCCACCCGGATGTCGCACAGCAACGCGCGCTGGAACGCCGCGCCGATGGACCAGCCCTGGCAGGAGACCAGGACGGGGGCGTCGAGGTCGAAGAGCTGCCGCACGCCCTGGTGCCCGCGCGACATCAGCTCATGGTGGGTCCGCTCGGCTCCGGAGCGGCCGATCGAGGACACGTCCCGGCCGGAGGAGAACGACCTGCCCTCCGCCCGCCAGATCACCGCCCGCAGGTCCCGCCGACCGCGCAGCTCTCCGAGCATCTGCCAGAGCAGCTCGTCCATCTCGTCATCGAAGGCGTTGTGCTTGTCCGGGTTGTTGTTGGTGATCGTCGCTATCGAGCCCGCGTAGTCCAGCAGCAGCTTGTCGGCCATGGCACCTTCCGTCGTCGATCCGTCCGGTCGTCGATCCGTCGTTCCGTACAGGGCTCGTGCGGGCTCGCGGCGGCGGTCCCCGCCGCCGGGCCCCGCGTCATTCGCGCGGCAGGCGCAGCACGCGGTGACCGACGATGTCCCGCTGGATCTGCTCCGTGCCTCCGTAGATCCCGGCGGCCCGGGACCACAGGTAGTCGGTGAGCACCGGGCCCCCGGCCCGCTCGGCGCCGAGCAGCGCGTCCGCGCCCGCCAGGTCGAGGCGCAGCCTCCGTACGCGCTGGTCGACGCGGGTGAGCAGGAGCTTGTCGATCGAGCCCTCGGGGCCGGGCGAGGTCCCGGCCACGCGGCCGATGAGCCGCCCGCGCACGTGCAGCTGGAGCGCGCACAGCCAGGCCTCGGCACGTCCCACCTCGGCCGCCGCACCGGGCCGGGCGGAGCCGGTGCCGCGCAGGGCGGCGACGGAGCGGCCGAGCCGTGAGATCCAGCCGATGTCGGCGGGGCCGCGCTCGTAGCCGAGCATCGTCATCGCGATGCGCCAGCCGTCGCCCGGCTCGCCCAGCAGATCCGCCCGCGGCACCGGTACGTCGTCGAAGTACACCTGCGCGAACTCCTCTGTGCCGAACGCGGTCCTGATCGGCCTGGCCTCGACGCCCGGTGCGCTCATGTCCACCAGCAGCACCGACAGGCCGTCACGGCCGCCTTCCGGCCCGGTGCGGCACAGCAGGAGACAGCGGTCGGCGTCGAGGGCGTCGCTCGTCCAGATCTTGGTGCCCGTGACGAGGTACCCGCCGCCGGGGCCGGGTCCGGCCCGGGTCGTGACCGCGGCCAGGTCCGAGCCGGCGCCGGGCTCGCTGAAGCCCTGGCACCAGCGCACCTCGCCCGACAGCAGCCGCGTCAGGTGGCGGTCCCGCTGCCCGGCATCGCCGAACAAACGCAGCGCGTTGGCGATGTGGCCGATCGGCGGTGCCGGCGGAGCCTGGGCCGCGCCCAGCTCCTCGTTGACGATCGCCTCGTAGACCGCCGGGCGGCCGTGCCCGCCGTCGCCCGAGGGGAAGGAGACCCCGACGTATCCGGCCGCGTACAGCGTCCGATGCCACGCCGCCGCCCCGCCGGCACCGGCCGCCGGATGCGCCGTCAGCCAGCCCCGCAACCGGTCCCGGAACACGGTCTCGTCCGGGGAGTCGAGCAGGTCGAGTCGCGCGTCGAGAGCGTCCGGCGCGCTGAAGCAGCTCTCCGGGCCACCGAACAGCCGCCGGCCGAGCAGTGCCCGCCGCAGCCGGGCGTGGGCGAGATGTTCCCAGGTCAGGCCGGTACCGCCGAGCAGCTGGATCGAGGTCTCGCACACGTCGACGGCGATGTCCGCGCACAGCGCCTTGGCCACCCGGGCCATCCGCCGCGCGCCGGCCGGGTCGACCTCGTCGACGCAGCGGGCGGCGTGCCGCCAGATCGCCTCCGCTGCGGCGAGCGCGACCTCGGCGTCCGGGGCCAGATGGCGTACGGCCTGGAAGGCGCCGACGGGGCGGCCGAACTGCTCGCGGGTACGCACATGGGCCAGCGCCTCGTCGAGCGCGCCCCGCGCGGTGCCGGCCAGATCCGCCGCGAGCAACGCGCACGCGAACGCCTCGGCCGCCGCGGCCCCGTCCTCCGCCAGCTCGCCCAGCACCGTTCCGGCGTCGGCCTCGGCGCCGACGCCGCCCGTGAACGCCAGGAACCGGGTGAGGTCGGCTCCCGGCACCGGCGCACCCGTCGGCACCGACAGCAGGCATCCGTCCTGGACCGTCAGCCCGTGCCGTGCTCCCGCGGCGTCCACGACCAGCCCCGTGCCGGGCCTCCCCCAGCCATCCAGCTCACGGTTCAGCACGTACGCCGCGCGCTCGCCCGCGGCCGGGACGCCCGCGATCCTGCGTAGTTCGGCGGCTATCTGGCGCGCCGTGAACGGGACCGCGACGAGCCCCTGGGCCAGCCCGTACGCGACCAGCGCCACCTGAACGGCCGTGGCCTCCGCGCCGCCGTGCTCCGCGGGCAGCCGCATCGTCAGCAGCCCGGCCCGATCGAGCGTCTTCTCGGCATGTGACGGCTCGGCATGTGACGGCTCCGCATGTGACGGCTCGGCATGTGACGGCTCCGCGCCCCGCGGCCCGGGCCGCGGAAGGTCGCCGACGGAGTCCGGGCGCAGGTCCCGGACGAGCTCGCCGACCGTGGCGGCGAGCAGTGCCTCCTCGGCCGTACCGCCGGGCGGTCGAACGGACATGGCTACTCCTGAGCGAACCCGATGACACTCGGCCAGTGCCTGGCGGCTGCCCGGAACTCGGCATAATGTGTTCCACGTCACTTTTGATTCGAATAGAATCATATATCAAATAGTTAATTCCCTGTCGCCTTCGGAAGGCCCCCCGGCCTGCCCCGGGCATCGCCACTCACTGATCCGGGCCGCGCACCCACCCCCGTGCGCGCCCGTCACACGCCCGACATCGAGGAGGCGGCAGTGCGGCACTTTGTGGGCTTGGTTCTTACCGGATTGGGTGTCTTCCTACTGGTCAGCGGGGTTCTGATCCGCTTTTACGCCGCGCCGCGGCTGGTCATGGCGCCGACGGACATCTACCAGATCACCACGCTGCGAGCCGAGAACGCGACCTACTTCGACGCCGCCTCGCTGAAGGTGCGCACCGGGGTGACGATCACCGCGACCAGCACCGTCCGCGGCGACGTCAAGGCAGGTCACGGCGACATCGCGGTGTGGGACTCCCTCACGATGGTGCAGGATCTGGACAACGGCAGGACGGTCGACATCCGGCCCCAGCGAGTCGCCTTCGACCGGCGAACGGCCGAGCTCACCGCGTGCTGCGGCGCCTCCGCACCGGCCGGCGGCGACGTACGGCAGCCGGGGATCGGCCTGTTCTGGCCGGTCGACGTGGCCAGGAGGAGCTACCAGCTGTTCGACGCCCAGACCGGGCGGACGTGGCCGATCCGCTACGACGGCGAGGAGTCCGTGCGCGGCGTGCGGACCTACCGCTTCGTCCAGCACATCCCCGCCACCCGGGTGACCGGCAAGGCGCTCAGCGTGCCCGGGGACCTGCTCGGACGCAGGGCGAAGAGCGGATCCGTGGCCGTCGACCGTTACTACCAGGCGGACGTCACGTACTGGATCGATCCGCGCACCGGGGCCCCGCTGAACTCCCGGCAGAAGGTGCTCTCGACGCTGCAGGCCCAGAAGGGCCCGGGCCGGCTGGTCGTGGCCGACATGGACCTGCAGATGACCGACGCGTCGCAGCGCGGCCTGCTGGCCAAGTCCGAGGAGGGCGCCGACGGCATCCGCGCGGTGCGGACCCTGGGCCCGCTCGCCTGCCTGGTGACCGGGCTCGTGTCGGCGGCCGCCGGACTCGGGTTCGCCCGCCGGAGAAGGCGCGCGCCTCGGCACACGGCCGAACTCGTTACCGGGATCCGCTCCTAGGTACGCTGCCGTCCCAAGGCGACTCCGGCGCCTCCTCGAGCGCGCCGCCCAGAAGATCGGATGAGCGTGTTCAGCACCCCCGTCGTGGTCCGTGGCTACGAGCTGGACGTCCAGGGCCATCTCAACAACGCGGTGTACCACCAGTACGCCGAGCACGCCCGCTGGGAGTGCCTGCACGCCGCCGGGGCAGGGCACGACGAGCTGCTCGCCGCCGGCATCGGGCCGGTCCAGCTCGAGGCCACCATCAAGTTCTTCCGTGAGCTGCGCGCCGGTGACGAGGTCGAGGTGACCTGCGAGTTCACCTGGGGCGAGGGCAAGATCTTCCACCTGGGCCAGGACTTCCGCCGGGCCGACGGCACCCTCGCCGCCTCCCTCACCAGCGTGTTCGGGATGCTCGACCGGACCGAGCGGCGGCTCGTCGCCGATCCGGCGGGACGTCTCCGCGCGCTCGCCACCGATCCCGCGGTGCTGGGCCTGTAGGCCCCGGCCGGCCCTGCCCGTGGGCAGGAGAGTGCAAAACGCTCCCATGCCGCCGGGGTTCGCGGGTAGAGCAGAGGCAGCCTCGCGGAAGGAGCCCCGACATGGCCGTCCCGCTCTTAGCCGACCTTCGCGACCAGGCCCGCGGTCTCGACCGCGACCAGCGCAACGCGTTCCTGGCCGCCCTGCTCGGCTGGACCATGGACGCGTTCGACTACTTCCTGCTGGTCTTCGTCATCACCGAGATCGCCGAGGACTTCGGCACCTCGGTCGAGAAGGTCACCGTGGCCACGCTGCTCACGCTGGCCGCCAGGCCCCTGGGGGCCCTGCTGTTCGGGCTGTGGGCGGACAAGGCCGGGCGGCGCGTACCCCTCATGGCCGACGTGCTGTTCTACTCGGCCGTCGAGGTGGCGTCGGGATTCGCCACCTCGCTCACCATGCTGCTGGTCCTGCGGTTCCTGTACGGGATCGGGATGGGCGGCGAGTGGGGCCTGGGCGCGTCCCTGGCCATGGAGAAGATCCCAGCCGCCAAGCGCGGGCTCTACTCCGGCCTGCTCCAGCAGGGGTACGCGCTGGGGTACCTGCTGGCCGCGGTCGCCTACTTCGCGATCACCCCGTTCTTCGGCTGGCGGGGGCTGTTCGTCTTCGGTGCCCTCCCCGCGCTGCTCTCGCTGTACGTGCGCTACCAGGTGGCCGAGTCGGAGGTGTGGGAACGCACGAACGCACGGCTGAAGGCGACCCGCACGTCGCTGCGCTCGGTGTTCCTGGAGCGGACGGTGCTGCGCCGCTTCTGCTATCTGGTGCTGCTGATGACGGCGTTCAACTTCATGAGCCACTCCACCCAGGACCTCTACCCGACGTTCCTCAAGAAGGGCCTGGGCCACACCCCGGAGTACGCCGTCGCCATCGCGATCATCTACAACGTCGGCGCCATCATCGGGGGGATCCTGATCGCAGCCCTCTCGGAGCGGTACGGGCGGCGGCGGGCCATCGTCACCTCGGCGCTGCTGGCGCTGCTGATCGTGCCGCTGTACGCCTACTCCCGGACGACCGCGATGCTGGCACTGGGCGCCTTCCTCATGCAGTTCTTCGTCCAGGGGGCGTGGGGCGTCATCCCCGCGCACCTCACCGAGATGTCACCGGACGCGATCCGCGGCTTCTATCCCGGCGTGACCTACCAGCTCGGCAACCTTCTTGCGGCGGTCAACCTGCCGCTGCAGGAGCACCTCGCCGGCGCGCACGGGTATCCGTACGCCTTCGCCGTGGTGATCGTGCCGGTGCTGCTGGCGGTGGCGGCCCTGACCGGCTTCGGCCGGGAGGCGCGCGGCGTCGAGTTCGGCCGGCGACCGGCCGAGGCCGCGCGGAGCGGCCCGGTCGAGCAGAACTCGGCGTGACCGCAGCCCTGATCGGCGCGGGGCCGATCGGCGCGCGTGCGCAGCACACCGCACTCTGGACGGGTATCCGCAGTTCACGGCCTCGGGGTAGTCTGCCTCGGCCGAGTACGTGCGCACGGCCCATGGCCCGCGCGCACGGCGTCCACCCCTCGGCACGAGAGGTAGCCGTCGTATGGACGCCGAGGTCGCCGCCGAGAAGGGCCCGCAGGCGAAGCACGCGCCGGGGCCAGGCGACGAGCCGGTGCCGGCGAGCTGGATCGTCAGCCTCTCACTGGCCATGCTCGGTCTCTGGCTGGCCGCGCTGAGCCCCTTCCAGGCACTGCTCCCCCGCCAGATCGAGGCGATCGCCCGCGCGTCCGGGCATCCGGGCGACAAGAACTCGCTGCTGGCCTGGGCCACGGGTCTCGCCTCCGTCGCGGCGATCCTGGCCTGCCCGATCGCCGGGGCGCTGTCGGACCGCACGATCTCCCGGCTGGGCCGGCGCCGGCCGTGGGCGCTGGGCGGCGCCGTGGTCTGCGCCGCCGCGCTGGTCGCCCAGTCGCTCCAGACCGGCTTCGCCGGGTTGGTGCTGTGCTGGTGCCTGGTGCAGGCGGCCATCAACGCGATGTACGCCGCGCTGAGCGCCACCGTGGCCGACCAGGTGCCGGTCCGGCAGCGGGGCCTGGTCTCGGCCCTGGTCGGGCTTCCGGTCCCCGTCGGCCTGATCCTGGGGACCCTGCTGACCACCACCGTGGTCCGCGGGACGGTGTCGGGCTATCTGCTGCTGGCCGTGCTCGTCGTCGTGCTCCAGCTGCCCTTCCTGATCTGGGGCCGGGACCCGGTCCTGGCGGCGCGGGAGCCGTTCGTGCTGCGCCGTTTCCTGGCCGACTTCAGGTTCAGCCCGCGCGCTCATCCCGACTTCGCCTGGGTCGGGGCGGGCCGCTTCGCGATCCAGCTCGGCAACGCCGTCGGCCTGCTCTATCTGTACTACTACCTCCAGGACGTGCTGCACCGGCCCGATCCGGCGCAGAGCGTGCTCACCCTCGTCATCATCTACACCCTGTCCGCCATGGTGATCAGCGTCGTGGTCGGCCGCTGGTCGGACCGGACCGGACGGCGCAAGCCCTTCGTCATCGGCTCGTCGGTCATGATGGCCGGCGCGGTGCTGGTCTTCGCCCTGGGCGAGGACTGGACGGCCGCGATGCTAGCCGGCGCCGTCCTCGGGCTCGGGTACGGGTCGTACCTCGCGATCGACAACGCGCTGATCACCGAGGTGCTGCCGGACGAGCTCAGCCGCGGCAGGGACCTGGGCCTGATCAGTGTGGCCAACACCGGGTCCCAGGCGCTGGCGCCGGCCCTCGCCGGGCCGGTCGTCGCGCTGTTCGGCTACAGCGGGCTGTACGTGACCACAGGGGTCATCATCCTGCTCGGCGCCGCGCTCATCCAGCCGGTCCGCTCGGTCAGGTAGTCCGCCGGGCGCCCACGCGGCCGGGCGGGCGTGAAGTCGGGCGGGCGTTCAGTCGGCGGGGAAAGCGAGCCGGGCGTTCGGGCGGGTCGTGGCGGGATCAGTCGCCGACCTCGGCGACGAGCCCGTCGGTGATCCGGACGAGTTCGTCCAGCGAGGTGGGGAACATCGTGTGCTCGTCGCCGCCGCCGGCCCACACCACCTCGTGCTTGCCCAGCCAGGCGTCCACGACGGTGCGGAGCACGGTCGGATGGCCCACCGGCGCGACCCCGCCCACCTGCTGACCGGTCGCCATGGCGACGAACTCCGGGTCCGCGCGCTTCAGCTTGCCGGTGCCCAGCAGCCCCTGCACCCGTTTGGTGTCCACCCGGTGCGCCCCGCTGGTCAGGACCAGCAGGGGTTCGCCGTCGACGGCGAAGATCAGGCTGTTGGCGATCGCGCCGACCTCGCAGCCGAGCTGGGCCGCGGCGGCCGCCGCCGTCGGCGCGGGCTCCGGCAGCTCCCTCACCTGCCCGCGCACTCCGAGAACGCGGAGAACCTCGGCGACGTGGCTGGCGGTGGCATCCATACACACACGCTAACCAAGATCATGACTCACGGCATCCGATTTCCCCGGCGACTTACGGCCGGTAACGCCCCTTCCATGCTGTTCGTCCCCGATGACTTCCCTGTGCCCCAGGGGCTCGCCTCCGGGCCGTTCCGGCCGGAGCCCGGAGGTCTGCACGATCCGGCCGGGCGCCTGAACGTCGTGGAAGACGCCCTTGAACCCGTACTCGGCGCCGTGATCGACGTACCGCCGGCGTCCACCCGGCTGGAGGTCCCAGCGGTCGATGACCAGGGAGGTCGCTCCGCCAATTCGGCGACGCCGCCGGGCGAACGGAATATGCCACCTGACAATGGCCGGTCGAACATCGGTCAATACCGTTCGAACCCATCCGCGGGCAATGGCCGCGGACCCGGTCACCACCGCCGGTCGGCGGGGCACCGGTGACCGGGCACACCCGGGGGAAGGCCGCCGAGGTCAGGCCGCCGGCGATCGGCACGGGCCGATGCGCGCGACGATCGGAATTCGCTCCACGGAGAGCGCAACGGCCGATTTCCGGAGGCGCGATTCAGGCTTTGAAGGCGACGCCGCCGTACATGTGGACGTGCCGGTCCTCGGCCTTCGCCGCCAGGTCATCGGGATGCCAGTGATTGACGAGCACCACGCCGGGGTCGATCAGGTTGAGGCCCGCGAAGAAGCATTCCACTTCCGCCCTGCTGCGCGCCTTCGTGGGAATGCCGCGGGCGTTGTAAGCGGCCACGCCCCCGTTGACCTCCTCGGGAGCGCTGTCGGCCGTCACCGTGGAGAGCGCCAGGAAACTGCCCGGCGGCAACGGCCGCACGAGCCGGTCCACCACGGCGTGCGCCTCGTCCTCGTCGGGGATGAACTGCAGGATCGCGATCAGGCTCAGCGCGATCGGCCTGGTCAGGTCCAGGGTCTCGCGCAGTTGCGGAGTGCCGAGGATGGTGCAGGGATCGCGCAGATCGGCGTCGATGTAGGTGGTCCTGCCCTCCGGCGTGCTGGTCAGCAGCGCGCGGGCGTGCACCAGCACGATGGGGTCGTTGTCGACGTAGACGACCCTCGACTCGGGGGCGGCCTCCTGGACGACCTCGTGCAGGTTGGGCGAGGTGGGCAGGCCGGTGCCGATGTCCAGGAACTGGCGGATGCCCCGCTCGGCGGCGAGATGGCGGGCCACCCGGCGCATGAAGTTCCGATTGGCCCGCATGGACCTGGGCAGATTGCGCCAGTCCTCGGTGATCGCCGCGGCGGCGGCACGGTCGGCCGCGAAGTTGTCCTTTCCACCCAGCAGAAAGTCATAGATCCGCGCCGAGTGGGGCACGTCGGTCTTCAGGTCAGGATAATTCTCCTCGGCGAGGTACGTACGATCGTGTTTCATCCATTCCGAGCCGCCCGGCACATCCATCCCTCTCGGCCGCGGGAGGTGATTGACCGTATGCTAACGCAAACCTGATTTAAATCCTCCTTAAGCCGCGTGCGACTACGAACCCGGCCGCACGGGACGATGAAGGGTCTTGACCGCCTCACCGCATGACGGGTAAAGGGCATCGCCGAACCCCGGGAGCGGTGGAGTCACCGGCCATTACCGGTCCGTACCACCCCCCTTTCGCACCCAGGGCGTGCGCCCGCCGGGCGGCCACGGCGCGCAGGCCCGGCCGGGCCGGCCGGCAACCGCCCGGCGGGCGCCGCGACACCGGAACGCCACGGCCGGTTGCGGCCAGTGGCGGGCCGCACCGGCACCGCTCGCCCACCCGTGTCACCGGCCACTCACCGGCCGCGGCGCCGGGGCGGTGGGGCACCGGCGGCGTGCCGCGAGACGGGCATTGACCTCGGCCGGTGATCCGTAGATCCTGGGTCGGATTCATGAGGAGCCTTCACGTCTACCTCCGCCCACCCCCCAGGAGGCAACGGGTGCGTGCCCGAGCCCTGGCCGCCTTGGCCGTCGTGGTGTCGAGCGTGTTCGTCGCGCTGCCGGCCACGGCGGACGCGGCCCCCGCGAAGACGGATCACGCGTGCGATCCGATCGACCCCACCGCGTGTCTGCTGCCGTTCCCCAACGACTGGTTCACCGTCGCCGACTCCTCCACCGCGACGGGTCGGCGGGTCGATCTGGCGGCGTCGGCGACACCGCGCAACGTCCTCGGCAAGGGCATCGATCCCGCCCAGTGGAACCGCAACGACGGCTTCTCCCCCGGCTCGATGCTGCTCGCGCACGTACCCGGCGTCGATCTCGGCAAGACCGGGGCGGCCCCGGTCACCGACGTCGGCGCCTCTCTGCGCCCCGACGCGCCGATCGTCATCGTCGACACCGCGACCGGCGAGCGCTGGCCGTACTGGGCCGAGCTGGACGCGAACGCCACCGCACCGGAGCGGCAGGCCCTCATCGTGCGGCCGGCCCGCAACTTCCTCGAAGGCCACCACTACGCGGTGGCGCTGCGCGGGCTCAAGGACCACGACGGGCAGGTGATCCCCGCCACCGGCGCGTTCAGCCGGCTGCTCGGGCCCCCGCTGGGCGAGAGCGATCCGCTGTACGCGCGGCAGGCCGCCGAACGGCCGGTGCTCGCGGACCTCGCCGCGCGCGGGATCGGCACCAAGGACCTCTACCTCGCCTGGGACTTCACCGTCGCGAGCCGGCGAAACCTGTCCGAGCGGATGCTGCACATCCGTGACGACGCCTTCGCGAAGCTGGGCGGCAAGGCACCGGACTTCGTCATCACCAAGGTCACCGACAACCCGGCCGACGACAAGATCGCCCGGGAGGTGCGGGGTGTCGTCTTCGTGCCGAGCTATCTGGACCTCTACGGCGGGCCGCCCGGCGCGAGCTTCCACTACGGCGCCGGCGGCCTGCCGGCACGGCTGCCGGGCAACGTCCAGGGCGCCGCCTTCCAGTGCGAGATCCCACGGGCCGCGTTCGGCGCACCCGCGCAGGCCTCCCTGTACGGCCACGGCCTGCTCGGCTCCGAGACCGAGGTCGCGGCGGGCAACGTCAAGGCCATGGCGGCCGAGCACGACGTCCTCTTCTGCGCCACCAAGTGGGCCGGGCTGTCCAGTGACGATCTGGCCCTCGCGGTGGCATCCCTGAGCGATCTGAGCAACTTCCCGCGCCTGGCCGACCGCCAGCAGCAGGGGATGCTCAACGCGCTCTGGCTGGGCCGCGCCATGATCCACGCCAAGGGCCTGTCCGCCAGCAAGGCGTTCCAGACCCCGGCCGGCACGCCGCTCATCGACACCGGGAAGGGCCTGGTCTACGACGGCAACAGCCAGGGCGGCATCATGGGCGGCGCCCTCGTCGCGGTGTCGACCGACCTCAGGCGCGGCACGCTCGGCGTGCCGGCGATGAACTACAGCACCCTGCTCAACCGGAGCGTCGACTTCAGCGAGTACGCGGTGGTCATGAACGCGGCCTACCCCGACAAGCTCGACCAGCAGCTCGGCCTCGCACTGATCCAGATGCTGTGGGACCGCGGCGAGGCCGATGGCTACGCCGAGCACATGACGGATCATCCGCTGCCGGGCACACCGAGCCACCGGGTGCTCATGCACGTCGCGTTCGGCGACCACCAGGTCTCGCCGGTCGCCGCGGAGGTCGAGGCCCGGACCATCGGCGCCCGGATCCACGCTCCCGCCGTCGCGGCGGGACGCAATCCGGACGTCGTGCCGTACTGGGGCATCCCGGCCATCCCGTCGTACCCGTACCAGGGCTCGGCGATCGTGATCTGGGACAGCGGCACTCCGTACCCGCCACTGACCAACACTCCCCCGTCCGGGGCGGCCTACGGACGGGACCCGCACTCCGACCCCCGGAACTCGGCCGCGGCCCGGCGGCAGAAGGCCGTCTTCCTGTCCACCGGCACGGTGATCGACGTCTGCGCCGGCGCCCCGTGCACCGCCCAGCCCGGCGGCTGACCGGCCGGCCCGGGCACGGCCGGTGACGCGCCGCCGGGCCCCGGGGCGGCGGAGCGCGTGTTCCGGGCCCGCGCCGCCCCTGCGCCGGGGCCGGAACGACCTCTCGGAAGGCGGGACCGCACGGCTGGGCGGCCCTGGTCTCAGGCGGCCGGAACCACCGGGGTGTAGTGCGACGCCTCGTCGCCCTCGATGAGGTAGCTCTCCCTGCCGTCGACGCCGACCGGGGCGTCACCCGCGACGGTGACCCGGTGCAGCAGGCGGGGCAGGTCCCCGTAGTCGTCCGGGGCGTAGTGCTGGGTGATCCGGTTGTCGAAGAGCACCAGGTCGCCCGGGGCCCACTGCCAGCGGAAGATGTTCTCCGGCCGGGTCACGTACGACTGGAAGATGTCGAGGATCGCCCGGCCCTCGCGGGGACGCAGGCCGACGATGTTCTGCGCGAAGCCCCCGATGTACAGGTTGCGCTCCCCCGACTCGGGGTGGACGCGGACCACCGGATGCGCGGTCTTCCATTTCGTCGAGACGAAGATCCTGCGGTGCTCGGCCTCCTTCTCGGGGTCGACCCCCGACTGCGGCGGCCGTACGTAGTCGTAGTCGTTGGTGTGCACCGCCCAGAGCCGGTCGGCGAACTCCCGCAGCTCGGCGGGCAGGTCCCGGTAGGCGGTGGCGGCGTTGGCGATGAGCGTGTTGCCGCCGTAGGGCGGGACCACCAGCGAGCGCAGCGTGCTGGCCTTCGGCGGGGTCCGGACGAACGTCACGTCGGTGTGCCACTGGTTGGCGCGGTCCTGCTCGCTGTCGACCGGGAGGATCTGCGGCTGGCCCTGCACGGACGGCACGGTCGGGTGCGCGCCGGTGAGCGGCCCGAACCGGGACGCGAACGCGAGCTGGTCGGCGTCCGTGAGGTCCTGGCCGCGGAAGGCCAGCGCCTTGTGCTCCAGCAGCGCGGCGTGGATCTCACCGAAGACGGTCTCGGAGAGGTCGCGCAGGTCGACGCCGACGACCTCGGCGCCGATCCGCCCGCCTACCTTGCGGATGTCGAAACCGGTTGAGCCGGACATGGAATCCCTGCCTTTCGAAGATGATCGGGACGGACTGACGAACGGACCAGACGCCCCCACCAGCCGTGATCATGCAATCCATCGTCGATCGATTGCATGATCACGGCGGGGCGGGGGTCTTGATGAGGACGGGCGCCCGGTTCGTGAGCTAGGTGACGTTGCGGGAGCTAGGTGACGTTGCGGGAGGCCGGGTCGACGGCGCGCAGCAGCAGGCGCAGCAGCGTGTCGAGGACGAAGCCGAGCACCGCGATGAAGGCGATCCCGCTGAAGATCAGCGAGGTCTGCAGGTAGTTGCCGGCCTGCAGGATGAGGAAGCCCACCCCGCCGGTGGCGGCGATCATCTCCGCGGCGATGATGCTGGTCCACGCGCCGCCCATGGCCAGCCGCAGACCGGTGATGACGCCGGGCACCGCGCTGCGGAACCGCACATGGAGCAGGGTGTGCAGGGGCGACGCGCCCAGCGAGCGGCTGGCCTGCAGCAGCTCGGCGGGCACCGCGTCGATGGCGCTCAGCGTGGCGATGGTGACGATCGGCAGCACGCCGGAGAAGATCAGCGCGATCTTCGAGGCCTCGCCGATGCCGAACCAGACGACCAGCAGCGGGATGAACGCGATCGGCGGCAGCGGTCTGGTGACCTGCAGGATGGGGTCGACGAGATGGCGGACGGCGCGGACGCTCGCCATCGCCCCGCCCAGCACCAGCCCGGCCAGCGTGCCGAGCAGGAAACCCGCCAGGATGCGGCCGGTGCTGATCGCCGCGTTGGCGATCAGGGTGTGCCCCTGCGCCGGGTACGGCACCGTCAGCTTGTCCACCGTCTCCCGGACCGTCTCCTGCACGGTCGGCAGCGTGACCGGATCGCTGATCCACAGGGCCGCCAGCTCCCAGACTGCGAGGACGGTCACCAGCCCGGTGAGCCCGAGCAGCACCCGGCGCCGGGAGCCGCGGCCACCGCCCGGCGGCCGCACGGTGACCTCGCCGTGTTCGCGCGGGGCGACCAGCACCTCACTCATGCGCCACCCCCCGGCCCGGTCCCGGCTTCGAGGACTTCCCGGATACGGCGCTTGGCGGTGACGAACTCGAGGGTCTCGGTGTCGTCGTACGAACGCGGCCGGGCCAGGTCGACGTCGAGGATCGCCTTGGTACGGCCCGGCGCGCCGGACAGCACGGCCACCCGGTCGCCCAGCAGGGTGGCCTCCTCCACGTCGTGGGTGACGAACACGATCGTCGTCGGGCGGCTCTGCCACAGCTCCAGCAGGAACCGCTGCAGGTTGGCCCGGGTGATGGCGTCCAGCGCCCCGAAGGGCTCGTCCATGAGCAGCACTCCCGGCCGGTTGACCAGCACCCGGGCGAACGCCGCCCGGTGCCGCATGCCGCCCGACAGCTCGTGCGGATAGGCGTCCCTGGCGTCCGACAGGCCGACGGTCTCCAGCAGGGCGGCGGCCTCCTCCCGCACGGAGGGGGTGAGGGCGCCCCGGGCGCGCGGCCCGTACAGCACGTTCTGCCAGGTGGTCAGCCAGGGGAACAGCCGCGGGGTCTGGAACAGCACCCCCCGGTCGGGGCCCGGGCCGGTGACCGGGCGGCCGCCGACCGAGACCTGACCGGAATCGGGGAACTCGAACCCGGCGAGCAGGTTGAGCAGCGTCGACTTGCCGCAGCCGGAGGGGCCGAGCAGGCAGAGGAACTCACCCGGCGCGAGGTCGAGGTGCACGCCCTCCAGCGCGGCCCGGCGGGCCTTCCGGCGGCCGGTGAAGGTCTTGGACACGTTCTCGATCCGGACGGCCGCCGCCTCCCCGGCCTGCTCCGCGGCCGTCCCGGTCAGTGCCTGGGCGGTCATGCGCACCCCCCGGCCCGGGCCTTCTCCCAGAAGGCCGGATCGATGTGGGCGGCGATGACGTCCTCGGCGGGCGGCGCCTTGGCCCGGCCCTGGGCGACCAGGAACTCCCCGGTGAGCTTGAAGTTCTGCGCGAGCTTGCCGGATTTGGACGTGCCGTCGGGGCCCTTGAGCCAGGCGAGCTCATCGGCGGCGGCGACGTACGGGTAGCCCTTCGTGCCCGCGATGGCGTCCGCCGCGGCCACGCCGAGGAACTTGGCCGCGGGTGTGATGTACGTGGCGGCGTCCGGTCCGGTGACGAGTTCCTGCGCCTTGGAGATCTGGCAGACCAGCCGCTGGATCACGTCGGGATGCTGCTTGAGATAGGGCGTGGAGACGGCGAGCAGGTTGGTCGCCGCGTAGCCGAGCCCGGCGATCTGCGCCGCGTCCACCACGACGCGGCCGCCGTGCTTCTTGAGCTCCAGCAGGAAGGCCTGGCTGATGTAGACGGCGTCGATCCTGCCCGCCTTCCAGGCGGCGGCCTCGGCGGCCTCGCTGGCGAAGCTCGCCGCCTCCACCTTGCCCTCCAGCCCCTGCGACTTCAGCCAGCCCTTGAACTCGAAGTCGAGCGTCGAGCCGACCAGCACGCCGACCTTCTTGCCGACCAGGTCCGCATTGGACTTGATCTTGTCGCTGACCACCAGCCCGGCCTGGTCGAGGCTCTCGACGAACACCGCGGTCACGTCGATGCCGTTGGCGATGGCCCCGACGAACGGCGGGTTGCCGACCCCGGAGATGACCGGGAAGGCACCGGCCTTGAGCTGGGAGATCCCGGCGACGCCGCTGTCGATGGGATGCAGCTCGATCTTCGTGCCGACGGCGTCGGCGAGCCGCGGGTTGGCCGCCACGACGACGTCCGGGCCGGCCAGCGCGCCCTGGAAGTAGGCGATCTTCAAGGGCGGTCTCCCGGCGCTCTTCGCGCCGGAGGCCGAGCCGCCGCAACCGGTGACGGCCAGGCAGCCGGTGGCGACGAGCGCGGTGAGCAGGGTGGTGACACGTTTCTTGCGCATGGATCCTCGATCTGAGGTGGTGGGGAGGTCGCGGCACGCGTGCCGGACACGCGACGAGGGAGTACGAGCCGGGACCGCCGGGCGCGGGCCGCCGCGGCGCGGCCCCGCGCGGGTACGGGAACGCCGGGCAGGTACGGCGAGCGGGTGGGAGGTGCGGGGGCGTCAGTGCCGGCCGTCAGAACGGGCCGGCCGATCCGTCAGAACCGACAGTTGGCTCCGGCGACACGGACCAGGTCCACGTGCCGCCGGCGGGTGAGGATGAGCCGAACGCGCATGACTCAAGACAAGCAGGCCGGAGAAGGTAAGTCAACTATTCCTACTGATTTAGTGCGGAAGGTCCGATTCCGGCCGCCGCCGCTCCCGGAGACGTACGCTGGATGATGTGTTCGGGCCGGTCGCGGAGTCCATCGAGACCGAACGGCTGCTACTGGAGCCGCTCACGGTCGCGCACGCCGAAGAGATGGTGCATGTGCTCGACGACTGGGGACTGCACACCTTCACCGGCGGTGAGCCCGCCACGCTCGCCGAGTTGCGGTCGCGCTACAACCGGCTGGTCAGCGGTCCGGCGCCGTACCACCAGGAGGGCTGGCTCAACTGGATCGTCCACCTGCGGCCACCTCCCCCCGCCGGGCCCCCGCGGGCCGGCCCCGACGACGAGGAGAGGGCGGTGGGACCGGCCGTCGGCACGGTGGAGGCGACCGTGCACCCGGGGCCGTGGGCCGCGCTCGCCTGGGTCATCGGCACGGAATGGCAGGGACGGGGCATCGCCACCGAGGCGGCCCGGGGGCTGATCGGCTGGCTGACCGCGCACTCGGTGACCGACCTGCGCGCCAACATCCACCCCGGCAACCAGGCCTCCGCCGCCGTCGCGCGGAAGCTCGGCCTGTCCCCCACCGGCCGGTGCATCGGCGGTGAGATCGTCTGGCGGAGCTGACGTGCGCCGGGGCGGTTCCGAGTTGCCATCCGCGGCCCGATTGGCCAGAGTGACGTGTCCGCGGCGGGTCCGGCGTGCCGGCTCCGTATCGTGGCCGGGTACGAAAAAGTCGAACAGGTGTGGACCGTTGGATGACCGAGGGGTGGCGCATGCGTGAGGTCTGGCCGGGCGAGCCATACCCGCTGGGCGCCACCTGGGACGGCAGCGGCACCAACTTCGCGCTCTTCTCCGAGGTGGCGCGGCGGGTGGAGCTCTGCCTGTTCGACGACCAGGGCACCGAGACCCGTGTCGACCTGCCGGAGACCGACGGGTTCGTCTGGCACGGCTTCCTGCCGGGCGTCGGCCCCGGGCAGCGGTACGGCTACCGGGTGCACGGGCCGTACGACCCGCGCGAGGGGCACCGGTGCAATCCGGCCAAGCTGCTGCTGGACCCGTACGGCAAGGCCGTCGACGGCGAGGTCCGGTGGAACCAGGCGCTGTTCTCCTACCACCTCACCGACCCGGACCCGCTCGACGAGAGCCGGCTGAACACCGAGGACAGCGCTCCGTACCAGCCGAAGAACGTGGTGATCAATCCGTACTTCGACTGGGGCGACGACCGGCCGCCGCGCACCCCGTACGCCGAGACGGTCATCTACGAGGCCCACGTCAAGGGACTGACCAAGCTGCACCCGCAGATCCCCGAGGAGCAGCGCGGGACGTACGCGGGGCTGGCGCATCCGGCGATGATCGGCCATCTGAAGGACCTCGGGGTCACCGCGGTCGAACTGATGCCGGTCCATCAGTACGTGCCCGAGCACGCGATGGTCGCCCGCGGCCTGACCAACTACTGGGGCTACAACACGATCGGCTTCCTCGCCCCGCACAACGCCTACGGCTCGGCCGGCCGGGAGGGCGGGCCACCGCCGGGCGGGCGGTGGGAGCACGTGCTGGAGTTCAAGGCGATGGTGCGGGCGCTGCACCAGGCGGGCATCGAGGTCATCCTCGACGTCGTCTACAACCACACCGCCGAGGGCGACCATCTGGGCCCCACCCTGTCGTTCCGCGGCATCGACAGCGCCTCGTACTACCGGCTGCGCGACGGCGACAAGCGTTACCTGCTCGACTACACCGGCTGTGGCAACTCGCTGAACGTCCGGCATCCGCACGCCCTGCAGCTGATCATGGATTCGCTGCGGTACTGGGTACTGGAGATGCACGTCGACGGGTTCCGCTTCGACCTGGCCTCGGCGCTGGCGCGCGAGTTGCACGACGTGGACCGGCTGGCCGCCTTCTTCGACCTGGTCCAGCAGGATCCGGTGGTCTCCCAGGTGAAGCTGATCGCCGAGCCGTGGGACGTGGGCGAGGGCGGCTACCAGGTGGGCAACTTCCCGCCGCTGTGGACCGAGTGGAACGGCAAGTACCGCGACACGGTCCGCGACTTCTGGCGGGGCGCGTACGCCACCCTGCCCGAATTCGCGTTCCGGCTGACCGGCTCCTCCGACCTGTACGAGCACAACAACCGGCGGCCGGTGGCCTCGATCAACTTCGTGACCTGCCACGACGGGTTCCCGCTGCAGGACCTCGTCTCCTACGACCACAAGCACAACGAGGCCAACGGCGAGGGCAACCGGGACGGCACCGACGACAACCGGTCCTGGAACCACGGGACCGAGGGCCCCACGTCCGATCCCGGGATCACCGCACTGCGCGACCGGCAGAAGCGCAACTTCCTGGCCACGCTGTTCCTGTCGCAGGGCGTCCCGATGCTGTCGGCCGGCGACGAGTCCGGCCGCACGCAGCTCGGCAACAACAACGCCTACTGCCAGGACAACGAGATCTCCTGGGTGTCCTGGGCGGACCCGGACGAGGAGCTGCTGGAGTTCGTCCGGGCCCTGTCGGCCCTCCGCCGTGACCATCCGGTGTTCCGCCGGCGCCGGTTCTTCCAGGGCGGGCCGTTCGGGGCCGACGGGCTGCATGACATCTCCTGGCTGACCCCCGCCGGAGAGGACATGACCGACGACGACTGGCACGCCGGGTACGCCAAGTCGCTGATGGTCTTCCTCAACGGCGAGGCGATCACCGAACCGGACCCGCGCGGCCGGTCGGTCCGCGACGACTCGTTCCTGATCCTCGTCAACGCGCACTTCGAGCCCATGGCCTTCACCCTGCCCGGCCCGGAGTTCGGTGACCGCTGGGAGTTCACCCTCGACACGACGCGGCAGCCGGCGGAGTGGGCGAAGGCCGGCACGGTCAAGGCCGGTGACCAGATCGAGGTCGCCGACCGCTCCCTCGCCGTCCTGCGCCGCCTGCGCTGATCGGGCGGAGCACCCGGCACGCGGCCGTCACGTCTTGCTGATGGCCAGCGCGGTCAGCAGCACCAGGATGAACGTGGCGACGGCGACCACCCCGTGCACCATCACCGCGACGGCCGGGAACGCCTGCTCCGCCCCCCGCGCGTGCCTGCCGCCCCTGCCCACCAGCCAGCGGGTCAGCAGCACGAACCCGAGCAGGGCCACCGCGACGAGCGTGCCGAACGCGCTCCACGCGTAGACCACCCGCGTCGTCGCCAGATACATGATCCAGGTGGCCAGGCCGGCCAGCGCGAGCAGCGGATGACCCACCACGACGACGACCGGAAACCTGGTGACCTTGGTCGCCTGCTGTCTCAATCCCCCATTGGCCAGCCATATCAGCAGCAGGTAGAACCCCGCGATGCCGGCCAGCACCCATGCGACGAGCGCCGCGAAACGCAACGCTCTCACCCCCTGTTCAGTTACCTCGGCGAATCCCCGTCCCCTCCCGGCTCCAGTCTCTCTCTGACCGGTCCGCGACACAGCCATTCGTACGAATTGCGATACCACCCGTCTTGTCATGACAAGCCATCCCTGTCATGACAAGACGGCTCAGGGACTCGCCATCCTGATACCGCGGACGACCGCGAACAATTGATCTTTAGGAAGCGCATTGGACTGAACGACGATCACCATTCCGGCGCGCGGCTGCCAGATCACCCGCACTCCGCCTCCGTCGCCGGCGCGCGCGTCGTATTCCGCGGTGCCGACCGGCACCGGCAGCACCGTCATCTTCTCCGGGCCGTTCACCGTCACCGCGGCGCGGGCGGAGGCGATGGTCACCCGCCCGGTCGCCACCTCGATCCGCAGGAAGTCACGGCCGCCCTTGCGCCGGCCGGGCCCCGGGGGAACGTAGGTCAGCAGCCACCGCCGGACCTGGGCCGCCCGGTCGGCCTTGTCGGTCACCTCGCGGAGCCCGCCGGGGTTCTGGGGGGTGTCGAGCTTCTCCCACCCGTCGGGCGGGGTCCCGAACGTCAGCAGCGCGGTCGGGTCGAAGGGAGCCGGCGAGGGCGTCCCGACCGCCACCGGCTGCCGGGGACGGTCCGCCTGCTCGGGCAGCACGGCGGCGGTCAGCGCGACCGCCCCTCCGACGGCGGCGGCCACGCCCACGACCGCGAGCTGCAGCCGCCACCGGAGCCGGCGCCGCGGTGGCCGCGCCACCACCCTCTGCACCAGATCGGCCGGCAGGGCCAGGCCGCGCAGGTCCTCCTCGATGCCGGCGCGGATGAGCGTCACCAGCCGGTCCTCGGTGCTCATCGTCCCACCACTCCCTGTGACGAGCCGGCGTGCGGCTCCTCGCTGAGCGCCAGCTGTTCGCGCAGCGTCTTCATGGCACGATGTGCCTGGCTCTTGACCGTGCCGACCGAGATGCCCATGAGGTCGGCGGTCTCGGCCTCGGTCATGCCCTCCCAGTAGCGCAGCACGACCACCAGGCGCTGGCGCGGTGGAAGGCTCGCGAGGGCACCGCGGACCACGTCACGGGTGATGACCTCGTCGAACGGGAGGTAGGTGCCGGACCCCTCGCCCAGCCCGTAGACCTCCGGATGGCGCTTCTGTTTCCGCCAGCCGTCGCGTGCGGCATTGACGATGCTCTGCTTGACGTACCGCTCGGGGTCCCCCCGGCCGGCGACCCGGCTCCACTTGCCGTACGCCCGCTCGAGCGCCCCCTGCAGGAGGTCCTCCGCCTGGTGGCGGTCACCGGTCACCGCCGTGGCGAACCGGAGCAGGCCGAGGCCGCGCGCCTCCACGAACGCCGTGAAGCCGACCTCGTCGTCCCGAACCACATGGGCCTCCCTCTGCACAGTTCCACTACACACGTCGGCGGCCTTCCGATGGTTGCCGCCGCCGGACAGGCAACCGCCCCCGGGAACCGGCCGTTCCCGGGGGCGTGCGCACACCCGGTCAGCAGGGCGAGATCGCGCCCGCCGCGAAGCCGTAGCTCAGCCGCGTCCCGCCGTAGTAGTAGTAATAACTGGAGGTGCTGCGGGTGAAGGCGACGGCGTCGTAAATCCCCCAATACGTGACGGAGGAGTTTCCGCTCAGGTAATTGTCGGCCCGGCCTCTGGTGTTGGCCCCCACGACTCCGTCACTGGCCAGTCCCTCCGAGCTCTGCCAGGAACGGGTGGCCGACGCGGTGCCGCTGCCGAAAGCGCAGTCGATACCGGACCAGGCCAGCTTATTGTCGGCGTAGAGCACGAGCTGCCACATGCCCGCGTAATTGCCGGAGGAATAGGCGCATCCCGCGCACAGATTGGCCTCGTTGGCCCAGTCGTCGGTGACGGTTCCCGATCCGTCCACGTTGAAGTTCGTGGTGGAGCGCTGCGCCGCCCCGGGAGCCGGGGACCCCTTGACGACGCCGTCCACGTCGGCGGTGGCCGCGGGCTTGGCCTCGGCGATGCGTGACGCGGTCGTCGCGCTGACCGTCGAGGAGTCCCGCGGCAGCGTCTGGGCGATCTTCAACAGGTCGGCGGCTCCCACGGCGTCACGGGAGACCAGCTGGTAGTTGACCCCGCTCCGCTCCGTCCACGAGGCGACGGTCAGCCCCGGCCCCCACTCGTCCGCGGTGGAGGTGACGATGACCGTCCGGGTCCCCGCCCCCGCACGGCCCACCGAGGCGCGGGACAGCACCCGCGCGTTGCCCGGGACGGTGGCGGACGCAACCGGGCGGGAGGCTCCCACCACCCGCTGAACGCCGAGGATCTTGTCCCCGGCGGCGAAGACGGCGGTGTCCACCGTGGACGTCTGCGCCGGGTCGAGTTCCGAAACAGGGGTCTCCACCCGGCTCGACTTGTACGTATAGGAAGTGGCTACCGAAACGACCGCCTTCTTTACCGACTCCGCAAAGGTGGTGCCGGCGGCCGCCTGGGCCGGGCTCCCGAACGAGAAGACGAGGGACAGGGGGATGAGCAGGCCAAGGACTAGACCGAAAGCTGAACGTCGACGTGGCGTGACCACGATGCTCCCCTCGAGCGAATGATGATGGATCGAGTTTGAAGATCCTCGTCTAGGTTGTCATGATCAAGAGGTCCCACTGGCCTCAGGCGGCCACTTGCGCCTCTTGCCGAACACCTCTCGCCGGCGCCCGCACCGGTCGCCCCAGACCTCCCGGGGCCGCCGCCCGCACCCCGATCGCGACCCGGCCTCGCCGGCGTGACGGCCCCCTTCCGCCGCCCGCACCGCCCCTGAGCTGCGGTTCTCCGCGGACCGGGACCTCCGGAGTCGGCGCCGGGCCGTTTAGCCCCGTACATCGCGGGGGAGGGGCAGGGTTCGAGCACCTCGAGTGAGGGAGTTGAACATGCTCACACTGACCGACAGTGCAGTTCAGGTGATCCGTTCCGTGACCGAGCAGCCGCAACTGCCGCCGGACACCGGCATCCGGATCGCCGCGCAGGACGACGGGAGCTCCCTGGGCCTGTCCGTGACGCCGGGCCCGGAAGAGGGGGACGAGACGGTGGAGGCCGAGGGCGCGAAGGTCTACCTCGAGCCCACGGCCGCGACGGTCCTGGAGAACTCCACCCTTGACGCCACCTTCGACGAACAGGGCGATGTGACCTTCGTCCTGGCCGAACCGGAGGTCTGACAGCAGGCCGGGGCGGCGGTCCCTTCCCGCGCTACGGGCGGTGCGGCAGCGCGTAGCGTAGGAAGAGGACGCCCTCGTCCACATAGACCGAGGTGGGCTCCAGCTCGGCCCGGGTGGGCAGGTCGCCCAGCAGGCGGGTGTGATGGGCTCCGCCGATCAAGGTCGGAGCGAGGTTCAGGCAGAGCTCGTCGGCCAGGCCCGCGGCGATGACCGAGGTCGTGAGCACGGGGCCGCCCTCGCACAGAAGGTGCGCCAGGCCGAAGTCCTTGCGGAGCACGCCGACGGCCGCCGCCAGGTCCACGGTGTCCTGGCCCGCCGCCAGCACCTGGACGTGGGGCGGCACGGTGGTGGCCCGCAGCGCCGCCGCCGACGTCACCACGATCGACTCGCCCGCGGTGAACAGCGGCAGCGTCCAGTCCAGCTCCAGCGACCGGCTGACCACGATCATCGGGGCCGGGGCCGGTTTGCCGATCGCCTCCCGCCGCGCCCGCAGGTCCGGCCGGAGCCGGTGCGGTCCGATCCGGCCGGTACGGACCGTGGCGGCGCCGACCATGATCCCGTCGGCCAGGGCGCGCAGGATCCGGAACACCCGGAAGTCGGCCTGCCCGCCCAGCCCGTCTGTCCAGGCGTGCTCGTCGGTGACCGATCCGTCGGCGCTCATCACCATGCCGATGCGGAGCCACGGGCCGCCGGGGGCCGCGGGGACGTCCCGGTACGCCTCGAACGGGTCGATGTCGGCGGCGGGTTCGGGCAGCAGTCGGCGCATGATCACAGGTTATCGGCGCGGCCACCGCGCGCCGGGTGACCCGGCGCAGGTCACTCCCGCGCCACATTCGTCCGGACGGACGGTGAGGTCACGCTGCCCGGAGGGGCAGAATGAGCCCATGGAGCTGCCGATCAGTCCGCCGCTGGCGCCGATGCTGGCCAAGGCGGTCAAGACCATGCCCCAGGGCGACGTGCTGTACGAGCCCAAGTGGGATGGCTTCCGCTGCATCATCTTCCGGGACGGCGACGAGGTGGAGCTGTC
This sequence comes from Actinomadura scrupuli, assembly GCF_050971785.1. NCBI lineage: Bacteria > Bacillati > Actinomycetota > Actinomycetes > Streptosporangiales > Thermomonosporaceae > Actinomadura > Actinomadura scrupuli. Next base: position 5,988 of record NZ_JBPCCU010000004.1, on the reverse strand, counting down.
CAGCCGCGGCGAACGGCCGCTGACCCGCTACTTCCCCGAGCTCGTGGCCGCCGCACGCCGGGAGCTGCCCGAGCGCTGCGTCGTCGACGGCGAGATCGTCCTGCGCACCGGGTCCGTGCTCGACTTCGAGGCCCTGCAGCAGCGCATCCATCCGGCCGCCTCGCGGATCACGCTGCTGGCCGAGCGGACCCCGGCGTCGTTCGTGGCGTTCGACCTGCTCGCCCTGGGCGACGAGTCGCTGATGGAGCTGCCGTTCGGCGAACGCCGGGACCGGCTCAGCTCGGCGCTGGAGAAGTCGGCGGCCCCCGTCCACCTCACGCCCGTGACGGACTCCTACGAGCTGGCGCAGCAGTGGTTCCAGGAGTTCGAGGGCGCCGGGCTGGACGGAGTGATCGTCAAGCCCCGGGGGGTCACCTACCAGCCCGACAAGCGCGTCATGTTCAAGGTCAAGCACGAGCGCACCGCGGACTGCGTGGTCGCCGGTTTCCGCTGGCACAAGAGCGGCCCCATCGTGGGGTCCCTGCTGCTCGGGCTGTACGGCCAGGGCGGCCTGCAGCACGTCGGGGTCGCGGCCTCGTTCCCGATGGCGCGCAGGGCGGAGCTGGTCGCGGAGCTGGAGCCCTACCGGACCGATGACCTCAGCGACCACCCCTGGGGGGCGTGGGCCGCGCAGTCGGGTGCCACCACCGACCGGATGCCCGGCGCGGTCTCCCGCTGGACGGGGAAGAAGGACCTGTCCTGGGTGGCGCTGCGGCCGGAGCTCGTGTGCGAGGTCGCCTACGAGAGCATGGAGGGCAACCGCTTCCGGCACACCGCCCGTTTCCGCCGCTGGCGTACGGATCGCACGCCCGAATCGTGCGGCTACGAGCAGCTCGAGGTGCCGGTGGCCTACGACCTCGACGAGATTCTGGGCTGATATTCCCGAACCGGCCCGGGGCCCGCGGCATCTCACCTAGCGACCCTCCCAGAAGGGGCGGGACCGTGAGTGAAAGGCCGAAACCCCCCATGAAGCGTTCGCGTACGCTGCCGCTGGCCACCGTCGCCGCCGCCGCAGGCCTCATGCTGCTGACCGGCTGCCAGGACGGCCCCAAGGCGGGCGCGGCCGGCAGCACCTCGGCGACGACCGCCTCCCCCGGCACCGACGGCCCGACCCCGACGGTCTCCGCCGGCCCGGCCACCGGCCCCGCGAAGACCGCCTATCCGCCCGTGCAGACCCCGGCCCCCGGCGTTCCCGGCACTCCCGTTCCCGGCGCTCCGGGTGGCGTCGGCGTGACACCCGGCACCCTCCCGGGCGGCCTGCCCGCCAAGGTGTTCGCCACCCCCAACGAGGCCGCGGCCTACCTCGTCGACGCCTGGCGGCGCGGCGACCGGCGGGCGGCACTGCTCGCGGCCGGACCCAACACCGTCAGCAAGGTGTTCGCGGTGCGCTACGTGGACACGCCGATCGACGAGTGCGGCCCCGGCGCCCAGTCCGGATCCGCGCACGCCTACTACTGCTACCACCGGTACGAGGGCGGCTCCACCGGCTTCGACGTGGACCCCTACCCGGTCACCGGCTACCGCGTCGTCAACTTCACCCGAATCGCCGACTGACCTCCCCCGACCCGCCGCCCCACCCCGCTCCCCCTCCGTGATCGTGCAGTCAATCGTCCAACGATTGCATGATCATGGAATTGAGATGGGGTGGGTTCCGTTCCTGGGTTGAGCAAGCGTACGCTTGGGCGTCGTACGGCGTGACCGTACGGGGCGACCGGGCAGTACCGCGAAGGGACGGCGATGGCAGAGGTTCGGGAGTTCTCCAATCTGATCGGTGGCGAACTGCGGCCCGCCTCGGGCGGCGGCACGCTCGACTCGGTGAATCCGGCGACCGGCGAGGTGTGGGCGAAGATCCCGCGCAGTACCGCCGAGGACGCCGAGGACGCCGTGCGGGCGGCCCGCAAGGCCTTCCCGAAGTGGTCGGCGATGCCCGCCGCGGGCCGCGCGCACTTCCTGCGCAAGGTCGCGGACGTCTTCGCGCAGAACGCCAGGGAACTGGCCGAGATCGAGACCCGCGACAACGGCCGGATCCTGAGCGAGACCGCCAAACGCGACGTTCCGGGGATGACCTATCTCTGGCACATGGCCGCCGCCGAATGCGGGGCGGCCGTCGTCGGCAAGAGCGTGATCGTCGGGCCGAACTCGATGGGCTACACCCGGCGCGAGCCGTACGGCGTGGTGCTGGGCATCATCCCGTGGAACTCGCCGATCTCGACGTTCTCCGCCAAGGCGGCGTTCGCTTTGGCGGCCGGCAACACGGTCATCATGAAGCCCGCCGAGCAGGCGACCGTCTCCACGCTCCGCCTCGGTGAGCTGCTCAAGGACGTGCTCCCCGCCGGCACCCTCAACATCGTGTCCGGCCTCGGGGAAGAGGCCGGAGACGCCCTGGTGCGCAACCGGGGCGTCAACAAGATCACCATGACCGGCTCCACCGAGACCGCCAAGATCATCACCCGGGCCAGCACGGACGCGCTGAAGCCGATGGGCTTCGAGCTGGGCGGCAAGTCACCCAACATCGTCTTCGCGGACGCCGACCTCGACGCCGCGGCCACGGGCGTCTCGACGATGAGCATCTTCACCGCCAACGCCGGTCAGGTCTGCGTCGCCGGCTCGCGGATCCTCATCCAGCGGCCGGTGTTCGACGAGATGATCGAGCGGATCACCACCATCGCCAAGGGCATCAAGCTCGGTGAGCCGCTGTCCATGGAGACCACGATGGGCCCGATCGTCTCCCAGGAGCAGTACGAGCGGGTCACGTCGTATCTGGAGATCGCCGCCAAGGAGGGCGCCGAGCTGGTGTTCGGCGGCCGCTTCGGCGCCGAGCTCGTCGACGACGCCTACGCGGGCGGCTACTGGGTGGAGCCGACGCTCTTCACCACCGGCGACAACTCGCTGCGGGTCTGCCAGGAGGAGATCTTCGGGCCCGTCGCGGTGGCCATCCCCTTCGACACCGAGGAGGAGGCCGTGGCGCTCGCCAACGACTCGACGTACGGGCTGGCCGCCGGCGTGTGGACCTCCGACCTCGGCCGGGGGCAGCGGATGTTCCGGGACCTGGAGGCCGGCACCATCTGGATCAACACCTACCGGAAGATGCCTCCCGGCCTGCCGTTCGAGGGCATGAAGGACAGCGGCTACGGCCACGACTCCGTCCTGGCCAACACCCGGGAGAAGTCCTGCCTGATCGAGACCTGAGCCCCTGCAGGGCGCTGACCTGCTGACGTGACATTACTGCGATCATCGCCGGGCGGCCTGTTCCGGCTGTGTTCCGTCCGAGTGTTGATCTTGGACGACGCGTAGCCGGAACAAGCTGCGGTCGATCGCGGTGCGCGCCGACCCGTAGGTCTCGTCGGTGACGTGTGCGTAGACCCCCAGTGTCACCGGAGCGCCTTTCTTGCTGTGTCCCATGAACTCCATGACGCCGGCCAAGGACACACCCGCGTCGAGCAGTGTGGTCGAGAAGTGGTGCCGAAGGGTATGGGTGCCGTTCTCGCGAGCCGAGGTGTAGCCGGAGCGAGGGACACCGCCGCGCGGGCCTGGCTCGGGCGCCGGTATGACATTGGCCTTCGCGAGTGCCGGCTTCCAGACCACGTCGTTGTAGGAAGACGTCTGCATGCACTTGCCGTGCGTTCGCGGGTGGTCGCCGTGCCACAGGAACAGAAGCTTCAACGCTCGGAGTGGTTGCCGCCAGAGAGGGCGACCTGGAGAGCGCTCTGACCTACGGCGAACGAGCATTGTCGGGAGATCGCCGATCTCTTCCCAGCCTGCTCATGGTGTCCCGCGAGCTCGGAACCATCGTCCAGGCCCGCTACAGCTCAGACCCCGAAGCCTCCGAGTACCTCGATCATCTTCGGCAGCTTCGCGAATCCGCCGCCTAGGCCCTGACCGTTTTGCTGATGTTCTGCGCCCTGGCGTGCCCTCGGGGTGGAATGTCGCTATGGACCACTCTCCCGCTCGTACCGGCAACTCCGAGGCCTCAGAGCCCATCCCCCTTCCCGAACCGCCACGGCGCGAATTTGCTTGGGGCTGGATCTGGCTCACTCTCGTCCTTGCGCTGGTCGTCGGAGTCACCGTCGCTGGCCTGCTGTGGGGCAAGACCACCACCACACACCGAGACGCGTTCGACACCGGCTGGAAGAGCGCTGCCGCGATTCTGGCTATCCTTGCCGCGTTCGTCAGCGTCCATCGATTTAGGCTGAGCCAGCGAGAGCATGCTCGACTACTCGCAGTCGACAAGATCAACCAGCAACATGCCAACGCTCTGCTCCAACGCCAGCTCAACGCTGACCAAGTAGCCCGAGATGACGCGATCGCCCGACAGATTACCGACCTTTCTGCCAAGGCTAGCGAGCAACTCGGCAGCGATAAGGCTGCTGTCCGAATCGGCGGCCTCACCGATCTAGAGCGACTCGCGCAGGCATACCCGGACCTCCGGCAGACAATCGTAGACCGCATCTGCGCCTATCTACGTGGCCCCTATGAACCTCCGCCGGGACGCTACCAACACAGACCGCCAAACAGCTTCGAGGGGGACGACCGAATCACCGACGAGCAAATCGCAACACGTCGACTTGAGCTCGATGTCCGGCGGACCGCACAGCAGATCCTAAAACGTCACCTAACCTGCTCTCCTGACCAACAACAGTCGACCCCAAAGTTTTGGGAGGAAATCAGCCTGGATCTGAGAGACGCCGTCCTCATAGAAATGGATCTGTCTGAATGCCGGGCAGCGAAAGTGGATTTCCGCAACGCGGACTTCCGGGGAGCCGCTTGGTTCCGGAAGACCACTTTTGGCGAGACCACCGTATTTGGCGGGGCGACTTTCAACGACGGCGCATCGTTCAGCGAGGCAACCTTCAACGGAGTCACCGGGTTCAACGAAACAACATTCGGCGGGCACGCCGATCTCAGCAATGCGACCTTTGATGGGCCCACCTTTTCTACAATGCGACGTTTAGCAAGGCTATGTTTAGCCAGACGACATTTGGTGGGTATACCTGGTTCGGTGAGACGGAATTCGCAGGAGACGTCGCATTCAAAGAGACAACGTTTCAAGATGTCGGGTTTGGCAGCGCACTATTCAAGGAGGATGCTTCATTTAGCGACACAACGTTCGGTGGAGGCGCCTCCTTCACTGGAGCAACATTCAACAAAAACGTCAAGTTCGACAGAGCGAAATTTACCGGGGACGCCGAATTCGTTCAGGCGACGTTCAGCAACAACGCCTCGTTTAGGGAGACAGCGTTTGAAGCTCCCCCCAATCTTCGTGATGGTTGCGTTCTACAGATAGACGCCACTCATATATGGCCAGATGGATGGCAGGTTGAGCGAGATTGGGATATCCCTACCGATGCCCCTGGCAAGCTCGTCCAGAGTCCTCAGCCTGCACGCACAGAAGGCCAGCGCAACCCAGACACGCAGGACGGCGCGTCCGAGAGTGCATGACCACTCCAAGCCCAGCGAAATGTCTAGTCCCAGGAGATGCTTGACACCTCTGTCCCAGGACATCCTTGACAGGTGGTCTAGGAATCATGGGCGGCCTTGCGGGGCCGGTGGGCTTTGATGCTGCGGACGGGCTGGTCGGTGGTGCGGCGGAAGGTACGCCGGTCGTCGCCGAGCTCGACGGTGATGCTCGTGTCGCTGACGTGGGCGGTGACGACGCTTCTGGCGTGCAGTCTGCCCAGGGACAGGTTCTGACCGGCGATCATGATCACGCCGGTGTCGCTGACCCGCCGCTGCACGGTGACCGGCCCGGTGGCAGGGTGCGGGGGCGGTCCGGCCGGGCGTGCCCCACGCAGCTTGAGGGCCTGCTGGGCGGTGAGGGGGTTCGGGCGGGAGCGCAGCAGCTCACGTGTGTGCAGGTCGAAGAACGCCAGGGTCTTGCCCTCGATCCGGATCCCGACCCTGCGGCCGCCCAGGATCTCGGCGGCCAGCACCGACCTGCCGGCCAGGCCG
>NZ_JBPCCU010000003.1:0-1059025 GCF_050971785.1 Actinomadura scrupuli | reverse complement strand
CCGTTGCGCGTCGTCGCCGGGCCGCCCGGTGCCGGGCCCGGACCGCCCGGAGCGGAGCCCGGGCCGGCGGCCGGCGGGGCCGCGACCGCCACCGCCGTCGCTGTGGGGGCCGGGGTGGCGATCGGGGCGGTACCGGCGGCCCCGTGCCGCGGCGCGGCGCCCGCCCGGGCGGGGAGCGCCGTACGGGTGGGCGGTCCCGCGGGGCCGCCGGAGGTCACCATTACGGTGCCGGGCAGCACGACGCGGGCGGTGACGCCGATGAGCGGCGACTCGTGCAGCCATACCTCGATGCCGAGCCGCTGGGCCAGCCGGCCGACGACGTAGTGGCCCAGGGCGCGGGTCGGCGTGACCAGGAAGCTCTGCTCGCCGCGCAGCCGGGCGTTGGCGGTGGCCATCGCCTCCGGTGTCATGCCGACCCCCTGGTCGACGATGGCGATGTGGTACTGCGAGCCGGTGTCGCGCGCCTGGATCTCCACCTCCTGGTCGGGCGGCGAGAACGCCAGGGCGTTCTCGACCAGTTCCGCGAGCAGGTGCGAGATCTCCGCCGCCGCGCCGCCCTGGACGTGGGCGGTGTCGGCCTTGCGCAGGACCACCCGGCGGTAGTCCTCGACCTCGGCGAAGGCCGACCGGAGCACGTCGCCCACCTCGACCGCGCCCGACCAGCGGCGGGGGCTGTGCTCGCCGACCAGCACCAGCAGGCTCTCGGCGTTGCGGCGCATGCGGGTCGCCAGGTGGTCGAGCTCGAACAGGTTGGCCAGCGCGCCCGGGTCGGCCTCCTCGCGTTCCAGCGCGCTGATGAAGCCGAGCTGCCTGCGCACGAGGTTCTGGTTGCGGCGGCCCAGGTTGGCCAGGGACTCGGCGGTGTTGTGCCGGATGACCGCCTGCTCGACCGCCAGCCGGACCGCCGTCTGCTGGAGATGGTCCAGGGCCCCCGCCACCTCGGCGAACTCGTCGTCGCGCTGGACCAGGGTGGACCGTGACGAGTCGAGCACCACCTCGCCCGGCTCCTCCGCGGCCCGGATGCGGGCGACGGCGCCCGGCAGCCGCCGCTCGGCCGCCTCACGCGCCTCACGGGTCAGCATCTTCAACGGCTGCATGATCGACCGGAAGGTGTAGAGCCACAGCAGCAGCGCCAGCACGAGGGTGACGGCGGCTCCCGCGGCGTAGCAGGCCAGCAGCCATCCGGCGTCGCGGTCGATCTGCCGGGCCCGGGCCCGGGCGTCGTCGCCGATGCCGCGCTGGATCTCGCGCAGGTCGTACCCCACCGTGGTCATGGCGGCCGACCACCTCGGCGGGCTGAGGTTCAGCCTCCGCCCGGCGGCGCCGTCCAGCGCGCGCTGCTCGTAGCCGGCGGCGAAGGCCGCCTCGGGGGTCCGCTGGGCGGCGTCCAGCGCCGCCGCCCGCCGGGGTGCCGCCACCCGGCGGAACTCCGCGAGCGCGTCCAGCTTGGCGGCGCGCGTCTGGGTGAACCTGAGGTAGTCGTCCTGGCCGAACCGGCCCTGGGCGAACACGCCGTTGAGCTGGCCGCGTTCGAGCGCGGTGGCCTCCTTGGCCTCCCCGAGGGCGTGCAGGGACTCGAGCGCCCGCCGCAGCACCGCGTCGTCCTGGCCGACGTCGCCGTCGATGGACGCGGTGCTCAGCGCCACGATCGCGTGGGTGTAGAAGTCCAGCATGGCCGGCCTGGCCAGCCGCCGGCCGTCGACGGAACGGCGCACCGACTCCAGCGGATCCAGGTTCCGCAGGGCGCCGCGGACCGCCCGCGCACTCGGGCTGTCGTTGCCGGCCAGCCGCCGGCCGAGGATCGCCCGGTTCTGGTCCGACGCGCGGCGCTGCGCCTCCAGCTGCGCGCGGTACTGGTCCGCGCCCCCCAGGACCCCGCTGGTGAGGTCGCGTTCGCGCTGGAAGGAGTGGATGAGGTCCTGGGCGGACAGCACCAGCTCGACGTTGCCCGCGGCGGCGGTCGCGTCGCCGGAGACGCGGTACTGACCGGCCACCCCGAGACAGGCGAGCGCCACCAGCAGGATCGTGGGCACGCAGAGGACGAGGGCCAGCCGTGCGCGGATCGTGCGCATCCGCGCGAAGCGGCGCCGCCGCCCACCCGGGTGGTAGACGATGCCGGGGTCGGGCAGGGGAGCCGGCACGCCGGGACCGCCGGTGTCCTCCGCGGCCGGACCGCGCCCTGACCCGCGGTGGCGTGCGCTCACGCTCGCCCCTCGACGCGTGACCCGCACGCACGCTCACCGGACGGCCTTACCGACCGTTTCGTGGGATTCACGTGTTTCTTCCCAGGCTCAACGCTCATGCGTGGTTCCTTCGTCGTCCGTGCCGCGTCCGACGACCGTGGAAAAGAATCCGGTGCACCGGGAAAGGCCGGTCCCGGTAATCCAAGGCGAGGCTAGGGGTGTCGCATTGCGTCCATGTTTCCGGCAAATGATGGCCGTGTGGCGGAGCATTTCCATTGGGACGAAAGGCGACATCGCGCAGCCCGGACGGATCGCCGGCGCCCGCGGCCGGGGCGTGCCGTCCGCTCATCGTTTGAGGGCCTCGACGAAACGCGGGTCGATCAGCCTGTCCAGGCTCGGCTCGAACTGGGTCAGCCGGTTGTCGAGCAGGAAAGCCGAGAGGGCCGTGGCCTGGTAGGGGAGATGGGCCGTACCGCGGCCCGGCGCGAACGCCCGCAGGTTGTCGTCGAGGGAGAAGATCGTGGTCCCCGCGTCGTAGGTCCGGTACTCGGCCTCGGTCACCCCGGCCCGCCTGGCCATGATCCGCACCGCCTCCGCCTTGTGGGCGGCGATCCAGGCGAGGGTGTCGAACCAGGTCTTGACCAGGGCCTGTACGGATCCGGGCTGCTGGTCCAGGAAGGCCCCGGAGACCACCAGAAGGTCCGGGATCGCGCCGGGGAAGTCCCGGGAGGTCGTCAGCGCCCGGCTGCCGGGCCGCTTGAGGGCCGCGGTGGTGAACGGCGCGAACACCCCGACGGCGTCGACCTTCCCGGCGACCAGCGCGTCGGCCGCGGCGTCGGTCGCCAGCGGCTCGAAGGTCACGTCCCTGCCCGACAGCCCCGCCTTCTTCAGCGCCAGCATCAGCAGGTAGTGGTCGACGGTCCCCTCCTCGGCGGCCACCCTCTTGCCCTTGAGGCCGGCGACGGACGTGATGCCGGGCCGGGCGATGATCTGGTCGTTGCCGGTGGAGTTGTCGTTGACCAGGACGATCGTCTCCCGGGAGCCGTCCGTCACCGAGGAGAGGGTGTCGTTGAGCGTCTGGCTGTTGGCCTGGATGTCGCCGTTGGTGAGCGCCGTCAGGCTGTCGGTGTAGTTGCCGTAGTAGCGCAGGTCGACGTCGAGGCCGTTCCGCTCGAACAGCCCCTCCTCCTCGGCCACCTGCCAGGGGAACCAGCCCGGCCAGGCGCTGAACCCGAGGGTGATGGCCCTGCCCGGCGCCGGGGCGTCCCGGCCCGGGAGCGCGCAGGCGGCGACCGGCGTCAGCCCGACAAGGAGGACGCAGAGCAGCCGGAAAGTCCTGATCATCCGGCGGATTATCGTGGATATGTGTGACCTCACGGTAAACAGTGAGTTCGGCCGATGTCTCATTTTCATGATGTGGTGCCGCACCGGGTGCCGTTATGGGAATGCCGGTGAGGCGATGTTCACACAATGGTTACATCATCGAATTGAGTGCGGTACCGGTCCTTACTTCAATGATCGGCGACTCACAACGTGAGGCGCGCCTAGGGTTCCGCCGCATCGCCTGCCCGGCGAACGCGGGTCTGGTCCGAGAGGCGAGGCGGACGCCCCCGCGGCGGCCGTTCCACGGCGGGATAAAAGCCCGGGAGGTCAGCGAAGCCTGGCTTCCGGCTGGACCGGGCACCGTCATGGAGGCTCCATGCATTACCACCCCAAGCATCTTCCGGAGGAGTTCAACCCGGAGGAACTGCACGGCGACTACGGTCCCGAGGCCCGCTACGCCGTCGCGGCGGAGCGGGTTCTGCCGACCACCCGCCACCAGGAGGAGATCGCCCGTGGCCTGGAACTCGGCCTCCAGGGCGCCGACTCCATCGTCGACCGCTCCATCCCGACGTTCTCGCGGGGCGAGCTGCCGCACTTCGCGGGGATCAACACCTTCCTGAAGGCGCCGTACGTCGAGGACGTCCGGCGCTGCGGCGAGTACGACGTGGCGGTGCTGGGGGCGCCGTTCGACGGTGGCACGACGTACCGCTCCGGCACGAGGTTCGGCCCGCAGGGGATCCGCAAGATCTCCGCGCTGTACGGGCCGTACAGCTTCGAACTCGGCGTGGACCTGCGGGAGAGCATCACCATCGCCGACCTCGGGGACATCTTCACCATCCCCGGCAACATCGAGAAGACCTTCGACCAGATCAGCAAGGCCGTCTCGCACGTCTACGCGTCGGGCGCCCTGCCCGTCGTGCTCGGCGGCGACCACTCCATCGGCTACCCGACCGTGCGCGGCGTGGCCGAGCATCTGTCCGGCAACCTCGGCATCATCCACTTCGACCGGCACGTCGACACCCAGGAGACCGACCTCGACGAGCGGATGCACACCACGCCGTGGTTCCACGCCACGGACATCCCGAACGTCCCGGCGGAGAACCTCGTCCAGATCGGCATCGGCGGCTGGCAGGCCCCCCGCCCCGGCGTGAAGGTCGGCCGGGAGCGCGGCACCACGATCATGACGGTCACCGACTGCGTCGAGATGGGGATCGAGGCCGCCGCGGAGAAGGCGCTCGAGGTGGCGTGGCGCAACGCCGAGGCGGTCTGGCTGAGCTTCGACGTCGACTGCCTCGACGCCGCGTTCGTGCCGGGCACCGGCTGGCCCGAGCCCGGCGGATTCCTGCCCCGCGAGGTGCTGAAGTTCATCCAGATCATCGCCGACTCCGCCCCGCTCGCCGGGATCGAGATCGTCGAATGCTCACCCCCCTATGACAACGCGGAGATCACGTCGCTGATCGCGACGCGGGTCATCTGCGACACCCTCGGCTGTCTCGTCCGCTCCGGGCACCTTCCCAGCAGGGCCGCCGCGCGATGAGACCCCAAGAAGGAGACTGCGCGATGAGAACCCCTCTCGCCCGAGTGGCCGTCACCCGGTTGCTGCTCGCCCTCGTCCTGACCGCCGTACCCGCACTGGCCGCGTGCGGCGGCGGCTCCGCGAAGTCCGGGGCGTCCGGCGGCGCCTCCGGAAGCAAGGTCACCCTCGGGTTCAGCGCCTGGCCCGGCTGGTTCCCCTGGCAGGTCGCGCACGACCAGGGGCTGTTCGCCAAGAACGGCGTCGACGTCGAGCTGAAGTACTTCGACAGCTACACCGACAGCCTCACCGCGCTCGCCAACGGCTCGATCGACGCCAACAGCCAGACGCTCAACGACACCGTCTCGTCGGTGGCCGGCGGGGCCAAGGAGACGATCGTCCTCACCAACGACAACTCCACCGGCAACGACCAGATCATCGCCCGGCCCGGCATCGGCTCCGTCGCCGACCTCAAGGGCAGGACGGTCGCCGCCGAGCAGGGCACGGTCGACCACTACCTGCTGCTGCTCGCGCTGAAGAAGGCCGGGCTCACCGAGAAGGACATCACGTTCAAGCCGCTGCTCACCGACGCCGCGGCCGCCGCCTTCGCGGCGGGCAAGGTCGACGCGGTCGGGGTGTTCGCGCCGTTCACCGACACGGCCCTCAAGCGGCCCGGCAGCAAGGCGATCAGCACCTCCAAGGACTTTCCCGGTGCCATCCCCGACCACCTGGCCGTCGCCTCCAGCCTGGTGAAGAAGGAGCCGAAGACGGTCCAGGCGCTGGTGCAGACCTGGTTCGACACCCTGGCCTGGATCAAGGCCAACAAGGCCAAGGCGATCGAGATCATGGCCAAGCGCGGCGGAGTGAGCGTCACCGACTACCAGGCCTACGACGGCGGCACCACGATCTTCTCGCTCGACGACAACGTCAAGGCGTTCACACCGGGCACCACCGACGCCAACCTGGACTTCCAGGCCAAGAAGATCTCCGACTTCCTCGTCGGCACCAAGCTGGTGGACAAGGCGCCGTCGCTGGACGGGCTGCTGGACCCGACCTTCGTCAAACAGGCGAGCGGCGCGCCATGAGCGCCGTGGACGGCCTGACGTCGGCGGCGGCCGCGCCGGGCGCCGCCGGCGCGGCGGGGGCAGGGGCGGGCCGCGCGGACTGGCCCGACCTGCCACGGCGCACGCCGCGCAGGAGCCGCACCGGCTGGCTCCAGCCGGGCCGGGAGATCTCGCAGACCTCCCGCTGGGCGCTGCGGGCGCTCTCGCTGCTGGCGCCGCTGGCGGCCTGGATCGGGCTGAGCACCAGCGGCGCGGTGCAGCCCGAGTTCCTGCCCACGCCCGCCGCCACCTGGAGGGCCGGGCTGGAGATGGCCCGCTCCGGTGACCTGCTGACCGACACCGTGGCCAGCGTACGGCGGGTGCTGCTCGGCTTCGGGCTGGCACTGCTGATCTCGGTGCCGCTGGGCTTCGCGATGGGCACCTGGCGGTGGGCGCTGGCGCTGCTGGAGCCGGTGATCGGCCTGGTCCGGTACATGCCCGCGAGCGCCTTCATCCCGCTGCTGATCATCTGGCTGGGGCTGGGCGAGCCGCCGAAGCTGGCCGTCCTGGTGCTCGGCGTGGTGTTCTTCAACATCCTCATGGTCGCCGACACGGTCCGGCAGGTGCCCCGCAGGCTGCTGGAGGCCTCGATGACCCTGGGCGCCACCCCCGGGGTGCTGGTCCGCAAGGTGATCCTGCCGCACTCGCTGCCGGGCATCATCGACGCGGCCCGGGTCAACGCCGCGGCGGCCTGGAACTTCGTGGTGATCGCCGAGCTGTACGCGGCGACCGAGGGACTGGGCTACCGCATCGTGCGCTCGGCGCGTTTCCTGCAGAGCGACCGCATCTTCGCGGTGCTCATCGTCATCGGCGTCATCGGCATCGCCCTGGACGTGACGCTCCGGCTGCTGCGCGACCGGGTCGGGAGGTGGACGCCATGAGCCGCGGGCTGGAGCTGACCGGCGTCGTGAAGGACTTCGCCGCCGGCAGGGAGCGCAAGCGGGTGCTGGACGGCATCGACCTGCACGTCGCCCCCGGGGAGTTCGTGTGCATCGTCGGCGCCAGCGGATCGGGCAAGTCCACGCTGCTCGACCTGATCGCCGGGCTCAAGACCCCCACCGGCGGCGCGATCGGCTGGGACGGGCAGCCGGTGACCGGCCCCGGGTCCGATCGCGGGCTGGTCTGCCAGACCGGCGAGCTGTTCCCCTGGCGGACCGTCGCGGCCAACGTGGCCTTCGGGCTGGAACTGCTGCCGATCTCGCGGGCGGAACGCGCCCGGCGGGTCGCCTGGTATCTCGAGGAGGTCGGGCTCACCGCCTTCGCCGGCACCCTGCCCGGCCGGCTGTCCGGTGGCCAGCGGCAGCGGGTCGCGATCGCCCGCGCGCTCGCGTGCGAGCCGTACGTCCTGCTGCTCGACGAGCCGTTCGGCGCGCTGGACGTGCAGACCAAGCAGGACATGCAGGTGTTCCTGCGCCAGGTGTGGCGGGACACCGGCACGACGGTGGTCATGGTCACCCACGACGTGGAGGAGTCGGTCTTCCTCGGGCAGCGGGTGGTGGTGCTGGCCAGCGACCCCGGGCGGGTGGCCGCCGAGATCCCGGTGGACCTGCCGGCGGAACGCACGATGGGCACCCGGCGCACGCCGGAGTTCCTGGCACTGCGCGGCCGGATCGAGGACCTGGTGCGGGCCCACCACCGGCGGGACACCACGGCTTGAGACGGGCTCCGGCGCCCCGCGGCACGGCGATGCCCGGTGCCGCCCGGGCATCAGGGCGGGCTCCGGGGTTCCGGCGCCGGGGGGCGCCGGAACCCCGGCGCTCCCCCCACGTTCCCGCGCCCGGCGGCAGAATGCACCTGTGACCACCGAGCCGCCGCACGGGCCGCCCCCGGACGCCGCCGACTATCTGACCGGGGTCCTGCGCCGTCAGGCACTGCATCTGGAGCGGGTGCTGCACGCCGACGCGGGCCGCCTCGAGGAGGTGCACCTGCCGGCCTGGCTGCGCTCCACCCCCGGTGAGCAGCGGCTGCCGGTGATGGCGGTGGTGCTGATAGCGATCGCCCTCCAGATCGGGCTGCCCGGCCGGTTCGCGCTGCAGCCCCACCTGCTGCTGCCCGGCCTGGAGGTCGCGCTGGCGGCCGGGCTGGTGGCGGCCAACCCCACCCGGATCGACCGGGAGTCACGGCTGCTGCGGGCCCTCAGCGTGAGCCTGATCGCCGCCATCAGCGTCGCCAACATCATCTCGGCGCTCATGCTCGTCTACGAGCTGCTGCACGGCACCGCCGGTGACGACGCCCCGGCCCTGCTGGCCACCGGCGCGGCCATCTGGGGGACCAATGTGATCGCGTTCGGGCTGTGGTACTGGGAACTCGACCGGGGCGGCCCGGTCGCCCGCGCGCACGCGCGCCGGGCCTATCCGGACTTCCTCTTCGTCCAGATGCAGGCGCCCGAGGTCGCACCGCCCGACTGGGAGCCGACCTTCGTGGACTACCTCTACCTGTCGTTCACCAACGCGACCGCCTTCAGCCCGACCGACGTGATGCCGCTCAGCCGGTGGGCCAAGATGATGATGCTCGTGCAGTCGGCCGTGTCGATCGTGGCCATCGTGCTGGTCGTCGCCCGGGCCGTGAACATCCTGAAATGACCGCGGTGACGGCTCAGGGGGCCGCCGCCTCGAACCAGGCGAGGAACTCGTCGTGGCCGAACATCCGCGCGGTCTCGACGGCCGACGGCCGGCCCGCGCGCGGATCGGCACCGGCCTCCAGCAGCGCCCGGACCACGTCCGGCTCGTTCTTGAACACCGCTCCGGCGAGCGGCCGCTGTCCCCGGTCGTTGGTCCGCTCCGGGTCGGCTCCCCGGCCCAGCAGCGCGCGCACCGCCCCGGCGTGCCCGTGGTACGCGGCGAGCATCAGCAGGCTGTCGCCCTTGTCGTTGGTCAGGTTCACGGGCACGCCGGCGTCGACGTAGGCGACGAGGTCGTCCGACGCGCCGGCCCGGGCCAGCCCGAACACCTTCGTCGCGAGCTCCACCAGCTCCGGGTCGACCTCGTTCACATCTGTTACTCCCCGTATTCGATGCGAGTTTTCCCACCCTACGCCGGTGTTCTGCATACATGCTTGGCTCGGGGGGACAAGTGCCGCATCCAGAGCGGACACCCCGGAGACAGCAGTCGCGTCCGGAAGCGGATGTGACACGGAAGGGAACGCCACTGTGCCATTGCTGGCCAGAACACCGTCCTCGTCGAAGGCGAAGACGAAGACGAGGACCAAGAGCAGGACGAAGACCGACCGTAAGACCTCGTGGTATTTCACTCCGCTACGGGTGGCCGCCATCCTCATCGCTCTGGGCGCCCTCGGCGTGTTCTCCGTGTGGGCCTACCGGCTCACCCTCACCCCGGTCCACGACCACGGGCAGGCGGTCGGCAACACCCAGCCCGGCCGCACCCTGCGGTTCTACCTCGACCGGCCCAGCATCAAGGAGGCCGTGCAGCAGATCGGCGGCAACCTCGCGCTGCTCGCCCCGCTCGGCGTCCTGCTGCCCGTGGTGTTCACCCGGCTGCGCGGCCCGCTGCGGCTCGCGCTCGTGAGCGGGGTCATCTCACTGACGATCGAGACCCTGCAGGGCAACCTGATCACCGGGCGGGCGTTCGACTCCGACGACGTCATCCTCAACGTCGTCGGCGTGGTCCTGGCCTACCTGCTCATCGGCCGCAAACTCTCCCGCCTGATCCGCGGCCCCCGCTGACCACCCCCTCCCTTCCGTGATCACGGAGGGGAGGAGGCCATGGGCGGGCCCAGGGCGGGCGCTCGGGCGCCGGTGCTCAGGCGCCGGTGTCGAGGGGCACGGGTGGTCGGGTGCACGGGTGTTCGGGCGCACGGTGTTCAGTCGGTGTTGAGGCGCACCGGGGTTCAGGTGTCCGTGCCGAACCGGACTCGCAGTGCGGTGGCGCCACGGGCGGTGGCGACGTGACCGGCCTCCTCCTCCACCGCGGCACGGAGGGGGGCGGCCGGCGGAGCGAACCCGGTGACCGTGACCTCCAGCGTGCCCCGGCCGGCCAGCCGGGACCGCCAGACTCCGGCGATCTCGCCGTCCACCAGGAGCGCGCCGGGCTTGGCCAGGATCCGCCAGACGGCCTTCTGGCGTTCCCTGTCCGGGACCAGCAGGTCCCGGTCGCGGGCCTGCAGAAACGGGTCCGACGGGGGGAGCAGCCGGACCATCGGCGGCGGGGAGGCCGAACGCAGTGCCTCCAGCCGGTCGGCGGGCAGCCAGGCACGGCGTCCCTCCACCCGTACCTCGGCCAGGTCCCGCGGCCACACCCGCCGGATCCCGGCCGGGGAGGTGCCCAGGAACTTCGCGACCTCGCCGGGGCCGGCGGGGCCGAGCGACCGGAGGTAGGCGGTCACCAGCGCGGTGGGGTCCCCGGGCCGCCCGGGGACCTCCGGGCGGTCATCGAGCGGTACGAGCACGGCGGGGGAGGTACCGGGCGCGAGCCGTACCCCGGCGGGCAGACCCACCTGCTGGAACAGGCTGCCGGAGATGTGCCGCGCCTCGCAGGCCGTGCACCGGTAGGTCAGTGACCGCGGGATCCGGGCGCTCACCGCCGTGCTCACCTCTCCCCGGGGCACCGGGCCGGTGACGACCTCGCGCATCGCCCGCGCCGCGGCGGCGAACGCCTCGAGCCCGAGCCGGGCGCCCTCCTTGATCTGTCCGCCGGCGATCCGGGCCGTGGCGTCGGCGTCGCTCATCGGCCACAGTGCCGCGGCCAGCCCCGGCAGATCGGCCCAGCGGTGCAGGTGCGGCGCGCCGCGCACCGTCCACAGCAGCGCCAGCCCGTCCTCGGCGGGGGCGACCGTCGTACGCGCCGCCAGGGACTGCCGCGCGGAGCCGGACGGCGTGTCCTGCACGCCGAGGTCGAGTACCGCCAGATCCTCGGGCCGGCGGCCGGGCGGGCGGTCCAGTTCCTGCGCGGTCATCCGGTAGGCCAGCACCCGCGCGCGATCGACCTCCGGGGCGGTTCCGCCATCGCTGCTCACGCGACCATGGTGGACCACGAACCTGTCAGTTCCCGTCAGGATCCGCTCGCGCTCTCGTGGGGAGGGGTCAGTCGAGGGCGTCGACGAAGCGCTCCGCCTCGCTCTGGGTCATGCCCGTCTCGGCGCGTACCAGCGCGACGGCGGAGGCCGGGTCCCCGGCCGCCTTGAACGAGCGCACCCGCTCCGACAGCGGGCTCCGGCCCGGTGCCCCGCCCCACGGCGCCGCGGCGATCCGGCCCGCCGCCATCGCCTCGACGTAGTCCTTGGCCTCCTTGAGGCCCATCCGGGTCTCCTCCCGGACCAGCTTGATCGCATTGATCTTCTGGCCTCGCGACATCAGCGCGCGTACCCGCTCCGCTGCCGGCTCGGACAGTATGCCCGGCCCGCCCTGGTAGGGCACGGCCTGGTGGGGCACGGGGCTCACCGGCGGGCCGAAGGGGTCCGTCGGTGGCATCTGGTCCATCGGGTTCGCACGGCCGCCGCGCGAGCCACTGGCCACGCCGATGGCCACCACCAGCAGCCCGCCGCCGACGATGACCGCCACGGCCACCGCGATCACTAGTCCCGTCATGCGGACAGCTTAGGGGCGCGCGGGCGTTTCGGGAGAGGGGCTCGGATCAGGCCGCCGGGTGATCCGCCAGTCCTGTCCGTCCCGGCTGTCGGCACCCAGCCACGGCCCGGCGATCGCCAGTAACACGAAGATCAAGGTGAAGATGATCAGGGGGAGCATGATGCCACCTCATCCGGCGGGCAGTCCATTGATCGATCCAATTCGGAGGCGCACTTGCGTCGTCGGCTCCATTCTCGAATGATTGGATCGATATTTACAGTGCCAATGGGGGTGGAAGTGGACCGCTCTGACGTCGTGACCATCGACGCGCCCAAGCTGGCCGAGCTGCTGGGCGACTGGGTCACCGGAAGCGGGCCGCTCTATCGCAAGCTCGCCGCCGCCGTCCGCACGGCCATCGAGGAGGGCTCGCTGCCGGCGGGCGCGCTGCTGCCGGCCGAGCGGCGTCTGGCCGGGCTGCTGAGCGTCAGCCGGGCGACCGTCGTCGCCGCCTACGACCGGCTGCGCGAGGAGGCCCTGCTGGAGAGCCGCCGGGGCAGTGGCACCCGGATCGCCGCCGGCCTGGCCGTCCCTCCCGTCGTCGACGACGGGAGGGTACGGGGCGGCGGAGCCACGGCCATCTACCAGCGCCTGGTCGACGGGCCGGGCGAGGTGATCTCACTGACCCGCGCCGCCGGGGCCGGGGTGCCGGCCGTCACCACGGCCCTGCGGGAGGTCATGGAGTCCGACCTCGACGCGCTGCTGGCCACCGACGGCTACTACGCGGTCGGCCTGCCCGCTCTGCGCGAGGCGATCGCGGAGCACTTCACCGTCACCGGCCTGCCCACCGTCCCCGACCAGGTCCTGGTCACCACCGGCGCCCATCAGGCGCTGGGGCTGGTCAGCGAGCTCTACCTGCGCCGGGGCGGGAGCGTGCTGATCGAGACGCCCAGCTTTCCCGGGTGCACCGACGTCTTCCGGGACCACGGCGCGCAGGTGCTGTCGGCCACGCTCGACGACGAGGGCATCGACGCCGGCGAGGTGGCCGCCGTGCTGGACCGGCACCGGCCGACGCTGCTGTACGTGATGCCGACCTACCAGAACCCCACCGGGACGCTCATGTCCGCGGAGCGCCGCCGCACGATCACCGCCCTGGCCGCCCGCCATCAGGTGCCGATCGTGGAGGACTCGGCCTTCGACGCCTTCCGGTCCCTGCCCGAGCCACCGCCGCTGGCGGCCTTCGCGCCGCCCGGCGCCGACGTGCTCACCGTCGGCTCGCTGGGCAAGACGGTGTGGTCCGGGCTGCGGACCGGCTGGGTCCGCGGTCCCGCGACGATCATCGAGCGGCTCGCGCGCCGCAAGGTGCTGGCGGACCTCGGCAGCCCCGTGCTGGACCAGGCCGTCGCGGCGCGGCTGCTGCCCCGGCTGGAGGAGCTGCGGGCCGCCCGTGACGCGGAGCTGCGCGCCAGGCTCGGCCTGATGGAGGAGCTGCTGCGCGTCCATCTGCCGTCGTGGCGGTGGCGCCGCCCGGACGGCGGCCTGTCGCTGTGGGTGGAGGTGCCGGGGGTGGACACCGCCGCCTACGCCCAGGTGACGCTCCGCCATGGCGTCGAGATCGTGCCGGGCCGGGCGATGGACGGCACCGGCCGGTTCCGCGGCTTCTTCCGGCTCCCGTTCGCCTTCCCCGAGCCGGTGATCGAGGACATCGTGCTGCGGCTCGCCGCCGCCCACGCCGATCTGACCCGCCACGGGCCGGTGGAGACCTCGCCCGTGCGCGTCATCGTCTGACCGCGCGGGCGGCCCGGGCGAACGCCCCGGCCCGGGCCGGCCCGGACGGGCACCGGTGCGGCTCTCACCAGCCGCGCGACCACCACTCGGGAATGCTGGGGCGCTCCCGGCCGAGGGTCGAGTCCTTGCCGTGGCCGGGGTAGAACCAGGTCTTGTCGGGCAGCCGGTCGAAGACGCGCTCGGTGAGGTCGGTCATGAGCTGCCTGAAGTTGTTGGGGTCCCCGAAGGTGTTGCCGGCGCCCCCGGGGAACAGGCTGTCGCCGGTGAACAGGTGCGGGGTGGCGCTCAGCTCGCCGCCGGCGTCGTACAGCAGTGCGATCGAGCCGGGGGTGTGCCCGCGCAGGTGGATGACCTCGAGCGTCGCCTGCCCGACCCGTACGGTGGCACCGTCCTCCACGGGCTCGGCCACCGGCACCGGCAGCGCGGCGGCGTCGAAGGGGTGGGCCACGACGGCGGCGTTGGTGGCCTTGACCACCTCACCGAGCGCCTGCCAGTGATCCTGGTGGCGGTGGGTCGTGACGACGCGGCCGAGCGGCCCGTCGCCGACGAGCTCCAGCAGCCGCTCCGGCTCGTTGGCGGCGTCGATGAGCACCTGCTCACCGGTGACGGCGCAGCGCAGCAGGTAGGCGTTGTTGTCGTACGGCCCCACGGCCACCTTGGTGACCGTGAGCCCGGGCAGCTCCCGCACGTCGGGCCTGCCGCCCACCTGCACATCTCCGTTGTAACTCAAGCCTGCCTCCGGCCGGTAGCGGGTCCCTGTGGCCAGGGCGGTGGCGCGGGCGGCGCCGCCCCCCTCGTGATCGACAAATTCGTGCCGTCTGTACGACCCGTCAGCCAGCCCAGGAGTTCCCGTGCGGGCCCGCTGATCTCCGGACCGTCGCCGAGCCGCACCTCGAGGCCGGCGTCGGTGACGCGCACCCGCCCGGCGGCCAGCCCGCCGTGCTCGGCGAGCCAGGCGAAGGTCTCCTCGAGCTCCCAGTGCACGTAGGAGTCCGGCCAGTCGGCGTGGGAGTAGCCCGCGTCCAGGTCGGCGTGGTGCACCTCGACCTCGCGCCACCGCCGGAAGACAGTGAACCACGCGGGGTGCTCCCAGCCGTGGAACGCGCGCACGGTCGCGTGCCATGCGGGGCCGGGCAGCGTCCGGGCCTGCCGGTCGAGGCGGGCGGCGGAGTCGCGCAGATCGCGGAGCAGCTCGGTGGCCGGGAGCCCGGCGCCCAGGGCGATGCCGTCGTCACGGTGCCGGGCGCTCGCGTACTGCGGTATCTCCCGGCCGGTGCGGGCCCACTCCAGCAGGTTCCAGCACGAGTCGGCGTTGCGCGCCAGGTGGGCGACCACGTGCCCCCGGCTCCAGCCGGGCAGCAGTGACGGGCCGCGCAGGTCCTGATCGGACAGCCGGGCGGCCGTGCCGTGCAACCGCTCGGTGGCGGTGTGGAGCTCCGCGATCGCCGCGTCCCGATCTTCCACCCGATGCTCCTCCCGACGGCTCCGGCACCCATCTTGACGTACCGGGTGCGGGCCGCGCGCAGCTGCCCCGCCGATGAGGGGAGCCGTGCCCGGCCGGGCTCACCGGGCGGCGATCCCGTCCGGGCGGGGCAGGCTGAGGACCTTGGCCTCCGGGGTGAGCGGCAGGTGTGATCCGGGCGGCCGGGGCACGCCCTGCCGGGGGACGAGCGCCGCCCGCGCGCGTCCCGCGGGAACGTAGGTGTACCCCTGGTACGCCGTGCCCTTCACCTTGATGCGCAGTGCCTGGAAGCGTTCCGGGTCCAGCGCGCAGAACCCGGTCCTGACCACGTCCTGGTAGAGCGAGGCGGAGATGACCAGCGCGAGGTCCAGGTCCTGCCGCCGGGCGAGGTGGGCGCGCACCGGCCTGGCGTCGAGCAGCCGGCTGACGACGATCGGGGCGTCACCGGCGGGACCGAACGGCCCGGCGGTGAGCGTTCCGTGGTGCAGCGCCAGCCGCACCCTCAGCCGCGGCCGCTGCGGCTGCCCGAGGTTGAGCGCGCCGATCGCCCGCCCCAGTTCGCGGGTGAAGCCGCCGATGACCTGGGAGGCGTCCACGCCCTCCGGGAGGACCGAGAGCTCGCCGTCCCCGCGCACCTCCCGCTCCCAGAGCCGCCGGTCCAGGCCCGCGCGCAGGGCGGCGGTGTCGAGGGCGCGGCACAGATCGGTCTGCACGAGGAACTGCTCCCGGGCACCTCGCATGCTGTACTTCTCGATGTCCACGGCCAGCAGGAGACGGTAGATCAGACGTCCGTCGGTGCCGGCCGCCGGGCCGCTCGTCATCGGCTCGCCCACCGCTGTCGCGTCGGGTGAGGTGGTACTTCGCATGGCTGCCTCCGAGATCAGGAGCGGGCCTGCGCCCGCGTCGCCCCAAACTGGAGAGAGTGCGCTGTCGTCGAAGACCGCCACGTGCTCGGTGCTCATCGGTCCCACAAGCGGGACGCCTTCTCCGCCGCCCCCCGTTCCCCTCGGTTTTCCGGACGTGCCTTTGACGGCGGACTCCCGGCACCGGTTCGGGAGGTAAGACCAAGCTGGCCTGCAGGAAAGCCAAACTGACCTCAAGGAAAGACCGAGGCCGGCCGGATCCCGCCGCCGTAGCCGGGTGTGCGCGCACGGTGAGCCACTCGATAACGATGGTGACTCCACGCGAACGCGCAGATCACAAAAGA
Source organism: Actinomadura scrupuli (assembly GCF_050971785.1). NCBI lineage: Bacteria > Bacillati > Actinomycetota > Actinomycetes > Streptosporangiales > Thermomonosporaceae > Actinomadura > Actinomadura scrupuli. Next base: position 1,042,928 of record NZ_JBPCCU010000003.1, on the reverse strand, counting down.
ACGTTTAGGGCCTACCTTGGACACATGGCCACATCTGGTGTCACCGTCCTCCCTGCTGACCCCGACGGCTCCCGGACATGCCCATGTGGCGATCCAGCCGACTTCGTGGTCCAGACCCTCTGGTTCCGCGGCCGCCGCTCCAATGACGCGGTCTGCGACTACCACCTGCAGGCGGTGGTCGGCGGCATCAAGTCGGAGCTGGCCAAGCGCAACGGCGGCTAGCCCTCAGCCGACCTTGATCGAGCTCGAGGTCGCGCTGGTGAGCACGTTGCCGAGCGGGTCGGTGACCCGGATCCGGTAGGTGTGGCTGGAGCCGGTGGTGAGCCCCGTGTCGGTGAAGCTCACCGTGTGCACCCTCGCCGCCCAAAACGCCGACCACAGCGAGGTCGAGTAGACGGGGGTCTGGCCGCCGTCGCGCAGCACCTCGTAGGTCAGCTTCTCGTTGTCCTGGTCCCAGGTGGTCTTCCAGGTGACCTTGACCGTGCGGGCCGCGGGCGTCGTGAGCACCGGGGTCACCTCGGCGGAGGGCGTGGGCCCCACCTTGTTGGGCGCGAGGGACTTGACGGCGAACCGCACCAGGCCCTGCTGGCTCTTGCCGTTCACGCTGGGGAACTCCCCGCCCAGGGCGATGTAGCTGCTGTTGCCGGTGACCGTCCAGGCGGCCTGGTACTGCCCGGTGTAGCTGCCCATGGTGACCGTGGGGAACCAGTGAAGCAGGGTGGGGACGGCCGGGTGGGAGTAGTTGCTGTTGGACCCCGGGGCGGTCTTGTCCGTCCCCGTCTTGTACGTCGTCTCGGCGAGCGTCCGGTGCCACGTCTGGGGGACGGTCTCGGGGAAGGCGCCGAGCGAGGAGCAGTCGTGGGCGTGGCCGACGCTGTAGAGGGCCTTGCCGACGACCTGCACGCCGTAGGTGGCGCCGTAGCAGTTGTCCAGCCAGACGAGCGCGCCGGTGGAGAGCGTGGCCGCGAACCGGCCGTCGAACCACTTGCCGCCCTCGCCGTCGGCGGACCCGTAGACCGTCGTGCCGTCGGTCGTCAGGTTGCTGACGTAGGAGTAGCGCTCACCGACCCTGGTGGGGATCGGCTTGCTGTACCAGGTGGCGATCGCGCCGTTGGTGCCGTTCACCGCTCCGATGCCGACGTGGGTGGCGCCGTTGAGCTTCTGGAACCGGCCACCGACGATCACCCGCTTCCCGTCGGGGGACACCAGCAGCGCGAAGACCTCGTCGTCGTCGGCGACCGGCTTCCAGGTGGCCGACAGGGCGCCGTTGCTCTTGGCCGCCGCGGCCAGCCTGGTGCGCTTGGCGCCGTTGACGGAGAAGAAGTTGCCGCCGAAGTAGACCGTGGAGTTGGTGGCGGCGATGGCCCGCACCTTGCCGGAGACCGACGGCTTGAAGGCGGGGTCGAGGGCGCCGGTGGCGGTGTTGAACGCGGCGATGTGGTTACGGGTCTGCCCGTCCACGGTGGTGAACTCGCCGCCGACGTAGACCCGCGAACCGTCGGGGGAGGCGGCGATCCGCAGTCCCTGCCCGTTGAGGGAGTGGTTGAACGAGGTGATCAGCGCGCCGGTCCGGATGTCGAAGGCCAGCAGGTTGTTGCGGGTGACCTCCTTGGCGTTGCCGGGTGCGGTGCCCGGCGGCCGGGCCTTGGTGAACTTGCCGGTCGCGTAGACGGTGTTGCCCACGGTCACCGCGCTCCACACCACCCCGTTGACCTGCCAGGTCGGGAGCGGATCGGCGCTCACCGTGGGGGGTTTCGTCCCCGAGGGGACCGTGTCGGCCTGTACCGGGCCTGCCAGCGCGAGCGCGGCCAGCGTGACCGAGGTCACGGGCAGGATGGCGGGGTGGCGCAGGTCGAACCTCACGAAAGCCCTCGTTCCACATCGGCGTCGTACGGACTGCGAGAAAGCGGTCATCACCCTATTTGGTGTGAGGAGCTCGATAGGGCCGTACCGACCTCAATGATGTTGATCCGTTATCTGATCGTGGGAAGTGACACTGAGTGACCGGGGCCGCCGCGCGGAGGGTGGTGGCCCTCCCGGCCGCGGCCCCGGCTCCGGCAGGTGGTACGGCGCCGGGGCCCGGATCCGGCGGGCTCGCGGCCGTGCGGCCGGGCCTGGTGCTCCGCCGTCGCCGGCCCCCGTGGCATGGCGCGGCCGTACGGGCCATTCATCCGTATCGCGCGCGAGGTGACCGCCCTCAGGGGGTGGGAATTTCCGTTAATAAGCCGTGAATTCCACGATAATTGGCTATGTTCCGGGCCTTTTTCCGGGACCCGGCGGGACGCGCCCGGGGGTGCCGCGATCCCGGATTCCCCAGTCGGCCGCAGGACGTACGCTGGAGTGCGCAGACCCCCGTGGCGGACGCCTGCGGAGTCACCGCCGGGCTCCCGGACGTACCCCCGATTCAGGGGGTGCCCGGCTTCGAACACGTGTACGGTCTGTGCTTGGCGAGGTGGGGGTGCCGCTGTTGTGAGCGATTCTGTCGTACCCCCTCGCTAGCCTGACAGAGGTATGTCTTGCCCAGGCCCAAGGGGAACCGGAATACACCGTGCATGACCGACTCATCGTTCGTGGAGCGCGCGAACACAACCTGAAGGACGTCTCGCTCGACCTGCCGCGGGACGCCCTGATCGTGTTCACCGGGCTGTCCGGATCCGGCAAGTCCAGCCTGGCGTTCGACACGATCTTCGCCGAGGGGCAGCGGCGCTACGTCGAGTCGCTGTCGTCCTATGCCAGGCAGTTCCTGGGCCAGATGGACAAGCCCGACGTCGACTTCATCGAGGGACTGTCCCCGGCGGTCTCCATCGACCAGAAGTCCACGAGCAAGAACCCGCGGTCCACGGTGGGCACGATCACCGAGGTCTACGACTACCTGCGCCTGCTGTACGCCCGGATCGGCCACCCGCACTGCCCGGTCTGCGGCCGGGCGATCAGCAAGCAGGCCCCCCAGCAGATCGTGGACCGGGTGCTGGAGCTGGAGGAGGGCACCCGGTTCCAGGTGCTGGCCCCGGTGGTCCGCGGTCGCAAGGGCGAATACCTCGAGCTGTTCAGGGAGCTGCAGAGCAAGGGCTTCTCCCGGGCGCTCGTCGACGGCGTGGCCATCCGGCTGGACGAGCCGCCCACGCTCAAGAAGCAGGAGAAGCACGACATCTCCGTCGTGGTCGACCGGCTCGCGGTGAAGGACGGCGCACAGCGCCGGCTGGCCGACTCGGTCGAGACGGCGCTGGGGCTGGCCGGCGGCACCATCGTGCTGGACTTCGTGGACCTGCCCGACGACCACGAGCACCGGCTGCGGATGTACTCCGAGCACCTCTACTGCCCGTACGACGACCTGTCCTTCGACGAGATGGAGCCGCGCTCCTTCTCGTTCAACTCGCCGTACGGCGCCTGCCCCGACTGCACCGGGCTCGGCACCCGCATGGAGGTCGACCCCGAGCTGCTCATCCCGGACGGCGACAAGACCCTCAACGAGGGCGCGGTCGCGCCGTGGTCCAACGGCCACATCAGCGACTACTTCCTGCGCCTGCTCGGCGCGCTCGGCGACGCCATGGGCTTCGACCTGGACACGCCCTTCGACAAGCTGCCCGCCAAGGCCCGCAAGGCCATCGTGCAGGGCCATGACACCCAGGTGCACGTCAGCTACCGCAACCGCTACGGCAGGCAGCGCTCGTACTACACCAGCTACGAGGGCGTGGTCCCGTACGTGCAGCGGCGGCACTCGGAGTCGGAGAGCGACGCCACCCGGGAGCGCTTCGAGGGCTACATGCGGGAGATCCCCTGCCCGACCTGCCACGGCGCCCGGCTCAAGCCCGTGGTGCTGGCCGTCACGGTCGGCGGCAGGTCGATCGCGGACGTGGCGGGCATGCCGATCGGGGAGTGCGCCAAGTTCCTGCTCGCGCTGGAGCTCGACGAACGCGAGACGCACATCGCCGAGCGGGTGCTCAAGGAGGTCAACGCCCGGCTGGGCTTCCTGCTCGACGTCGGCCTGGACTACCTGAGCCTCGATCGCGCCTCCGCGACGCTGGCCGGCGGCGAGGCCCAGCGGATCCGGCTGGCCACCCAGATCGGTTCCGGGCTGGTGGGCGTGCTCTACGTCCTGGACGAGCCGTCGATCGGGCTGCACCAGCGCGACAACCACCGGCTGCTGGAGACCCTCGTCCGGCTCCGCGACATCGGCAACACGCTGATCGTCGTCGAGCACGACGAGGACACCATCCACGCCGCCGACTGGGTGGTCGACATCGGCCCCGGCGCGGGCGAGCACGGCGGCAAGGTCGTGGTGTCCGGCACGGTCGCCGACCTGCTGGAGTCACCGGACTCGATGACCGGGGCCTACCTCTCCGGGCGGCGCTCCATCCCGATCCCGGCCGTCCGCCGGGTGCCCGTGAAGGGCCGCGAGATCGTGGTGAAGGGCGCGCAGGAGCACAACCTGCGGGGCGTCGACGTCGCCTTCCCGCTGGGCGTCTTCACCGCGGTCACCGGGGTCTCCGGCTCGGGCAAGTCCACGCTGGTCAACGACATCCTCTACAGCGCGCTGGCCAAGCAGCTGAACGGTGCCCGGACCGTCCCCGGCAGGCACAAGCGGGTCACCGGCGTCGACCAGCTCGACAAGGTCGTGCACGTCGACCAGTCACCGATCGGGCGGACCCCCAGGTCCAACCCGGCCACCTACACCGGTGTCTTCGACCATGTCCGGAAGCTCTTCGCGCAGACCACCGAGGCGAAGATCCGCGGTTACATGCCGGGCCGCTTCTCCTTCAACGTCAAGGGCGGCCGCTGCGAGAACTGCTCCGGAGACGGCACCATCAAGATCGAGATGAACTTCCTGCCGGACGTCTACGTCCCCTGCGAGGTCTGTCACGGCGCCCGCTACAACCGGGAGACGCTCGAGGTCCACTACAAGGGCAAGACGATCTCCGAGATCCTCGACATGCCCATCGAGGAGGCGGCGGAGTTCTTCGAGAACATCCCGGCCATCCACCGGCACCTGCGGACCCTCAACGACGTCGGCCTGGGCTACGTCCGGCTGGGCCAGCCCGCGCCCACCCTGTCCGGCGGCGAGGCGCAGCGGGTCAAGCTCGCCTCCGAGCTGCAGAAGCGCTCCACCGGGCGGACGATCTACGTGCTGGACGAGCCGACCACCGGCCTGCACTTCGAGGACATCCGCAAGCTTCTCGGCGTGCTCGGCCGGCTCGTGGACGGTGGCAACACCGTCATCGTCATCGAGCACAACCTCGACGTGATCAAGACCGCCGACTGGATCATCGACATGGGCCCCGAGGGCGGATCCCGGGGCGGCACCCTGGTCGCGGCCGGCACGCCCGAGGACATCGCGAAGGTCGAGGAGAGCCACACCGGCGTCTTCCTGGCCAAGCTGCTCGGCTGAGCGGGATCCGGCCGGTCGGGGGCCCGGCCGGCATCCCGTTCACCGGCCGGTCGTTGAACCGGCCGCCGTCACCTGCCGTACCTCCCGGTAAGCGTCCACAACCCGCTCATGCCGGGCGGGTACGAGACAGAAGGAGGTCGTGCATGCGACAGGAGTCCGCACCGGATGAAGAGCGTTCCGCGCCCGCGTCCGCGCAGGACGGCTCGGGCCAGGTATCGCCGGTGGAGGGGAACAGCCGGCGGGGACTCCTCATGGGAGTGGGACTCGTCGGGGCGGCCGGAGTCCTCTCCGCCTGCGGAGGCTCCGAGGCCTCGGGAAGTGCCGACGGCGGCGCCGGGTCCGCCACCGAAGGCGCCCAGTCGCCGGGCGACGGCACGCAACCGGCCAAGGCCCCCGCGGCCGTGGCGCTGGGCAAGACCAGCTCCATCCCGGTCGGCGGCGGCAGGATCTTCAAGCGCAAGAAGATCGTGGTGACCCAGCCCGCGAAGGGCGTGTTCAAGGCCTTCAGCGCCGTCTGCACCCACCGGGGGTGCTCGGTCGGCTCGGTCTCCGGCGGCACCATCAACTGTCCTTGCCACGGCAGCAAGTTCAAGATCAGTGATGCCTCGGTGACGGCCGGCCCCGCCAAGGAACCCCTCGCCGCCAAGAAGATCAAGGTCAAGGGCGGCGAGATCCACCTGGCCTGACGCCCGGCGCGGCCGGACCGCGGCCGGGGCCTCGGGGGCTCCGGCGGCAGGTCCGGCGCCGCCGGGCCGGACGGCGGGTTCGTGGCGCGTGGACTGTCCGATGGCGGCACTACTCTGGTTGGTGTGGCAGATCCGGCGAGTTACCGGCCCGCACCCGGGTCGATCCCAGAATCGCCCGGCGTCTACCGGTTTCGCGATGAGCACGGCCGGGTGATCTACGTCGGCAAGGCCAAGAGCCTGCGTTCCCGGCTGAACTCCTACTTCGCCGACTTCGCGGGCCTGCATCCCCGGACCCAGTCGATGCTGCAGACGGCCGCGAGCGTCGACTGGACCGTGGTGGGCACCGAGGTGGAGGCCCTCCAGCTCGAATACTCCTGGATCAAGGAGTTCGACCCGCGGTTCAACGTCCGTTACCGCGACGACAAGTCCTACCCCTACCTTGCCGTCACGGTCAACGACGAGTATCCGCGGGTGATGGTCATGCGGGGGGCCAAGCGCAAGGGCGTCCGCTACTTCGGGCCGTACTCCCATGCCTGGGCCATCCGCGAGACGGTCGACCTGCTGCTGCGCGTCTTCCCGGTCCGGACCTGCTCGGCGGGCGTGTTCAAGCGGGCCGAGCAGATCGGCCGGCCCTGCCTGCTGGGCTACATCGGCAAGTGCTCGGCGCCCTGTGTCGGCCGGGTCGGCAAGGAAGAGCACCAGCTGCTCGCCGAGGACTTCTGCGACTTCATGGCCGGCAACGCGACCCGGTTCATCAAGCGGATCGAACGCGACATGCTGGCGGCCGCCAAGGTCGAGGAGTACGAGCGCGCCGCCCGGCTCCGCGACGACATCCGGGCCCTGCAGCGGGCGCTGGAGAAGCAGGCCGTCGTGCTCCCCGACGCCACCGAGTGCGACGTGATCGCGCTCGCCGAGGACCAGCTCGAAGCCGCCGTCCAGGTGTTCTACGTGCGCGGCGGCCGGATCCGCGGCCAGCGCGGATGGGTCGTCGACAAGGTCGAGGACGTCAGCACCAGCGACCTTGTCGAGCACTTCCTCATCCAGGCCTACAGCGAGAGCGAGTCGGTGCCGCGCGAGGTGCTGGTGCCCGAGGAGCCTCCGGAGCCGGTGGCGATGGCCGAGCTGCTGTCCGAGCACCGCGGCGCGCCCGTACGCCTGCGGGTGCCGCAGCGCGGCGACAAGAAGACGCTGATGGAGACGGTCGCGCGCAACGCGCACGAGGCGCTCAAGCAGCACAAGACCCGCCGCGCCAGCGACCTGACGACCCGCAGCAAGGCGCTGCAGGAGATCCAGGAGTCCCTGGAGCTGGACCAGGCGCCGCTGCGCATCGAGTGCTACGACGTGTCCAACCTGCAGGGCACCAACGTCGTCGCCTCCATGGTGGTCTTCGAGGACGGGCTGGCGCGCAAGAGCGAGTACCGGCGCTTCAGCATCCGCTGGGTCGAGGGCCAGGACGACGTCCGCTCCATCCACGAGGTGATCTCCCGCCGGTTCCGGCGCTATCTCGACGAACGCGACCGGGTCACCGAGCCCCGCCCCGACGACGCCGCCGACGAGGCCGGTGACCGCGCCGCCGCCGGCCAGGTGCTCAGTGCGTACGGGTTCGGCGATCACGACGAGGGCCGGGCGCAGCCGATCGACCCGGAGACCGGCAAGCCGCGCAAGTTCGCCTACCCGCCCAACCTGGTCGTCATCGACGGCGGCCCGCCCCAGGTGGCCGCCGCCCAGCGCGCCCTGGACGAGCTGGGCCTCGACGACATCGCGGTGTGCGGGCTGGCCAAGCGGCTCGAGGAGGTCTGGCTTCCCGCCGACGAGGACCCGGTGATCCTGCCGCGCGCCAGCGAGGGGCTGTACCTGCTGCAGCGGGTCCGGGACGAGGCGCACCGGTTCGCGATCACGTTCCACCGGGCCAAGCGCTCCAAGAGCATGACGGCCAGCGAACTCGATAACGTTCCTGGTCTCGGCCAGGCGCGGCGCACGGCGTTGCTGAAACACTTCGGGTCGGTGCAGCGGCTGCGGCAGGCGACGCCCGACCAGATCGCCGAGGTCCCCGGCATCGGGCGCCGCATCGCTGAGACGATCACGGCGGCACTGAACGCCCAGGAGACGGGCGGACGAGCGGGGGGAGCAGGATGAGCGAGGCACACGGCAAACAGATCCCGGACATCGTCATCATCACCGGCATGTCGGGTGCGGGACGCAGCACCGCGGCCAAGTCGCTGGAGGACCTCGACTGGTTCGTGGTCGACAACCTCCCGCCGGGCCTGCTCGCCACCATGGCCGACCTCGGCGGGCGGGTGCAGGGCGCCGTCCCGCGGATCGCCGCCGTGGTCGACGTGCGCAGCCGCGCCTTCACCACCGACCTGCACACCTCGATCGAGGAGCTGGAGGCGCGCGGCGTGCACCCCCGGGTGGTGTTCCTGGAGGCCAGCGACGGCGAGCTGGTGCGGCGCTTCGAGAACGTACGCCGGCCGCATCCGCTGCAGGAGGACGGGCGGCTGGTCGACGGCATCGCCCGGGAGCGGGAGCGGCTGCTCGAGGTCCGCGCCGAGGCCGACCTGGTGCTCGACACCACCGGGCTCAACGTGCACGAGCTCCGCGCCAAGATCGTGGGCTTCTTCGGCGACGACACCGGGGAGTCCAGCCTGCGCGCGACCGTCGTCTCCTTCGGCTACAAGTACGGGCTACCCGTCGACGCCGACCTGGTCGTCGACTGCCGCTTCCTGCCCAACCCGCACTGGGTGCCCGAGCTCCGCGCGCAGAACGGCCGCGACCAGGCCGTCCGCGACTACGTGCTGGGCCAGCGCGGCGCCAAGGAGTTCCTGGACGCCTACACCGAGGTGCTGCGCCTGCTCACCGACGGCTACGAGCGCGAGGGCAAGCACTACGTCACGCTCGCCGTGGGCTGCACCGGCGGAAAACACCGTAGTGTGGCGATGACCGAGCAGCTCGCCGCCCGGCTGCGGGACGAGGGGCTCGACGTGCAGATCGCCCACCGCGATCTCGGCCGGGAATAGGCCTGTCGTTGTCGGGCCGTGGCCGCCGTTGACGGTGGTCAGGGAGCACTGCGGGACCGCGGGCGACCGCGGGGGCATAAGGAGACGGGCCACCAGGTGAGCGGATCCCCCAAGGTCGTGGCGTTCGGCGGTGGCCATGGCCTCTACGCTTCGCTGTCCGCGCTGCGCCGGGTCACCGACCGGCTCACCGCCGTGGTGACGGTGGCCGACGACGGCGGCTCCAGCGGGCGGCTGCGCCGCGAGCTCGGCGTGCTGCCCCCCGGCGACCTGCGGATGGCGCTGGCCGCGCTGTGCGGTGACGACGAGTGGGGCCAGACCTGGAGCCGGCTGGTCCAGCACCGGTTCCGCAGCCAGGGAGACCTCCACGACCACGCGGTCGGCAACCTGCTCATCGTCGCCCTCTGGGAACTCCTCGACGACCCCGTGGGCGGCCTCGACTGGGTCGGCCGGCTGCTCGGCGCGCAGGGCAGGGTCCTGCCCATGTCCACGGTCCCGCTCGACATCGTCGCGGAGGTCGAGGGGGCCGACCCCGCCGCGCCGTACGACCTCAGCCAGGTCCGCGGGCAGGTCGCGTGCGCGATGACCCCCGGCAAGGTGCGCAGCGTCTCGCTGGTGCCGCCGGATCCGCCCGCCTGCCCCGAGGCGCTGGCCGCGATCGCGGAGGCCGACTGGCTGGTGTTCGGGCCCGGATCATGGTTCACCAGCGTGCTGCCGCACCTGAAGGTGCCCGAGCTCGCGCAGGCGCTGGTGCGCACCCGGGCACGGCGGGTGCTCACCCTCAACCTGGCGCCGCAGCCGGGGGAGACCGACGACTTCTCCCCGCAGAACCACCTGGAGGTGCTGCAGGCGCACGCGCCGGGCCTGCGCATCGACGTGGTCCTCGCCGACGCGGGCCTGGTGGAGGACGCGGGCGCGCTGGAGAAGGCCGTGCAGGCCCTCGGCGGCACCCTGCTGCTCGCCGAGGTGGCCGCCGACGACGGATCTCCCCGGCATGATCCCGCCCGGCTGGCCCAAGCCCTCGCCCAGATCTTTGCAGCTCCGCAAGGTTAAGGCCGGGCAGCCGAGGCCGCGATGCGGAAGACTGGCTGTAGCGTGTGTGTCAACTGGGGGAGGGGTTACATCTATGGCGATGACCGGCGTGGTGAAGGACGAGCTGAGCAGGCTGTCCATCATGAAGCCGTGCTGTCGCAAGGCCGAGGTGTCGACGCTGCTGAGGTTCGCCGGGGGGCTGCACCTCGTCAGTGGCCGCATCGTGATCGAGGCCGAGATCGACACCGGATCGGCGGCACGCCGGCTGCGCAAGGACATCGCGGAGGTGTTCGGGCACACCTCTGACGTGGTCGTGCTGGCACCGAGTGGACTGCGCAAGGGCAACCGCTACGTCGTGCGGGTCTTCCGCGACGGGGAGTCACTGGCACGGCAGACGGGTCTGATCGACAACAACGGCCGGCCGGTGCGGGGCCTGCCGCGGCACGTGGTCTCCGGGGCGGCCTGCGACGCGGAGTCCGCCTGGCGGGGCGCTTTCCTGGCGCACGGCTCGCTGACCGAGCCGGGCCGGTCGATGTCGATGGAGGTCACCTGCCCGGGGCCGGAGGCCGCGCTCGCACTGGTCGGCGCCGCCCGGCGGCTCAAGATCCATGCGAAGGCGCGGGAGGTGCGCGGCGTCGACCGGGTCGTGGTCCGTGACGGCGACGCGATCAGCGCGCTGCTGACCCGGCTCGGGGCGCACGACAGCATGATGGCCTGGGAAGAGCGGCGGATGCGCCGGGAGGTGCGGGCCACCGCCAACCGGCTCGCCAACTTCGACGACGCGAACCTGCGGCGCTCGGCCCGTGCGGCGGTCGCGGCGGGCGCGCGGGTGGCGCGGGCCCTGGAGATCCTCGCGGACGAGGCGCCGGAGCATCTGGTCGCCGCCGGGCGGCTGCGGCTGGAGCACAAGCAGGCGTCGCTGGAGGAGCTCGGCCAGCTCGCCGACCCGCCGCTCACCAAGGACGCCATCGCCGGGCGCATCAGGCGGCTGCTGGCGATGGCCGACAAGCGCGCGGGCGACCAGGGCATTCCGGGCACGGAGGCCAACCTGACGGCCGACATGCTCTCTTCCTGAGGGCGTGTCCACGTCCACGGCTTCCTGAGGGCTGCCACTGCCACTGCCACGGCGCCGGCGCCACCATGCCGCAACGGCCCGGTGGGGCCGGCGCCGCGGCCGTCCGGCGGCCGGTCGGGGCGGTTGCTCTACAGAGCGTAGTACTACAAGCGGTAGTCATCCGCGTACGGCCTCGGCGCGACGTCCGCTCGCCGGGGATGGTCTAGACCACACTGGTATAGACCAATAGGATGGGCCGCGGCCACTCGGCCGGGTGGCGGGCCCTGTGGCCAGGCCGCCCGGCGACGGCCGGTATCCCCTGCCAGGGTGAGGCCGACTCACCCCTGGTCTCACCCGGCGTCGTGTCGGGAACTGCGGTGCCGGTTAGATAGGGTCGCCTCAGGGATAAACCCCTGCTGTCAGGTTGTGAGAGGACGCCGGGCCGCTCAGCAGAGCGTCCGGGCGGAAGACGACGTACGAGGAGATCGGTGCCGTGACCATCCGGGTAGGCGTCAACGGCTTCGGCCGTATCGGCCGTAACTTCTACCGTGCCGTGAAGGCCAGCGGGGCAGACATCGAGATCGTGGCGGTCAACGACCTGACCGACAACGCCACGCTCGCCCACCTGCTCAAGTACGACAGCATCCTCGGCCGCCTCGGCGAGGACGTGCATGCCACCGAGGACGAGATCGTCGTGGGCGGCAAGGCGATCAAGGCCTTCGCCGAGCGCGATCCGGCCGCCCTCAAGTGGGGCGACCTGGGCGTCGACGTCGTCATCGAGTCGACCGGATTCTTCACCGACGCGAACAAGGCCCGGGTGCACGCCGACAACGGCGCCAAGAAGGTGATCATCTCCGCGCCGGCCAAGAACGAGGACGTCACCATCGTCATGGGCGTCAACGACGGCACCTACGACCCGGCCGCGCACACGGTGATCTCCAACGCCTCCTGCACGACCAACTGCCTCGCGCCGATGGCGAAGGTCCTGCACGACACGTTCGTCATCGAGAAGGGCCTGATGACGACGATCCACGCGTACACCCAGGACCAGAACCTGCAGGACGCGCCGCACAAGGACCTGCGCCGGGCGCGGGCCGCCGCGATCAACGTCGTGCCGACCTCGACGGGCGCGGCCAAGGCCATCAGCCTGGTGCTGCCGGAGCTCAAGGGCAAGCTCGACGGCTATGCCCTGCGGGTGCCGATCCCCACCGGCTCCGCCACCGACCTGACCGTCACCGTCGGCCGCGACACCACGGTCGAGGAGGTCAACGCGGCGATGAAGGCGGCGGCCGAGGGGCCGCTGAAGGGCTACCTCAGCTACACCGAGGACCCGATCGTGTCCTCCGACATCGTCACCGACCCGGCCTCCTGCATCTTCGACGCCGGCCTCACCAAGGTGATCGGCGACCAGATCAAGGTCGTGGGCTGGTACGACAACGAGTGGGGCTACTCCAACCGCCTCGGCGACCTCGTCACCCTGGTCGGCTCGCAGCTCTGACCCCATAGCCCGTCCCGCTGCCGTGATCATGCAATCGATCGACGATCGATTGCATGATCACGGCGGTGTTTGAGCCAGTGTTCAAGTCAGAAGGAGTCCGATGCGGACGATTGACGATCTCGACGTGAGCGGGAAGCGGGTGCTGGTCCGTTCCGACCTCAATGTGCCTCTCGAGGACGGCGCGATCACCGACGACGGGCGGATCCGGGCGAGCGTGCCGACGATCAAGGCGCTCGCCGGGCGCGGCGCCAAGGTGATCGTCTGCGCGCACCTGGGGCGTCCCAAGGGCGAGGTGAAGCCCGAGTTCTCGCTCGCCCCCGTGGCCGCGCGGCTCGGGGAGCTGCTCGGCACGGAGGTGGTCTTCGCCTCCGACACCGCGGGCCCCTCCGCGACGGCGATCAGCGCGGCGCTGGGCGACGGCCAGGTGGCGCTGCTGGAGAACCTGCGCTTCGAGGCCGGGGAGACCAGCAAGGACGACGCGGAGCGGGGCGCGTTCGCCGACCGGCTGGCGGCGCTCGCCGAGCTCTACGTGGGCGACGGCTTCGGAGCCGTGCACCGTAAGCACGCCAGCGTCTACGACGTGCCCCAGCGCCTCCCGCACGCCGCCGGCGGCCTCATCGCCACCGAGGTCGGCGTGCTGCGGCGGCTCACCGAGGACGTGGCGCGGCCGTACGCGGTGGTGCTGGGCGGCGCCAAGGTCTCCGACAAGCTCGCCGTCATCGACAACCTGCTGGACAAGGCCGACCGGATCCTGGTCGGCGGCGGCATGGTGTTCACCTTCCTCAAGGCCCAGGGCCACGAGGTCGGCAAGAGCCTGCTCGAGCAGGACCAGCTCGACACCGTCCGCTCCTACCTGAGCAGGGCCGAGGCCAAGGGCGTGGAGTTCGTGCTGCCCGTCGACATCGTCGCGGCCACCGCGTTCTCCGCCGACGCCGACCACGACGTGGTCGCCGCGGACGCCATCCCGGCCGACCGGCTCGGCCTGGACATCGGCCCCGAGTCGGGCAAGCTGTTCGCCGCCAGGCTCGCCGACGCGCGGACGGTGTTCTGGAACGGCCCGATGGGCGTGTTCGAGATGGAGCCCTACTCGCACGGCACCCGAGCCGTCGCCCAGGGCCTGCTCGACTCGCCGGCCTTCACCGTCGTCGGCGGCGGCGACTCGGCCGCGGCCGTGCGCACGCTCGGCTTCGACGAGACCGGATTCGGTCACATCTCCACCGGCGGCGGCGCCAGCCTGGAATACCTCGAGGGCAAGAGCCTGCCCGGTCTCGAAGCGTTGGAGGACTGAGCACGATGGCGCAACCCGCGAAGAAGCCCGTCTCCGGACGCCGCCCGCTGATGGCCGGCAACTGGAAGATGAACACCAACCACCTCGAGGCGATCGCCCTCGCCCAGAAGATCGCCTTCGGGCTCAAGGACCCCGACTTCGACGCCGTCGACGTCGCGGTGCTGCCGCCCTTCACCGCCATCCGCTCCGTGCAGACCCTGGTCGACGCGGACCGGCTGCGGATCGTCTACGGCTCGCAGGACGTCTCGGCGCATTCCGCCGGCGCCTACACCGGGGAGATCTCCGGGTCGATGCTGGCCAAGCTGGGCTGCACGTACGCCACCGTCGGCCACTCCGAGCGCCGGCAGTACCACCACGAGGACGACGCCGTCGTCAACGCCAAGGTGAAGGCCGCCTTCGCCGCGGACCTCGTCCCGATCATGTGCGTGGGGGAGGGGCTGGAGATCCGCAAGGCGGGCGAGCACGTCTCGCACACCCTGTCCCAGGTCGAGGCCGGTCTGGAGAAGGTCCCGGCCGACCAGGCCCGCAGGATCGTCATCGCCTACGAGCCGGTCTGGGCGATCGGCACGGGCGAGGTGGCCACTCCGGACGACGCCCAGGAGGTCTGCGGCGCCATCCGGACCCGGCTCGCCGAGCTCTACGACGGTGGCCTGGCCGATCAGGTGCGTATTCTGTATGGAGGATCGGTCAAGGCCGCCAACATCACCGGCATCATGGCGCAGCCGGACGTGGACGGTGCCTTGGTCGGGGGTGCCAGCCTGGACCCGGTCGAGTTCGTCAAGATCTGCCGTTATCGTGATCTGCCGGGCTGACATGGGTGTTCCTGCTGAAGCAGCCGGTCATTCGTCGTACCCTTCTTGTTGAACGGGTAAACCGAACGGCTTGATCCGCCGTCCTGAATACGAGAACACACCCCGCGCCCGCGGGGTCGGCCCAGAAAAGGCGCTGAACTACAGTGATCATCACAATGTCCATCGTGCTCGTCGTCACGAGCGCGCTCATGGTGCTGCTCGTTCTGCTGCACAAGGGCAAGGGCGGCGGCCTGTCGGACCTGTTCGGCGGAGGGATCTCGTCCTCCCTCGGCGGATCGTCCGTGGTCGAGCGCAACCTTGACCGGTTGACGATCGCGACCGGGGTCATCTGGTTCGCCTCGATCGTGGTGCTGGGCCTGCTGTTCAAGGGCAAGGGTGTCGGCTGAGCCGGACCCGGACCACAGACACGATAGATCGCCGTACACCGACCTGTTCGGTGTCGGCAGAAGCCAACGAGGAGTAGTCCGTGGGTAGTGGCAGCGCGATTCGGGGTAGCCGCGTCGGTGCGGGTCCGATGGGAGAGGCCGAGCGCGGGGAGGCGGCTCCTCGGGTGTGGGTCACCTTCTACTGCGCCAACCGGCACGAGATCCGGCCGAGTTTCGCCAGCGACGTGGCCGTGCCCGAGCAGTGGGATTGCCCCCGCTGCGGGTTTCCGGCCGGCAAGGACTCGGCGAACCCGCCGGCTCCGCACAAGACCGAGCCGTACAAGACGCACCTCGCCTACGTGAAGGAGCGGCGCAGCGACGCCGACGGTGAGGCCATCCTCGAGGAGGCTCTGACCAAGCTCCGCGAGAAGCGCGCGGCGGTGAAGGCCGCCATGGCGGCGGCCGCCCGCGGCTGACCTGCTCTTCCGACAGGCCCGTTCCCTCCGGGGGAGCGGGCCTGTCGCGCGTGTACGGGTCCCGCGACGCGGTCGTTCGTGTCACGTAGACCTGCCGCCGGGATCGTGTGCACCCTCGTCAGCCGCTGAGCGTGCCGTCAGGCTCCACCGTCGCCGCTCGTGTTGCCGCGTGCCTCGCGTCGCTGGGTGATCCACTCCCGGAGTTCGTTCTCCCCGACCTCTTCCATGCGGCTCTTGAGCGCTTCCCTGGCCGCCTGGTCCCGTTGTTCCTCGGGGAGCAGCCGGTAGTGGTTGACGGCGCGCCAGAGGATCACCCATCCGCTGGCCGCGAGTTCCCAGCGCCCCGCCGGGTTGAACACCTGCCTGATCCCGTTGGTGAGCAGCGTGACGCTGGCCGCGAGGGCCGTGACCAGTGCGGGCGCGCCCAGTCCGGCGGCCATCACCGTCGCCGACGCGGAGAGCAGCGCGGTCACCTCGGTGATGTAGTGCGAACGACGGGCCGCGTTACGGGTCCGCTCGTAGAAGGCCAGATCACGCAGGGCCAGGGCCAGCAGGGGATCCGGCTCCTTGGTCCACGAGTCGGGGTCGTCAGATGCGGGGCGAAGAGGCACGCACCCATCGTGACCTCGTCAGCCGGCCAGGGCAGGCGATTTCCCGAAACACGGGCATCCGCTCCGCCGCGCGGCCCGCGCCGCACGCATCGTGCGCTGCCCGCCGTCCCCGTCGCCGGCGGTCGGCTCCACGCGCGGTCGGGTCCCTCAGGCGCCGTGGACCCGCTCGCCCTCCACGAAGGTCTGCAGCACGCGGGTCGCCGCGATCTCCTCGGCCGGCCCGGCGAAGGGGTCCCGGTCGAGCACGGCGAGGTCGGCCAGCTTGCCCACCTCGATGGAGCCGGTCTCCTGGTCCAGGTGGTTCACATACGCCGAGCCCATCGTGTAGGCGTGCAGCGCGGTGGCCAGGTCCAGCCGCTGGTCCGGCAGGAAGGCCGGGCCGGTGGTGCCGGGCTCGGCCCGGTTGACCGCGACGTGGATGCCCTCCAGCGGGTTCGCGCTGCTGACCGACCAGTCGCTGCCCGCCGCGAGCCGGGCGCCGGAGGCCCGCAGATCCGCCCAGGGGTACTGCCACGACGCCCGCTCGGGGCCGAGAAAGGGGATCGTCAGCTCGTCCATCTGGGGTTCGTGGGTGGCCCACAGCGGCTGCATGTTGGCGGTCACCCCCAGCTCGGCGAAGCGGGGCACGTCGTCGGGGTGGACGACCTGCAGATGCGCGATGTGGTGGCGATGTCCGTTCCGGCCGTTCGCGGCGACGGCGGCCGCCACCGCGTCCAGCGACTCCCGGACCGCCCGGTCGCCGATGGCGTGGAAGTGCAGCTGGAAGCCGTGCGCGTCGAGTTCGGCGGCGTACTCCCGGAGCGCGCCGGGGTCGACGTAGGACAGGCCGCTGCGCGCGGTCCGGCAGCCACAGCCGTCGAAGTACGGGTCGATCATCCCGGCGGTGAAGTTCTCCGCCACCCCGTCCTGCATGATCTTGACGGTGGTGGCCCGGAACCGGCCGGCCGTGCCGTTCGCGCGGCGTTCGAGCAGGCCGTCGATCTGGGTGCCGTCGCGTTCCCGGTCCCACCACAACGCGCCCACGACGCGCGCGGTGAGGGTGCCCTCCCGCGCCGCGGTGAGGTAGACGTCGTAGGGATCGACGTTGCCCAGGTAGTCACCGATGATCGCGTCCTGCCAGGCGGTGATCCCCAGCGCGTGCAGGTGCGCCTGGCCCGCCAGCAGGCCGGCCAGCCGCTCCTGGAAGGTCGGCTGCGGCGTCACCCGGGTCACCAGCAGCGCCGCGCCCTCGTGCAGGGTGCCCTGCGGGTCGCCGTCGGCGGTCCGCTCGATCCGCCCGTCGGCGGGGTCGGGCGTGTGCCGGTCCACTCCCGCCAGCCGCAGCGCCGCCGAGTTGGCCCAGGATCCGTGCACGTCGCGGTTGGTGAAGTAGGCGGGCCGGTCCGGCACCACGCCGTCGAGCAGTTCCTTGCCGGGGGTGCCGCCGGGGAACCACTCCATGTACCACCCGCCGCCGATGATCCATTCCGCGTCCGGGTGCGCGGCGGCGTACGCGGCGATGAGCGAGAGCGCCTCCTCGGCGCTCCCGGCGGCGGACAGGTCGCAGCCGAGCAGGGCCACCCCGGCGAAGGCGGGGTGCACGTGCGCGTCCTGGAACCCGGGGATGAGCGCGCCGCCGCGCAGGTCCACCACCTCGGTGCGGGGCCCGGTCAGCTCGGTGACACCCTGGTCCACCGCGACGATGCGCCCGTTGCGTACGGCCACGGCCGACGCGCGGGGGTGCCGCGGATCGACGGTGTGCACGGCGCCACCGGTGAAGACGAGGTCGGCATGGTCCACGATGGGCCTCCCTTTGCGCGGATGACGACGCTATCGGGACGACGGTGAGTTCGGCACTTACACGGCGTCACCCGCCCGACGGATCTTCTGTCACTGTGTCATACGCGGCCGCGCGCGCATCCGGTCAGCGGCCCGCCGCGCGCCGGAAGACGGTGATCATGCGCCAGGCGTCCGGGGCGTCGAGCGGGACGTCGCCGCCGAAGTCGCCGTACCGGGCGGCCACCTCCAGCGCTCCGGACAACCGGACGGCGGCGTCCAGCTCGGTGGCGCTCCAGAAGCGATAGGGCACGACGCCCTGGATCACCTGGGTCTCGCCGTCGCGCTGCACGGTGATGGTGACGTGGTCGTCGACGATCTGGGTGATCGGGTCCAGCCTGTCCTCGGGCTCGCCCCAGCGGACCGCGCCGCGGACCTCGTCCCGCTGGAACGTCCAGCTCGTGCTGACCCGATGGTCGTCGGTGAGCCGGTCGGCGGGATGGCTCATCTCCAGGACGTAGAGCCCGCCGTCCGCCAGATGCGCGGCGGCCCGGTCCAGATGGGCGACGAAGGCGTCCAGCGTCATCAGGTGGGCCGTGGAGTCGAGCATCGTCACCACCAGGTCGAACCGGCGGCCGAGGTCGAAGTCGGTCATGTCCGCCTCGACGACCTCCAGCTCGACCCCGGTGTCCCCGGCCCGCTGCGCGGCGTAGCGGCACATCGCGGGGCTCAGGTCGAGAGCGGTCGCGGCGATGCCCCGCCGGGCGAACTCCCGGGCGTGCTCGGCGGGACCGGCGGCCAGCTCCAGCACGGTGCGCACCGGTTCCGGGGCCTTCCGGTGCCGGGCGCACCAGCCGAGCAGCGCGTCGACCTCGTCGGGGACGATCCGGAAGTCGCACGCGAGCTCGTACGCCCAGGGATTGTCGTAGATGCCGCTCACCGCACCATGGTCCCAGGCGGCCGCTCCCCGGGCACATCGGCCGGCCGGCGATGGGGTGCCGATCGGGGCCCTGGTCCGCGGATGTCCCCTCAGAACGGGCTCATGTGGTTACGCTGCAAGAGCATGGCTGCCTATTCTTCCTATGAGATTCGCCCGCCGCTCCTTGGAACGTGCCATCAACGTGCCGCGGAACGAGGCACCACCGCCACCGCGGCCGACCTTCCGTCGGGCCGCAGCTTGACCTCGATGACCCCGGGATCCCCGGTCCGCCGGACCCGGCCGCCGTAGGAGGTCAGCAGCCGCCGCATCCGCGCGTTCTCGCTGAGCAAGGTGGCCCGCAGTTCGACCAGGCCGCGTTCCCGCGCCAGCACGAGCAGCAGCTCGGTCAGCGCCCGGCCCAGGCCACGGCCCTGCCAGGCGTCCTCGACCAGGAAGGCCGGCTCCGCGACCCCCGGATCGAGCACGTGCACCAGGTGGGCCAGCGCCAGGATCGAGCCGTCCGGGCCCTCGGCGACCAGCGTCAGGCCGCGCGAGCGCTCGGTGAAGCCGTCCAGGACACGCTGCGGCAGGGAGGGCTTGACGCTGAAGTACCGCAGCCGCCGGCTCTCCATCGAGCAGCGCTCGTGCATCGCGCGTACCGCCTCGTGGTCGCGGCCCTCCAGCGGCCGCACCACGATCTCCGTGCCGTCCCGCAGCTGCACCGCGCGCGAGGTCGGGGCCACGCCGCAGTGGGGGAGCGCCGCCCGGACGAGGGCGTCGGCG
The DNA here is from genome assembly GCF_050971785.1 of Actinomadura scrupuli. Lineage (NCBI taxonomy): Bacteria > Bacillati > Actinomycetota > Actinomycetes > Streptosporangiales > Thermomonosporaceae > Actinomadura > Actinomadura scrupuli. The sequence goes on along the minus strand of NZ_JBPCCU010000003.1, from coordinate 1,023,249 downwards.
CGCGCGGCCTCGGTGGCGGTGAAGGGCAGCCCGTCGCGGCGCAGCCGTACGGCCCGCAGCTGGCCGACGGGCACGGTGAGCAGGCCCGCGGGCTCCTCGGCCGCCTCGGGGCCGGACACCCAGGTCGCCTCGTCGGCCCGCAGCAGCTCGGCGAGGGTCTCCGGGAGCGCGCGGGGATCGGCGCGCAGCCTGGCGAGCAGGCTGAGCGCCCGGGTCGGCTCGTCGGTGAGGTCCTGGGGGCGGGCGGGCACGACGGCCGTCCGGGCCCCGCCCGCGACCTCCAGCGCCGCGCCGAGTGCGGAGGGCTCGGTGTGCGGGGGACAGTCGACGACGAACTCGTCCACGATGCCCTCGGTGTCGACCTGCACCGACAGGTCGAGGATGTTCGCCCCCCGCGCGGCCAGCGCCGCCGTCAGGACGGCGAGCCGGCCGGGCCGGTCCTCGATCTCCGTGCGAATGCGCAACAGCACCATGGGCCCCCTCGATCTCGTGCCCGGGACCGGCCTCCGGTGAGGCCGGTCACCACCCGCGGCGTCGGAGCAGACCCTTCCGTGGGACTGTTACGAAACCGCTACGCCGCCGTGAGCGCCCCGTTTCGGCTGATTCGCCTGGTGGTAAGTCCCGACTTCACTCCTGGTGACCGAGGTCTCCCTCCGAGGCCCAGGGACCCCTGATGTGCTCCGCCACTTCATCGCATAACGTGCCGTAGGTGATTGACGATGACCTCGATCCTCCCGGCGAAGACCTACCGACCCGGCTGCCGCTGCTGCGTCCGGACCTCCTCAGCGTGGAGCAGCGCGAGGTCTACGACGCGATCGTGGGCGGCCCGCGCGCGCAGCGGCCGCCGCTGTTCCGCATCGCCGACGAGCATGGGCGGCTGCTCGGGCCGTTCAACGCGATGCTCCACAGCCCGGTGGTGGGCCGCCCGCTGCAGGAGCTCGGCGCCGCCCTCCGGTTCCGGGTCAGCCTGACCAGGAGAGAGCGCGAGATCGCGACCCTCGTCGTCGCCGCGCACTGGCGCTCCGACTACGAGTGGTACGCCCACGAGCGGCTCGGCGGCAAGGCCGGGCTGACCGGCAAGGAGATCGCCGCGCTGAAGACCGGCCGCGATCCGGTCCTTCCCGTGCTGCGCGAGCGGATCGTCCACGAGGTGGCCCGGTCCATGGCCGCCGACCAGGATCTCAGCGACGCCCTCTACAACGAGGCGGTCGCCACCCTGGGACGGCCCGCGGTGGTCGAGCTGGTCACCCTCGTGGGCTACTACGGCGCGCTGGCCCTGCAACTGCGGGTCTTCCGGATGACCGTGCCGAAGGGAGAACCGGACGTGGACTGGGAGGATCCGTGAGCGACACCGGCGAGCTTCGGACCCAGCGGCTGGCCCTGCAGCCGCTCAACATGAGCGATCACGCGGTGCTGCTGACCCACTGGACCGGGCGGCTCGTCCGCCGGTTCCTGTTCGACGACTACGTCCTGACAACGGCGGAGGTCACCGAGACGATCGTGACCAGCCAGCGGTCCTTCGCCATGGCCGGGTTCGGGCTCTGGGCGCTGCGGCCGGCGCCCCGCCACGCGGTCCTCGACTCGAGCATGCTCGGCACCGCGCTGCTGGGCACCGCCGGGCTGCGCCCGCTGGACGACTCCGAGGACCCCGAGATCGAGATCGTCTACAGCCTGGAGCCCGATCGCTGGGGGCACGGCTACGCCGCCGAGGCCGCCGCCGCCATCCTGGACTACGCCTTCGGGACCGTCGGGCTGACCCGGGTCATCGCCGAGATCGACCGCGGCAACGCGGCCTCCGAGGCCGTGGTGCGCCGGCTCGGGATGCGGCCCGTCCAGACGGCCGCCGAGCCGCCCGAGCCGCCCGGCCCGATGATCCACGTCGCCGTCGACCGAGCCGGATGGCTCGGATCCCGTCGTTAGACGACGGATTGACAACAGATTCGTTGCCCATAGTGCGTACTTGCAACGGATCTAGCAGTATGGGCGCATGACCGCCCCCTCTTCGCCCGCCGCGCTGGCCGACGGGTTCGTCAACGGCCGGGTGTCGCACTGGTTCGACCAGATCGGCCTGCCCGAGCCCGGCGCCCGGCTGCCGGGCTCCCGCGACGCCGACGTGTGCATCGTCGGCGCCGGCTACACCGGCCTCTGGACCGCCTACTACCTCAAGCGCGAGCGGCCCGACCTGCGCATCGTGGTGCTGGAGAAGGAGTTCGCCGGGTTCGGCGCCTCGGGGCGCAACGGCGGCTGGATCGTGGGCGAGCTGGCCGGCTCCCGGGAGCACTACGCGCGGCGCCACGGCCGCGACGCCACCGTCGCCCTCCAGCGGGAGATGTTCGAAACCGTCGACGAGGTCGTCCGCACCGCCGCGGCGGAGGGCATCGACGCCGACGTGACCAAGGGCGGGGTGCTGACCGTCGCCACCAACCGGGCCCAGCTCGGCCGGCTGCACGCGATGGTCGCGCACGACGCCGAGTGGGGCTGGGGCGCCGGCGACCTGCGGCTGCTGGACCAGGCCGAGCGCGAGGACCGGGTGCGGATCGACGGCGCGCTCGGCGCCGCCTGGAGCCCGCACTGCGCACGCGTCCAGCCGGCCAAGCTCGCCCGTGGCCTGGCGCGGGTGGTCAGCGGCCTCGGCGTGGAGATCTTCGAGCAGACCCCGGTGACGGAGATCCGCCCCCGTACCGGCGCGGCCCCGGCCGCCGCCACGACCCCGTACGGCACGGTGTCGGCCGAGTACGTCATCCGGGCCACCGAGGGCTTCACGGCGGGCCTGGCCGGGCACCACCGCGACTGGCTGCCGATGAACAGCTCGATGATCGTCACGACTCCGCTGCCGCCTGAGGTGTGGGACCGCATCGGCTGGTCCCGCTCGGAACTGCTCGGCGACATGGCCCACTACTACATGTACGCCCAGCGGACGGCGGACGGCAGGATCGCCTTCGGGGGCCGGGGAAAGCCCTACCGGTACGGCTCGAAGGTCGACGACGCGGGCCGGACCCAGGACTGGACCGTCGACACGCTCTGGCACATGCTCGTCCGGATGTTCCCGGCCGTGGCGTCGGCGGGGCAGGTCGCGCACGCGTGGTCCGGGGTGCTCGGCGTGCCCCGGGACTGGTGCTCGGCCGCCGTCCTCGACCACACGACCGGCCTGGGGCACGCCGGCGGCTACACCGGCCACGGCGTCGCCACCACCAACCTGGCCGGCCGCACGCTGCGCGACCTCGTGCTGCGCCGGGACACGTCGCTGACGGCGCTGCCCTGGGTCGGCTGGAAGGTCCGCCGCTGGGAACCCGAGCCGCTGCGCTGGCTCGGCGTGCAGACGATGTACGCGCTCTACCAGTCCGCCGACGCCGCCGAGTCCCGGGGCCGGCCGGGCACCTCGCCGATCGCCCGGTTCGCCGACCGGCTCTCCGGGCGCTGAGCACGCGGGCGGACCGGGCCGACGCCCACCGGGGCCCGCCGGGTCTCCGGGCCCGGCGGCGCCTTGTTCACTCCAGGCCGCGGTACTCGAACCAGTCGAAGTCGGCGATGCCGCTGCTCGGCCGCCCGTCGCTGCTCGCGTACATGCCGAGGTAGGCGCCGATGAAGCCGCCCGCCACCTGGGTGCTCAGTACGCTGCCGTCGACCGCGGCCCCGATCGGCCGCCAGACGCCGGTCGCGTCGGCGTACCGGAACCGGTACTCCTGATCGTGGGCCTCGACCGCCAGCCGGACGCGTCCCTCCGGCACGGCCTCCTCGGCGAGCGGCTCGTCGGTCCCGGCGGCCCTCCGGATCAGCCTGACGACCCGGTGACCGTCGCTCAGGGTGACCACGCACCGGAGCTGGAAGTCGTCGTTCTGCATCAGGACCAGGCCCGCGCACTCGTTCCCGGCCCGGGGGGCGAAGTCGAGCGCGGTGTGCGCGACGAAGCGGTGATCGCGCTGCCTGCGGGCGACCAGGCTCGGGCAGGCGCGGTCCGCGAGGGTCTCGGGCCGCAGCCGCAGCCGCAGATGGCCGGGCCGCTCGGCCAGGTCCCAGAACCGCTCGCGCGGCGTGCGCAGCATGTTCCAGTGCGGGGCGAGCACGGGGTCCTCGAAGTTGTCGCAGGCGGGCTCGGCCGGCCACCGGTGCTCGGGCAGGTTCGGCCGGGTCCCCTCGGACTCCACCCGGCCCGCGCCGGGGGCGATGAGCGGCCAGCCCTCCTCCCAGGTGACCGGCGCCAGGAAGGTCTCCCTGCCGAGGTTGCCCTGGTGACCGCCGGACGGCCGGGTCGCGAGCAGCACCGCCCACCACTCGCCCGCCGTGGTCACCACCAGATCGGCGTGCCCGGTCCCGACGATGGGATGACCGGCGCCGAGGTGACGGTGGGTCAGTAGCGGATTGCGTGGGTTGCCCTCGTACGGGCCGGTGACCCGTCGCGCGCGGGCCACGGTGACCGCATGGTCGAGTGCGGTGCCCCCTTCGGCGACCACGAGGTAGTAGAAGTCCCCGATCCGGTACAGGTGCGGTGCCTCCACCCAGACGGCACCCCGCAGCGCGCCGTCCCACAGCACGTGCTCCGGGCCGGTCAGCGTCGGCCCGGCCGGGTCGAACTCGCGCAGCCAGATCTCGGTGTGCCCGTCGGCGTCGGTGGGGCGGGTCGCGTGGAACCAGGCCCGCCCGTCGGTGTCGAAGAACAGCGAGGGGTCGAAACTCCCGGTCTCGCCCAGCCAGTGCGGCGCCGACCACGGGCCGGCCGGGTCGGTGGCCGTCACCACGAAGTTGCCCTCGGCGCCGGTGCCGTCGACCAGGGTGCACACGACGTAGAAGGTGCGGCCGGAGTGCCGGATGGTCGGCGCGTACAGCCCTCCCGACGGGCGGATCCCGTCGAGCGGCAGCCGGTCCGGCCGGTCCAGGACGTGCCCGAGCGGCCGCCAGTGCACCAGGTCGCGGCTGTGGAAGACCGGCAGCCCGGGAAACCACTCGAAGGTCGAGGTCACCAGGTAGTAGTCCGGCCCCACCCGGCAGATGGACGGGTCGGGGTGCGATCCCGGCAGGATCGGGTTGCGGAAGCCCGTGCCGCTCAGCACGGGACGACCCTGGCGGGCACGGTCAGCACCCGCTCCCGGCCGGGGGCCCGGACCGGCCCGTCCAGGACGAACGAGCCGCGCAGCGGAGGGTCCTGGCTGGACGGGCCCACCTCCACCTCGATCGTCCCGGGCTCCACGATGCGCCGGAGGTCCGGGCCGGTGAACGAGGTGCGGTCGGCGTGCACGGTGAACTCCACCCGCGCGGCCTGCCCGGGGCCGAGCGGGACCCGGGCCCACCCGGCCAGCCATCGCACCGGCCGGACCACGGAGGCCACCGGGTCGCGGAGATAGAGCTGCACGACCTCGGTGCCGGGCCGCTCGCCGGTGTTGCGCACCGTGAGACCGACCTCCGCGGCGCCGTCGGTGCCCACCACCGGGGTCACCTCCAGGTCCGTGTAGCCGAAGCTGGTCCAGGTCAGTCCATGGCCGAAGGGGAACAGCGGGGTCGGGTCCGCGGCGCTCCAGCGCGAGTTCAGGCCGGTCAGCGGCTGGAGGTAGGTGCCCGGCTGACCCCCCGGGTCCCGCGGCACACCGACCGGCAGCCGGCCCGAGGGCTCGACCCGCCCGGACAGGACCCCCGCGATCGCGGCGGCGCCCTCCTCGCCCGGGAAGAACGCCTGCACCACCGCCGCGGCGCGGTCGGCGATGCCGCCCAGGGCGTAGGGCCGGCCGGTCATCAGCACCAGGACCACGGGGGTCCCGGTGGCCAGCACGGCGTCGGCGAGTTCGGCCTGGCGGCCGGGGAGGGCGAGGGTGGCCACGTCGCAGCCCTCGCCCGAGGTGCCCCGGCCGAACAGCCCGGAGCGGTCGCCGAGGGCCAGCACGCAGATCCGCGCGGCGCGGGCCGCCGCCACCGCCGCTTCGATGCAGGTGTCGGTGACCTCGAAGCCCGGCCCGGCCGTCACGGTGAGGTCCGCCTCGGGCAGCTCGGCCCGCAGGGCGTCCGCCAGCGTGGGGATCTCCACGCCGAGCGGCAGGCCGGGGTACCGGGTGGCGACATGGCTGGGAAAGGTGTAGCAGCCGAGCATGGCGAGGGGATCGTCCGCGAGGGGCCCGGTGAGGGCGAGCCGGAGACCCTGGTGCCGCGGCGTGCCGTCGCCGGGGTCGCGCAGCGGGAGCAGCCCGTCGTTGGCCAGCAGCACGACCGACTCCTCGGCGAGCCGGCGGGCCAGCGACCGGTCGCCCGGCGCGTCGAGATCGCCGGGCGCCTCGCCGTCCCCGGCGGCCGGCGGGTCGCCGTCCAGCAGGCCGAGCTGGCACTTGACGGTCAGCACCCGCCGTACGGCCCGGTCGAGATGCTCCACGGGCACGGCCCCGGTGCGCACCATGGCGGCCAGCGGCGCACCGTAGCAGCGGGCCGTGGGCAGCTCCACGTCGACGCCCGCGCGCAGCGCCAGCGCCGCGGCCTCGCCCCGCGACCCGGCGACCGCGTGCATGGACTCCAGGAAGGAGATCCCGAAATAGTCGGCGACCACCATGCCGGTGAAGCCGAGCTCGTCGCGGAGCAGGCTGGTGAGCAGCTGCTCGTCGGCCGCGGCCGGCATGCCGTCTACATCGGCGTAGGAGTGCATGACCGCCCGGGCCCCGCCCTCGCGGAGCGCCAGCACGAAGGGCTCGACGACGAGGTCGGCGAACTCGCGCGGGCCCAGCGCGGCCGGTGCCATGTTGCGGCCCGCGCGGGACGCGGCATAGCCGGCGAAGTGCTTGACCGTGGCGACCACTCCGGACCGTTCCAGTCCCCGGACGTAGGCGGTGCCGAGGACACCGACGAGGTAGGGATCCTCTCCGATGGACTCTTCGGTGCGGCCCCACCGGTAGTCGCGGACCACGTCGAGGACCGGTGCCAGGCCCTGGTGCACGCCCAGCAGCCGCATGCTCGTGCCGATGGCCGCGGACATCTCCTCCACCAGGCCCGGATCGAAGGTCGCGCCCCAGGCCAGCGGGCAGGGGAAGACCGTCGCCGTCCACGTCATGAGGCCGGTCAGGCACTCCTCGTGCGCGATCGCGGGGATGCCGAACCGGTTGCCGGCCGCCACCCGCTCCTGGAGCTCGCGCAACCGTGCGATCCCCTCCGCGGGGGAGACGGGGGCGGTGCCGAAGACGCGGGTGAGCTGGCCGAGCCCGTCGGCCAGGAGCGTCGCCAGCGGCGGCGGCTCGCCGAAGTCGTCCGGTGCCGGTGCCATCTCGGCCCCGGCCCGCCCGGACTCGGCCCAGAACCCGGTGAGCTGGCCGGCCTTCTCCTCGATGGTCATCAGGCCGATCAGATCGTCGACCCGTTCGCCGACCGGCCGGGCGGAGTCTCGCCATGCGCTGGTCGCCCAGTCGCGGGATGCGGCACGCCGGAGTGCTTCGGCCATGAGGGGTCCCGTCTGTCGAGGTGGGGGAAGGGCCACGGCCCGCTAGACCGGAGGCGCGCCGGTGGAGAGCCGGATCCGCAGCTCGGTGGCGAGCTCGACCCTGGGGCTGACCAGGGGCTCGCCGTCCAGCTGCTGGAACAGCGTCCGGGCCGCGATCCGCCCCATCTCCTCCAGCGGCTGGCGGACCGTGGTCAGCGGCGGCGACAGCCACTGGCAGAGCGGCAGGTCGTCGAACCCGACGACGCTGAGGTCGGCCGGGATGCCGAGACCGGCCTGGCGGGCCGCCTCGTAGACCCCCATGGCCTGCTCGTCGCTGCCGGCGAAGATGGCGGTGGGACGATCGGCCAGCTCCAGGAGCCGGCGGGCCGCGCGGAAACCGGCCTCGTGCTTGAAATCGCCGTACTGGATCAGGGCGCGATCGGCCTCCAGCCCGCCGCGCTCCAGCGCGGCCCGGTAGCCGTCGATGCGGGCTTGGGAGCACAGCATCTCCTGGGGGCCGCCGATCACCGCGATCCGCCGGTGCCCCAGCGAGATCAGGTGCTCCGTCGCGGCGAGGCCGCCGGCCCAGTTGGTCGCGCCGACGCTCACCAGGTCGGAGTCGGGCAGGTCGACGGGGTCGATGACCACCATGGCCACGCCCGCCCGCTGGATCTGCGCGCGTTGCTGCGGGGTGATCCGGGAGGTCACCAGGATCACGCCGTCGCTGTGGTGCTGGACGGTCAGCGAGGCCCAGCTGGGCGGCCGGGCGTCGTCGTCGCGCACCAGGGAGACGACCGTACCGGCCCCGCGTTCGGCGCACTCGGCCTCCACGCCGCGCAGGATCTCCACCGCCCAGGGGCTGTCCAGGCCGCCGATGACGAGGTCGACCAGCCCCGAGCGGCGGGCCCGCCGGCCGCCCGGCGCGAGGTAGTTGTGGGTCTTCAGCAACTCGGTGATGCGTTCCCGGGTGGTGGCCGCGACATCGGTCCGGCCGTTGAGCACCTTGGACACGGTGGCGGCGGAGACACCCGCCTCCGTGGCGATGTCCGCGAGAGTGGGGCGGGCCCGCCGGCCGGGTAGCGGTTCGGTCGTCGTGGCGACTCGGCGTCCCACAGGTGGCGCTCCTTTGCTGGTTCTGCCGTCTCTGAGCCTGGCGATTTCGAAGACTAGCGCAACTTTTCGAAAGGTCATAGTGCCGGGTTGGACGGCTCAAACCCTCTGGTTCAGGGGCCTGTAAGAAAACTGACCGCCGGGGGTTGACCTTTGTTATGGCACGTTCTTAAGGTACGGCCACGGATGAATTCCGATACTTTTCGAAAACTATCGACGCGCCATCATCACCGTTCATCTCTGCCACCCCCACTTCAAGGAGATCACGATGGGCGATCAGCATCTCTCGCGCCGCAGCTTCCTGTCCGCGGCGGCCGTGGCGGGTCTCGGCGCACCCCTCCTCGGCGCCTGCGGGGGCGGGAGCAAGGACGCGTCCGGATCCAAGAAGCTCACCCTCGAGTGGTGGAACATCATGACCACCGAGCCGGCGAAGTCGGAATGGGTGGCGCGTGCCAAGGAGTACAGCACCTTGCACCCGGACGTGACGATCAAGCCCGTGGCGATGGAGAACGAGGCGTACAAGGCGAAGATGACGGCGGTCGCGGCGTCCGGGAAGCTGCCCGACATCTTCCACACCTGGGGCGGGGGCGTGCTGCAGCAGCAGGTCGACGCGGGACTGGTGAAGGACCTCACCTCGGACATCTCCGGCTGGTCCGGCAACCTGACGCCGATCTCCATGCAGCCCTACCAGCTCGGCGGGAAGACCTACGCCGTCCCGTTCGACATCGGCATGGTGGGCTTCTGGTACAACAAGGCGCTGTTCACCAAGGCCGGGATCACGGCACCGCCGGCCACCTGGGCGGCGCTCCTCGACGACGTCAAGAAGCTCAAGGCGGCCGGGATCACCCCGATAGCGCTGGCCGGCAAGGAGAAGTGGCCCGGCCACTACTACTGGGCCTACCTCGCCATGCGCGTCGGCGGCCTGTCCGCGCTGAAGCAGGCCGCCGTCACCAAGGACTTCAACGGCCCCGCCTTCGTCGAGGCGGGCCGGCACCTCAAGGAGCTCGTCGACCTGGCCCCCTTCCAGCAGGGCTTCCTGGGCGCCGGCTTCGACACGCCCAACGGGCAGGCCGCGACGATGGGCAACGGCAAGGCGGCCATGGAGCTGATGGGGCAGTGGGCGCCCAGCGTGGAGAAGTCCTCGGGCAAGGGCATCGGCGCGAATCTCGGCTTCTTCCCCTTCCCCGTCGTCGAGGGCGGCCAGGGCGTGGTCACGGAGGTCTTCGGCGGCGGCGGCGCCAACGCCCTCCGCAAGGACGCGCCCGCCGCGGCGCTCGAGTTCCTCAAGTGGTTCGCCCAGGTCGACACCGACCGCAAGATCGTCGCGACGGGGGCGGTCATGCCGGTCGTCAAGGGGGCCGAGAACGCGCTCACCGACCCGAACCTCACCGTCGTGTCCAAGACGCTGGCCGGGGCGACCGGCTTCCAGCTCTACATCGACCAGGCCTTCCCGCCGGCCGTCGGCCAGGAGGTCAACGACAACGTGGCCGCGCTCATCGCCGGCCAGAAGACGCCCCAGCAGGTCACGCAATCGATCACCCGGACGGCCAAGAGCCAGTAGTCGACCGACGGTGACGGGAGCGAACGCGATGACCGTGACGACCACCGAGGACAGAACGCCCGGCGATGCCGCCCCCGCGGTCACCCGGGCGGCAGGGGCCGGTGGCGGACCGGCGTTCCGCCGCCGCCTGCGGGGCTGGACGACCATCGCCTTCTTCCTGACGCCGGCGCTGGTGCTGTTCGGCCTCCTGGTCCTGCTCCCGATCGCCCTCGCCCTCTACACCAGCGTGTTCAAGTGGGGCGGTTTCGGCGCACCGTCCGACTTCGTGGGGCTGGGCAACTTCACCGCGCTGTTCGCCGACGGCGTCTTCCTCGGCGATCTCTGGCGGGGCCTGGTCCTGATCCTCTTGACGATCACGCTCCAGCTGCCGTTCGCGCTCGGCATGGCCGTGCTGCTCAACCAGCGGCTGCGTGGCCGGGCGGTCTACCGGATGCTGTTCTTCGCGCCGTACGTCCTCTCCGAGGTGGTCACCGGTGTGCTCTTCAACATGATCTTCTCGCCGGGGCAGGGACTCGCCGACCACGCGCTCGGGTCGGTCGGGCTCGGGGGCCTGGGCGGTGGCTGGTTCTCCGACCCGTCGACCGTCCTGGTCACGCTGTTCCTGGTCATGACCTGGAAGTACTTCGGCTTCCACATGATGCTCTACCTGGCCGGGCTGCAGGGCATCCCGGCGGAGGTGCTGGAGGCCGCGTCGATCGACGGCGCCGGAGCCTGGCAGAGGTTCCGGCACGTCACCCTGCCGCTGCTCGCACCGACCCTCCGGATCAGCGTGTTCCTGTCCATCATCGGGGCGGTCCAGCTGTTCGACCTGGTCTGGGTGACCACCTCGGGCGGGCCGATCCACTCGTCCGAGACCATGGCCGTCACGATGTTCCAGTTCGGCTTCAAACGCTACGAGGTCGGTTACGCCAGCGCGATCAGCGTGGTCATGTTCGGCATCAGCCTCGTGTTCGCACTCGCCTACCAGCGGTTCGTCATGCGCCGCGACGTCCAGGGAGCCCTCACCGTCATGCGAGGCCGGCGATGATCCCGCGGTGGCTGCGGGGCCTTTCCCTGCACGCGATCATCTGGGTGATCGGGGCGTTCATCGTCATCCCGCTGCTCTACGGTCTGCTCTCCGGATTCAAGAGCACCGATCAGCTGTCGGGCCACCCCTTCGGCCTGCCCTCTCCGTGGGTCACGTCGAACTACACCGACATCCTCGGCTCTGGCACGTTCTGGCGGCAGATCGGCAACAGCACGCTGATCGCGGTGGCGACCGCACTCCTCACGGTCGGCGTGTCCGCGCTCGCGGCCTTCGTGTTCGCCCGCTTCGCCTTCCGGGGCCGGGAGACGCTGTTCACGCTGTTCACGATGGGGCTGATGTTCCCGTTCGCGGTGGCGATCCTGCCGCTGTTCGTCCTGCTGCGGACCTTCGGCCTGCTGGACAACCCGCTCGGGGTGATCCTGCCGCAGGCCGCCTTCGGCCTGCCCATGACGATCATCATTCTGCGCGGCTTCTTCCGGACCATCCCCGGGGAGCTCGAGGAGGCCGCGACGATCGACGGCTGCAGCGCGTTCGGCTTCTTCTGGCGCATCCTGCTGCCCATGGCCCGGCCGGCGCTGGGCACGGTGTCCGTGCTGGCGATCGTGACCAGCTGGAACAACTTCTTCCTGCCGCTGCTGGTCTTCACCGATCCCTCCTGGTGGACGATCCCGGTGGGAGTCCAGCAGTTCCAGGGCCAGTACGCGGCCGACATCGCCCGCATCCTCGCCTACGTCGTCGTCGCGATGGTGCCGGCGCTCGGCTTCTACGCCGTCGCCGAACGCCAGCTGATCGGCGGGCTCACCGCCGGCGCGACCAAGGGCTGACCCGCTCAGGGTGAGGCGATGCGCTCCATGCCGTGCGGCAGCCGGGACGCCGCCGCCCGGTCGAGCAGGAACAGCGTGCTCTGCCGGCCGCGGGCACCGGAGGCCGGCACCTGGACGGGCCCGGCGTCGGACAGCGCGAGCCGTACGGCCGTGGCCTTGGACTCACCGGCCGCCATGATCCAGACCTCCCGGGCCGTGCGGATCGCGGGCAGCGTGAGGGTCAGCCGGGTCGGCGGCGGCTTGGGGGCGCCGTGCACGGCGACCACCGGCCGCTCGTCGTACAGCGCCGGCATCCCGGGGAACAGCGAGGCCACGTGCGCGTCCGGGCCCAGGCCAAGCATCAGCACGTCGAACGACGGCACCGGGCCGTGGTCCTCGGGCCGGGTCGCGGCCCGCAGCCAGCCGGCGTAGCGCTCCGCGGCCGCCTCCGGTCTGTCGCCGTCCGGCCCGTCCGGCCCGGGCATGGTGTGCACCCGGGCCGGATCGACGCCGACGTGGTCGAGCAGGGCCTCGCGGGCGCCGGTCTCGTTGCGCTCGGGATGACCGGTGGGCAGGAAACGCTCGTCGCCCCACCAGATGTCGAGGTGGCGCCAGTCGATGGCGTCGCGCGCCCCGGTGGCGGCGACCTCGGCGAGCACCGCCGTGCCGACGCCACCGCCGGTGAGGACCACCGAGGCGCTGCCGCGGGCCGCCTGGACGTCGACCAGGCGGGTGACCAGCCGGGCCGCCGCCGCCTTGGCCAGCAGCGGCTGGTCCCGGTGGATCAGCACCGTGGGGGTGCTCATGACGCGGCCGGCTTGCGCCGGGAACGCCGGACCGGTTCCGCGGCCCCGGCCGCCGGCTCCTGCCCGGCCATCCGCATGTCCTTGGCGAACCGGGTCACCGCGTCCTCGTAGACGTCGTCGGGGTCCAGCCGGCGCAGCTCCTCGGCGAGCAGCTCCGGCATCGGGCGGCGGTGCAGCGCCACCTGGCGGTCCGGCTGCCCGGGTCGGGACAGCGAGGCCACCCGGCCGTCCGGGCGGGTGACCGCGAGGTCGCCCTCGGCCGTGGCCAGCCGCACCGCGGTCACTCCCGGGCCGCTGGAGTCGCGCCGCTCGACCGGGACGCCGAGCCGCACCGACAGCCAGGAGGCCAGCAGCTCGGCGCTCGGGCTGTCGGCCTCGGCCTCGACGATCCCGGACACGATGTCGCCGTGCGGCTGGTCGAGCGAGGCCGCCAGCAGGGTGCGCCACGGGGTGAGCCTGGTCCAGGCGAAGTCGGTGTCACCGGGCTGGTACACCTCGCCGAGCCGGACGAGGGTGCCCAGCCGGTCCCTGGCCGCGTAGGAGTCGGTCACCCGGCGCTGGGCCAGCTGGCCCAGCGCGTCCTCGCTGGGCGACTTCGGGGCCTTCCCCGGCCACCAGGTCACCACCGGGGTGTCCTGGACCAGCAGGGGGATGACGACGGTGTCGGCGTGCTCGGCGACCGGCCCGTACATGCGCAGCAGGACCGTCTCGCCCGGCCCGGTCTCGCCCATCCGGATCTCCGCGTCGAGCCGGGAGGAGGCGCCGCGGGCGTCCCGGGAGATCACGATGATCACCCGGCAGGGGTGCTCGCGGGCGGCCTCGGTGGCCGCGCGGGCCGCGTCGTACTGCGCCGACTCGTCGGTGACGATCACCAGGGTCAGCACCATGCCGACGGCCGGGCCGCCCATCAGGTGACGGGCCTGCCGCAGCGACTTCTGGATCTGCCTGGTGGTGGTGTCCGCAAGGTCGATGTTCATGTCAGAGCCTTCTCCAGGCGCGGCCCTCGCGGGCCATCATCAGGTCCGCCGAGGCGGGACCATAGCCACCGGAACGGTACTGCTCCGGGTGGCCGTGCGCGGCCCAGTACTCCTCGATCGGGTCGAGGATCTCCCAGGAGAGCTCGACCTCCTCCTGGCGGGGGAACAGCGGGGGGTCACCGATGAGGACGTCCAGCAGCAGCCGCTCGTAGGCCTCCGGGGAGGACTCGGTGAAGGACTCGCCGTAGGCGAAGTCCATGTTCACGTCACGGACCTCCATCGAGGTCCCCGGCACCTTGGAGCCGAACCGCACCGTGATGCCCTCGTCCGGCTGGACCCGGATCACCAGCGCGTTCTGGCCTAGCTCCTCGGTGTCGGTCTGCGAGAACGGCAGGTGCGGGGCGCGCTGGAACTGGACCGCCACCTCGGTCGACCGCCGGGCCAGCCGCTTGCCGGTGCGCAGGTAGAACGGGACCCCGGCCCACCGCCGGGAGTCGATCTCCAGCTTGATGGCGGCGTAGGTCTCGGTGATCGAACCGCTGGGGATGCCGTCCTCTTCGAGGTACCCCTTCACCTTCATGCCGCCCTGCCAGCCGGCGGCGTACTGGCCGCGGGCGGTGACCAGCCCCAGGTCGCCGTGGGACTGCACCGCCGACAGCACCTTCGCCTTCTCCATCCGCACGGCCTGCGCGCCGAAGGAGGTGGGCTCCTCCATCGCGGTCAGCGCCAGCAGCTGCAGCAGGTGATTCTGGATGACGTCCCGCGCCGCGCCGATGCCGTCGTAGTAGCCGGCCCGGCCGCCGATGCCGATGTCCTCGGCCATGGTGATCTGGACGTGGTCGACGTACGAGCGGTTCCAGATGGGCTCGAACATGGAGTTGGCGAAGCGCAGCGCCAGGATGTTCTGCACCGTCTCCTTGCCGAGGTAGTGGTCGATCCGGAAGATTGACTCCTCGGGGAAGACCTTGTGCACGATGTTGTTGAGCTCCTGTGCGCTGGCCAGGTCGTGACCGAACGGCTTCTCGATGACCACCCGGCGCCAGGACTTCTCGTCGTGCTCGGCCAGCCCGGAACGCTGCAGCTGCTCGACGACCTGGGGGAACGCCTTGGGCGGGATCGACAGGTAGAAGGCGTAGTTGCCGCCGGTGCCGCGGCTCTCGTCGAGCTCCTTGACCGCCATCGCCAGCGCGTCGAAGGCGCCCGGGTCGCCGAACTCGCCCGGCACGAAGTGCATGCCCTCCGACAGGTGGGTCCAGACCTCCTCCCGGAACGGCGTGCGCGCGTGCTCCTTGACCGCCTCGTAGGCGACCTGCCGGAAGTCCTGGTTCTCCCAGTCGCGGCGGGCGAAGCCCACCAGCGAGAAACCGGGCGGCAGCAGCCCCCGGTTGGCCAGGTCGTAGATGGCGGGGAGCAGTTTCTTGCGGGAAAGGTCACCGGTCACGCCGAACAGCACGAGCACGCACGGCCCGGCCACCCGGGGGATGCGCTTGTCCCGCGGATCGCGCAGCGGGTTGTTGGATGAGATGTCTGAAGCGGGCGGCCTCATGCCCGTCCTTTCTGGGCGGCTTCCAGCCGTCGGGCGTCGCCCGCCCATCGGTTGTCGGGACATTGGCGGGGGGCGGGTCCACGCTGCCTGCGCGGCGCGCGGGCCGCCCCCGGCGTCCGGGTGGTGCGCCGCGGCCGGCCCGGCGACGGATCGTCCCCGGATCGGCCGTCACGATCGGTGATGTCTTGGGTGACGTTCCCGGTCACCATCGGCTTCACGCCCTTCTCCGGACCGTCGTTCGGAATGCCGGTCAACGGGATCGGCGGTCGAACGTCGCCGGGCGTACGCTGCGGACGGTCACGCTCTGTCCCCCCGCGCCGCACCCCCGTGCCTGTCTTCCTCCCACCCTATCCCGGCCCGGAAATCACATGATCGGCATATGTGGGGTTTCCGGCGCGGACGCGTGCGGGGCGGGCGCTCACGGCGCCTCCCGGACGGCCTGCGCGAGCCGGCCGGACCCCTCCACGGGGTCGCGCAGGTGCAGCCAGACCACGGGCAGGCCCCGGCGGCGCAGGGCCCGCACGTCGGCCAGGGCCCGTGCCTGCTGGAGCTTGCCCAGGGTGTACGGCCTGCCGGGGACCGCCCGGTCGGTCAGCACGCTGCCGGTCACCACCAGGAACACCCCGCCGCCCGGCCCCTGCTTGTGGAAGGTGCCGGTGCCGTGCAGGTAGCCCGGTCCCGGGCCGTAGGTCACCGGCCGCTGGGTCCGCCGGGCCAGGCTCGGCGCGAGATAGCGGCCGGAGAAGTCACCGGACAGGTAGGTCATGATCGAGAGGTACCCCAGCGGCGGGATGCCGCGGGTGAGGGCGCCCACCACCCCGGCGAGGGTCAGGGCGCCGTACGGCCCGGACGCGGGGGACAGGTCGGTGTAGACCGCGATCCCGTCGTCGACGAACGACGGCTCGCCCGCCGGCAGCGGCCCGTCGCCGGACTCGTGCAGGAGCCGGGCGGCGTCGGTCTCGACCTCGCGGGTCATGTCGGCGGAGGTCTCGAAGGGGTTGACCCCCATCAGCCAGCCGGCCACGGCGGTGGCGTACTCCCAGATCACGAACTGCGCGCCCAGCGGCGCCCACAGCGAGGTGTCGGCGTCGGGGTTGGGGGAGCTGGCCGGGTTGAGCGTCACGCCGTGCACGTCCGCGGACGAGCCCGCGGGCGGCCGGCCCGCCGGATCGAAGGGCAGGATGCCCCGCTCCTGCTTGCCGGTGGCGGTGGCGACCAGCTGGGTGATCCAGCCGGAGAGCGCGGTGGCCCCGCCGGTCTCGCGCAGGACGAACTTGTCCCGGACGGTGCCGTCGCGGTCGTGGTTGGCACAGCCGCCGAGGATCGAGCCGAGCAGCAGGCCCGGGTTGTCCTCCGAGCGGGTCAGGGAGGGCAGCGCGGCCGCGGCCTGGTCCAGGACGGCGCCCACGTCGGCGCCGGCCAGCGCGGCGGGCACGACGCCGTACGCCGACAGCGCGCCGAAGTGGCCCGGCAGGAAGGGGTCGGTCAGGCCGAGGCGGTAGCCGCACTCGCGGGCGAAGTCGTCCAGCGGGCTGTCGTGGTCGGTGATGACGAGGAACCGGCCGGCGATCTCCCGCTCCGGCAGGCCGTGCTCGCGGAAGGCCTGCTCGAAGATCCGCCGGTAGGCGTCGCCCTCGATCGAGACGCCCTGCTTGCAGGACAGCACCACCAGGGTCCGGTCGAGCTTGGTGAGGGCCATGCCCAGCGCGGCCGAGTCGGCACCGTCGAGGACGGTCAGCGCCACCGAGGCGCTGCTGGCGATCGACTGCGCCGCCAGGCCGTCGGCGCCCACGGCGACCAGCACGATGTGGTCGAGTCCCGCCTGGCGGACCTCGGCGATCAGGCCCTCGAGCCGGTCGAGGAGCTCCCGGGAGGCGCTGGGCAGGTCCAGCCAGCCCAGCCTGTTGTGGTCGACCGCCCGCCTTCCCCACAGCCGGGGGTCCTTGGCGGCGAGCGCCGCGGGCACACCGCACGTCACCAGGTAGTCCCGGGCCTGCAGGGCAGACTCCAGCACATCGCCCCGGGTCAGTACATCGACACCGTTCACCACATGCCTCCTCGCCCCAATCGTTCCAGGGGAAAGGGGTCTGGCGCGACCTTCTGCACCATCTTCTGACATATCGAGATCTACCGGTGTTCGTTTGGGTGGCCGAACGCGAGGCGCCGCACGATCCCGGATCGTGCGGCGCCTCGGCCGTGCCGGGTCAATGTTTCAGGGCCGTCAGCAGCTGGGCCAGTCCCTCGGCCCGGTGGCGCAGGTGGACGCGCACCGCCGGGCGCCCCCGCGAGCGCAGCGCCCGCAGGTCACCGAAGGCCTGGGCCAGCTGGAGCGCCTTGAGCGTGTACGGCCTGCCCGGCACCGGGACGTCCTGGCGGACGTCCCCGGTGAGCTGCACGAACACGCCGTTCTGCGGGCCGCCCTTGTGGTACTGGCCGGTCGAGTGCAGAAACCGCGGCCCCCAGCCGAACGTCACCGGGGCGGCGACCCTGCGCACGTCCGCGGCGCGGGCGGCCAGCAGTGGCCGCAGCCCCTCCGCGGCGGACTCCCCGACCCGGTCCAGGTAGGCCATGATCGCGAGATAGCCGCGCTCCGGCACCGCCGACAGCAGGATGTCGAAGACCTCGCCCAGGTCCTTGGCGCCCTTGAGCAGGTCACCGGCCGCGTGCACCTCGACCGCCCCCTCGGCGAAGGCGGGCGAGCCCGCGATCACCGTGGGGGACTGGCCGTCCTCGACGCCGCGCAGCAGCGACGCGGTGTTGTCCTTCGACTCCTGCACGTTGGGCTGGTCGAACGGGTTGACGCCGATCACCCGCCCGGCCACCGCCGTGGCGTACTCCCAGAGCAGGAACTGGGCGCCGAGCGGCCCGGACACGCTGAGCCCGGGGTCGCGGCCGGGGGCCGGCTCGTCCGGGCGTGAGCCGAGCATGACCCGCCGGACGTCCTCGGTGGCCGCGAAGCCGGGGGCGTCCACGCCCTCGACCACCACCGGCAGCATGCCCTTGCCCTCCTTGCCGGTCGACTCGGCGATCAGCTGCTCGGCCCAGTCGCCGAAGCCGATGATCCCCGAGCCGTGGTCGGCGATGACGAGCTTGTCCCGCCCGGTCAGCACCGACGCGCCGAGCGCGGCGCCGAGTGCCAGCGCCGGGTTGTCGTAGGGCTGGCGCAGCGCCGGGGACAGGTCCGCCGCCTCGTCCAGCAGCCGGGAGACGTCCGCCCCGGCCAGCGCGCTCGGCACCATCCCGAACGCGGTGAGCGCGCTGTAGCGGCCGCCCACGTCCGGGTCGGCCAGCACCACCCGGTAGCCGGCCGCACGCGCGGCCGACTCCAGCGGCGAGCCGGGATCGGTGACCACGATGATCCGCCCGGCCGGGTCGATCCCGGCGTCCCGGAACGCCCGCTCGTAGATCCGCCGGTGGCTGTCGGTCTCGACGGTGCCGCCGCTCTTGCTCGACACCACCAGGACCGTGCGCTCGAGCCGGTCCCCGAGGACCCGCGTCACCTGACGCGGGTCCGTGGTGTCCAGCACGGTGAGCTCGACGCCCTCCGTGCGGGTGATCACCTCGGGGGCCAGCGACGAGCCGCCCATGCCGGACAGCACCACATGGTCCAGGCCCTCCGGGCGCAGCCCGGCGAGCTCGGGGAGCAGCGCACGGGAGCCGTCCGGCGCGTTGAGCCAGCCCAGGCGCCGGGACGCCGTGGAGACCGCGTCCGGCCCCCACAGGTGCGTGCTGCCGTTGGTCAGTGCGGCGGGCACCCCGTCGGAGACGAGGCGGTCGAGCACCGACTGGGCCTCCTCGACGACATCGCGCGTGGTGACCGAGACTCCGCCCGCCGTCACCACCGAGGTCATCGGGCCTTGTCCTCCAGCTCCTTCTTGACCGTGGCGAGCAGCTCGTTCCAGGAGGTCTCGAACTTCTCGACGCCCTCCTCCTCGAGGACCCGGACCACGTCGTCGTAGTCCACGCCGAGGTCCTTGAGCCGGCCGAACAGCTCCCGGGCCTCGTCGTAGGTGCCCGCGACGGCGTCGCCGCGCAGCCGGCCGTGGTCGGCCACCGCGTCGAGGGTCGCCTCCGGCATGGTGTTGACCGTGCCCGGCGCGACCAGCTCGTCGACGTACATCGTGTCGGGGTAGGCCGGGTCCTTGACCCCCGTGGAGGCCCACAGCGGCTTCTGCGGCCGGGCCCCGGCCGCGGCCAGTGCCTTCCAGCGGTCCGAGGCGGACTTCTCCTCGTACAGCGCGTAGGCGAGCCGGGCGTTGGCGATGCCCGCCTTGCCCTTGAGCGCCTCGGCCTCGTCCGAGCCGATCTTGCCGAGGCGCTTGTCGATCTCGCTGTCGACCCGGCTGACGAAGAAGGACGCCACCGAGGCGATCTTCGACAGGTCGTGGCCGTTGGCCCGGGCCTGCTCGAGCCCGGCGAAGAAGGCCTCGATGACCTGGCCGTAGCGCTCGAGGGAGAAGATCAGCGTCACGTTCACGCTGATGCCCTGGGCCAGCACCGCGGTGATGGCGGGCAGGCCGGCCAGCGTCGCCGGGATCTTGATGAACACGTTGGGCCGGTCGACCATCCACCACAGCGCGCGCGCCTCGGCGACGGTCGGGTCGGTCTTGAGGGCCAGCCGGGGGTCGACCTCGATCGACACCCGGCCGTCCTGGCCCTCGGTGCGGTCGTAGACGGGCCGCAGCACGTCCGCGGCCCACCGGATGTCGTAGGTGGTGATGGCCCGGGAGGCCTCGCCCACGTCGACGCCGCGGACGGCCAGGTCGTGCACCTGCTCGTCATAGGCGGAGCCCTTGCTCAGCGCCTTGGCGAAGATCGTCGGGTTGGAGGTCACCCCGGTGACGTTCTTCTTCCGGAGCAGCTGCTCGAGGTTGCCGCTCTGCAGCCGTTCACGGCTGATGTCGTCCAGCCAGATGGATACGCCCTCGGCAGAGAGCTTGTTCAGGATGTCGCTCACGAGTCTCTCCTCAGTTGCCGGTGGTCGAGCCGTGCCCGGTCTGCCCGGCCTTGGTGAGGCTGGCCCGGGCGGCGATGGCCACGTTGTCGGCGGTGAAACCGAACTGCTGGTACAGGGTCTTGTAGTCGGCCGAGGCGCCGAAGTGCTCCAGGCTGACCGACTCGCCGAGGTCGCCGACGTAGGTGCGCCAGCCCAGCGCGACGCCGGCCTCCACCGAGACGCGGGCGCGCACCGAGGGCGGCAGCACCTGCTGCTTGTACGCCTCGTCCTGCGCCTCGAACCACTCGACGCACGGCATGGACACCACGCGGGTGGGCACCCCGTCGGCCTCCAGCGCCTCGCGGGCGGCGACGGCGATCTCCACCTCGCTGCCGGTGCCGATGAGGATCACCTGCGGCTGGCCGTCGGAGGCGTCCAGCAGGACGTATCCGCCCTTGGCCGTGCCCTCGGCCCCGGCGGTCTCGGAGCGGTCGAAGACCGGCAGCTTCTGCCGGGTCAGGCAGAGGCCGGCCGGCCGGTCGGTGTGCTCCAGGATGGTGCGCCAGGCGACCGCGGTCTCGTTGGCGTCCGCGGGGCGTACGACGTCCAGACCGGGGATCGCCCGCAGCGCCCACAGGTGCTCCACCGGCTGGTGGGTGGGGCCGTCCTCGCCCAGGCCGATCGAGTCGTGCGTCCACACGTAGGTGACCGGCAGCTTCATCAGCGCGGCCAGCCGTACCGCCGGGCGCATGTAGTCGCTGAAGACCAGGAAGGTGCCGCCGTAGGGCCGCGTGCCGCCGTGCAGCGCGATGCCGTTGAGGATGGCGCCCATCCCGTGCTCGCGGATGCCGAAGTGCAGGGTCCGGCCGTACCGGTCGCCCGGGAACTCCTTGGTCTGGAACTCCTCGGGGATGAAGGACGGCTCGCCCTTCATCGTGGTGTTGTTGCTCTCCGCCAGGTCGGCCGAGCCGCCCCACAGCTCGGGCAGCACCGGGCCGATCGCGGTGAGCACCTCACCGGAGGCCGCGCGGGTGGCGAGGCTCTTGCCCGGTTCGAACTCGGGCAGCTTGGCCTGCCAGCCGTCGGGCAGCCGCCGCGCCGCGATCCGGTCGTACTCGGCGGCCCGCTCGGCGTGCGCGGCGCGCCAGGCCTGGTAGCCGGTGTCCCACTCGGCCCGCAGGTCCCGGCCGCGCCGTACGACCTCGCGGGCGTGCGCCAGCAGCTCCTCGGGGACGTCGAAGCTCTTCGCCGGGTCCTGGCCGAGGATCTCCTTGGTGGCGGCCACCTCGTCGGCGCCCAGCGCCGAGCCGTGCGCCTTGCCGGTGTTCTGCTTGTTCGGCGCGGGCCAGCCGATGATCGTGCGCAGTGCGATGAACGAGGGGCGGCCGGTCTCCGCCTTGGCCGCCTCCAGCGCGCGGGCGAGCGCCTCGACGTCCTCGTGGTAGTCGTCGCCGTCGGTCCAGTCCACCCGCTGGACGTGCCAGCCGTACGCCTCGTACCGCTTGGCCACGTCCTCGGAGAAGGCGATCTTGGTGTCGTCCTCGATCGAGATGTGGTTGTCGTCCCACAGCGCCACCAGGTTGCCCAGCCGCTGGTGGGCCGCGATGGCGCTGGTCTCGTGGCTGACGCCCTCCTCGAGGTCACCGTCGGAGACGATCGTCCAGATCGTGTGGTCGAACGGGGACTCGCCGGGAGGGGCGTCGGGGTCGAACAGGCCGCGCTCGCGGCGGGCCGCCATCGCCATGCCGACCGCGTTGCCCAGCCCCTGGCCGAGCGGCCCGGTGGTGGTCTCCACCCCGATGGTGTGCCCGTGCTCGGGGTGGCCGGGGGTCAGGCTGCCCCACGTGCGCAGCGCCTCCAGGTCCTCCAGCGTCAGCCCGTACCCGGACAGGTAGAGCTGGATGTACAAGGTCAGGCTCGAGTGCCCGGCGGACAGCACGAAGCGGTCCCGGCCCGGCCAGCCGGGGTCGGTCGGGTCATGACGGAGGAACCGCTGGAAGAGCAGGTAGGCGGCGGGCGCGAGGCTCATCGCCGTGCCCGGGTGACCCGAGCCCGCCTTCTCGACCGCGTCCATGGCGAGCGCGCGGATCACGTCCACGGTCCGCCGGTCCTGGTCTGACCATTCGAATGTATTGATCTCGGACTGCGTAGCCACCGGAAGCCTCAGGCTCCTCTCCAACCGAAAATTTTCACGTAGCACGATCATGTGCTGGTGGGTCATGAAACAGGTGCTCACCGTGCGGACCGCCGGGAGCGGTCTCAACCTGGTCGTCCAATGTCGGCGGCCCGTCTCGTCACCTGCGGGGGATCACGTTCCGCCGGTCCCAGCCTACTCAGAAGAAGGCCGCACCGACGGCACGCGGTGCCTGCCCCGAAGTCGCACTCCCACACTTGCCCGATCGGTTCCGCGGCTAACCCCCCACCTGGGTGATCTTCGGGGTGAGCCGAGGTCACCCGCCGGAACGGCGTGCCCGGCGACCCGGTGCTCGATCCGGTGAAGGTGCGGACTACAGTGAGTGCGCGGTCACCGCCGCTGCTGCGATTGCCGGCCGGTGGCCACGATGACGAGAGGCAGGCTCTCCAGCGACCTGCCCTGTCGCCCGGCCTCTCCCGGCCTTGGACGGGCGAGAATCGCAACGACATAAACAGGTGGACGTGGACCCGCTGTGACGGTGCTCAGTAACAAGCTCAGCAATGAGCACGCAGAAGAGGTGCCCCCGCAGGCGCCACCGGAGCCGGTCCCCGGCGACCGGCCCCTCGGCGCGCTCGTCCGCGCCTACGTGGCACTGACCAAGCCGCGGGTCATCGAGCTGCTCTTGATCACGACGCTGCCGGTGATGTTCCTGGCGGCCGGGGGGCTGCCGCCGCTCGGCACGGCGCTGGCGACGCTGGTCTTCGGCACCCTGTCGGCCGGCGCGGCCAACGCCATCAACTGCTACATCGACCGGGACATCGACGCCAAGATGCGCCGGACCCGGCGCCGGCCGCTGGCCCGCGCCCAGGTCAGCCCCCGGGAAGCGCTGATCTTCGGGGTCACGCTGGCGGTGCTGTCGACGGCCGGCTTCCTGCTCACGGTGAACGTGCTCGCCGCCGCGCTGTCGGCGTCCGCGATCCTGTTCTACATCTTCGTCTACTCGCTGCTGCTCAAGCGCCGGACCTCGCAGAACGTCGTGTGGGGCGGGATCGCCGGGTGCATGCCGGTCCTCATTGGCTGGTCCGCGATCACCGGTGGCCTGGCCTGGACCCCGTTCGTGCTGTTCGGGGTGGTGTTCCTCTGGACGCCGCCGCACACCTGGACCCTCGCGATGCGCTACCGCGAGGACTACCGGATCGCCGGGGTCCCGATGCTCCCGGTGGTCGCCACCGAGCGCCAGGTGATCGTGCAGAGCGTGCTGTACACCTGGGCCACCGTCCTGTGCTCGCTGGCCCTGTGGCCGGTCGCCGGCATGAGCGTCGTCTACGGGGCCGTCGCCGCCGTGCTCGGCGTGGTCGTGCTGGCGGAGGTGCACCGGCTGCTCGCCCACGTCCGGGCGGGGGCCACCGGGGTGGCGCTGCGCCCGATGCGGTTCTTCCACCTCTCCAACGTCTACCTGGCGCTGCTGTTCGCCGCGGTCGCCATCGATCCGCTCTTCCGCTGAAACACGGCTGACACAGACGGCCCGGGACGGTTGGACTACGCTCGCGCCCATGGCGCGTGTTGACCCGAAGGCTGTGCTGGCGGGGCGGGTCCCCGGACGTCCCCCGATCGGCCTGATGACCGGCCTCGCGATCACTTCCGCCTGCGCGCTCGTCGCGCTCGGGCTGTACGCGCTGACCGGAGGGGCCGCCGGGTTCGCCGTCGGCGTGATCATGGCGGTGCTGCCGGTGCCGCTGCTGGTCTCCCTGGTGCTGCTGCTGGACCGGCTGGAGCCCGAACCCTGGCGCGACCTGGTCTTCGCGTTCATGTGGGGCGCCGGGGTGGCGGTGCTGGGCGCGCTGATCCTCAACACCTACGGGTACGAATACCTCACCCAGCCGCGGTTCGGCACCGAGCAGGGCCATTTCCTCACCGCCACCGTGGGGGCGCCGATCATCGAGGAGTCGTTCAAGGGCGCGGTGCTGTTCGGGTTGCTGTGGTTCCGCCGCACCGAGATCGACAACCTCACCGACGGGATCATCTACGCGGCGATGGTCGCGCTCGGCTTCGCGATGATGGAGAACGTCGCCTACTACATGAAGGCCTTCGACGCCGGGGGCGGCCACCAGCTCGAGGCGGTCTTCATCCTGCGCAGCGTGCTCGCCCCCTTCGGGCACCCGCTGTTCACCGCGATGACCGGGCTGGGCGTGGCGTACGCCGCGACGGGCAGGCGCACCGTGGGGCGGTGGCTCGCCCCGATCGGCGGCCTGCTCGCCGCCATGGTCCTGCACGGGCTGTGGAACGGGTCCACCACCTTCGGCTACCGGGGCCTCATCGTGGTCTACCTCTTCGACCTGTGCATCCTGGCCCTGCTCGTGGGCGTGGTCATCTGGGAGCGGCGCCACATGGTCCGGCTCATCGGCACCTACCTGCCGAGGTACGGCGGCACCGGCCTGGTCAGCCCGCTGGACGTGCAGATGCTCGGCCGGCTGCCGGCCCGCAAGGACGCCCGGCGCTGGGCCCGCCAGGTCGGCGGCGCGGCGGGCCGGCGGGACATGGCCAACTACCAGCTGGCCGCCACCGAGCTCGCGCTGCTGCACCAGCGCGCCGACCGGGGCCTGGCCGAACAGGGCTGGTTCGAGCAGCGGCAGCGCGCCCTGCTGGAGCTGATGCGGGACGCGCTGGACCGGTTCCGCCGCGACGTGCCCCCGCCGCGGCGCCCGCAGGTGCCGCCCTGGGCGCACGGCGGCCCGACCGCCTTCCGGCCGGTGCCGCCCGCCCGGCCGTACGGCCCCCCGCTCTCCCCCTAGCGTCACCCGCGAGGACACGCCCCCGGCCCGGACCGTGCCCACTGTCACCCCGAACTCCTAGACTCCGGGCCATGGCGCGGGCTAACGACGAGGTTGCGGACCTTCTCCAGGAACTGGCCGATCTGCTGTCCATCACGGGGGGTGAGGCGTACAAGATCCGGGCGTACGAAAAGGCCGTACGGGCGATCGCCGGCTATCCCGAGGACGTCTCCCGGCTGAGCCTCGGCCAGCTCAAGAAGATCCCGACCGTGGGCGACGCGATCGCCAAGAAGATCCTGGACTACAACGCCACCGGCACGATCAGGCAGGTCGAGGACCTGCGCGCCCAGATCCCGGCCGGGGTGCGCGCCCTCACCGCGATCCCCACGCTGGGGCCCAGGAAGGCGCTGGCGCTCTACGAGGAGCTCGGCGTCTCCTCGGTGCCCGAGCTGGCGGAGGCGATCACGGCCGGCCGGCTGCGCGACCTGAAGGGCTTCGGCGCCAAGTCGGAGGACAACATCCTGCGCGGCATCGAGCTGATGAAGCAGGCGGGCGGCCGGGTGCTCATCGACCAGGCGACGGAGCTCGCCGAGGAGATCGTCGCCGCCCTCGCCCCCCTCGCCGAGCGCTGCGCCTACGCCGGCTCGCTGCGCCGGATGCGGGAGACCATCGGCGACATCGACATCCTCGCCGCCGCGCCGTCCTCGGCCGAGCTGATGGAGACCTTCGCGACGCTGCCCTACGTCAGCGAGGTGATCGTCCGGGGCGAGAAGAAGACCTCCGTCCGGACCGGGGCACGGGGCCAGGGCCTCCAGGTCGACCTGCGGGTCGTGCCGCTGGAGTCCTGGGGGGCCGCGCTGCAGTACTTCACCGGCAGCAAGGAGCACAACGTCCGCACCCGGGAGATCGCGGTGCGGGCCGGTCTCAAGCTGTCGGAGTACGGGCTCTACGAGGTGGAGTCGGGCGCCCTGGTCGTGTCGGCCACCGAGGAGGAGGTCTACCAGCGGCTGGGCCTGCCGTGGATCCCGCCGACCCTGCGCGAGGACGGCGGGGAGATCCAGGCGGCCCTGGCGGGGGAACTGCCGCGGCTGGTCGAGGTCGGCGACCTGCGGGGCGACCTGCACACCCACACCGACCTCACCGACGGGACCGCCTCGCTACAGGACATGGTCGCCGCGGCCGCCGGTCTCGGCCACGAGTACTACGCGATCACCGATCACGCGCCCAACCTGTACATGCAGCGCATGACCGACGAGAAGATGCTCGCGCAGCGGGAGGCGGTGCGGGCCCTGCAGGAGCGTTTCCCGGACCTGACGCTGCTGCACGGCACGGAGCTCAACATCGACCCCGCCGGGGAGGTCGACTGGGACGCCGGCTTCCTGGCCGGGTTCGACCTGTGCGTGGCCTCGGTGCACTCCGCCTTCACCCAGGACCCCGAGGAGATGACCCGGCGGTTCGTCACCGCCTGCGAGAACCCCTACGTCAACGTCATCGGGCACCCCACGGCCCGGCTGATCGGCCGCCGCCCCCCGGTGGACGCCGACTGGGACGAGGTCTTCAGGGCCTGCGCCGCCACCGGCACCGCGCTGGAGATCGACGCCTTCCCGGACCGCCTGGACCTGCCCGCCGGCCTGATCCGCCGGGCCCTGCGGCACGGCGTGAAGTTCTCGATCGACAGTGACGCGCACGCCGTCGGGCACCTGGGCAACCTGCGCTACGGCGTCGGCACCGCCCAGCGCGGCTGGCTCACCCCCGACGACGTCATCAACACCTGGCCCCTGGACCGGCTCCGCGCCTTCCTCCGCAAGGGCCGCTGACCCCTGCCCCCTCTTCCCTGCGTGACCGCCCACCTCGCTGTGTGATCACGGAGGGTGTGGGGTCAGGTGGTGGTGATGGGGGAGTCCTCGGCGGCCGGCGAGGGGTCTGGAGACGGCGGGGTGGGGTGCGGGGATGGCGGGGCGGGGACCGGGCCGCGCTCGCGGAGGGCGAAGAGGACCCGGAGGGCGGCGATCCAGACCAGCGCGGCGCCGAGCATGTGCGCGCCGACCAGGACCGGCGGCACGTTGGTCCAGTACTGGATGTAGCCGATCGCGCCCTGGGACAGCTCCACCAGCAGCAGCACCAGGGCCCACGTCTGGGCCCGGGCGGGCGCTCCGGTGAGCCGCAGCCCGAGCAGCAGCGCGAACGTCAGGCCGACTGTCAGCCACACCGCGTCGGCGTGCAACTGGGCCACGTGCTCGATGTCGAAGCCGTACCGCCGGGCCTCGTCGTCGCCGGCGTGCGGCCCGGTGCCCGTCACGATGGTGCCGAGGAGCAGCAGGACCGCCACCACCCCGAGGAGCCCCCGGCCCAGCCAGACCAGCTCGCCGCGCACCAGCGGCCGCGGGGCCCGGTCGCCCTCGGTGGTCCGCACGTAGAGCCAGACCGCGGCGGCCAGCAGCGCGATCGACATCAGGAAGTGCGCCGAGACCGTGGCCGGGTGCAGCTTGGTGAGCACCGTGATCGCGCCCATGATCGCCTGGGCGATGACGCTGAGCGGCTGGATCGCCGCCAGCCGCAGGACGTCGCGGCGGCGCGGCAGCAGGCGCAGCGCGGCGACGAAGACCAGCACGCCCACGGCCAGCACCAGGAAGGTGAGCAGCCGGTTGCCGAACTCGATGGCCTGGTTGAGCCCCGCGTGCGCGTTGTGCGAGGTCGGGACCAGGCTGTCGCCCGTGCACTTGGGCCAGGTGGGGCAGCCGAGCCCGGACTTGGTGAGCCGCACCGCCCCGCCGGTGACGATGATGCCGGTGTTGACGATCACTCCGAGCGCGGCCAGCAGCCGCATGGACGCGGGGGTGGGACGCCACACCGCGTCACGGGTCTTGATCAGCGGGGTTTCGGATCGCTCAGGCACGTCCACATCGTATGAGCGGCCCGCCGGTGCGCGGATCCGGGTCAGGTTCCGGCGCCGGATCCGGGTCAGGGTCAGGCGTCGAGGCTCCGCGTACCGCCGGAGCGGGTCGCGCCGACACAGGCCAGGATGACGCAGCCGACGGCCACCCACTCGCGGGCGTCGAGCACCTCGCCCAGTACCACCAGGCCCACCAGGGCGGCCACCGCGGGCTCGAGGCTCATCAGGACGCCGAAGACCTGGGCGGGCATCCGGCGCAGCGCCTCCAGCTCCAGGGTGTAGGGGATCACCGAGGACAGCAGCCCGACGCCCGCGCCGATGAGCAGCAGCTCGGGGTTGAGCAGCGCCGTGCCGCCCTGGGCGACGCCGAGGGGCAGCATCACCGCCGCGCCGACCAGGCTGGCCAGGGCGAGCCCGGTGGAGCCGGCGAACCGGCGGCCGGTCGACGCGCTCAGCACGATGTAGGCGGCCCAGCACGCCCCGGCCAGCAGCGCGAACCCGATGCCGACCGGATCGACGTGGCCTCCGCCGCGCGCCAGCAGCAGGACCCCGCAGCAGGCCAGCGCGGCCCACAGCAGGTCGCGCGGGCGCCGGGAGGCCATGATCGAGATGGCCAGCGGGCCGAGGAACTCGATCGTCACCGCGATGCCCAGGGGGATCCGGGAGAACGACTGGTAGATCGAGAAGTTCATCAGCGCCAGCGTCAGCCCGAACCCGGCCGCCACGGCCAGATCCCGCCAGGTGTGCGAGCGCAGGATGCCGGGCAGCGCCCTGCGGGCCACCAGGCACAGCACGATCGCGGAGCTGAGCAGCCGCATGAACACCACGGCGTCGGGCGGCAGCCGGTCGAACAGATGCTTGGCCAGGCCCGCGCCGACCTGCACCGAGACCACGCCCAGCAGCACCAGCGCCGGCGGCGGCACGGCGCCCAGCGAGAACGCCCGGCGCGCCCCGCGCGGGCCGAACGGCCGCTGGTAGGACCGGGGGGCGTCGGCGAGCGCCATCACGTGCCTCTTTCAGTCAGGTGCGATCGTGACCACCGGGAGAGCCGCCCCGGGACGGCCGCTATTCCCAGCGGAAGAACCGCGCGGCCAGCAGCAGCCCGGCGACCGCCCAGCAGGCCAGCACCAGCAGGTCCCTGCCCGGCAGGACCGCGCCGTGCTGGAGGACCTGGCGCAGCCCGTCGGCCAGGGCCGAGATCGGCAGCAGCTCCAGTACGGTGCGTACCCCCGAGGGGAACTGGGTCAGCGGGAACACCACCCCGCCCAGCATCAGCAGCAGCAGGTAGATCAGGTTGGCGCCGGCCAGCGTCGCCTCGGCGCGCAGCGTCCCGGCCATCAGCAGGCCGAAGCCGCTGAACGCGGCCGTGCCCAGCAGCAGGAGCAGCGCCACGGTGGCCGGGTCGCCGTGCGGGTGCCAGCCCAGCGCGAACGCCACCGCGGCGATCACCATGGCCTGCAGGACCTCCACCACGATCACGGTGATGGTCTTGGCGGCGATCAGCCCGGACCGGGGGAGCGGGGTGGCGCCCAGGCGCTTGAGCACGCCGTAGCGGCGCTCGAAGCCGGTGCCGATGGCCTGGCCGGTGAACGCGGTGGACATGACCGCCAGCGCCAGGATGCCGGGCGTGAGGAAGTCCACCCGGTGGCCGGTGCCCAGGTCGAGCAGCGAGGTGACGCTGAACAGCACCAGCAGCACCACCGGGATGATCAGGGTCAGCAGGAGCTGCTCGCCGTTGCGCAGCAGCGCCCGGATCTCGTACCGGGTCTGCGCGGCGACCATCGCGGGCAGCGGTGCCGCCCCGGGCGCGGGGGCGAAGGTCGTCACGGGCGGTCCTTCCGGGCGGGCCGTCATGAGCGCAGCTCCCGTCCGGTGAGCTCCAGGAAGACGTCCTCCAGGGTGCGGCGTTCGATCCGCAGATCCTCGGTCATGACCCCGTGGGAGGCGCACCAGGCCGTCACCGTGGCCAGCAGCTCGGGCTGCAGGTCGCCCTCGATCAGGTAGTGGCCCGCGGGGGACTCCTTGGCGGCACTGCCGATCGGCAGCGCCGACAGCAGCTCGTCCAGCCCCAGGCCGGGCCGGGCCCGGAAGCGGAGCTGGCGCTCGGCGCCGGTCAGCTCGGCGGGGGAACCGCTGGCGACCACCCGGCCGTGGTCGACGACGAAGACCTGGTCGGCCAGCCGCTCGGCCTCGTCCATGTGGTGCGTGGTGAGCACGGTGGCGACGCCGGCCTCCCGCAGCTCCTCGACCAGCTCCCAGGTGACGTGCCGCGCCTGCGGGTCGAGCCCGGCGGTGGGCTCGTCCAGGAACACCAGCTCGGGCCGGCCGACCAGCGCGGCGGCCAGCGAGAGCCGCTGCTGCTGGCCGCCCGACAGCCGTTTGTACGGGGTGCGGGCGTGCCCGGTCAGCCCCAGCCGGTCCAGGAGCACGGCGGGGTCGACCGGATGGGCGTGGAAGGCCGCGACCAGCCGCAGGAACTCCCCGGCCCGGGCGGTCGTGGGCACCCCGCCGGACTGCGGCATCACGCCGATCCGGGGCCTGAGCTCCCGGGCGTCGCGGGCCGGATCGAGCCCCAGCACCCGTACGGTGCCCGCGTCGGCCCGCCGGAAGCCCTCGCAGATCTCGATCGCCGTGGTCTTGCCGGCGCCGTTGGGCCCGAGCAACGCGGTGACCCGCCCCCGCTCGGCGGTCAGCGACAGCCCGTCGACCGCGGTCGTCGCGCCGTAGCGCTTGACCAGCATGGCCATCTCGACGGCGGTCATCGCGCGACTCGCGGGCCGGGGGGTGTCATGCCAAGGAGTCTAAGCGGGACCGCGGCCTGATCAGGGGCCGACCTGCCCGTTGCCGTCGCCTCCGTGTCGCCGTGCCGGGGGAGACGCCGACGGCAGGAGGCGCCGCCGGGAGGAGACGCGCCCGGGATCCGAGCGTTCTTGATCGGCATGAGTTTCACCGGCGTTCCCGGCGGGAACCGCAACTCCTGTCGCCGGCCCGGGGGCAGGGGCTTCGGGACGCGGCCGGCGACCGTCACACGATCAGTCACCACCATCAGCGCGGCCGGGGCCGGGGCCGCGAGCTCGGCACACCACACCAGGACGGCCACGAACCGCCGCGCCGGGAGCCGACGACGCCGTACGGGGGAACGGGCACATGCGGGTAGTGATCGCATTGGGGGAGGACGCGCTGCTCGGGCGCGGCCAGCGGCCCGACGTGGACGTCCAGCGGACCAACGTCACGCGGGCGGTCCGGTCGCTGGCGCCGCTCGCCGACCGGCACGAGCTGCTGATCACGCATGGGAACGCCCCCCAGGTCGGGGTGCTGGCGGTGCAGAGCGCCAACGACCTCGGGCTGACCCGGCCCTACCCGCTCGACACCCTCGGCGCGCAGACCCAGGGCATGATCGGTTACTGGATCCTGCAGGCCCTGCAGAACGCCCTGCCGGGCCGGCAGGTCGCGGCGATGATCAACCAGACGCTGGTGTCGGCGTTCGACCCGGCCTTCGCCGACCCGGCCACCTTCGTCGGGCCGGTCTACGAGCAGGCCGAGGCGGAGAAGCTCGCCCACGAGAACGGCTGGACGGTCAAGCCCGACGGGCAGTACTGGCGGCGGGTGGTGCCCTCGCCCAGGCCGCAGCGGGTGATCGAGATCAGGCTGATCCGCCGGCTGCTGCGGACCGGCACCGTCGTGGTGTGCGCGGGCGGGGGCGGCATCCCGGTCGTGCGCAACGACACCGGCAGGCTCGAGGGCGTCGAGGCCGTCCTGGACGAGTACCTCGGCGGGGCCGCGCTGGCCGAGGCCGTCGAGGCGGACGCCTTCCTGATCCTCACCGCGGCCTCCGGGCTCCTGCGCCGCTCCGGCACGCCCGGACGGCAGCGCATCGGGCACGCGACGCCGTACGAGCTGCGCGGCGCGCTCGTCCCGGACGGCACGGCGGAGCCGGCGATCGAGGCGTTGTGCGGGTTCGTGGAGCGCACCGGGGGCATGGCCGCGATCGGGCGCCTGGACGAGTGCGAGCACCTGCTGGCGGGCACGGCGGGCACCATCGTCACCCCGAACGCCACCTGGCCGCTGGCCAGCACCCTGTAGGACCACCGGACCCCGGCGGGGGCGCTGCGCACGACGCGTGTCCTCGCCGGCCGACCTCCCCCCGGCCGTCCTCCCCGGACGCCCTCCATGCGCCGCCCGCCGCCCGCATGGAGGCGGCACGGCGGGAGCACAGGGGACCACCGGCGACCAGGGAAGGGACGGGCGCGATGATCGGCTCACGGATCCTCGCCGGTTACCAGCCGGATCACAGCGGCGAGGACGCCCTGGCCCTGGCCGGGGTGGTCCTGCGGCACACCCTGGGATCGCTCACCGTGGCGAGCGTGCGCCCGCTCGCCGGCGCGGCCGGGCACACCGAGAGCGGCGCGGACGCCGAGTGGCAGGCCTACCTCGACGGCCAGGCCCGGGCGGCCCTCGACGGGGCCGCGGGCGTGCTGGAACAGGCCGGGCTCCCCGAGGGCACCTCGGTGGACTACGTCGTGGGGGCCAACCGGGGCAGCGGCCGTGGCCTGTCGGCCCTCGCCCGCAGGACCAGGTCCGATCTGATCGTCATCGGGTCCGCTCCGGCCGGTCCCCGCCACGGGATCTCCCTCGGGAGCACGGCCGACCAGCTGCTGCACGGCTCGACGGTCCCGGTCCTGGTGGCGCCGAAGAACTACGCCGGGCGCCGGCTGGCCGGCTTCGACCGGATCACCGTCGCCTACCTGCGGCGGCCCGGCAGCGCGGAGGCGGTGGGCTTCGCCGCCCGGATCGCCGCCGCCCGGGGGGTCCCGCTGCGGCTGCTGACCGTCGCCGTGGAGCACGCCGCGACCGGCCGCGCCGCCCGGCTGGCCGAGGAGCAGCACCGCCGGATGGTGGACCGCTACGAGTCGGAGCTGGCCCTGGCGGCCCAGGAGGCGGCCGACGGCAGCGCCCTGAGCCCGGAGCAGATCCAGACCGAGGTCGTCCAGGGGCCCGACGTGGCCCGGGCGATCGCCGCCACCGGCTGGTCGCCGGGCGACGCGCTGGTCGTCGCCTCCAGCGAGGGCGCTCCGTTGCGTAAGGTGTTCATGGGGGACATGTCACTGAAGATCCTGCGTGCCGTGCCCTGCCCGGCCGTGGTGCTCCCGCGGCTGATCCCGCGCTGACCCGGTAACGATCTCCCGCCGGAGCCGGAGCCGGAGCCGGACCGGAGCGAGGTAAGGCTTGCCTGAGTGAGTGACAACACCTTGCTTCGTTTGTGCGCGGGGAAGGAATTAGGCCACACTGATGTTGTGAAAAACGTGAGGGAGACGACGACGCAGGTACCGGCCACCGCGCCGGCCTCCGGCGTGCCCTCGCCGGCGGTGCCGCACGGCGGCCACGCCGAACGCGACACCCGCGCCCGGGTGGCGCGCCTGATTCTCGAGCACGGCCCGGTCACCGCCTCGAACCTGGGTGAACGGCTCGGGCTGACCCCCGCGGCGGTGCGCCGGCACCTCGACGCGCTGCTCGCCGAGGAGCTCATCGAGATCAGGCGGGCACGGCCGCAGGCCCACCGGGGCCGGGGCCGGCCGGCGAAGCTGTTCGCCATCACCGACGCCGGGCGCAGCACCTTCGTCCACGCCTACGATGACCTGGCGACCAGCGCGCTTCGGTTCCTCGCCGAGACGGCGGGGGAGGAGGCCGTGGCGGAGTTCGCCCGGCGGCAGATCTCCGACCTCGAACGCCGGCTGGAGCCGGTGGTGCACGCGGCGACCCCGCAGCAGCGGGTCCGGGTGCTGGCCGAGGCGCTGTCCGGGGACGGTTACGCGGCCTCGGCGAGCCAGGCGCCCGGCAGGGGGCCGCTGGCCGGCGGCCAGCAGCTCTGCCAGCAGCACTGCCCGGTCGAGCACGTCGCCGCGGAGTTCCCGCAGCTGTGCGAGGCCGAGACCGAGGCCTTCGGCCGGCTGCTGGGCACTCCGGTGCAGAGACTTGCGACCATCGCGCACGGCGACGGGGTCTGCACGACCCACGTCAGCCCGAGCGCGCCGGCCGATCCCCCGGTCCCTGGGCCGGCGGGTGGTGCGGAGGGTGATCCCTCCGCATCGGAACCACACGATCACGAGGAGTCCGGGAGGACCTCCCTATGACCACGACAGCCCACCCCGAGCTGGACGGGCTTGGAAATTACAAGTTCGGCTGGTCCGACTCCGACACGGCCGGCGCCTCCGCGCGCCGTGGCCTGTCCGAGGACGTCGTCCGCGACATCTCGGCCAAGAAGAACGAGCCCGAGTGGATGCTGGACCTGCGCCTCAAGGGGCTCCGGCTGTTCGGGAAGAAGCCGATGCCGACCTGGGGCTCCGACCTCAGCGACATCCACTTCGACAACATCAAGTACTTCGTCCGCTCCACCGAGAAGCAGGCCGAGTCCTGGGAGGACCTGCCCGAGGACATCAAGAACACCTACGACAAGCTGGGCATCCCCGAGGCGGAGAAGCAGCGCCTGGTGGCCGGCGTGGCCGCGCAGTACGAGAGCGAGGTCGTGTACCACCAGATCCGCGAGGACCTGGCGGAGAAGGGTGTCATCTTCCTCGACACCGACACGGCCCTCCGCGAGCACCCGGAGATCTTCCAGGAGTACTTCGGCACGGTCATCCCGGTGGGCGACAACAAGTTCGCCGCGCTGAACTCCTCGGTCTGGTCGGGTGGCTCGTTCATCTACGTGCCGCCGGGCGTGAACGTCGAGATCCCGCTGCAGGCCTACTTCCGGATCAACACCGAGAACATGGGCCAGTTCGAGCGGACGCTGATCATCGTCGACGAGGGCGCCTACGTGCACTACGTCGAGGGCTGCACGGCGCCGATCTACAAGTCGGACTCGCTGCACTCGGCGGTCGTCGAGATCATCGTCAAGAAGGACGCCCGCTGCCGGTACACGACCATCCAGAACTGGTCGAACAACGTGTACAACCTGGTGACCAAGCGCGCCGTCTGCTACGAGGGCGCCACCATGGAGTGGGTCGACGGCAACATCGGCTCCAAGGTCACCATGAAGTACCCGGCGGTCTACCTGCTCGGTGAGCACGCCAAGGGCGAGACCCTGTCGATCGCGTTCGCCGGCGAGGGCCAGCACCAGGACGCGGGCGCCAAGATGGTGCACGCCGCCCCCAACACCTCTTCGACGATCGTGTCGAAGTCGGTGGCCCGCGGCGGCGGCCGCACCTCCTACCGCGGTCTGGTCCAGATCCAGGAGGGCGCCACGCACTCCAAGTCCACGGTCCGCTGTGACGCGCTGCTCGTCGACCAGATCAGCCGGTCCGACACCTACCCCTACGTCGACGTCCGCGAGGACGACGTCGAGATGGGGCACGAGGCGACCGTCTCCAAGGTCTCGGAGAGCCAGCTGTTCTACCTCATGAGCCGCGGCATGACCGAGGAAGAGGCGATGGCGATGATCGTGCGCGGCTTCGTGGAGCCGATCGCCCGTGAACTGCCGATGGAATACGCGCTCGAGCTCAACCGGCTGATCGAGCTTCAGATGGAAGGAGCCGTCGGCTGATGGGGCTCGATGTCAAGCCGCTGTCGACGCTGCACGAGCACGCGTCGTACGACGTCGCGGACTTCGTGGTGCCGACCGGCCGCGAGGAGGAGTGGCGGTTCACCCCGCTGCGCCGCCTGCGCGGCCTGCACGACGGGAAGGCCTCGCCGGACGGCAAGCTGCTGGTGGAGGCCGACGCCGCGCCCGAGGTGACGGTGGAGACCGTCGGCCGTGAGGACCCCCGGATCGGCCGGTCCTACGTCCCGGCCGACCGGGTCAGCGCGCAGGCGTACTCCTCCTTCACCGAGGCGACCGTGGTCACGGTGCCGCAGGAGGCCATCGCCTCCGCGCCGACCGTGCTGCGGCTGCGCGGCGAGGACGCGAGCGGGGCCGTGTACGGCCACATCACCGTGATCGTCGAGCCGCTGGCCCAGGCCACGGTGGTGCTCGACCACGCCGGTTCGGCGACGTACGCCGGCAACGTCGAGTTCGCCGTCGGCGAGGGCGCCTCGCTGTCGGTGATCAGCCTGCAGAACTGGGCCGACGACAGCGTGCATCTCACCCACCACCACGCCCGCCTGGCCAAGGACGCCACCTTCACCAGCTACACCATCACCCTCGGCGGCGACCTGGTCCGGATCGTCCCCTCGATCTCCTACGCCGGCCCGGGCGGCAACGCCGAGCTGTACGGCGTGTACTTCACCGACGCCGGCCAGCACCTGGAGCACCGGCTGTTCGTGGACCACCAGCTGCCCAACTGCCGCAGCCGGGTCGACTACCGCGGTGCCCTGCAGGGCCAGGACGCCCACGCGGTCTGGATCGGCGACGTGCTGATCCGCGCCGAGGCCGAGGGCACCGACACCTACGAGCTCAACCGCAACCTGGTGCTGAGCGACGGCACCCGCGTCGACTCCGTGCCCAACCTGGAGATCCTCACCGGGGAGATCCAGGGCGCCGGGCACGCCAGCACCAGCGGCCGGCTGGACGACGAGCACACCTTCTATCTGCAGGCCCGCGGCATCCCCTATGACCAGGCACGGCGCATGGTCGTGCGCGGCTTCCTCGGCCAGCTCATCGAGCGCATCGAGGTCCCGGAGATCCGCGAGCAGGTCGAGGCCGCCGTGGAGGCCGAGCTGGACAAGGGCAAGGGGCTGGAGCAGGAGCGGGTCCGATGAGCCGGGACACCGGGCACGGGGAGACGGCCGCCCAGGACGACTTCGTCGAGGCCTGCCCGCTCAGCGAGGTCCCCGACGAGGGCGCCCTCGGCGTGGAGATCGGCGACACCCCGGTCGCGCTGGTCCGCACCGGCGACGAGGTGTTCGCGCTCCGCGACGTCTGCTCGCACGCGGAGGTCCCGCTCTCCGAGGGCGAGATCTTCGACCACACCATCGAGTGCTGGCTGCACGGGTCCTGCTTCGACCTGCGGACCGGCAAGCCCACCAACCCGCCGGCCACCCAGCCGGTGCCCACCTACCGAGTGAAGATCGAGGACGACACGGTGTACGTCTCGCTCACACCCCCGTCCGAGTTCAGGGAGTCATAGATGGCCACGCTTGAGATCCGCGACCTGCACGTCTCCGTCGACGGCGGCACCGACGGCGCCAAGGAGATCCTGCGCGGCGTCGACCTCACCGTCCGGGCCGGCGAGACCCACGCGCTGATGGGGCCCAACGGCTCCGGCAAGTCCACGCTCGCCTACGCGATCGCCGGTCACCCGAAGTACACCGTGACCAGCGGTTCGGTCACGCTCGACGGCGAGGACGTCCTCGCGATGAGCGTCGACGAGCGGGCCCGGGCCGGGCTGTTCCTCGCGATGCAGTACCCCGTGGAGGTCCCGGGGGTGTCGGTGTCGAACTTCCTGCGCACCGCCATGACGGCCGTCCGGGGAGAGGCTCCCAAGCTGCGGGACTTCGCCAAGGAGATGAAGGGGGCGATGTCGCAGCTGCAGATCGACCCCGCCTTCGCCCAGCGCAACCTCAACGAGGGCTTCTCCGGTGGCGAGAAGAAGCGCCACGAGATCCTCCAGCTCGAACTGCTCAAACCCAAGATCGCGGTGCTCGACGAGACCGACTCCGGTCTGGACGTCGACGCGCTGAAGGTCGTCTCCGAGGGCGTCAACCGGTTCGGCTCGGCGGGTGACACCGGGGTGCTGCTGATCACTCACTACACCCGCATCCTGCGCTACGTGAAGCCGGACTTCGTGCACGTCTTCGCGGCCGGCCGCATCGTGGCGGAGGGCGGCTCCGAGCTCGCCGATCTGCTGGAGAACGAGGGGTACGAGAAGTTCACGAAGGCAGGCGCATCGCAGTGACCTCTGTTGTCGGCCGGCCCCTGGACGGTGGCCCGCTCAGCGCTCTTCTTCCCGAGGAGCTCAAGAAGGACTTCCCGCTGCTGTCCCGTACCGTCCGGGGCGGGCGCCCGCTGGTCTACCTCGACTCCGGGGCGACCTCGCAGAAGCCCCGCCAGGTGCTGGACGCCGAGCGCGAGTTCTACGAGGTCCGCAACGCCGCCGTGCACCGGGGCGCGCACCAGCTCGCCGAGGAGGCCACCGACGCCT
This sequence comes from Actinomadura scrupuli, assembly GCF_050971785.1. NCBI lineage: Bacteria > Bacillati > Actinomycetota > Actinomycetes > Streptosporangiales > Thermomonosporaceae > Actinomadura > Actinomadura scrupuli. The sequence continues at coordinate 985,225 of NZ_JBPCCU010000003.1, read as the reverse complement.
TCGAGGACGCCCGGGCCACCGTGGCGCGGTTCATCGGCGCGGACCCGGGCGAGGTGGTCTTCACCAAGAACACCACCGAGTCGATCAACCTCGTCGCCTACGCGCTGAGCAACGCGGCGACCGCCGGCCCCGAGGCGGCCCGGTTCGTCGTGGGCCCCGGTGACGAGGTGCTCGTCAGCGAGATGGAGCACCACGCCAACCTGGTGCCGTGGCAGCAGCTGTGCCTGCGGACCGGCGCCACGCTGCGCTGGTTCGGGATCACCGACGACGGCCGGCTGGACCTGTCCGAGCTGGACACGCTGCTCAACGAGCGCACCAAGATCGTCGCGCTGACCCACCAGTCCAACGTGCTGGGCACGGTCAACCCGATGGAGGCGATCACCGAGCGGGCCCACCGGTTCGGCGCCCTGGTGCTCCTGGACGCCGCCCAGTCGGTGCCGCACCAGCCGGTGGACGTGGCCACGCTGGACGTCGACTTCCTCGCGTTCTCCGGCCACAAGATGCTCGGCCCGTCCGGCATCGGCGTGCTGTGGGGCCGTCGCGAGCTGCTCGAGACCATGCCGCCGTTCCTCACCGGCGGGTCGATGATCGAGCTCGTGCACATGGAACAGTCCACGTTCATGCCGCCGCCCCAGCGGTTCGAGGCGGGGGTGCCGATGACCGCGCAGGCCGTGGGCCTGGCCGCGGCCTGCGACTACCTCACCGAGCTGGGCATGGACCGGGTGGCCGCGCACGAGCACGCCCTGACCGAGTACGGACTCGGGCGCCTGGCGGAGAACCCCGGGGTCCGGATCATCGGCCCGGTCACCGCCGAGGCGCGCGGCGGCACCCTGTCGTTCGCCGTCGAGGACATCCACCCGCACGACGTGGGACAGGTGCTCGACGACCTCGGCATCGCGGTGCGGGTCGGGCACCACTGCGCCTGGCCGCTGTGCCGCCGTTTCGGGGTGCCGGCGACCACCCGGGCCTCCCTGTACGTCTACAACACCCTCGAGGATCTCGACGCCCTCGCCGACGGGGTACGCGAAGCCCAGAAATTCTTCCGTACCGTCTGACGTTCGGCATTGAGTAGAACCTCCACCAGAGGAAGGGCCCATGCAGCTCGAGTCGATGTACCAGGAGATCATCCTGGATCACTACCGCAACCCCCACCACAAGGGGTTGCGGGAGCCGTACGACACCGAGGTGCACCACATCAACCCCACCTGCGGTGACGAGGTGACGCTCCGGGTACGGCTGGAGGGCTCCGACGACGGCGCCACCGTCACCGACGTGTCCTACGACTCGATGGGGTGCTCCATCAGCCAGGCGAGCGCCTCGGTGATGAGCGATCTGGTCATCGGCCGGACGGTCAAGGAGGCCATGGCGGTCGGCGACGAGTTCCTCGCGCTGATGCAGTCACGTGGTGCGCTCGAGCCGGACGAGGACCTGCTCGAGGACGCCGTCGCCTTCACCGGCGTATCGAAGTACCCCGCCCGTATCAAGTGCGCCCTGCTCGGCTGGATGGCCTGGAAGGACGCGACTTCCCGCGCTTTGGAGAGCCATGAGTGAGACCGTGCACGACACCCACGCCGCCGCACCGGAGGCCGCGCCGGCCCCGGAGGCCGCCGCGCTGGACTCCGCCGCGGTCGCCACCGGCACCGTGCCCGACGAGGAGATCCTCGAGGCCCTGAAGGACGTCGTCGACCCCGAGCTCGGGATCAACGTCGTCGACCTGGGGCTGATCTACGGGATCACCGTCGCCGACGGCGTCGCCGTCCTGGACATGACGCTGACCAGTGCGGCGTGCCCGCTCACCGACGTGATCGAGGACCAGGCGCACAGCGCCCTGGCCGACCTGGTCGACGACGTCAAGATCAACTGGGTCTGGATGCCGCCGTGGGGCCCGGACAAGATCACCGACGAGGGCCGCGAGCAGCTGCGCGCCCTCGGCTTCAACGTCTAGGGCCGGTCACCCCGGTCGCCTCGCCGTACGCGTGTACCGTGCGCCCCCACCGGAGGGTGGGGGCGCACGCGTCTCCGGGACGGCTCAGGGCGACAGCGACCGGATGAGGTCGCCGACCCTGACGATGCCCAGGCAGCGGCCGATCTCGTCGATGACCACCAGGTCGTCGTAGACCCGCTCGCTCTCCTTGCCGGCCGCCCGCAGCGCGGCGATGGCCGGGACCGTCTTGGGCACCAGCCGGGGCGCGTCCGCCAACCGGGAGGCGGGCTTGTGCGCGTGCAGCGCGTGCCCGTACGCGCCCGAGATCCTCAGCAGGAACCGGGTGCGGTCCACCGTGAACCGGGGGCGCTGCTGCTCGTCGACCAGGACGACGCTGGTGGCGCCGGGCGTGTCGTTGAGCGCGTTGAGGACCTGGTCGGCGGTCGCCGTCAGCTCCATCGTCACCGCGGGCATGGTGAACTCCGACACTCTCCGGCCGAGGTCCTGGTCGCGGTGCGACGCGGCGGAGGGGCCCGCCCGTTCCACCAGGACCGGGACGGTGACCCGCATGCCGGGCCGCCAGTCGTCGCCGGCCAGCAGTGGCCCCTGCATCATGCGCACGCCGAGCGCGCGCAGATGGACCAGCTGGTCCTCGGTGGCCACCCCGGGCGCGAGCACGTGCGTGCCGAGCCGGTGGGCGACCCCGACGAGAGCCTCCACGAGCGTGGACTTGCGGGGGTCCGAGACGGCGTGGCGGGCCAGCTCGGGGTCGAGCTTGACCAGGTACGGGGCCCCGTCCACCAGCAGGTCCAGCGGGGAGTGCACGGTTCCGAACCCGGCGAAACCGATCAGGTAGCCGGCGCGGCGCAGGCCGAGCAGCGCCGCCGAGACCACCGGGCGCTGGGCGGGGGCGAAGCCGCCCGTCATGCACACGAGCACCTCCTGCGGGCGGCGGCCGGTGTCGAGCAGGCCCTGGTGCAGCATGGTGAGCGGAACCTGCCCCTGGGCCAGGGTCTCGGTGCGCAGGAGCAGTTGGAGGGGCAGCTGGGTGCCGGCCTCGGTGGTGGCGCGGGCGGCGCGCAGCGCACGGCGTACGTCGTCCTCGGCGGGGTCGACGCGGGCCTGGGGCCCGGTCGCAGGATCGAGTTCACGCGACGGCCGGAGCGGCGGCGGCGTCGCCCCGGCGGTCCCCGGGTGCGTCTCCACGGCGATGACACTGCCCGTGTCGAGGTCGACGAGCGGGCAGAAGCTCACTCGGGCCGGGAGGAGAACATCTGTGACGGACACCGGCCGATCGTCTCTCCTGTTCGGCACGAAATCGCCGGATGTGAGGAGATGTTCACCGACTATTCGGCCTGGTGGCACGGCAGATACCTGTCCGCCGCCAAGGGGTGGCGGTGCGTGCTCGGCGCGGGCCCGCCGGGGTCGCTACATGCCCCCGCCCGCCACCGTCACCGACAGCGCGTAGGTGACGCCGGCGATGCCGGCGAGCCAGGCGTACGGGCCGATCGGCGCGTTCCGCAGGACCTGGATGATCACTGCGCAGACGATCGCCGCGATCAGCACGTCGCCGGTCATGGCGGCGGCCTTGAGATGGCCGCGGGCCCGGTGGCCGGTGCCGAACGACTCACTGATCGCCAGGCCGCCCTCTCCTCGGCGGTAGGCCAGGTGCGCGGCATAGCCGATCAGCACCGCCAGGGCGATGAGCCCGGCCGAGGTGTGCCCGCGCAGGGCGGCGGTGATCGCGACGGCCAGGCCGACGCAGGCGGCCAGGGCGGGCACCAGCCAGTGCCTGAGGCCGTGACGCTCGGGTGCGATCCACATGTGGCACATCTTCCCCCGATCGACCTCGAGATCAACGTATTCGGCGGCACCGATCCTGCGAGTCGCGGCCCGGACGCGGGCCTGGCCGGGCGGGCCCGCCGCCGGGGGCCGGGGGAGCGCGGCGGGGGACGCATAGGGTGCGGGCGTGAGCAAGGGGTGGCCCGCGAGCGGCGGCGGGCGATGGCTGGAGGTGGCGCCGGAGCGGATCGCCCGGTGGCTGGCCGGTTTCGGCGAGCGGCACGGCGGGGTGACCGGCGTCGCGCGCGGCCCGCGGACCGTCCGGTTCACCGCGGCAGACACCGCCACGGCGGAGTGCCACGTGCCCTTCCCGCCGCTGGCCCCCCGCTCCCCGGGCGAGACGGGCCCGGCCGGTTCGGCGGGCGAGGCGGACGAGGCGGGCGAGGCGGTGCGGGCGCTCGCCGGGCACGCCTGCCGTGACCGCCTGGTCGGCGTCCTGCTGGTCCGGCTCGGCGGCCACGCGGCCGGGGTGTTCGACGGGGAGCGGCTGGTCGCCTCCAAGGTGGGCGCGCGGCCGGTCCACGGGCGCAGCGCCGCGGGCGGCTGGTCGCAGCACCGGTTCGCCCGGCGCCGCGGCAACCAGGTACGGGAGGCGCTCGCGGACGCCGCGAACTCGGCCGTGCGCGTGCTGGAGCCCCACCTGGTCGGGCTGGAGGCGGTCGTGCTGGGAGGGGACCGCCGCGCGCTCGACGAGCTGCGCGCCGAGCCCCGGCTGCGGCCCGTGTTCGCGCTGGCGTCGGGGCCCGTGCTGACGGTGCCGGACCCCAGGCTGGCCGTGCTCCGGGAGACGCCCCGCAGCTTCCGGAGCGTACGGATCCGGCTCGACGAACCACCGGCCTGAGCGGGGTTCACGGCCGGGCGGCCGTCTCCGGCGCTGAGCGGCCCGTGGGGTGATCGACGATCGTGACAGGGCGCCCGTCCTCCCGGTTCCCTGCCGGGCCCGCTACGGGCCGCTCAGGTTCGCGCAGGCGGTCACCTCGGTGGCGAAGACCCGGGCAGGCCCGGCCGGCAAGGGGTTCTGTGAATCCGGGCGTGTCATCCGTCCCGTAGACTGGCCGCATGCTCCCGAGCTGACAGGTCATCTGAGCGCGCGCCGCCGCGGTAGAACGCGAACCGGGCGCGCTCTTTCGTGCCGTCGGCCTGTCCCACCACTTCCCACGCGGAGCCCCACGCTGTGATCACTGCCACTGACATCGAGCTGCGCGCCGGCTCACGCCTGCTCATCGAGAGCACCACCTTCCGGGTCAACCCGGGCGACCGGGTGGGGCTCGTCGGCCGCAACGGTGCCGGCAAGACCACGCTGACCAAGGTGCTGGCCGGCGAGGCGCTGCCGGCCGGCGGTTCGGTGACCCGTTCGGGCACCGTCGGCTACCTGCCCCAGGACGCCCGGGTCGGTGACCTCGAGGTGCCTGCGGGTGAGCGCATCCTGTCCGCCAGGGGGCTGGACGAGGTCCTGCGGGAGATGCGGGCGGCCGAGGAGCTCATGGCGACCGTGACCGGCCAGGAGCGGGACAAGGCGGTGCGCAAGTACGGGCGCATGGAGGACCGGCTGCACGTGCTCGGCGGCTACGCGGCCGAGGCCGAGGCGGCGCAGATCTCCTCCAACCTCGGGCTCCCGGACCGGGTCCTCACCCAGCCGCTGCGGACGCTCTCCGGAGGGCAGCGCCGCCGGGTGGAGCTGGCCCGGATCCTGTTCTCCGGCGCCGACACCCTCCTGCTGGACGAGCCCACCAACCACCTCGACGCCGACTCGATCGGCTGGCTGCGCGACTTCCTCAAGTCCCACCGCGGCGGCCTGGTCGTCATCAGCCACGACGTGGAGCTGCTCGAGGCGGTGGTCAACCGGGTGTTCCACCTGGACGCCAACCGCTGCGTCATCGACGTCTACAACGTCGGCTGGAAGCCGTACCTGGACCAGCGGGAGACCGACGAGCGGCGGCGCAAGCGCGAGCTGTCCAACGCCACCCGCCAGGCCTCCCAGCTGCAGTCCCAGGCGGACAAAATGCGGGCCAAGGCCACCAAGGCGAAGGCGGCCCAGCAGATGCTGCGCCGGGCCGAGCAGCTGCTGTCCGGGGTGGAGGGCGAGCGGCAGGGCGACAAGATCGCCAAAATCCGCTTTCCCGAGCCCGCTCCCTGCGGCCGTACCCCCCTCACGGCGGAGGGTTTGTCGAAGTCGTACGGTTCCTTGGAGATCTTCACAGATGTCGACCTCGCGATCGACCGCGGCAGCAGGGTCGTGATCCTGGGTCTCAACGGGGCCGGCAAGACCACGCTGCTGCGCATTCTGGGCGGGGTCGACGAGGCCGACACCGGCAAGGTGATCGCCGGCCACGGACTGCGCCTCGGCTACTACGCGCAGGAGCACGAGACGCTCGACAACGACCGGTCGGTGCTGGAGAACATGCGGTCCGCGGCCCCCGACCTGGTCGAGGTCGAAGTACGCAAGATCCTGGGCTCTTTCCTGTTCTCCGGGGACGACGTCGACAAGCCCGCGGGGGTGCTCTCCGGCGGCGAGAAGACCCGGCTGGCGCTGGCCACCCTGGTCGTCTCCAGCGCGAACGTCCTGCTCCTGGACGAGCCCACCAACAACCTCGATCCGGCCAGCAGGGAGGAGATCCTGCGGGCCCTGCGGACCTACGCCGGCGCCATCGTCCTGGTGACCCACGATGAGGGTGCGGTGGACGCTCTGCAGCCGGAAAGAGTGATTTTGCTGCCCGATGGTGTTGAAGACATCTGGAGTGACGAGTTTTCCGATCTGGTGGCACTTGCCTGACCTGCAGCGCAAGGAAGCAGATCTTTTCTGGCGTAGTGGGTAGCCGATCCGGCGGGAATGACTGATCATGGGCGGGGATAACGCAGCGGTCACCACATCACTACGGGAGGTACTCGTGGCCGAGACCCTTAAGAAGGGCACCCGCGTGACCGGTGCCGAGCGCGACAAGCTGGCGTCGGAGCTGAAGAAGCGCTACGACTCCGGCGAGAGCATCCGCGCGCTCGCCGCCGCCACAGGGCGCTCCTATGGATTCATCCACCGCATCCTGACCGAATCCGGCGTGAACCTGCGCGGGCGCGGTGGGGCGACCCGAGGCAAAAAGTCCTGACTATCCACCCCCGCAAGAGCGCATACCACCTGAACCGCCGCTGCGGCCGACCAAGTAATGTCGGGCGCGGCGGCGGGCCGGGCCACTGATCCGGACCGCCGTGACGCACGCACTATCACCCCCTGGGGAGGGAGCGTCATGACGGACCAGGCAGTGGGCGCTGCAGTGGATGCTGAGGGCCCGACGGCCGAGGACCTGTCGAAGGCGGGTCTTCGGCTCGGCGTCGAAGGCGGCGTGGCCACGGTCACGCTGAACCGTCCTGAGCGTCGTAACGCGCAGACGCCCAGGATGTGGCAGACCCTTGCCCGTATCGGCGCGACGCTGCCGGAGGAGGTACGCGTCGTGGTGCTGCGCGGCGAGGGGCCGTCCTTCTCCGCCGGGCTGGATCTGCGCGCCTTCACCCCCGAGGGGATCCCCGGTGAGAAGCCGGCGTTCTCCTCCAGCGCCGGGCCGGACGAGCTCGACAAGAACCTCGCCGGTTTCCAGGAGGGCTTCACCTGGCTGCGCCGGCCCGACATCGTCTCCATCGCGGCCGTGCACGGCCACGCCGTCGGCGCGGCGTTCCAGCTGGCACTCGCCTGTGACCTGCGGATCGTGGCCGACGACGTCAAGTTCTGCATGAAGGAGCCGGCGCTGGGGCTGGTCCCCGACCTGACCGGCACCAAGCCGCTGGTCGACATCGTCGGGCTGCCGCGGGCGATCGAGCTCTGCCTCACCGCCCGCACCATCCTGGCGGAGGAGGCCCGCGAGCTCGGCATCGCCCAGCGGGTCGTGCCCGCCGAGCAACTGGACGCCGCGGTCCAGGAGCTGATCGACGCGCTGCTCAAGATCGACGCGGGCGCCGCGACGGCCACCAAGCGGCTGTTGCAGGAGGCCCCGGGCAACACGCTCGACGAGCAGCTGGCCGCCGAGCGGCGCGAGCAGGTCGGCCGCTTCCTCAGCATCCGCGGTGCCCGCCCGGCGTGACCCGTCCCTGACCCGTCCCCGCCCTGTCCCCGCCCTCGCCGGAGGGCCGATCCGGAGGTGGACCGGCGATCCGGTCTCCAGTGGCCCGGAAAGCGGGCCGAGCCGAGGAATAGGCTCGGCACTTACATGATTACACCTGTGGAGGGCCTCTTGTGGCCATGCCCTCCACCCCCCGCGGGACAGATATCTGGAGAACATCATGGACATGCCGGGCAACGGCTTTCAGATGATGGCGTCGTTCCGCCGGGACAGCTCCGTCACCCAGGAGAAGCTGAAGCCCGGCACGGTGAAGCGGATCACCGGTTACGCCCGGCCGTACATCCGGGACCTGGTGCTCTTCCTGATCCTCAACGCGGTGGCCGCGGTGATCGTGATCGCCGGGCCGCTGCTGATGCAGGCCATCATCGACAAGGGCATCCTGCGCAAGGACACCAGCCTGGTGATCTGGCTGGCGGCCGGGGTGGCGGCACTGGCCCTGCTGGAGGCGGTGCTGTCGCTCCTCCAGCGCTGGTACTCCGCCCGGATCGGCGAGGGCCTGATCTACGACCTGCGCACGCAGGTCTTCGACCACGTCCAGCGCATGCCGGTGGCGTTCTTCATGCGGGCCCAGACCGGCTCACTGGTCAGCCGGCTCAACGGTGACGTGATCGGTGCGCAGCGGGCGCTCACGACGACCCTGTCGTCGGTGGTCTCCAACGTGATCAGCCTGGTACTGGTGCTGGGCGCCATGCTCTGGCTGTCCTGGCAGGTCACCCTGATCGCCCTGGTCCTGCTGCCCATCTTCGTGATCCCCGCCAAGCTGGTCGGGCGGCGGCTGTCGGCCATCAGCCGCGAGCAGATGCAGCTGGACGCCGAGATGAGCTCGCTGATGACCGAGCGCTTCAACGTCGCCGGCGCCATGCTGGCCAAGCTCTACGGCCGCCCCGGCGACGAGTCGGAGATGTTCTCCGGCCGGGCCGGGCGGGTCCGTGACATCGGCGTCATCTCGGCGATGTACGGCCGGATCTTCTTCACCGCGCTGACGCTGGTCGCCGCACTGGCCACGGCGATGGTCTACGGGGTCGGCGGCGTCCTGGCCGTCGACGGCACCCTCCAGCTCGGCACGCTCGTCGCCCTGGCGACCCTGCTCACCCGGCTGTACGGCCCGCTGACCGCGCTGTCCAACGTCCACGTCGACGTGATGACGGCCCTGGTCAGCTTCGACCGCGTCTTCGAGGTGCTCGATCTCAAGCCGATGATCGACGAGGCTCCCGACGCGAAGCCGCTGCGGGCCCACGGCAACGCCGTCGCCGACGGGCACTCCGCCCCGCAGGTCGAGTTCGACCACGTCACCTTCCGGTACCCGGCGGCCGAGGAGGTCTCGCTGGCCTCGCTGGAGTCGATCGCCCGCGCCGACGTCTCGCCGGCCAAGACCGTGCTGCGCGGAGTCACCTTCACCGCCGCTCCCGGCCAGCTCGTCGCCCTGGTGGGCCCCTCGGGGGCGGGCAAGACGACGATCACCCAGCTCGTCTCGCGGCTCTACGACGTGAGCGGCGGCGCGGTGCGGGTCGGCGGCCAGGACGTGCGCGAGGTCACGCTCGAATCGCTGCGCGGCACCATCGGCGTCGTCCCGCAGGACGCGCACCTCTACCACGACTCGATCCGCAACAACCTGCTCTACGCCAGGCCGGACGCCACCGAGGAGGAGTTGTTCGAGGCCCTGCGGGCCGCCCAGCTCCACGACCTGGTCAGCGACATGTCCGAGGGGCTGGACACCATCGTCGGTGACCGCGGCTACCGGATGTCCGGCGGGGAGAAGCAGCGCCTGGCCATCGCCAGGCTGCTGCTCAAGGGCCCCTCCGTGGTCGTGCTGGACGAGGCGACCGCGCACCTCGACTCCGAGTCCGAGGCGGCCGTGCAGCGGGCCCTGAAGACCGCGCTGGCGGGCCGTACGTCGCTGGTCATCGCCCACCGGCTCTCCACCATCAGGGAGGCGGACCAGATCCTGGTGATCGACGACGGGCGCATCGTCCAGCGCGGCCGGCACGAGGAGCTGCTCCTGGCCGGCGGGCTGTACGCCGAGCTCTATCACACCCAGTTCGCGCGGCAGGAGAGCGCTCCCGAGGTCCAGGTGACCACGTCCGGATGAGCGGCCCGCGGGCCGGGGCCGCCGCCGGGCGGGGCCGTCGCGGTGCGCAGTGGGTCTCTTTCGGATTGTTGCCGTCACGAGGTGTAGCGACCCGTGCGTGCGGGGTAAGGCCTGCAAGGTGACTGCTGGCACGAGTTCGCGCGCGCGGTGGCCATGGGTCGTCCTGGCGGCAGGGTGCCTGGCGGCCCTGCTGCTGGCCGCCGCCCTGACGACCGGTCCGCGCGCACCGGTCGCCCACACGGTGGCCTTCCGGGCCAACCCGGTGCTGGTCTCGCCCGGCACGGCCGCCGGGTCCCGCTATGCCGGCCGGGCGCAGGTCTTCGGGCTCGTCACCCCGGGGCCGGACACGGCCCAGGTGCTCTTCGCGCCCGCCCGCCGGATGCAGCCGGGAGCTCCGGAGACCGTGTACCCCGGGGACGTGCAGCCCTACCGCCCGCTGCGGGTCGCCCCCGACGCCCAGATCCGGGTGACGGCGCCGATCGCGCTCGGCGACCTGCCGGACTACATCCGTGGCATCACGGTGACTCCCGAACGGTTCTCCCAGCTCTACCGCGAAGCCGATCAGCGGTACGGCCCGTTCCTCGATCGCGGGCACATGTTCGAGGTGGGATTCGACGGCACGGGGCGCGTGGTGCGCATGCAGCAGATCTTCAGCCCCTGACGCCCGCCCGCGGCCGTCGCCCCGGCCCCGCCGTGACCCGGTGGAGCGTCAGAGCGCGGTGGGCCGGCCCGAGAGCTGCTCGGAGGTCTGCCGGATCAGGTCCGCCAGCCCCGCGGTGAGGTCGGGGCGGTGCCGCAGCAGGTCCTCGAGGCGCACCCGCCAGATGCCCGCCTCGACATGGATCGCGTCCGGCCGCACGTCCGCCAGCAGCAGGGCCCGGGTCTCGGCGAGCTGCCGCCGGCAGTCGCCGCCGAGCAGGCGGCCGACCTCCGCGCTGAGCCAGGGGTAGTAGTTCGACAGGGTGGCCGCGACGAACACGCGAGCCCCGTCCCACGCCACACGTGGCTGATGAATGATCGTCTGGGTCATGGCGGGCTCCCGGGGATCTGAGATGTGCGTCCATGGTCGATCACGCGCTCCCGCCGGGCAAGGGGAACGCGCGAAAAGCCCGGCGGGCGGCGCCGTCCGCGGACCTGCCGGGTGCGCTTCGCCGGACGGCGGCGTCCCGGCAACCGGGGCGTCACCCGGCGGCGGGACGCTGCGTAGACGGCCGTGCGGCCACGCGCGGCCGCGAGGAGGTGAGAACAGTGCACCTGTCCGTCAAGCGCGGCTTCGGCCGCTACACCGCGCTCTTCGTCGGGCTCGGGGCCGCCGGCCTGGCCATCGGCTGGATCGGGCCCGACGTCACCGCGGCGTTCGCCGCCCAGCGCCCGCAGTAGCCCCGCCCGCCCCGCCCCCGTCCACGCTCGCCTGCGCGTACTCGTCTCGGCGGGGAGTGAACCGCCGCGCATCGGGTAGCAAGCGGCCACCTACGAGGGAGGCTGGATGGGCGTGCGTGAGGCGTGGAGCCGGGTCGGGGGCAGGCGCCGGCTGCGCCGGGTGGCCGGCGACGTGTTCGGCTGGCAGGACCTGCGGCCGGGCCAGCTGGAGGCGATGCAGCACCTCCTGCAGGGCCGGGACGTGCTGGTGGTCATGCCCACCGGCAGTGGCAAGTCGGCGGTCTACCAGATCCCGGCTCAGCTGCTCGACGGCCCGACGGTGGTGATCTCGCCGTTGATCGCGCTGCAGCGGGACCAGGTGGCCTCGCTGACCGGCCGGGACGCCGGGGGAGCGGTGGTGGTCAACTCCGCGCAGTCCGACGGGGCCAGCGAGGCCTCGCTGGACCAGATCCGGGCGGGAAAGGCCGAGTACGTCTTCCTCTCGCCGGAACAGCTCGCCAAGCCGGAGCTCGTCGACCGGCTGGCCGCCGCCCGGCCCTCGCTCATCGCCATCGACGAGGCGCACTGCGTCTCGGCGTGGGGGCACGACTTCCGCCCGGACTACCTCCAGCTCGGCCGGGTCATCGAGCGGCTCGGCCACCCGCCGGTGATCGCGCTGACCGCCACCGCGTCGCCGCCCGTACGCGATGACATCGTGGCCGCGCTCGGGCTCACCGACGTCCGGCAGATCATCCGCGGGTTCGACCGGCCCAACCTGTCCCTGCAGGTGCGCCGGTACGTGGAGGAGGCCGACAAGCGGCGGGCGCTGGTCGAGGACGCCGCCGCGCGCGACGGCCTCGGGCTGGTGTACGTCGCCACCCGGCGCGACGCCGAGAGCTACGCCGCGGACCTGCGGGAGGCGGGCCAGGAGTCCGCCTTCTACCACGCCGGGATGAAGGCGGCCGACCGCGAGCGGGTGCACGAGATGTTCCAGAACGACAAGGTCGGCGTGGTCGTCGCCACCTCGGCGTTCGGGATGGGCATCGACAAGCCCGACGTCCGCTACGTCCTGCACGCGGCCCCGCCCGACTCACCCGACTCCTACTACCAGGAGATCGGCCGGGCCGGCCGGGACGGTGAGCCGGCCGAGGCCGTGCTGTTCTACCGCTCGGAGGACCTGGGGCTGCGGCGGTTCTTCGCCGGCGGCAGGCCGGACGAGGAGAAGCTGCTGACGGCGGCGACGCTCGTGCACGGGCACGGCGGCACCGTGCGCGCCCGTGACCTGCGCACCACCATGGAGATCGGCGCCTCCAAGCTGACCGGACTGGTCAACCTGCTGGAGCGCGCCGGGGCCATCGTGGTGACCGGACGCGGGGATCTGCGCTACGCCGGGGACGGCCCCGCCCCGGAGCAGGCGGTGGCCCGCGCCATGGAACTCGACGAGAGCCGCCGCAACGTGGACGCCTCCCGCATCGACATGATGCGCGGGTACGCCGAGACCACGGGCTGCCGGCGCCGTTTCCTGCTGGAGTACTTCGGGGAGCCCTTCGAGGGCACGTGCGGGAACTGCGACACCTGCCGTGCCGGCACCCCCGAGCGGACCGAGAGCGACACCGACGGCCCGTTCCCCGTGCACGCCAAGGTGGTGCACCCCCGCTGGGGCAACGGCATGGTCATGCGGACCGAGCCCGACCGCGTCACCGTGCTGTTCGACGAGACCGGCTACAAGACGCTGTCGCTGGAGGCGATCCGGCGCGAGGATCTGCTCACCCTGGCCGAGGGACCCGGCCGGGAGCAGGCGGGCCCGCGCTGACGCGGGGGCCGGGCCGGACGGGGTCAGGCGGGCCCGGACGGGGGCCGGTCAGGCGGGCCCGGACGGGGGCCGGTCAGGCGGGCCCGGACGGGGGCCGGTCAGGCGGGGCCGGGGGCGCTCAGCGGATATCCCAGGCGGGCGAGTTCGCGCCCGGCGATGCGCTCGACCTGCTGGGCCTGCTTGCCGCTGAGGCGGGTCCGCCAGGAGCCGACGGCGCGGTCGCGGTGCTCCCGGTCCACCATGCGGACCAGGCCGGACAGCGTGACCTTGGAGACCTGGGCGCCGAGAAAGGCCGACAGGTCCGGGGCGACGCGGCCGGGCCGGCTGACCAGATCCTCGTAGCGCACCGTGAACAGCTGCTCGTCCGGGGTCTGGGCGCGCAGCCGGGCGCTCAGCCGGACGGCGCCGCGCCAGCGCAGCGCGCATTTCACCGCCAGGGACGCGCCGGACCAGCGGTGCCGCTCGGTCTCGTCCTCGACCCCGAGGAAGGGGTTGGGGAAGACCTCGTCGAGGTTGGCGAAGCCCGGCTTGAACCACGCCAGGCACCGCTCGTCGCCGAGCATGTCCCCGACGACGTCCCGCCCGTCCCGGATGATCTGGAGCAGCAGCGCGTCGGGGAAGGCGTCCAGCAGCACGTCCGCGCTGTAGAGCAGGTCGGGCGAGGCATCGGCGAAGCGCTGCACGCCCCGCTCCTGCACGCACGGTCCCGGGCCCGGGACGCCGCTCATGTCCCGGCATTCGGCCGGGCATTCGGCGCAGGCCTGCGGGGAGATGCGCCACGCGTCGGCGTAGGCGTCGCGCAGCACCCGGGCGGCCCCGCGTTCGCGGTCGGCGGCGATGGCCGGCCGCCGTGCGAAGGCGTACGTCACGCGCAGCACGTCGGGCCGCCCGGCCGTCAGGTGGAAACCGGTGGAGCGCTTGAGCGCGCGCGCCAGGAGGTCCGTGCCGGAGTGGGGGGCGCCCAGGACGAACACCGGCTGGCTGACCTTGGTGCCATTAATCACCAGGATGTGCGACGTGGACCTCATAGTTGTCACCAAGTGTGGCACCTCACAGGGCCTGGTGTGGCACTGCGCGAGCATCCCCGCCGGTGCCTAGGCTGGACGACCATGGAGACCCTCCGCACCTGGCTCCCGCGGGCGACGGCGATCACGGTGCTCACCGGTGCGGGCGTCAGCACCGACAGCGGCATCCCCGACTTCCGCGGCCCGCAGGGCCTGTGGACCAGGGACCCCTCGGCCGCGGCGCTCTCGTCCCTCGACAGCTACCTCGCCGACCCCGACGTACGCCGCCGGGCGTGGCGGGCCCGGCGCGACCATCCGGCCTGGCACGCCCGGGCCAACCGCGGCCACGCGGCCCTGGTGGACCTGGAGCGGGCGGGCCGCCTTCGCGCGATCGTGACGCAGAACATCGACGGGCTGCACCAGGCCGCCGGGTCGAGTCCCGAGCGCGTCATCGAGATCCACGGCACGATGCGCGAGGCCGAATGCCTGACCTGCGGGCTGCGCACCCCGATGCCCGAGGTGCTGGCGCGCGTCGACGCGGGGGAGCAGGACCCGCCGTGCCCGGACTGCGGCGGCATCCAGAAGTCCGCCACGATCTCGTTCGGCCAGGCGCTGCGGACCGAGGTGCTGGAAGCGGCGATCGCGGCGGCGCGCTCCTGCGACCTGTTCCTCGCGGTCGGGACCTCGCTCACCGTCCAGCCCGCGGCCGGGCTCTGCCTGGAGGCGGTCGATCAGGGCGCGCGGCTAGTGATCATCAACGCCCAGCCGACCCCGTACGACGAGGTCGCGGACGCGGTGCTGCGCGCCCCCATCGGCGAGAGCCTGCCCACGCTCGTGGACCTCGTCGTCAACAACCTCTAGCAAAATGCATTGATATGTGATCATCTGACATTATGGCGGCGAAATCGGCTGGCGCGGTGTGAGAACAGAGGTCTTCCGTTACGGAGGTTTCTCCTGACAAGCTCTACTCCGTCGCGTATCAAGGAGGGGTCGATGGGCGGGGGCGCTCACGGCGGAGACCGCCCCGAGAAGGGCTCCGCAGAGCTTCGGGTGCGCCGGCCGGCGCACCCGATCACGGCGGCTGGTGCGTCATGACCCAGCCCCACCCCGAGGACGGCGCGCTCGACTCGCTGGTCGTGCTGGTCGCGGAGAGCCTCGGTTACTCCTGCCGCAGAGTGCCCGGGGACGTCATGCTGCTCGAGGGCGCCAACCGGCTGCACGTGAGCATGCGCAACCTCCGCCAGCTGGCCCGGCTGGTGCCCCGTGACGACTGGCCGGCGCTGGTGTCGGACCACGTCTCGACGATCGTGACGGCGATCGAGGAGCCCCTCGACCTCAGCAACTTCGACCTCGCCCAGCATCTGCTGCGCACCCGCATCTATCCCGCCGAGGCCGACAACGGGGTGCTCGCGGCCAGGCCCTTCGCCCCCGGCCTGATCGAGGCGGTGGTGGTCGACACGCCGACCACCGTCCGCACGGTGACCCTCGAGGAGGCACGGTCCTGGCCGGTGTCGCTGGAGTCGCTGTTCGTCCTCGGCCGCGCCAACGTCCGCTCCGACGGCCCGCTCCAGTGCGACGAACACGAGGCCGGTGAGGTCCGGTTCTCCGTCCTGCACGGCTGGACGTTCTACGCCGCCACCCACGCGGCGTGGCTGGAGGAGTACCTCGACCTCGGGCACTACGGAGCGCTGGTCGTGGTGCCCAGCCGGAGCATGATCGCCGCCTATCCGATCCAGGGCCCCGTCGCGGCGGAGCCGTGGGCGGCCCGCCCGGGCGGGTACGGCCCGGTGGTGCTGGCGGCGGCGGAGCTGCAGGCCCAGGCGCAGCAGGCCTACGAGGAGGGCCCTGGTTCGCTGAGCCCGCATCTGTTCTGGTGGCGGGCGGGCGACCTGACACTGCTGGAGACCCGGTACGACGGCGACTCGGTGGTGCTGCCGGAGGACTTCCTGGCCGTGCTGAGCACGCTCACCGCCGAGCCCGGCTCGTCCTAGCGGTCCCCGATCGGCGCCCACGGGCCGTCGTGCCCGTCGAGGTCGTAGGCGGTGCGGATCAGGGGGACGTGGCTGAAGGCCTGCGGGAAGTTGCCCACCTGCCGGCGCAGCCGCGGGTCGTACTCCTCCGCGAGCAGGCCGACGTCGTTGCGCAGGCCGAGCAGCTTCTCGAACATCACCATCGCCTCGTCCTCCCGGCCGATCAGGCGAAGGGCGTCCGCCATCCAGAACGAGCACGCGAGGAAGGCGCCCTCCTCCCCGACGAGCCCGTCGGCCGACACTCCCTCGGTGGTCGGGTAGCGCTTGATGAACCCGTTGTCCCTGAGTTCGCGGCCCACCGTCTCGACGGTGCCGATCACCCGGGGGTCGTCGGGAGGCAGGAACCCGACCTGCGGGATGAGCAGCAGCGCCGCGTCGACCTCGGTCGAGCCGTAGGACTGGGTGAAGGTCATGCGCACCGGGTCGTAGCCCTTCTCACACACTTCCTGGTGGATCTGGTCGCGGATCCGCCGCCAGTGGTCGACCGGGCCGGGCCTGCCGAACTCCTCGACCATCCGCACCCCGCGGTCGAAGGCCACCCAGCACATCACCTTGGAGTGCACGAAGTGCCGGCTGACCCCGCGGACCTCCCACAGCCCCTCGTCCGGCTGGGACCAGCGGGGTTCCAGGTACTTGAGCAGGGCGGTCATCATGGCCCAGACGTGCGTCGCCGGCTCGAGACCGGCGCGCGCCGACAGGTACATCGAGTCCATCACCTCGCCGGGCACGTCCAGCTGGAGCTGGCCGAAGGCGCCGTTGCCGACCCGTACGGGCTTGGAGTCCTCGTATCCGGGCAGCCAGTCGACCTCCCATTCGGCCAGCCTGCGCTCGCCCGCGACGCCGTACATGATCTGGATGTCGTCGGGGCTACCGGCCACCGCCCGCAGCAGCCACTGCCGCCAGGCCTCGGCCTCCCCGGTGTAACCGCTGCGCAGCAGCGCCTCCAGCGTCATGGTGGCATCGCGCAGCCAGCAGTAGCGGTAGTCCCAGTTGCGGATGCCGCCGACCGTCTCCGGCAGGGAGGTGGTGGCGGCGGCCACGATGCCCCCGGTCGGCGCGTAGGTGAGCGCCTTGAGGGTGATCAGCGAGCGGATGACCGCGTCCCGCCACTTGCCGTCGTAGGTGAACGACGCCACCCACTCCAGCCAGAGATGCTCGGTCTCGACCAGGGCGAGCAGCGGATCGACCGGCTCGGGCGGGGGCAGGTGAGAGGGGTGCCAGGTGAGCACGAAGGGGATCTGCTGGCCGGCGGTCACCGTGAACTCGGCGGTGTGGGCGAAGTCGTGGCCCTCGAGGTCGAGCGGGGAGCGCAGCCAGATGGAGTCCGGTCCGGCGATGCCGGCGATCACGCCCTGCTCGACGTTGCGCATCCACGGCATGATGTGGCCGTAGTCGAAGCGCAGCCGGAGCTCCAGCGTCATCGGCACCGTGCCGGTGATCCCCTCGACGATGCGCACCACGTCGGGGGCCTCGCCGCGGTGCGGCATGAAGTCGGTGATCCGCACGATGCCGGTGGGGGTCTCCCACTCGGTCTCCAGGATGAGCGTGTCGTCGCGGTACCGCCGGCGGGAGGACATCGGATCCACGTTGGAGGGGGCGATCCGCCAGTGCCCGTTCTCCTCGTCCCCGAGCAGCGCGGCGAAGAAGGCGGCGGAGTCGAAGCGCGGCAGGCACAGCCAGTCGATGGAACCGTCGCGGCAGACCAGCGCCGCGCTCTGCATGTCACCGATCAGCGCGTAGTCCTCGATGCGTCCCGGCATGGGTTCCCCTCGTGTGAACTGGACATGGATGGGCGTGACCTGGCCCTGGCGGATGGGGATGTAGGTACCGTAACGCGGCCGGACCGGCACCGCTCCGGTGGTCCACTGACCGGGGATACGACCCCGCGATGACGGAAAACAACGTTCGTCACCAACATCCCGATATGAGCTAACCGCCTTTGGACCGTTCTGACCGATATAGGAGATCTATACATGGGCAGAAACTTGCAAAGCCTTGCCTTGGTATCTGTTCGTCACGGGTCAGACGTGCGACCTTGGCAGGACAGAGCCTGCTCTTGGCGACGCGGCGACCTTGGAGCGTGATGCATGCGGATTCGTGACATTCTGCGGGGCAAAGGGGATGCGGTGGCGACAGTGCGTCCCGACAGCACGGTCCGCGAGCTCCTCGCCACGCTGGCCGAGCACAACATCGGTGCCGTCGTGGTCTCCGCGGACGGCGATGCGATCGACGGTATCGCCTCGGAGCGGGATGTCGTACGGCGCATGCACGAACGCGGAGCCGAGCTGCTCACCGGGCAGGTCTCGGAGATCATGACCACGACGGTCCGCACCTGCGGCCTGAACGACATGGTCGCCGACCTCCGGCGGATCATGACCGAGCACCGCATCCGGCACCTGCCGGTCGTGGCGGACGGCAAGCTGGTCGGCATCGTCAGTATCGGCGACGTCGTCAAGAGCGCCATCGACGAGCTCGAGACCGAGCGCGAGCAGCTGGTCGGCTACATCCAGAGCTGATCGCGGCCGGTCCGGCAGCCAGAGCGCCTCGGGCGCGGGACGCCGCTGAGACGCGCTGCTCAGACAGCTCGTTCAGACGTAGGTGGGCAGCAGCCGGGCCGGCGGGGCGCTCTCGAGGTCCTGGTAGGCGGCGCCGAGCCGTCCGACGGCGTCCCGCAGCACCGCGGGCGGCAGCACGAACGGCAGCCGCACGTAGTCGTCGAGCACCCCGTCGGTGCCGAACGCGGGGCCGGGCACGATCCGCACCCCCCGCCGGAGCGCCGTCTCGGCGAGCGGGACCGCGACCGGCGCGGGCAGCCGCGCCCACAGCGACATCCCGCCCTGCGGCAGCCTGAACCCCCAGTCCGGCAGGGTCGCGCGCAGCGCCCCGGCCAGCGCGTCACGGCTCTCCGCGAGCTGCCGCGAGCGCTCCGCCCGGACCTCGCCGACCCGCTCCAGCAGCTCTCGCACGATCAGCTGATCGAGCACCGGGCTGGCGATGTCGATGGACTCCCGGGCGATGGTCAGCCGGCGGGCGATCGGCGACGTGGTCCGGATCCAGCCGATCCGCAGCCCGCCCCAGAACAGCTTGCCCGCGGAGCCGACGCTGATCACCCGCCCGCCGGTGTCGTAGGCGGCCAGCGGCGGGGGGACCTCGGGCGGGTCGATGGCCAGCTCGGCGAAGGTCTCGTCGGCCACGACGTAGCAGTCCGCGCCGCGGGCGGCGGCGACCAGGGCGGCGCGGTCGGCGGCGCTCATGAGGTGGCCGGTCGGGTTCTGGAAATCGGGGATGGTGTAGGCCAGCCGGACGGCGGCCTGCCGCAGGCTGCTGGCCACCAGCTCGATGTCCCAGCCGGCGTTGACCCCGGCGGGGACCAGGCGGGCGCCCCGGCGGCGGACGGCGTCGAGGGCGTGCGGGTAGGTCGGTGACTCCAGCAGCACCGCGTCGCCGGGGTTCACCAGGGTCTGCGTCAGCAGGGTGAGCGCGTGCTGGCCGCCCGTGGTGACCACGATCTGGTCGGGCCGCGTGGGCAGGCCGCGCTCGGTGTAGCGCCCGGCGATGGACTCGCGCAGCGGGACCAGCCCGGCGGGCTCGTATCCGGGGCCTGAGCTGTAGCGGGGCAGCTCGGCGACCGCCGCGGCGACGGCCTCCTCGAAGATCTGCGGAGCGCCCGGGGCGGCACAGCCGAGGTCGATGTCCTGCGGCCCGGTGAGCGCGTGCGCCGTTCCGAACCGGCCGGCGTCCGGCGCGGTCATGGGGCTCGGCGGGAGCGTGGTCCAGCTGCCCGCGCCCTGCCGGCTCTCGATGAAGCCCTCCGCCCGCAGTGCGTCGTACACGGCGGTGACGGTGGTCCGGCTGACGCCCAGCACCGCGGCCAGGTCGCGCTCGGCGGGCAGCCGGACCCGCAGCGGCAGCCGCCCCTCCAGCACCAGCCCGCGCACCGCCCTGGCCAGCGCCGCGTAGTAGGGACGCTCGGCCGGGACGTCCTGGAGGAGCCGGCCCAGCTGAGGACCACTGATGTGTCGTGCGGTCATGAAAGCCACTTTTCCAGATTGGCTATACAACTTCAAGGCCACTTTCGGGCTATATAGAGGGGTCTGGTGGGCTTCGCCGTGAGGCTCGGCAGACGACAACGCGAGAGGACGCCGCAATGGCCCTGTTGGTGCGCCGGTTGGTGCAGCTCTACACCGGACTGGCCCTGTACGGACTGGGCATCGCGCTCCAGGTGTCATCGACCCTGGGCAACGACCCCTGGGACGTCTTCCACCAGGGGCTGTCGCGGCGGTTCGGGCTGTCGATCGGCACCTGGATCGTCATCGTGGGCGTCCTGGCCATGCTGCTGTGGATCCCGCTGCGCCAGCGGCCGGGGGTCGGCACGATCAGCAACGCCCTGCTGGTGGGGGTGTTCGCCGACGTCTTCCTGGCCGTGCTGCCGCATCCGGCCGGCCTGCCGCTGCGCTGGGGTTACCTGGTCGCCGCGATCCTGGTCGGCGGGTTCGCCACCGGGCTGTACATTGGCGCCGGGCTCGGCCCGGGCCCGCGGGACGGGCTGATGACGGGGCTGGCGGCCCGGGGGCACTCGATCAGGGTGGTGCGCACCGGCATCGAGCTCACGGTGCTCGTCGCGGGCTGGCTGCTCGGTGGCACGGTCGGGGTGGGCACCCTGCTGTACGCCGTGGCCATCGGCCCGCTGTCGCACTTCTTCATCCCGCTCCTGGCGATCAAGCGGCCGGCGCCAGCCCCGAGACCGGAGCCCGAGCTGGAACCGGCCGTCCCCTAGCGGTGGCGCCGGCCCGTGGGCGCCGCGGCCGTGAGCCGGCCGGTGCTGGCTCCGTGCCGCCGGGAACGCCGGCCCTGCCGCGGATCAGGTGCCCTCGGGGGCGTCGTGGGGGTCGCCGGTCGCCGAGATCTGCGCGGCGGCCTCCGGCTCGATGCCCTCCGCGGCGGGCGAGACCGGGGGACGCCCCTCCTCCCGGCGCCACGCCTCGAACGCCGCCGTGGTGGCCAGCACGATCGCCGCGCCCAGGATCCAGCCGGCGACCACGTCGCTGAGGTAGTGCACGCCGAGGGCCACCCGGCAGGCCCCCGCCACGAGGGTGATCACCGTGGCGGCCCCCCAGGCCAGCCATCGGCGAGCGCCGGGCAGCAGCGGGAGCAGGATCAGCACGATCATGGCGCAGCCCAGCGCGGCCGTCATCGCGTGACCGGAGGGGAAGGACCCGCCGGGGGCGTGCGCGATGGCGTCCAGGAGCCTGGGCCGGGACCGGCCGACGAGCACCTTGACGGCGAGGCCGATGAGGCCGCCGGCGACGACGGTGCTGGCCGCCCACAAAGCCAGCCGCCGGGCGCCGCGGTAGGCCAGCCATCCGGCCATCGCCAGGATGACCCCCCGGAACAGCCAGGGGTGGAAGAGGTAGGACGAGGCCCGCAGGGGACTCACCAGGCCGGGGTGCTGCAGCACGTAGGAGTGCAGTGACGCGGTGGCGTCGTCGTCCAGGCGGCGCAGCGGCTCCCAGTGGGTGTCGACGAGGGCCAGCAGCGCCGTGAAGGGCACCGCGACGATGAACACCGCCGCGGAGGCCAGGCCCAGCCGCATGCCCAGCTTGCCGTCGCGGCCGAATCGGGGAAGGGACAGGGAGGACATGCAGGCCCCCCTACCCGCCGACATCGGGTTCTACCGTTGTGTAGTACATCACGTCCGCTCACCCCTCGGCGGCCGCCTCCGGCGTCGGCTCGGCGACGCGCTCGGCCGGGGACGGGGCCCGGTCCAGCACCTGCCGCAACCCGGGCCTCCCGGCGTCGAGCTGGAAGGAGGCCCGGGTGAAGACCGGGGCGCCGGGGAGACTGACGTAGGGGACCACGCGGAAGTCGGCCCTCAGATGGTCCGGCGTCACCGTGCACCGGACGTAGCCGCGGTGGTTGTCGAAGAACCTCAGATGCGGGTTCTGCGCGAGGATGATCTCGGTGTCGGTGTGCGTGTCGGAGCCGTTGCCGCCGCTGCTGATCGACGTGCCCACCAGCTCCGCGCCGACGGTCGCCGACTCGGGGTCGCCGAAGTCGGACTTCAGGTCGGCCGCCCAGTTGGAGTGGACGTCCCCGGTGAGCACGACCGGGCGGATGCGCCGCTCCGCGAGGGTCCTCAGCAGCCGGGCGCGGTTGGCCGGGTAGCCGTCCCAGGAGTCGAGCTGCACCTGGTCCGCGGGAGGAAAGGCCCGCGGGGAGAAGAAGACCTGCTGGGCGATGATCTGCCAGCGTGCCCGCGACCGGGTGAGCCCGTCGGCCAGCCAGTTCTCCTGCACGTCACCGAGGATGGAACGGGCCGGGTCGTGCCGTTCCGGCCCGGGGACCGTGGCGCCGCCGGGGACCGGCGGCGCGTTGCGGTACTGACGGGTGTCCAGCACGTGCAGGTCCATCAGGTCCCCGTAGCCCAGCCGGCGGAACAGCCGCATCTGCGGCCCCCGTGGCAGCGCCGACGCCCGCAGCGGCAGGTGTTCGTAGTAGGCCTGGTAGGCGGCGGCCCGCCGGGCCGCGAAGCCCACCGGGTCGCCGCGGTCGAGGTAGTTGTTGGCGACGTCGTGGTCGTCCCAGGTCACGATCCACGGCGCGGCGGCGTGGGCCGCCTGCAGGTCCGGGTCGAGGCGGTACAGCGCGTGCCGCAGCCGGTAGCCGGTCAGGTCCACCGCCGGTCCCTGGCCGTGGCCGCGGGCGTCCCCGCCGAGCGCGGGCGGATGTTCGGCGGCGCCGTACTCGTAGATGTAGTCGCCCAGATGCAGGACGACGTCGAGGTCCTCGGCGGCCAGGTGCCGGTAGGCGGTGAAGAACCCGTGCTCGTACATCTGGCAGGAGACGAAGGCGTACCGCACCTGCTGCACGGACCGCTCCGGAGCGGTCCGGGTGCGGCCCACCGCGCTGACGTCGCCGCCGGTCAGGAACCGGTAGAAGTAGTCGCGGCCGGGCCGCAGCCCGCCGACCTCCACGTGCACGCTGTGGGCGAGCTCGGGCCGGGCGATCGTCTCGCCCCGCCGGACGACCTCACCGAACCTCTCGTCCGCCGCGACCTCCCAGCGCACCGGGACCGCCTGCGGTGCCATGCCTCCCGGGGCCGCCGGGTCCGGATGGAGCGGCATGGGCGCCAGCCTGGTCCACAGCACGACCCCGTCCGGCGTCGGGTCACCGGAGGCCACCCCGAGCTGGAAGGGGTGGGCGGGGAAGCGCGCGAGGCGCGCCGGCCGGGACAGGTACGGTCCCGTACCCATGATCAGACCGGTGCCGGAGAGACTGGAGAGAAAGGTCCTGCGATCCACAGGAGACGACACTGGCGTCCGCGCTCGCCGTCGCGGAGGCGGACACGGGAGAGCGGAGCCGGGCTTTGGTCATCCTTAACCGAAAGGCGACCGGAGAGGCGCGGAATGCGCGCCGGACGCAGGGTCTGAGATGTCCCGGTAGGTTACGCTCGCGTAATGTCCCTCCGCCGGAAAGGCGGTTCCGCGAGAGACAGGGAGATGGTTCGGCGTGCCGGACAACGAGTGGATGCAGGGTGGCCCGGACGAAGAGGCGCCGGTGGCGGGCATCGACATCTCCACGCCGAGCTTCGCCCGCGTCTACGACTACTTCCTCGGCGGCAAGGACAATTTCGCCGTCGACCGGCAGGTGGCCGACATGGTGCTGCAACTCGTGCCCGAGGCGTCCGTGGTCGCGCGCGGCAACCGCACGGCCATCGAGCGCGCGGTGCGTTACCTGGCCGGCGAGCTCGGCATCCGGCAGTTCATCGACCTCGGCTCGGGCCTGCCCACCTCCAGCAACGTCCACCAGTTCGCCAAGGACTCGATCGCGGACGCCCGGGTGGTCTACGTGGACAACGACCCGATCGTCCTGGCGCACGGCCGGGCGCTGCTCGCCGAGGAGGGGGTCGCCGCCGTCATCCAGGCCGACCTCTACGAGCCGGAGAAGATCTTCTCCGAGTCGGTGCTCACCGAGTTGATCGACCTCTCCGAGCCGGTCGGGGTCATCCTCGCCGCGATCATCCACCACGTGCCGGACGAGCGGGATCCGCGCGGCGTCGTCCAGAGCCTGCACGAGTTCGTGGCCCCCGGCAGCCACTTCATGCTCACCCACCTGCACGACTCCGGCGACGACCCGCGGGTGGAGGAGGCCAAGAAGATCCTCCAGCAGGGTCTCGGCGGCTCCTACTTCCGCAGCGTCGCCGAGATCGAGGGCTTCATGGCCGGGCTGACGGTCCTGGAGCCCGGGGTGGCGCATGTGACCGCCTGGCGTCCCGACGCGCCCGCGGGGCCGCTGGAGCATCCGCTGCACAGCCAGATGGTCGCGGTGATGGGGCGCAAGGACTGATCACGTCAGCCGGGCGGCCCCGGTGTAGACGTTCATCGACGTGCCCCGCAGGAATCCCACCAGCGTCAGCCCGGACTCCGCGGCCAGGTCCACCGCCAGCGACGACGGCGCCGACACCGCGCACAGCGCGGGGATCCCGGCGATCACCGCCTTCTGGACCAGCTCGAACGACGCCCGTCCGCTGACCATGAGCACCTTCCCGGTCAGCGGCAGCAGGTCCTCGCGCAGCGCCCAGCCCACGATCTTGTCGACGGCGTTGTGCCGCCCGACGTCCTCGCGCACCGCCAGCAGCGCGCCCTGGTCGTCGAACAGCCCCGCCGCGTGCAGCCCGCCGGTCCGGTCGAACACCCGCTGTGCCTCGCGGAGCGTGTCCGGCAGGCCCGCCAGCACCTTCGGATCGAGCCGTACGCGGTCGGCCTGCAGGTCGTAGGGGGCGCGGTGCCGGAGCGCGTCGATGCTCGTCTTGCCGCAGACGCCGCAGGCGCTGGTGGTGTAGAAGGCGCGCTCCGCCGAGCCGTCCGGGGGCGCGACCCCGTCGGCCAGGGACACGTCCACGACGTTGTAGGTGGGCTCGCTGGCCTCCCCGGTGTCCGCGCAGACCCGCATGGCGGTGAGGTCCGCGGCGGCGCCGACGACGCCCTCCGCAGTGAGGAAGCCCGCCACGAGGTCGAAGTCGTTGCCCGGGGTGCGCATGGTGACCGTCAGCGGGCGCCCGGCGACCCGGATCTCCAGCGGCTCCTCCGCCGCCAGCGTGTCCGGCCGTTCGTTCCGCCGCGCGGTCCCGTCGATGCGCAGCACCCGCCGCCGTACAGTCACCCTGCCCATGGCCCGAGCTTATGCCGCCCGGATCGGCATCCGGGCGTGCCGCCGCACCGCCTGCCCCCGGCCCGCCGCGGGGACCCCGGGATCAGTACGGGTCGTACCCGCCGGCGATGGCCGCCGGTGAGGTCATCAGGTAGTCGAGGGCCTTCTGGGTGGAGAGCACCTTCGACGGGTGGTGGCCGGGCCTGAGATAGATCGGCGCCTCGCCGAGCAGCATCCGGAAGACCCCGGGCACATGGCCCTTGCGGACCGACCTGCGGTATTCGCGCAGGAACCGCAGCTTGGTCATCTTGCCCTTGATCGTGCTGTCCTGGGTGACCAGGTAGTAGCCGCCGCCGAGCAGCGCCCAGTAGAGGAAGAACAGCGAGACCCCCCAGGCCACGACCCGCGTGGGGTAACGGCCGCCGAGGTGCTGGTAGACGTCGAAGACGACCGAGCGGTGCTCGACCTCCTCGGCGCCGTGCCAGCGCAGCAGGTCCAGCATGGTCGGGTCCACGCCGGCCGCATCGAGGTCCTTCGCCCCCATGATCCACTCACCGAGCACCGCCGTGTAGTGCTCGATGGAGGCGACCGCCGCCAGTTCGAACATCAGCAGCCGGCGGGCCTTGCGGGGCGACATCTTCGCGCGCTGGCCGGGGCGCTCGTCGTTGCCCTTGTTCATCTGGTCGGTGATCTTGCGGGTGTCGATCCCGTTGGTCTCCAGCAGGTTGTCCAGGACCCCCTGGTGGGAGCGGGCGTGCACCATCTCCTGGCCGATGAAGCCCTTGATCTCCTCCCTCAGCTTCGGGTCGGTGACCTCGGGCAGGGCGTCCTTGACGCACTGGATGAACCACCGTTCGCCCGCGGGCAGCACGATGTGGAAAGAGTTGATCAGATGGGTGCCCACCGGGTCCCCGGGAATCCAGTGCAGCGGAGTCTTCTCCCAGTCGAACGAGACCCGGCGCGCCTTGATCGGCGGATGCCGCTCGTCGATGTCGAGTACCCGCCCGTCCTGCGTCTGCCCCTCGTCCATCGATCTCCCTCGGATCCGTGTCGCCATGTGCCGCAGGGGCCGACCGATGTCAGCCGTGTCCCAGCAGGCACTATGGCGTGCCAAGGCCCCTCAAAATAGAGTATTTCCCAACAACTTCTGACCTCGATTGGCCGTTCGTCTCATAACTCCGCCGTGTGCTCTGCCAGCGGGCCCGACGTCCCGGCCGCTGTCCTCTTGTGGCCGGGACGGTTGCCACTGGTGCCCGGGACGAGAGCCGGCGGAGCATCGGGGCATATCACGACAGGCAACGACCCCCCGCCCTCAAGCGATCCGCTCTGGGACCCGGCGGTGGGCCCGGCCGTGTGCTCCGAGGGGAAGAACGACATGTGGAAGATCATTTTGGTGCCCGCCGCGCTCACGCTGGCGCTGGCGACCGGCTGCAGTTTCAGCGTCGGGGACAAGAGCGTCGACAAGGGCAAGGTCGAGCAGACGATCAGCGACAAGCTGGGCCCGCAGCTCGGCGGCGCGCCGCAGTCCGTCAGCTGCCCCGGAGACCTGAAGGGCGAGGACGGCGCCACGATGGAGTGCACGATGGTGACCGCCGGCGGCGCCTCCCGCAAGGTCGTGGTGGAGGTGACCTCGATCAGCGGTGACACGGTCAACTTCAAGCTGAAGACGGTCTGACCGGGACCCAGGGTCCCGGAGATCTTGCCACGTCCTGCGGCGGGCGGACGGTCCAGGCTGCGGTGGAGACCGCGAAATACAAACAAGAGAAAGGGGTGTCGCATGAAAGCGCTCCCCACCTGGACGCGACTCGTCGCAGACGGGACGACGACGGTCCTCGTCAACTTCGTGTCCATGTTGATGCCGCCGTTCCGCAGCGGTGTGGTGACTCACGAATTCATCCGGAAGGAGCTGGAGAGTCACCTCTCCTCTCCCGCGGTGAAAGTCGCCAAGAGGTTCGTGAGCGTCGCTTCACAGGACGACCTGCTGCCCTGTCACACCGTCCTCGTCGCGACGGACACCTCGCTGCGCCTTGAGGTGTACGCCAAGATGGCCTACTTGCGGACGTGGGTTGCTCGGGCGGCGGCTCTGATCCTGCTCTATCCCTGCGGTACCTACGCTGTCGCAGAGAATGGACCGGTGGAGGGCGCAAGGATCATCTGGGTCGAATTCCCGAAATGACGGGCTGAATCACCTGCGCCTCGGCTCTTGACCGGAGCCGATGGATGAACGCCGGGACCGGCTTCCGCTCTCTTCGAGAGCGGGGGCCGGTCTCCTTCGCCGGACCGCCTGCCGGTCGTGGCCCGTATTTGCCGCGACGTGAGCCTGTTTTGACCTGGTATCAGACCATGCTGGGAAGAGCTCATGACGTTCTTTCCCTGAGGTCGGGTGCCCAGCATGAATCAGTCTTTACGGGTCCGGATCGCGTTGCTGGCCGGCACCTTCGCCGCGCTGTTCTGCCTCGTCGTGAGCGTGTTCGTGGTGGTCGCCGTGCGCGACGGCAACTCCCGTCACGGACAGAACCAGATCATGGCGGCCATGGACCAGGTGCAGTACCACTTCAAGCAGGGCGCGCTCCCCAGCACGCTGGTGCGGAGCGGTGACGAGGCGGTCCAGGTGCTGAACCCCCAGGGAAGGGTCGTCTCGGCGACCCCGCAGCTCGCCGGCAGGCCGCCGATGGCGACCTTCGTACCGGCCCCGACGCAGGTGCGCGCCAAGCGGACCCTGTGCCCGCCCGCCGGTCTCGAGGGCTGCATGGCCGTCCTGGCGTACAAGCTCTTCCGGCCGGACGGGCCCTGGCTGATGTACGCCGCGATTCCGGTGAACCCCTGGTACGCCAACTCCACCCTGGCGTTCTCCCTGGCCGCCGGGTCGTTGCTGCTCATCGTGCTGATGTCGGTGGGCGGCTATCACGTGGTCGGCAGGACGCTGGCGCCGGTGAACGCCATCCGGGCCCAGATGGACGAGATCACGGTCGCCGGCCTGGCCGGCCGCCGGGTCGTCCCGGTGCCCAGGAACCGGGATGAGATCAGGATGCTGGCGACGAGCGTCAACGCCGCGCTGGACCGGCTGGCGGCCGCCTGCAGCCAGCTACGGCGCTTCACCTCCGATGCCTCACACGAGGTCCGCAGCCCGCTCACCGCCATGCGGGCCCAGGTGGAGGAGGCGCTGATGTACCCGGACGACACCGACTGGCCCGAGGTGGGGCAGGCGGTGCTCGCGGCCGTGGACCGGCTTCAGTTGCTCGTCACCGAGCTGCTGTTCCTCGCCCGGCTGGACGCGGGCCCCTCGCTCACCACCGAACGGACCGACCTGGCCCGGCTGGTGGAGTCCGATCTGGATCGCCGTTCCTCCCCGGTGAACGTCGTCAGGCGGCTGCAGAAGGGGGTGTTCGCCCAGTGCGACCCGCTGCGCATGAGCCGTCTGCTGGCCAACCTGATGGACAACGCCGAACGCCATGCCCGCTCGCAGATCATGGTCTCGGTGCGCGCCGACGGATCGTCGGCGATCATGGAGGTGGCCGACGACGGCCCCGGGATCGCCCCCGAGGCACGAAAGGTGGTCTTCGAGCGCTTCACCCGGCTCGACACCGCCCGTGACCGGGAGGCCGGGGGCTTCGGGCTGGGATTGGCCATCGCCCGGGAGATCGCCGAAGTGCACCGCGGCACGCTGACCATTGAGGACAGCGAGCGGGGAGCCCGCTTCGTCCTGCGCCTGCCCCGGTGCGACGTGCCCTCGGCCGGCGACGGCGCAGCGCCTTGCGGGCCGGCCGTAGAGCACGATCTTCAAAAGGCCGATCGCTCGCCGGAAGGGTGACCGCGGGCGGCGCCTCCCGCGAGGCCGTGGTGACCGTCACCTCGGGCGGTGGCCCTCCTCGAGCAAGGGCGGCGCCGGAGCCCGATGTTCTAGCCTGCCCGCATGTACCCCTACAGGCTCGAGGGCCTCGATCCAGAGTCCGGGCAATGGGTCCTCATCGCCAAGAAGTACGGCCGGTTCACCGCATACGCCGGCTTCTCCAAGGCGGTGAAGTCGGGGCGGTGGAAGGCCGTCAGGGTGATCGTGGTCTTCAGGTTCTGGCGCGCCTGACCGATGCGCCGGCATCGGGTCCCCCTCAGTCCCTGATGCCGCGGGGGCGGGGGGTCCGCCAGTCGTAGCGCATGGCCAGCATCCGCAGCACGAACGTCAGCAGCACCGCGCCGGAGGTGACCAGCGGGCCGTGCGCCTCCAGCGCCCCCGCCGTGGCGATGGTCGCGCAGCCGATCATCGCCGGAAGCGCGTACCACTGCCGGTCGTAGAGCACCGACGGGATCTGCCCGCTCAGCATGTCGCGCAGGATGCCGCCGCCGACCGCCGTGCAGACCCCGAGCATCGCCGCGTGCACGGGCGACAGCCCGTAGGACAGTGCCTTGAGCGTCCCGGTGACCCCGAACAGGCCCAGCCCCGCCGCGTCGAACACCATCATCGCCGGCAGGATCCGGGTCACCTGGGGGTGCCAGAAGAAGACGATGGCGGTGGCGAGCAGCGGCACGAGCACGTACGGCAGGCTGGTGAAGGCGGTCGGCGGCACCGCTCCGATCACCAGGTCGCGCAGGATGCCGCCGCCCAGCGCTGTCGTCTCGGCCAGCACCACCATGCCGACCACGTCGAGCCGTTTGCGCACGGCGGCCAGCGCCCCCGACACCGCGAAGACGAAGATGCCCGTCAGATCGAGGACGTCCGGGAACAGATCTCCCGACACCGTCATGGAACCCCCATGCCCGCACTCTGGCAGGCCGCGGGCCCTCCGGCGTACCGGCGCGCGGGCAGGTGCCGCTGACGAGATCTCATTGCCTCGGCGGCCTGTGCACGGACGGTGCTGGTTGCAGGCACACAAACCAGATCTGACGAAAGGAATCTCGCATGGACGAGATCCGAAAGCCGACACTGCCGGACGGTGTCAGCGAGGAAGAGCACCAGGAGGCCGTGGCGGCCGGTATCGGGCGCTACCTCGAGGGACGGGCGGCCGGTGCCTCCCACGCCGAACTCGTGGAAGCTCATGCGGCGGACTGCAACATGGGGCGCTACGTCATGGCGCGGAGCTTCGGCATCCCGCATGCCGAATCCCTGGAGGTCTGCGCGGAGGGCATCCGGATCCGCGTTTACCTCGAGACGATCGAGGCCGGCGCCTCGCACGCCGAACTCATGGAAGCCCGGCGGGCACAGGGCGTCTGGGACGACGTCTATCTCGATGCGCTCAAGGCCGGTGTCTCGCACGCCGAGATCATGGAGGCCGTTCGGGCCGGACTGTTGAACAATCGCCTGAACCTCTACGTGGAGGCCCGGGAGAGCGGTGCCTCGCACCTCGAGGTGATGGAAGCCGTTGCCAGGGATTGCCTCCTGGGTTCCTACGCAAGGGCGCGTGCGGAAGGCACGAGCCACGCGGAGGCTCTGGCGAAGTCCCTGCGGGACTGAGGTACTGAACACGTGGACCGGCTCCCCCGCGGGGGCCGGTCCATTTCGGTTCGGCCGGTCGCGGGCCCGAGCGCTTCTCCTCAGCTGAAGTGCGAGTGCGGGCGCTCCTGCAGGACGCCGTCCACGTAGATGTCGACCTTCTCGTTGTAGAAGGCGACCAGCCCGGCCACCTTCTGGCTCTCCGCCAGCGGCGCCCGGTACGACCAGGCCAGGTCGGGATGGAGCTGGTCACCGGCCCGGATCGCCCAGGTCTCGGCCGTGCCCTTGTACGGGCAGTGCGTGACCGTGTCGGTGGGCTCCAGCAGGTCCATGCGCACGTGCGGCTTGGGCAGGTAGTAGCGGACCGGCAAACCGGTCTCGAACAGCAGCCGCGGGCTGCCGGACTCCGCGACCGTCACCCCGTCGACCTCCACCCGCACCCGCCGCGAGGAGGCCAGCACGTCCACCCGCTTGTACGGGTCGCGCGGGTGGACGAAGACCTCCTCGTCCTCCTCGAACCAGCCGTCGAAGGCCTCCCACTCCAGGCGGAACAGCCCGCGCAGCTCCTCGATGGGGGAGTCGTGGTAGCGCAGCGCGGCCCCGCGGACCTCCTTGCCACCGGCCTTCACGGTGTAGAGGGCGCCGTCGCCCCGGCTCGGCGAGTGCTTGGCCTCGCCGTCGGGGGTGAACAGATCCTCCCGGACGTCCGCGGCGGGGAAGTAGTACGCCGGGTAGTAGGGGATCTCCCACACCAGGACCGGGGCGGTGGTGTCGGCGACCACCTCGCCGCCGAGATAGACCCTGACTCGCTTGGCGCTGGGTTCCAGCCGGACGCTGCCGCGGTTCGCGCTCATGTACGAACCAACGTCTCCGCCCGTACGGCTATTTCACGGCTCCGTGATCATGCAGTCGTTCGTCGATTGATTGCATGATCACGGAAGGGGTGGGAGGGGGCTTGAGTCAGCGGGACTTGAGCTGGTCGGTGAAGCGGCGGAAGGCCTCCCGGGAGAACAGCAGCGCGCCGCCGCCGGGGTCCTTGCTGTCGCGTACGGCCACGGTCCCCACCAGCGAGGCGACCTCCACGCAGTCACCGCCGTTGTCGGCGCTGCGGCTGGACTTGCGCCACACCGCCGCGACCTCCACGCAGTCGCCGCCGTTGTCGCCGCTGTGGCTGGACTTGCGCCAGTTCAGGTCCATCGTTTCTCCGCCGTCCTCGCGATGAGTTCGAGTGACTGGTCCACGGGCAACGCCCGCGACCGGAGCGCCTCGAACCGTTCGGTGAGGGTCGCCAGATCCTGGGGCTCTCCGGTGGTGATCCCGCGAGCGGCCGTCTCCACATACGCTACCTCGGAGCGATCCTGAAGTGTCGCCAGCACGAAGGAACCCGCGACTCCCCGGTGCCTGCGGGACGGGATCACGTGGATGCTGATCCGCTCGGAGGCCACCGTGACCAGATGGTCGAGCTGGGCGTGCATCACCTCCGGGCCGCCGACCTCGCGCCACAGCACGCTCTCGTCGAGCACGCAGATCACCAGCGGCGGGTCCTCGCCCCGGAGGATCTCCTGGCGGGCCAGCCGCCCCGCGACCGCCGTCTCGTCGCCGTACAGCAGGTCGCGGGCGTAGTCCTCGGTCTGCAGCAGGCCATAGATCACCGCCAGCTGGAAGGTCCGCAGCACGGAGGCATCGATCTCGTGCAGGCGCCAGTCGAACCAGGACGGGTAGACGCTGGGCTTGAGCAGGCCGTCCCAGAGCCGGGTCAGCGCGTCGCCGGTCTCCAGCGCCGGGTCCATCTTCAGCGCGAACTCGCGGCGCGGCATCTCCTGTGCCCGCTCCACCGCGCCGACGAACGACCCGGCGTAGTTGGTCCGGGCACCTAACTGTTCCTGGGACAGCCCGGCGCGCTCCCGGTAGGTGCGCAGCTCGGAGCCGAACAGCGCGAGGGGAGAGGAGGTCGGATCGAGGGGGTGGGGACGTCTGGGCATGGGTCGCGCTCCATGGGCGAGGGTTCGGGGGGAGGGTTGGCAAGCTCCGGCAAGCCCGCGGGGGCGGTTCACCGGTCTCTCGCAGTGCGTAGGCGATTCGTGACTCTGAGTATGGATCGTCGGACACGCTGACGTCACGGCAATCACGACTTCCCAGGACGGGGGCGAGACTCCGGTGGCCGATGGCGATCCGAACGACCTGTACGACGGCGGTTTCCCGGCGTGGGCGCTGCCACCGGACGAGACCG
This sequence comes from Actinomadura scrupuli, assembly GCF_050971785.1. NCBI lineage: Bacteria > Bacillati > Actinomycetota > Actinomycetes > Streptosporangiales > Thermomonosporaceae > Actinomadura > Actinomadura scrupuli. The sequence continues at coordinate 952,253 of NZ_JBPCCU010000003.1, read as the reverse complement.
GTGCGAGGTTCGCGCGCTCGGTGGTGAAGGCGGTGTTCGGCGCGCTCGGCCTGCCGCCCGGCGTCACCTACGATACCGCCGTCGCCCTGTCCGAGCTGGCCACCAACGTCCACCGCCACGCCCGGCAGGCGGCCCCGCCGCACGCCCCCCGGCAGGCGGTGGCCCTGCCGGACGCCGCCCGGGACGCGGCGAAGCCGCCCGCCGGAGGGCCAGAGCTGTGGGCGTACCTGCGCGGGGGCACGTGCCCCGAGGTCGTGCTCAAGATGTACGACTCCGCGCCCTGGCGGGGGTCGCCCGGGCCGCTGCGCCCGCCGCCCGGCGCGGAGGGCGGGCGCGGCCTCGAGGTGGTGGCCGCGCTGACCGCCGAGCACGGCGGCCGGTGGGGGGTCCACCGGACCCGCTCGCGGCTGGGCGGCGGGGCGGTGCCGGGCAAGGCGGTGTACGTCGCGCTGCCGCTCCCGGCGGGCCGCGCGCTCCCCGCGCCGAAGCCGTACCGCGTGGTGGCCGGCGAGCTGCACGACCTGCTGGCGGCGCGGGGCCTGGGCAGGATGCACCGGTCGTGCGGCTACGGCATGGCGGTGATCTGCGTACGGGCCGGGGTGCACCTGTGGATCCGCGCGGACTCCCTGTCCTACTGCGCCCCCGGCCAGGGCACCCGCCGGTACCCGCCGGCCGACACCGTCGAGGTGGCCGAGCAGGTCGTCCGGTGCTGCGAGGACCTCGACGCGGGGCTGCCGTGCTGACGGCGTACGGGCGCGGAGCTACGGGCGGGCGGGGCGGCGCGGGGTCAGCCGAGGCGGCGGTGCCGCGGCTCGCCCACGGCCTCCAGCGCGAGGTGCCAGGGGTAGGCCTCGATCCGCTGCGCGCCGGTGCCGGGCTGGTGCGGCTCGAACTGCCCCCGGCCGACGAGCACCCGCACGCCCAGCAGCTGCAGCTCGGCGATACTGCGGGCCAGCACCGGGTTGGCGGCCAGCGCCGCGTTGAGGAACGGCAGCACGGCGGTCGGGACGCCGAGCGGCACCAGCTCGGCGAGCAGGCCGAGGGCGTAGTTGTCCGCGCTGCCGTGCGCCCACTTGTTGATGGTGTTGTACGTGGCCGGGGCGACCACGATCGCGTCGGCGCGCGGGAAGGTGCCGGGCTCGCCGAACTGGCGGTGCCGGCTGCGCGCGGGATGGCCGCTGAGCTCCTCCACCGCGAGCACGTCGAGGAACTCCACCGCCGCCGGGGTCGGGACCACCCACACGTCCCAGCCGCGTTCCTGCGCGGCCCGGATGAGCCGGTGCACGTGCCGCGCGGGCCCGGCGGCGCACACGATGGCGTACAGGACGGGACGGCGCTCGGACGGGATCACACCGGTAAGTCCAGCGCCGGACCGGCGTTTCGGCAAGGGGACCGGCACCGGGGACAGGCCTTTGTGGCCGGTCGGTCGTCCCCGGTGCCGGGCCTCGTCACCGGCTCTGCAACACCGGCTCCCGGGGCGGCGCGGGAGCGGGGTCGTCGTCGGGCGGGTCCACCGACAGGTGCGGGAGGGCGCGGTCCAGCCACCGGGGCAGCCACCAGTTGGCCCGGCCGAGCAGGTGCATCACGGCGGGCACCAGCACGGTCCGCAGGATGAAGGCGTCCAGGGCGACCGCGACCGCCAGGCCGATGCCGAACTCGGCGACGGCACGCTCACCACCACCGAAGGAGAAGGCGAAGAACACCGCGATCATGATGGTGGCGGCCGCGGTGATGACCCGGCCGGTCTGGGCCTGGCCCACCCGGATCGCCCGCGCGTTGTCCCCGGTGTGCGTCCACTCCTCGTGCATCCGGCTGACCAGGAACACCTGGTAGTCCATCGACAGGCCGAACAGGATGGAAACCATGATCACCGGCAGGAACGCCTCGATCGGCCCGGCGGCACTCATGCCCAGCGGCTCGGATCCCCAGCCGAACTGGAAGAAGGCGACCACGACGCCGAACGAGGCGCCCGCGGCCAGCAGGTTCATCACCGCCGCGGTGAGCGGCACCAGCAGGCTGCGGAAGGCGACGAGCAGCAGCACGAAGCCGAGGGCGACGATCACGGTGATGAACAGCGGCAGCTTGCCGCCGAGTACGTCGGCGAAGTCGTCGAAGATGGCCGTCGTGCCGCCGACGTGGACCCGCAGGGTGGTGCCGCGCTCCGCCGCCGGGACGAGATCGTGGCGCAGATGCCCGATCAGGTCCGAGGTGGCCTTCGACTGCGGTGAGGAGGATGGGATCACCTGCACGATGCCGACCGTGGCGCCGGGGTTCATCGGCAGCGCGGTCACCCGGGCCACCCCCTTCGTCGCGGTGACCTGCCGTACCAGCGTGTTCAGCGCCTCCCGGTCGGCGGCGGCGGGCGCCTCCGCGACGAGCTGGAGCGGGCCGTTGAAACCCGGCCCGAACCCGTCGGCGAGCAGGTCGTAGGCCTGCCGGGTCGTCGTCGAGGACGGGTTGTTGCCCGCGTCGGACGAGCCCAGCCGCAGCGACGCCACCGGCACGGCCAGCGCCGCGATGAGCACCAATGCCGCCACCGACAGCAGCTTCGGACGGTGCTCGACCACCGTCGCCCAGCGCTCCCAGACGCCGGCCCGCTCGGCCGCCGCTCCGCCCGCTGCCAGCCGGCGGCGCTCCCGGCGGCTGAGCGTGCGCAGGCCGAGGAAGCCGAGCATGGCGGGCAGCAGGGTGATCGCCGCGAGCACGGTGCACAGCACGGTGACCGAGGACGCGATGGCCAGGCCGTTGAGGAAGCTCATGCCGAGCACGAACAGGCCGAGCAGCGCGATCACCACGGTGGCGCCGGCGAACAGCACCGCGCGGCCGGAGGTGTCGATCGCCTTGACGACCGACGCCTCGACGCTCAGGCCCGCCTTCAGGCCGGTGCGGTGCCGGGTGACGATGAACAGCGCGTAGTCGATGCCGACGCCCAGGCCGATGAGAGCGCCGAGGATGGGCCCGATCTGGCCGATGGTGAGGACATGGGTGAGCAGGCCCACCGTCATGAGCCCGGAGCCCAGCCCGGCGATCGCCGTCAGGATCGGCAGCAGCATGGCGAAGAAGGAGCCGAACGCCACGAGCAGCACGATCGCGGCCGCGACGACCCCGATCAGCTCGCTGCTGGAGGGCGGGGTCCGTTCCAGCCTGCTGATCGTGTTGCCGCCCAGCTCGACCCGCAGACCGCCGGTCCGGGCCTTCTCGGCGGTGTCGACGACGCGCTGGACGTCGGCCTTGGGCAGCTTCGGGTCCTGCAGCGCGAAGGCGACCTGGGCGTAGGCCGTCCGGCCGTCCGCGCTGACCTGCCGGGCGCCGTGCGGCGTGTACGGGCTGGTCACCGAGGCCACCGACGGCAGCTTGGAGATCTCCGCCAGGGTCGCGGTCATCGGCTGCCGGACGGCGGGGTCCGTCACGGTGCCGCCTGCACCGGCCTGCCAGACCACGGTGGCGACGGCGCCCGACTGGGCGGGCAGCGACTTCTGGAGCAGCTCCAGGGCCTTGGTGGACTCGGTACCGGGCAGCGAGAGGCTGTCGTTGTAGGAGGAGCCGAGGGCGGTCGAGGTGACCCCCAGCCCGGCGAGGACACCCAGCCACAGCAGGACCACGGTGAGCCGATGCCGGTAACACCAGCGTGCGAGCGCGGACACGACAAGACCTCCAGGGGGAATGGTGCGCGGTTGCCGGGTGGGGCGCCCCGGGAATCGGCCCGGGCCACGGGGTGGCCCGGCCGGGACCGGCCGAGCAGGTGGACCGCCGATCCGAGTTCCAGCATGGTGCCCGCGCCGGGCGCGGAAGTCGGCCTGAGGGACGGTCTTGGCACTACCGCGTACGCAGTAGGGGCCCGCGCGGCTACTGCGGTCAGGGGCCGCCCGGCGTCACCAGGCCGGTCTCGTAGGCGATCATGACGAGCTGGGCCCGGTCGTGCGCGCCCAGCTTGCCCATCGCCCGGTTCACGTGGGTCTTGGCCGTGAACGGGCTGATCCGCAGCCGCCCGGCGATCTCGTCGTTGGTCAGCCCCGCCGCCACCATGATCATGATTTCGCGCTCCCGGTCGGTGAGCCCCGACAGCCGTTCTCGCGCGTGGTCCGTCGCCTCGGCGGGGCCGCTCAGGAAGCGGGCGATGAGGCCCCGGGTTGCGGCGGGGGAGAGCAGCGCGTCGCCCCTGGCCACGACCCGGATCGCCTCCTGGAGCTCCTCGGCCTCCACCCCCTTGCCGAGGAATCCGCTGGCCCCGGCCCGGAGCGCCGCGAACACGTACTCGTCGATCTCGAACGTCGTCAGCACCAGCACCCGGACGTCCGCCATGCCGCCGTCGGTGGTGATCTCCCTGGTGGCGGCGAGCCCGTCCATGTCGGGCATCCGGATGTCCATGAGCACGACGTCGGCCCGGGCGGCCCGGGCGAGGTCGACCGCCTCCCGGCCGTTCGCCGCCTCGCCCACCACCTCCAGGTCGGGGGCGGAGTCGACCAGGACCTTGAAGCCGGCTCGCACCAGGCCCTGGTCGTCGGCGAGCACGATGCGGATCGTCACGCGCACGGCCCCCGGCCGCCCCGGGCGGGTACCGGCAGCGGCAGCAGGGTCCGGATCCGGAAGCCGCCGGCGGGGCCGGGGCCCGCGGCGAAGGTCCCGCCGACGGCGAGGGCCCGCTCGCGCATGCCCAGCAGGCCGTGCCCGGTGCCCTCGGCGGCGATGTCGCCGCCGACTCCGTCGTCGCTGACCTCGACCGACAGCCCGCCCGGCCGGTAGCCGAGGCGCAGCACGGCCGAGGCGCCCCCGGAGTGCTTGCGCACGTTGGTCAGCGCCTCCTGGACCACCCGGTAGGCGGTCAGGTCCACGGTGGCCGGCAGTTCGCGGGGCTCCCCGTCGACGTGCTGCTCCACCGGCAGGCCGCTGGCCTCGAAGGAGGCGATCAGCTGGGGCAGCCGCTCCAGCCCGGGGGCCGGCTCGGTGGCCAGGTCCTCCGCGGCGTTCGGCTGGCGCAGCAGGCCCACGGTGGTGCGCAGCTCGTCCAGCGCGGCCCGGCCCGCCCCTCTGATGTGGCCGAGAGCCTGCCTGGCCTGGCCCGGATCGGTCTCCAGGACGTGCGCCGCGACGCCCGCCTGCACGTTGATCAAGGCGATGTGGTGGGCGAGGACGTCGTGCAGGTCCCGGGCGATCCGCAGGCGCTCCTCCATGACGCGGCGCCGGGCCTCGTCCTCCCGGGTCTGCTCCGCCCGCACCGCGCGCTCCTTGATGGCCCGGACATAGGCGGTACGGCTCCGTACCGCGTCTCCGACCGCGGCGGCGAGCGCGCTCTGGGCGGCCAGCCCCACGATCTCGGGGCTGCTCCAGGACTTGGCGCCGAACAGGATGCCCGCCACGGACAGCACCAGCGCGACCAGGACCGCGACGCGCACGGTGACCCGGCGGGAGCTGCCCAGGGCCACGGTGTAGACGGCGAGCATCGTCGCCAGCATGAGCGGGCTGCGCAGCCCGCCGAGCATGATGTACGCGACCATCCCGGCGGTGGCCGCCACCAGCACCGTGCGAGGCCACCACCGGCGGAACACCAGGGCGCCGCAGATCACCGCGCCCAGCAGCGCGTTCGTCGTGGTAGGCGGCTCCGACCCGGTCTCTGGATGGATCAGGGGCCCGAAGACCGCCATCAGGTACACGGCGGCGGCGATCAGCCCGTCCAGCAACAGGGAGTGCGAGAGGGCGGCCCACCGCGGCCCGGTCGGACGGCTCACGCCATCACGGTAGCCGCCGGTCGGGGACGCGCCCTCGTCCGCAGGTACGGGCGTCCGCTACTGCGATCGCGGTACGCCGCCGGATGTGGGATCAGTCCGGCCCCACGGCCAGGATGACGAGCGCCACGATGTGCGTGATGACCACGAAGCAGAGCACGAAGGCGAAGACCAGCGCGGCCGGGCGGTGCTCGACGTACTTGCCGGACTTCAGTGGCGCCCGCCCCTGCTGGTGCGCCGCGATGCGCTCCTCGAGCGGCGGACGGTTGAACATCAGTGGTGCTGCTCGGCGAGGACCACGTCGCTCATGATGTCGACCACCAGGGCGAGCACACCGCCGAGCACGACGATCCCCGCGCCGACCCAGAACATCGGCCAGCTCGGCCCCATCGGAAGCGACAGGCCGGCGACGGCGAATCCGATGAAGATCACGGCGACCGCGACCCACGATGACGGCCGTCCGGCGTGGCCAGTGCTCGACATTCGTTCAACCTCCGGTGAAGACTCGGTAGGTCTTCATTGTATGGACCTCCCGGCGGGCCCGGTCCCCGGCCCCCACCTGCGGCGCGTCCCCACCTGCGGAGCCGGGCGCCCGGGGTCCGGCGGCCCCGACCAATGGACTTTCGGCCCTGCCCGGGCGGTGGGCGGCCATGGTGGGCTGGGGAGGGTCCGGAGGGGGCCGGGATGAACCTCGACAGGGCCGGTGACGGCGGCGGAAACGCCATCGCGGTGACGGGTGAGGTCGCGCGGTACGCGATCGAGGCGGCGGCGTGCTCCCCGTCGGTGCGCGACGCCCGGCCCTGGTGCTTCGACACGTGCTCGTCGGGGACCTGCGCGGACGTGGCGGTGCGGCTGTGCGAGGACGCCGGCGCGCGGCGGCGTCCGGCCGATCCCGAGGGCCGGGGCATGCTCATCGGCTGCGGTGCGGCGCTGTGCACCCTGCGGCTCGCGGTGCTGCGGTGCGGACGCGAACCCCAGGTGCGGGTGCTGCCGGATCCCGGCAGGCCGGGCCTGCTGGCGGAGGTACGGCTCGGCGGCCCGGTGACGGTGACCGGGGAGGTGTGCGAACTGTGCGGGCAGATCCGCCGCCGGGCCGGGCCGCCGGGCCCGTTCCCGGACGGGCGGCAGGGCGCCCTGGCGCTGTCGGGGCTGCGGGACGAGGCGCGCCGGGAGGGCGCCGCCCTGCACGTCGTCTCCCCGGGGGTCCGGCTGGCGCTGGCGGCACTGGCGGAGGCGGGGGAACGGGAGGGCGGGCCGGATTCGCGCGACGCCACGGACCCGGCCGGCTGCGACGTCGGCTGGCGGCGGGACGGCGGAACGGGCGTGGTCGCGGTGCTCACCACCGAGGGCGACGAACGCCGGGACTGGCTGGCGGCCGGTCAGGCGCTTCAGCGGGTGCTGCTGCGGGCCGGTACGGCGGGGCTGGCGGCCGCCTTCCACCTGCGGACGCTCGCGGCCCCCGAGCTCCGGCAGTTCATCGGCTGCCGGCTCTTCGACGGCGCGCACCCGCAGATCATGATGCGGCTCGGCGCCGCCCGCACCGGGCACGGCCCCTGATCGGATCAGGTCAGAGTCGCCATGACGCGGGCGATGAGGTCGCGGGTCGGGTTCCGGGCCAGGGTCTCCGCCCCGATCCGGTCGAACCGCAGCCCGAACGCCCGCACCTCCGCGGGGTCACGGATGAGCCTTCCCGCGCCGCAGGTCTCGACGTACACCACGTCGCCCTCCTCGACCGAGAGGATCTTGAACGGGCCCTCCATGCCGACGTGGGCGCCGGCGCTCTTGGGAACGACCCGGACGGTCACCTGGGGCAGCTCGGTGACCTCCAGCAACCGGGCCAGTTGGGCCCGCATCATGGCCGGGCCTCCCACCGGGCGGTCCAGGGCGGCCTCGTCCAGGTGAGCCCAGATCTCCGGGGGAGTGTCACGGGTCAGGACCGCCTGGCGGGCCATCCGGTCTTCCAGGCCGGCCGGCACGTCCGGCCTTCGTGCCGCCAGGAGGAGGGCCCGGGCGTAGTCGGGGGTCTGGAAGAGCCCGGGGACGAACATGTTCTCGGAGATCTTCATCGTCGTCGCGCGGGCCTCGTAGCCGAGGTGTTCCCGGGCCCAGTCCGGGTCATGGTCGTTTCGGGCATATCTAACAAGTCGCGCGAAGTGTCCGTTCAGGTTCCATTGTTCGTCGAGCTTTGCCGCCTGCCCCTCATTGAGTTTATGACCCGGCCGGGCGGCCTCGATGTTCGATACAGAGCCCCGGGTGAGATTGACCAATTGACCGACCTCGGCCAGTGACATGCCCTCCCTGGTCCGCCAGAAATGCAGGTCAACCGCTATCCAATGACGGATCGACGAATCAGGGTCCAGTAACTCTCGGGCACGCACCTTTGACGCTCCGATGTATGGGCTGTATGGGGCATATGCCCACACGCGCCAGGCTAGATGGCGTCCGCCAATGTGGGTAGGGGAATGGCAGAAGAGGACCTGCCAAGGACGGTTCCACTGTGACCACGGAACAGATGACGACGGACGAACTGCGCTTGAACGTGCTCGCCTCGCCGGCCGCTGTCGGGGTCGTCCGGGACTGCTTCGAGCGCTGCCTCATGAGGTGGGAGGTGGCGGCGCCGCTCCGCGACGATGTGATCCTGGCCGCCTCGGAGCTTCTGACCAACGCCGTCGAGGCCGCCCCCAGCAGGGAGGTCCACGCCCGGCTGTCTCGGGACGACTGCGGGGTCCTGCTGGAGATCTGGGATCCCAGCAACGCCATGCCGAGACCCGAGCCGGTGGTCGAGCTCACCCTCCGTGACCTCGATCTCACGGAGGAGCGGTTCGACGCCAACGGCGGCTGGGGCCTGCCGCTCGTGGCCGCGCTGGCCGCCGGGTACGGCTGCAGGCCGTACCCGCCGAACGGCGGGAAGACGATCTGGGCCCGCTTCGGGGCGGCGGCCTCCCGCGCATCCGCCCCCGCACCGCGCCGCCCATAGCCAAGTCCCCGCCGGTCGCCGGTCGCCGGTCGCCGGTCACCCAGTCGCCCGGTCGACGGGCTCGACGGGGTCGCCGGTCGGCTTTCGACGCAGGTGCGGCCGCCGTGCACCGAGCCGGCGCTCCCCGCTGTGATCCGCGTTCCCCTTCATGATCACGGAGGTTGGAGGGCATTGACAAAATAGAATTTTACGTACAGGGTGATTTTTGCGATGAGAGACGTCCTGTACCTGGAAGAGATCGAGCAGGCCGAGACCCTGCTCAAGCCGCAGCGCATCGAGGTGCTGCGGCAACTGGCCGAGCCCCGCACCTGCACCGAGGTCGGAGCGCGGCTCGGCCAGACCCCGCAGCGGGTCTACTACCACATCAAACGCCTGGTGGAGGCGGGCCTGGTCGAGCAGGTGTCCGAGCGCAAGGTGCGCGGGATCCACGAGGGCATCTACCAGGCCGGCGCCCGCTCCTACTGGCTCTCGCCCCGCCTGGTCGGCCGGATCGGGCTGCGCAAGGCGCAGGACGAGCTGAGCCTGGGCTACCTGCTGGACCTCATGGAAGAGGTCCAGGCCGACATCGCCGGGCTCGACCGGACCGCGCCGGAGCTGCCCTCGGTCGGGGTGTCCGGCGAGATACGGGTGCCCCCGGAGCGTCGCCAGGAGTTCCTGGACGACCTGCAGACCCTGCTGCAAGACCTGTTCACCCGCTACGGCGGCGCCGAAGGCGACGCCTTCAAGCTCGCCGTGGCCTGCTATCCCAAGGGAGAAGAACATGAGTGAGCCGATGACCGTCCGCGTCCGCGTGCGAGCGCCGCTCGAGGACGTCCGCCATGCCCTGACCGACCCCGAGGCGCTGCGCGTATGGCTGGCCGAGCACGCCGAGGTCGACCTGCCGGACCGGTTCGCGTTCTGGGGCCGGTACACCCCCGAGGGCGACGCACCCCACCAGCGGCTTCTGCACGCCGACGACGACACGCTGCGCTTCTCCTGGCTGCTCGACGGCGAGGACACCACCGTCGAGTTCCGGCTGGAGCGGGAGAGCGACGACACGACCGTCATCGTGCTGTCCCAGAGCCACTTCAACTTCCAGGAGGCCCTCTCCGGCACCACCATCCGGGGCGTGCTGCAGACCTTCTGGGCGCTGGCCCTGGCGAACCTGGTCGACCATGTGGAAGGCCGCGAGATCACCGCCCGATGCGACTACACCTCCTCCAACCTGCGCGAGCAGGTCCTCATCGACGCCCCGGTGGAGGAGGTGTACGACTCGCTGATCGACTCCGACAAGGCCAGCCGGTGGTTCGGCATCCGGATCGACATCGAGCCGCACGTCGGCGGGCGTTTCGCGATGGGCGGCCTGGACGCCAACCCCGCGCCGGCGAAGATCATCGACCTGGAGCCCGGCCGGAGGATGTCCATCGACTGGGCCGAACCCGGCGTCATGACCTGGGAACTGGAGGGTTCCGGCGGCAAGACCCGGCTCACCCTGGTGCAGAGCGGGTTCGACACCGGGCGGCCGCCCTACGCCGCGTGGAGCGGCACCCTCGCCGGCATCGCCGAGCTGCGCCGCTTCCACGAGCTGCCCGGCTGGCAGCCGATGTGGATCAGCGTCGAGCTGCCCGGCATGAGCGCCATAGGCGGCTGACCGCGCCCGCCGGCCGGTCTCACACCTGGATGCCGATCTCGCGGGCCAGCCGCGCCAGCGGCACACTGGGCGCGGTGCCCCGCGGATGGCTGCGGACGAGCTCGGTGACGAGCGTCTGGGTGAGGGGCCGGCAGCGGACCTCCTCCTGGGCCAGTGAGTCGGCTTCCAGCACGAGGGCGACGGCCTCGTCGCGCCGCCCCCACTGGCCGTAGCCCCGGGCCACGTCGAGGAGGTGGTTGGCGCGGCGTTCGCGCGGCAGGCGGGACAGCTGCTCGGCGCCGAGCTCCCCGGCCCGTTCGACGGCCCGGCCGCCCTCGTGCAGCTCCGCCAGCGCGGTGACCCGGTGCACGCCGACGTTGGTCGGGCCGAAGGCGCTCCAGTGCTCGTTGCGGTCCCCGCCCAGCAGCCGGGCGGCGGTGGCCGCCTCGGCGTTGAGGTCGCGGGCGGTCCCGGCCTCTCCCAGCCGGGCGGCCGCGATGGAGCCCTTGAGGAACAACATGCCGTAGGCGGACAGATAGCCGGGCGAGGCGGCGCCGAGCCCGGGCTCCATCCGGGCCGCCGTGGCGCGCACGAGGTCGATCGCGCGCCGGCGGCCCGCCGCGTCGGAGCCCGCCATCATGGCGTGCACCAGCCGGCGGGTGGTGGCCCCGACGAGCGTCAGGTCCGCGGTCCACTCGGCCACCGTGATGCCGCGGTCCGCGGCGATCCAGCCCAGCTCCATCCGGCCGAACTTGAAGGAGACCTCGGCCGCCAGCCAGTACGCCTGGACCAGCAGCTCGGCCGCCGTCCACTGGGGATCGCCGTCGAGCGCGCGGTAGGCCTGCTGCAGGTTCACCAGGAGGTCGGGCAGCAGGCGGGTGACGATCTGGTAGTTCGAGGCCTGGAACGACAGCCAGCCGTAGTGCACGTCCCGGCGCAGGCGGGCGAGGTCCCGCTCGCCGTCCCCGGGATCACCGCACAGCCCGTCGTAGCGCTGCAGCGCGGCGCGGAGCTCGGCGATCTCGACCTCGTCCGCGCACTGCCCGGCGCGATCCGCCTCGTCCAGGTCGATCAGGCCGTGCAGCGGCACCCCCAGCACGTCCGCGATCTGCTCCAGCACCGAGAGCCGGTCGAGCTGGCGGTCCCCGCTCTTGACCTTGTCGACCCAGCTCACGGACCGGCCCATGCGGTCGGCGAAGATGCGGCGGGTCAGCCCTCGCCGCCGCATCCAGTACTCCACCCGCGCGGCGATCTCGCGGCGTCGGGCGGCGGCTGCGTCGGCATCGGCCTCGGGGGGTTCGACCGTACGATCACATCCCGGATCACGGGGCGGCAGGGCTAGACAAACTGTACTGCTCCTCCCGCTATCCGGCTCTAGCGTTGCGTTCTGGTTGTTGACCTCAGAGCGAACGCCCCGACCTGACCTCCCTGTCGGCCTGGAGGGCGCTCGCCCGACCGGAGACGCCCGATCCGGCGAGACGGCTCCGCAGGGAGGGCCTTCCGCCGGGCGGGCCCATCGACAGGAGAGGCACCGTGCGCAAGGGCCCTGTTCCGTACCCGGCCCCGCCCGGGAGGCAGGGGGAGCGGGTCGAGGCGCCGGACCTGACTCCTTTCGGGGAGCCGATCATGACGCAGGAGTGGTCCTTGTCCACGGTGCTGGAGCTGGGGGCGCTGCCCACGGCCACACCGTGCGCCCGGCTGCACGCCAGGATGATGCTGATGGAGTGGGGCCTGGGCGGGCTGGTCGAGACCGCGGAGCTGCTGGTCTCCGAGCTGGTGACCAACGCCGTCAACGCCACCGCGCCGCTGGCCGGCCCGGTGCGCCCGCCCGTCCGCCTGCGCCTGTCCACCGACCGGGCGCAGGTGCTGATCGAGGTGTGGGACCCGAGTGACCGGCCGCCGGTCCCGGTCGAGCCGGCGCCGACCGCCGAGAGCGGCCGCGGGCTGGTCCTGATCGGAGCGCTGAGCGACAGGTGGGACTGGTATCTCACGCCGCGGTGGGGCGGCAAGGTGGTGTGGTGCGAGGTGGGCGGGCCGGTCAGGCCCGCTTGAGGATCGCGGCGAGGATCTCGGTGGTCCTGGTGGCGGGCTCGGCCTCGACGCACAGCCGGTCCATGACCTCCATGTACGGCGTCGTCTCGTCGCGTTTCTCGAGGTAGATGGCGCTGGTCAGCTGCTCCATGTAGACCACGTCGGGCAGCTCCGGCTCGGCGAACCGCAAGATGGTGAAGGGCCCGCCCGCCGCGGAGTGGCCACCCGCCCGCAGCGGCACGATCTGCAGGGTGACGTTGGGCAGCTCGGAGATCTCGATCAGGCGCTGGAGCTGGTGGCGCATCGCGTCCCGCCCGCCGAGGGGGCGCAACAGGGCCGCCTCGTCCACGACGGCCCACAGCCGTGGCGCGCCGGGTTTGGTGAGGAGGGTCTGGCGCTTGATCCGCAGGTCGACCCTGCGCTCGATCTCGGTGGCGGACGCGGCGCCGTGGCCGAGCAGGATGACCGCGCGGGCGTAGTCCTCGGTCTGGAACAGGCCCGGCACGAACTGCACCTCGTAGGTACGGATGACCGAGGTGGCCTCCTCCAGGCCGATGTAGACCTCGAACCAGCTGGGCAGCAGATCGCTGTAGTTGTGCCACCAGCCGGGCGTGTTGGCCTGCAGGGCGAGTGACAGCAGGGCCTCACGGTCGGCCTCGTCGACGCCGTACAGGGCGAGGAGATCGGCCACGTCCCGTCGCTTGAAGCCGGTCCGCCCCAGCTCCAGGCGGCTGATCTTGGAATCGGACGAGCGGATCTCGGCGCCGGCCTCTTCACGGCTGAGACCCGAGGCGATCCGCAGCCGGCGCAACTGGGCGCCCAGCAGCATCCGCAGCACGGTGGGGCCGCCCTGGCGCAGGTCCAGCATGGAGCCGTCGACCGGATCCGTCGGCGCCGAGGCTGCCGTCATGCGCGCTCCCAAGAAGACCGAGAAATGGGCCCGGCTCACCAGGCACAACGCCCAGTGTTGCACTACCGGTGCACCGCCTGCCACTCACACCGCAGGTCAGGAAGCCGCACATCACCGGTCAACGCGGCCGGCCGGGCCGGGGCGGCGCTCTCGGGGCCGGGCCGGGAAGGCGGGCTACCCCGCGAGGAACTCCACGATCGACGCCGCGAAGCGGGGCTCCGGCACCGCGGTGAGATGGTCGCCGGGCACGAGTGCGAGCCGGGCGCCGGGGATGGCGGCGGCCAGCACCTCGGGGCGCGCGGCGAGCGGGTCGGCGTCGCCCGCCAGGACCAGGGTGGGGGCGCTGATGGCGGCGAGCGGGATGTCCAGCGGCCGGACCGCCGCGGCGTGCGCGGCCAGTGCCGCCCGGTCGGCTCCCGTCCCGTCGGCCAGCGCCCGGAACCCCGCGGCGCCGGGGTCGTCGAGGGCGGAGGGCTCGTCCGCGGTGAGCGCGGCGATGACCGCGCCGAGCGGCATCGCCCGCGTGTCCACCCCGCCGACCTCGACGATCCCCGCTCCGACGCCGCCCACGACGAGCCGCGTGATCCGCGGGTCGCGGGACGCGGCGACCAGCGAGACGACCGCGCCCATCGAGTAGCCCACCAGGTGGACCTCCGGGGCACCGAGGACGTCGAGGAGCAGCACCAGGTCCCGGGCCATGGTCTCCTCGCCGTACCGCTGCGGGTCGTGCGGCTTGCCGGAGGCGCCGTGGCCGCGGGCGTCCAGGCCGACGACGGTCCGGCCGGCCGCGCGCAGGGCGTCGACGATCCCGGTGATCACCCAGTTGACCTCGGTGTCGACCACGAACCCGTGGTGCAGGACCACGGGCGGCAGGGCGGAGTCGCCGTCCCACACCCGGTAGGCGAGGGACGTGCCGTCGAACGAGCTGAGCCGGTTCATCCGGGCGGTCTCCTAGAGATCGAGGACGAGGCGTGGGCCGCGGGCGCGGGAGACACAGATCATCATGAACTCACGGGTGTCGCGCTCCTCGCCGGTGAGGACGGAGTCGCGGTGCTCCGGCACGCCTTCCAGGACGGTGGTCTCGCAGGTGCCGCAGGTCCCCTCACGGCACGAGGACAGCACGGCGACGCCCGCCTCCTCGACGGCCCGCAGCACCGAGGTGCCCGGGGCGACGGTGACGGTCAGCCCGCTGCGGGCGAGCACGACCTCGAAACCCTGGCCGGTCTCGCGGCCGGCCTCGGGCGGCCTGGGCGCGAAGCGCTCCAGGTGCAGTGCCCCGGGCGGCCACCCGGCGCAGCGCTCCTCCACGGCGGCCAGCAGCGGCTCCGGGCCGCAGCAGTACACCGCGGTGCCGTCCCGGGGCTCGCCGAGCGGCCCGTCGAGGTCGAGGAGTCCCGTCTCGTCCTGCGGGCGGACGGCGACCCGGTCGCCCAGTGCGGCGAGCTCGCCGAGGAAGGCCATCGACCGGCGGTGGCGCCCGCCGTACAGCAGGTGCCAATCCGCGCCCGCGGCGCGGGCCGCCGCCACCATCGGCAGGATCGGGGTGATGCCGATGCCGCCCGCGATGAACTGGTAGCGCGCGGCGGGCACCAGCGGGAAGTGGTTGCGCGGGCCGCGGGCGGTCAGGAGGGCGCCGGGCCGCAGGCCGTGCACCCGGGCGGAGCCGCCCCGGCCGCCGGGCTCCAGGAGCACCGCCACCCGCCACGCGTGCCGGTCGGCCGGATCACCGCACAGCGAGTACTGCCGTTCCAGCCCGGACTCCAGCAGCAGGTCGAGGTGCGCGCCTGGTTCCCAGGCCGGCAGCGGGCCTCCGCCGGGGTCGCGCAGGGTCAGGCCCGCCACCCCGTCGGCGAGGGTGTCCCTGGCCGCCACCACCACGGTGGTCTCGGCGTCCGGCGAGGTCACGGGCTCTTCCCGTCGTGTTCGGGATGGGCCAGCAGCCACCGCCACAGCTCCGCGGGGTCCTCGGCCGTGTGCTCGGCGCCGCAGTGGCAGATCCCCAGCAGCAGATCGCTGCCGGGGCTCCAGACGACCCGGTAGCGGCTCATGTCCGCTCGGTCATCCGCCGCAGGATCCGGCGGGCGGCGAGCGCGCCGGTGTCGATGTTGATGCTGAGCTCCTGGTAGCCCTCGGGCTCGGCGGCGATCACCCGCTCCAGGATGTTGAGCGCGGTGACGTCCTGCAGCACGACGGTGCGGTTGCTGTCGGCCAGGAACCGGGAGACCTCCTCGTCGTCCAGGGCGAAGTCGCGGGCGACCATCCAGAAGTCGTGCGTGGTGGTGGCGGTCTCCGGGGTGAGCGCGTAGACGATCTCGGCGTGGCAGGCCGCGCGGTCGTCCCCGTCCGGTCCCGGCTCGACGCCCGTGGGGGCGATCCGGCTGTGCAGCAGGTACAGGCACGGCGCGTGGTACTCGATGTCCTGCCAGCGGTCGATGCGTCCCTCGATGCCCGTCGACCTCGCGTAGAAGGGCGGGCACTCCACGTCCTTCATACGGCGGCTGACGTGCACCACGCCCGCCTCCTCGTCGACCTCCGTGGTGATCGGGGTCGCGGCCACCTCGGGCGTGCCGATGTACCCGGCGTGCAGGTACGTCTCGTGCGAGAGGTCGAGCAGGTTGTCGGCGAGCAGGGCGTGGCGGGCGGCGAGCGGCTCCATGCCGCGCACGCTGACCCAGCCGGGCGCGTCCAGCCACGGCGCGCGCGGGATCGACGCCGGGTCGGCGGGCGGGCCGTCGCCGATCCACACCCACACCAGGGAGTCCTGCTCGACCACCTGGTAGGCGGGCACCCGGGCGGTGCGCGGGATCCGCTGCTGCCCGGGCACGGCCACGCAGGCGCCGGTGGAGTCGTAGGTGAAACCGTGGTAGCCGCAGACGATCCGGTCGCCGTCGCGGTTGCTCTCCGACAGCGGGAAGCGGCGGTGCACGCACCGGTCGGCGAGTGCGACGGCCGTTCCGGCGGAGGTCCGGTAGAACACGATCGGCTCGCCGCAGATGGTGCGGGCGAGCAGTTCCTCACCCACCTCGCCGGTGTAGGCGGCGACGTACCACTGGTCGCGGGGGAAGGGGCCGGTGCTCATGGGCGCTCATCCTTCGTGACTGGCTGCCGTGGGGCGGCCGGACGGCCGCCGTCCGAGGATGGCGCGGCCGCCGCGGAGGCGTCAGCGAGGTTTCCGGCCAACGGAAAGGATCATCCGGACGAGGCGCTCGGCCACCGCGTGCTCGGCGCGCCGAGGGCACGCGAGACCCCGCGCGCCGCCGCCCGCACGGCCGGCACGTACATCTGGGGATTCCGGCCCCGCGCGGGGACGACGACCGACAGGGCCGCCACGACCGTGTCGTCCCGGCCGCGCACGGGGGCGGCGACGGACAGCGCGACGAGCTCCACCTGTCCGTCGCTGACGGCCACGCCGGTCCGGCGCACCTCCGCGAGGGCACGGCGCAGCTCCGCGCCCCCGGTGATCGTCTTGTCGGTGAACCGCCGCAGCGGACCGGCGACCGCCCGCTCCTGCACCTCGCGGGAGGCGTGCGCCAGCAGGACGAGGCCCACGCCCGTGGCGTGCGCGGGGAACCGCCCGCCGACCCGGGTGAGGACGTTGACGGCGTCCCGGCCGGCGATCCGCTCCAGGAAGACCACGTCCAGCCCGTCGAGCACGGCGAGCTGCACGTTCTGGCGGGTCGCCTCGTACAGGTCCCCCATGAAGGGCATCGCGCTCTCGCGCAGCCCGAGGCCGCGCGGCGCCAGCGCGGCCACCTCCCACAGCCGCAGGCCGACCCGGTACACCCCGTGCGCGTCGCGTTCCAGCGCGCCCCACCGGGTCAGCTCGCCGGTGAGGCGGTGCGCGGTGGCGACGGGCAGGCCGGTGCGCCGGCTGATCTCAGACAGGTTCATCGCCGGGTTGTCGGGCGTGAACGCGGCCAGGATCCCGAGCACCCGCTCGGTGACCGACGGGCGGGCCGCCCAGCCGTCCATCAGGACCTCCTCTTCCATGCCGCCTCAGCCGTAGTAGCGGTACACCGCCTCGGCGACACAGACGGGTCTGTCGGCCCGGTCGCAGTGCACGACCAGGTCGGCCAGGACCTGCACGCCGCCCGGGACGTCGGAGACCTCCATGAGCGTGGCGCCGAGCCTGATCCGCGACCCCGACGGTACCGGGGCGGGGAAGCGCACCCGGTTGAGACCGTGGCTGACGGCCATCTCGATGCCCTGGACGTCCAGGACGTCGTTCCACAGCGGGATCAGCAGCGAGAGGGTCAGGTGACCGTGCGCGACGGTGCCCCCGAAGGGCCCGTCCTTGGCGCGGTCGGGGTCGACGTGGATCCACTGGTGGTCACCGGTGGCGTCGGCGAACGCGTCGATGCGCTCCTGGCCGACCTCCAGCCAGGAGCTGGAGCCGAGGTCGCGCCCGGCGAGGGGCTTGATCTCCGCCAGCCCGGTCACGGTGGTGGTCACGAGCTTCCTCCTCAGTGGTCGGGGCGGGGGCCGGGACGGTGGTCGGGGCGGGGGCCGGGATCGGCGCCGTGGCGCAGGCGCTGCTTGAGCACCTTCCCGGCGGCGTTGCGGGGGAGCGCCGCGGTGAACTCGACGGTCTTGGGGATCTTGTATCCGGCCAGCCGGCCCCGGAGCGAGGAGAGCAGCTCCGCCGCGTCGACCGCGACGTCCTGGCGGGGCACCACGACGGCCTTGCCGACCTCGCCCCAGGTCTCGTCGGGCACGCCGATCACGGCGCACTCGGCGACCCCGGGGTGCTCGTAGAGGGCGGCCTCGACCTCGGCGGGGTAGATGTTCTCGCCACCGGAGATGATCAGGTCCTTGATGCGGTCGTGGATGCGGAAGAACCCCTCGTCGTCGACGAGGGCCGCGTCGCCGGAGCGGAACCAGCCGTCCCCGGCGAAGGCCGCCCGGGTGGCGTCGGGCCGGTTCCAGTAGCCCTTCATCACATTGGGGCCGTGGATCTGGATCTCGCCGGGCACGCCCGGGGGAGGGGCGGTGCCGTCCGGGCCGGCCAGCCGGACGTCGGTGAAGAACGAGGGCTTGCCCGCCGAGCCGATCCGGTCCGCCGCCTCGGGGCCGAGGAAGAGCGCGCCGGGCGCGGTCTCGGTCATGCCGTAGCCCTGCACGAAGGTCAGGCCGCGGGCCTGGTAGGCGCGGATCAGCGGCTCGGGCACCGGCGCGCCGCCGCACTCCAGGATGCGGACCGACGACAGGTCCGCCCCCGGCCACCGGGGGGACCGCAGCATCGCCTGGAACATCGCGGGGACCCCGAACATCCACGTCACCCGGTGCTCCTCGATGAGGTCGAAGGCGGCGTCCGGGCTGAAGGACGGCATGACGACCGCGGTCGCCCCCTTGAGGAACGTCGGCAGGCAGGTCATGTTGAGCGCGGCGGCGTGGAACATCGGGGCGCTGACCAGGGTGACCTCGTCCCGGGTGAGGTCCACGTCGAGCAGGACGTTCACGCAGTTCCACGTGATGTTGCCGTGGCTGAGCACCGCGCCCTTCGGCGTGCCGGTGGTGCCCGAGGTGTACATGATCATGCAGGTGTCGGTGAGCTCCACCGGTTCGTCCAGCGGGTCCGGTGCCGCCCCGGCCAGCAGGTCCTCGTAGTCGTCGGCCAGCGCGATCAGCCGCCGTCCGCCCCAGGGCAGTGCCGCCACCACGTCCGCGTGCTCGGGCGCGTAGATGAGCACCTCCGCGCCGGAGTCGTCGAGGACGAACCGCAGCTCCGGGCCGGTCAGCCGGAAGTTCAGCGGTACGAAGATCGCCCCGGCGGCGCCCGCGGCGAACAGCGTCTCGAGGAACGCCGGGTGGTTGGGGCCGAGGTAGGCGACTCGGCCGCCGGGGGCCAGGCCCCGGGCGCGCAGGCCCCGGGCGAGCCGGTTGACCCGGTCGTCGAGCTCCGCGTAGCTCCGGCCGCCCTTCCGGAAGATCACCGCGGTCCGGCCGGGCGAGAGACGGGCCCGGCGGGCCGGCCACGACCCGATGCCCTGGTTGCGCATGGGCTGCTCTCTCCTTCCGGCGGCTCCCGCCCGGCGCGGCCCGGGTGCTCGGGGGGCCGGCGGCCGGGCCGCGTTCGCTCGGCGGTGAGCCACCCGACCTCCGTTCCGGTGGCGGGTCCGGTGACGTCGGTGAGCTGAAATTAGGCGTATTGTCGACGACAGTCAATAGTCTGCCTAATATCGAGCGCCTTCCCGGAAACCTGGGTATGACGGTCCTCGGCGGGCGCTACGGAGGGTGCATGGACGGGGAAGAGCGGCCGGGTGCCGATCCCGAGGCGCAACCGGCGGCGCTGCGCCCGCAGACGGTGATGTTCACCTTCCTCGGCAACTACGTGCTCGGCCAGGACGTGTGCGTGTTCTCCGGCAGCTACATCGACGTCATGGCCCGGGTGGGCGTCTCCGAGCACGCCACCCGCTCGACCCTGACGCGCATGGTCAACCGCGGGCTGCTGTGCAGGCGGCGCCAGGGTCGCCGCATGTACTTCGGGCTCACGCCGCGCTCGGAGATGATCCTCAAGGACGGTGAGGCGCGGGTCTGGGGGCCGGGCGCGGTCAACGCGGAGTCCGGCGAGCCCTGGACCCTGGTCGGCTTCTCCCTGCCGGAGGCCTGGCAGCGGGCCCGGCACGACCTCAGGTCCCGGCTCGTCTGGGCCGGCTTCGGCATGCTGCACAGCGGCCTGTGGATCGCCCCGTCCCGGGTCGACGTCACCGGGATCCTCGGCGAGCTCGGCCTGGAGGGCTACGTCAAGGTCTTCACCGCCCAGCCCGTCCACCCCGCCGACCTCGGCCCGCTGATCCGCGACGCCTATGACCTGGACGGGCTCGCCGGCAGGTACGAGACGTACCTGCGGCGCTGGGACCGCCCCGATCCGCTGCCCGGGGTGCCCGATCCGCTGGCCCGCAAGCTGCTGCTGATGGCCGAATGGCTGGAGATCATCCGCGGCGACCCCCGGCTGCCCCTGCACCTGCTGCCCGCGGACTGGCCGGCGCCGCGTGCCCAGCGGCTCGTCCGGGAACTGCACGCCCGGCTGGAGAAGCCGGCCGGGCTGATCGCCGGGCGGCTGCTGGAGACGGTCCCCGCCGGGTGAGCCACGGGGCCGCGCCGCGCCGCGCCGCGGCGCGGCCCCGGCCGGGCTCAGCCCCAGATCTCCCGCGCCGTCTCGGTGATGAGGCGCAGCTTGGCCGCCTGCTCCTCGTGCGTGAGCACGTTGCCCTCGACGGTGGAGGAGAAGCCGCACTGCGGCGAGAGGCAGAGCTGCTCCAGCGGCACGAACTTGGCGGCCTCGTCCACCCGGCGCTTGAGGTCGTCCTTGGACTCCAGCTCGCCGCGCTTGGTGGTCACCAGGCCGAGCACCACCATCTTGCCCGCCGGGACGTACCGCAGCGGCTCGAACCCGCCCGAGCGCGCGTCGTCGAACTCCAGGAAGAAGCCGTCCACGTTCAGCTCGCCGAACAGCGCCTCCGCGACGAAGTCGTACCCGCCCTCCGCGGTCCAGGACGAGCGGAAGTTGCCGCGGCACATGTGCGTGGTGACGGCCATGCCGTCCGGCTTGTGCGCGAGCGCGGCGTTGATCTGGCGGATGTAGCGCAGATGCAGGTTGTCGGGGTCGTCGCCGCGCTCAGCGATCATCGCTCGCTGGGCCGGGTCGTTGAGGTAGGCCAGGCTGGTGTCGTCGAACTGGAGGTACCGGCAGCCCAGCTCCCCCATCCGGCGGACCTGCTCCGCGTACGCGGAGGACAGGTCGGACCAGAACTCCTCGATGTCGGGGTAGACCTTCGGGTCGATCGACGCCGGCCCGCCGCGGTAGTGGACCATGTTCGGGGACGGGATCGTCAGCTTCGGCGTCGCCGTGGTCGTCAGGCCCTGCAGAAAGCGGAAATCGTCGGCGAAGATCGTGTGCTCGAGCCGTACCTTGTCGTGCACCCGCAGCGCGGCGGTGGTGAAGTCCAGGTCACCGGACTCGTTGTGGAACTGCACCTTGATCTTCTCGTCGGCCGGGGTGATCCCGCCGAGCTGGTAGATGAAGTCCATGTGCCAGGAGGTCCGGCGGAACTCACCGTCGGTCGCGGACCGCAGCCCGGCCTCCCGCTGCATCTCCACCACCGCGCGGATCGCGGTGTCCTCGGCCTCGCGCAGCTCCGCGGCGGAGATGCGGCCCCGCGCGTGGTCGTCGCGCGCGGTCAGCAGCTCCGGGGGGCGCAGCAGGCTGCCGACATGGTCGGCGCGGAAGGGCGGCACTGTTCGAGCGGGCATGAGGTTCCCTTCGTCCGGGGGTCCCGGCGCGAGGGCATCGAGCCCGCCGCGTGCCGGGCACAGGTCCCAGAACTTAGGCATTTCCCTGGCCTCGGTCAACTTCCCGCCGAATTTCGGCCCCCGGCCCCCGGCCTGCGGCGCCCGGGGCACGCGGCCCGGCCCGGCTACTCCCACTCGTAGAAGCCGTGCCCGGTCTTCTTGCCGAGCCTGCCCTCGCCGACCAGGCGGACCAGGATGGCGGGCGGCGCGAACCGCGGCCCCAGCGAGCCCTCCAGGTGCCGGGCGATGTCCAGCCGTACGTCCAGGCCCACCAGGTCGGTGAGGCGCAGCGGGCCCATCGGATGGCGGTAGCCCAGCTCCATCGCCTTGTCGATGTCGGCGGCCTCGGCCACGCCCTCCTCCAGCATGCGCATGGCCTCCAGCCCGATCGCGACGCCGAGCCGGCTGGTGGCGAAGCCGGGGGCGTCGCGCACCACGATGGACTCCTTGCCGAACGCGGCGACCAGCGCGCGGGCGGCGTCCACGGTCTCCGCGGCCGTGTGCTCCCCGACGACGATCTCGACCAGCGGCATCGACCACACCGGATTGAAGAAGTGCAGGCCGAGGAAGCGGCCGGGCCGGTCGAGCGCGCCCGCCAGCCCGGTCACCGGAAGGCCCGAGGTGTTGGTCGCCAGCAGCCCGGGCTCCAGCCTCTCCATGGCCGACAGCACCTGGCGCTTCAGCCCGGCCCGCTCCGGCACCGCCTCGACGGCGACCTCGGGGCCCGGCGGCGCGGCCTCGAGCGCGGGCACGACGGTGATCCTGGCCGGCAGCTCCGCTGCGGCCGCCGGGTCGAGCCGGCCCCGGCCGGCGGCCTTGCGGGCGGCGCCGCCGATCGCCGCGACCGCTGCGGCGGCCCGTTCGCCGTCCGGCTCCACCAGCGTGACGGGGTGGCCGGCCAGGGCCAGGACGTAGGCGATGCCGGTGCCCATGGTGCCGCCGCCGACGACCAGGGTGTGTCGCGGCGCGGCGCTCATGCGGTCTCCCACGGCGTGGTGACGCCCTGCCGGGCGCCGATGGGCTGGTCAAGGGGGTGGTCGGCGGACATCCGCGTCAGCTCCCCGCGGCCGGGCCGTCCGTGCCGAGCACGTCGGCGGAGGCGATGTTGGCCAGCCGGACCTCGCCGCGGGCGATGTCACGGCCCGCCTCGTCGGTGATGTTCACCTGCCACAGCTGCTGGGTGCGGCCGCGGTGGACCGGTGTGGCCGTGGCGGTGAGCGTTCCCGAGCGCGCGGCGCGCAGGAAGTTGGTGTGGTTGGCGACGCCGACGACGTTGCCCCGGTCGCCGAACCACACCGCGGCGCCGATGCTGGCCGCCGTCTCGACGATCGAGCAGTGCACCCCGCCGTGCACGATCCCGTACGGCTGGAGCAGCTCGGGGGTGATCTCGCAGGTCACGACGGTGCGGTCGGCGCCGAGCTCGATGAACTCGAGGCCGAGGGCCTTGTTGAATCCGCCGGTGACCTGGTCGGGCAGTCGCATGGTTCTCCTCAGCGTCGCCGGTCGGCGACGGGTCGTCCGGATCGGCGGCCGGTGGCCCCCGGGGGCCGTGGCCCGCGTCGCGTCACCGGGTTCGTCCATCGTTGTGCCGCCGTCACCGCCTCCTGGCGCGTACGGCCGGCGCCGTCATCCTCTCCTATCGCCCGCCGGCGCCCGGCGGGCGGGTCGGCCCAGGCGGGAGGCCCTCCGGCGCCACCCGCCGGCCCCGGCGCTCAGGTCGTCGCGGCGAGGGCCCGCCAGTGCCGGTCGGCGGCCGGCCGCCACCCGTCGTGCCGGTCCGCGAACACGGTGACCGCCCGGCTGCCGCCCCACTGCCGCGGCAGCAGCTCCGGAGGCAGGCCGGGGTCGAGGAAGGGGAAGCGCCGCCACTCCTGCACCAGCCGGATCTGGGCGGCGAACATCTCCGCGCCGTTCGCGGGGCGCAGCAGGCGCACCTGGTCGAGGAAGTCCTCGTAGGCCAGCTCGATGCCGGCGAGGTCCCAGGCCCGGCGGGCCACCCGCCGGGCCTCGCCCAGATCGCCGAGGCCACCGACGAAGATCGTGGCGGTGCCGGCCACACCGACCTGGTCGAGCACCTCGGCCACCTCGGCGCGCCGGCCGGGATGCGGGCTCACCCAGACGCCCGGGGACAGGTTGCCCAGCCCGCTCCAGGCCAGGCGGGAGCGGAGCAGGTGCCGCAGCCGCCGGCTGGTCTCCGGCACGCTGGCCAGCACGATGAGCCACTGCTGGTCCCACGCGGTCACGGGCGCGCCGAAACCGTAGATGCGCTCGGCGCCCTCGGTGAGCAGGCGGCGGCCGGCCGGGGTCAGCTCCCAGGCGGTGCGCCGTCCGTGGCGCCGTGCCTCCAGCCATCCCTCGGTCGCGCTGCGGGCCAGGGCCTGCCGGACCGCCTTCTCCTCGACGCCGACCAGCGCGAGCGCGTCCAGGAACGCGGAGGTCCATACCGGACCGCCCGCGGGCAGCACGAACTCGCCCAGGAGGGTCAGCAGCAGCGAGCGGGCGCTGGCCGCGCCGATCTCGCGGCGCCGGCGGAACTCCGGCTCGGGTGCCGTGGCGCTCTCCACGGGCACGCCGGTCGGTCCGGGCATGTGCGGCTCCTCGGCTCGGACGGCGGGCGGGCCGGCCCCGGCATCGCCGGGCGGCCCGTCCTCGATACTCCACAAGAGTATTGACGAGCGTCTCGTCCATGTAGAACATGGGGCCAAGGTTCGGTCAAGGCGTGCCGCGGAACGGAGACTGCGCATGACGGCCCAGGTCGCGTCCGGAACACCACGCGAAGCGGAGGCCGAACCGCCGGTCGTCGACTTCGACACCCACCCGGGCCGCTACCGGCACTGGCGGCTCGAGACCGCGGGCGCGTCCGCCCGGCTGGTCCTCGACGTCGACGAGGACGGCGGGCTGGTGCCCGGCTACGGGCTGAAGCTCAACAGCTACGACCTGGGCGTGGACATCGAGTTGCACGACGCGGTCCAGCGGCTGCGGTTCGAGCACCCCGAGGTCCGTGCCGTGGTGGTCACCAGCGCCAAGGACCGGGTCTTCTGCGCCGGTGCGAACATCCCGATGCTCGCCCGGTCGCCGCACCCCTGGAAGGTGAACTTCTGCAAGTTCACCAACGAGACCCGCAACGGGCTGGAGGACGCCAGCGCCCACTCCGGCAAGCGGTGGATCGCCGCCCTCAACGGCACCACCGCCGGCGGCGGCTACGAGCTCGCGCTGGCCTGCGACGAGATCATCCTGATCGACGACGGCTCCTCGGCCGTGTCGCTGCCGGAGGTGCCCCTGCTGGGCGTGCTGCCCGGCACCGGCGGGCTGACCCGGCTGGTGGACAAACGGCACGTCCGCCGCGACCTCGCCGACGTCTTCGCCACCCGCGCCGAGGGCGTACGCGGCGCGACCGCGGTCGGCTGGGGCCTGGTCGACGCGACGGTGCCGCCCCGGCGCTTCGACGAGGCGATCGAGGCCAGGGTCGCCGAGATCCTCGCCGAGGCCGGCCCGCGGCGCGACGTCCGGGGGATCGAGCTGACCGCGCTGGACCGGACCACCGGACCCGGCGGTCTCGCCTACCCCCACGTGACCTGCCGGATCGACCGGGCGACCGGGACGGCGTCCATCACCGTGCGGGGGCCGGCGGACGTGCCCGCCGACCTCGCCGAGGTGCACCGGCAGGGCGCGGGCTTCTGGCCGCTCGCCGTGACCAGGGAGCTGGACGACCTGATCCTGCGGCTGCGCACCAACGAGCCGGAGGTCGGCACCTGGGTATTCGCGACTCGGGGCGACGGCGCCACCGCCGCCCGCTTCGACGCGTTCCTGCTGGCGCACCGCGACGACTGGCTGGTCGAGGAGACGCTGCACTACTACAAGCGCACCCTCAAGCGGTTGGACGTCTCCTCCCGGTCGGTCTTCGCGGTGATCGAGCCGGGCTCGTGCTTCACCGGGACGCTGGCGGAGCTCGCCCTCGCCGCCGACCGGTCGTACATGCTCGACGGGCCGCGCGAGGGCCACGACGCGGTGGCGACGCTGACGCTCACCGCGATGAACCTCGGGCCGCTGCCGATGGGCAACGGGCTCACCCGGCTGGCCGCCCGCTTCCACGGCAGGGACCACGCCCACGCGACCGCCGCCGAGCTGGCCGGCACCCCGCTGACCGCCTGCGAGGCCGCCGACGCCGGCCTGGTCACCTTCATCCCCGACGAGCTCGACTGGGACGACGAACTGCGGCTGGCCCTCGAGGAGCGCGCGGCGTTCAGCCCCGACGCGCTCACCGGGCTGGAGGCCAGTCTCCGGTTCGCCGGGCCGGAGACCCTCGAGACCAAGATCTTCGCCCGGCTGACCGCCTGGCAGAACTGGATCTTCCAGCGGCCCAACGCCGCCGGACCCGAAGGCGCCCTGTGCCGGTACGGGACCGGGCAGCGGGCCGTCTTCGACCGGAAGCGAGTGTGACCATGACCACCTCGACCGACTACAGCGGCAAGATCCCGAACAACGTCGACCTGGACACCGACCGGCGGCTCCAGCGGGCGCTGGAGTCCTGGCAGCCGAACTTCCTGAACTGGTGGCGTGACCTGGGCCCGGCCGTGTTCAAGGAGAACGACATCTACCTGCGCACCGCGGTCGCCGTCGGCCGTGAGGGGTGGGCGCACTTCGACTACGTGAAGATGCCGGAGTACCGGTGGGGCATCTTCCTGGCCGAGCGCGACGGCGAGCGGCTCATCAGCCACGGCGAGCACCGGGGCGAGCCCGCCTGGCAGTCCGTCCCCGGCGAGTACCGCGCCGACCTGCGGCGGCTCATCGTCGTGCAGGGCGACACCGAACCGGCCAGCGTCGAGCAGCAGCGGCACCTGGGCCGCACCGCGCCCAGCCTCTACGACCTGCGCAACCTCTTCCAGGTCAACGTGGAGGAGGGCCGCCACCTGTGGGCCATGGTGTACCTGCTGCACGCCCACTTCGGCCGTGACGGCCGCGACGAGGCCGAGATGCTGCTGCAGCGCAACAGCGGCGACGCCGACTCCCCGCGGATCCTCGGCGCCTTCAACGAGCAGACGCCGGACTGGCTGGCGTTCTTCATGTTCACCTACTTCACCGACCGGGACGGCAAGTTCCAGCTCGGCACCCTCAAGGAGAGCGCCTTCGACCCGCTGGCCCGTACCTGCGAGTTCATGCTCAAGGAGGAGGCCCACCACATGTTCGTGGGCACCACCGGCGTGCAGCGGATCGTGGAGCGCACCGCGGCCCTCATGAAGGAGCACGACACCGACGACGTCCTCCCGCACGGCGGCATCCCGCTGGCCATCGTCCAGAAGTACCTCAACTTCCACTTCTCGGTGTCGATGGACCTGTTCGGCTCCGAGACCAGCACCAACGCCGCCAACTACTTCTCCGGTGGGGTGAAGGGCCGCTGGATGGAGCGGCGCCGCAAGGACGACCACCGGCTGCTGGAGGACGTCGCCGAGGTGGGCTCGGTGCGGGACGGCCGGTTCGTCACCGACGAGGTCCCCGCGCTCTCGGCGCTCAACCTCGACCTGCGCAACGAGTACGTGCGCGACTGCACCAACGGCGTCAAGCGCTGGAACCGCGCGCTGGAGGAGGCCGGGGTGGCGCAGCGCCTCCACGTGCCGCACGAGGGCTTCAACCGGCGGGTCGGCGTCTACGCCGGGGTGCACGTCGGTCCCGGGGGCGAGGTGCTCGACGAGGCCACCTGGGCGGCCCGTGCCGTCCACTGGCTGCCCAGTGCGCAGGACCGGGCCGACGTGGCCGCGCTCATGCGGCCCGTGTACGAGCCCGGCAGGTTCGCGTCCTGGATCGGCCCGCCGGCCGTCGGCATCGACGACCGGCCCGTCGACTTCTCCTACGTCCGGATCGGCTGAGCGGAGGCGCCATGCCCGAGACCTTCAACGCCAGCGCCCATCTGCTGGACGCGCGGCTGGACGAGGGCGCCGGTGACCGCCTCGCGCTCACCGGCCCCGGCGGCGACCTCACCTACGCGCAGCTCACCGCGTACGTCTGCGACCTCGCCGCCGGGCTGCGCGCCTGGGACGTCCGCCCGGAGGAGCGGGTCGTGCTGTTCATGGCCGACGGGCCCGCGATGGCGGCGGCCATCCTCGCCGTGATGCGCCTGGGGGCGGTCGCGGTGCCGGTCTCCACCATGCTGACCGGCCGGGAGCTCACCGATCTGCTGTGCGACACCCGCGCCCGGGTGCTCGCCGTCAGCGACCGGTTCGCGCTCGCCGCCCGGACGGCCGTCGCCGGAGCGCCGGAGCTGCGGTACGTCGTCGTCGACGGCGACGAGAGGTTCGCGGTGCCCGCCGGCGTATCCCTGCGCGGCCTGGACGAGGTGACCGGCGCCGGGGCCGCCCAGGCCGGGGGAGTGCTCGACCCCTACGACACCTGGGAGGACTCGCCCGCACTCTGGCTCTACACCTCCGGCACCACCGGCGTCCCCAAGGGGGCCATGCACCGGCACGCCAACATCCGCCACGTCGGCGAGACCTTCGGCGCCCAGGTGCTCGGCATCACCGCGGCCGACCGCTGCTTCTCGGTGGCCAAGCTGTTCTTCGCCTACGGCATCGGCAACTCGCTGTTCTTCCCGCTCGCCGCCGGCGCCACCACGATCCTCGACCCGGCCCGGCCCACCCCCGCCTCGGTCACCGAACGGCTGCTCGCCGACCGTCCGACGCTCTTCTTCGCCGTCCCGACCTTCTACGCCGCGCTGCTGGCCGCCGAGGTGCCCCGCGAGGCGTTCGCCTCGGTACGGCTCGGGGTGTCGGCCGGCGAGCCGCTCCCCGCCGAGCTCTACCGGCGCTTCACCGAGCGGTACGGAGTGGAGCTGATCGACGGCATCGGCACCACCGAGGCGCTGCACATCTTCATCTCCAACCGGCCCGGCCAGGTCCGTCCCGGCACCACCGGCCGGCCCGTCCCCGGCTACCGGCTCCGGCTCGTCGACGGCGCGGGACAGGATGTCCCCACCGGCAGCCCCGGCTCGCTGCTGGTGAAGGGGGAGTCCATCGCGACCGGCTACTGGTGCCGCACCGACACCACCCGCCGGGTCTTCGAGGGTGAGTGGCTGCGCACCGGCGACACCTACGTCGCCGACGACGAGGACTACTACACCTGCCTGGGCCGCACCAACGACATGATCAAGGCGGGCGGGATCTGGGTCTCGCCCACCGAGGTCGAGGCCCGGCTGCTGGAGCACCCGGCCGTCGTACTGGCCGCCGTCGTCGGCCTGCCCGACGGGGACGGCCTGGACAAGCCCATCGCGTGCGTCGTCCTGCGGGACGGCTCCGGCGCGACCCCTGCCGAGCTCATCGAGTTCTGCCGGGCCGGGCTGGCCGCCTTCAAACGGCCCCGCGACGTCCTGATCGTCGACAAGCTGCCCACCACCGCCACCGGCAAGCTGCGGCGTTTCGCCGTCCGCGAGTTCGCCGCGGGGCTGCTGACGCCCCAGGGGTCCGGTGAGGATCAGCGGTAACCCCGGCGGGAGTCACCGCCGGGTATCGAGAGCCATGCGGGCAACGCCTCTCGTGCGGCGAACCGCCAAGGGGCCAGAGGCACCGCGGCCTCGTCGAGCAGCAGGGGACGGTTCTCCAGGGCGAAGAACTGAGCGCCGGTCAGTTGTAGATCAGGTGGATGACGAACCAGGAGGCGAGCGCGCAGATCCCGACGATCCCGATCGGCCGCCACCAGCGGCGCGGTCGGATGCCCAGCAGCACCCGGAGCCGCTCGCTGATCGTGTCGCCCTTCTTGCGGGTCGCGATCGCCGCGACCTCCACGGCGACGACGGCCACCGCGAGGGTGGACAGCAGCCAGGCCGGAACCTCGGTCATGGACCCTCCGAACTCGCGCCCCGGTGGATCCCGGCGGTCACTGGACCGAACATCCGCCACAAAACGGGCCAATGTCAACGGATCTCGTGGTGAGAACGGGCTTGCCACTGCCGTCACGTACGCGCGGCCGGCCCGGCCGCAGGAGCGGCCCGGGCCGCGCAGGGGGCGGTTCGCGGGACCGGTCAGCCCGTGAGCGCCGACTCCAGTTTGGCGAGCTGCTCGTCGTAGATGCGGCGCAGGCCGCCCGGGGCGAAGGTGCGCTCGAAGAAGCCGCCGATGCCGCCCGCGCCCTTCCAGGTGGTCTCGACCCGCACCCGCGAGCCGTCGCCCTCCGGCGCGACGGTCCAGGTGGTCACCATGGTGGAGTTGGCGTCGCGCTCCTCGAGCGTGCCGTCCCGGGGGACGCTGACCGAGATGAGGCAGTCGCGCACCCGCTTGCTGGTCGCGGCGAGCTTCCAGTGCACGACCGTGCCGGCGCCCTGCCCTCCCTCGCGGACCTCGTATTCGCTGTAGTGCCCGGTCAGCAGCTTCGGCCGGGTCTCGTCGTAGTCGCCGAGCGCCGCGAGCACCCGCTCCGGGGACGCGCCGATCGTTCTGTCTGCGGTTGCCGTGACGTGAGTCATGCACGCCATTGTGGTGGATGGGACGGGAGCGCGTGGGGTGACGGCAATCCGTGCCTGCGGCGTGCGCCGGGCCGCCGGGCACGGCGATGCCTTGCCGGTGGGGAGCGGGGAGCCGATAATCCGGGTGTTCGCCTTGAGGGGCCTGAGCGCGGCGAGGTCGGCCGCGCACCAGGGCCTCCGTGCCGGAGCGCGGAGCGCGGTGGGGGGGGTGGGGTGGGGAGGCCCGGGCTGCTGACGGCGATGCTGGCCGGGATGGTCTGCTGCGGTATCGCCCTGCCGGTCGCCCAGGGGTGGACCGGGACCGGCGAGCGGCTCGGAGCCCGGGTCAGCGACTGCGGAGTGTGGCTTTCCGACGCCGGCGTCCTCCGGTGCGACTACCAGTGGGGCATGGGCGGGGAGCGCTTTTCCAGCCGGTTGCGGGGCGCGGACTGGCCGGACGGCCATCGCACCGACCTGTGGGTGGACCCGGACGACCCCGCCCACGCGGATCCCGGCAAGGCAGTGGTGCCACCGCTGGTCCTGCTCGCCTCGTCCGCCCTGGGCCTGCTGGTGGTCACCGTACGGCTGTTCCGGTGGACCTCCGGCCCCGGTGGCCCGGCGGCCGACGCGCCGTCGCCGTCCCGGGCACACCCTGTCCGGGGCCTGCCGCGCCGTGCCGCCGGCTTCACGGCCGTCCTCGGCGGCCTGGCCGTTGCCGCCGTCCCGGCGGGGGCGCTCGTCTCGGAGGCCGCCCACCGGCCCGTCCCCTACGCGGCCCCGCCCGCCGTCCTTCCCGCGCCTCGGAGCCCGGTCCTGCTGGACGCCTCGCAGCTCCCCGCCGACGGCGTTCACGACAGCTGTTCCGCGGTCGTCGGCGGCGCCGACGACCGGAGCGCCATCGTCGATACCAGTACCGCCACCGGCACGAGCACGCTCCGCGTGCGGGAGACGGCCACCGAACGCGACGTCACGCTCACCGTCCCGGCCATCGTCTCGTCGGCGGCCGTCGCCCCCGGCGGCGGGACCGTGGCCGCCGGCGACACCGGCGGCACCGTCCGCCTGCTCGACGTGGCGAGCGGGCGGGTCACCGCCACCCTCTCCGGGTCGCGCTGGGTCGACTCGGTGGCCTTCAGCCCTGACGGCACGACCGTCGCCGTCGCCGCCGGCGTCACCGTCCGGCTGTGGGACGTCGCCTCCCTGCGCGCCACCGCGACGCTGTTCGCCCGTGGGTTCGGCGTCTCCCTGGTGGCCTTCGGCCGTGACGGGACGACCCTGACCGTCTGCGAGGACGACGGGTTCCTCCGGCGCTGGGCGATCTGACCGGCGAGTCGTCGAGGGGGAGGAGCGAGGTGAGCGCGGGCGGTGTCGCGGCGGGGGTCCTGCTGTTGCTGGTGTTCGCTCCGTGCTGCCTGGTGCTGCACCGCGGTCACCGGTGCCGGTGGCGGGTCGCCGCGGACACCCCCGTGGTGACGTGCGGGCGGTTGCGGGAGGATTCCCCGCCCCGCGTGGCGCTGGCGGCGCGGACCACCGCGAGCGAGGTCGTGCGCGCACCGGTGTCGGGCGAGGAGTGCGTCTGCTACTGGACCGAGTTTCGCTCGGGCACCTACCGGGAGTCGGACAACCAGGACACCTGGCTCGTCGAGCGCCGCGAGGTCGTGGGACAGATCGTGGTCGAGGACGACACCGGCGAGGCGATCATCACCCCGGAACTGGCGAAACGCTCGCTCACCGGGAGACGCGACCGCGTGGTGACCACCGCCCGCACCCGCTCGACGGTCCGCCACACCTACGACTCGGACCATGACGTCTCCGAGACCAGGGAGTGGAGGGTCCGGCCGGGTGTCGCGGTGTTCGTGATCGGCGTGCCGGCCTGGGACGGCGCGGGCACCCCCGTCCTGGGCGGCTCCGACCACCCCGACGGGGAGGGCGCGACCCTCCGCTCCGGCCCCGAGGCCGTGGACCATCTCGCCGCCCGGGCCGCCCGCTGGGCCCTCTGGACCCGTGCCTGCGCGGTCACGGGATTCGTGACGACCAACGTGAGTCTCGCGCTGATCCTCTTGGGGATTGGTTAGCCCGTGCCCGGGGACGCCCGCCGGTGCTGCCGTCCCACCGGATCCGGGTCCATGTCAGGGCGCCGCCCCGGGGCGCCGGGCGTCGCGAGTCAGCCGTTCCACGGTCCTGGTGTGCAGGGCCAGCGACAGCTCGACGGCATCGTCGACGACCGCGTCGAGATCGTCTCCCAGCCGTCCGTCCGCCCACTGCTGGGCCAGTTCGCTCATGGCGCCGGCGAACATGGTCGCGGCGATGAGCGCCGGTAGCGCCGGAGCGGCTTCCTCGCTCCCGGGCAGGCTCGCCAGGATCAGGTCGTCCAGCAGGGCGGTCTGTGCCGCTCTGCGCCGTGCGGCCAGGACCTCGTTGCCGCGGGCCTCGGCGAACAGCACGCGCCCGCGGCGGGGATCGTCGGTGATGAACCGCAGCACGCTGCGGATACCGGCGCGGGTACGGGTCCCGGGGGCGGCGCCCGCCTGGTGCAGGGCGTCGGTGAGCCGTGCAGACAGCGCCACCGCCTGCTGATCGTAGACGGCGGCCAGCAGTTCGCCAGTGTCGGCGAAGTTCTCGTAGAAGTAGCGGGTATGGAGCTCGGCCGCCCGGCACACCGCGCGCACCGACAGCCCGGCCTCCCCTTCGGCGCCGAACAGCTCGAACGCGGCGTTCACCAGCAGATCGCGCCGCTCGTCCTTGCGCCGGGCCGCGGGGATCCCCGCCCATCGGGTGGTCGTGGCCGTTCGAACCCTCGCCATGGCGCTCACGATACCAAGTCTGGACACGGCCGTGCCCAGATGGCTAATCTGGATACAG
The DNA here is from genome assembly GCF_050971785.1 of Actinomadura scrupuli. Classification (NCBI taxonomy): domain Bacteria; kingdom Bacillati; phylum Actinomycetota; class Actinomycetes; order Streptosporangiales; family Thermomonosporaceae; genus Actinomadura; species Actinomadura scrupuli. Next base: position 919,424 of record NZ_JBPCCU010000003.1, on the reverse strand, counting down.
CCGTGACCAGAATGAGCTGATCGGGAGCGCCGGATGCCGCTGCAAGCCAACGTCCTCGCGAGACGATTCGACCACTTCTTCGACACGGAGGTCCGGTCCAGGTACTTCAAGGGGATCGACTTCAGCGGACCGGACGGCGACCCCGGCTGGTTCGGCCCTGGCAGCGCGGTCTGGTACGTGCATTCGCACCTTCCGACGCTGCTGCTCGGGCTGATCGGCGCGGCCTACATCGAGGGGCTGGACCCGAGCATCAGCTGGATGGGTTACGACCACTCGCGCCTGGCCGAACGGGTCGACGGCGTCCCCACCGGCAACATCGATCTCGACGGAGCCTCGGTGCGGCTCGGGCACTCGATCTCGTTCTTCATCGGCACCGCCTACGGCTCCACCGCGAGCGCGGAGCGGCTGGCCCGCACCGTCCGCGCCATGCACCACACGGTGAAGGGCACCCGCCCCGACGGGCTGCCCTACGACGCCGACGACCCGGACTGGCTGCGGTGGAACTACGCGACCGTCGTGTGGGGACTGGCGACCGCGCACGAGCGCTACCACCGCCGTCCGCTGCGCGGGCCGGACCTGGAGCGGTACTACCGCGAGTTCGTACGCGTCGGTGAGTCCCTCGGCGGAACCGACCTGCCCGCCACCAAGGCCGAAGTGGCCGACTGCCTCGAGTCGTACCTGCCGCGCCTGGCCGTCACCCCCATCAAGGCGTTCGGCACCGGGCCCAACCTGCGCGGGAACAAGCTCCCGCCCTGGTCGCCCGGCAGTTCCTTCATGGACTGGGCGGCCCGCGACATGCTCCCCGAGTGGGGCCGGAAACTCGCCCTCTACCAGCCGCCCAACCCGATCAGGCTCCGCGCCCGCCGCGCCGCGCTGTGGCTGGCGCTCAACGGGCTGCACGACGCCACCGGCCCGCTGCGGGAGTTCCGCGAGGCCCAGGCCCGGGTGCGCCCCGGCGCGACGAGCCCGGTCGTCTCCACCGCCCCGACCGCCCCCGACCCGGTGCTGACCCGCGAGGAGGTCGAAGCCACCGCCTGATCTCGGTGGGACGGCGTGCCGCCCGAGCTGCCGGCGAGGTCCCGGCGATCGCGGCCGGAGCTTGACCCGCCATGGCTTCCCGCGAGGAGCGCTGGGTCGATGACGCGGCGGGACCTCTTGTCCGCCCCTACGCCCTCACGCGCGGCCGTACCCGATCGAGCGGTGAACGGCTCGACATCGTGTCCATCCTCGTCGGCTCGGGGCGACCCGTACCGGACCGACCACGTACGCCTGTCGCCCGAGCAGCAGCGGCTGCTGGTGGCGGCGGTGAGCGAGATCCGCCCCCTGCACACCGAGGAGGTCCTGACAGAGGCCGGCACCGCTGTGGACGACCTGGACCGGATCGAGGGCAAGGCCACCACCACCGTGGCGATGGACTTCGGCCGGATCACGCTCAGCCGTGGTACCGCCCTCTACCTGTTCGGCACCCCGGGCCAGGACCGCTTCTGGTTCATGTGGGAGGAGCTCTCCCGGGGCGCCCTCGGCGCGGTGGTCCTGGTCGACACCCGGCGTCTGGAGTCGAGCTTCGCCGCGATCGACTACCAGGCCGTGAGCTGAACTAGGGCCTCCGCACTCAGGCACGCACCGGTCCGGTGCCGAGGCGCGCGGAAGGGCCGTTGGTCCCTGGGCACGGCTCATCACCCCTGCTAGACAGGAGGCGGGAGATGTGACATATGACTCGCTACCTGGGAAGGGACCGTTTGGCGGTGGTGGCCGGGGTGCTGGCCCCGCTCGCCCTGTCGGCGGTCCTCCTGCCGTTTCGTACGGGCTCCGCGAACACCAATGTGGCCTTGGCGTTGGTGGTGGTGGTCGTCGCGGTGGCCGTCAACGGGCACCGCGTCGCCGGTGCGCTCGCGGCGCTGTCGGCGGCAGTCTGGTTCGACTTCTTCTTCACCCAGCCTTACCAGCGCTTCACCATCGCCAAAGCCGAAGACGTCCAGACCGCCGTCCTGCTGCTCCTCGTCGGACTGGTGGTCTCACAGCTGGCCGCCCGCGCCCGCCGCCTGAAGACGATCGTCGTCACCGATGCCGGCTACCTGTCCCAGCTTCACCAGACCGCCGAGCTCACCCAATCCGCCAGGTCGCCCAGCACGGTCGTCGACCATGTGAACAGGCAGCTCACCGACCTGCTGGGCCTGCGTGGATGCCGGTTCGAGTACGGGTCGCTGCTCGGCCATCCGCCCCGCCTCGAACAGGACGGCACCGTGGTCGTGGGCCACAAGCACTGGGACGTCGACCGGCACGGGCTCCCCCCTGAGGAGGTCGAACTGCGCACGTTCGGCAACGGGCACTACTACGGCCGGTTCATGCTCCAGCCCACGCCCGGGACCATCCCGTCCCTGCAGGCACGCCTTGTCGCGGTGACCCTCGCCGACCAGGTCGGGCGCGCACTCGACACCGCCGAGCACTCACGGTAACGACTGGCCACCCGTGGCCGGGGAGGGCCGCGAGCGCAGCCGGAGCGGGCCGCGCGGCCGTTCCGCAGAGGTCGCGGTACCCGTCCCCGGCGGTGCCCGGGTGGACCGCACTCGCCCGTGGCTCCTCCTGGTGCCGTGCCACTCGTTCGGCGCAGAGTGTGAGCGAGAGCCGTCAGCTCGGGACTGCCGCGATCCGGCCTTTCGAAGCCGGGGTGCGAGGCGATCGAAGGTCAAGAACGCCGGCCAGGCCAGGCGGGCGCGACACGCTCCCATTCGCGATCGATCTCCGAGGCGGCCCGACGCGCGCTCCGGACCCGGCGGGCCGCGCGAGCCCCGCAAACGCCGAGCAGCATCGCCGCGGCGCAGGCGCCACCGGCCAGTGCCGCGGTGAGCAGAGCCTTACCGCGTCCAGGTTGCGCCCGCGTGATGACACCCGAGGAGTCCGCCCACACGCTGATGTGCGTGCCCGCCGGCCGGTTCGGCGGTACCGGCGCCGCTCCGACATGGCGTACACCGTCCTGCCCGTCCCAGGCGATCTGCACGCGGAGCCCGTTGCCGGCCACTCGCTCGCCTGCGCTCCCCCAGGGGACCGAGACCGCGGGGGATCCGCTCGCTTGCAGGAGGACGGCCTCGACCCGGTGCACGCCGGTGCGCCGGTGCTCTTGGTCCAACTGGGCGGAGTAGACCTGGGAACCGGCCAGCAGCGTGATCAACATGGCGACCATCGGCAGTGTCGCCCACGGAGGCATCGCCACCAGTCCCGCCGGTAACCTCATCGGGCCGTCCTTCCCCTCGATCAGAGGCCAGACAACACCGTCGAATGTCGGCACCGCACGATATTCATGGGTTCCATACGCCGAGTGGCCGCTTCTTAACGGCGCCGTTGCGGTCACGCCCGCCGATCGGTGACCGGGCGGGTGGCTTGAGGAGCGCCGCGAGCTTCCGGCCGGGGCCGTCGTTGAGGGCGGCCGTACGGGACCGTGACAGCACCCCAGCAGGTCAGTGCTGATCCACTCCATCAGCGCGGAGGCGGGCCACGACCGTCAAGACGGCGTCAGATATGGCCGCTCCGCCGTAATGACCCCGTAACAGCGTCCGTGAACGGCCCCTGGCGGACTTAGCGTGAGCCCGGCAATCGGTCTGTGAACAGGAGCAGCAAACCATGGAGGATGCGCAACCACTGCTGATCCAGGACTGCGTCGAGCGCAACCGTGTGCCCAAGGTCCACGCATACCCCGACCACGTGTTCGTCGTCCTGCACGCCCCCGAACGGGACGAGCGCGGCCAGCGGGTCACCGGCAGCGCCAGGGCTGCACTCGGGAGATGAACAACACGACGGGCGGGATGAGCCGCTTGCGGGATGAGCGCTCAAGAGCGCAGGAGCCCGTGAGCCCTCGGATGGTTGTTGTGATAACAAAGGGCGAGTAACTATCTGTGCTGCGAGTCACGGCTGAGCGAGATTGGTGCGGGTCGCCGGGGTATGAAGGTTGCCGTCCCTGATGACAGGCAAACGAAGTTCTCTTCCCCGAGCACTCTAAAAGGGTCAGGTGCACAACGAAATGCTTCTTCAACTTGATTCGAGTCCCCATGCCGGCGCGGCCGTCTACGCGCGGAGGGCAGGCTTTGCGGCGCTCGTGATCTTGGCATCAGGGGCCATCGCGTCGCCACATGCGATCGCGACTGAGGTGGCGCACCGTCAGGATTCCAGGGCGGCCGCCATCACCGGCGATGATAACGGCAGTGCTGGTCCTGTCAGTCTGCGGAGCGGAAACGGCAAGTTCAACAGGAACAACTCGACAGTGCTCAGCCCCACTATCAACCGTGGCCTGCAGCAAGTGTCGAATACTAACGTTAGCGGAAAGTCGATTACTCAGGTCGCTTTCTGTAAGAAGAGACATCGCATCTGCAAAAACTCCCAGAAGCTCTGGAACTACCACTAACTTCCGGAACGCTGCGGCCCCTGACCCCGTGCGCCTATCGCGGACGCGGTCATGAGAGTTCGACCAGACGCGATGTCCATGCCGGTCACCCGTGGTGCTCCCGGTGTCAGGACTGGTCGGCTGTTCAATACAGTGAATTCGGCCGCCCCCGCCGAGCCGGCCGCCCCCGCCGAGCCGGCCGCCCCCGCGGAGCCGGCCTCCCGCCACGATAGGACCAAGACCGTGACTCGCGAAGAGATCAAGCCCCTCCCCGACCCAGGCCGCGAGCCGTGGCGCGAGTTCCCCGGGAACCAGCCGACATCGCTTCGCCTCTGCACCAAGGTGGCCGCCCTCCGACGCGCTGAAGGAGCCAGGGCATGATGCTCGTGTTCGGCCTCTTCCTGCTGATGGTCGGGACCTTCTCCTTCCAGCTGAACACCCGCTCCATCAGGAGACGCACTGCTATCGCTCTTGCCCGGAACTTCGAGGCGAGCGGAGACGACGTCGAGATGGCGTTCCTGCGGGAGATCGCTGAGGCGCAGCAAGAGAATCGCTGCGGGAAAAGGTTCCTCAGCCGCCTGCGGGCCAGACGCGCAGCTCGAATGATGGCCATAGTCAGGCGGGATCTGGGCAAGAGCCCGTGAGCGTGGGCCGCGTGTCATTGAGCCGCACCGCCTGTGCAGGCGACCACGGGTTGAAGCGGCCGGGGACCCATCACCCTACGACGAGCGCGATCACCGGCCGCTCGATGTCCGGATCAGAGTCTTCGCAGGTGGCGGAGGTGTACGGGGATCGAACCCGCCGGCCCGAGATCCTCGGGCCCATCGGTACCCCGCCGTATCCCATCCCGTATCCGCTGCCGCTTCCGTAGCCGCCGGCTCCGCGGAATCCGCCGGTGCGGGCTCGGCGGGCCAGTGGTGGGAGAGCTTGCGGATGGCGGGTTGGGGGTGGTCTGCTGAACCTATGGGGGCCGCGTTTTCGCAGCCTGCGGGCCGGGCTGATCTTGGGGGGTTGTCGCGGCGCGGCTGGCGTGGCCGCGCGCAAGAGTGGAGTGTCGTCACCGATCTGCTGCGGGCGGCTCAGGCGGGCCAGGGCGGGGTGTTGCTGATCGAGGGCCCCTCCGGCATCGGCAAGAACCGGCTTCTTGCGGAAGCCGCCAACGCCGCTGTGGCGCGGGGGATCGTGGTCGCGCAGGGTAGAGCGGATGAGCTGCGGCGGCTGGCTCCTCTGGTACCGCTGCTGGCGGCGCTCGGGGAGACCATGCAGACGCTGGGGGTGCCTGAAGGGCTCCCGTACTCGGTTGTCGGGGACCTGAGGCTGTGGCTGGTAGATCGGCTACGGGCACACCTGGAGGAGCGGCTGGCGCGGGGTCCGATGCTGATCACGCTGGTCGACCTGCAGTGGGCCGATCCGACGACCTTGTTCGCGTTGCGGACGCTGCAGCCGGAGCTGGCCTCCTACCCGCTGGTGTGGATACTCGCTCGTACCAGCGGCGCGGGCGATCCCGCCGTCGTACGGCTGTTCGAGGCGCTGGAGCGAGAGGGCGCCGGCCGGATGCTGCTGGAGCCGTTGGACGACGACGCGGTGAGTGAGGTCGCCGTCGACGTCCTCGGCGCGAAACCGGAGGCCGATGTGCTCGCGCTGGCCGGCGGTGCGGGCGGCAACCCGTTCCTGCTCGTCGAGCTGCTCGGCGGGCTCCGCGATGAAGCCGCCATCGAGCTCAAGGGCGGCCGCGCGCATCTGGTGTCCGCGCGGTTGCCGCAGCTGCCGCAGCGCGTTCATGCGCTCGCCCGGACGCGGTTGGACCGGCTGTCCCGAGAAACCCGCCATCTCCTTCAGGTCGCGGCGGTCCTCGGTCGCACCTTCTCCGTCGACGAGCTGGCTGCCATGCTCGGCGAGCCCAGCAGCCGGCTGCTGCCCCCGTTGGAGGAAGCGCTGACCGCACAGATCATTCTGGCCACCGACGACGCACTGGCATTCCGGCACGACCTGCTGTGGCAAGCCGTCACCGACAGCCTTCCCACCTCCTTGCGGCGGGCCCTGCATCTGCAGGCCGGTCATGTGCTGCTCGACCGTGGCGGCTCCGCCGTCCCAGCAGCCGCACACTTCGTCTCCTCGGCCCGGCCCGGTGATACACGCGCGCTCGCCGGACTCGACCGGGCGGCCCGCGAAGTCCTGCTGACTTCGCCACAGACCGCCGCGGAACTCGCCGTACGAGCCCTCGAACTCACCGACCCGGCCGACGCCGACCGCTTCCACCGCACTGTGGCGGCCGTCGTAGCCCTTACCGCCGCCGGACGGCTGTCTGAGGCGGCCGAGTTCGCCCGTGCCGGACTCGGCCAGGCGCCGCCAGACAAGGCGGCTCGCTTGCGCAACGAACTGGCGCGCATTCAGCTGTTGTGGGGGCGGCCGGACGAAGGAGTGTCCGAGGCCGAAGACGTGCTGGCTCAGCAGGATCTCCCCGACGACCTCCGCGACGCCGCGGAGCTGACGTGGTTCTGGGGGCTGATCGCGGCGCAGGACTTCGAGCGAGGCCGTCGGCGGGCGGAGGCCATCGTGGCGGGCCGTGGTCGGCGCAGCGATACCGCCAAGGTCGGAGCGCTCATGCTGCTCCTGCACATCGCCTGGGTGGACGGGCGGGTCGCGGACGGGTTCGACCACATCCGAGAGGCGGTACGGATCGCCGCCCGCGGATCGGTCGCGTTGCACGGCATGATGCCGCCACGTCTGTACCTGGCGCTGTGCCTGCAGAACGTACGCGAATTCGACGAGGCCGAGGCCGTCCTTCAGGCCGCCGACGAGGAGATCGAGGCGCGAGGGAACATCGTGCAGGCCGTTGGCGCCATGTTCGTGCGCGCCTACCTTCGAGCGGGCGTCGGCCGGCTCGACGACGCCGTCGCCGAGGCCGAGGCGGGACTGCATTTCGCCGAGGGTACGCATGTGTTCGCCCTCTTCGGGGCCGCCGTACTCGCCTACGTCGCGGTGCTGCGCGGGGACCTGAACGCGGCCGCAGCACACATTGAGCCATACCATGCTCAGGCAGCCCAGGTGACGTTCCCCGCGGGCTGGGGCAGGTGGGCCACACTGCTGGTTGCCGAGGCCCGAGGCGGCCCGGAACGGGCGAAAGCCATCTTCGACGCAGGCGACGCCGAGCCCCGGAGCTGGAACTGGCGCCTCGTCACCGAGCTCAACCTGGCGGCGTGGGAGACCCGGGTCGCGCTGGCCGCCGGAGACCGCGCGTTCGCGGAAACCGTCACCGCCCGGGCACAGCAACTTGCGCAGAACAACCCAGACTTTCCCGCCCTCGCCCACGCCGCCGCCCACGCCCGCGGACTCGTGCACAAGGACGCCACCGCCCTGGCCGACGCTGCCGCCGGATGCCGGACCCCGTGGGCAGGTGCCTCAGCCGCCGAAGACCTCGGCATCCTGCTCGCCGCCACCGACCACCAAAGCGCCGTCCACAGCCTGGACCAGGCACTCGACGGCTACCAACGGATCGGCGCCCTGCGGGACGCGGCACGCGTCCGCGCCCGGCTCCGGAAGCTGGGCGTGCGACGCCGCCACTGGACCCTGGCCGAACGCCCGGTGTCCGGATGGGACAGCCTCACCCAGACCGAACGCAACATCGCGGCACACGTCGCCCAGGGACTGACCAACCGCCAGGTCGCCAACCGGATGTTCGTCTCCTCCCATACCGTGGCCTTCCATCTCCGCAACATCTTCCGCAAACTCGACATCAACTCGCGTGTCGAACTCGCCCGAATCGCCGCAGAGCAGCCTCCCGAGAGCCCGTAACGAACGACCCGACCACCCTGACCGGGCTGATCCCACCCCTCTCAAAGTACCTACACGGACATGCGGTATGGACTACCTCCCCATGGGGGCAATGTGAACGTGCCGGTATCTCCCACAGGGCCAGGTGATGGCCGGCGGCGGCACCGCGATGGCCGCGGCTGCGGCTGCGCGACACACGTGCCTCTGACGGAGGGTCAGGATCATGTACTTCTACAGCGGAGAGGCGACCGGATGGAACGGGCTGGCCTCGCCGTCCGGCATTGTCGGATGCGTAGTGATCCTCAGCATGGTCCTGCCGGTATGGCTGGGCAGGTCCTCCACCACCCGCCGAAGACCGCGCACCGACGAGGAGGAAAGGCTCTTCAAGAGGTTCGCGCGCGGTGAGATCGACGATGACGAGTACCGGCGGCGCCGCGAAGTCCTCGCGGGCAGCCACACCCCACGCTCGACTCACGAGCGAGTCTCGACCGTGCGCCTACCGTCTCCACGCCTCCGTCTGCGCGGCCAGGTCACCGTCTTCGTGATTTTTATGGCGGTGATGCAGCTGATCCTGATGGGAGCGTGCGACGGCACGCCGGCCGGCAAGGCCGCCGCCGAGCCGACACCCGGCTCACACGTGGTCTACGCGGGCGCATCGTCCTCGAGCGTGATCTTCGATCGCCTTTCCCCAGTGCATTTAACCGTCCAGGTGGCCGTCCTGGTCCTCTTGGCGACCTGGGTCACACGAAGGACCACCGGCCGCATGCTACGACGGGTGAACGAGATCCGCGCCGAACTGGCCGCCATCAACCTCAACGACCTGAGCACCCGGGTCCCCGAACCATCCGGCAACGGTGAGATCGCCCGCCTCGCCGGCACCATCAACAACACGCTCCAGCGGCTGGAAAACGCCCAAAAGCAGTTACAGCGATCACTCGAACAGCAGCGTCAATTCGCATCCGACGCCTCCCATGAGCTGCGCACCCCGCTCGCCGGGCTGCGCACGCAGCTTGAGGAGGCCCAGCTGCACCCCGATGACACCGACCTTCGCGATCTGCTCGACCGCACACTGAACGATGTCGACCGGCTGCAGGCCATCATCACCGACCTGCTGCTCCTCGCCAGGATCGATGGAAAGGCGCCCATGGTGCCCGAGGAGATAGACCTGGCAGAACTCGTCCGCACCGATCTCCTGCGACGAGTGGGCGACCCTCATCCGGTACGGACCCAGCTCGAATCCAACGTACGGGTCGTCGCCGTCCGAGCCCAGATCAGCCGGGTCCTGGCCAACCTGCTCGACAACGCCCAGCGCCACGCCACGCACACCGTACGGATCCAGCTACGCCGCAACGGCACGAGCGCCGAGTTGACCACAACCGACGATGGCGAGGGCATCGCCGAAAGCGACCGGGAACGCGTCTTCCAACGCTTCGCCCGGCTCGATGCCGCCCGCACCCGCGACCAGGGAGGCACCGGCCTCGGCCTGGCCCTCGCCCGCGACATCGCCCACTCCCATAACGGCACCCTCCACGCCGAAGATCCCCCACACGGCGGGGCCCACTTCGTCCTCCGGCTTCCCCTCTCGCCACGTCGCGATGCGCCGAGCACAGGACCTGAATCCTCGGTGTAATGGAGCCATCGCGGCCCGATCCGAGCCGCCCGGGCATCCGGTCCGATCGGGACCCGGCTGGCGGGGAAACACGACCTCTGCTGAAGTCCAAGACCTGGGCTGTGGGTGCTGGTCAACTGGTCGGTGTGGTCTGGCGGGAGCGGGCCAGAGCCAGCGTGCCCAGGGCTGCGCCGATGAGTCCGACCGCGATGGCGACGTAGGCTCCGGCTCGGCCGTTGCCGGTGCCGATGCCGCCGGTGGAGGTGGCCAGGTGCAGCCAGCCGAGGGCAACGCCGGTGAGCGAGACCGCCACGGCCGTGATGGATCGCCTGGTGGCGTTGGAACGACCGGAGCGGACCAGTGCGAGGCCTGCGATCACCGTGCCGATCAGCGCCACGACGCCAGCGATGATGGCGCCGGCTCTGTTGTTGCCGGTGCCGAAGTCGCCGGCGAGGTCCATGATCAGGGCTGCCGATGAGCTCATGTCGTTCTCCTGTTCTGGGTGTGGTCGGGACTGATTCTGCGTGGGTGTGATGGTGCCGGTCGTCCTCCTGGCGCAGGCACTTTCGCGGTACCGCTCCTGGCGTATCCGGCTACCGCAGACGCGGCAGGGGCGGTGGGAGTACTGCGTGTGCGGTAACCGGTGTTCGTGTTCCGGCTCGATCCGCTGGGGGTGGTGTCTGTTTAGGGTGCGGATATGCGGATTGTGCGGCGCGGTGTTCCGGCTGGTCTCGGGGACTGGGCGATCGCGGCCGGGGTAGCGGGGGTGCAGCTGTCAGCTGGGCTGTCTGGGCAGGGCCCCAACGCCGGTTTCGGCCGGTTCGGGTACGGCGCGGTGCGGGCGGGCCGTCATGTCGTCACGGCCGCGGGGTCGGTGGTTCTGCTGGCTGTTCTCCTGGTCACCGCGCTGGTCGTGGATGACGGGTCGGCGCGTGAGCTGGTCAAGGACATCCAGCCTGAGGACCTGCTGCACGCGGTGCGCGTCGCCGCGCGCGGCGACGCCCTGCTCGCACCGTCGATCACCCGCAGGCTGATCGAACGGTACGTGAGCCAGCCGCCCGCCCACCTCGCGCCCGGCACAGGCCTCCACGAGCTGACCAACCGCGAACGCGAGGCCGTCGCCCTGCTCGCGCGGGGCCTGTCGAACGACCAGATCGCCGACCACATGGTCATCAGCCCGCTGACCGCGAAAACCCACCTCAACCGGGCCATGACCAAACTCCACGCCCGCGACCGCGCCCAGCTCGTCGTCCTCGCCTACGAGTCCGGCCTCATGACCCCGCCCGCCCCGGACACCGGCGGCCTCAACCGACACCCGGATGCGTCGCGGAGGCGCGTTATCCGGTGACCGGCACGCCGAGGAGCACGGCGAGCGCGCCCAACAGGCCCTTGCCGGTCTGAATTTCCTCCTTGATCGTCATCTGCGGCCAGCGACCTTGACCAGCGCCGACAGCGGTACCGGGTGGGGACAGTAGCAGCGGTAGACGCCAGCTCACTGCCGTTAAAACGTGATCACAGCGGGGTTTCCCTCGCTCCAAACGCTAATGATCTTGCGGTGGGTGAACCGCCAGCCGTCCGGAGTTCGGCGCAGCCGGTCGTCGTAGCGACCCCCGCCAAGGAACTTGTCACCATCGGGCAGGCCAAGGCGGACATGCTGGGCCTGGTAGTAGCACGTGTGCTCAGCCTCGTCACCGTGCACCACGGCGACATGGTTGCCGTTGAGATGATGGGTGGCGTCGAATCGCTCCACGCTGGTGCTGATCCTGGCAACGATCGCGTCCGGCCCGCAGAGCCGTTCTCCCGAACCGCTGTACTCCCAGCAAGCGTCGTTGGTGAACAGCGCGCCCAGCCTCTGCCAGTCCCTGGTGTCCACGGCCGTCGCGTACGCGATGACAGCGTCCACGATCGCGGTGCGGTCTGCGAGTTCCTGAAGCATTGAGCCGCCTTCCGATGGTGCACGATTTGATACCGAGCACATGATTGGTGACTGTCGAGCCCGGCGGAAGAAGGCACTTTCATGTCCCAGAGTCACATCGATGTGTCAGCCCTGGCCAGCGAGGCGTGCCCGGTCTCGGAGGTCCTCGATCACGTCTCCGGGAAGTGGAGCATCGGCATCCTGGTAGCCGCCGCGCAGGGGCCGGTTCGGTTCACGGAACTGGAACGCTCGATCAAAGGAATCAGCAGGCGCATGCTCACGCTCAAGCTGCGCAAGCTGGAGCGGGACGGCTTGCTCATCCGCACCGTCCATCCGGTCGTTCCGCCCAAGGTCGAGTACACGCTGACGGAGATGGCCCAGGAACTCCACAAGTCGCTGCTGGAGCTCACCGACTGGGCAAAACGGCACCGCGGCACCGTCGCTGCCGCCCAGGCCGCCTACGACCGTGAACACACGGCTAACGTGAACACAACGGCTAACCAGGCCCGCGCACCCGGCGCAGCAACGCAAGGATGAACGTCCGCCCGCTGACCATCCCCTTGCGCGTGCCGCGAGTTCTCCTCGTCTCCTACTGAAGCCCGCCGCGGATGGACGTGATGCGCTGGGTGTTGAAGCCGAGCCAGTGCATCCGGCCCGCGTAGCGCGCGTGCTCGATCTTGAGGCAGCGGTCCATGATCACTTTCGCGCCGCCGTCCTCCGCGATCTGCGCGCCCTCCTCGTTGATAACGCCGAACTGGCACCAGAGGGCGCCGGCGTGGATCGCCGCGGTTTCCCGTGCGATCCCGGGCAGCGCATCCGGCGCGCGGAAGACGTTCACGATGTCCACTGGCACGGTCACGTCCAGCAGGCTCGCGTAGCACGTCTCGCCGAGGATCTGTGTCTCACGGGGATTCACGGGGATCACGCGGTAGCCGTGCCGCTTGAGGTAGTAGCCGACGAAGTAGCTGGCTCGCAGCTCGTTGTTCGACAGGCCCACGATCGCGATGGTCCTTGCGGTGTGGAGCACGCGTTGGATCGTCAACGGGTCCTGGTAGTGCCCCAGATCGGTCATGCTCCCGCTACCTTTCCCGCTGTCGCGGTGACGTGCGCGAAACCTTGCTCCAGGTCCCAGATCAGATCCTCGACGGACTCGGTGCCGACCGACAGCCGCACCGTTCCCGGTGCCACGCCGGCTGCCCGGAGTTCGTCGTCGCTCAGCTGGCGGTGTGTCGTGCTGGCGGGGTGGATGATCAGGCTCTTCGCGTTGCCGACGTTGGCCAGGTGGGACCAGAGCGTCACGCCACGGATGAGGTCCTGTCCGCCGGCTCGGCCACCGGCGCAGTCGAACGAGAACACCGCGCCGGCACCACGTGGCAGGTACTTCTCCACGAGCGCCCGGTACCTGCTCGCCGGCAGGCCGGGGTAGGTGACATTCGCCGCCAGCTCGTGCGACTCGAGGAATGCCGCGACCGCCCGTGCGTTCTCGACGTGGCGTTCCATCCGCAGCGACAGCGTCTCGAGCCCTTGCAGGAACAAGAACGCGTTGAGCGGCGCGAGCGTCGCGCCGAGATCGCGAAGGGTCTCGGCGCGCAGCTTCATCAGATAGCCGTAGGCCCCGAACGTCTCGTGGAACTGCAGCGGGTGACCGCAGCCGATTCCTTCCGGTACTGATCCGCCAGGCCCCAACTGCCAAGGGCGGTGCCAACGCACAGGAGTGGCGGTTCATGGTCTTGCGGTCGCCAGAGTCGCGGGCCGTCGTCGCGAAGGCGGCGGATCAGGCGCTGCGGGTGATCGAACCGGTCTACGGGATGACCCGTCCGGATGATCAAGATGACAGTCGTCGCGCCCGATCCGATCGGGCGACGTACGAGTTGCATGATCGTGCGGGTGAGTTCACGTCCGTGCTGTTGGATGCTCGCCGGGCACATCGTCGTGGGCTGGCCTCGGGGCAACCATGGTCCGGTCCGCCGCCGTCCCGTCGCGAAGGTCGTCTACCTGGACCATTGGGGAGAGCAGGCGGGCCTTTCCATTGGGGCCGGGGCTCCCACGTTGTGAGGCTGGTGGAAGCCGGCCGAGCTGGACTCGGCGACCTGACACCCGAGCCTCGCGCGCGGCGACTCTGACCCATCTTCACCCCGGCACCGAAGACGCCGGGGTCCCCGGCCCTCGCGGTAATGGGGGCCGGGGACCCCGGTGCGTCTGCCTGCCGCGAGCTCAACCGGGTGAGGGGGCCGAGGGCCTCCAGGGCGGCTTCGGCGCGGCGCATCGACTCGGCATGGTCGGCGTGCAGACCGCCGACCTCGGGGTCGAAGTTGAGGTCGACGAAGACCTCCGTGGAGGCCCTGTTCGCCGAGTGGGCGCAGATCGGCGTGGATCTTCCAGCCGGCCAGTTCATGGTCGGCTGGCCCGCCGCTTGCCCGTCTCGACCTGGCCTTCATCCCCTCCAGCCGCCTGCTTTGACGGCGTTCCTCGCCGCGTAGCCGCTGACGTGGCACCGCATCTGGCACGCTGAAGGCCTGAGCGGCAATCCCGTCCGTAGCCGCGGTGGCCGGCCGGTCGCGGCCGTCCCGCAGCAGGACACAAGTCCGGCAATAGGAGAAAGACGCGTGCGACCCGTCATGCTCCCGGCCAACATGCCGCGTTCGTTCTATCGCGGCGCGGGCCGCATCAACCGATTCCGGGGTACGGCTGCGCCCGCCGATCCGTACTACCCCGAAGACTGGATCGGATCGGCCACGGCACGCCATGGAGCGGAGCCCGACGGGTTGACAAGGCTTGCCGACGGGCGCCTGCTCGCCACGGCCATCGCTGATGAGCCGGAGCGCTGGCTCGGGCCCGAGCACGTGGCCAGGTACGGAGCCGATCCCGCGATCCTGGTCAAGTTGCTCGACGCCGGCGAGCGGCTTCCGCTCCATGTTCATCCTGACCGGCGCTTCGCGCGGTCGCACCTGGCGTCGCCGTACGGCAAGACCGAGGCATGGGTCATCGTGGAAGCCGTGTCCGGCGCCGTCGTCCACCTGGGGTTTCAGCGGGACGTCGACGCGGGCGAACTGGCGCGCTGGGTCACCGGGCAGCAGATCGCGGACATGCTGGCCGCGACGAACCGGATACCCGTGCGTCCGGGCGACGCGATCGTCTGCCCGGCCGGCCTTCCGCATGCCATCGGCGAGGGCATCATGCTCGTGGAGATCCAGGAGCCGACGGACTTTTCGGTGCTGCTCGAGTGGGACGGGTACGACATCGACCCTTCAGCCGGTCAGCTCGGGCTCGGCTTCGACCAGGCCCTGGCATGCGTCGACCGGCAATCCTGGGACCAACGGCGAGTCGGTGACCTGCGCCGGGCCCGCCTCCACGCGCAGGGGATCCGTCCGGGCACTGACCGGCTCTTTCCCGAGGTCGCGGACGCCTTCTTCGCCGCCGAACGCATCCGGCCCGCTCCGGTCGCCGTCCTGGACCCCGCCTTCTCGATCGTCGTGGTCGTCACCGGGGCCGGAGTGCTGGACACCCAGCACTCCGGCACGATCGATGTCCGCTCCGGCCAGACGATCCTCGTCCCGCACGCCGCCGGAGGCTGCACGCTGCGCGGCGATCTCATGGCGATCCGCTGCCGGCCGCCGTCGGGCTCCGCCTGCCGATCGCCGCACAGCACGAGAGTGTGATCACGTGGTGCGCTCGTGCTCGATGTGCAGCAGGACGAGTGCTGCGGCGGTGATCCTTCCCGTGCGCCACGGACGGCCGCGATAGCGGCGCAGGACTTGTAGGAGGTCTTCAACAAGGAGTTCGCGCGGTCACCGAGGCAGCGAAACGCGCCATGGACGGCGTTGAACGCCTGCTGGTCAACGGTCAGTCGGCCACGCTTGGGCTTCTTGAACGGCACCTTGAAGATGTCCGGTTCACCTTCGTAGCCCAGGTCAGCCAGGCTCATCTGCCCGTCACTGACCCACTCGGCGATCCGGCGCGGCAGATCTGGGTCGGCCCGGGCCGCGGTCAGGTCGTGCTCCCGTCCCGGCCGCACGTCGGAGGTCCACGGCGGCCATCCGTCAGGAGCGGACACCGCCTGGATGTTCCCGCCGTGGTGCTCGTGCTTGCCCGACCGACCGGCTGATCTCGTTGTCCGTGGCCAGAGCGCGGATGGGACCCGGTTCGGTGTGTCGCGCTACACCTCGTACGCCTCGCCGTCGGTGCTGGCGACCACGACCGTGTAGCCGTCGGGGTCCTTGAGCCAGATCTCGCGGTGGCCCGGCCCGTTGCCTTGGCCCTGCGGGGGGTTGCGGTGCGGGGGGCGGACCACCGTGGCCCCGAGGTCGGCCGCGCGCTGGAGCACGCCGTCGAAGTCGGTGACTTCCCCGAACCACACCAGGACGCCGTTTCCGACATCGCTGCCGTCGTCGGTGAACAGGCCGTGGTGGTGCTCGACGCGCCGCTGGTGGAGCTGAAGCACCAGGACGCCGTCGGCGAGCAGGCGCTCGTACTCCGGCCCGCCGTGGTCGCTGCGCAGACCGAGGAGCTGCTGGTACCAGCGGCTGGATGCCTCGACGTCGCGGACGCCGAGCAGCGTCTGGGCCTGGGCGGTGCGGGCCGGCGCGACGACGCCGATCCGGTTGCCCGCGGGGTCGTCGATCTCAGCCAGCCAACGTTCACCGCCGTCCGGCCGGGGGCGTCCGCGAACCCGGCCACCGGCGGCCTGCACCCGTTGCAGCGCGGGATACAGCTGGTCGACCCAGACCCAGACGACAGGCCCGGCATCGCGGGCCGGTGCCAGATCGGTGGTCCACTGGCCGATCATCCCGGGTGCTTCGAAGTCGCCGTGCTCGCCGTCGGTGGACCAGCCGAAGGCCGCCTGGTAGAAGGCCGCGGAGCGCGCCACGTCGGTGGCGGGCAATTGCAGGTAGGCGATGCCGCCTTCGGGCGGGTACTGACCCATGGCGCGAGTGCGTCGGCTCACGTCGTTCTCCTTCGGTGGCGGACGGATCCGGGGGTGTCGTGGATGAGCAGCCGACGGACGGAGCGGGCGAACCAGTCCTGGTAGCGCTCGACCGTCCAGCCACGGTGACGGACCAGGCGGTCGAACAGCGCGGGGTCCATCAGGATCCACACGGTGTCAATGGCGTCCTGCCTTCCCAGGCCGGCGGGCAGGGCGGCCTGGGCGGTCAGTTCGTCAACGACCCAGCCGGCAGTGACCTCCCGCTGCTCGATCATCTGCTCAGCGACCTCGGCCAGCCCGGAATCGGCTGTCGATCCCTCGAACACCGCCAGGACCAGGCCGGCGGAACGCGCCTGGGCCGAGCCGATCACACCGGCGACGACATCAAGGAACTCCTCCCCGCTGCCGGCGTTCAGCGCCGCCACCGTCCAGTCGCGTTCCAGCACCGGGACCGGCTCATCGTCACCGGCGATCGCGACATCGATGGCGTCCTTGAGCAGGCGCGCCTTGGTGCCGAACAGCAGCTCGACGGTCGGCACCGAGACACCGGCCGCCGCCGCTACGGCGCGCATCGTGGTGCCGGCATATCCCTGCGCCACGAACACTGAGGTCGCGGCCTCGATCACCCGTCGCCTGGTGCGGCGTGCCTGCTCCTCCCGGCGGCTCGAACGATACGAACGCGCCGGTGCCTGCTCGCCAGGTGCTGGTCCCACAGACGACAGAATTGACTATGGCTGCCCCATAGTCAATCGTTGATGCCGAGCGGCATCGACATCCCGGTCCCGGACGGGCGGTATCCGCGTGAAGGCTCTCTGGACGATCAACCGCGCCCGTACGTCGATCCGGTCGGGATCGAACAGCTTGTTGCACGTGGCGCAGACCCCTCATGCGCATGACCGATCGCGGACATGGGTGTACTCCTGAAAGGCGGCCCATGGGGGTGGGATCGGCCCACACGGCCGGGTCCGCGACCTCATCCGCCACGCAGGGGACGGAGTGCACGTCGCTGAGCGGCCATGACGGCACGGTCGCATTCTGGTCGCATCGGCGCCGAATTGACGAGCGCGATCACCGGCCGCTCGATGTCCAGATCAGGGTCTTCGCAGGTGGCGGAGGCGTACGGGGATCGAACCCGCCGGCCCGAGATCCTCGGGCCCATCGGTGTTGAAGACCGCGGAGACCACCAGGTGCTCACCCGCCTCCGCCCATGACCCTAGACCCTGGTCACCGGCGCCACGCTCATGATCGCTCAGGTGTAGAGGGCCTCGATCGCGTCGGTGTACTTGCCGTGCACCACCCGCCGCTTGAGCTTCAGGGTCGGGGTGAGCTCCTCGCTCTCCGCGGTCCACTCGGCCGGCAGCAGCCGCCACCTCTTGACCTGCTGGACCCGCGCCAGCCGGGTGTTGGCGTCCTCGATGGCCTTGCCGACCTCCTCGAGCACGAGCGGATGCTCGGCGAGGGCCGCCAGGTCGGTGGTGTCGAGGCCGTGCGCCGCCGCCCAGCCGGGCGCGACCTCGCCGTCCAGGGTGATCAGCGCGACGACGTACGGGCGCCCGTCTCCGTAGGCGAGGGCCTGGCCGATGAGCGGGTGCTCCTTGAGGTGGTTCTCGATGAGCGAGGGGGCGATGTTCTCGCCGCCCGCGGTGATGATGAGCTCCTTCTTGCGGTCGACGACCCTGAGGAAGCCGTCGTCGTCGAGCGCGCCGACGTCACCGGTGTGCACCCAGCCGCCGGAGTCGAGCAGCTCGGCGGTCGCCTCCGGCCGGTTCAGGTAACTGGAGGTGCAGGTGGGCGAGCGGACCAGGATCTCGCCGTCCTCGGCGAGCCGCAGCTCCACGCCGGGGAACGGGCGGCCCACGGTGCCGAGCCTGAACTGGTCGTTGGTGTTGGCGGTGACCGCGCCCGTGGTCTCGGTCATGCCGTACACGTCGAGGATCCGCAGGCCCAGCCCGGCGAAGAACCTGGCCACCTCCACGGGCAGCGGAGCCGCCGCGCTGAGGGCGTGCATCACCCGGTCGAGCCCGAGCAGCCCGCGCATCACCGACAGCACGGCCGCGTCGGCCTGCTCGAAGGCGGCGGTCAGCTCCGGCGAGGTCGTCCCGCCGAACTCGAGGCTCGCCACGTACGCGCGCCCGGTCTCCATGGCGCCGGCCACCGCCGCCCGCTTGGCCTCGTCGGTCTCCATGCCGAGCACCGCCTGGATGCCCGCCATGATCTTCTCCCAGACCCGCGGCACCCCGAAGAACGCGTTCGGCCGCACCTCCCGCAGCACAGTGGTGAGCTGCGCGGGATCGGGGCAGAAGTGGATGTGCGCGGCCCGGCCGACCGGTAGATAGATGCTCAGCACCCGGTCGGCGATGTGCGCGAAGGGCAGGTAGGAGACGCCGACGTTGTGCTCGGGCAGTCCCGCGGTCTCGTCCGACACCGCGGCCTCGTACAGCGCCATGGAGTGAGTGATGATCACGCCCTTCGGGTCGCCGGTCGTGCCCGAGGTGTAGAGCACCGTGAGGGTGTCGCCGGACGTGACCGCCTGCCAGCGGCGGTCGATGCCGGCGGCGTCGGCGGCCAGCCGCTCACGGCCGAGCGCCAGGAAGGCGTCCCAGGTCAGGTACGGCTCGTCCGCGGGGCAGGCCTCCGCGTCCAGCACGACGATCTTCCGGAGCGACGGGAGCCGGTCCAGGACGGGCTGCCAGCGGCCGAGCTGGTCCGCGCCGTCCAGCACGGCGACGACGGCACCGCAGTTGGCGGCCACGAAGGCCACCTGGTCCGGTGCCAGCGTCGCGTACACCGTGGTGGGGATCGCGCCGGCGTGCACCGCGCCCAGGTCGGCGAGGACGTGCTCGCTGCGGTTGGGCATCATCAGCGCCACGACCTCGCCCGGCTCGACGCCGAGGGCGACGAAGCCGGCGGCCGCCTCGAGGGTCCGCTGCCGGGTCTGGCTCCAGGTGAGGGTCTGCCAGGTGTCGCCGGTCCGGTCCGAGTAGGCGGGGAGGTCCCCGTACCGGGCGGCCGTGTCCGCCAGCCGGGTGCACAAGGTCTGACCCGCGATCCCCGCCATGAACCGCGCCCGCTCGTCCAGGATCTCCGCCGTCTGGCCCAGCGCTGCCGTCATCTCGCGCACCTCTCCGTAAACGATCTTTGTCAGTGTTCACTTGCAGAGGTGCATCGCACCATGTAGAACCAGGTTCGGACAACCCACTTCGGGGGGATTGTGACCTGAAACCGGTCGGAGCGGCCCCCCGAGGCCCCCGCAGCTCTTGATCATCGACGTCGGGAAGGGTTGGATCTCGGCTGTGAAGCCTGTCACCGCACGCGTGCGCCTGACCCAGTACGCCCATGGCGGCGGGTGCGCCTGCAAGATCCCGCCCGGGGAGCTGGAGGCGATCGTCTCCGGCCTCCTCGGCCCCCGGACCGGGCGCCCGCTCCTCGGCCTGGAGGAGGCGGACGACGCCGCCGTCATGAAGATCGACAAAGACCGGGCGATCGTCTCGACCGCGGACTTCTTCACCCCCGTGGTCGACGACGCCTACGACTGGGGGCGGATCGCCGCCACCAACGCGCTGTCCGACGTGTACGCCGTCGGCGGCGAGCCGCTCATGGCCCTCAACCTGCTCGGCTGGCCGCGCGACACCCTGCCCATGGAGCTGGCCCGGGAGGTGCTGCGCGGCGGGCTCGACGTGGCCCGCCTGGCGGGGTGCCAGGTCGCGGGCGGGCACAGCATCGACGACCCCGAGCCCAAGTACGGCATGGCGGTCACCGGCATCGCCGACCCCGCGCGCCTGCTCCGCCTGGACGCGGGCCGGGCGGGCCTGCCCCTGTCGCTGACCAAGCCACTGGGGATCGGCGTGCTCAACACCCGGCACAAGGCCACCGGCGAGGAGTTCCCGCAGGCCGTCGAGGCGATGACGACGCTCAACGCCGAGGCCGCCCGGCTGGCGCTGGAGCGCGGCGTCGACTCCGCCACCGACGTGACCGGGTTCGGGCTGCTCGGCCACCTCTACAAACTGGCCCGCGCCAGCGGGGTCACGGCGGTGGTCGACTCCGCCGCGGTGCCGTACCTCGACGGCGCCCGGACGGCCGTACGGGACGGGTTCGTCTCCGGCGGGACCCAGCGCAACCTGGCGTGGGTCAGCCCGCACGCCGAGTTCCGCGGGGTCGCCGAGGAGGAGCGGCTGCTGCTGGCCGACGCGCAGACCTCGGGCGGGCTGCTGGTGGTGGGGGAGATCCCCGGCGCCCCGGTCATCGGCGAGCTGGTCGGCAGGGACGGGCCGGTCCTGCGCGTCCGCTGACGGCGCCGCGCGGCGGCCCACGGCCCGCCGGCGCCGGCGGTTGCCTCAGACGATCGGCGCGGCGGCGAAGACGGCGTCGAACCGCTTGCACCAGATCACGACGCTCTTGTAGCCGCTCAGATCCGTGCCGCCCGGGATGGCGTAGTTGGAGCTGCCCTCGTTGCCCTTGAGGGTGCCCAGCGTGAGGTAGCCGGGCGCCAGGCTGCCCTGGGCGTCGTGCGGCCGCGCCGACAGCACGACCTTCACGTCCGGCCCATTGGAGGTGTGCAGGCCCTCCAGGCGCAGCACCTGGGATCCGTTCGCGAGCCGGAAGACCCGCACGGTCCCCGTGGTCTCGCCGTGCGAGTACGACCGCCAGGTGCGGCCTTCGAACAGCGTCCGGGCGGCCGGCGCCGCGGTGGCCGTGCCGGCGGCGGCCGGAGCGGTCGCCACCCCGGGCGGGGCGGCCTCGTCGGACTTCTGGTCGACCCACAGCTTCCAGGGCTGGAAGGCCGCCAGCCCGGCGACGGCCAGCAACCCGACCACCACCACCGCCGCCGCCAGTACTCCCGTGCGTCGCATCGTCGTTCTCCCCGTGCCCGCCCGGCCTGCCGCGGCCGGATGACGCTTGCCACCACCCAACAGCACGGCGCCGCGGAGCAGGCGGCTCCCCGGGTTACAAGGTTCTTACGGCCGTCCGGTGCGGCGGCGGTAAACCACGGGTCAAGGTGCTCACCGGGTTCGTGTGACCCCTGCGCACCGTGGGTAGGCGCTCTGTAACGGCCCTGCCACACCGCGGGTCCTAATCACGGAGGGATCCGCATGACCATCGGGGGCATCTTCACCGCCATCATCTTCGGCGCCATCATCGGCGCGATCGGCCGGCTGCTGGTTCCCGGCAAGCAGAACATGCCGATCTGGCTGACCATCGTGGTCGGCATCGTGGCGGCGTTCATCGGCTCCTGGCTGGCCCGGGGGGTGTTCCACTGGACCACCAAGGGATTCAACTTCGGCGAGACGCTGCTGCAGATCGCCCTCGCGGTGATCGGCGTGCTGATCGTCACCATGCTGTGGCCCCGGAAACACGAGGTCTAACCACCGGCCGGCGCCTCCGGCGGCCGCAGGATCGCACGTAGCTCCTCCAGCACCGCCGGGTCCTCGATCGTCGCCGGCACCGGCACGTCCAGGCCGTCCGCGATGCCGCGCATGGCGCCCCGCAGGATCTTCCCGGACCGGGTCTTGGGCAGCGCCGGCACGATGGCCACCTCCCTGAACGACGCGACCGGCCCGATCTGGTCGCGGATCGCCCGTACGAGCTCGTCCCGCACCCGGCGGGGGTCGGCCGCCTGATCCGCGGGGCCGCTCTTGAGCACGACCAGGCCGCGCGGCACCTGTCCCTTGAGCTCGTCGTGCACCCCGATGACGGCGCACTCGGCCACCGCCGGGTGCGCCGCGAGGACCTCCTCCATCGTGCCGGTCGACAGCCGGTGCCCGGCCACGTTGATGACGTCGTCGGTGCGGCCCATCACCCACACGTAGCCGTCCTCGTCGACGTGACCGCCGTCCCCGGTCAGGTAGTGGCCGGGATGACGGGTGAGGTAGGACTCGACGAAGCGCTCGTCGTCCTGCCAGAGCGTGGGCAGGGTGCCCGGGGGCAGCGGGAGCCGGAGCACGATGTCGCCGTCCTCGCCCGGATCGGCCTCGGAGCCGCCGGGGCGCAGCACGCGCAGCTCGTAGCCGGGCACGGCGACCGTCGGGGATCCGGCCCGCACCGGCATCGGCTCCAGCCCGCGCGGGTTCGCCACGATCGGCCAGCCGGTCTCGGTCTGCCACCAGTGGTCGATCACCGGACGTCCCAGCGTGCGCTCCGCCCACCGGCAGGTGTCGGGATCGAGTCGTTCCCCGGCCAGGAACAGCGCGTCCAGCGCGGACAGGTCGTAACGGGCCGGCAGCCGGCCCTGCGGATCCTCCTTCCGGATGGCCCTGATCGCGGTGGGCGCCGCGAAGATGGTCTTGACCCGGTGCTCGGCCGCCACCCGCCAGAACGCCCCGGCGTCCGGGGTGCCGACCGGTTTGCCCTCGTAGAGCACGGTCGTGCAGCCGGTGAGCAACGGCCCGTACACGATGTAGGAGTGCCCGACCACCCAGCCGACGTCAGACGCCGCCCAGAAGACGTCGCCCGGCCCGGCGCCGTAGACGTTGCGCATCGACCACCGCAGCGCGACCGCGTGACCGCCGTTGTCGCGGACGACGCCCTTGGGGCGTCCGGTGGTGCCCGAGGTGTAGAGGATGTACAGCGGATCGGTCGCCGCGACCGGCACGCAGTCGGCCGGCCGGGCGCCCTCCAGCGCCTCGTCCCACTCCAGGTCCCGGGGGCGCACCAGGTCGGCGCGGGCCTGCGGGCGCTGCAGGATCACGCACCGCTCGACCTTGTGGGCGGCCAGCTCCAGCGCCCGGTCCAGCAGCGGCTTGTAGGCCACCACCCGGGTCCCCTCGATGCCGCAGGAGGCCGAGACGATGACCTTCGGGCGGGCGTCGTCGACCCGTACCGCCAGTTCCCTCGCCGCGAACCCGCCGAACACCACCGAGTGCACCGCGCCGATCCGCGCGCAGGCCAGCATGGAGATCACGGCCTCGGGCACCATCGGCAGATAGATCACCACCCGGTCGCCGCGCTCGACTCCCAGGGCGCGCAGCGCGCCGGCGAACAGCGCCGTCCGGTCGCGGAGCTCGCGATAGGTGTAGGTCCGGGTGGTCCCGGTCACCGGGCTGTCGTAGATCAGCGCCGGCTGCTCGCCGCGTCCCTCCGCGACATGCCGGTCGAGCGCGTTGTCACAGGTGTTGAGCTCGCCGCCGGTGAACCAGCGGTAGAACGGCGGGGCACCGTCGTCGAGCACCCGGTCGGGCGGCGTCAGCCAGCGGATGTCCCGGGCGGCGAGCCCCCAGAACCGGGTCGGGTCGGTGATGCTCCGCTCGTACGCGGACGCGTAAGCACCCATGCGTGGGCTCCTCCGGACGTGCCGCCACCCCCTGAGCCGGGGTGCACCTCCCTTTGGGGCGCACCCCTATAGGGCGTGTTCCGGACCCCGTTCGTCAAGAGGGGTTCTCGGTCGCCCGCGAGCAAGCCCCGCGAGTGCCCCTGACGCGCCGCAGTCCCCGGCGGCCGTGGCGGGCGGATGCCGGGGACTTGGAGCGTCGTGGCGCGGCGGGTCAGGCCGTCTCCAGCGCCTCCACCGGGTGGGTGCCGGGCGCGGGCCGGTGCCGGAGACCGTGCACGGCCGCGACGACCGCCGCCAGGGCGGCCCCGCAGGCGACGACGACGAAGCACAGCACGTACGAGTGCAGCGTCGGGGTCGTGGTGCCCGCGATGGTGCCACCGGTGAGCAGCGCGGCGGTCGCCGCGCCCGCGACACTGCCGCCGGCGGTGCGCACCAGCGAGTTGATGCCGCTGGCGATGCCGCTCTGGTCCATCGGGACGTGCTGGACGGCGAGGGTCCCGAGCGCGGCGTAGGCGATGCCGAACCCGACGCCCTGGATGGCGCCGAAGATCAGGAAGTCGGATCCGTGGCCGTTGGACACGACCAGCCAGAGGTAGCTGAGCGCGGCGAACACCGATCCGATGGCCATCGTGAAGGCCGCGCCGATCCGGCCGGCGATGCGCCCCGCGAACGACGAGGCGACCAGCATGGTGACGGTGCTGGGGAGCGAGTAGAGGCCGACGGCCAGCACCGAGCCGCCGAGCCCGTAGCCGACCGAGGTGGGCGTCTGCACGAAGCCGGAGATCAGCGTGAAGGCGGCGAACATCGAGAAGCCCAGGAGCATCGAGGCGAGGTTGGCCGAGAGCGACTGGGCGCCGACGAGCAGGCCGAGCCGCACCAGCGGCTCGCGGACCTTCGTCTCCACCCACACCCAGACGCCGCACAGCACCAGCGCGGCGGCGAACAGGCCGATCACGCCACCGGAGGTCCAGCCCCAGGAGTTGCCCTGGCTGATGGCCAGCAGCAGGCAGACCAGCCAGCCGCCGAGGAAGAGCGCTCCTGCGAGGTCGGGCCTGCCCCCGGCCCGGGTGCCCGAGTCGGGCGCGATCACCGCGATCAGCACCAGTGCCACGGCCGAGAGCACGGCGGTGATCCAGAACACCGGGTGATGGCTGGTCGTGCGGTCGGCGATCAGACCGGTCACGATCATGCCCAGCGTGCCGCCGACGCCCATCGTCGCGCTGACGATCCCGATGGCGGTGGTCACCCGCTCCCTGGGGAAGACGTCCCGGATCATGCCGATGGCCAGCGGGATCAGCGCCGACGAGGTGCCCTGCAGCGCCCGGCCGGCGACCAGCAGGGGGAGCGAGCCCGACACCGCGCAGATCAGCGAGCCGACGAGCAGCAGGCCCACCGCGACCAGGATCAGGCGCTTCTTGCCGTACATGTCGCCGAACCGCGACAGCAGGGGCGTGGCCACCGCACCGGCCAGCAACGAGGCGGTGAAGACCCAGGTCACCTCGGTGACCGAGACGTGGAAGGCCGTCATCAGCCGGGGCAGGAGCGGGATCACCAGCGTCTGCTGCACCGACACGACCATCCCGGCCACCGCGAGCGCCAGCAGGGTCAGCCCGGTGTGCGCCGGGACGGCCGCCCGTTCCGCCGTGCCCGGTGCCGTGCCGACGGCGCTGCCTGTCATGGGGTCCTCCTCGCGATGCCGTGCCGCAGTGCTGCCGGGCACGATAGTACTTACTTAACTTAAGTAACTACCTTGTAAGATAATTCACATGCCGCTCGACGAGCACGCCGAGGAGTCCCGCGACGCCGTGCCCGAGGACGTCGTCGAGCTCGAACGGGCGCTCACCCGGATCTCCCACCTGCTCACCCGGGCCCGGCGGCACGACCGCACGGTCGCCGAGGCGGGGGTCAACGTCGATCGCGCCGGGGTGCCCTTGCTGCGGCTGCTCGCCGACGAGGGGGAGCCGATGCGGCCCGGCGAGCTCGCCGCCCGGCTCGCGGTCGAGGCGCCCCATGTGACCCGTCAGGTGCAGCGGCTGGAGCGGGCCGGCTTCGTCGAGCGGGTCGCCGACCCCGACGACCGGCGCTGCCAGCGGGTACGGCTCAGCCCGGCCGGCCGCGAGGCCACCGACGCCATCCGCGCCGTGGGCCGCCGCTGGATGAGCGAGGCGCTGTCCGGCTGGGAGCCGGAGGACCGGCGGACTCTCGCGCTGCTGTTCCACCGGATGGTCGACGACTTCCTCGCGCAGGCCGAGCGGCGCAACCGGTCCTTCGAGCCGCCCGACCGCCGCTGAGCAGGCCGCGCCGGTACCGGGGCGCGGCCGGGCGGGCCGGACCGGGCGGCGTGGCCCGGTCGCGGGTCAACCGATCGGTGGATGGCCGCATCGGCCGAGGTCGCCACCGGCTCTGGCCGGCCGGGCGATTCGCCGCCCGGGCCGCAGCGGCGATGCTCGGTGGGTGTCCACGCGGACACGGACCGAGGAGGCGGGACATGGCGATCATCGAGGTGGAGAACCTCACCAAGCGGTACGGCGGGCGCCCGGTACTCGACGGGGTGTCCTTCACCGTGGAGGAGGGGGAGATCTTCGGAATCCTGGGTCCCAACGGGGCGGGGAAGACCACCGCGGTCGAGTGCGTGGAGGGGTTGCGGCGGCCCGACTCGGGCACCGTACGGGTGCTGGGGCTCGACCCGCGGGCCGACGGGCCCCGCCTGCGCCGGCGGATCGGGGTGCAGCTCCAGCAGACGGGGCTGCCCGAGCAGATCAAGGTGCGCGAGGCCCTGGAGCTGTACGCGTCGTTCTACGACGCTCCCAGGGAGGAGGGGGAGCTGCTCCGCCAGTGGGGACTGGCGGGTAAGGCCGGGGAACGGTTCGGGCGCCTGTCCGGCGGCCAGCGGCAGCGGCTGTTCATCGCCCTCGCCCTGGTGGGCGGTCCCCGGGTGGTCTTCCTGGACGAGCTCACCGGCGGCCTGGACCCGCAGGCCCGCCGGGCCACCTGGAGCCTGATCAAGGACATCCGGGCGGGCGGCGTCACCGTGGTGCTGGTCAGCCACTTCATGGACGAGGTCGAGGAGCTGTGCGACCGGGTGGCGATCTTCGACGAGGGGCGCATCGTGGCCGTGGACACCCCCGGAGGCCTGATCGACGGCGCCGCCGCTGAGCACCGGTTGCGGTTCCGCCTGGTGAGCTCGCTCGACGTCGGCCTGCTGGCGGAGTTGCCCGGGGTCATCGAGGTGGCCCGGGCCGGAGACCAGATCGTCGTCACCGGGACCGGCGACTTCGCCCCCGCCGTGACCGCCGCCCTCGCCCGCGACCACGTGCTCGTCGCCGATCTGCGTCTGGAGCGGCGCACCCTCGACGACGCCTACCTCGCCCTGACCGGCCGCACCTTCGAGCTGTGAGGAGTCCTCCGATGCACGCGTTCACCCGGATCGTCGCCGTCGAGTTCAAGTTGCGCATGCGCGAGAAGATGACCCCCTTCTTCACCATCGCGCTGCCGCTCGGCCTGCTCTTCGCCTTCGGGCTGCTGCCCGGCGCCGACAGACCGGACGAGCATCTGGGCGGTCAGAGCGGCGCCGAGTACATCGCGGCGATCGCCATGGGCGTCACCATCGCGGTGCTCGGCCTCATGATGCTGCCCGGCGTGCTCGCCGACTACCGCGACAAGGGCGTGCTGCGCCGGATGCGGGCCACTCCGGTCCGCCCGGCGTTCCTGCTGCTCGCGCAGGTGGTCATCAACGCCGTGGCCGCCCTGGTGGCGATCGTCGTCCTCATCGTCGTCGGCTCCCTCGCCCTCGGCACGCCGGTGCCGCAGCGGCCGGCCGCCTTCGCGCAGGCCGCGGCGCTCACCGTCGCCTCGATGTTCGCCCTCGGGCTGCTGGTCGCCGCGGTCGCGCCGGACGCCCGCGCGGCGACCGGCATCGCCATGCTGACCTTCTTCCCCAGCATGTTCCTGGCCGGCGTCTACGTCCCCCGCGAGCAGCTTCCCCCGGTGCTGCGCGACATCGGCGACCTCACCCCGCTGGGCGCCGGCCTGCGGGCGATGCGGGACGCCTGGACGGGAGCCGCGCTGCAGCCGGCGCATCTGGCGATAATGGCCGGGTACGCGGTCGTCGCCGGGCTGGCGGCGGCCAGGCTGTTCCGATGGGAGTAGGGACCGTGACCGCTGCGGAGCGGGACGACGAGCTCGAATCCTGGCAGCGGCGCGAGGGCTTCGCCTACCGTGTCCTGCCGCCGCTGCTGCTGGCGATCTCCGTCGTCGTGACCCTGCTGCAGGCGATGCCCGGCGGGTCGCTGCCCATCGTCCTCGGCCTCGCCGTGCTCGCGGCCGGGTGGACCGGGTGGGTGGCCCTCGTGCTGCCGGCGTATGCCGATCGCCCGGCGCCCATGACCGTCTTCTTCACCGGGCTGACGATCCTCTCCGCGCTGCTGGTGATCCGTGCCCCGTGGTTCGGGATCTTCGCCTGGAGCGGCTACCTGTACGCGGTCCGCCTCCCCGGGAGGGCGAAGATCGCGGGAGTGGCGGCGACGGCGGCCGTCATGGGCACCTCACAGCTCGGCGGTCTCCCGGACCTCACCCTGCCGGCCATCGCGACCTGGGCGGTCATCGTCGTCATCAACATGCTGCTGGCCGGGGCGCTCACCTACTTCGCGTGGGCGGGCGACCAGCAGGCCCAGCGGCGCCGGCGGACGATCGACGCGCTGGCGGAGGCGAACGCCAGGCTGGAGACGATGATGGCGGAGAACACCGCGCTGCACGCCCGGCTGGTCACCCAGGCCCGTGCGGCCGGAGTGGCCGAGGAACGCGAGCGGATGGCCCGGGAGATCCACGACACCCTCGCCCAGGGACTCGCCGGCGTGATCACCCAGGTGCAGGCGGCCAAGCAGGCCCGGGACCGGCCGGCCGACCAGGAGCGGCATCTGGACACCGCGGCACAACTGGCCAGGGACAGCCTCTCCGAGGCGCGCCGGTCGGTGCGCGCCCTCGCCCCGGAACCGCTGGAGAACTCCCGGCTGCCCGACGCGCTCGCCGACGTCGCGGCGGGCTGGAGCGCCACCAGCGGGATCGTCGCGGAGATCACCACCACGGGGAACGCCCGGCCGCTGCACCCCGAGGTCGAGGTGACCCTGCTGCGCGCCGCCCAGGAGGCGCTGGCGAACGTGGCCAAGCACGCTGGCGCGACCAGGGTCGGCCTCACGCTGTCGTACATGGAGGACGTGGTGACCCTTGACGTCCGCGACGACGGCGGCGGTTTCGCCCCGGCGCTCGCCAGGACCGGCGACGGTGACGGAGGCTACGGGCTGACCGCCATGCGCCAGCGCGTACGCCGCCTCGCCGGCACGCTGGAGATCGAGTCCGAACCCGGCGGCGGCACCGCGGTCTGCGCCAGCGTCCCCGCGATACCCCGGCAGCCGCGGCGATGACCGGCCCGATCAGGCTGCTGATCGTCGACGACCACCCGGTCGTGCGGGACGGGCTGCGCGGCATGTTCACCGGCGAGCCGGGGTTCGAGGTGCTCGGCGCGGCCGGGGACGGCGCGGAGGCCGTGGCGCTCGCCGGGGCACTGCGGCCCGACGTGATCCTGATGGACCTGCGCATGCCCGGCACCGACGGCGTCACCGCCATCAGGCGGCTGACCGAGCGGGGGATACCGGCCCGGGTGCTCGTGCTCACCACCTACGACACCGACAGCGACGTGCTGCCCGCGATCGAGGCGGGGGCCACCGGTTATCTGCTCAAGGACGCGCAGCAGGACGAGCTCTTCCGCGCCGTCCGGGCCGCCGCCCGCGGGGAGGCGGTGCTCTCGCCCTCGGTCGCCACCCGCCTGCTCGGCCAGGTCCGCGGCCCGAGCAGGGAGCCGCTGAGCCCCCGCGAGCTCGAGGTGCTCACGCTGGTCGCACGGGGAGCGACCAACCGAGAGGCGGCCGCCCGGCTGTTCATCAGCGAGGCCACCGTCAAGACCCACCTGCTGCACATCTACGCCAAGCTCGAGGTCAAGGACCGGGCCGCGGCCGTCGGGGCGGCCTTCGAACGCGGCCTGCTCACGCCCCGAGATCGCAGGTAGTTTCCCGCAGACACGTGCAGGCCGTGGAAAAGCAACGTGGTCCGGCTCGCGGTGAACGGTTCCGCGCCGCCCGCCGGGGAAACTTCCCACAGAGCCCGCGGGGTGCTTAGGGTTACCTGGGTGGACATCCGGCGACACGTCCCCCGAACCGACGCCGTGCTGGCCGACCCCCGACTCCGTACCGCCGAGGAACGTCTCGGCCGTGCGATCGTGAAGACGGCGGTCGCCGGCGCGCAGCGGCGCGCCCGCGACGGTGAGATCGCGCCGCACACGGTGGCGGACGCGGCCGTGGCCGCGCTGCCGGCCTCCGCCGCGAGCCTGCGGCCGGTCCTCAACGCGACCGGCGTGCTGCTGCACACCAACCTCGGCCGGGCGCCGTTGTCGGCCGCCGCCCGGGAGGCCGTCCGCGCGGCGTCGGGCTGCACCGACGTCGAGTACGACCTCGCCACCGGGCTGCGGGGGTCGCGCGGCCGGGGCGCGGTGGAGGCGCTGCTGGCGGCCTGCCCGCCCGCCGAGGCCGCGCACGTGGTCAACAACAACGCCGCCGCGCTCGTCCTGGCCGCCACCGTCCTGGCCGCCGGCCGTGAGATCGTCATCAGCAGGGGCGAGATGGTGGAGATCGGCGACGGCTTCCGCCTCCCCGACCTGCTCGTCTCCACCGGAGCGCGGCTCCGTGAGGTCGGCACCACCAACCGGACCACCGCGGCCGACTACGCCGCCGCGACCGGACCGGACACCGGCTTCATCCTGAAGATCCATCCGTCGAACTTCGTGATCTCGGGGTTCACCGCCGCCGCGGGCATCGCCGAGCTCACCTCGCTGGGCGTCCCCGTCGTCGCCGACATCGGCTCGGGGCTGCTCGCCCCCGAGCCGCTGCTGCCCGCCGAGCCCGACGCCGCCACCGCCCTGCGGCAGGGCGCGGCGCTGGTGACGGCCAGCGGGGACAAGCTCCTCGGCGGCCCGCAGGCGGGGCTGCTCCTGGGCGCCGCCGGCCTCGTCGAGCGGCTGCGCCGGCACCCGCTGGCCCGTGCGCTCAGAGTCGGCAAGATGACCCTCGCCGCCCTGGAGGCCACCGTGCGGGGTCCCGAGCCGCCCGCGGTCCGTCAGCTGCGCGCCGACGTCGCCGGGTTGCGCCGCCGGGCCGAGCGGCTGGCCAAGGAGCTCGCCGAGTACGCCGTCGACGCCCTCGCCGTGGACTCGGTCACCACCGTCGGCGGCGGTGGGGCACCCGGGGTGGAGCTGCCCGGTGCCGCGGTCAGCCTGCCGGAGTCCTACGAGCCCCTGCTCCGGGCGCAGGACGTCGTCGGGCGGATCACGGCCGGCCGGCTGCTGCTCGACCTGCGGGCGGTGGAGCCCGGCGACGATGCCCGTCTGCGGGACGCCGTGCTCGCCGCGGGGCATCATGTCTCCCGCGGGGGGATCGCCTCCCGCATTCCCGGAGAAGAGACCTAGATGCAGGTCGTCGCCACGGCCGGGCACGTGGACCACGGAAAGTCCACGCTGGTGCGCGCGCTCACCGGCATGGAACCCGACCGGTGGGCCGAGGAGCGGCGGCGGGGCATGACCATCGACCTCGGGTTCGCGTGGCGGACGATGCCCTCCGGCCGCCGGCTCGCCTTCGTCGACGTCCCCGGCCACGAGCGCTTCGTCACCAACATGCTCGCCGGAGTGGGCCCGGTCCCTGCGGTCATGATCGTCGTGGCCGCCGACGAGGGCTGGAAGCCGCAGTCCGCCGAGCACCTCGCGGCCGTCGACGCGCTCGGCGTCCGGCACGGCGTGCTCGTGGTGACCCGCTCCGACCTGGCCGATCCGGGCCCGGCGCTGCGCCAGGCGCGCGCCCAGATCGACCGCAGCGGCCTGCGCAACGTCGAGAGCGTCACGGTGAGCGCCACCACGGGGGAGGGGCTCGACCGGCTGGTCGCCGCCCTCGACCGGCTGGCCGTCCGGCTGCCCGTCCCCGATCCCGCCGCCGCGGTGCGGCTCTGGATCGACCGGTCGTTCACCGTCACCGGCAGCGGCACCGTCGTCACCGGCACGCTGCCCGCCGGCACCCTGCGGGAGGGCGACGAGCTGCTGCTCGGAGCGCGGCCGGTCCGGGTCCGCGCCCTGGAGTCGCTCAAGCAGGGCGCCGCAGCCGTCTCGGGCGTGGCCCGCGTGGCGGTCAACCTGCGCGGCGTCGACCGCGCCGACGCCGGGCGGGGGATGGCCCTGGTCACCCCCGGCCGCTGGACGGTCACCGGCTGCGTCGACGTGCGGATCGGCTCGGCCGAGTCGTCGGGCCGGCTCGCCCGCGAGATGATCCTGCACCTCGGGTCGGCGGCCGTGCCGGTGCGGCTGCGGCCGCTCGGGCCCGACACCGCCCGGCTCACCCTCAACACCCCGCTGCCCCTGCACGTGGGCGACCGGGCGCTGCTGCGCGACCCGGGCCGCCGGGTCGTCGCCGGGGTCAGCGTGCTGGACGTACGGCCGCCGCCGCTGACCCGCCGCGGCGCGGGTGCCGCGCGGGCCCGGGAGCTGGCCTCCTGGCCGGACCGGCCGGGCGGCGAGCTGCTGCTGCGCCGCCACGGCGTGCTGCGCCCCGCGGACCTGGAGGTGATGGGCTGCGCGGTGCCCCCCGGAGCCGTACGCCTGGCCGCCGGCTGGGTCGCCGACCCGCGGCACTGGGAGTCGCTGCGCGAACGGCTCACCGCCGAGCTCGCCCGGCACGCCGCCGCCCACCCGCTGGCCCCCGGCATCCCGCTCGAGGCGGCTCGGCTCCGGCTCGGCCTGCCCGCCCGGCAGCTCGTCGCCGAGCTGGCACAGCCGCCGCTGTGGCTGGCGGAGGGCAGGGTCCATGGGCCGTCCGCCGAGCCCGGGCTGCCCGGGCCGGTCGCCGAGGCCCTGAGCCGGCTCCGCCTGCACCTGAGCGCGAAGCCGTTCGCCGCCCCCGACGCCGACCATCTCGCCGAGCTGGGCCTCACCGGGCGGCTGCTGGCCGCCGCGGTCAAGGCCGGGGCGGTGCTCCAGCCCGCGGAGGGCATCGTGCTGCTGCCCGGCGCGGACCGGGAGGCCGCGGCGATCCTCGCGACCCTGCCGCAGCCGTTCACCGCCAGCCAGGCGCGCACCGCGCTGAACACCTCCCGCCGGGTCGTCATCCCGCTGCTCGAGCACCTCGACAGCTGCGGCTTCACCGAGCGCGTCAACGAGCACCGCACCGTGCGCTGAGCCGCACGGCGGGCGAAAATGGGTTGAAGCGGGCAGGCGGTCTCTGGCCTTATAGATCACACGAACTCACCCCGGTGGCGCAGAGGGCCACCGGATCGGGATCTTGGCGGAGAGGAGCTGCAGATGCCGTACGAGACCTTGCGGGGCGGCCGCGTTCCGATCCGCATGTGGACGGACCCGGCGGACGTCGAGGACGTCGCGCTCGACCAGCTGCGCAATGTGGCGAACCTGCCGTGGGTGCAGGGCCTGGCCGTCATGCCCGACGTGCACTACGGCAAGGGCGCCACGGTCGGCTCGGTGATCGCGATGCGCGACGCCGTGTCGCCGGCGGCCGTCGGCGTGGACATCGGCTGCGGCATGACCGCGGTCCGGTCCACCCTCACGGTCGAGGACATGCCGGACGACCTCGGCGGGCTGCGCGGCCGGCTGGAGAAGGCCATTCCGGTGGGCCGCGGCTCGCACAAGTCGGCGATCGACCCCGACGGGCTGCCCGGCCTCAAGGAACGCGGCTGGTACGAGTTCTGGAAGGGCTTCGACGAGCTCGTCCCCTCGGTGCACGGACGGTTCGGCCGGGCACGCGCGCAGATGGGCACGCTCGGCGGCGGCAACCACTTCCTGGAGCTGTGCGCGGACGACGACGGCGCGATCTGGATCGTGCTGCACTCCGGTTCGCGCAACATCGGCAACGAGCTCGCCGAGCACCACGTCGAGGCCGCCCGGAAGCTGCCGCACAACCAGGACCTGCCCGACCGGGATCTGGCGGTGTTCCTCACCGGCACCGCCGCGATGGAGCGCTACCGCCGGGACCTGTTCTGGGCGCAGGAGTACGCGCGGCGCAACCGCGCCGTCATGCTCGCGCTGGCCCAGAACGTGCTGACCAACCGGTTCGGCCCGCGGCGGTGCCGCTGGGACGAGCTGATCTCCTGTCACCACAACTACGTGGCGGAGGAGATCTACGACGGGGTCGAGCTGCTGGTCACCCGCAAGGGCGCCATCCGCGCGGGCGCGGGCGACCTGGGCATCATCCCGGGCTCGATGGCGACCGGGACCTACGTCGTCCGGGGCCTGGGCAACCCCAGGGCCTACAACTCGGCCTCGCACGGGGCCGGGCGGAAGATGAGCCGCACCAAGGCCCGCAGGACCTTCACCGTCGACGACCTCGTGGCACAGACCCGCGGCGTCGAGTGCCGCAAGGACACCGGCGTCATCGACGAGATCCCGGGGGCCTACAAGGACCTGGACGCGGTGATCGAGGCCCAGTCGGACCTGGTCGAGGTGGTCGCCCACCTCCGCCAGCTGATCTGTGTGAAGGGCTGAGGGACATGCGCAGGCGGCAGCGGCCCGGGACCGCCCGGGCCGCCGCCGACGGCATGAAGCTGCATCGCCGGGTCGTCCGGCTGGACGGCCACGACCACACGGTCGTCGGCCTGCGGCCCGGCACGACGGCCCGGTACAGCACCAACCGGTTCCACGAGACCTGGCACGTGCTGTCCGACCGGCACGGCGCCCGGCTGCTGGGCCGGCTCCTGTGGGGGCTGTCCTACCAGTCCAGGCCGGGCACGCTCGTACTGATCGACCGGCCGTTCCTGACCCCCACGCCCTTCGACGCCGACCCGGCCGACCCGATCGTGCTCGTCCCCGGCTGGCACACCCCGCTCGGCGACCGGGCGGCCCGCGACCTCAGGGGCCGGCTGCCGTTCACCACGGCCCCGGCGGGCACCGTCCGCTGGCGGACCTTCGGCCTGGACCACGCGCTGGCCGACGTCCGCGCCTGGCATCAGGACCACGCCCGGGACCGGCCGGCCGCGGACCGCTGGACCGATTCCGGGGCCGTGGACCGCCGGGGCGGGGTGCTCCACCTGCGCCCGGCGTCCCCATGGGAGGCCCGCCGCTGGGCGGTACGCGCCGCCGCGATGGAGCCGGACGGCCCCTACCGGACCACCCACGAGTACTTCGGTGTCTGGGACCACGGTCAGGAGGGCGAGGTCCAGCTCTTCGCCGACTTCCGGCGCCGGGTGGGCGTCGCGCGGCGGGCCCGCGCCGAGGTGCTGGCCGGTCCGGACGCCCCCGCGGACCCCGGCTCGCTGCGGGCCGCGGTCTGGCACCGCGGCGCCGTCCTGTCCGGGGAGGCGGCCCTGCGGGTCCGCGACGGCCGTGAGCTCGGCGCCTGCGCGGCGCGGTGGCTGGCGGTGGCGGGCGTCCACACGCTCGACGAGCTCGCCGAGATCGGACCGGTGACGGCCTACCGGCGGCTGCGGGAGGCGAAGCTGCCGGGTCTCACCCTGAAGATGCTCTGGGCGATGGAGGCCGCGCTCACCTACCGGGACTGGCGGACCGTCCCGGCCCACCGCAAGGCCCTGCTGCTCGCCGAGCTGGATCGGTCCCCGGGCCGGGCCACCCCCGCCTGAGCGGCGGCCGGTGCTCGCCGGGCGGTCGTGTCGTCGTACTCCTCTCTTTCCCCGACCTCCCCGATGGCCGCGCGCAGCATCTCGGCAGGTTGCGGGCGGTCTCCTCGGTCACCGCCGCGCGCCTGGCGGCATCGCGCGGGAGAACCCGGCCGAGGGCGGGCTCGGACGGGCGCCCCCGGAAGTCGCCCGGCGCGGGTGTGCGCCGGGGGAGGACGGGAAGGGATGTCCCGACGCCGGCCGGCGAGAGGACGAGGAGGTGCTCTCCGCATGGACGTGTTGATCGTGGGCGCGGGCCCGGCGGGGCTGATGCTCGCCGGTGACCTGGCCGCGGCCGGGGTCACCTGCGCGGTGCTCGAGCGGCGCGAGGGGGAGTCCAACCTCACCCGCGCCTTCGCCGTGCACGCCCGCACGCTGGAGCAGCTGGACGCGCGGGGCGTCGCCGACGAGCTCAACCGGACCGGCATCCGGCTGGGCAGGCTGCGGTTCCTGGGCGGCGCCCGGCTCGACCTGACCCGGCTGCCGAGCCGGTTCAACCACGTGCTGATAACCCCGCAGTACGAGACCGAACGGGTGCTGGGCGAGCGCGCCCGGGCCCTCGGCGCCGAGATCCGTACCGGCATCGAAGTGATCGGGCTCCGCCAGGACCCGGCCGGCGTCGACGTGGCGGTGCGCCACCGGGACGGCACCACCCGCACGGAGCGCGCGGCCTACGTCGTGGGCGCCGACGGGGTGCGCAGCACCGTGCGGCGGGCGCTGGGCCTGCCGTTCCCGGGCCGGTCGGCGGTGCGGTCGGTGATGCTGGCCGACGTGCGGCTGTCCGACCCGCCGTCCGACGTGCTGACCGCCAACGCGGTCGGGGACGCCTTCGCCTTCCTGGTGCCCTTCGGTGACGGCTGGTATCGCGTCATCGCCTGGAACCGCCGGCATCAGGTGCCCGATGACGCGCCGCTCGACCTGGAGGAGATCCGCGAGGTGGTCCGGCGGGCGCTGGGCACCGACCACGGCATGCACGACCCGCGGTGGATGTCGCGGTTCCACAGCGACGAGCGGCAGGTGCCGCGCTACCAGGTCGGCCGGGTGTTCCTGGTGGGCGATGCCGCGCACGTGCACTCACCGGCCGGGGGCATGGGCATGAACACCAGCATCCAGGACTCGGCCAACCTCGGCTGGAAACTCGCGGCCACGCTCGGCGGCCACGCCCCCGAGGGGCTGCTGGAGACCTACCACACCGAACGCCACCCGGTCGGCCGCCAGGTGCTGCGCACCAGCGGCACCCTGCTGCGCGCCGTCCTGACCGCACCCCGGGTGCTGCGCGCCGCCCGCAACCTCGGCGCCCGCACGGTGACCCGGCTGCGGCCGGTGACCCGGCGCGTCACCGGGGCGATCTCCGGTCTCGACATCGCCTACCCCGCGCGGGACGGCGCGCATCGGCTGGCCGGCCGGCGGGCGCCGGATGTTCCGCTGGGCGATGGGCGGCGGTTGTACGAGGCGTTGCGGACCCGGCGGTTCGTGCTGGTGATGCCCGAGGGCGCGGCCGTGCCGGACTCGGTGCCGGCGGGGTGGGCGGACCGGGTGGAGTGCGCGATGCTGTCCGGTCCCTCCCGCAGCACGGTGCTGGTCCGGCCGGACGCCTACATCGCCTGGGCCACCGACGAACCGCACCCGCAGGCCCGCGCCGACGCCATCGAGGGGGCGCTGAACGCCTGGTGCGGCGCGCCCGCGCAGACCACCACGCCCCAGCCCGCCACCGGGCGGTGACGAGCGGCGCGTCCTACCGGCGGTGCCGTAGCGCCTCCTTCGCCCGCGCGGCCCAGGCCTCCCACCCATGGGCGGCCGGGGCCCGCCGGGCACCGCCCCGGACGGGGGCCGGACCACCCGGCGGCAGCTCCACCGCGATCTCCCCGCCGAGCCGGGCGCCGCCTGCCAGCTCGAGATCGTCGCCGCTCCAGAACCTGCCGGGGTCGTACCAGTTGACCCGGCGCCCGGGAGGCAGCAGCCCCATCGCCTCGTAGGTGACGGCCATGACCTCCGCGCAGTACGCCGTCTCCAGGTCGCCCTCCCGCGGGCCCCTCCGGAACGCGGGCACCCGCCCGCGCAGCCACCGTGAGGCGAGCCGGCTCGTCGAGGGGAAGGGAGTGCCGTCCAGCCGGGCGATGGTGCGCAGGACGGCGTCCTCCATCTCCCGGGTGACCGGGCGGTCGAGCTGGCGCAGCCACCCCCGCTGGCCGTAGCGGGTGCCCCACACGACGACCGCCTCGCGCAGGTCGTGCAGCTGGACGCCGCGCTGGTGGGTGCCCGACCACAGGTCCGGGAGGGACCGGCCGAGCTCCGCGTGCCACATCAGCGGCGGCAGGTCGTCGATGACGACGGACATGCCGACGTGGTTGACCGGGCTGTTGGTGGTCATCTGAATGGCCCGGTCGGCCGCCGAGCGGCCGCGGAACAGCCAGACGTCGCCGGTACGTGTCAGATCCGTGGCCTCGTCGAGGCTGATGCTCTTGCCCGCCATCGCTATAGCCTAGGCACATGCGCTGGTGGAAAATACTCGGTCTCGCGGGCTTCCTCGGTGTCGCCGCCACGGGCGTGGTGATCGCCCGGTCGGAGCGGCGCCGTCGCGCCTACACCCCCGACGAGATCCGGGCGCGGCTGCACACCCGGCTCGCCGAGGCCGCCGGCCCCCCGGATTGACGGGGTCCGGGCCGGCCGTCAGAAGGCGAAGCCGCCGGGCCGGTCGTTGCGGTCGGCGAGCAGCCCCGCCAGGGTCGCGATGGCGATCTCCGGTGGCGTGCGGGAGCCGATGTTGAGCCCCACCGGCCGGTGCACCCGGGCGATGTCGGCGGCGGGGACGCCCAGCTCGGTGAGCGCCGCCACGTGCGGGCCGGGATGGCGCGGGTTGCCCATGACACCGATCCACCGGGCCGGGCGGGTGAGCACCTGCCGCAGCACGCCGCCGAGCTCGGGCCGGTGGTGGTCGGTGACCACGACGTCCGCGCTGCCGTCGAGGTCGGCGGGCGGCTCACCGACGACCAGCACGCCGGGCCGCCGGGCCGCGGCGGCCCGCTCGGCGTCGGGCTCCACCAGCACCCCGCGGAAACCGAGATCGGCGCCGTAGCGCAGCAGGTGGTCGGCCACCGGTGAGGCGAACACCGCCACCAGCGTGCGGTCGCCGGTGCCGGGCGTCACCTCCCCGTGCGCGACCGCGCAGGCCGGGTCGTGTTCCTCCGGAGCGGTCATGGGCACATTCTCCCACCAGCGGCCGTCCCGGACGCGGCCCATCCCGCCGGAACGGAACGGGCCGGGTCCGGGTGGGCGGGTCAGGGCAGGGCGCGGTCGACGAAGGCCAGAACGTCGCCGATGACGACGTCCTGGTCGGTCTCGTTGAAGATCTCGTGCTCGGCGCCCGGGTAGATCCGCTCGGTCAGGTCCCGGCCGCGGATGGTCTCGATGCCGGTCCGGGTGTCGGCCAGCGGGACGAGCCGGTCGTTCTCGCCGTGGATCCAGAGGGTGGGCACGTCGATCGTGCCGCCCGACTCGATGGCCCGCAGGCAGGCGAGGATCGCGGTGACGGTGACGCGCTTGAACGGGCCGTGCCAGACCAGGGGATCGGCGGCGTAGGCCTTGCCGACCTCGGGATCACGGGACAGGGTGCCGGGGTCGATGGGGATGTCGGGCATCGGGTCCAGCGTCACCAGCAGGCCGAGCGCCTCGGACCTGCCGAGGATCGGGCCGGACAGCACCAGCGCGGACAGCTCCGAGCCGTACCGCTGCGCGTAGCGGGCGGCGATCATCCCGCCCATCGAGTGCCCGATGAGCACCACCGGCACGCCGGGATGGTCGCCCTCGGCCCGGGCGACGACGGTACGGAGATCGGTGACGACGTCCTCGAAGTCCTCGATCAGGACCCGCTCACCGGCCGACTCCCCGTGCCCCAGGTGGTCCGGCCCGTACACCGCCGCGCCGTGGCGGTCCAGCGCCTCGGCGACGTGCTGGTAGCGGCCGATGTGCTCGCCGTAGCCGTGGGACAGCACCGCCAGGAAGCGGGGCGCCCCGCGCGGCCACTCCTGGGCGACGATCGTGCCCCGGGTGCCGGGAAAGCGCCATTGATGTGGTCGGGCCATCGAGATCTCCTCCATCGGCGACGATGCATGCCCACCGTGGCCCGGCCGCCCCGGAGAGTCAAGAAGATCCCCGTACGCCCGATCCGGGCGGGCCGGACAGGCCGTACCGTGCCGGATCCGCATAGGCTGGGCGGCATAGGCGGCGGTGTGCAGGCTTTCCTGCGGGGTTCACCAGAGCGGGTGCATCCGAGCAGGGTTCATCAGGAGGAGGACGCCCGTGCTGGTCGATGGCTTCGGGCGGGTGGCGACGGACCTGCGGGTCTCCCTCACCGACAAGTGCAATCTGCGCTGCACCTACTGCATGCCGGCCGAGGGGCTGGACTGGCTGCCGAAACCGCAGCTGCTCACAGACGACGAGGTCGTACGCCTGGTCCGGATCGGAGTGGAGCGGCTCGGGATCACCGAGGTCCGCTACACCGGCGGCGAGCCCCTGCTGCGCCGGGGCCTCGCCGGGATCGTGCGGGCCACGACCGCGCTGCGGCCGCGCCCGCAGGTCTCGCTCACCACCAACGGCATCGGCCTGGACCGGTTGGCGGGCACCCTGCACGAGGCGGGGCTGGACCGGGTCAACGTCTCGCTCGACACGCTGGACCACGAGACCTTCCGTACGCTCTCGCACCGGGACCGGCTCGCCGACGTGCTCACCGGCCTCGACGCGGCCCAGCGGGCCGGGCTGGCCCCCGTCAAGGTCAACACCGTGCTCATGCGCGGGGTGAACGAGCACGAGGCCGTCCCGCTGCTGCGGTACTGCCTCGACCGCGGCTACCAGCTGCGGTTCATCGAGCAGATGCCGCTGGACGCCCAGCACGGCTGGCGCCGCGACACCATGGTGACCGCCGACGAGATCCTCGGCTGGCTGAAGGAGGCCTACGAGCTGGTCCCGGAGGAGCCGGAGGCCCGCGGCAGCGCGCCCGCCGAGGCCTTCCTGGTCGACGGCGGCCCGGCCGTGGTCGGCGTGATCGGCTCCGTCACCCGCCCCTTCTGCGGCGCGTGCGACCGGGTCCGGCTCACCGCCGACGGCCAGATCCGCAACTGCCTGTTCGCGCAGGACGAGTCGAACCTGCGGGACGCGATGCGGGCCGGGGCGGGCGACGACGAGCTGGCGGAGCGATGGCGTGCCGCCGTGCGGGTGAAACGGGCCGGTCACGGCATCGACGACCCGTCCTTCCTGCAGCCCAGCCGCCCAATGTCCGCTATCGGCGGGTGACGGACAGCGTGTTCCGGCCTGAACGCCCGCCGAAGACGGTGAGAATGGGATCGTGAACGACGAGCCCATGGAACACCGGGTCGAGATGACGGTGACGCCCGACGTCGAGGTCGGCGCGTACGCCGCCTTCGTGTCCGTGTGGCGCACACAGGACTGTTTCGTCCTGGACTTCGCCACCGAGGTGCGCCCGCCCGAGGTGACCCAGGACACCGAGGCGGACTCGCTCTACGTGCACGTGCCCGCGCGGGTGGTCTCCCGGGTGCGGATCCCGCCGAGCCAGGTCTGGGAGCTCATGAAGACCCTGGAGCAGAACCTCAGCGCCTACGAGCGGGAGACCGGCAAGAGCGGGCATGTCCAGGAGTGAGCCGGGGCCTTCCCCGGCCGGCACCCGCTATGACGCCGTGGTGCTGGCGGGCGGCGCGGCCCGGCGGCTCGGCGGTGCCGACAAGCCGGGCGCCCTGGTGGGCGGCCGGTCGCTGATCGCGCGGGTGGCCGCCGCCGCGGCGGCCGCGGAGCGCCTGATCATCGTGGGCCCGGCACGGCCCGAGCTGCCGCACGCGCTGGTCGTCCGGGAGGACCCTCCCGGCGCCGGCCCGGTGCCGGCGTTGCGCGCGGGCATGGCAGCGGTCCGGGCTCCGTGGACGGCCCTGCTCGCCGCCGACCTGCCGTTCCTGCGCCCGGCCGACCTCACCGGCCTGTTCGAGGCCGCCCGCGGGCACGCCGGGGCGGTCCTGACCGACACCGGAGGCCACCGGCAGTGGCTGGCCGGAGTGTGGCGCAGTGACGTGCTCAGCACTGCGCTGCGGGACTATGAGGGCGGTTCCCTGCGGGGTCTGCTCGGCCCGCTCGAACCGGCACTGGTGGCGCCCGTCCCAGGTGAGTCCACGGGCGAGTCCACGGAGGAGCCCGTGGGGGAGCCGCCCGCCTGGTTCGACTGTGACACGCCCGCGGACCTCGACCTGGCCGGCCGGCTCGGCGCCCCCGGACGCACGACCGGGGGCCCGGGGACCGGCCGCGGCGTGCGGTAGGCATTCCCCGTCCCGCGGGACGGGCAGCAAGTCGGATACGCGGCCGTCCGGCCGCGAGGGCGGAGGAAGTGGATGCTGGAGGAGTGGCTGGACGTCGTCTGCCTGGAGCTGGACCTGGACCGGGCCTGCGTGGATCGCGACCTGGTGCTGGACCTGGCCCGGGACGTGGCGCACGGAGTGGCCCGTCCCGGAGCGCCGCTGACGGCCTTCCTGCTCGGGCTGGCGGTCGGGCGGGGCGCCGACCCCGGCCCCGCCGCCGCCCGGCTCAGCGAGCTGGCCATGGGCTGGCAGGGGGAGCGGCGGCCGCCCGCGCATCCCGAGTGAGACCCGGCGGCCCGCCCGCGCCGCACCGGCTCCCGAGCGCACGGGCGGTCACAGCGCTCCGCGTTCCGCCGCGTCGAGGTCGCCGAACGGGACCACGTCGCGCAGGAACCCGCGGAGGTCGAGGAAGGCCGACAGGTGCTCGCGGTGGTCGTCGCAGGCCAGCCAGATCTTGCGCCGCTCCGGGGTGTGCACTTTGGGGTTGTTCCAGCGCAGCGCCCAGGTGGCGTCGGCGCGGCAGCCCTTGAAGGAGCACTGCGGAGTCTCTGCAGGTGTATCGGTCACGGGAAGCCAGTCTGGCACCCCCCGGCCCCAGTCCCGCCGCACGCCCGGCGCGCGCCGGCGCCGAAGGCACGACGCCTGCCCCACTCCTCCCGTGATCATGCAGTCAATCGACGATTGATTGCATGATCATGAAGGGGTGGGGTGGTGGGGCCATTGCGTGGCACGGAGGCGGGCGGGTGGGTGGCGGTCACGGCGGTGGCGGGGTCGGCGGGCGGCGGTCACGGGTGGGGCGCGCCTGGGGGCCGGTGGTGGCCGGGGTGGCGGGGCCGGGGGTGGCGTGGCGGATGGTCCGGGCCCGGCCGGCCGCCAGGCCGGGGAGGACCTCCAGGGCGGCGAGGGCGACGGCGATGGCGGCCGGAACGTTCCACGCCCCGCTGACGTCGTGCAGCATGCCGAAGGCGAACGGGCCGGTCGCCGCGATGAGGTAACCGCCGCCCTGGACCATGCCCGACAGCCGCGCGGCGACCTGCGCGTCACCGGCGCGCAGCCCGATGAACGCCAGCGCGAGCGCGAACCCCGCCCCCTGGCCCAGGCCCAGCACGACGGCCGACCCCCAGATCAGGCCGGCGGGCGCCCAGGCGACCCCGGCGAACCCGGCGGCGGTGAGCACCCCGACCGCGACGACGAGCGGGCGCTGGTCGCGCAGCCGCCGGTCGACCGCCGGCACGATCAGGGATCCGATGGCCTGCACGAAACTGGACACCGCCAGGAC
This sequence comes from Actinomadura scrupuli, assembly GCF_050971785.1. Taxonomy (NCBI): domain Bacteria; kingdom Bacillati; phylum Actinomycetota; class Actinomycetes; order Streptosporangiales; family Thermomonosporaceae; genus Actinomadura; species Actinomadura scrupuli. The sequence continues at coordinate 876,216 of NZ_JBPCCU010000003.1, read as the reverse complement.
GAGCCCCGCGTCGGCCTCGCTCAGGCCCCGGTCCTGGCAGATGGTCGGGAGCCAGCCGAAGACCACGTAGGCCAGCAGCGACTGGAGCCCCATGAACGCGGTCACCTGCCAGGCCAGCCGGTCACGCCACAACGGCAGCGGTGTGCCCGTCTCGGCGGGCGGCCGGCCCGCCGCGCGCAGGGCACGCGGCACCCAGGCCAGGCCCGCCAGCACCGCGGGGACGGCCAGCAGCCCGAGGGGGAGCCGCCAGCCGCCGCCGGTCGTGTCCTCAATGGGCACCGCGATCCCGGACGCGATGGCCGCGCCGACGGTGAGGGCGGTGGAGTAGAGGGCCGTGACGAACGTGACGTGACGGGGATGGTCGCGCTTGATGACGGCGGGCAGGGTCACGTTGCAGACGCTGATCGCGATCCCGGCGAGCAGGGTGCCGCCGAACAGCGCGACCAGCGACGGCACGGTGCGCACCAGCAGCCCGGCGGTGAGCAGGGCCATGCCGGCGACCAGCAGCACCTCCCCGCGGAACCGGTGCCGCAGGGCCGGGGCCAGCAGCCCGAAGACGCCGAAGCACAGCACCGGCAGGGTGGTGAGCGCCCCGGCGGTCGCACTGGACAGGCCCAGGCCGGAGCGGATGTCGGTGAGCAGCGGTCCCACGGCGGTGATGGCCGGCCGCAGGTTGAGCGCGACCAGCACGATCAGCCCGAGGGACCAGAGGCCGGTGCGCCGTCGCCCGGCGTTCATGCGTCCCGGTCGCACCGCATCAGGCCTGCTCCCGCCGGACGTCGCTCGCGGCGTCCCTCTTGACGCCGACGCCGCCCAGGAACCAGAAGCGGCTGGAGTCCTCGGGGACGTCGCCCGGCGAGTCGGGGCGCCAGAGCGGGCCGTACTGCAGGCCGGGCTCGACGAACTCGAACCCGTCGAAGAACCGGGCGATCTCCTCGCGGGAGCGTACCTGGGCCTGCCCCTGGGCCACGGCGCGCTGGTAGACCTTCGTCACCGCCGCGGTGGTCGTCTGATGGTCCTGGTGGGTGCCGTGGCTGATCACCAGGTGGCTGCCGGGGGCCAGGGGCGCGCGCAGCCGGTCGGTGATCAGCTCGGGGTGCTGCGCGTCGGGGATGAAGTGCAGGACGGCGACCAGGAGGAGCCCGACGGGGCGATCGAAATCGATCATCTGCTGGACGGTCGGGTGCCCGAGGATCTCGTCCGGCTCGGTGAGGTCCGCCTGGACCACCGCGGCGTTCGGGTTGCCGGCGAGGATGGCGTTGCTGTGCGCGACGGCGACCGGATCGTGATCGACGTAGACCACCCGCGACTCCGGGGCGTACCGCTGGACGATCTCGTGCACGTTGCCCTGCGTCGGGATCCCGGAGCCGACGTCGATGAACTGCCGGATGCCCGCCTCCTCCACCAGGAAGCGGGTCGCCCGGCCCAGGAAGGCGCGGTTGGCCTGCGCGATGGCGCGGGCCTGCGGTTCGATCGCCTCCAGGGTCCGTACGACGTCCCGGTCGGTGGAGAAGTTGTGCGTGCCGCCGAGCAGGTAGTCGTAGATCCGGGCCACACTGGCCTTCGTCGGATCGACTCCGGACGACCAATCGGAGCTGTCCATCCGTTCACCCTCCCAGTAGGTCTGCGATCATGCGACACCGCCCGGGGCCGCATGGGCCCGCGCCAGCATCACCGTGGCGTCGTCCTCGTTCGGGCCGGCGAGCATCTCCTCGACCACGCTGCCGCAGGTGGCGTCGAGCGAGTCCGGGGCGCCGGTCAGCGCCGACAGCAGGGCGCCGATGCCAGCGTCGAGATCGCGGTCGCGCGACTCCACGAGCCCGTCGGTGTACAGCGCCAGCGTCGCCCCGTCGGGGATCGTCACCCGGGTGGACTGGAACCGGGCGTCCCCGAGCCCCAGCGGCAGGCCGGGCGGCCCCTCCAGCAGCTCGCAGCCGCCGCCGGCGTGGATGAGGATCGGCGGCGGATGCCCGGCACGGCTGAAGGTGCACATCCGCTCCGACGGGTCGTAGAGCGCGCACAGGCAGGTCGCGAACTGCACCGGCCCGAGGTTGGGCGCGATCCGGTCCAGCCAGGTGAGCACCTCGGCCGGCCCCAGGCCGAGCGTGGCGAGCGTCCGCGCGGACGCCCGCAGCTGCACCATGGCGGCCGCGGCCTCCGAGCCGTGTCCCATCGCGTCACCGATGATGAGCACGGCGCGCTCCTCAGTGAGCGGGATCACGTCGTACCAGTCGCCGCCGACCAGGCTGGTGCTGCCGGCGGGCAGATACCGGTGGGCGATCTCCAGCCCCGGCACGGCGTCCAGCGCCCCGGGGAGCAGGCTGGCCTGCAGCGCCCGCGCGGCGGCCCGTTCCCGCCCGTACAGCCGGGCGTTGTCGAGGCAGCGGGCCGCGTGGGCGGCGATCTCTCCCGCGAGCCGCACCTCGCCGCCGGAGAACGGCTCGGAACGCCGGCCGCGCGCGAACGTCACGAACCCCAGCCCCGTGGTGCCGACCATGAGCGGGACGACCACGAAGTCGGTGAGATCTCGAAGCCGCCGCAGGGCCTCCGACCCGCCGGCATGACCGATCCGCTCGAGGTCGCGCTGCCCCAGCGCGCTGAACCGCTGCGGGGCGCCGGTGTTCACGCAGACGGCGTACGGGCTGTCGGCCGCGATCACGACCACCTCACCGGTGGCCAGCCAGGCCTCGAGGTCCACGCCGGACGCGCCCACCGCGATCCGGCGGGCCTCGATCGACCTGCCGTCGGCCGGCGGGGGCACCTCCTCGCCGAGGATCAGGTGCTCCACCAGGTACACGCCGACTGCGTCGGCGAACCGCCGGAGCGCCACCTCGACCAGGTGACGGGCCACCTGCCGCATGTCCAGGGTGGCGGCCATCAGCGTGCCGGCCTCGTGCAGCAGAGCCAGCCGCGCGTCCCCGGCCGCGGTCGGCCGGTGCGCGCCACCGCCCGGACCATCGTCCTCGAGGTCGGGCAGCACCGTTCACTCTCCTACCGGGACGTGGCACGGGTCGGAAGGCCGGGGGACGGCTCGGTACAGCCGCGGATCAAGATCTTGCTACGCACCCATCCTGGACGCAACCGCAGCAAGCTTCGGCAAATCGGTCCTCAGGCTATCTCGCGCGACCGCCCCAAGGTGGGGACGATGCGATGATCGATCTTCTACGCTTCAGGTATTTGATCTCGGTTCGTACTGATGACAACCGTTTGCATGAGGAGAAACCGCGTGGACGACTTCCGGCCGGCGACCACCGCCGAGCATCTGTTGTGGCTGCTCGGCGAGCACGGGGTCGAGCATCTGTTCCTCAACCCCGGCACGGACTCGGCCCCGCTCCAGGAGGCGGCCGCCGTGCTCACCGACGCCAAGGTCACCATCCCCCGGATCATCATCTGCTCGTTCGAGTCGGTCGCGCTGGCCGCCGCCCACGGGTACTACCAGGTGACCCGGCGGCCGCAGTGCGTCTTCGTGCACGTCGACGTGGGCACCCAGAACCTCGGCGCCATGATGCACAACGTGATGCGCGACCGCGCCGGGGTGATCGTCATCGCCGGCAAGACGCCGTACGGCGAGGATCCGGACTCCGTTGGAGGCCGTTCGCACACCATCCACTGGCAGCAGGACGTGCCCGACCAGGCGGGGATCGTCCGCGGTTACGCCAAGTGGGTGATGGAGATCACCCGGGCGGACATGCTGCCCAGGGCCATCGGCCGGGCGGTGCAGGTGGCCACCGGCGGCCGGCCGGGCGCGGCCTACCTCATGGTCTCCCGCGACGTCCTGATGGACCCGCCGGCCCGCGACCTCGGCCGTACGACCGGGTACGCGGTGGCGCGCCCGCCGGCCGCCGACGCCGAGACGGTGCGCTGGATCGCCGATCGGCTGACCGCGGCCGAGCGCCCGCTGCTCATCACCTCGAAGGTGGGACGCCGGCCGGAGGGCTTCGCCGCCGTGACACGGCTGGCCGACCTCGCCGGCGTCCGCGTCATCGACACCGCCGAGAGCGGCTGCGTGAACATCGCCTCCTCCCATCCGATGCGCGCGGGGTCGGCCGCGGAGGCACAGCGGCTCGTCCGGGACTCCGACGTGATCCTCGTCGCCGACTGCGACGTGCCCTGGATCCCGAAGTTCACCCGGCCCGCGGACGACGCCACGGTCATCCACCTCGACGCCGACCCGCTGAGGACCGACATGCCGTTGTGGACCTTCCCGGTCGACCTGGCGGTGACCGCGGACGGGGCGACGGCGCTCGGCCAGCTGGTGCGGCATCTGGAGGAGTCCGGAGCCGAGCGCCCGGAGCGTCCCCCGGTGCCCCGCACGGCTCCCGCCGCTCCCGCCGCCGGGGCGGAGGGGCCGATCACCGCCCTGGAGGCGGTCGAGGCGCTGAACTCGCTCCTGGGCCAGGACGACATCGTGGTGGAGGAGGCGGTCACCAGCGCCGGTGCGCTCCATCAGGCCCTGGAGCGCGGCCTGCCGGGCACGCTGTACGGCACGGGCAGCCCGGGCCTGGGCTGGGGCCTCGGCGGCGCCGTCGGTGTCAGCCTGGCGTCGCCGGGGCGCCGGGTGGTGACCGTGGTGGGCGACGGCAGCTTCATGTTCGGCGTCCCCACGGCGGCGCTGTGCCTGGCCGCCGAGGTGGACGCGCCGATCCTGGCGGTCGTGCTGAACAACGACGGTTACCGGGCGAGCAGGCTCCCGGTCTTCGAGCTCTTTCCCGAGGGGCTGTCGGCCGCGCAGGGCGACGCGGTGGGCACGCGGTTCAGCCGGCCGCCCGACTTCGCCGCGGTGGCCCGCGCCTGCCACGCCGACGGCGAGCGGGTACGCGATCGCGCCGAGCTGATCCCGGCCCTGCGGCGCGGTCTGGAGGCCGTCGACGCCGGGCGGTCGGCGGTCGTCGACGTGCACATCACGCGGAGCGGCCCACCCGCCGGCGGCCCGCGGAACCGCGGGCCGCCGGGAGCGATCCTGCCTGACGTCCCGCGCCGGTCGTCAGGCCGGTCACCGGTCCCCCCGGTGAGGTCGTCTGGCCCGCCTCGTCGGGCGGGATGTCCGTGGTGCCGTCACGGATGAAGCCGGGGGAGCGCGGCACGAAGGGCGCCAGCAGCCCGATGACCCGGGTGGCCGCCCCGGCCGGGTCGCCGCAGGGCGCGAGCGGCGTGCCCGACGAGCAACCGAACCAGGGCTCGGTGACCCCGGGGCCGGGCATCACGCTGACGCTCTCCCCGACGCCCGGCAGTGCCGGGTGCCATACGCGCAGCCGCGGCAGGCCGCCGTCGCCGCGCCGTGCGCACTCGAAGCCGGCGCCGCGCAGGGGCCCGGCCAGCCGGTCGAGATCGGCGGTGGCATCGGCTCGCACCGGCTCCGCCACGGTCCCCGCCGGACGCGGCGACCGTGCCGTCAGGTGCCGGTCCGCGCCGTCGCCCCGGGGGCGGCCCTGTTCCGTCATGGGCGGGCGCGGGGGCCGTTGTGATCACGCGGCTGGTTCAGGCCGGCCACCATGGCGCCGGCCACGTGCCCGTCCATCTTGACCAGCACGGCGGGGCGGCCCGCCGGATCGACATAGGGCGAGATCGTGCAGGTGCCGTCCACCCCGCGCTGGCCGAGCCACTGATGGATCGCCTTCTCCAGGTCACCGGCGAGCTGGAGGGCCTGCCGGTCACTGTCCCTGAGATAGCGCATGCCGACCTTTCCCCTGGTCAGATCCCAGCGGTGCATGGAGCCGCGTGGCTCGTGCGATGCCCGCGGATGTAACTGTCGACGAGCACGGGCGGCCCAGAGTGCAGCGGCTGGCGGCTGGGGTGTGGCCGCGTGCTGATCCCGGGGTGATGGAGCCAATCGCTCGGACCGGTTCCATGAGCACCATCTTGTGTTGTCGCGCTCTCAAGCGCAAGCTCATTTGATAAGCCAAATGAAAGAACAATCAACTGCACGAACAAATGCACGTGCAGGAGCTATCGTGAACTGGCCTGACCGGCGCCGGTAGCAGCACCGGTGCCGGCACCGACACGAGGAGAGAGGGCCGATGTCGCACCCCTACAACGGCATGCCCGCCTCACGGCTGCGGGGGGCCGTCTGGCACAAGAGCGGCCACAGCAATCCGAACGGGAGCTGCCTGGAGGTGGCGGAACTGCAGGACGGAGTGGTCGCCGTCCGTAACTCGCGCGATCCCGGTGGCCCGGCGCTCATCTACACCCCGGCCGAGATCACGGCTTTCCTCCGGGGCGCGAAGGACGGTGAGTTCGACTATCTGATCCGCTAGGTTCCCGATCGGTGCTGTAGCACACAGTGCTCGCCCGTACGCCTGCGAGTGCAGATGTGATATCAACAGCACTATCGGGACGACAGTGCGCCATGGGACACCGGGCAGAATCGTCCGGTTGCCCGGCGCGGGGCGGGAACGCACGACCGCGCACGGGGCGTGAGCCCGGCGGCTGGCCGTGCGGTGGAGACCGGAGAGTGGGAGACGTGAGCGGGTCTACCGCGGGGCCTGACCGGCCCGACGACGCATTCCAGAACGCTGATCGGCCGGGAGAGGGCGCTCCGGCCATGGGGACCGGCGGCCCCCGGGGCGGGCCCACGGCGCTGCGGATCATGCTGGGCGCACAGATGCGCAGGCTCCGCGAGACCAGGCGGCTCACCCGTGAGGAGGCCGCGGACGCGATCCGCGCCACCCACTCCAAGATCAGCCGGCTGGAGCTGGGGCGCAGCGGCTTCAAGCAGCGCGACGTCGCCGATCTGCTGACGCTGTACGGCATCACCGGCGAGGAGGAGCGCGAGGCGCTCCTGGCGCTCGCCCGGCAGGCCAGCACCCCGGGCTGGTGGCACCAGTACGGCGACATCCTGCCCGCCTGGTTCGAGGTCTACGTCGGGCTGGAGGCGGCCGCCTCGGTCATCCGCAGCTACGAGATGCAGTTCGTGCACGGGCTGATGCAGACCGAGGACTACGCCCGTGCCGTCATCATGATCGCGAACTCGCACGCTCCGGCCGAGGAGATCGACCGCCGCGTCGACCTGCGGATGAGGCGCCGTCAGCTGCTCACCCAGCCGGGCGGCCCCAAGCTGTGGGCGGTGCTGGACGAGGCGGCGCTGCGGCGGTCGCCGGGCGGGCGCGAGGTGCTCCGCGGTCAGCTGAAGCACCTGCTCGAGCTCACCGCGCTGCAGAACGTCACCCTCCAGATCGTCCCGTTCCACGCCGGTGCCCACGCGGCGGCCGGCGGCCCCTTCACCATCCTGCGGTTCGCCGAGCCGGACCTGCCCGACGTGGTCTACCTCGAGCAGCTCAACAGCGCCCTCTACCTCGACAAGCGCGAGCAGCTCAACGACTACATGAGCACCATGGACCGGCTGTGCGTGCAGGCGGAGAACACCGCAGGCACCAGGCGCATGCTCGGCACGCTGCTCGACGAGCTCTGACGGCCGCCGATGACCAGGGTGTCGCGGTGGGCGCACGTGGGCTATCTCGGTGCCTGCGAGGCCGCCCTGCAGTCCTTCGGCGTGGAGATCGCGGCGGTCGACGCCGGCGACGAGGGCCTGCGGACGGGGTCCATCGAGGCGCTGGTGCTCGGGAGCCGGGGCCGCGTCGAGCTGCTGGACCTGGGCTGGACCGAGGAGCACGGCTGGGGTTACTCCCGCAAGGCCGAGGACTTCCCCGCGGCCGAGACCTACACCCACGGCCAGTTCGGCGGCGAGGTGCTGCCCGAGCCCGACCGGTTCGCCGGGCTCGTCGTGCGGATCGCCGCGGGGGAGGAGCTCGCCGACCACGTCCCCGGCGAGCCGCTGCGCTACCGCTCGGCGGCCGACGACGACGGCTTCGCCGAGGGGCTGCTGGCCTACGACCCCGCGGGTACGGACCGGGCCGGCCGTTGACCTCCGGGGCGCCTCTCCCGCTAGCCTCGGCGCCATGGAACAGATCGTCACCTATCTCGAGATGACCGGCCCCGACGAGCTGAACCCCGCCCGGCCGGTTCCCGAGGTCACCCTCGACCGCGTCGACCGGTCCTCGCCGCTGATCGCGGCGACGCAGGCCCGGATCGGGGCTCCGTACAAGTGGCGGAGCGCCACCCGGTCGGACGAGGAGTGGGCGCGGTGGCTGGCCCATCCCCTTCGCGGGTATTGGCTCATCCGGTACGGCTCCGAGGTCGCCGGCATCGCCGACATCGAGCCGCAGCCCCGCGGCCAGGTGGAGATCACCACGTTCGGGCTGCTCCCGGAGTACGTCGGCAGGGGGCTGGGCGGGCACGCGCTGACCCTGACCGTCCGGCAGGCATGGGCTGCCGAGCCGGCCGACGGCGAGCCGGTGAGCCGGGTATGGCTGCACACCTCGAGCGTCGACCATCCCAACGCCCTGCCGAACTACCGGAGGCGGGGCTTCCGCCCCTTCCGGACCCGGACCGAACAGCTGCCGGACACGCCCTGACGGCGGCGGGGGGCGGCGATCGTCCTTCCCGCCGGACCCGGTTAGGCTGCTCCCGGAATTCGTCATGACCCCGTGCAGGGAGCACTCCTGACATCCCCGACGCCCGTACCGCCCCCTGCCGTCGAGTCGCCGCAGGTCTCGGCGATCCACCGGCCGTCCACCCCCGACCTGGTGGTCCTCGCGGTCGCCCTGTGCGCGGTCGGCGCCTCCGGCCCGCTGATCGCGGCCACCGCCGCCCCGGCACTGGCGATCGCGTTCTGGCGCAACGTGATCGGCGCCGGGGCGCTCGCCCCCTTCGCGTTCTGGCGGCACCTGGGCGAGTTCCGCTCGCTGCGCCGCGCGGAGTGGCTGGCCGCACTGGCCGCGGGGCTCGCCCTGGGCGGGCACTTCGCGGCCTGGACCTCGAGCCTGACGATGACCTCGGTCGCCTCGGCGACCGCCTTCGCCGCCGCCCAGCCGATCTTCGCCGCGTTCATCGCGAGAGCCCGCGGCGACCGGGTCTCCGCGCGCGCCTGGGCGGGCATCGTGGTCGCCACCGTCGGTGTCGTCGCTCTGTCCAGCGCCGACCTGCACGTGTCGGGCCGGGCGTTCGCCGGGGACCTGGTCGCGCTGCTGGCGGGCGCGCTCGCCGCGGTGTACATGACCTTCGGTGCCAGGGTCCGCCAGACGGTGTCCCTCACGCCCTACGCGGTGATCTGCTACGGCACCGCGGCGCTGGTGCTCGGGCTCGCCGCGCTCGCCACCGGGCAGCGCCTGACCGGGCTGTCCGGCGACGCCTGGATCAAGATCCTCGTCCTGACGGCGACGGCGCAGCTGCTCGGCCACACGTTGTTCAACCGGGTGCTGAAGACCACCAGCGCCACCGTGGTGTCCGCGGCCATCCTGCTGGAGGTCCCGGTGGCGGCGCTGATCGCCGCGCTCTGGCTCGGGCAGGTGCCGTCGTGGACGGCGATCCCCGGCGCGCTGCTCATCCTCGCCGGGCTGGAGGTGGTGGCCACCAGCAACGGGCGGGCACGCCCGCGGCGGCGCCGTTAGCGCGGTGCCGTCACGGTACGGACGTCACGGGCCCGGGCCGGGAGGATGCGTCCGGCCGGGTGACGGTCACGATGGTGAGGAGGTCCTCGAGTCCCTGGAAGTCGTCGGGGTTGGTGGTGTAAAGCGGCAGCCGCTCGGCGATCGCGATGGAGGCGATCATCAGGTCGGCGACCCTGCGCCGCGGCTTGCGGCCGGTGGCGACGACGGCGGCGCAGACTCTGCCGAAGATGCGCGCGGCCTCCGCGTCGAACGGGATGGGGTCGAACTCGTTCTCGGCCCGCTGGAGGACGTCCAGGCGCCGTGCGCGTTCGGCGTGCTCGTCATAGTCGCCCTGCTCCTCGTTGCGGCGGACCTCGTGCGGTCCGGCCGAGAGCTCAGCGAGGGTCACCGCGCTGATCGCCATCTCGGCGGGCAGCTCGGCGGGGTCCAGCCGGGCGCGCAGGATCATGATGTTGGTGTCGAGCAGCCCCTGTGCCCGGCGCTCATCGGTCATAGGGATCGCTCAGATCCTGGTCGGCGGCCGCGTCCTGGTCGGCGCGGAACGCGGCGAGATCGATCGCGGGCGCGTTGGCCGACATGGCGGCGAACTCGGCTCGGGGGACGAACCGGCGGCGACGGCGGAGCGGGACCAGCTCACCGATCTTGTGGCCGTCGCGGGTGACGGTGAACGTCTGCCCGTTCTCGACAGCGTCCATGATCTCCTTGGAGCGGCTGCGCAGGTCCCGCTGGGTGATCTCCGGCTGAGCGGTCATACCGTCCATGTTAACCGGGGGTGGCACGGCGTGCTACGCGGTGCCGCGCCCGCAGGCAGGCGCCATGCGGACACCGTGCGGACACCGCGTGCGGGGCTGCCGGCGAGCGGGCGCGAAAGGGCACGGCCGGGGCGGGCCAGGGTCATCGCAGCGTCTGGAAAGTTGAAAGCGACGCCGGGTGGATACGGGGGCAATCCACCCGGCGTCGCATCATCGGTGTTCCGACGGGGGCCCGGAACACCGGCACGGGCGCCCCGACGGGGGACCGGAGCGCCGGTACAAATCGTACACCGAAACCCCCCATAGTTAGTCAAGGGAAAGTCACGACCGGATTTGCGGACCGGGGCCGGAAATCTGCTTACGGACCGGCTCGTCCCACGTTCCGGCGCGCACCGGATGGCTCTTCTCGGGTTCCCGGCCGCCGTTGGCGAAGACCACGCTCACGTAAGGGAGGACGATCGCGCCGGAGAGTGGGATCATCAATGCCCAGAGCGGCACATGGCCGGCAAGGAACACGGCGACCAGGATGCACACCGTGCGGATCCCCATCGACAGCAGGTACCGCCGCTGGCGGTAACGGATGTCCTCCGAGAGAGGCCGGTGAGCTTCGGTGACCGTGTAGACATCTGCTGCCTTGCGGCGGGGAATGAACCTCACCACTCCACGGTAGCCCCACATCAATCGGATCTACATAGCAGGAGGTAGCCCCAATGACCGAGCGCACCTATCGGGTGACGGAGATCGTCGGCACATCGCCGGAGGGCGTCGAGGCGGCCATCCGCAGCGGCGTCCGCAGGGCCGGGCAGACCCTTCGTCACCTCGACTGGTTCGAGGTCACCGAGGTGCGCGGGCAGATCGTGGACGGCGAGGTCGCCCACTTCCAGGTCGGCATGAAGGTGGGCTTCCGCCTCGAGGACAGCTGACGGGCCGGGCCGGAACCCCTGGCGGCCGGAACCGGACACCTGCCGGCCCTTGACCGGCAGGTGTCCGTACGCGGGGGTGAGCGTGCGCGAACGACCCCGGCTCAGGAGGCCTGGCTGACCGTCGACATGTTGAAGTCGCTCACCCGGATCGGCGGCATGGCGGTCCGGGTGAAGTAGTCCGACCATTCCCGGGGCAGCGTCTGCACCGACGCGCCGACCTCGGTCAGCCGCTGGAGCAGGCCCACCGGGCTCTCGTTGAACCGGAAGTTGTTGACCTGGCCGACGACCTCGCCGTCCTCGACCAGATAGACCCCGTCGCGGGTGAGACCGGTGAGCAGCAGGTTCTGCGGGTCGACCTCGCGGATGTACCACAGGCAGGTCAGCAGCAGCCCCCGCCCGGTCCGCGCGACCATCTCGTCGAGCGAGGCCGTACTCCCCTCCGGGCCCGCCATGAGCAGGTTGTCGACGCCGGGCGTCAGCGGCAGCCCGGTCAGCCGGGCCGAGTGCCGGGTCTGGATCAGCGCGGACAGCCTGCCCTCGGAGATCCAGTCGGTGGGGTGCAGCGCCAGCCCGTTGTCGAAGACCGAGGAGTCGCCGCCGGAGGCGTGCGCGATGACGAACGGCGCGCACTCCAGGCCCGCCGCCCGCGGGTCGCTCCACAGCCGCACCGGGACGTCGGCGAGGCGATCCCCGACCCGGGTGCCCCCGCCGGGCCTGCTGAAGACCGTGCGGCCGTCGTGGGCGTCGCGTGCCCCCGCCGACCAGTAGAGGTAGGTCATGAGGTCGGCCACGGCACTGGGCGGCAGCAGCGTCTCGTACCGGCCCGCGGGAAGGTCGATCCGGCGCAGGCCCCAGTCGAGCCGGCGGTCGAGCTCGGCGGTCATGCCCGCGACGTCGACCCCGCGGAAGTCGCGGGTGTTCACCCCGGTCCACGCGGAGCCGGTCAGGTCGCCGGTCTTGGCGTTGAGCTCGACCTTGCCGGTGGGCTGGTCGTGGCGCAGCCGCAGGCCCGACGAGGTGCCCACGAAGGTGGAGGTCATCTCGTGGTGGGCGAAGCCGTACAGCCTGCGCCCGGAGGCCGCGGCCGCGTCGAACGCCTCGCCCAGCGCCGGGGCGAAGCCCTCGAAGACGCCGATCGCGGTCTCGGCGGGCTCGTCGTCCCAGCCGGGGGAGACCTGCGCCGGGCCGGTCAGGGGAGCGGCGTCCTCGGCCGGCTCGTTGCCCGCGGCGACCGCCTCCGCGGCCCGGACGACGGCCTCGATGCCGTCCGGCGTCACACCGGCCCGGGAGACGACCCCGGCCGCGACCCCGTCGCCCTTCTTGCGCAGGGCGATGACCGTGAGCCGCCGGGACCGGGTGACCCCGTTGGTGGTCAGCGTGTTGCCGGCCCAGCGCAGGTTGGCGCCGCTGGCCTCGTCGGCGAGCACGACGCAGTCGTCGGCCGTGGACAGCTCCAGGGCCCGCTCGATGGACTCCTGGGGGGTCACTGGCCGCCCTCCTGTAGTGCGTTGAGGATGTTGACGCCGCGGAACAGCGCGGACGGACTGCCGTGGCTGACCGGGGCGACCTGGCCGGGCTGGCCCTTGCCGCAGTTGAACGCCCCGCCCAGCACGTAGGTCTGCGGGCCGCCCACCGCCTCCATGGAGTTCCAGAAGTCGGTGGTGACGGACTGGTAGGCCACGTCGCGCAGCTGGCCCGCCAGCCGCCCGTTCTCGATCCTGGTGAACCGTTGGCCGGTGAACTGGAAGTTGTGGCGCTGCATGTCGATGGACCAGCTCTTGTCGCCCTCGATGTAGATCCCGCGCTCGACCCCGGCGATGAGCTCCTCGGTGGAGGGGCCGTCCGCGGCGGGCTGCAGCGACACGTTCGCCATCCGCTGGAGCGGCATGTTGCCGGGAGAGTCGGCGAACGCGCAGCCGTTGGAGCGGGGCTGCCCGGTGAGCCGGGCGATCCGCCGGTCCAGCTGGTAGCCGACGAACAGCCCGCCGGAGACGATGTCCCACCGCTGGGCCTCGACGCCCTCGTCGTCGTAGCCGACGGTGGACAGCCCGTGCTCGGCGGTGCGGTCGCCGGTGATGTTCATGACCTTCGAGCCGTACTGGAGGTTCCCCAGCTTGTCGGGGGTCGCGAAGGAGGTCCCGGCGTACGCGGCCTCGTAGCCGAGGGCCCGGTCCAGCTCGGTGGCGTGCCCGATCGACTCGTGGATGGTCAGCCACAGGTTGGACGGGTCGATCACCACGTCGTACGACCCCGCCTCGACCGAGGGGGCGGCGAGCTTCTCGGCCAGCAGCTCCGGGATCCGGGCCAGCTCGGCGTCGAAGTCCCAGCCGGTGCCGGTGAGGTACTCGTACCCGCGCCCGGCCGGCGGCGCCAGGGTGCGCATGGTGTCGAAGGCGCCGTCGGCGATCCCGACGGCGTTGAGCACCGGATGCAGCCGGACCCGCTGCTGGGTGGTGACGGTCCCCGCCGCGTCGGCGTAGAACTTGTTCTCCTTGACCTGCAGGAGCGCGGCGTCCACGTGGTCGACCCCGCCCGCCAGCAGCTGGCGGCTCCAGTCGGCCAGCAGCGCCACCTTCTCGCCGGTCGGGACGGTGAACGGGTCCACCTCGTAGGAGGAGACCCAGGTCCGCTCGCCGTGCACCGGCTCGGCGGCCAGCTCGATCGGCTCCCGGTTGATGGCCCGGGAGACCTGCGCGACCGTGACCGCCCGCTCGGCGGCCGCGGCCGCCGACTCGGTGGTCAGGTCGATTCCGGAGGCGAAGCCCCAGGTGCCGTCCTTGATGACCCGCACGGCCAGGCCGACGTCGTCGGCGTCCAGCGCGGTCTCGAGGGCGGCGTCCTTGAGGCGGAGGGTCTGGCTGCTGATGCGCTCCAGGCGGAAGTCGACATGCTCGGCGCCGAGTTCCCGGGCGCGCGTCAGCGCGGCGTCGGCGAGCGCCCGCAACGGCAGGGCGGTGAAGGCCGGATCGATCTCATGCACCTGCGCAACTTACCGTGCCCGGGCCGGCCGCGTGGGGCGTGGCACCGGTACGCGAGGCCTCACGGGCCGCGCCGGCGGGCCGTCCCGGCGGGGTTCCGACAAGCCTGGGCGCCGGAAGTTGTCGCCGGGCGACATCTCCTTCCAGGAGGTGGACCGCTACGCTCGGTCGCTGGTGTGATGTTCCTTACGGAGGTTTGCTGATGAGTCGCTCAGTCCTTGTGACCGGGGGCAACAGGGGTATCGGCCTGGCCATCGCCCGGGAGCTGGCCGCGGCCGGTGACGCGGTGGCCGTCACCTACAGGTCAGGGGAGCCGCCCGAGGGCCTGTTCGGCGTGAAGTGCGACGTCACCAGCTGGGAGGACGTCGACGCCGCCTTCGGCAAGATCGAGGCGGAGCAGGGCCCGGTCGAGGTCGTGGTGGCCAACGCCGGGGTGACCAAGGACAACCTGCTGGCCCTGATGAGCGAGGACGCCTTCAGCTCGGTGGTCGACACCAACCTGACCGGCGCCTTCCGGGTCTCCAAGCGGGCCGTCAAGGGCATGATGCGCATGCGCAAGGGCCGGATCATCCTCATCTCCTCGGTGGTGGGGCTGCTCGGCTCCGCCGGCCAGGCCAACTACGCCGCCTCCAAGGCCGGCCTGGTCGGGCTCGCGCGGTCCCTCGCCCGTGAGCTGGGCTCCCGCAACATCACCACCAACGTGGTCGCGCCGGGCTTCGTCGACACCGACATGACGGCCGTGCTCGACGACAAGCAGCAGGCCGCGATCAAGAACGTGATCCCGCTCGGCCGCGTGGCTGCCCCCGAGGAGATCGCCAAGGTCGTACGGTTCCTGGCGAGCGACGATGCCGCCTACATCACCGGAGCGGTGATCCCGGTCGACGGCGGACTCGGCATGGGGCACTGAACACGACCGATCCGCCGAGCGCGCGGAGCCCCCTGAGCGTTCGGGGCGCGGACAGGACATCGCGGCGCAGCCGCACGAAGTGGAGCAGGGTATGGGAATTCTCGAAGGAAAGCGGATCCTGGTCACCGGAGTCCTGACGGACTCCTCGATCGGATTCCATGTGGCGAAGATGGCGCAGCAGGAGGGCGCGCAGATCGTGCTGACCGGTTTCGGCCGGATGAGCCTGGTGGAGCGCATCGCCAAGCGGCTGCCCTCCGGCCTGGAGGGCGCGCCGCCCCCGGTCCTGGAGCTGGACGTGACCGACACCGAGCAGCTCGGCACGCTGTCGGACCGGGTGCGCGAGCACCTCGACGGTCTCGACGGCGTCGTGCACTCGATCGGCTTCGCGCCGCAGAGCGCGATGGGCGGCAACTTCCTGGAGACCTCCTGGGAGGACGTCGCCACCGCGGTGCAGATCTCCACGTACTCGCTGAAGTCCCTCACGATGGCGTGCCTGCCGCTGATGAAGGAGGGCGGGTCGGTGGTCGGCCTCACCTTCGACGCCAGCGTGTCCTGGCCGATCTACGACTGGATGGGCGTGGCCAAGGCCGGGCTGGAGTCCTGCTCCCGCTACCTCGCCCGCTATCTCGGCCCGCACGGGGTCCGGGTCAACCTGGTCGCGGCCGGCCCGCTGAGCACCATGGCGGCCAAGAGCATTCCCGGTGTCGACGCGCTGTCCAACGAGTGGCCCGAGCGCGCACCGCTCGGCTGGGACGTCTCCGACGCGGGGCCCACCGCACGCGCCTGCGCGGCGCTGCTGTCGGACTGGTTCCCGGCGACGACCGGCGAGATCGTGCACGTGGACGGCGGCGTCCACGCGATGGGCGCCTGAGCGCGCCGTTCCCGGCGGGCCCGCCGGTGCGCGCACGGCGAAAGGCCCGGTCTCTTCAGGACCGGGCCTTCGCACGTCGTGTCCGGCTCGCGCCCACCCGGCGCGCGCTCACCTGACGCGGAGCCGCCGGTGCCGGCGGGCCAGGCTCAGGTTGAGCGCGCCCACGGCGCCCGCCATGCCCGCCGCGCCGGCGATCCACACCGGCGAGGCCGGGGGCTGCCGCTCGGTCTGGGCGACCGGTGCCACCAGGTGCGTCTCGGTGATCGGGCCGGCCGGCTGCTGCTCGGCCACCTGCGGCTGTTCCGGCAGCAGGCCGGGCAGCTGCGGCGTGGTGCCCTGGGGGGTGTAGGGCCGCACCGAGCCCGGGTTGTTCAGCGGGGTCGCCCCGCCGCCCCCGCCGCCCGCGGCGCCCTGCGGGACCGCCGGGGCGGCCTGCGTCCGCTTGACGGGCTTCTTCGCCGGAGTCATCTTCACGGGCGGCTTCTTGACGGGCGTCTTCACCGGCGGGGGAGCCTTGTGGGTGAGCTGGTCGATCACCTTCTGGATGGCCTGGCCCGTCTCCTTGAGCTGGCACTCGATGCTCTTGACCGTGGTGGCGGGGTCGTGCCCCATGGCGCACTTGGTCGTCGCCGCGTCGGCGGGGCTCGCGCCCCCGATCAGAAGCGCGAACGCGCCCACCGTTACCGCCGCCGAGGTGACTCCGAGGCGCCGAAAGCGTCGCTGGTCGGGCATCTCACTCCCCTGTGTCTGCGTTGGACACCCTGTCTAACGCATAGGGAGATCAAAAGTCACGTGCTGCTCGCCAGATACCCCAGAAACCGGCATATCACCTGACATCTCGGCGCGCGGGCGGCCGCTACAGCCCCTGCAGCAGCCCGGGGAGCCGGGTCCGCCGGGGCGGCAGGTGGACGTCGCGGACGGCATGGGCCAGCGCGGGACCCGCCGCGTGCACCACCGACACGTGGCACCGGGCCCGGCTCACGGCGGTGAGCACCAGCGCCCGCGACAGCAGCGGGCCCGCCTCGGCGGGCAGGACCGCGACCACGGCCGGCCAGTGCGTCCCCTGCGACATCTGGACCGTGATGGCCCAGCCGTGCCGCAGCCGGGACACCAGCGCGGCGGGCACCACCGCCGGGCCGGCCGGGAAGGCGACCTCCAGCCCGGCGTCGCCCGCTCCGGTCACTGTCCCGGTCTCCCCGGCGGGGGCGCCCGGCAACGCCCCCGTCACCACCACCCGGTCACCGACGTCGAAGCCCGCGTACGCACCCGGGCCGGGGTTCAGCCGTGCCTTCAGCGCGGCGTTGAGGGCGACGGCGCCCGCGTCGCCCCGCTGTGCGGGGGTGACCACCTGGATGTCGCCGCCCGCCACCCCGAGCGCCCGCGGGATCGAGTCGGCCACGAGCTGGGCCGTGCGGTGCACCGCCTCGCGCGGGTCGCCGGCCGGCACGATCACGACCTCCCGGTCCGGTGCGTCGACCCGGGGCAGCTCGCCGAGGCGTACGGCCGCGGTCAGCGCGCCGATCGGCCCGGACGGGACGCCCGGCTCCCGTACCCGGGTGACCGGCACCGTGCCGGAGGCCGCCACGTCGGCGAAGACCTGCCCGGCGGCCGCGGGCGGCAGCCCCGCCGGGTCGCCCGCCAGCACCAGGTGGGTGCCGTCCGCGCACGCCTCGACCAGCGCCGCCGCGAGCTCCACGTCGAGGGCCGGAGCCTCCATGACGACCACGAGCCGCGCGTCCAGGGGCCGCTGCTCACCGCGGGCGAACGCGATGCCGCCCGGTGCCTCGTGCGCCTCCAGGAGCCGGTGCAGCGACAGCACGGTGACGCCCCTGGGGCCGTCCGTGCCCTCCGTGCCGTCCGTGCCGGGGAGCAGGGCGGCCAGATCGGCCGCGGACCGGTCCGTGGCGGTGACGACGGCCACCGCGAGCCCGCCCGCCGCGGCGCACAGCGCGCGGGCGGCGGACTCGTGGCCGGGGCCGGAGACGACGCTCACGCCGTGGCCGAACGCCGCCGCGGTCGCGGGGGAGTCCTCCAGGCCGTCCAGCGGGAACGGCTCCGCGGTGGCGGTCAGCCGCATGACGCCCTCGGCGACCGCCTCCTCGGCCGTCGCGTAGCGTTCGAGGGAGAGGAACTCCTCGGGCTCGGGCAGGTCGTCGTCGAGGTCGTCGGGCTCGTCCGGCTCGACCGCGAACCCCATCACCCGTGCCTCGTCCAGTGCGCCCATCACGGCGCGCACGGGCTCGGCGACCTTCAGCTCGGCCAGCGCCGCGATCACCTCCGGCACGGGCACCGACGTGTCGCCCTCCCGGGCGGCGCGCAGCATCAGGTGCGTGACCAGGGCGGCGCCGCGGCGCGGGTCCGCCGGATCGGCCTGCTCCCCGAGCAGCCGCCGGGCGAAGTGGTCGGCCTGCCGGGGCCCGACCCCGGGCACCAGCAGCAGCTGCCACGGATCCGAGCGCAGCACCTCGGCGGCGCGGTCGCCGAGCGCGGCCGCGGCGGGTGCCACGTACGCCCCCGGGACCCCCGCCGCGCTCAGCAGCTCGGTGAGCGGGGCGTGGTCAGATGTCGGATACGTCATCGAGGGCGTCACGGATCTCCTGCGGCAAGATGAGGTCCTCGGCCTGGAGTATGGCCAGGAGTTGTCCAGAGGTGCGGGCTCCCACGATGGGAGCCACCACGCCGGGCTGGTCGCGTACCCAGCTGAGCGCCACGGCCAGCGGCGAGACGCCCAGCCCCTCGGCGGCCGTGGTCACCGACTCCACGATCCGCCGGCTCTGCTCGCCCAGGTACGGGCGGACGAACTCGGCCAGGTGCGGGGTCGCGCCACGGGAGTCGGCGGGGATCCCGGTGCGGTACTTCCCGGTGAGCACGCCGCGGCCGAGCGGGGACCACGGCAGCAGGCCCACCCCGGCGTCCAGCGCGGCGGGCACCACCTCCCGTTCGATGTCCCGGCTCAGCAGGGAGTACTCCAGCTGGGCCGACACGATCGGGGTGCGGCCAGGCCAGGATCGCTGCCAGGTGGCGGCGGTGGCAAGCTGCCATGCCGCGTAGTTCGCCACTCCGGCGTAGCGGGCCCGGCCGGAGCGGACCGCCTCGTCCACCGCGGTCAGCGTCTCCTCCAGCGGTGTCGCCGGATCGTAGGTGTGCAGCTGCCAGAGGTCGACGTGGTCGATCCCGAGCCGGTCCAGCGAGGCGTCGAGGGAGCTCAGCAGGTGGCGGCGGGACGCGTCGTAGCGGCCGTCCGGGGTGATGGCGGACTTCGTGGCGATGACCAGGTCGTCGCGGTGCACCACCTCGCGCAGGAGATGGCCGAGCAGGCGCTCGCTGTCGCCCTCGCAGTAGACGTCGGCGGTGTCGACGAGGGTGCCGCCCGCGCGGACGAACGCGGTCAGCTGTGCCGTCGCCTCGTCGGCGTCGGTGTCCTGGCCCCACGTCATGGTGCCCAGGCCCAGGCGTGACACCGTGAGCCCGCTCCGCCCAAGGTGGCGCTGCTTCATAGGCGGGCAGATTACCGTGCCTCATCGGGGAAACGCCGCGTCGGCACGGTGGGCCCCGGCCTGCGGGTATGGTAAGGCCGATCATCGACATGTATGTAGAAATACGTTCTCCGGAACCGGGCGAACGCCCGGTGCCTGGGCACTAGGCTGCCGCGTTGGGGATCATCATCAGCTCTGGGCCGCTCTACCCGTGAGGGGAATCACCGCTTGTGAACGTCGTTGAAGCCACCGTGCTCGGCATCGTCCAGGGACTCACGGAGTTCCTGCCGATCTCCAGTTCGGCCCATCTGCTCATCGTGCCGAGCGTCGCCTACGACCTCGGGCTCAAGAGCTGGGAACGCGACCCCGGTGCGGCGTTCACGGCGATCATCCAGCTCGGCACCATGGCGGCGGTGCTCATCTACTTCTGGAAGGACATCTACCGGATCACGATGACGTGGACGCAGAGCCTGTGGAAGAAGGAGCTGCGCGGCGAGCTGGACGCCCGGATGGGCTGGTACATCATCTGGGGCACGGTGCCGGTCAGCGTGTTCGGCCTGGCGTTCAAGGACTTCATCGAGAAGCCCGCCCGCAACCTGTGGCTGAACGCCTCGATGCTCATCGTCATGGGCCTGCTGCTGATGGTGGCGGAATGGGCCGGCCGGCAGCAGCGCCAGGTCTCCGACCTGAACCTGCGCGACGGCCTCATCATCGGCGGCTTCCAGGCGCTGGCCCTCATCCCGGGCTCCTCCCGCTCGGGCTCCACGATCACCGGCGGGCTGTTCCTCGGGTACACCCGGGAGGCCGCGGCCCGCTACTCCTTCCTGCTCTCGGTTCCCGCGGTGGTGCTGTCCGGGCTGTTCGAGCTGCGCAAGGTGGGCGACGGGAACATCGACGTCACCGGCACGGTGATCGCCACGGTGGTGTCCTTCGTGGTGGGATACGCCTCGATCGCGTGGCTGCTCAAGTACCTGGTCAAGCACTCGACGCTGCTGTTCGTCTACTACCGGGTCGCGGTCGGCGGGATCCTGCTCGGGCTGCTCGCCGCCGGCGCGATCCAGGCCACGGGCGGCTGACGCTCACCGGCCGGCGGGCAATCACCAACCGTTGTCCTCTTCGGCCGGCGGCGCTGTAACGTACTGCCCCATGGCGTTCCCGCAGTCCTCCGAGCCGCCGCCGGATTCCGCCGGGTGGCAGGGGCCGTCCGGTGGACCGCTGTTCGGCACCGGGCCCGAGGCCGACCGGGGATACCTGGCCTCGCTGCGCGGGGGCCCGCCGACCATGCTGCGCCAGCTGCGGGCGACCATGCTGACACTGGTCGTCACACCGCTGGCGATCTCGGCGATCGTCCCGTTCGTGGTGCGGGACGGCAAGAGCAGGTTCGGCGACCTGCCCGGCTGGGTGTTCGTCCCGCTGCTGCTGGCGTTCGTGGTGGCCGTCGTGGTGGGAGTCAGGTCGCCGCGGGCGCTGCCGTTGACGCCCGGCCCGGCGGCGGAGCCGCGGCGGACCGCGGAACTGGCCGCGGTGGCGTTCCGGCAGGCGCTGTTCCTGCGGTTCGCGCTCGGCGACGCGGTGATCCTGCTGGGCCTGGCGCTCGCGGTGATCAGCCACAGCGAGGTGCCGTTCGCCGCCGGATTCGTGCTCGGCTACCCGCTGCTCCTCGCCCTGGCGCTGCCGACGAGGGGCACCGTGGAACGGATGCGCCGGCGCCTGGAGGCCGCGGGGACCCCCTCCCACCTGTGGGCCGTCCTGCTCGGCCCGCCGCCCGCGCCGGCCGCCTTCCAGCGCGCGGCGGCCGCGGGTGCGGACGAGGACCGGGCCCACCCGCCCGGGCCGGGGCCCGGCGGGTTCTGACCCGGGCCGCGGCTCACACACCCTCGCGCGGCCCGCGCGTCACCCCCCTATACGGTCGAGCCGCTCGACCGCGTCCGCGGGCAGGTCGAGGGCGGCCGCGGCGACGTTCTCGCGGAGATGCGCGACCGATGACGTCCCCGGGATGAGCAGGATCGTCGGCGAGCGCCGCAGCAGCCAGGCGAGCGCCACCTGCCGGGGTGTCGCGCCCAGCCCGGAGGCGACGTCGTCGAGCACGCCGGACTTCAGCGGCGAGAAGCCGCCGAGCGGGAAGAACGGCGTGTAGGCGATGCCCAGCTCGGCACACCGGGCGACGAGCGCGTCGTCGTCACGGTGGGCGAGGTTGTAGTAGTTCTGCACGCACACGACGGGCGCGATCGACCGGGCCTCGGCCAGCTGCTCGGCGGAGACGCCGCTCACCCCCAGGTGCCGGATCAGGCCCTTCTCCCGCAGCCCGGCGAGCGCGGCGAACGGCTCCGCGATCGACCCTGGCGTCGGGCCCTCCGGCGCGCCGACCCGCAGGTTGACGACGTCGAGCACGTCGAGCCCGAGGTGCTCGAGGTTCTCGTGCACGGCGGTGACGAGCTCGCCGGGCGCCAGGGCGGCCGGCCACGACCGGTCCGGCGCGCGCCGCGCTCCGACCTTCGTGACGATGTGCAGCGTGTCGGGGTAGGGGTGCAGCGCCTCGCGGATGACCTCGTTGA
Organism: Actinomadura scrupuli; assembly: GCF_050971785.1. Classification (NCBI taxonomy): domain Bacteria; kingdom Bacillati; phylum Actinomycetota; class Actinomycetes; order Streptosporangiales; family Thermomonosporaceae; genus Actinomadura; species Actinomadura scrupuli. Next base: position 854,308 of record NZ_JBPCCU010000003.1, on the reverse strand, counting down.
CGGTGAACGGGCCGTAGAAGTCGCTGGTGTCGATGTGCGTGACGCCGAGGTCGACGGCTTCGCGCAGCACGGCCACCGCCTCCGCGCGGTCGGCCGGCGGGCCCCATACGCCGGGACCGGCCAGCTGCATCGCGCCGTAGCCCATCCGGCTCAGCCGGAGGTCGTCCGCGAGCGTCAGGTGGCCACCGGGGATCGTGTCGGACATGTGCTTCCTCTCGTCGACTCCTCGGACGCCCGGCCGGCGCCCGATGGGGACGGCTCCCATGGTGTCCCCGGACCGGCGGTTCTCCCGAGGCCCCGCCCATCCCAGGACCGGCACGGCCACCCTCGCCGGACGCGCCCCTGGCGGCGCGGCTACAACCAGCCGCTCTTCTTGAACCGGCGGTACAGCAGCACGCAGGCGGCGGCGATGACGATCATGACGGCCGGATAGCCCCAGGGCGAGGTCAGCTCGGGCATGTGCGTGAAGTTCATCCCGTAGATGCCGGCGATCATCGTGGGGATGGCCAGGATCGCCGCCCACGAGGAGATCTTGCGCATGTCCTCGTTCTGTTGCATCCCCACCAGGGCCAGGTGCGCGTTCAGGACGTTGGTGAGCAGCTCGTTGGTGGCGTCGACGGCCTGGTCCACCCGCAGCAGGTGGTCGAGCACGTCGCGGAACTCCTCCAGCGTCTTGGAACAGACCTCTACACGGCCCTTGACGATGTCCTGCAGCACCGGGATGAGCGGGTCCTCGGCGGTACGGAACTCCAGCACCTCGCGCTTGAGGGTGTAGATGTCCTCGGTGACGTCACCGCGCCGGGCCGAGAACACCCGCTTCTCCAGCTCCATGATGTCGGCCTCGATCTCGTGCGCCACCAGACCGTAGACGTCGACGACCTGGTCGCACACGGCGTACAGCACCGCGGAGGGGCCGGCGGCGAGAAGTTCCGGGTCGCGCTCGAGCCGCCGGCGCACCGGGGCGAGCGGGCTGCCCTGCCCGTGCCTGACGACGATGACGAAGTCGGCGCCGACGAACAGCATGATCTCGCCGATCTCGACGTCCGAGGTCGCCTCGATGTAGTGCGCGGTCTTGAGCACGATGAAGACCGAGTCGCCGTACCGCTCCAGCTTGGGCCGCTGGTGGGCGTTGACGGCGTCCTCCACGGCCAGGGGGTGGAGCTTGAGCTCCTCCCTGACCAGGTCGAACTCCTCCTGGGTGGGTTCGAACAGCCCGATCCACAGGAAGCAGTCACCGTGCTCCCGCGCCGCGTCGAGGGCATCGCTGATGTCCCCGTCGACGGTCTGGCGCTGGCCGGAGCGGTAGATGGCGCAGTCGACGATCATGAGGCACCATTTTCCACCACGGTTGCCGGGCCTTGGGTAAAACCAGTGTCTATCCCATCATCTCGTAGAGTGCAGATCGTGACGACGCTTCTGCTGGTGCGGCACGGGCTGACCAAGCTGACCGGCCCGGTGCTGGCCGGCTGGACCCCCGACCTGTCCCTGGACGAGCGAGGACGCGCGCAGGCGCGCGCGCTGGGCGAACGGCTCGCCGCGGTGCCGCTGGACGCCCTGGTCTCCAGCCCGCTCGACCGGTGCCTGGAGACCGCCGAGGCCGTCGGGGCCGCCGCCCGCGCGGCGGGCACCGCGGTCCCGGCCAAGCTGGACGTCGACGAGCGGTTCGGCGAGGTGCACTACGGCGACTGGACCGGGCGGCCCCTCGCCGAGCTGGCCAAGGACCCGCTGTGGCCGGTGGTGCAGGCGCACCCGAGCGCCGTCCGGTTCCCCGGGGAGGAGGGCGAGACCCTCGCCGGCGCCCAGCACCGGGCGGTGACCGCGGTACGGGAGTGGAACGAGCGGCTGGGCCCGGACGCGACCTACCTGGTCTGCAGCCACGGCGACATCATCAAGGCCGTCGTCGCCGACGCGCTCGGCCTGCACCTTGATCAGTTCCAGCGGATCCACGCCGATCCGGCCTCACTCACCGTGGTGACCTACACCTCGCTGCGCCCCTTCGTGGTAAGGCTCAACGACACCGGCGGGGACGTCACGGGCCTGCTGCCCAAGCCCGCCGCGGACGGTGCCGGAGCCGGTGCGGGGGACGCCGGCGGCGGCACGGGCGCGGACAGTGACGCAGCGGTCGGCGGCGGGGCGTAGGGTCATCTCTATGCCGGTCATCTCCTATGACATGCCGGACAGGTTCGTCGTCGGCGCCGTTGGGCAGCCGGGCGAGCGCGCGTTCTTCCTGCAGGCCCGTGCGGGCCGCCGGATCACCAGCGTGGGCCTGGAGAAGTTCCAGGTCACGTTGCTGGCCGAGCGGCTCGAGGAGCTGCTGGACGAAGTGTTGCGCCGCAGCGGCGACGCGTCCGTGCCCGCCCTCGCCCCCGTCGACCTGCAAGACGGCGGACCGCTCGAACAGCCGGTCGAGGAGGAGTTCCGGGTCGGCACGATGGCGCTCGCTTGGGATCCCGAGGACGAGCGCATCGTGATCGAGGCGCAGGAGGTCAGCGAGGAGGACGACGTCGAGGTCGGGGACGAGGATCCCGCGATCGCGGTGCTCCGCGTCCGGATCACCGCCGCCCAGGCCCGCGCGTTCGCCGACCGGGCGCTCAAGGTCGTCGCGGCGGGCCGCCCGCCCTGCCCGCTCTGCAGCCTGCCCCTGGACGCCGAGGGGCATGTCTGTCCCCGGCAGAACGGTCACCTTGGATGATCCCAGGGATAATGAGCGCATGAGCCAGCCCTCCCGGGATCGTTCGCCCTCCGCCGGCCGGAGAGGGGACGGCTCGGTCGACCCCGCCGACGCCGAGACCGCCGAGCTGCTGCTGCGAAACGGGCGGATCAACATCGAGGGGCGGCTGGTCGCCGCGTCCAACGCCACGCTCTACTGCTCGATCGAGTGGGAGGGCCTGGCCGGCACCTGCGTCTACAAGCCGGTGGCGGGCGAACGCCCGCTGTGGGACTTCCCCGACGGCACCCTGGCCGGCCGCGAGGTGGCCGCCTACGCGGTCTCCGAGGCGATGGGCTGGCGGATCGTGCCCCCCACCGTGCACCGGGACGGGCCGTACGGCCCGGGCATGGTGCAGCTGTGGGTGGAACCCGACGAGGACGTCGACCTGGTCGCCCTGTCCCGCAGCGACGACCCCGCCATCCGCCGGATGGCGGTCTTCGACGCGGTGATCAACAACGCCGACCGCAAGATCGGCCACCTGCTGCCGCCGGGCGAGGCGGGCGAGCCGGGGCACGTCTACGGCTGCGACCACGGGGTCAGCTTCTCGGTGGAGTACAAGCTGCGCACCGTGCTGTGGCAGTGGCGCGGCAAGCGCCTGCAGGAGGACTCGGTCCAGGCGCTGCGCCGCCTGCTCGGCGAGATGGACACCCCGGCGTTCCGCCGGCGGCTGGCGGCCCTGCTGACCGAGGCCGAGGTGGACGCCACCCGGCGCCGGGTCGAGCTGATGCTCAAGCACCGCATCCACCCCTACCCGCCCGAGGACTGGCCGGCCGTTCCGTGGCCCCCGGTGTAACGATTCACCGCCCTGGGTGCTGAAATACCGCCATGTGCACGGCTGTGGTGAGTTTCGAGCCAGGTTCGCGGTTCCCGGTGCTGCTCGTCGGCGTGCGCGACGAGTTCGCCTCGCGTCCCTGGGAGCCTCCCGGCCGGCACTGGGCCGACCGGCCCGCGCTGGTCGGCGGACGCGACCTGCTCGCGGGCGGCACCTGGCTGGCCGTCGACCCGGCCGTCCCGCGCGCCGCGTGCATCCTCAACGGGCACGGCCGGCTCGCCCCGGAGGGCATCCGAGCCTCCCGCGGCGAGCTGCCGCTCCGCCTGGCCGGCGACGGCGGTCTCGGCGACCTGGAGACCAAGCGGTACGACCCGTTCCACCTGCTGGGCGCGGATCCGGACGCAGTGCGCATGTGGAGCTGGGACGGGGACGAGCTCACTGAGCGGTCCCTGGAGCCGGGTCTGCACCTCGTGGTCAACAGCGGGCTCGAAGGGCGGGGCGACCCGGCCGCGGGCCCCGGGGCGGCGGAGATGGCGGCCCGCATCGCCTACTTCCGGCCGCTGCTGGCCGCGGCCCCACGCCCCGAGCCGGGCCGCGGCCCGACGGCGGAGGCGTGGGATCGGTGGCTGCCGCTGGTCGACGGCGCCGGCCTGGACGTCGGTGATCCCCGGGCGCTCGTGATCTCCCGGGACTTCGGCGACGGGCGGATCTGGGGCACCGGCTCGATCAGCCTGGTGGCGCTGGCCCGGGACGGGCTGCGCTACGACTTCACCGCCACGCCCGGCGATCCGCGGGGCTGGCGCACCGTTCTGCCGGCCTGATCGCGGAATGTCCGCAATGCGACCGAATGGGATTCGGTCCTGCTACGGTGCGACGGACAAGGGATCGCGCACCGCCGCCGAGGAGGCCCGTCCATGGCGCTCGCCACCGCTCAGCACGCCGCCGACGACCCGGACGGGCTCGCCCTGTGCGACCAGCGGGCCGAACTGACCTGGGCCCGGGCGGACGACCTGCTCAACCGGGCGGTCAACGGGCTGCTGGCGCTGGACCTGGGACCGGAGCGGCGGGTGGCGGTGTTCGCGGAGAACTCCGTGGAGACCGTGCTCGCCCACGTCGCCGGGCTGTTCGCGGGCGCCTCGGTGGTGCCGGTCAACTTCCACCTGACCGCCGACGAGGCGGCGTACATCCTGGAGAACTCGCGCGCCACCGTCGTCTTCACCGGGCCGGAGAACGCCGGCCGCGCCGCCGAGGCCGCCGCCCTGGCGGGAATCGACCGGGTCATCGGCTGGCGCGGTGACGGCGGCTGGGAGGAGTTCCTCGCCGCCGCCCCGGCCACCGAGCCGCCCGCCGACCTGACACCGCTGCCCAACCTGCTCTACACCTCCGGCACCACGGGGGTGCCGAAGGGCACCCCACTGGCGCCCAACATGTTCGCGGGCGGCGCCACCGTCGCCGAGCACGTCGAGGCGCTCAAGGGGCAGCCGCTGACGATGTTCGGCCCGCATCTGGCGGTCGGCCCGCTGTACCACACCGGTCCCCTGTTCGGGGTGCGCGCCTTCGCCGCCGGATGCGCTCTCGCCGTGCTCGGCCGCTTCGAGCCCGAGGAGGTCCTCGCCGCCGTCGAGCGCTGGAAGATCCAGGTCTCGGTGATGGTGCCGACCCACTTCATCCGCCTGCTCGAGCTGCCGGAGGAGGTCAGGGCGAAGTACGACCTGTCCAGCATGGCGCTGATCGTGCACACCGGCTCGGCCTGCCCGATCGACGTCAAACGGCGCATGATCGAGTGGTGGGGGCCGGTTCTGGTCGAGGCGTACGGCGGCAGCGAGGCCGGCACCGTCACCGTCATCGACTCCCATGAGTGGCTGCGGCGGCCGGGCTCGGTCGGCCGGGCCATCCCGCCGTTCGAGGCCCTGGTGGTCGACGCGGCGGGGGAGCCGGTGCCGCCCGGGACCGAGGGCCGGCTGTACTTCCGGGACGCCACCGGGCGCGGCGTGCTCTACCACGACGACCCGGTCAAGACCCGCTCCGCGCACCTGGAGCCGGGGGTCTTCACCCTCGGCGAGATCGGCTACGTCGACGACGAGGGCTACGTCTACATCACCGACCGGTTCTCCGACATGGTCGTCTCCGGCGGGGTGAACCTGTATCCGGCCGAGGCGGAGAAGGTGCTCTTCGAGCACCCGGCGGTGATCGACGCCGCCTGCGTCGGGGTCCCGCACCCGGAGATGGTCGAGGAGCTCAAGGCGCTGGTGGTCAGCCGGGACCCCTCGCTCACGGAGGAGGAACTGATCGCCTTCTGCCGGGAACGGCTCAGCCACTACAAGTGCCCGCGCAGCGTCGAGTTCCTGGCCGGGCTGCCGCGCACGGCCATGGGCAAGCTCAACAAGCGCGAGCTGCGCGCCCCGTACTGGCAGGACCAGGCCTGATCGCCGCGGGCGGTCCCGGACCCGTATGCTGGTCGCCGGTGTCCCCGTCGATGGCCCGCGTACGCCGCCAAGTGCGCCCTGTGATGACCCTGTTCCGTGAAGGGGGCCTGACCGCCCCCGGGCGGTGAGCGCCGCCGGGCGCCCCGCCGCCCCCGCCATCCGCGTCCGGCCGCGCCGGGAACTGCGCCGTGACCGCCGCCGCCGTCCCCACTCCTGCGGGGACCACCTGATCGCGGCTCCGCTGTGGCCGCTGCACAACGCCAACCTGGGGACGCTGCTGCGCACCTGCGACGCGGTGGGCGCCTGCCTCGCGGTGCCCGCCTGGCCGTGGGTGCGCGAGGCCGTCGACCGCGGCAACACCCTGCGCCGGCCGTCCTGCGTGCACTGGGTGCGGGGGGAGCCGCGGGCCTGGCTGGCCGGCCGGCGGGCCGCCGGCAGCCGCATCGTGGGCGTGGAGCTCGCCGAGGAGGCCGTGCGGCTGGCGGACCTGCCGGCGGCGCGGAGCCCGACGATCGCCGTCCTCGGCCACGAGCAGTCCGGGATCCCGGCCGAGGCCCTCGACCTGCTGGACTTGGCGGTCGAGATCCCCATGGTGGGCACCGGCCAGAGTCTCAACGTGGCGGTCGCCGGTTCGCTGGTCCTGTACAAACTGGCGGGGCTGCTGTGAGCCCCTTTACCTGTTGATGGGTAATTTCCCCAGGTCGAGCGCATATAACGACAAAGGGGACAAAGTCTGAAGCGCGGCCGAGCGCTCGGGGGGCGGGTGTGCATGCCCATGCCGGACGGCATGGTGTACCGCTCGGCGTATCACGCATGGTGATAGTTTGGTCGCTCAGTGTGCTCGCACGGCTCCAGGCCCCCTGAACACCGGATGAGCCCGCTTCGGACAGACGACGGCACGGCGGGCCGGAGGGGGAGCATAGATGAAACGCAACACCTGGGGGCTGCGGGCCGCCGCCGTGCTCGGCGCGCTCACCCTGGGCGCCGCCGCGTGCGGCGGTGGCGGCGGTGGCGGGGGCGTCGAGGGCGGGACGCTCAAGGTGGTCGGCTCCTCCGACGTCGATCACCTCGACACCGCCAGCGGTTACACGCTGGTCAGCGTGCTGCTGACCCGGCAGTACGCGCGCACCCTGTTCAACGTCAAGGGCGCCGCCGACGACTTCACGGCCGCCACCCGGATCCGGGCCGACGTCGCCACCGAGCTGCCGACCACCGCCAACGGCGGGATCAGCGCGGACGGCAGGACCTACACGATCAAGCTCCGCACCGGCGTCAGGTGGAACACCCCGGTGCCGCGCGAGGTGACGGCGGCCGACTTCATCCGCGGGATCAAGCGGCTGTGCAATCCCGCCCAGCCCTCGGGCGGCATCGGCTACTACACCGCCACCATCGAGGGGATGGACACCTTCTGCGCGGGCTTCGGGAAGGTGGACGCCAAGGACGCCGCCGCCGTCGCCGGCTACCAGAACGGCCACCAGATCTCCGGGCTGCGCGCCAGGGACGACAAGACCCTGGTGGTCCGGCTCAAGCGGCCGGCCAGCGACTTCACCAACATCATGGGCATGCAGTTCTCCGCCGCCGCGCCGGTGGAGTACGACGCCTACCTGCCCGACAGCCCCGCCTACCGGACGCACACGATCTCCGACGGGCCGTACCAGATCACCGCCTACACGCCCAACAAGAGCTACGTGCTCGCCAGGAACCCCACCTGGCGGCAGGACACCGACCCGCTGCGGGCGCAGAACCCCGGGCGGATCCAGGTCACCATGGGCCAGGACTCGCCCGACGTGGTCCAGCAGCAGATGGAGGTGGGCACCGCCGACCTGTCCTGGGACCAGCCCGTGCCGACCTCCCGGATCCCCGGCCTGAGGTCCAATCCGAACTTCAGGATCCAGGACGGGTCCACCAACAACCCCTACCTGGACTTCAACACCCTCAGCCCGAACAACGGCGGGGCGCTGGGCAAGGTCGCCGTCCGGCGGGCGATCCAGTACGCCATCGACAAGGCCGCGCTGGTCCAGATCTACGGCGGCCCCCGGGTCAGCACCGTGCTCAACCAGGTCATCCCGCCGGGCAGCGTCGGCCACCAGCGGTTCAACCTCTACCCGACGCCCGCCGACTCCGGGGATCCGGCCAGGTGCCGGCAGCTGCTGTCCGCGGCCGGCTACCCCCGCGGGCTGACGCTCCAGTTCCCGTACCGGACCAACAGCAACCACCCGAAGGTGGCGCAGTCGGTCCAGGCCAACCTCCGGGCCTGCGGCATCACCGCCACCCTCACGCCCGACACCAACGGCAACTTCTACGGCAAGACACTGGTGAACCCGGCCGATGCCAAGCAGGGCAAGTGGGACATCGCCGCGCCGGGCTGGATACCGGACTGGTACGGCAACAACGGCCGCACCAACATCGTGCCGCTGTTCGACGGCCGGACCTACGGCCCGAACTCCACCGACTACGGCGGCTACAACAACCCCGCCGTCAACGCGCTCATCGACCAGGCGCTGGAGGCCAAGAGCCTCGGCGAGGCGGCGAGGATCTGGGCCCGGGCCGACCGGCTCATCATGCAGGACGCCGCGATCGTGCCCCTGCAGAACCAGAGGTACCCGATCTTCCACTCGTCCCGGGTGAAGAACGCCCTGTACCTGCCCACCTCACAGGCCTACGACCTCAACCAGGTCGAGCTCTCGTGAGCCGCGCCGCGGGTCCCTCGTGCCGGGAGGTGAAGGCGAGCCCATGAGCCTGCTCGAGGTGACCGATCTGAAGGTCTCCTTCCGGACCCCGGACGGCGTCGTGCAGGCGGTACGGGGCATGTCCTTCAGCGTCGACCGGGGCGGGACCCTCGGCATCGTGGGGGAGTCGGGGTCCGGCAAGAGCGTCAGCACCCAGACGCTGATGCGCCTGACGCCGGGTGCCCGGATCAGCGGCACCGCCCTGTTCGAGGGCCGGGACCTGCTCACCATGGACGACCGGGAGATGCGCGCGCTGCGCGGCTCCCAGATCTCGATGATCTTCCAGGATCCGCTGTCGAGCCTGCACCCGCTCTACAAGGTGGGCTGGCAGATCGTGGAGCTGATCCGCACCCACGAGCCCGGCATGTCCGCCCGGCAGGCGCGCGCCCGCGCGGTGGAGATGCTGGGGCTGGTGGGGATCCCGCAGCCGGAGCGGCGCGCCGACGACTACCCCCACCAGTTCTCGGGGGGCATGCGGCAGCGCGCCATGATCGCGATGGCGCTCGCGCTGAACCCGAAGCTGATCATCGCGGACGAGCCGACCACGGCCCTGGACGCGACCGTGCAGGCCCAGATCCTCGATCTCATGCGCCGGCTGCAGCGCGAGTTCCACACCGCGCTGATCATGATCACGCACGATCTCGGGGTGATCGCCGATCTCGCCGACGACGTGCTGGTGATGTACGCCGGCAAGCCGGTCGAGTACGCCCCCCGGCGGACGCTGTACTACCTGCCGCACCATCCCTACACCAAGGGGCTGCTGGAGTCGGTGCCCGGCTCGTCCGGGGCGCGGGACCGGCTCAAGCCCATCGCCGGGCAGCCGCCCAGCCTGATCAACCTGCCGTCGGGCTGCACCTTCCATCCGCGCTGCGAGTACGTCATGGACCGCTGCCGGGTGGACGAGCCCCCGCTGCTGCCGGTCGGGGAGCCGGGTGCGGCGGGGAGCGGATCCCACCGGTCGGCGTGCTGGCTGCCGCCCGCCGCGCTCGGGATGGGCGCGGCGGCGGAGCTCATCCGGGGGCGGGCGGTGGCCGAGGGCCGGACGGGCGGCCCCACCTCCCCGCGGCCCGGCGGCGAGGACGGGGAGGGTCCCGATGAGCGGTCCTGAGCCCGACGTGCTCGTGCGGGTCGAGGGCGTCTACAAGCACTTCCCGATCCGGCAGGGGATCGTGTTCAAGAAGGAGGTCGCCCGGGTCCACGCGGTCGACGGGGTGGACCTGCTGGTGCGCCGGGGCGAGACGCTGGGCGTGGTGGGCGAGAGCGGCTGCGGCAAGTCCACGCTGGCCCGCTGCATCACCGGCCTGCACCAGGTGAGCGCGGGCCGGATCCTGTTCGAGGACGCCGACATCACCCGGTTGTCCAAGGCCGGGATGAAGGCGTTCCGCCGGGACGCCCAGATGATCTTCCAGGATCCGTACGGCTCGCTGAACCCGCGGCGCCGGGTCGGCTCGATCATCGGGGACCCGTTCGCGATCCACGGCATCGCGGACGGCGCGGACCGCAAGCGCAGGGTGCAGGGCCTGATGGAGCTGGTGGGGCTCAACCCCGAGCACTACAACCGGTTCCCCGCCGAGTTCTCCGGCGGGCAGCGGCAGCGCATCGGGGTGGCCCGGGCGCTGGCGCTGCGCCCGAAGCTGATCGTCTGCGACGAGCCGGTGTCCGCGCTGGACGTGTCGATCCAGGCGCAGGTCATCAACCTGCTCGCCGACCTGCAGAAGGAGCTCGGGCTCACCTACGTGTTCATCGCCCACGACCTGTCGATCGTCCGGCACGTGAGCGACCGGGTCGCGGTGATGTACCTCGGCAGGCTCGCCGAGCAGGCCGCCGCGGAGGAGCTCTACGGCCGGCCCCGCCATCCGTACACCAACGCGCTGCTGTCGGCGGCGTCGGTGGCCGATCCGGATCTGGCCGAGGAGCGGCAGCGCATCGTGCTCACCGGCGACGTGCCCTCCCCGATCGACCCGCCAACGGGCTGCCGGTTCCATCCGCGCTGCCCCAAGGCCCAGCCGGTGTGCGTCCGGGAGGAGCCATGGCTGGTCAGCCGCGAGGACGACCCGCCGGACCATCTCACCGCGTGCCACTTCCCGGTCGAGCCCGGGGAGGAGCTGGCCCGGGAGCACGCCGCCATCGAGCAGGAATCCACCGAACCGGCACTCCCGGAGGCCGAGCCATGACCGTCTTCACCGACCTCGACGCCGAGAGCGTCCCGCCCGATCCCGGCAGTACGGGCACCGAGCCGGCGCGGGTGCGGGGAAAGTCGCCCGTTCAGCTCGCCTGGGCGCGGTTCCGGCGCGACCGGCTGGCCGTGGCCTCGATCGTGGTGCTGGCCCTGATCGCGGCGTTCGCGCTGGCCGCGCCGCTGCTGGCCACCTGGACCGGGCACGCCTACGACGCCACCTATCCCCGGACCGGCCTCGACGTCGACGGGCTGCCGCGGGGACCCGGCGGGCAGTTCTGGCTGGGCGCCGACCAGCTCGGCCGGGACGTGCTGGTGCGCGCCGCGTACGGGGCCCGCATCTCGCTGGTCGTGGGGATCTCCGCCTCGCTGCTGGCCACCTTCTTCGGCGTGGTCTTCGGCGTGCTGTCCGGGTTCGCCGGCGGGGCGACCGACACGATCCTGGCGCGGTTCATGGACATCACCCTGGCGCTGCCCTACCTCCTGGTCGCGATCGTGCTGGCCACCACCTTCCAGGTGACCTCGGTCGTGGCGAGCCTGTCGATGACCATCCTGGTGATCGCGTTCTTCTCGTTCGCCGCCACCGGCCGCATCCTGCGCGGCCAGGTCATCTCCATCAAGGAGAAGGAGTTCGTCGAGGCGGCGCGCTCGCTGGGCGCGGGCAGGCTGCGGATCATGTTCGTCGACCTGCTGCCCAACCTCATCGCGCAGATCACCGTCCTGGCCTCGCTGCTGATCCCCACCGCGATCGTGTTCGAGGCGACCCTGTCGTTCCTCGGCGTCGGGGTCAGGGCGCCGATGCCGAGCTGGGGCAGCATGCTCGGGGAGGGCAGTGACGTGTTCGAGACCGCGTGGTGGCTGCTCGCCGTGCCCGGGGTGCTGCTGCTGCTCACCACGCTGTCGTTCAACCTGCTCGGCGACGGCATCCGCGACGCCCTCGACCCCCGCGGCGACCGGCTCCCCGGGGGGAGATAGCGATGCTGCGCTTCGTCGTCCGCCGGGTGCTCTACGCGGTGCTGGTGCTGTGGCTGGTCTCCACGGCGGTCTTCGCGCTGCTCCAGATCTCCCCGGTGCCGGTCGAGCGCGTCATCGGCGGGCCGCGGGCGACCACCGAGACCCTCCAGCAGATCCGGCACAACCTCGGGCTCGACCAGCCCGTGCCGGTGCAGTACTGGGACTTCCTGGCCCGGCTCGTGCGCGGCGACCTCGGCTACTCCTACATCAACCAGACGCCGGTCACCGAGCTGATCGGCGACCGGCTGCCCACCACGCTCTGGCTGGTGGCGGGGGCCGGGATCATCTGGTTCGTGGGGGGCGTCGCCACCGGGGTGCTCAGCGCCACCCGGGTCAGGAGCTGGCTCGACCGGGTCTCCACCGCCTTCGTGCTGGTCGGGCTGTCCACCCCGCCGTTCGTCATGGCGCTGGTGCTGCTGTTCGTCTTCTCCACCGCGCTGGGCAAGCTGGGCGTGCGGTTCTTCGAGGCCGGGCCGCCGCTGCAGGAGCACTTCCTGCAGCGGATGATCCTGCCCTGGTTCGGGCTGGCGTACCTCATGGTCGCCGCCTACACCCGGCTGACCCGGGGCTCGATGCTGGACGTGCTGGGGGAGGACTACATCCGGACCGCGCGCGCCAAGGGACTCTCCGAGCGGCGGGTGGTCTACCGGCACGGGCTGCGGTCGGCGCTCACCCCGGTGATCACCCAGTTCGGCATCGACATCGGCGTCCTGATCGGCTCCACGATCGTCACCGAGAAGGTCTTCGGGCTGCAGGGCATCGGCCAGCTGGTCTACCAGTCCATCTCGGTCGGGGACACCCCGGTCATCGTGGGCGTCACGCTGCTGGTCTCCTTCTTCGTCATCCTCGCCAACCTGCTGGTCGACCTGGGGTACTCGTTCCTGGATCCCCGGGTGCGGCTGAGCTGACCCGGCGGGCTCTTATTGGCGCATCGCCAATAGGTCTTGCCGTGCGGTCCGGACTGCGCAAGTATCGGCTTACCGCCGAGGGCGCGGTTCCCCCCGAGGAGACCCAGATGGAGACCACCGAGACCACCGGCACGGCGCCCCGGGACCGATCGGTGCTCCGGCTCGTCGGCACCGAGCCGGCCCTCCTGCTCGGCGCCGGCCGGGCGCTGATGCTCCAGGTCGCCCACCCCAAGGTCGCCCAGGGCGTCGCCGACCACAGCGACTTCCGCGAGCGGCCGCTGCCCCGGCTGTTCGGCACCCTGGACTTCCTCACCATCGTGACGCTGGGCACCGACGAGGAGGCCGACCGGCTCGGCGCCGTCATCCGCCGCGTGCACGAGGGGATCACCGGTCCCGGCTACTCCGGCAACGACCCCGAGCTCCAGGTCTGGGTCAACGCCACCCTCATCGACGCCGCCCTCTACGTCTACGAGGAGATCCTGCGCCGGCCGAGCGGAGACCTCGCCGAGGAGTACGTCCGCCAGGCCGCGCGGGTGGCCGACGTGCTCGGCTGCCCGCCCGGCACGCAGCCCGCGGACCTGGCCTCCTTCCGCGCCTACATGGACCGCATGATCGCCACGCTGGAGGTGTCCGACGCCGGCCGCGACGTGGCCGGCGCCGTGCTCGCGGGCCGCGGGCTGTGGTACCTGTGGCCCGCCGTGTCGCTCAACCGGCTGATCACCACCGGGCTGCTGCCCGAGCCGCTGCGCGCGCAGTTCGGGCTGGAGTGGAGCCCGGCCCGCGAGCGCACGCTCCGCTACCTGCTGCGCACCGGCGCGTTCTGCTACCTGCTGGTGCCCGGGCGGCTGCGGCGCTCGCCCCAGCACCTGGCCCTGCGCCTGTCCCGCCGCCGCGTGGCCCGCCGCGCGGCCGCCCACCGCTGACCGCCACACTGGTGGGGTGAGGCGGGGGACGTCCCCGCACGGAGGGGGACCGGCTGCCATGCCCGATCGGAGGCCGCGCGTGCGGCCGGTGGAGGACCGCGACCTCCCGCAGGTGGCCGGCATCGCGGCCGCCAACGGCGAGCGGGGCCCGTCCTCGGCCGCCGGTGCCGGATACGTCGGGCACCTGAGGCGGCACGGCGCGTTCCTGGTCGCGGAGCTGGACGGCGCGGTGGCCGGCTACTGCGCCACCCGCCCGGTCGGCGCCGCCACCATGCTGTGCGACCTGTTCATCGACCCGGCCCGCCAGGGCGCGGGCGTCGGGCGCACCCTGCTCGACCGGGCCCTGGACGGCCTCGCGGAGATCTTCACCTTCAGCTCACGCGACCCCCGGGCGATGCCGCTCTACGTGCGGTACGGCCTGGTGCCGCGCTGGCCGCTGCTCTACCTGGAGGGACCGCCCCCGGCCCCCGGGCCGCCGGGGCTGCGCGCCCGTACGGTGCCCGCCGGCCGGGCCGCGGGCACCGAGCGCGCGCTGACCGGCGCCGACCGGGACCCCGACCACGCGTTCTGGGCGACGATGCCGGGCGCCGCCGCGCTGGTCGTGGAGCGGGACGGCGAGCCCGTCGCGGCCGGTGCCGGGGAGGTCACCCCGGGCTCGGGGGCGCTGCTGCACCTCGCGGTCGCCGCCGGAGCCGACGCGGCGCAGGCCACGGCGGCCGCCCTCACCGGCCTCGGCTCCGCGCGCCTACAGGCCTGCCTGCCCGGCCCGCATCCCGCGCTGCGCGGCCTGCTGGCGGCCGGCTGGCGGATCGGGGAGCACGACCACCACATGTCCACCCGGGACGGGCTCGTCGATCCCCGGCAGGTGCTGTCCCCGGCGCTGGCCTGACCCGCCGCTCCCGCGGGCGCGGCGGCCGGGCCCCTGGCTCAGAGGGCCACGCCCAGCAGGGCGTCCGCCAGGGCGCGGACCTGGCCCGGGGCCAGGGCGTCGTCGCCCGCACCGGCCAGCGCCCGACCGGCCCACCGGTCCACCGCGGCCAGCGCCCCGGGGGCGTCCAGGTCGTCGGCCAGCCGGTGCCGGACCTCGTCGAGCAGCGGCGCGGCGGGAGGCCCGGCGGACAGGTGCGCCGCCTCGCGCCAGCGGCCCAGCCGGGCCTCGGCGGTGGCCAGCTCGGGAGCGGTCCATTCCCAGTCCGAGCGGTAGTGGTGGGCCAGCAGCGCCAGCCGGATCGCCATCGGGTCTGTGCCCGCGCCGCGCAACCGGGACACGAACACCAGGTTGCCCTTGGACTTCGACATCTTCTCGCCGTCCAGGGCGACCATGCCCGCGTGCACGTAGGCCTGGGCGTGCGGACGCTCGCCGGTGCCCACCTGGGCGTGCGAGGCGCCCATCTCGTGGTGCGGGAAGGCCAGGTCTGATCCGCCGCCCTCGATGTCGAAGGCCATGCCCAGGTGCTCGAGGGAGATGGCGCAGCACTCGATGTGCCAGCCGGGGCGGCCGCGGCCCATCGGCGAGTCCCAGGCGGGCTCGCCGGGCCGCTCGGCCTGCCAGAGCATCGGGTCGAGCGGGTCCTTCTTGCCGCGCCGCTCCGGGTCGCCGCCGCGCTCGGCGAACAGCGGCGCCATCTGCGCCACGGTCAGCCCGCTGACCTGGCCGAAGCCGGGGTCGGAGCTGATCGGGAAGTAGACGTCGCCGTCCACCTCGTAGGCGGCCCCCTTGGCCCGCAGCCGCTCGATGAACTCGACGATCAAGGGGATCGACTCGACGGCGCCGACGTAGTGGTCGGGCGGCAGGATGCGCAGCGCGGTCATGTCGTCGCGGAACAGCCCGATCTCCCGCTCGGCCAGCTCCCGCCAGTCCTGCCCGGTCTCCTCGGCCCGCACCAGCAGGGGGTCGTCGACGTCGGTGACGTTCTGGACGTAGTGGACGCGGTGCCCGGCGTCCCGCCAGACCCGGTTGACCAGGTCGAAGGCGAGATAGGTCGCGGCGTGCCCGATATGGGTGGCGTCGTAGGGGGTGATGCCGCAGACGTACATCCGCGCGGTGGCACCGGGCACGGTCGGTCGTACCGAGGCCGTGCCGGTGTCGTACACGTGTAGTTGCAAGCCCGTTCCGGGCAGTCCGCTGTCCGCCAGGGGGGGCACCTCGGGTGCGGGCCACGATCGCATGCGGAGAAGCCTATCCGTGCTCCATATGTGTCCTCGCGGGCAGATCGCCCTTTGGCGTCCGGGGGCCGCGGATCGCCGCGGGCCAGGGTCCCGGGGCGGCCCGGCCCGGGACCCTGGCGCAGGTCATCCGGCGATGCGGTGCTGGGTCCAGAACGCCGTGAGGTCGGTCGGCGTGGCCGCCTGCGCGGCGGCCTTGAACTCCGCGGTCGTCGACACGCCGTACCAGTGGCCCTGGGCGTAGGCGCGCAGCAGCGTGGTCATGGCGGAGTCGCCGATCAGCCGCCGCAGGTCGTGCAGCGCGCATTTGCCGTAGCCGTAGACGACGGTGGAGTACCGGGAGGAGTGCGCGTCCCAGTACGCCATCGAATTGGTGATGTTCTCGGCGGAGGAGGCCCAGGAGACGCTGTTCCAGCATCCGGAGCCGGTCCTGCCGAAGTAGAGGTCGGTCGCGTAGTCGGCGAACGACTCGTCCAGCCAGGGGCTGGTGTACTCGTCGTCGCCCACGATGCCGTACCACCACTGGTGGGCGAACTCGTGCGCGAGGGCGGTGGAGCTGACCAGGTCGAGCACGAAGCCCGGGTACTCCATGCCGCCGAACCAGAAGTTGTTGTCCAGCACCACGTCGGCCTCGGCGTAGGGGTAGGCGCCGAACCGCTGGGCGTGCGCGTCGAGCGCGCCGGTGGCGGTGGACAGCATGGACTGGGCGGAGGAGGCGCTGATGGCGCTGACCCGGTAGACGCCGACCCTGACCCCGGAGGCCGAGGTGCCGGTGATCTTCTGGAACGGCCCGGCCGCCCAGGCGAAGTCCCTGACCTTGGCGGCGGTCGCCGTGGTGACGGTGCGGCCGGCGGTGCCCGGGGTGTCGGTGGACGTGCCGGTGGCGGGGACGCTCAGGGAGGCCGGGTGGTCCAGCGTCACCGTGAAGTCGCTCGCCAGCGAGTAGAACGACTCCCCGTTGTTGGTGTACGGGTCCAGGTGCCATCCCGCGGCGTCGCGGATCGCCAGGAGGGGCAGCGCGTTGCCGATGAAGCTGTACGCGCCGTCCCGGCCGAAGCGGTCGGCGCCGCTCGGCACGGCCACGCTCAGGTCGAAGCCGATCGTCGCGCTGTGCCCCTGGCTGAGCGGCGCCGGCAGGGTGATCTTCAGTGCGGTGCAGCCCACGGTGAGGGCCCCCGCGGTGCCGCCGGTCACCTGGGAGACCGTGATCGGAGTGTTAGACGGGCAGGTGCCGTGGTAGTTGTCCCACAGCCGCAGGTAGACCTCCGGCAGCGGGGTGGCCGAGGCGTTGGTGAAGGTGACGCTCTCGTGCCCGGTCCAGGTCGCGCCGGTGGCGTCGCTGCTGAGGTTCACCGTGTACGAGGGCGTCGCGGGCGTCCGGACCGGGTCGGCGGCCGGGGCCCCGCCGGAGACGTCCAGGGCCACGTCGTCGAGCACGAAGGAGGTCTGCAGGCTGGAGTCCTCGGTGCCGGTGAAGGCCAGCGTCACGGTCTGGCCGGCGAACGCCGAGACGTCGATCGTCTTCTGGGCGTACCCGGTGTTCCTGTCGAGGTTGGAGTAGGTGGCGAGCGTGGTGCCGCCGATCTTCGCGGTGAGCGTGTCGTAGGCGATGCCGGTCGTGGTCTCGGCGGTGCCGACGTGCAGCCAGAAGGTGAGCGAGGCGGCGGAGCACCCGGCGGGCAGCGTCACCGTCTGCGTGAGCGTGTCGGTGTGGGTGCCGCCGGTGCCGTCCAGGCGGGCGAAGCGGCCGCCGGAGTGGGCGGTCTGCCCGCCGCCGGTGAAGATGACGCCGGTGGAGGCGGTCCAGGGCGTGGTGCCGGTCTCGAACCCGCCGTTGCCGACCACCTGGGCGGGGGTGCAGGCGGCGGCGGCGTGCGAGGCGGCGGCGGGGGCGGCGGCCAGGCTCGCCGCGGCGGCCGCGGCGGCCGCGATGATCGCGATGAGTCTTCTCATGATTCCTCTCGGGAGGAAGGGCCCCGGGCGCGGCGGCGGGGTGCCGCGCCCGGGGCCGGGAGGGACGGCCGGTCAGGACGTGGTCAGTGCCACGTCGTCGATGACGAAGCTGGTCTGCAGCCCGGAGTCCTCGACGCCGCTGAAGGTGAGCGTCACGGTCTGCCCCGCGAACGAGGAGACGTCGAAGCTCTTCTGCGCGTACCCGGACGCGGAGTTGAGGTTGGAGTACGTCGCGAGAGTGGTGCCGCCGGCCTTCACGGTGAGCTTGTCGTAGGCGATGGTGCTCGTGGTCTCGGAGGTGTCGATGTGCAGCCAGTAGGTGAGCGTGCCCCGGCAGCCCGAGGGGATCGTCACCGACTGGGACGCGGTGTCGGTGTGGGTGGTCCCGTAGCCGTCCAGCCAGGCGAAGTGGGTCCCGGTGCGGGCGGTCTCACCGCTGCCGTTGGCCGAGACCACCCCGGAGGTCGTCGTCCAGGGGGCGGTGCCGCTCTCGAACCCGCCGTTGACGACCTTGTCGCCGGGGGAGGGGCACCCGCCGCCGACCGGGTTGATCGTCCAGGTGAACGTGGCCGCGCCGGTGAGGTTGGAGGTGTTCCTGGCGGTGACCGTCACCGTGGAGGTGCCGGCCGTGGTGGGCGTGCCGGAGATCAGGCCGGTGGAGGCGTTGATCGACAGCCCGGCGGGCAGCCCGGTGGCGCTGTAGGTGAGCGTCTGGCCGCCCGGGTCGGTGGCGTTGATCTGCAGGCTCGTGGCGGTGCCGACCGTGCCGGTCTGGTTGCCCGGGGAGGTCACCGCCGGGCTGCCCGGCTGCCCGGGACAGGTGCCGGGGACCGGGTCGGAGCCGGTCACGCTGACCGCCGCCCAGGCCGCGTTGACGGTGTTGTACTCGGTGCAGTGGGTGCCGTACAGGTCGGCCGCCGCCTTGAGCGAGTCGGTGCGCGCCGCGGCGTAGTTCTCGTTGCTGTTGGCGTAGGACGCCAGGGCCTTGAACCAGATCTTCGCGGCCTTGTCGTTGCCGATGCCGGTGACCGTGGAGCCGTTGCACGTCGGGCTGTTGCCGTAGCCGTGGTCGCCGCTGCCGACGGCGGTCAGGAAGAACCAGTGGTTGAGCGGGCCCATCGAGTAGTGCGGGTCCAGGCCGCCGTTGCCGCTGGTCCAGCAGTTGGGGGACCTGCCGTCGAGCGAGGGGTTGTACATGTACCGCAGCGGCGTGTTGTTGCCGTTGATGTTGATCAGCTCGCCCATCGTGTAGTCGGGCGTGTCATTGGCGTTGCCGGCGTAGAACTCCACCATCGTGCCGAAGATGTCGCTGGTGCCCTCGTTCATGCCGCCGGTCTCGCCGTTCTCGCCCCAGCCGACCAGTTCCCCGCTGACGCCGTGGCTCATCTCGTGCCCGGCGACGTCGAGCTCGGTGAGCGGCCGGGCGTTGCCCGAGCCGTCGCCGTAGGTCATCTGGCTGCCGTCCCAGAAGGCGTTGACGTAGGCGTTGCCGTAGTGGGTGCGCGAGGGCACCCCGGCGCCGTTGCCGAAGATGCCGTTGCGGCCGTGCACGTTCTTGAAGTAGTCGAACGTCCTGGCCGCCCCGTAGTAGGCGTCCACGCCCGCCGACGCCGGGTCGCTGTTGGTGCCGTTCCCGAAGGTGCCGGTGGTGTTGCTGAAGATCGTGCCGGTGCCGCTGGTGGCGTGGTTGAGATTGGTGGCGGTGTTGTTGCCGTGCGAGGGGTCCCGCATCGACCAGGTGCCGCCGGAGACGGTGAGGTCGATCGGCACCGTCCCGCTGTAGAGGGAGTTGCCGGTGCCGGCGGTGAGGGCCGTGGCCGCCGGGGGCGCGGCGTTCGTCCGGCCGGCGGGCAGGAAGGAGGAGACCTCGTCCCGGACGCCCACGACCTGGCCCTTGCGGGCGTCGACGAGGACGTGCAGCCGGCTCGGCGTCTGGTCCGCGCGGACGCCGCCGACGACGGTCTCCCAGACCAGCGCGGCCGAGCGGCCCGCCGCCCGCACCGCGAGGCGCGGGGCGGAGACCGAGGTGACCGTGCCGCGCAGCCTGCTCCGCGACACCGCCGCCGCCCGGGAGGCGGGCACGGACGGGGTGGTGGAGACCGCGCCCACGGCCGGGGTGGCCGGGTCGAGCGAGGCGTACGACCCGTCGGCCCGCAGGTGCACGACGAGATCGCCGCCGTACACCGGCAGGCCCTTGTACCTGCGGTCGAACCGGACGTCGGCGGTGCCGTCACGGTCGACGACCACGGACCGGGCGGCGAACGTGTGGCCGGTCGCGGTGCGCGCCTGCCGGGGATGCCCGGAGATGGCCTTCTCCGCGTTCGCGATCGCGCGCTTGCGGGCGGCGGGCGGCGGGTCGGTGGTGAAGGAGCCGGAGGTGAAGGCGGCGGGCCCGGCGGGCTGCCGGGCGGGCGCGGCGGGCGGTGCCGCTCCGGCCGGGGAGCCGGCCACGGCGCCGCCGGCCGCGCAGAGCAGTGCCAGGACCGGCACCATCGCGATTCGTCGTCGGTTCACGGAGGCATTTCCTTTCGCCTCGAGGGCGGGGAGGCCCGCACGGGGCGGGCGGGCGGGAACGCACGAGGACGAGAGCGGCGCGCGGAGGTCCCCCTCTCCTGTGGCAAAGCGGGGCGATTGCCGCTTCCCAGACAGAAGGGAGTCTCCGCAGGCGAGACGCGCGCGAGAAGGGTCAGCGGGCACCGATAGGGATATCCCTACGGGCGGGCGGGGCCGGTCCCGCGCCGGAGGGACGGCTCAGTCGGCCGGGCCGGCCGCCTCGCGCCGGACCACGGCGATCCGCGCGACGTCCACCCGGGAGCGCACGCCCAGCTTGCGGAACGTGCGGGTCAGCGCGGCCTCGACGGTCTTGACGCTGACGAACATCCGGGAGGCGATCTCGCGGTTGGTCGCGCCCTCCGCGACGAGTGCGGCGACCCTGCGCTCCACCACGCTGAGGGTGCCGAGCAGCTCGATCTCGGCGACCGGCGCGGCCGGCGGCACGTCCAGCCGGTCCAGCTCGGCGGTCACCAGGCCCAGCCAGGGACGTGCCTCCGCCCGGGCGAAGATCTGGCGGGCCTGCCGGAGCGGTGCGCGGGCCGCGCCGGGGTCGGCGACGCGGATCCGGAGCCGGCCCAGGGCGAGCAGGGTACGGCCCTCCTCCAGCGGATACGGCAGCCCCGCGAGCGTCCCGGCGGCCCGCTCCAGCCCCCACGCCGCCGCGTCCAGGTCACCGCGGGCCTGCGCCACCAGCGCCGACGCCCGCTCCAGCGCGGCCAGCAGCCCGCGCCGCCCCAGCGCGGACGCCCGGGCCCGGGTCTGCGCGACGAGATCGGCGGCCTCGTCCGCGCAGCCGGTGGCGGCCAGCGCCTCGGCCAGGTCGGGCTGCCAGCGGCGGATCGCCGGATCTCCGAGGCCCTGCCCGGTCTCCAGCCGGCGGACCGCGCGCAACGCGGTGGCGGCCTGGGCGGCCTCACCCCTCATCAGCCGGACGTGCCCCACCGCGTGCAGGGTCCGGGGCAGGAAGAGCTGGTCGCTGTCGTCCTCGCTGTGCCGCTGGGCCCGCTCCGCGGCGGCGAGGGCCCGGTCGGGGCAGCCGCCGGCCGCCTCGGCCAGCGCGACGGCGTACCAGGCCGGTCCCTGGCTCAGCCCGGTGTCCTCGGCCAGCCGCAGGCACTGCCCGGCCAGGTCGAGGGCGCGCGCGCAGCGCCCGCGGTGCACCTCGACCTGGGCGAGGCTGTGCAGGCACATGCACAGGCTCTCCACGGCGCCGCGCTGGCGGACCGCGTAGGTCAGGGCCCGCAGCTCGGTCCGCGCGTCCTCCAGGCGGTCCTGGAGGAGGTGGTGGCGGTGCTTGAGATAGGCCGGGCCGTTGTGGTCGAAGACGACCCGCGGGTCCTGCGGCTCGGCCAGGGCCAGCGCCAGGGTCCGCTCCGCGTCGGGGTATCCCAGGTACAGCTCGGTGTGCGCCTGCTTGGTGAGCGCGAGCAGCTCGGTGCGCCGGTCCCCGGCCTGCGCCGCGAGGGCCGCCGACCGGGCCGCCTGCGCGTGCGCGTCCGGGGCCGAGCCCTTGACCATCCACGCCCGCCAGGCGAGCCGGTAGTGCAGCTTCGCCAGCAGGCCGGGGTCCCCGCACGCGTCGGTGAGGGCGAGCGAGAACACGTCGTCGACCTCGGCCAGCGCCTGGCCGCAGGAGTCGATGACGATGATCCAGGCGCGGACGCGCTCGGCCGGGGTGCCCGAGCAGGCCAGCACCTCGTGCGCGATCCGGCGGGCCAGCGCGAACTCCCCGGCGGCCACCGCGTCCTCGGCCGCGGTGAGCCGCCGGTCGGCCTCACCCGACGGGTCCCCGGCCGGCGTCCGGTCCGCGGCGAGCTGGCCGAGGCGGGCGGCCGTCGCCGGTGCCCCGCGGCGCCGGGCCGCGGTGGCCGCCTCGCTCAGCGTCGCGGCGACCTGCGCGTCCCGCTCGGGCGTCACCAGGGCCAGGTGACGGGCACGTTCCACCGGGTCGTGGACGGCGTCGGCGAGCGCCGCGTGGGCGCGCAGCCGGTTCTCCGCGGGCGACTCCGCGTACAGCACCGCCGACAGCAGCGGATGGGTGAACCGCACCGCGTCGCCGGTGCCGGGCTGCACGATGCCGTCGCGCTCGGCCTCGTGGACGTCGCCGGCGGCGCGCCGGCGCCCGGCGGCCTTCAGCAGCCGGATCGTGGGGCGGGCCGCGGCGCTGGCCGTCAGCAGCGTCTGCTGCGCGCCGGGCGACAGCGCCCGGAGCCGACCGAGCATGAGGGTGCGCAGGCTGCCGGGGACCGGCAGCGGCGCCGCGGGGTCCAGCGGCTCCGCGCTCTCCCCGAGCGCCCGGCCCAGCTCGAGGGCGAAGAACGGGTTGCCGCCGCTGGCCCTGTGGATCTTCGCCAGCACCGGCCGGGGCAGGTCCAGCCCGATGTGGTCGCCGAGCAGCGCGGAGATCTCCGCGGCCGTCATCGGCGGCACCCGCAGCGACAGCAGCGGGGGAGGGCCGAAGGCGGGGTGGGCGGGCGGCCCCGCGCTCTCCGCGCGCACGGCGGCCACCGCGCTGAGCGGCAGGTCCCCGGCCCGCCGGGCGACGAAGGCGAGCAGCTCCGCGCTCGGGCCGTCCAGCCACTGGGCGTCGTCGATGACGACGAGCACCGGGCGGCTCTCGCACAGCACCCGGAACGCCGACAGCACGGCCACCCGCAGGGAGAGGCCGTCCCGCTCGCCGGCCGGGCCGTTGCGCCGCAGCAGCGCCGACTCCAGCACGGTCCGTTCGTGCGCGGGCAGGATCCGCAGCACCTCGTCACCGGTCTCGGCGAGCAGGTCGATGAGGCCCAGGAAGGGCAGATGGCGTTCGGTCTCGGACGGCGAGCACCGCAGGACCCCGTGCCCGGCCCCGGCGAACTCGGCGGTCAGCACGGACAGCAGGGTCGACTTGCCGATGCCCGCGGGCCCGGCGAGCAGCACGCTGCCACCGGCGCCGAGATGCGCCCGCGCACGCACCAGCAGCGGGTTCATGCGGATCACGGCCTGCGCACGGCGTCCCCGGTGGGCATGCCGGTGCCCCACCGGGGGCGGCTGGATCGCTCCGCCGCCGCCGCTGATTCCCCCGTTCGGCCCAGAAGCGACTGCCATGGCGCGGGTCCTCCGCACGCTGTTCGGGTCCAGCGGGTGAGTTCCGGCGCGAAGGTAACTCCGGTGCGATCATCCCGTCAACGCCCGGGTAGGTGATCGACCGGATCCGGCCCGTGAGCGGTGCCCGTGCCGGGCACGCCGCCGGACGGTACGGGGCCGGAGACGGCGGAGGTGCCGGAGACGGGCGGAGGTGCCGGAGGCGGCCCGGCTCAGACGGGGGGACCGGCGCTGCCGGGCCCGCGGCGGCGCAGGTAGCGCTCGAACTCCCGGGCGATCGCCTCACCGGAGGCCTCGGGGAGCTCGGCGGCGTCCTTCTGCTCCTCCAGCGCCCGCACGTACTCGGCCACCTCGGTGTCCTGCTCGGCCAGCTCGTTGACGCCGTTCTCCCAGGCGCGGGACTGCTCGGGCAGGTCACCGAGCGGCACGGTCACGTCGAGGAGGTCCTCGACGCGGTGCAGCAGCGCGAGGGTCGCCTTGGGCGAGGGCGGCTGGGCGACGTAGTGCGGCACCGCGGCCCACAGCGACATGGTGCTGAGGTCGGCGCGGGAACAGGCGTCCTGCAGGACCCCCAGGATGCCGGTGGGCCCCTCGTAGCGGGCGGGCTCGAGGTTGAGCAGGGTGGACAGGCCCAGATCGGAGGAGGAGCCGGTCACCGGGACCGGCCGGGTGTGCGGCGCGTCGGCCAGCAGCGCGCCCAGCAGCACGACGGTGGCGGCCTCCAGCTCCAGCATCAGGCCCACCAGCTCACGGCTGAACGACTTCCACCGCATGTTCGGCTCGATGCCGCGGATGAGGATCACGTCGCGGTCGGAGTCGGGCACCCGCGCCCAGGAGATCCGGGTGGTCGGCCAGTTGATCCGGCGGGTGTCGCCGTCGAGCTCCACCGTCGGCCGGGTCACCTGGAAGTCGTAGTAGTCCTCCGGGTCGAGCTCGGCGATCGGGGTCGCGTCCCAGGCCTCCTCCAGATGCTGGATGACCCCGCTGGCCGCCTCTCCCGCGTCGTTCCAGCCTTCGAAGGCCGCGATCACCACCGGATCGACGAGCTCCGGTACGTCCTCGAGCTCGATCACGTGCAGCCTCCCTCCCGAACATCGGCCGCACCAGCCCCCGGGCACCCGCCCAAGATCGGCCACTACAACCCTATGTCCTCACAGGGCCGTACCCGGCCGCGCCCGGTTCGATCGCCCCCTGACCGGCACCGCCCCGGCCCCCGCCCCCGCCCCCACCCCTCCCGGCCCATCCCTCCCTGACCACCTCCGTGATCACGCAATCAATCGTCGAACGATTGCATGATCACGAAGCGGGGGCATGATCACGGCAGGGGAGGTGATCACGGAGGGAGGGGTAGGGCGGGGGGCGTGGCCGCGAGGGCGCTCCTACTTGCCGTCGGTGGTGTGCACGATCAGCACGTCGCAGGGGGAGCGGTGGGAGAGGTTCGCCGGGACCGAGCCGAGCAGCCGGCCGGCCAGGCTGTTCAGGCCGCGGTTTCCGATGACGACCAGATCCGCCTTGCGCTCGGTGGCGATCCGGGTGATGACGTCCACGGCGTCGCCCTCGACGGCCACCTGGTCGATGTCCCGCGCGCCCGCGGCGACCGCCCGCTCCCGGGCGGCGCGCAGCGCGTCGTCGGCGGGGGTGGAGCCCTGCACCTTGTACGCGAGGTCGCCCAGCCGGTCGGCGGCGCTGAGCCGCTCCTTCTCCGCCATCGGGTGGTAGGCCGAGGCGAGAAGCAGGGTCGCGCCGGTGGCGGCGGCCAGTCCCGCGGCCTTCTCGACCGCGAGGAACGAGGACGACGAGCCGTCGGTGCCGACCAGAATGGTGCTGTACGCGCTCATGGCCGCTCCTTACCAGTGAGTAGTGTGCAGAGGGGAACCGTAGCGTCATCTGCCCGGCTCGTACACGGATTGAACGCTATTCGGTGGTGACTCCGGTCGCAGTCCTGCCCCCGTCCGCCACGTGTCTGCCATATGGACGTCAGGGCGGGTGCCGCCGGGCTCCCGATAGGCTGTCGTCCTATGAGTGCATCACCGGAATCCCTGCGTCAGGCCCTCCGTGAACGTGTCGTCGTGGCCGACGGAGCGATGGGGACGATGCTCCAGGCCCAGGACCCCTCACTCGAGGACTTCCAGGGCTTCGAGGGCTGCAACGAGGTCCTCAACGTCACCCGGCCCGACATCGTCCGGTCGGTCCACCAGGCCTACTTCGACGTGGGCGTCGACTGCGTCGAGACCAACACCTTCGGCGCCAACCTCGCCAACCTCGGCGAGTACGACATCGCCGAGCGGATCGAGGAGCTGTCCGAGGCGGGCGCCCGCATCGCCCGCGAGGTCGCCGACGCCTACTCCACCCCGGACCGGCCGCGCTGGGTGATCGGCTCGATCGGCCCCGGCACCAAGCTGCCCACCCTCGGGCACGTGCCCTTCGCCGACCTCCGCGACGCCTACGAGCGCAACGCGGCCGGGCTGCTGGCCGGCGGCGTGCACGCCATCCTGGTGGAGACCTGCCAGGACCTCCTCCAGGTCAAGGCCGCGGTCATCGGCACCAAGCGGGCCATCGCCAAGGCCGGCGCGGACACCGTCCTCATCGCCCAGGTCACCATCGAGCAGAACGGCGCCATGCTGCTCGGCTCGGAGATCGGCTCCGCGCTCACCGCGATCGAGCCCCTCGAGGTCGACCTGATCGGCCTCAACTGCGCCACCGGCCCGGCCGAGATGAGCGAGCACCTGCGCTACCTCGCCCGGCACTCCCGCCTCGGGCTGTCGGCCATGCCCAACGCCGGCCTGCCCCAGCTCACCTCCGACGGCTCCTACTACCCGCTGACCCCCGGCGAGCTCGCCGACGCGCACGACACCTTCACCCGCGACTACGGGCTGTCCCTGGTCGGCGGCTGCTGCGGCACCACCCCCGAGCACCTCCGGCAGGTCGTCGAGCGGGTGCGGGGCCGGG
This sequence comes from Actinomadura scrupuli, assembly GCF_050971785.1. Lineage (NCBI taxonomy): Bacteria > Bacillati > Actinomycetota > Actinomycetes > Streptosporangiales > Thermomonosporaceae > Actinomadura > Actinomadura scrupuli. Next base: position 827,945 of record NZ_JBPCCU010000003.1, on the reverse strand, counting down.
AGCTCGCCGCCCGCAAGCCCCGCCCCGAGGCCGGCGCCTCCTCGCTCTACCAGCACGTGCCGTTCCGCCAGGACACCTCCTACCTCGCGATCGGCGAGCGCACCAACGCCAACGGCTCCAAGGTCTTCCGCGAGGCCATGCTGGCCGAGCAGTGGGACGAGTGCGTCAGGATCGCCCGCGACCAGGCCCGCGACGGCGCGCACCTGCTCGACGTCTGCGTCGACTACGTCGGCCGGGACGGCGTCCGCGACATGAAGGAGATCGCGTTCAGGTTCGCGACCGCCTCCACGCTGCCCATCGTGCTCGACTCCACCGAGGCGCCCGTCATCCAGGCCGGCCTGGAGATGCTCGGCGGCCGCTCGGTCATCAACTCGGTCAACTACGAGGACGGAGCCGGCCCCGACTCCCGCATCGGCCGGCTGATGCCGGTGATCAAGGAGCACGGTGCCGCCGTCATCGCCCTGACCATCGACGAGGAGGGCCAGGCGCGCACCGCGGAATGGAAGGTACGAGTCGCGGTCCGGCTGATCGAGGACCTCACCCGCACCTACGGCATGCGGCTCGAGGACATCATCATCGACGCCCTCACCTTCCCCATCGCGACCGGCCAGGAGGAGACCCGCCGGGACGGCGTCGAGACCATCGAGGCGATCAGGGAGATCAAGCGGCGCTACCCGGCCGTGCAGACCACGCTGGGCCTGTCCAACGTGTCGTTCGGCTTGAACCCCGCCGCCCGGATGGTGCTCAACTCCGTCTTCCTCAACGAGTGCGTCAACGCCGGCCTGGACTCCGCCATCGTGCACGCGTCCAAGATCCTGCCGATGGCCCGGATCCCCGACGAGCAGCGTCAGGTAGCCCTCGACATGGTCTACGACCGCCGCAGGGAGGGCTACGACCCGCTGCAGAAGTTCATGGACCTCTTCGAGGGCGTGGACGCCGCCGCCATGCGGGCCACCCGCTCGGAGGAGCTCGCCGCGCTGCCGCTGTGGGAGCGGCTCAAGCGGCGCATCATCGACGGCGAGATCCAGGGCCTGGAGCCCGACCTGGACGAGGCGCTCTCGCAGCGGCCCGCGCTGGAGATCATCAACGACGTGCTGCTGGACGGCATGCGGGTCGTCGGCGAGCTGTTCGGCTCCGGCGAGATGCAGCTGCCGTTCGTCCTGCAGAGCGCCGAGGTCATGAAGTCCGCGGTCGCCTACCTCGAGCCGCACATGGAGAAGGCCGACGACGGCGGCAAGGGCCGCATCGTGCTCGCCACCGTCAAGGGCGACGTCCACGACATCGGCAAGAACCTCGTCGACATCATCCTGTCCAACAACGGCTACGAGGTCGTCAACCTCGGCATCAAGCAGCCGATGTCGGCGATCCTCGAGGCCGCCAAGGAGCAGCGCGCCGACGTGATCGGCATGTCCGGGCTGCTCGTCAAGTCGACCGTGATCATGAAGGAGAACCTCGAGGAGCTCAACTCCCGGGGCCTCGCGAGCACGTGGCCGGTGGTGCTCGGCGGCGCCGCGCTGACCCGTGCCTACGTCGAGCAGGACCTCGCCGAGCTGTACCACGGGGAGGTCCGCTACGCCCGGGACGCCTTCGAGGGCCTGCGCCTGATGGACGCCTTCATGGCAGTCAAACGCGGCGAGGCGGGCGCCCAGCTGCCTCCGCTGCGCGAGCGCCGGGTCCGGAAGGGCGGCGCGCAGCTCAAGGTCACCGAAGCCGAGGACATGCCCGCCCGGTCCGACGTCGCCACCGACAACAAGGTGCCCGACGCGCCCTTCTACGGCGACCGGGTCGTCAAGGGCATCGCCATGGCCGACTACACCGCCTTCCTGGACGAGCGGGCCACGTTCATGGGCCAGTGGGGCCTCAAGCCCTCGCGCGGCGGCGACGGGCCGTCCTACGAGGAGCTCGTCGAGACCGAGGGCCGGCCGCGGATGCGCATGTGGCTGGAGCGGATCCAGGCCGAGGGGCTGGTCGAGGCGGGGGTCGTCTACGGTTACTTCCCCGCGGTGAGCGAGGGCGACGATCTGGTCGTCCTGCACGAGGACGGCTCGGAGCGCACCCGGTTCACCTTCCCGCGCCAGCGCCGTGACCGGCACCTGTGCCTGGCCGACTTCTTCCGGCCGAAGGAGTCGGGCGAGCTCGACGTGGTCGGCTTCCAGCTCGTCACCGTCGGATCGAGGATCAGCGAGGTCACCGCCGAGCTGTTCGCGAACAACTCCTACCGCGACTACCTGGAGCTGCACGGCCTGTCGGTCCAGCTCGCCGAGGCGCTCGCCGAGTACTGGCACACCCGCGTCCGCTCGGAGCTCGGCTTCGGCGCCGAGGACTCCGAGGACGTCGAGGACTTCTTCAAGCTCGGCTACCGGGGCGCCCGCTTCTCCCTCGGCTACGGCGCCTGCCCCGACCTGGAGGACCGGGCGAAGATCGTCGAGCTGCTGAAGCCGGACCGGATCGGGGTCGAGCTCTCCGAGGAGTTCCAGCTCGCCCCGGAGCAGTCCACCGACGCGATCGTGGTCCACCACCCGGAGGCCAAGTACTTCAACACCTGATCCCCGTGCCCCGGCCGGCGCCGCGGCTCGTCCGCGGCGTGCGCCGTGGGGCGGTGCTCGCGGCGCGTGCGCCGGGGAGGGGTCCGGTGCGGGGCGAGAGGGGGATACGGGCGTGACACGGGGACTGCAGGCCGTCCTGTTCGACATGGACGGGTTGCTGGTGGACTCCGAGCGGCTCTGGCTGGAGGTCGAGTACGACGTGGCGGCCTGGCTGGGCATCGCCTGGGGGCCGGAACACCAGGAGGCCACGGTCGGCGGCTCGCTGGACCGCACGGTCGCGTACATGCTGCGGATCGGCGGGCCGGTCGCGCCGCCGCAGGAGGTCGGCCGGCGGCTGCTGGACGGCATGGCCGGGCTGCTGAGCGCCCAGGTGCCGCTGATGCCCGGCGCCAAGGACCTGCTGACCCAGGTCCAGGCCGCCGGGCTGCCCGCGGCGCTGGTCACCTCGACCCATCGCCGGCTGCTCGAGCACGCCCTCGACGGCATCGGCCGGGAGTTCTTCGCCGTCACGGTGGCCGGTGACGAGGTGGCCCGGACCAAGCCGGCCCCCGACCCGTACCTCACGGCGGCGCGGCTGCTGGAGGTCCTCCCGGCGCGCTGCGTGGCCCTGGAGGACTCACCGACCGGGGTCGCCGCCGCCGAGGCCGCGGGCTGCGTCACGGTGGCCGTGCCGAGCGTCGTCGCGGTGCCGCCCGCCCCGGGGCGCACCGTCGTGGGCTCGCTGACCGAGCTCGATCTGCCGAGGCTGCGGGAGCTGATCCCCTAGGGGACGCCTACGGCCGGGGGAGGAGGCGGCGGCGTACGGAACCGTTCGCCTGGATGAGTCGTTGTCCCGGTGCGGCGTGCGACGATGGCAGAAGTCGTACGTGACAGGCATGGGGGCCGGTATGAGCGACGTCTTTCTCTTCGTGATCAGCTTGGCGATCACCGGGCTCGGCCTGGCCGGCAGCTGGACGGCCTTCCAGCGCAGGGGCCTGGCCTCGGGCATGCGCGGCACCGCGTGGTCGCTGGTGCCGATGGCGGCCTACCTCACCGGGCTCACCAAGTGGATGACCGATCTGGTGCTGAGCCCCGTCAAGTGGGCGGGCCTGCTGCTGCTGGGCGTGTCCGTCCTGCTGTACGTGACCTCCGGCGTGATGCTGCGCCGCGGCGTGGCCGGTGCCGAGGGCCGGGCGGCCGCTCCGGCCGGCAAGAAGACCAAGCCCGGCCGGGCCGTCGAGCAGGGCGGTTCCGGGGCCGGTGTCGACCCGGACCTGGCCGACATCGAGGCGATCCTGCGCAACCGCGGGATCAGCTGACCCGATCGTTCCCGGCCCCGGGCGGGCCGTCGCGCCGGTCCGCATGAGGCCGCCGGCGCCCGTGCCGACGTCACGATTTGTAAACTAAGTCACGTCCCCATGCGTACCGTCCGTGGTCATGACTAGGCGGTCATTGGGATAACCTACGGCACTTTCTTCCCATCAGCGGACAATCGGTCTCAAAAAAGACTCGGAACGGTAAAGCTTCCCGTGAATCTGGGTTCAGGACTTGCACAGCAGGGGTGTGCGCAAAGTATGTTCTGGGCGATTCGTCAACCGTGACGTCAAGCTCGCGTATGCCCATGGACACGGCCGGGTCACAATCCGGCCACGGGGGCTAGCGCGATCTTGGCTCACGCAGGACAGTCCTGACTGGAGAGTAAGTCTCCCTTTCAGTAGAGGTGGGCGTGGGGGGTTCCGGGTCGGCGCATGCGCTGGTCGAGGTGGCTCCGCGCTTCCAGGCAGCGTGGCCGATTGGGAGGTATGTGGCGTGACCGCGCCCATCGAGGTGTCCGGCTCACAGGCCGAGGCACAGCCGGAATCCGTCCTCGCGGGCGTTGACCGGAAGGCGATCGAGGGCCGCTCGCTCGGGCAGATCGCCTGGCTGCGCCTCAAACGGGACAAGGTCGCCCTGGGCGGCGGGGTCGTCATCGTCCTGCTGATCCTCATCGCGATCATCGGGCCCTTCCTGCTGCCCTCGCCGTACGAGTACCACCAGGATCTGATCGACGTCACCTACAACCGCCCCAACAGCGGGATCTGGCACACCGGCATCAGCGCGAGCCACCCGCTGGGCGTGGAGCCCGGCACGGGCCGCGACATGCTGAGCCGGATCGTCAAGGGAGCGCGGATCTCCCTGCTGATCGCCTTCCTGGCGACGCTGCTGTCGGTCGTGATCGGGGTCTTCCTCGGCGTCATCGCCGGCTACTTCGGCGGCTGGGTCGACACCCTGCTCAGCCGGGCCATGGACGTGTTCCTCGCCTTCCCGCTGCTGCTGTTCGCGATCGCGCTGGTCGGCGTCGTGCCGGACAAGGCCTTCGGGCTCCAGGGCAACGGGCTGCGCGAGCTGGTCCTGATCTTCGTGATCGGCTTCTTCAGCTGGCCGTACATCGCGCGCATCATCCGCGGGCAGACCCTGTCGCTGCGGGAGCGGGAGTTCGTCGACGCGGCCCGCAGCCTGGGCGCGCGCAGCCCGTACATCCTGTTCAAAGAACTGCTGCCGAACCTGGTCGCGCCGATCCTGGTCTACTCGACGCTGCTGATCCCGACCAACATCCTGTTCGAGGCGGCGCTGTCCTTCCTCGGCGTGGGCGTCAACCCCCCGGAACCGTCCTGGGGAGGCATGCTCACGCTCGCGGTGCCGATCTATCAGTCTGACCCGATGTACATGGTCATTCCCGGCATGGCCATCTTCATCACTGTCATGGCCTTCAACCTGCTCGGCGACGGGCTGCGTGACGCCCTCGACCCCCGAGCGAAGTGATCTTCCGTCCCGGACGATCAGCCCCCCACCTATGAAGGAGTGCGCCAGCACATGAACAAGATGAAACCGCTTGCGATCCTCGCCTTGGGCGCGGCGCTGAGCACCGGGCTCGTCGCCTGCGGCGGCGACTCGGATGACGGCGGCGGCTCGAGCAGCGGAGGCGGCGCCGCTTACAACGGCGCGGTCGAGAACGTCATCAATGTGTCGAACACCAAGGGCGGCACGCTCCGCCTCGGTGACTCCGACGACTTCGACTCGCCGGACCCGGGCGACACCTACTACGCCTGGGTGCAGAACTTCGCCCGGCTGTACTCCCGTGCGCTGACGACGTTCAAGCCGTCCGCCGGCAACGACAGCCTCACGGTCGTCCCGGACCTCGCCGAGTCGCTGGGTACCACGAACGACGGTGGCAAGACCTGGACGTTCAAGATCCGTAAGGGCGTCAAGTTCGACGACGGCACGGTCGTGACGTCCAAGGACGTGAAGTACGCGATCGAGCGCAGCAACTTCAGCGACGAGCTGCAGCTGGGGCCGAAGTACTTCAAGGCCTACCTGGTCGACAACAAGCCGCCCTACAAGGGTCCGTACAAGGACAAGAGCCCCGAGGGCCTGAAGTCCATCGAGACCCCGGACGACAACACCATCACCTTCCATCTGATCCAGAAGTTCGCGGACTTCAACTACCTGGTTCAGATGTCGGAGAGCGCCCCGGTCCCGCAGGCCAAGGACACCGGCCTGAAGTACCGCAACAGCATCGTCTCGTCCGGGCCGTACAAGATCGAGTCCTACAGCCAGGGCAAGCAGATGAACCTGGTGCGCAACCCGAACTGGGACCCGGCCACCGACCCGATCCGTAAGGCGCTTCCGGACCGCATCGAGCTCCAGCTCAAGCAGGACGCCAACGACATCGACAACCGCCTGCTGTCGGGCGCGCTCGACATGGACGTCACCGGCGTCGGTGTCCAGAGCGGCACCCAGCCCAAGGTCCTGCAGGCCGCGGCGAAGAAGAACACCGACAACCCGATCCAGGGCTTCCTGCGGTTCATGTCGATCAACCAGCACGTCAAGCCGTTCGACAACATCCACTGCCGGATCGCGGTCCAGTACGCGACCGACAAGGTCGCGGCGCAGAGCGCCTACGGCGGCCCGGTCTTCGGCGGCGACGTGGCCACCACGCTCATCCCGCCGACGGTCAACGGCTACCGCAAGTTCGACCTGTACCCGAGCGGCCCGGACGGCCACGGCGACCTCGCCAAGGCCAAGCAGGAGCTCGCCGCCTGCGGCCAGCCCAACGGCTTCAAGACCAAGCTGACGGCCCGTTCCGACCGGCCGAAGGAAGTCGCGATGGCCCAGGGCATCCAGCAGGGTCTGGCCAAGGTCGGCATCACCGCCGAGATCAAGACCTTCCCCGCCGGTGACTACTTCAACAAGTACGTCGGCGCGCCCAGGTACGTGCACGACAACGGCATCGGCCTCATGCTGATGGCGTGGGCGGCCGACTGGCCGACCGGCTTCGGTTTCCTCCAGCAGATCGTCGACGGCCGGGCCATCAAGCCCTCCGGTGGCAACAACCTGCCCGAGGAGAACAACCCCGCGGTCAACGCCGCGTTCGACGCCGGCATCGCCAACACCGACGACGCCGCCCGCACCAAGGCGTGGGGCGACATCGACGAGATGGTCATGAAGGACGCCGTGAACGTCCCGCTGATCTACGCCAAGGCGGTGCTGTACCGCCCGCCGAACGTCAAGAACGTGGGCATCACGTTCGGTTACGGCGGCATGTACGACTACCTCAACATGGGCGTGAAGTAGTCCGTCACTCCCGTTAGTTCATCAGAAGGCAGGTGAAGGCATTGGTCGCCGGCCGGCCCGGGTGGGGACACCCGGGCCGGCCGGCGGCCGGGGCCGCACGTTTTGGTCGCATACATCATCCGGCGCTTGATCGGGGCCGTGCTGTTGCTGCTGGTGGTCACGGCCGTGACCTTCGGGATCTTCTTCGAGATCCCCAAGCTGGCCGGCCAGACCACCGATCAGCTCGCGGCCTCGTACGTGGGTAAGGCGCCGACAGCCGAAGCCATCCATGACACCAAGGTGCGGCTCGGCCTCGACAAGCCGGTCGTCGTCCAGTACGGCAACTTCCTCAAGGGCATCGTGGCGGGCCAGAGTTTCAACAACGGCCCGGACAAGGAGTGGTGCCCCGCTCCGTGCCTCGGCTACTCCTTCCGGAGCAGCGAGCCCGTCCTTCCCCAACTGCTCGACAGGGCACCGGCCACGATCTCGCTCACCGCAGGGGCCTCGGTCATCTGGCTGGTGTTCGGAGTCGGTACCGGGATCATCTCGGCCTTGCGCCGGGGGAGCATCCTCGACCGGACCTTCATGAGCGTGGCCCTCGCGGGCGTGTCCCTGCCCATCTTCTTCACCGGCCTGGTGTCGATGGCGATCGTGGCCTACGGATGGGGCTGGGCCGAGACCGGCGGCGGCACGTACCCGCTGGTCGGCGGCCTGTCCTCGATCACCAACGATCCGGCCAAGTGGTTCCAGTCGCTGATCCTGCCCTGGATCACCCTGGCCTTCCTCTACGCCGCGCTCTACGCGCGGCTCACCAGGGCGGGCATGCTGGACACCCTCAACGAGGACTACATCCGCACCGCCCGGGCCAAGGGACTGCCGGAACGCACGGTCATCACCAAGCACGCCCTGCGCGCCACCCTCACCCCGATCCTCACGATCTTCGGGCTGGACATCGGGCTGCTGCTGGGCGGGGCGGTGCTCACCGAGTCGACCTTCAGCATCCCGGGCATCGGCCAGCTGGCGATCCAGTCGATCGGCACCGGAGACCTCCCGATGGTCCTGGGCGTGACACTGCTGGCGGCGATCTTCATCGTGATCGCCAACCTGGTCGTCGACGTTCTCTACGCAGTCATCGACCCGAGGGTGAGGCTCAGCTGATGGGGCGCATGTGGAACCGCGCCGAGGAGATCGGCGGTTCGCCGGCCACGCCGGCCGAGACCTCCCCTCCGCCGACGGCGTTCCTGGAGGTGCGCGACCTGCGCATCCACTTCCCGACCGACGACGGGCTGGTCAAGTCCGTCGACGGCCTGTCGTTCCAGCTGGAGCGCGGCCGTACGCTCGGCATCGTCGGGGAGTCGGGCTCCGGGAAGAGCGTCACCAGCCTGGGCATCCTCGGCCTGCACAACCGCGACAACGCCGAGGTCTCCGGTGAGATCTGGCTGGACGGGCAGGAGCTGGTCGGCGCCACGCAGGACCAGGTCCGCCGGCTGCGCGGCCGCAACATGGCGATGATCTTCCAGGATCCGCTGTCCTCGATGCACCCGTTCTACACGATCGGGAACCAGATCATCGAGGCGTACCGGATCCACAACGACGTCTCCAAGAAGGTGGCCCGCAAGCACGCGATCGACATGCTGGGCCGGGTCGGGATCCCGCAGCCGGACCGGCGCGTCGACTCCTACCCGCACGAGTTCTCCGGCGGCATGCGGCAGCGGGCCATGATCGCCATGGCGCTGTCGTGCGACCCGGAGCTGCTCATCGCCGACGAGCCCACCACGGCGCTCGACGTCACCGTGCAGGCGCAGATCCTGGACCTGCTCCGCGACCTGCAGCAGGAGTTCAACTCCGCGATCATCATGATCACGCACGACCTGGGCGTCGTCGCCGAGCTGTCCGACGACATCCTGGTGATGTACGGGGGCCGGTGCGCGGAGTACGGCGACGTCGAGGACGTGTTCCACCGGCCCGAGCACCCCTACACCTGGGGCCTGCTCGGCTCGATGCCGCGGCTGGACCGCGACCGCACCGAGCGGCTGATGCCGATCAAGGGCACGCCGCCGAGCCTGATCAACGTCCCGGCCGGCTGTGCCTTCAACCCCCGCTGCGCCTACTGCGAGCTCACGGGGGGCAAGAGCCTGACCGAGCGGCCGGAGTTGCGGGAGACCGCTGCCGGGCACAAGGTGGCCTGTCATCTGCCGGTGGACCAGCGCCGGGAGATCTGGGAATCCGAGATCCTGCCGAAGCTGTGAACCTGGGGGAGAACGTGAGTACGTCGGAGAGCACCGCCGGACCGGAGGACACCGTGTCCGCCGGGGCGGCCGTGGAGACGCGGGCGGAGGCGGTCGCCACCCCGCCCGTGCCCGCCGGGGAGCCGCTGCTGGAGGTCACGGATCTGCGCAAGCACTTCCCGGTGACCTCCGGGATCCTGTTCAAACGGCAGGTCGCCGCGGTCAAGGCCGTGGACGGGGTGTCCTTCTCGGTGCGCAAGGGGGAGACCCTGGGCCTGGTGGGGGAGTCGGGCTGCGGCAAGACCACCACCGGCCGGATGATCATGCACCTGCTGGAGCCCAGCTCGGGGAAGATCGTCTTCGAGGGGCATGACATCACCAAGATGTCCCAGTCGCAGATGCGGCCGCTCCGCCGCGACATCCAGATGATCTTCCAGGACCCGTACTCGTCGCTGAACCCGCGCAAGACGGTCGGCTCCATCATCGGCGCCGCGTACCGGCTCCAGAAGATCGAGACCGAGAACGGCGTCAAGAAGGCCGTGCAGGACCTGCTGCAGCTGGTCGGCCTCAACCCCGAGCACTACAACCGGTACCCGCACGAGTTCTCCGGCGGCCAGCGGCAGCGCATCGGGGTGGCCCGCACCCTTGCGCTGCGCCCGAAGCTGATCGTCGCCGACGAGCCCGTCTCGGCGCTGGACGTGTCCATCCAGGCACAGGTCATCAACCTGCTGGAGGACCTGCAGGACGAGCTCGACCTCACCTACGTGGTGATCGCGCACGACCTGTCGGTGGTCCGGCACATCGCCGACCGGGTCGCGGTCATGTACCTCGGCAAGATGGTGGAGCTGGCCGACCGGACCAGCCTCTACGAGTCGCCGATGCACCCCTACACGCACGCGCTGCTGTCGGCGGTTCCGATCCCGGACCCGGCCAAGCGCAAGGGCCGCGAGCGCATCCGGCTGCAGGGCGACGTGCCGAGCCCGCTGAACCCGCCGCCGGCCTGCCGCTTCCACACCCGCTGCTGGAAGGCCCAGGAGATCTGCAGGACGGTCGAGCCGCCGATGATCGAGCTCAAGCCCGGTCACGAGGCGGCCTGCCACTTCCCGGAGAACGCTCCGCCGCCCGACACCTCCGGCCTGGTCGCCCAGGCCTGAGCGCGCCTCCCGCGCGCAGGACCCCGTCTCCCGGCCACCACCGGGAGGCGGGGTCCGGTCTTTTCCGGGACCGTCCTCGTACCCGCCCGCGGCGCGGCCCCCTGTAGTGCGAGGCCCCTGGCAGTGCGAGGCCCCTGGCAGCGCGACGCCCCGTACGGTCCGGGGACCGTACGGGGCGTCGTGTGCTCGCGCTCAGCCGGGTGTCACTCGGCGCCGATGGCCTTCAGCACGTCCATCCGGCCGGCCCGCCACGCGGGCCACAGGGCGGCGAGGACCCCGATGATCCCGGCCACGATGACGTAGACCACCAGCGTGCCGAACGGGATGTTCAGCACCTGCAGGCCGTCGTCGGCGGCGCCGCGCTGGATGGCGGTCCCGAAGGCGATGCCGAGCCCGATGCCGAGCAGGGCACCGAAGACCGCGATCACGATCGACTCGAGCCGGATCATCCTGCGCAGCTGGCGGCGGCTGATGCCGACGGCCCGCAGCAGGCCGATCTCCCTGGTGCGCTCGATCACCGACAGCGCCAGGGTGTTGACCACCCCGACCGCCGCGATGAAGATCGACAGGGTCAGCATCACGCTGAGGAAGACGGTGAGGCCGTCGATCTCCTTCTGGGCGTCCTTCTTGACGTCGGACTGATCCTGGACCGTGAGGTTCGGGTAGTCCTTGAGCGACTGCAGGATCGCGGTCTTGGTGGCCGGGCTCGGCTTGGCGGCGTCGACGAGGATCCCGTCGGCCAGCTGGCCGCTGGTGTGCGCCTGGAAGGCCGCCAGCGACAGCACCCGCGGGGCCAGGAAGTCGCTCTTGGCGTAGACCCCCTTGACGGTGAGCCGCTGCTCGGTGCCGTTGGGGAACTTCGCCTGCACCACGGTGCCGGGCTTCCAGCCCTTGTCCTTGGCGACGTCCTCGTTGATGAGCATCCCGTCGGCGCCGAGGTCGGTGCCTCCGGACAGCATCTTGACGTTGGCGCCGTCGATCAGGTCGGCGGTCGCACCGGTGGTGTAGCTGCCGCTCTTGCCGTCGACGGACAGGCGACCGCTGTAGATCGGCGTGGCCTTGCTGACGCCGGACGCGGTGGCCACGTCCGTGGCGGCCGCCGGGCTGAAACCGCCGCCGTTCTCGGCTCCGACGAAGTAGTCGACGCCGAACTGCTGGTCGACCGTCTGGCCGATGGAGGCGCTGAGCGAGGAGCCCATCACGTTGACCGTCGTCACCAGCGACAGGCCGATCATCAGCGCCGCCGCCGTCGAGGCGGTGCGGCGCGGGTCGCGCATCGCGTTCTGCTGGGCCAGCCTGCCGGGCAGCCCGAACAGCCTGGGGTAGGCCGCGCCGAGCACCCGCACCACCGGCTTGCTGATCACTGGGGCCAGCATCGCCACGCCGAGGAAGACCAGGAGCGCGCCGACGCCGAGCAGGAGGAGCGGCTGGGAGCCGACCCCCCCGACGCCCATGCCGAGCAGCGCCGCGCCCGCGGCCGTCATGACCGCCCCGATGACGATCCGGATGCGCAGCGAGCGCTGCGGCAGGGCGACGTCGTCGCGCATCGCGGCGACCGGCGGGATCTTCGCCGCCCGGCGCGCCGGGAAGTACGCCGAGACCATCGTGACGATGATGCCGACCGTGTACGCCCAGATGACCGGGGTCGCGGTGAAGACCAGCCCGCCCTTGAGGTCCAGGCCCTGCCCCTTGAAGAAGGCCTGGAGCACCGTGGCGATGCCCGCTCCGAGGGCGAGGCCCAGGGTCGAGCCGACCACTCCGACGCCGAAGGCCTCACCCATCACCGCCCGGGTGACCTGCCGGCGGGACGCGCCGACGGCGCGCAGCAGCGCCAGTTCCCGGGTGCGCTGCGCCACCAGCATCGAGAAGGTGTTGAAGATGATGAACGCGCCGACGAAGATCGAGATGAGCGCGAACACCAGCAGGAACGTCCGGAAGATCGACATGATCTGGTCGAGGTCGCTCTTGGCGTCCTTGCGCATCTGGGTGCCGGTGATCGCGTCGTATCCGGCGGGCAGCACCCGCTTGACCTCGGCGAGCACCTTCTGCTCGTCCGCCCCGCCCTGTGGCGCCAGCGTGACGTCGGAGAAGTAGCCGGGCTTGTACAGCAGTCTCTGGGCGGTGGCGGTGTCGAAGACGGTGAAGGTGGCGCCGTTCAGGTGGCCGGTGTCGACGATCCCCACGATGGTGACGGGCAGGGGCTTCTCGCGGGACAGCACCTTGGCCTGGTCGCCGACCCGGTAGCCGGCCTTCTTCGCGGTCTCCGCGTCGACCGCGACCTCGGCGGGGCCCTGCGGCGCCCGCCCTGTGGCGATCTTGTCGTCGCCGCCGTCGGTCCAGTTGGCGCCGAACTGCGGAGGCCCGCCGCCGCCGACGACCTTGCCGTCCTTGCCGATCAGGGCGGCGTACCCCTGGACGTGCCCGGTGGCGCTCCTGACCCCGGGCACCTTGGCCAGCGTGCCGACCAGGGCCTGCGGGACCGGTGCCCGCTGGGACTCGTCGTCGTCGTCGCCGCTGACGATCTCCTTGCCCTTGACCTGGACGGCGACGCCCTTGCCGACGCGGTCGAAGATGTCGTCGAACGACTTGGTCATCGTGTCGGTGAAGATGAGCGTGCCCGCGACGAACGCGACGCCCAGGATGACCGACAGCGCGGTGAGCGCCAGCCGCAGCTTGTGCGCGGCCAGGTTGCGGAGGGTGACCTTGGCCATCATGAGGTGGTCACTCCGGGCAGCTCGAAGCCCTTCATGCGCTCGAGGACCTTCTCGGCGGTCGGCTCGGGCATCTGGTCGACGATCCGGCCGTCGGTGAGGAACAGCACCAGGTCGGAGTAGGCGGCCGCGGCGGGGTCATGGGTGACCATGACGATCGTCTGCCCCATCTCCTGCACCGAGTTGCGCAGGAACGACAGCACCTCGGCGCCCGAGCGGGAGTCGAGGTTGCCGGTCGGCTCGTCGGCGAAGATGATGTCGGGCCGGCTGGCGAGCGCCCGGGCGCACGCCACCCGCTGCTGCTGGCCGCCGGACAGCTCGCTCGGGCGGTGCTTGAGCCGCGAGCGCAGCCCCACGGTGTCGATGACGGTGTCCAGCCACTGACGGTCCGGCTTGCGGCCGGCGATGTCGATGGGCAGCGTGATGTTCTCCAGCGCGGTCAGCGTCGGGACCAGGTTGAACGACTGGAAGATGAAGCCGACCTTGTCGCGGCGCAGCCGGGTCAGGCGCTTGTCGTCCAGCCGCGACAGCTCCACGTCCCCGATGAAGACGTTGCCGGAGGACACCGAGTCCAGCCCGGCCATGCAGTGCATCAGGGTGGACTTGCCGGAGCCCGACGGGCCCATGATCGCGCTGAACCTGCTGCGCGGGATGCCCACGGTCACGTCGTCCAACGCGATCACCTGGGCATCGCCGGTGCCGTAGACCTTGGCCACGCGTTCGGCGCGCGCGGCGAACGCGCCCGTGCCCGGCTCGTGGAGCCCCTCGGCGGTCGTGGGGGCGGTGTTCGTCACGTGGAAACTCCCTGTCGGAATGCTCGGAGAAAGCGTCGGGGGTGCTGAAGGGGGGTCGCTCGCCCGGAGACGGGCCGGGCGGTGATCCGTGCCTACAACGCTAGAGGTCCGGGGCGCGGCGGACCTCGGCCGACGGAAGGTAATCGGGTCTCCGTCCAACGGTGGAGTGCCCGGGATCCCCTACTCCTTCAGGAGTAGGGGTCACCACGAGGTCAGCCCTGACCCGGCTGCGACATCCCGGTCTCGTAGGCGTACACCACGGCCTGCACCCGGTCCCGCAGGCCGAGCTTGGCCAGCACGTTCCCGACATGGGTCTTGATGGTCGTCTCGCTGACCACCAGCTCCGCGGCGATCTCCGCGTTGGACAGCCCGCGCGCCACGTGGCTGAGCACCTCGCGCTCCCGCGCGGTGAGCGTCTCCAGCCCCGGCGGGGGTCCCACGTTGCGCACGGCGGGCAGCCGGGTGGCGAACCGGTCCAGCAGCCGGCGGGTCACGCTGGGCGCCACGATCGCGTCGCCGCCCGCGACGATACGGATGGCGGTGACCAGTTCCTCCGGCGGGGAGTCCTTGAGCAGGAACCCGCTCGCCCCGGCCCGGACCGCCTCGATGACGTACTCGTCGAGGTCGAAGGTGGTGAGGATCAGCACGCGGGGGTCGTGGGTGGCGGCCTGCTCGCGCACGATCCGCCGGGTGGCCTCGATGCCGTCCATCCCCGGCATCCGGATGTCCATCAGGACCACGTCGGGCATCATCGAACGGGTCAACTCCACCGCGGCCGCCCCGTCCCCGGCCTCGCCCACCACCGTGATGTCGGCCTCGGCCTCCAGGATCAGCTTGAACCCGGTCCGCAGCAGCGGCTGGTCGTCGACGAGCAAGACCCTGACAGTCACACCGAGCTCCAACGTTCTAGTCCAAGCGTTCCAGGCCAACGTTCAATTCAACGATCAGTCCAGGGGGAACCGGGCCCGGACTTCGAAACCACCGCCGCTACGTGGCCCGATCCTCAGCTCGCCACCATAGAGGGCGACGCGCTCCCGCATGCCCACCAGCCCGTGACCCGGGCCGTCCCCGTTGTCGGCCAGCGCCGCGGCGACCCCGCGGCCGTCGTCCTCGATCTCCACCATCAGCTCCCGCGGGCCGTAGTGGATCCGGACCCACGCGCGGGCCTGCGGCCCGGCGTGCTTGAGCGAGTTGGTCAGCGCCTCCTGGATGAGACGGTACGCGGCCAGGTTGACCCCCGTCGACAGCGGACGGGGCTCGCCCTCCATCCACAGCTGGACCGACAGGCCCGTCTCCCGCACATGATCGACCAGGGCGCCGACCTCCTGGACGCCCGGCTGGGGGGACAGCTCCGGCCCGGCCGCCCTGGTGTCGCGCTCGGTGCGCAGCACCCCGACGATCCGGCGCATCTCGTCCAGGGTGGTCCGGCCGACCTCCTCGATCGTGGTCATCGCCTCGCGGGCGCTGTCGGGGTCCTTGTCCAGGATCCGGCGGGCCGCGCCGGCCTGCACGGTCATCACGCTCACATGGTGGGCGACCACGTCGTGCAGCTCGCGGGCGATCCGGGACCGCTCCTCGACCCGCGCCGTCCGCGCGTCGGAGTCGCGCGCCCGCTCCAGCCGCTCCGCCCGGTACTCCAGCTCGGCGAGGTAGGCGCGCCGCAGCCGCAGGCTCCGCCCCAGCCACCACACGCCCGCGATCAGCGCCGCGTTGGTGACCACGGCGACGGAGCTCATGTCGCCGGGGCTCGCCAGCTCCATCACGGTGAAGGACACCAGCGCCAGCGCGCCGCAGATCGAGCTGACCGCCAGGGCACGGTGCGCGGCGATGGTGTACACCGCGATCACGAACGCCAGCACCTCGGCCACGGTCGGGCCGTAGCGCAGGGCGGTGATCAGGACGTTGCCGCCCACCACGACGAGCAGCACGGCCACCGGGAACCGCTGCCGGAACGCCAGCGCCATCATCACCACGGCGACGATCGCGACCATCGTGGCGTCGGGCTTGCTGAAGCCCGCTCCGGGGGAGCGGGCCGACAGCAGCTGCGGCAGCGCCACCACGAACAGCGCCAGTGCCACCAGGCCGTCCAAGACGGTCAGATGGCTCCTGGACCAGCAGTGCAGGTGCGCGATTCGGGGTGACACACCTTCAAAGTACGGCGTCATCCCTGGTCGCTGCCCCTCCGCGACGGTGATCCGCCCTCCTCCCTGCGAAGGATGCGGTCCCGCCGAACGGGTGGACTCTACGCGCCGGTACGGCGCCCGGGCCAGCGCATGAGGTTCTGGAACAGCTCCGCCTGCTCCACCGCGTCGTCCAGCGCGTTGTGGGTGTGCCGCCGCTTCGACAGCAGCTCACGCGGCATCTGGCCCTTGGTCGACCGGCGGATCTGGGCCCTCGCCCGCGCCGCGTACAGCGTCTTCATGTCGACGCACCGGGAGTGCCCGAACGGCGAGCCGCCCTCGGCGAAACGCACGAAGTACCAGTACATGAACATCCAGTCGAAGCCCAGCGGGTAGGCGGCGAACACCGCCAAGCCCTTCTCCGCCCGCGCCACCTCCCGGATCCACCCGGCTGCGGCCGTCATCGCGGCCGCCGGCTCCTGGCCGTCCCGGGTCAGCCGCTCCCGGTCGAGACCCGACACCGCGAGCGCCTCCGGCACGTACTCGTCGCTGATCGGCCTCAGCTCCGCGTAGTAGGTCCGGGCGAACGGATGGTGCGGCTTGAACGTCTCCCCGTCGTAGGTGCCCGCCACCGACAGCCCGAAGCTGATCATCGAGTACGGGCCCGGTATCGGGCCGTCGGCCTCGATGTCGCACGAGAAGTAGACGTCGGCGGAGGACATGGCGGGCACGCTACCGGCCGCCCGCGGCCCCGGTCACCCGGTTTTCGGCGCGCCGCTACACGTCGTCGGAGAAGTCCGGGCCCGGGACGGGCGCCACGGCCGCCGCGGGCACCTCCGGCAGCGGCGGCGGCGTGCCCCCGAACGACGGGCACAGCTCCTTGTGGTCGCACCAGTCGCACAGCCGGCTCTTGCGCGGCCGCCACTCGCCGGTGTCCATCGCCCGGCGGATCGCCCGCCACAGCGCCTCCACCTTGCGCTCGGTGGCGAGCAGATCCGCCTCGTCGGGCGCGTACCGCAGGATCTCCCCGTTGCCGAGGTACATCAGCTGCAGCAACCGGGGCACCCGGCCGTGCAGCCGCCACAGCACCAGGGCGTAGAACTTCATCTGGAACAGCGCCCGCGCCTCGAAGTCCGCCCGCGGCGCCGTGCCCGTCTTGTAGTCCACCACCCGGACGTCACCGCTGGGGGCCACGTCCACCCGGTCGATGTAACCGCGCAGCTTCAGCCCCGACTCCAGCACGGTCTCCACGAACAGCTCACGGTCGGCCGGCTCCAGCCGCCGCGGGTCCTCCAGGGTGAAATAGCGCTCGACCATCTCACGGGCCTGCCCGAGCCACTCCGCCTCGCCCTGCCCGTCCGTGGCCTGCCCGCCCTCGCCGCCCGCCCCGTCCCCGCCCTCGCCCGCCCCGTCCTCGCCCGGCTGCCCGAACATGGTGGCCAGCGCGGGCTCGTCGGCGAGCAGCCGCTCCCACTGCGGGCCGAGCAGCGCCAGCGCGGCCGGCGCCGTCCGCTCCGCCGCGGGCAGGTCGAACAGCCGCTCCAGCACCGCGTGCACCAGCGTGCCCCGCACCGCCGCCGGGCTCGGCCGCTCCGGGAGCCGGTCGATCACCCGGAAGCGGTACAGCAGCGGGCAGGTCATGAAGTCGCCGGCCCGCGAGGGCGAGAGAGAACCGATCACCGGGATGGGGGAACTGGGGTCCGCGGCAGCCTCGGTCGTCGTCATGCCGAGCAGCGTAGGCGACGCCCCCGACGGAAATCACGGCTATCGCGCCCGCCGTGCCCGGCGGCATGCGGCGGCCATCGCCAGGGCGCATACGATCAGGACGTGGCAGACAGCGCACCCCGCACCCGACAGACCGAGCCCGACAAGGCCGAGCGGCAGGCCGGGCGCAATCCGCCCGGGCTGCTCATGGGCCGGCCGTTCGGCATCCCGGTGTACGTCTCGCCGTCCTGGTTCGTCGTCGCGGCCATCATCACCTTCTGGTTCGGCGGCCAGATCCCCGACCACATCGCCGTCCCGCCGGTGAGCTACCTGGTCGCCTTCGTCTACGCGGTGCTGCTGTACGGCTCGGTGTTCGTCCACGAGCTCAGCCACGCCCTGGTCGCCCGGTCGTTCCGGCTGCCGGTCCGCTCCGTCACCCTGCACATCCTGGGCGGGGAGACCGCCATCGAGCAGGAGCCGGCCACCCCGGGCCGGGAGTTCCTCATCGCCTTCGCGGGCCCGCTGGTCAACCTCGTCCTGGCCGGGGCGGGCCTGCTCACCGGCGTCCTGTTGCCGCTGCCGCCCGTCGGTGACCTGCTGCTGCAGGCGCTGACCTTCGCCAACCTCGCCGTCGGCGTGTTCAACCTGCTGCCCGGCACCCCGCTCGACGGCGGGCGCCTGGTCCGCGCCCTCATCTGGAAGGTGACCGGCCGGCCACGGACCGGCACCGTCATCGTCGCCTGGTTCGGCCGCGGCGTCGCCGTCCTCCTCCTGATCGCCGGCACGTTCGCCGCGGTGTTCCCCGCCGAGCCGCGCGGCGGCGGCGGCATCGGCGCCGACGGCTGGCTCATGGTGCTGTGGGCCGCACTGATCTCCTCGTTCATGTGGGTCGGCGCCACCCAGACCCTGCGGGACGTGCGGATCCGGGACCGGATCCCGCACCTGCGGGCCCGGCTGCTGGCCCGGCCCGCCACCCTCGTCACCGCGAACGTGCCGCTGGCCGAGGCCGTACGCCGCGCCAACCAGGACGGCTCGGGCGCCCTGGTGATCGTCGACTACGAGGGCCGCCCCACCGGGCTGGTCAACGAGCGGGCGGTGCTGGCCACCCCGCACAACCGGCGCCCCTGGATCGAGGTCGGGGACCTCTCCCGCGGCCTGGACGGCGACCTCACGCTCTCCGCGGACCTCGCCGGCGAGGAGCTGATCTCGGCGGTCCGGAAGGCCCCCGCCAGCGAGTACCTCCTCGTCGAGCCGACCGGCCAAGTGTACGGCGTGCTCGCCGCCGACGACGTCAACCGGGTCTTCTCCGGCATCTGAGCGCCACCGCACCGCACCGCCCGGGGCGGGCCCGCCGCGACCGCGCCGGGCGGCCGCCGTGCGCGCCGGGGCAGCCCTCCGCGGCCGATAGCCTTGCGGGCATGAGCGAACCCACCGACGTCACCGTCAGAACCCCGCACGGCCCGTTCCGGGCCGGTGACCAGGTGCAGCTCACCGACCCCAAGGGCCGCATCAACACCATCACCCTCCAGCCCGGCAAGCAGTTCCACAGCCACAAGGGCTGGGTCGAGCACAACGAGATCATCGGCCGGCCCGAGGGCATCGTGCTGCGCTCCTCCGGCGGGATCGACTTCCTGGCCTTCCGGCCGCTCCTGCACGACCACACGCTGCGGATGCCGCGCGGCGCGGCCGTCGTCTACCCCAAGGACGCCGGGCAGATCGTCGCCATGGCCGACATCTTCCCCGGTGCCCGGGTGGTGGAGGCGGGCGCCGGATCCGGCGCGCTCACCTGCTTCCTGCTGCGCGCGGTCGGCGAGCACGGCACGGTCTCCTCCTACGAACGCCGCGCCGACTTCGCCGAGGTCGCCAGGACCAACGTCGAAAGGATCTTCGGAGGGCCGCACCCGTCGTGGCGGCTCACCGTCGGCTCCCTCGAGGACGCCATCACCGAGACCGAGGTGGACCGCGTCATCCTCGACATGCTCGCCCCCTGGGAGTGCGTCGACGCGGTCGCCAAGGCCCTCATCCCGGGCGGGCTGGTCTGCGCCTACGTGGCCACCACCACCCAGATGTCGCGGGTGGTCGAGGAACTGCGCGGGCACGGCGCCTTCGCCGAGCCGTACGCCTTCGAGACGCTCGTCCGCTCCTGGCACGTCGAAGGGCTGGCGGTCCGCCCCGACCACCGGATGGTCGGGCACACCGGCTTCCTGGTGACCGCCCGGCGGATGGCCGACGGGGTCGAGCCGCCCCGGCGCCGGCGCCGCCCGGCCAAGGGCGCCCACCCCGGGGAGCACGCGGAGGGCGGGGCGGCCGGCCAGACCGGCGACCCGGCCGCGCAGGCCGCTCCCGGGGCCACCCCGGCGCCGCCCGCCGGCGACCCGGGCCGGGTCGCCGACCACGGAGGGTGAGCGGCACGCGCGGACACCAAGTGTGCTGTAGGTCACTGCGTTACGCGGGGTGACTTGGTTTACACCAAATTCACAAATGCCGCCAACGGCCCGAAGCGGCCACGAGGTGGGGTCGGAACACGAAGAATCTGCACGATTACCGGCTCCATGCCGCCTTTTTCGCGGTCTTTGCGGTTCCCTGACGGAGGTCGTCCCTGCGGAGGGGTGACAATCGCCACGCCCTGTGATCGGACCGCAACCACATGAGTACCGATCAGGCAGGTTACGGAACCGCTCCGGATAGGTAGGGTCTGAGTAGGTCGTCGGCTTCTTCAGTGGGAGGTGACGGGGCGTGGCCGCTCGTGACGATGCTGGGGCGCGTAAGGCGCAGCACGACAAAGAGGTTCGTGACCTCCAAACGCAGCTCTCTTTCCTCGAGGAAGAGATCTCGGTGCTGCGCAGAAAGCTCGCGGAATCCCCCCGACAAGCACGTGTGCTCGAAGAGCGCATCCAAGAGGTACAAGCCAACCTGGCCGCCGTGACGGGCCAGAACGAGCGTCTCGTGGCGACGCTCAAGGAGGCGCGAGAGCAGATCATCGCACTCAAGGAGGAGGTCGACCGGCTGGCGCAGCCGCCGTCCGGCTTCGGCGTCTTCCTCGAAGCCCGAGACGATGGAACGGTCGATATCTTCACCGGCGGGCGCAAGCTGCGGGTGAACGTGAGCCCGGCCATCGAGGTGGAGGACCTGCAGCGTGGCCAGGAGGTCATGCTCAACGAGGCCCTCAACGTCGTGGCGGCGCTCGACTTCGAAGAGCAGGGCGAAGTCGTGGGGCTCAAGGAGGTGTTCGCCGACGGCGAGCGCGCCCTGGTCATCGCGCACGCCGACGAGGAACGGGTCATCAAGCTCGCCGAGCCGCTGCGGGGCGTCCCGCTCCGGCCGGGCGACTCACTGCTGCTCGAGCCTCGCTCCGGTTACGCCTACGAAAAGATCCACAAGGCCGAAGTGGAGGAACTGGTCCTCGAAGAGGTCCCCGACATCTCCTACGAGGAGATCGGCGGCCTGTCGTCCCAGATCGAGATGATCCGCGACGCCGTGGAGCTCCCGTACTTGCACGCGGACCTGTTCCGTGAGCACCAGCTCCGGCCGCCCAAGGGCGTCCTGCTCTACGGCCCGCCCGGCTGCGGCAAGACGCTCATCGCCAAGGCGGTCGCCAACTCGCTCGCCAAGAAGGTGGCCGAGAAGACCGGCAAGGAGGGGAAGAGCTTCTTCCTCAACATCAAGGGCCCGGAGCTGCTCAACAAGTACGTCGGCGAGACCGAGCGGCACATCCGGCTGGTGTTCCAGCGGGCCCGGGAGAAGGCCACGGCCGGCACCCCGGTCATCGTGTTCTTCGACGAGATGGACTCCATCTTCAGGACCCGCGGGTCCGGTGTCTCCTCCGACGTGGAGAACACCATCGTCCCGCAGCTGCTGTCGGAGATCGACGGCGTCGAGGGCCTGGAGAACGTCATCGTCATCGGCGCCTCCAACCGCGAGGACATGATCGACCCCGCGATCCTCCGGCCCGGCCGGCTGGACGTGAAGATCAAGATCGAGCGGCCCGACGCCGAGGCGGCCAGGGACATCTTCTCCAAGTACATCCTCACCGGACTGCCGCTCCACCCGGACGACATGAAGGAACACGGCAACTCCACCGAGGCCACCGTGGACGCGATGATCCAGCGGGTCGTCGAGCGGATGTACACCGAGACCGAGGAGAACCGCTTCCTCGAGGTGACCTACGCCAACGGCGACAAGGAAGTCCTGTACTTCAAGGACTTCAACTCCGGCGCGATGATCCAGAACATCGTCGACCGGGCCAAGAAGATGGCCATCAAGCAGTTCCTCGACACCGGGCAGAAGGGCCTGCGGGTCGCGCACCTCATGGCCGCCTGCGTGGACGAGTTCCACGAGAACGAGGACCTGCCCAACACCACCAACCCCGACGACTGGGCGCGCATCTCCGGCAAGAAGGGCGAGCGGATCGTCTACATCCGCACGCTCGTCTCCGGCAAGCAGGGCACCGAGGCCGGCCGGTCGATCGACACGGTCGCCAACACCGGCCAGTACCTCTAGCACCCCGGCACGCACGCGGACGCGGCGGTCACCCTCACGGGCGGCCGCCGCTTCGCATGCCACGGCCCGTACCCCCACCCGCGTGATCACCCAGCGGAAGCGGGCCCTCACTCCCCGGGCAACGATTTCGGACAATTTTTGCCCGGCCGGGTCCCGCCCCGGCCCTCCCGTAGATCGTCCGCCGCCCGCCCCGCCGCTCCCGCCGCCCCGCCCCGGTCACCGCGCTGACCAGCGCCGACGATCCTCCTCCCGCGGCCCCTCCCGGCCGTCCCGGCCCCGCCCCCTCGGCCCGCCGGAACCGCCCCGCCGGAGGCCATTCCTGTCACGATCACGTCGTGCCTCTCGGGACATCGGCGAAAGCGCACTAGGCTCGGCCGTATGAGTGTTCGGCGGGTGATGGGGATCGAGACCGAGTACGGAATCTCCGTACCAGGTCAGCCGGGGGCCAACGCGATGGTGACCTCCTCGCAGGTCGTCAACGCGTACCTCGCGGCGTCCGCGGCACGGGCCAGGCGGGCCCGGTGGGACTTCGAGGAGGAGAACCCGCTGCGCGACGCGCGCGGCTTCGACCTGGCCAGAGAGGTCGCCGACTCCAGCCAGCTCACCGACGAGGACCTCGGGCTGGCCAACGTCATCCTCACCAACGGCGCCCGGCTCTACGTCGACCACGCGCACCCCGAGTACTCCGCGCCCGAGTGCACCAACCCCCGCGACGCGGTCATCTGGGACAAGGCGGGGGAGCGGGTCATGGCCGACGCCGCCCGCCGCGCCGCCATGGTGCCCGGCACCCAGCCGATCCAGCTGTACAAGAACAACACCGACAACAAGGGCGCCTCGTACGGCTGCCACGAGAACTACCTGATGCGCCGCGAGACGCCCTTCTCCGACATCGTCCGCCACCTCACGCCGTTCTTCGTCTCCCGCCAGGTCGTCTGCGGGGCCGGCCGGGTCGGCATCGGGGTCGACGGCCGCGGCGACGGCTTCCAGATCAGCCAGCGCGCCGACTTCTTCGAGGTCGAGGTGGGCCTGGAGACCACCCTGAAGCGGCCGATCATCAACACCCGCGACGAACCCCACGCGGACCCGGAGAAGTACCGCCGGCTGCACGTGATCATCGGTGACGCCAACATGAGCGAGGTCTCCACCTACCTCAAGCTCGGCACCACCGCCCTGGTCCTCGCCATGATCGAGGATTCCTTCCTCACCGTCGACCTGTCGGTGGAGATGCCCGTGGCGGGCCTGCGGGCCGTCTCCCACGACCCCAGCTGCAAGCACCTGCTCACCCTGCGGGACGGCCGCAAGATGACCGCCGTGCAACTGCAGATGGAGTACCTCGAGCAGTCCCGCAAGTACGTCGAGGACCGCTACGGCGCCGACGTCGACGAGGACACCAAGGACGTGCTGAACCGCTGGGAGTCGGTGCTGCACCGCCTGGGCGACGATCCCATGCAGCTGTCGCGCGAGCTCGACTGGGTCGCCAAGCTCGAGGTGCTCGAGGGCTACCGCACGCGTGACTCCCTCGACTGGTCCCACCCGCGGCTGCAGCTGGTCGACCTGCAGTACACCGACGTACGGCCCGACCGGGGCCTCTACAACCGGCTTCAGTCCCGGGGCCGGGTCGAGCGGATCGTCTCCGAGGCCGAGGTCCAGAAGGCCATCGAGGACCCGCCGGAGGACACCCGCGCCTACTTCCGGGGCCGGTGCCTGCGCCAGTACGCCGACTCGGTCGCCGCGGCCTCCTGGGACTCGGTCATCTTCGACGTCCCCGGCCGGGAGTCGCTGCAGCGCGTCCCGACCTTGGAGCCGCTGCGCGGCACCAAGGAGCACGTGGGCGACCTCTTCGACCGCTGCCGCACGGCCGCCGAGCTCGTCGCCGCGCTCACCGGCACCTGATCCCGGCTCCCCGGACGGACGGGCAGGTGGGCGGCGGTTGCCCTCCGCCCGGCCCTGTGGGCGCCGTGCGGGCCGCGGGCGGCTCGTCCGGCCCCACCGGGTGCCCCCGGCCGGCCGGGCGGTCACCGGCCCGTTACAGGCCGCCGCGCCGGGGTCGGCAGGGGTCCCCCAATATCTGTGACCGGTTTGCCCGTTTCAGGGATTGTCACACGGGCGATAACCCCGGCAGGGCCCCAGACCGTCGGCGGCGGGCGGAAGAGATCATGGCTTCCGCTGGATTCGTGTCACTGACGGTAGGGTCGGGGGTACCCAGCACGAGCGTGGAGGATGACATGGCCACCAAGGACACCGGCGGACAGCGGCAGACGACCAGGCGGACCGACGAGGTCGACGAGACCCAGACCGCGACCGGCGAGGACGTTCAGGAGCGCCAGGAGAAGCTCAGCGACGACGTCGACGCGATTCTGGACGAGATCGACGAAGTCCTCGAAGAGAACGCCGAGGAATTTGTCCGATCTTACGTACAAAAGGGAGGTCAGTGATAAATCGGACATCAATCTGGCTGGACAGCCAGGTTTGCATGGCCGATTCATTCATCGACCACATGACCTTCGGATATGGATACTCTAATGGTCCATGTCCGATGGTCATAAATCCCCGGTCAAGAAGTGTCCCGATTGTGGCGAGACGAAGCCTGTCGCAGAATTCGGTCTAAATAAGCGCCTGTCCGATGGATACGCCCGGTATTGCAAGGCGTGCTTCGGGGTGCGCTCCAGGGCCAGCTACCGTAAGCGCCGGGCGGAGCAGGGCAAGCAGGTTCGAGAGGCTCGGGTCGTCCCGGCAGGTTCCAAGTACTGTCCGGGCTGTACGGAGATCAAGGCTCTCGAGGAGTTCGGCCGTAACCGGGCGGCCCATGACGGCCTGACGGATTACTGCAAGCCGTGTCATAACTCGATCATGGCCGAGATCAGGCGGCGGAAGCACGGCAGCGCTCGCAATTACCACCTGAAGCGGAGATACGGCATCACCGCCGATGAGGTGAAAGAGCTACTCGCAACGCAAGGCGGAATCTGCCTGAGAGCGCCCGCCGTCCATGTGGATCACAACCATGAGACCGGCCTGTTCCGCGGGCTGTTGTGCTTCAGCTGCAACGGTGCTCTCGGCCAGTTCGACGACGAGTCCTGGCGCTTGCGCCTGGCCGCGGACTATCTCGAGAGCGGCGTCGGGTAGTTCCCCCTCATTGAGCGCGAACGGGGAGCCGCGGCGCTGGACGATCCTTCCCGCCCGGCCGAGCGCACGAAGGCGAAGAAGGCCAGAACCTCGCGCCACTACCGGCTGCGCGACCGCTACGGCATCAGCGGTGCCGACGAGCAGGCGATGATCTCGGAGCAGCGGGGCCTGTGCGCCGTCTGCTGGACCGCGAAGGCCGAGCACGTTGATCATGATCACCTGACGGGCCGGGTGCGCGGCATGCTCTGCCCGGAGTGCAACACCGGGATGGGGCAGCTCAAGGACGATCCCGCTGCGTTGCGGCGGGCGGCCGACTACGTGAGCGGCACCCTGGTGCGGACCACGCGGACGGCGGCCGGCGGGACCCGGCTGTCGTTCACCGTCCCCGACGTGGATCCGGCCGCCGTCCCGCCGGACGGCTGGGAGGCCGTACCGCACGAGGGACGGCCGGGCCCGCAGGGCCATCGGGGAGCTGCGGGAGAGCGCCGTCTTCCTGCGCCACCAGCGGCTGGAGATCGCGGAGACCTATCCGCACGCGCCCGCGCCGGCCTGACAGAGCCCCCGGGCCCGGGGCGAGCTCACGAGATCTTGATGGGGCCGGTGTCGGAGCGGCCGGTCTCCCGGGGCGGAGCCGCGTCCTCCTCCTCGTCTCCGGGCGGCTCTCCGGGCGGCTCTCCGGGCGGGCCGGCGGAGCCGTCCGCGGCGCGGGGGCCCGGTACGGATGCGGGCGGTTCGTCCAGGACTGCGGCGAAGGCCGCGGGGACGCGGAAGCCGTCCGGGGGGACGGGGATGCTCTTCGCCAGCCGGCACCAGGCGAAGTCCAGCGCGGCGGTGGCGCTGAGCACGTCGAGGGCGACGGAGGCGTTGGCGGGCCGCAGGGACTCCGGCATCGTCCCCCGCACCGGCCAGAGCGCCCGCAGCGGATGGTCCGGCTGTTCCAGGACCGACAGCAGCAGGGCGCGCAGTTCCGGATCGAGCCAGGTGCCGACGAGCCCGGCGAGGTCGGGGCGGTAACCGGCCATGTCGGCGGCGATCAGGGCGATCGCGGCGTGCCGGGGTTCGAGGAAGGCGGTGCCGTCGGGGTCGCCGCACAGCGGGGTGACGGCCACGGCCAGGTCGTAGAAGGCGAACTGGAAGCACTCGCCGGGCGCGGTGTCGCCGAAGACGGCCGACAGCAGCGGGGCGGGGCAGCGTTTGATCCATTCGCGTTCGACGGCCTGCTCGCCGTAGCCGAGGACGTGGTGGTCGACGGCGGGGTTGAGCTGGATGGGCTCCAGCATGGCGAGCAGGGCGGTGGCGCGCACTTGGAAGCGGGGGTCGTCGCGCAGGGCCTGGGCGGTCATGGCCATGCAGCGGGCGATCTGCCCGGCGGCGTCGGGCCGGCCGGCGTGCAGGCGTTCGGCGTAGAGCCCGATGGTGGTGCGCAGCAGCGGTGAGACCAGCCAGCGCAGCCTGCCGTTGTCGGCGAGGGGCTCGGCGAGGTAGGGCTTCCACAGGTCGAGCAGGGGAGCGTCGACGTGCGGGTCGAACAGCGGCACGGCGGCGCACCAGAGCATGGTGCTCCAGGTGGCGGCGACGGTGCTGGGGGTGCCGTGCAGGAAGTGGCTCCAGCCGAGCGGGTAGTCCGCGGGCGGGGCGAGGGCGGCCTCGGTGATGATCTGCCGGAGGCGGTAGACGGCGGCCCCGGACACGGGGGTCCCGGCGACGGCGAGCGGGAGGCCGAGGTCGTGGGTGAAGTCGGGGCCGGTGGGCAGTAGTTCCGCGGGGATGGCGGGCGGCACGAAGCCCTGGTGGGGGGAGAAGGCGCTGCGCCGGGTGGTGGTCGCCTGCGGGGGCGGGCAGGGGAACCAGCGGCCGTCGGCGGGGTGCCGGCGGTACCAGTGGGCCCAGGCGCCGTACATCCACCAGGTGTGGTCGGGAAGGCCGAGGAGGCGGGGTGCGAGGGCCTGCTGGCGGTGGACGGGGGCGGCGTGCGGCCACCAGGGTGCGGCGACGGTGGCGCGGGTGTCGCGTTCGGCCTGCTCGAAGGGGTCGGTGAAGTGGTCGCGGTCGGTGCCCGGCGGGTCGGGGGGCGGCGGGGTGAGCCGCGGGGGCGGCGGGGTGCTCGGCCAGGTGGGCTGGGCGTGCGGGTTCGGCCAGCCCGGTCCCGGGGGCCCGCCCGGCCCTGGAGTCGCGCCCGGGGGCGGTCCCGGGCGGCCTGGAGGTCCCCACACCACGCCGTCATCGTAGTGCTCGGGCGGCGGCGGGGTGGCCGTACCGACCACTGCGTGTGCGTTTCGGGTGGTCCGGTGGTGGCTGACGGGTTCGCCCTGGGCGGATACGGCTGGGGATCACGCAGCCGCCCATGTGCGTTGCCGGGACAGTAGGGTCTAAGGAGATTTCAAGGTCACGTCGGGCCGGCCAGCGGGTTCCGGGCGGTCCGGCCGCGTGAGTGGAGGGAAGGAGTCGCGTGGCGTCCCACGATTCGCAGTACGGGCGTCTCCCGGGGATCTTCATGGACCCCGGGTCGTCGTCTTTCACGGATTTCCTGTCGTCGTACTCCCCTGACCTGCTGCCCGCGCGGCGTACGCCGCCGGCTTCGCCGGTGGGGGACGAGCTCCCGCACGGCACGACCATCGTGGCGGTCACGTTCCCGGGCGGCGTCGTGATGGCGGGTGACCGGCGGGCGACCGCGGGCAACGTGATCGCGCAGCGGGACATCGAGAAGGTCTTCCGCGCCGACGAGTTCTCGGCGATCGCCATCGCGGGCACCGCGGGGCTGGGGCTGGAGCTGGTGCGGCTGTTCCAGGTGGAGCTGGAGCACTACGAGAAGATGGAGGGCCGCACGCTCTCCCTCGAGGGCAAGGCCAACCGGCTGGCCACGATGATCCGCGGGAATCTGGGGATGGCGATGCAGGGCCTGGTGGTCGTGCCGCTGTTCGCGGGCTTCGACGAGGATCGCGGGTCCGGCCGGATCTTCAGTTATGACGCGGCGGGCGGGAAGTACGAGGAGCACGATCACCACTCGATCGGCTCCGGGTCGGTGTTCGCGCGGGGTTCGCTGAAGAAGCTGTACCGCGAGGGGCTGTCGGAGGAGGACGCGGCGCTGGTGTGCGTGCACGCGCTCTATGACGCCGCCGACGACGACTCCGCCACGGGGGGCCCGGATCTGATCCGGCGGATCTTCCCGGTCGTGTCGTCGGTGACGGCCGACGGTTACCGCCGGCTCGCCGACGAGCAGGTGGGCGGGCTCGCGCAGGCTGTCGTCGATGGGCGTTACAACGCTCCGGGCGGTCCTGCCGCCCCGCTGCGGTAGAAGGGGGATCGACCGATGTCCATGCCGTTCTATGTGGCTCCCGAGCAGCAGGCGAAGGACAAGGCGGACTACGCGCGTAAGGGCATCGCGCGGGGCCGGAGTGTGGTCGTGCTGCAGTACGACCAGGGCATCCTGTTCGTGGCGGACAACCCGTCACGGGCACTGCACAAGATCAGCGAGATCTACGACCGCATCGCGTTCGCCGCGGTCGGCAAGTACAACGAGTTCGAGAACCTGCGGCTGGCGGGGGTCCGGTACGCCGATGTGACGGGCTACCAGTACGACCGCCAGGACGTGACGGCGCGGGGGCTGGCGAACGCGTACGCCCAGACGCTGGGCACGATCTTCACCGAGCAGTACAAGCCGTACGAGGTGGAGCTCGTGGTCGCGCAGGTGGGCGAGGACGCGGCGACGGACCAGATGTACCGGCTGACGTTCGACGGGTCGGTCGCCGACGAGCACGGGTTCGTGGCGATGGGCGGCAAGGCGGAGGCGGTGGCGGCGTCGCTGAAGGAGGCCTACGCCGAGGACATGTCGCTGGCGGCGGCCCTGAAGGCGGCGGTGCACGCGCTGGAGCAGCAGGACGCGGACCGGCATCTGGAGGCCAAGTCGCTGGAGGCGGCGGTGCTGGACCGCAACCGGGCGCACCGGCTGTTCCGGCGGCTGCCCCCGGCGCGGATCGACGCGTTGCTGAGTGAGGCCGCCGGTGGTGCCGCGGCGGCGGACGTGGACGTGGAGGCGCCGGCCGAGGACGGTGGCGCCTGACCTCCCTCCGGTGATCGTGCGCGGACCGTGCGCCCGGTCGTGGCGCAGGTTGTGATCTACAACGTAAAGGCGATGGCCCTGTTCGGTGGAACGGGGCCATCGCCGTTCCCGCGGGCGCCCCGGAGCGCCTGGGGACGCGGCGGGAGCGCCTTTCGCGCGGGGCCGGCGGCCCGGCGCATTCGGGCAAGATCGTGCAGGTGAGGGGCCGGTCCCGCATGTCCCAGGGAACCCGGGCGGCTCAGACAGTGCCATGACGCGGTGCGGCCGCATAGGCTCACGGTGTGGACAGGCGCATCTTCGGGTTGGAGAACGAGTACGGCGTGACATGCACCTTCCGCGGTCAGCGGCGGTTGTCACCGGATGAGGTGGCCCGCTATCTGTTCCGCAGGGTGGTCTCGTGGGGTCGTTCCAGCAATGTGTTCCTTCGAAACGGCGCACGGCTCTACCTCGACGTGGGGAGCCATCCGGAGTACGCGACGCCGGAGTGCGACAGCGTCGTCGATCTGGTGACGCACGACAAGGCGGGGGAGCGGATCCTCGAGGGTCTGCTCGTCGACGCCGAGCGGCGCCTCCGTGAGGAGGGCATCGCCGGTGACATCTATCTGTTCAAGAACAACACCGACTCGGCCGGCAACTCCTACGGCTGTCACGAGAACTACCTCGTAGGCCGGCACGGGGAGTTCGGCCGGCTGGCGGACGTGCTCATCCCGTACCTCGTGACCCGGCAGATCATCTGCGGGGCGGGCAAGGTGCTGCAGACCCCGCGCGGGGCGGTCTACTGCGTGTCGCAGCGGGCCGAGCACATCTGGGAGGGCGTCTCCAGCGCCACGACCCGCAGCAGGCCCATCATCAACACGCGGGACGAGCCGCACGCGGACGCGGAGCGCTTCCGCAGGCTGCACGTCATCGTCGGCGACTCCAACATGAGCGAGACCACGATGCTGCTCAAGGTCGGCGCCACCGACCTGGTGCTGCGCATGATCGAGGCGGGCGTGGTCATGCGGGACCTCACCCTGGAGAACCCCATCCGGGCCATCCGCGAGGTCAGCCACGACATGACGGGCCGGCGCAAGGTGCGGCTGGCCAACGGCCGGGAGGCGAGCTCGCTGGACATCCAGCGGGAGTACTTCTCCAAGGCCAAGGACTTCGTCGACAAGCACGGCGGCGACGTGACCGTCAAGCGGGTCCTCGACCTGTGGGAGCGGACGCTGCGGGCGGTGGAGACCGGTGATCTGGACACCGTCGCCCGCGAGATCGACTGGGTGACGAAGTACCAGGTCATCGAGCGGTACCGGCGTAAGTACGACCTGCCGCTCAGCTCGCCGCGGGTGGCCCAGCTGGATCTGGCCTACCACGACGTGCATCGTGGCCGCGGGCTCTACTACCTGCTGGAGAAGCGCGGGGCGGTCGAGCGGGTCTCGCGCGACCTCGACATCTTCGAGGCCAAGTCGGTGCCGCCGCAGACCACCAGGGCCAGGCTGCGCGGCGAGTTCATCCGCAAGGCGCAGGAGAAGCGGCGCGACTTCACCGTCGACTGGGTGCACCTGAAGCTCAACGACCAGGCGCAGCGGACGGTGCTGTGCAAGGACCCGTTCAAGTCGGTCGACGAGAGGGTGGACAAGCTCATCGCCGGTATGTGAGTCGTGAGCCTCCAGGAGGCCCCCAGGCGGTAATGTGAGCGCTCCGCTGCTCACCAGCCGCTCCCGGGGGGGATCCTTCATGCGCCGAGACGCACGTCTGGCCGCCGTGCTGTGCACGCCGTTGTTGTTGCTGCCGTCGGCGTGCGGTGGGGGCGACGGGCCCGGCGTGAAGGTGGAGGGGGAGTTCGGGCGGCGGCCGACCGTCACCATCCCCTCGTCCAAGCCGGACGGCAAGTTCGCCAGCCGCACCGTGATCAAGGGCAAGGGCCCGCAGGTGCACAAGGGCGACCTAGTGATCGCCGACTACGCGGGCTACTCCTGGAACGACTCGGCGAACAAGCTGATCGCCTCCAGCTACGCCGGCGGGGACACCCCGGCGGCGTTCCCCTCCTGGCAGCTGGTGCCCGGCCTGGAGAAGGCCATGATCGGCGCTAAGGTCGGGAGCCGGGTCGTCACGGTCATCCCGCCGAAGGACGGCTACGGCGACAAGGGCGCCCCGCAGCTGCAGATCACCGGGCGGGACTCGCTGGTGTACGTCCTGGACCTGGTGGCCACCTTCCCCAAGGAGTCGGGGGTCAAGGGGACGACCCGGCCGCTCAACGACGCCCGGCTGCCCCAGGTGGGCGCGGCTCGGGCGGGGCAGGCCCCGCCGGTGACGGTGCCGAAGATCGCGCCGCCCGCGCGGCTGCAGGTGCGGACCGTGATCCAGGGCACCGGAGCGCCGGTGAAGCGCGGGCAGGTGCTGGCCCTGCAGTACGCCGGCTACCTCTGGCGGGACGGCCGGTCCTTCGACTCCTCCTACGCCGCCGGGCATCCGTTCTCCACCGTGATCGGGGCCAGGCAGGTCCTGCAGGGCTGGGACCAGGGCCTCATCGGGCAGAAGGTGGGCAGCCGCGCGCTGCTCGTCGTGCCGCCCGCGCAGGGGTACGGGGCCAAGGGCCTCAAGCAGTCGGGCATCAAGGGCAGCGACACCCTCGTCTACGTCGTCGACATCCTCGGCGCGTACTGACCTCGGGCCCGCGTCCCCGGGCCGGGTGCACGGCCCGGGACCTGCACGGCCCGGGATCTGCACGGCCCCGGGACGTGTGCCTCCCGGGCCTACGGGCCGAGCAGGGCGGCGGTGTGCCGTCCGGCGGCCGCGGCGGTGAGGAAGTACGGCAGGTCCTGGTCGAGCCCGCGTCCCATCGTGGACAGCCGGACCCCCCACTGCTTCTCGGTGTCCCTGAGGGTGTCCTCGAGGCCGTCGACCGGGATCGGGACCAGCGTGTGGCGTTCGCCGAGCGCCGCTGCCTGCTCGCGGACCCGGGCGCCGAACGGGCCGGGCAGCTCGGGCAGCACGACGTCGGCGCGGGCCAGCGCGACCCTGCCGTAGGCGGTCAGGTTGTGGTGGGAGACGCCGACGTGCCGGTCGCGCAGGTCGCCCTCGCTGACCCGCAGGGACGCCACCGGCCGGCCGGAGAGCACGGCGGCCGCGTTGATCGCCTCACCGGCCGCGACCCCGGAGAACCCCCACCGGGTGCCGGTGCCGAGATTGCCCGGGCCCTGGGCCAGCACCACGACCTCGGCGTCCAGGACGAGCCGGGCCGCCAGCAGCCCGGTGTGCACGGTCACCGTCTCCAGGTCGCCGCCGAACGCCTGCCCCGTGGTGACCGTGGCGCCCAGCACGCCGGCCTCGGTGAGCCGGGCGATGGACATGGAGAACCAGGCCGGCAGCGCGCCGCCGTCGGGCATGACGTAGACCACCCGGGTGCCGGGGCGGGCCGCGAGCAGCCCGGCCAGGATGGGCGGCAGCGCCGAGTGCAGGTCGGCGACGATGACGGGCAGGCCGTCCAGGGTGTCGGCGTCGGCCAGCAGCGCGTGGTGCGGCGAGTCCTGCTCGTCGGCGCCGAGTACGGTGGCCTGCAGCGGCGTGTAGCGGGCCTTCACCAGGTGGCCGGGCCCGGACGGGTCCGGCGGCAGCCGGTCCGGCACCGCCACGACCATGGCGTAGCCGCCGGTGCCCAGGCCCATCGCCAGGGCGGTGGTGTTGAGCAGCACGGTGTCGCCGGGCTCGGGGCGGCCGACGAGCGCCGGGTAGGCGAGCGCCCTGGCCGGGGAGCCGTCGATCACCACGTCGAGCTCGACCGCCCCTGGCCACTCACGGCGGACGCCTTCTACGCTGCCTTTGCGCCATCGGATCACCCGATAACGGTAGCGTCGTGGCGGGACGGATCGGCGGAGCTCGCCACATCCCGTTCGAAGGAGAGGTGGTGGCGTCGTGTCGCGCCGCAAGACCGAGAGACTGCTGAACCTGGTGGTCTGCCTGCTCGCGACCCGGCGTTTCCTCACGGCCGGGCAGATCCGCCGGGCGGTGCCCGGATATCCGGACTCCGACGAGGCGTTCAAGCGCATGTTCGAGCGTGACAAGGAGGAGCTGCGCGAGCTCGGCATCCCCCTGGAGATCGGCGCGGACGAGGCCGACGAGCCGGGTTACCGCATCCCCCGGCAGGCCTACGAGCTGCCCGAGCTGCACCTGACGCCCGACGAGGCCGCGGTGCTGGGGCTGGCGGCGCGGGTCTGGCAGCAGGCCAGCCTGGCCGAGGCGGCCTCCGGGGCACTGCTCAAGCTGAGCGCGGCGGGCGTCGACACCGACGCCCGCGACCAGGGCGCCGCCGTGGGCATCGAGCCGCGGGTGGACGCCGACGACCCGGCCTTTCCCGCGCTGTGGAAGGCCGTCCGCGACCACCGGCCGGTGGCCTTCGGCTACCAGGGGGTGGGCCGGACCGGGGCGTCGCGGCGTCATCTGGAGCCGTGGGGCGTGGTGAGCCGGCGGGGCCGCTGGTACGTCGTCGGCCATGACCGGGACCGCGACGCGGTGCGGGTCTTCCGGCTCAGCCGCATCATCGGGGACGTCGCCGGCGACGGCCCGGCCGGCACGGTCGTCGTGCCGGACGGCGTGGACGTGCGGGCGATCGCCTTCGACTGGGGCGAGCCGCCGGCCGAGCCGCGGACCGCGTCGGTACGGCTCCGCCGGGGCGCCGCGCACGGGCTGCGGCGCTGGGCCTCCGGGGTCCGGCCCCTCGACGGGACCTGGGAGGCCGCCGACCTGTCGTTCAGCGACGTGGAGTGGTTCGCCCCCTACCTCGCGCGCTTCGCCGACGACGTGGTCGTGCTCGGGCCGCCCGACCTCCGGGAGGCCGTCATCCAGCAGCTGAAGCAGGTTCTGGCATGAGTTCCACCTCGACGGACCGGCTGTCACGGCTGCTGGCCCTGGTCCCGTACGTCGTGAGCCGCGAGTCCGTGGGGCTGGCCGAGGCCGCCGCGGCCTTCCGGATCAGCGAGAAGCAGCTGATCGACGACCTCAATCTGCTGTGGTGCGTGGAGTTGCGCGCGCCCGACCCGTACTGCCCGATCGACCTGTCCTACGAGGGCGGTGAGATCACCGTCACCGAGGCCGAGTCGATCGCACGGCCGCTGCGGCTGGGCGTGGACGAGGCCAGCGCGCTGCTGGTGGCACTGCGGATGCTCGCCGAGATCCCCGACCTGCAGGACCGGGACGCGCTCAGCAGGGTGATCGCCAAGCTGGAGAACGCCGCGGGGACCGCCGTGGCCGCGGTCAGCAGCCAGGTGTCGGTGCAGGTGGACGCCCGCGGTGACGCGCTGGCGCGGGTACGGGAGGCGCTCACCCGGGGGCGCCGGCTGCACCTGACCTACTACGTGCCCGGCCGGGACGAGAACACCGAGCGCGATGTCGACCCGATGCGGCTGCTGTTCGTGGACGGGCAGGCCTACCTGGAGGGGTGGTGCCGGCGGGCCGAGGCCGTCCGGGTGTTCCGGCTCGACCGGATCGTGGACCTGGCGATCCTGGACGTGGCCGCGCAGGTGCCCGACGAGGCCGAGCCCGTCGACGTCGACGGTGGCCTGTTCCGGCCGTCGCCGGAGGACGTCCGGGTCACCGTGGAGCTGTCCCCGGCCGGCCGCTGGGTCTCCGACCACTACCCGTGCGAGAGCGTCGAGGAGCTGGGGGAGGGGCGGCTGCGGGTGGTGTTGCGCACCCGGGACACCCGCTGGCTGCGGGGGCTGGCGCTGCGGCTGGGCGACCAGGGGCGGGTGACCGATCCGCCCGGCCTGGCGGCGGAGATCCGGTCCGACGCCGAGCGGGCACTGGCACTTTACGAAACCGTGTGAACCGCGGGCGAGGGGAGCGGCCCGGTCCGCTACCGTGGGGCACGTGGACTGGGTTCTGGCATCGGTGGGCATCGCCTTCATGGGGCTGCTGGCGCTCGCGTACTGCACGTTCCGGGTGTTCGTCGCCGTGACCAGGCTCGGACGTGAACTGGAGCGGACCCGGCGGCGGCTCGAGCCGAAACAGGCGGCGCTCACAGATGAACTCCAGGCCCTACAACGGATCCGCGACTAGGGCATATGCTCGTGAGGCGTACCATCGAGCTGAGAAGTTCCCCAGCTGAAGAGGACCGATATGCCTGATCTTGGCGTTTGGGAAATCCTGATCATTGCCGTGGTGGTTCTGGTGCTGTTCGGCTCCAAGAAGCTTCCGGACTCCGCCCGTTCCCTCGGCCGCTCGTTGCGGATCTTCAAGTCCGAGACCAAGGGCCTGATGGACGAGGACCAGCCGAAGCAGGCCCAGGAGGCCAAGCTCCGCGACGAGGCCGCGAAGCTGCGTGAGCAGGCCGCCGCCCTGGAGGCGCAGGCACAGGCCCCGAAGGCGAACCCGCAGGGGCTGCCGGCCGGTGACGGCGGTGCCATCAACGGCGTGCCGCTGCCGAAGGCCGACCAGGCCAACAGGACCTCCTGAGCCCGACGACCCCCCGGACACGCCGACGATGAAGCTCACGAGCCCGCGACAGTCCGCCGATCCCGACGGCCGGATGCCGCTGATGGAGCACATCCGGGAGCTTCGCAGGCGGGTCCTGCGGGCCGGGCTCGGCCTGGTCCTGGGGATGGCCGTCGGCTGGCTGGTCTTCAACCCCGTCTGGGACGTCCTGCAGGAGCCGTACAAACGGCTGCCGTCCCAGCACTGCCTGGGCGGGGAGTGCAATCTGGTCGTGCACGGGATCTTCGACGGATTCTTCGTGCACATCAAGATCGCCTTCATCATCGGGACGCTGCTGTCCTCGCCGATCTGGCTCTACCAGCTCTGGGCGTTCGTGGCCCCCGGGCTGTACCGCAGGGAGCGGCGCTGGACCTACATCTTCCTGGCCGCGGCGGTGCCGCTGTTCTGCGCCGGCGGCGCGCTGGCGTACTTCACCCTCGACAAGGGCCTGCAGATCTTCGTCGGGCTGGCGCCGGGCGACACGACCGTGCTGGTCGGCGTCCAGGACTACCTCGGCTACGCCACCGCCATGTTGATGATCTTCGGGTTGACGTTCGAGCTGCCGCTGTTCGTCATCATCCTCAACATGGCCGGCGTGCTGACCCACGCGCGGATCAGGAAGTCCCGGCGGTCGCTGGTCTTCGGCATCTTCGTGTTCGCCGCCATCGCCACCCCCAGCCAGGACCCCTTCACCATGCTGGCCCTGGCGCTGCCCACCGTCGTCCTGTTCGAGGTGGCCGAGATCATCGCCTGGATCCACGACAAGAGACTGGCGGCGCGCCCCGACCCGTACGCCGGGCTCGACGACGACGAGGTCTCCCCGCTGGACCTGGACGACACCGACCGGGACGCTCCGGAGGTCGAGAAGAGCGGGATCGAGACCCGCTGACCGGCTATCCGAGTAGGAATCGGTCGGTACCAAACCGTAGGCTCGTTTCATGAGCTCCCCTGGGATCACGCCGGCCGAGCGTTACGCCGCCCACCGCAGGAGGGCAGATGGCACCGGGCCCGCGTTGCGGGACTTCCAGGGCCTGTACGACTTCGAGCTGGATCCGTTCCAGCTCGACGCGTGCCGGGCCCTCGAAGCCGGAGACGGAGTCCTCGTCGCGGCCCCCACCGGCTCCGGCAAGACGGTGGTGGGGGAGTTCGCCGTCCACCTGGCGCTGGCCCGCGGGCAGAAGTGCTTCTACACGACGCCCATCAAGGCGCTGTCCAACCAGAAGTACACCGACCTGGTGCGCCGCTACGGCACGGACCGGGTAGGGCTGCTCACCGGCGACAACAGCGTCAACGGTGAGGCCCCGATCGTCGTCATGACGACCGAGGTGCTGCGCAACATGCTCTACGCCGGCTCCCCGACCCTCAGCGGGCTGGCCTACGTCGTCATGGACGAGGTGCACTACCTCGCCGACCGGTTTCGCGGCGCGGTCTGGGAGGAGGTCATCATCCACGTCCCCGACAGCGTGCGCATCGTCGCGCTGTCGGCCACGGTCAGCAACGCCGAGGAGTTCGGCGAGTGGCTGCGGACGGTCCGCGGCGGCGACACCGGCAACGACACCACCGTGATCGTCGACGAGCACCGGCCGGTGCCGCTCTGGCAGCACATGCTGGTCGGCACCCGGCTGTACGACCTGTTCATCGACGACGACCACAACAAGGTCAACCCCGAGCTGCGGCGCATCGCGCTGGACGAGGTCCGCCGGGTGAAGGTCAACCAGGGCAGGCGCACCGGTCACCGGCGGCAGAGCCGGCCCGTCCGCTTCCGGCCGCCGGCTCGGCCCGAGGTGATCGAGCGGCTCGACCGGGCGGGGCTGCTGCCCGCGATCACGTTCATCTTCAGCCGCGCGGCCTGTGACGCCGCCGTCGGCCAGTGCCTGTACGCCGGCATCCGGCTGACCTCCAAGGAGGAGGCCGAGGAGATCCGCGCCTACGTCGAGCAGCGGACCGCCGACATCGCCGAGGAGGACCTGCGGATCCTCGGCTACGACGAGTGGCTGGCCGGGCTGGAACGCGGCCTCGCCGCCCACCACGCCGGCATGCTGCCGAGCTTCAAGGAGATCGTCGAGGACCTGTTCGTACGGGGCCTGATCAAGGCGGTCTTCGCCACCGAGACGCTCGCCCTCGGCATCAACATGCCCGCCCGCTCGGTGGTGATCGAGAAGCTCGACAAGTGGAACGGCGAGGCGCACACCGACCTGACCCCGGGCGAGTACACCCAGCTCATCGGCCGGGCCGGGCGGCGCGGCATCGACATCGAGGGGCACGCCGTCGTGGTGTGGTCGCCGGGCGTCGACCCGGGCTCGGTCGCGGGGCTCGCCTCCACCCGCACCTACCCGCTCAACTCCAGCTTCAGCCCGTCCTACAACATGGCGGTGAACCTCGTCGGCGCGGTCGGCGTCGAACGCGCACGGACCCTCCTGGAGGAGTCGTTCGCGCAGTTCCAGGCCGACCGGGCGGTGGTCGGGCTGGCCCGCCAGGTGCACAAGAACGAAGAGGCCCTCGACGGCTACGCCGAGGCCGCGACCTGCCACCTCGGCGACTTCATGGAGTACTCCGCGCTGCGCCGGGCCCTGTCGGACCGCGAGTCGCAGCTGTCGAGGGAACGTTCCTTCGCCCGCCGCGCGGAGGCGGCCAGGTCCCTGGAGCGGCTGCGTCCCGGCGACGTCATCGTGGTGCCCGCCGGGCGCCGCACCAGCGTCGGCGTGGTCATCGACCCCGGCCTGGCCAAGCGGTCGGACGGCCCCGCTCCGCTGGTGCTCAGCGTCAACGGCCAGGTCAAGCGGCTGACCATCCTGGACTTCCCCGCGCCGGTCGAGCCGGTCGAGCGGATCCGCATCCCCAAGTGGTTCAGCGCCCGCACCCCGCAGCACCGCCGCGACCTCGCCACCACCCTGCGCGAGAAGTACGGCGAGAACGGCCACGCCCCCAAGCGCGGCCGGGACGGCGGCGGCCAGGACGAGGACGCCGAGATCGCCCGCCTGCGCAAGGAGCTCCGGCAGCACCCCTGTCACGGCTGTGACAAGCGCGAGGACCACGCCCGGTGGGCGGAGCGCTACCACCGGCTGGAGCGCGAGACCATCGGGCTGCGGCGCCGGGTGGAGAGCCGCTCCCAGGTCATCGCGCGCACCTTCGACCGGGTCTGCGCCGTGCTGGAACAGCTCGGCTACCTCCGGGGCGGCACCGTCACTGAGGAGGGGCGGCTGCTCGGCCGGATCTACAACGAGCTCGACCTGCTGACCGCCGAGTCGCTGCGCGCCGGGATCTGGGAGGAGCTGACGCCCCCCGAGCTCGCCGCCTGCGTGTCGGCACTGGTCTTCGAGTCCCGCCAGCCCGACGACGCCACCCCGCCAAAGACGCCGTCCGGCCGGGTCCAGGAGGCGCTCGCGGCCATGGTCCGGATCTGGGGCGAGCTCGACGAGGTGGAGAAGGACAACCGGGTGTCGTTCCTGCGGGAGCCCGATCTCGGCTTCGCGTGGGCGGCGTACCGGTGGGCGCGCGGCCATCAGCTCGACGCGGTCCTCAGCGAGACCGGCATGACCGCCGGTGACTTCGTCCGGGCCGTCAAGCAGCTGCTGGACCTGCTCGGCCAGGTCGCCGACGCGGCCCCCCGCGGCAGCCGGATCCGCGCCACCGCCGGGCAGGCGATGGACGCCATGCGCCGGGGCATCATCGCCTACTCCTCGGTCGCCTGAGCCGGCTCCCCCCCGCTCGCCCGAGCCGGCGCCTGCCGGTCGCCCGAGCGGGGGACCGGCCGCGGCCGCGGGCGGGTGTCCGCCCAGGCCGGGCGGGCGGTCACTACCATCCGTGATGACATATTGACCCAGTAGGAAAACTCGACAATGGTGGAGGTGTCCCGCCCCTCCGACGACGAAAGGCATCTCATGAGCGTGACGGACGAACTGCTGGCCAATGCCGGGCGATACGCGGCGAGCTTCGACAAGGGCGGCCTGCCGCTGCCGCCCGCCAGAGGGGTGGCGGTGCTGGCCTGCATGGACGCCCGGCTCAACCTGTACGGCCTGCTCGGGCTCGGCGAGGGGGACGCGCACGTCATCCGGAACGCCGGCGGGGTCGTCACGGCCGACGCGCGCCGCAGCCTGGCGATCAGCCAGCGGCTGCTCGGCACCCAGGAGATCATCCTGATCCATCACAACGACTGCGGGATGCTCACCTTCACCGACGACGGGTTCAAGGCGCAGATCCAGCGCGAGACCGGTCTCAAGCCCGACTGGTCCGCCGAGGCGTTCGGCGACCTCGAGGAGGACGTCCGGCAGTCGATCGCCCGGATCCTCGCCGACCCCTTCATCCCGGTGAAAGGGTCGGTCCGGGGATTCGTCTACGAGGTCGAGACCGGCCGGTTGCGGGAGATCAAACCGTGACCCGCTCGCGTTCTCCGAGTTCAGGCCGCAACTTACACCGTAAAGGGGCTGTCCTTTCGATTTCCGCCGTTTGAACCGTTGATCTCCGGAGACTCCCTATACGCGCCACGACGTGGCGCGCGCAACTGATCCGGAGGTAACAACGATGTTCGCTCTCATCGCGGCAATCGTCTTCGCCATCGCCCTCGTGGCGGACCTGGCGAATATTTCGTCCGACCTGTTCAACAACGGCACCCTGACCGTGCTCGGCCTGTTCTTCGTGGCGCTGCACCTGGCCGGGTTCGGCACCAGCACCAACTGGCGCGGCGGCTGGTCCCGTGGCCGTGCCCGTGCCCGCCGCTGACCCGCCGCGGCGGGGTGGTCAGGCGATCGCCGTGCCGGTGACCGCATGACCACCGGGGGACCAGGCCGGATCGCCGCCGGCCGGGGGCCCGCCGGTCACCTCCGGTGGCCGGCGGGCGGCCCGGCGCCCTCGTCGCCCGGCTCGGCTCCGCGTTCGGCGCGGAGCCGGTCGGCGTGGCGCTGCAGCCCCGGCAGATCCATGACGGTGATCTTCCGCCGGCCCGTCTGTACCAGGCCGAGGTCGCGCAGGTCCTTGAAGGCCCGGGCCGCGGTCTCCCGGGAGGCGTCCACCCAGCTGCCCAGCTCGGCCTGGGACAGCTGCGGGTGGATCAGGATGCCGCCGTCGGAGCCGGGCGGGTCGTGCTGCTCGTAGTGCTCGGACAGCTCGGCCAGGTAGATGAGCAGATCGGCGATCCGCAGCGCGCCGCCGCCCGTGGCGTGGGCCTGCGCCCGCCGGTCCGCGTCGTCGAGGCGGTTGACGACGGTCCCGGTCACCATCCGGGAGACCCGGGGGTGGCCGTCCAGGAACGTGGTGAACCGGCCCGCGGGCACCACCAGGGTGTTGAGCGGGCCGAGCGAGGTGACCGTCGCCGAGCGGCTGCGGTCCCCGAACATCGCCCCTTCGCAGACGAGGTCGCTGGGGCCCCGGACGGCCAGGAAGACGTCGTGGCCCTCGCTGGTGGAGGAGGTCACCTTCACCCAGCCGGTCATGATGATGACCACGTGATCGGATCCGTCGCCCTGCGAGCAGAGGGGGATCTTCGCGGGGTAGGTGCGGGGGCGGCCGTAGGCGCGCAGGGTGCTGCGCTCGGACTCGGTCAGGTCGTTCCAGAAGCGGCGGCGGATGAATGGCTGGTGAGTGGTCCCTTCGAGCACCGAGGATCCGTTTCCGTGCGGCCCCGTCCGGACGACGGGGGTGCGGGGTCCGTAGGCTCCAATTCACACCTCTCGCAGCGGTCCTGACAACCCCTGACGTCAGGGGTTGTCAGGGGACCGGCACCCGGGACAGAGGGGGAGTGGGGCGCTGAACCCGGTGTCACGGGTGCCGGCGATCAACCCCCCGTGAGCAGCGCCGTCAGCAGGCTCCACGCCAGGAAGGCCACGCCCGCGGCGTAGGCCCAGTTCAGTGCGGCGTGCGCCAGCGCCTCCCGGCGTCGTACGGCGGCGGTCAGCATGATCAGCCGGTCCAGCGCCTCCATGGACTCCAGCTCCTCGGCGCTCGCCGGCCCGGACGGGGCGGCCGCGCCGGGGACGGGTGGTTCGCCGGCGGCGGCCCCCGTGGACGGGCCGGGCTCGTCCCGCCACGCGCCGCCGACGACCGCCTGCGCACCCGCACGTCCCGCCAGGACCAGGAGCACGGTCACGCGCGCTGCCAGGGCCAGCACCGGCAGCAGCGCGGCCAGCAGCACGATCGAGGCGGAACCGGCCGACCAGGCCGTGCGGGCCTGGAAGACCAGCCCGAGGCCGATGGTCGTCACCGTCCAGGAGGCGAAGGCCGTCGCGTGGTTGGATCGTCGCAGCGCGGTCAGCACCGCCGCCAGGGCAGGGACGGGCTCGTCCCACCGGGCGCCGGGCTCCGGGCCGCCGTACATCGACACGGTGAACTCCGGTGGTGCGGGCGCCCCGTGCCTCTCGTCCTGATGGAAACCCGCCATAGATCGAGATGCTGGTCCACGGCGCGCGGGTCGGCTGTGTCAGCTGACACACAGCCGCGGATCAGGGGGCGAGCGCGGCCAGCAGGCGGTTCACCGGGCTGCCGAGATTCCACCGGTCGGCGAGTTCCACCAGCCGTTCCGGGTCACGGGGGGTACGGGGGAGCCGGTCGTCGATCTCGGGCAGCTCGATGTCGGTCACCACCTGGACCACGGTCCGGGCCGCGGCGAGGTAGTCCAGGGCGGCGGCGAGCTTGAGGCGGCTCCCGGCCGGGAAGCCGTCGGTGGTCCCGGACTCCAGGGCCGCGAGGATCCCCGGCACGGAGCCGAACCGGGTCACCAGGGCGGCCGCCGTCTTGTCCCCGACGCCGGGCACGCCCGGCAGCCCGTCGCTGGGGTCGCCGCGCAGCGTCGCGAAGTCCGCGTAACCGCGGCCGGGGATGCCGTACTTCGCGGCCACCTCCTTCTCGCCGAGCACCTCGAGGTTCTTGATCCCGCGGGCGATGTACAGCACCTGGACGGGGCCGTCCTCGTCGACCAGCTGGAACAGGTCGCGGTCGCCGGTCACGATGTCCACCGGCCCCTCCGCCCGGACCGCCAGGGTGCCGATCACGTCGTCCGCCTCGTAGCCCGGGGCGCCGAGCCGGGTCAGCCCGACGGCGTCCAGCACCGCCTCGATGACGGGCAGCTGCGCGTCCAGCGAGGAGGGGACCTGGTCGCCGCCGTCCGGTGCGACCCGGTGCGTCTTGTACGACGGCAGGGCCGCCACCCGGAAGGCCGGCCGCCAGTCGGCGTCCATGGTGGCGACCAGGCGCTCGGGGGAGCGGTCCCGTACCAGCCGGGCGATCATGTCGATCAGGCCGCGCACGGCGTTGACCGGTGTCCCGTCCGGAGCCTTCACGGACTCGGGCACGCCGTAGAAGGCGCGGAAGTACAGCGACGGGGTATCCAGCAGCATCAGTCCAGGCACAGGGCCATCGTCGCACCAAGACGCCCGTACCGCCACGAGGCGGTGCCCCCGGGGCCGGGACGGCGGCTGCCTCCGGGCCCCGCCGGGCCGGACCTGGGGTGCGGGCGCCGCCCGGTCCGCCCTGGTGAGGTTAGATGGAGGACTGTGAAGACGGATGTGACGACGGAGTTGTATCCACCCGGGCGGCTCGCCCAGGTGCAGAAGGCCACCGCGGAGCACGGCCTGGGCGCGGTCCTGCTGACTCCCGGGCCCGACCTGCGGTACACCACCGGCTATGACGCGATCCAGCTGGAGCGGCTGACGTGCCTGGTGGTGCCCGCGGCCGATGACCCGTTCCTGGTGGTGCCCCGGCTGGAACTGCCCGCGGCGCAGGCCTCCCCGGCGGGCGCGCTCGGCATCGAGCTCGTCGCGTGGGACGAGACCGACGACCCGTTCGCGCTGGTGGCCTCCCGGCTGCC
Organism: Actinomadura scrupuli; assembly: GCF_050971785.1. Taxonomy (NCBI): domain Bacteria; kingdom Bacillati; phylum Actinomycetota; class Actinomycetes; order Streptosporangiales; family Thermomonosporaceae; genus Actinomadura; species Actinomadura scrupuli. The sequence goes on along the minus strand of NZ_JBPCCU010000003.1, from coordinate 784,182 downwards.
CCGCGACCTGGCCTCGGTGGGCGTCGCCGACCGGATGTGGGCCGTGATGGCCCTGCGGTTCCGGGACGCGCTGCCGGCCGCCGCCCAGGTGCCGGCCGGCCGGGTCCTGCGCGGGCTGCGGATGCGTAAGAGCGCCGCCGAGGTGGCGGCGCTGCGCGAGGCGGGGGCGGCCATCGACCGCGTCCACCGGCTCGTTCCGGCGCTACTGCGGCCGGGCCGCACCGAACGCGAGGTCGGCAGGGACATCGCCGAGGCCATCATCGCGGAGGGCCATGCCGTGGTCGACTTCGTGATCGTCGGCTCCGGTCCGAACGGCGCCAGCCCGCACCACGAGCTGTCGGACCGGGTCATCGAGGCCGGCGACCCGGTCGTGGTCGACATCGGCGGCACCATGCCCAGCGGCTACTGCTCCGACGAGACCCGGGTCTACAGCGTGGGTGACCCGCCGCCGGGCTTCCTGGCCTACTACGAGGTGCTGCAGGCCGCCCAGCAGGCCGCGTGCGACGCCGTACGGCCCGGGGTGACCCCGGAGGCCGTGGACGCCGCCGCGCGCGATCTCATCGCCCAGGCCGGGTACGGGGAGTTCTTCGTGCACCGCACCGGGCACGGCATCGGGCTGGAGACGCACGAGGAGCCGTACATCGTCTCGGGCAACGCCGAGCCCCTCGAACCCGGCATGGCGTTCTCGATCGAGCCGGGGATCTACCCCGGGGCGCACGGCGCCCGGATCGAGGACATCGTGGTGTGCACCGAGGACGGCTACGAGCGGATGAACCTCGTCGACCGCGGCCTGGTGGTCGTCGGGCACTGAGCGCGCCCGCCGGGCCGCGCTGCGGAATCCCCGCCGTTCCCGTCCTTTGGATCGTTTCAGAGGCGAGGATACGGCGGGGATTTGTCATGTCCGTGCATATCGGCCGTTGGGTGATTACGTAACGATCTCTTCACGAACCGTGCGCCAGGCGTTGCGTGAGTGATCGCATGGGCAGTACGACGGGTGTTCGTGTCCCCCGGATTGCCGTCAGGTTGCCTTGGGATTGCCGATGTGCCCGTAAATCGAGGAGATGCCGTGGCTGAGGTCGTGCTTGAGGGTGTGGGCAAGGTCTATCTCGATGGCACCCGGGCCGTGACCGACCTGAACCTGCGTATCGCCGATGGTGAGTTCCTGGTCCTGGTAGGTCCCTCCGGGTGCGGAAAGACGACGGCGCTGCGGATGGTCGCGGGTCTGGAGGAGATCTCCGAGGGTGTGGTGAACATCGGCGGCCGGGTGGTCAACCGGGTGCCGTCACGCGACCGGGACGTGGCGATGGTCTTCCAGAGCTACGCGCTGTACCCGCACCTGTCGGTGCGCGACAACATCGGCTTCGGGCTGTCACTGCGCAAGGTGGCCAAGGCGGAGATCCGCAAGAAGGTGGACGAGGTCGCGGAGGTCCTGGGCCTGACCGACCACCTGGACCGCAAGCCGCGGAACCTGTCGGGCGGCCAGCGGCAGCGGGTCGCGATGGGACGCGCCATCGTCCGGGACCCACAGGCGTTCCTGATGGACGAGCCGCTGTCGAACCTGGACGCCAAGCTGCGCGTGCAGATGCGGGCGGAGATCGCCCGCATCCAGCGTGACCTCGGGGTGACCACGATCTACGTCACGCACGACCAGACCGAGGCGATGACGCTGGGCGACCGGGTCGCGGTGATGAAGAAGGGTGAGCTGCAGCAGGTCGCGCCGCCGCAGGAGCTCTACGAGCGGCCCGCGAACCTGTTCGTGGCCGGATTCATCGGCTCGCCCGCGATGAACCTGCTGCAGGGCACGCTGACGGGGACGGCGGGCGACCTGCACGTAGAGATCGGCGGCCAGAGCCTGACGCTGGCCGCCGAGGTGCTGGAGAACCGGCCCGCGCTGGAGGAGCACATCGGCCGGCAGGTGATCGTCGGGATCCGGCCGGAGGACATGGAGGACGCCGCGCTGGTCGAGGTCCGCGACGGGGCCCTGCTCACCTCGACGGCGGACCTGGTCGAGGCGATGGGCTCGGACGTGCTCGTCCACTTCGGCGTGGACGCCGCGCAGGTCGTCACCGAGGACACCAAGGAGCTCGCCCGCGACGCGGGCACCGACGTGCTGGGAGCGCTGGAGGCGTCGCGGACCGACATGGTCGCGCGGTTCTCCCCCCGCACCGCCGTGAAGGTGGGCGATCCGGTGCGGGCGCACGTCGACACCGGGCGTCTGCACTTCTTCGATCTCGAGTCCGGTGCGTCGATCTGGGGGTCCCCCCAGGTGGCCGAGCCGGCAGGACAGGAAGGTTAGAGATGCGCAATCACCTTAAATGGACCGCCGTCGGGGCGGCTTTGCTGCTCGCGGCCACCGCGTGCGGCGGCGGCAAGAAGGACGACGCGCAGCCATCGGGCGGTACCGCCCTCAAGGGCGTGACGCTCGACATCTACGCGGTGTGGACCGGGCAGGAGCAGGCCAACTTCAAGAAGGTGCTGGACGCCTTCAAGGCCAAGACCGGCGCCACCGTGCGGTACACCTCGACGGGCGACAACCTCGCCACCGTGCTGGGGTCGAAGATCGCCGGTGGCCAGGCGCCGGACGTGGCGATGATCCCGCAGCAGGGCGTGCTGGTGGAGTACGTCAAGAAGGGCTGGGTCAAGCCGCTGGGCCCGGACGTGGTCACGGCGATGGGCCAGAACTACTCCAAGATCTGGCAGGACCTCGGCTCGGTGGACGGCAAGCTCTACGGCGTCTACTTCAAGGCCGCGAACAAGTCCACGGTGTGGTACCGGTCCCAGGCGTTCACCGACGCCGGGATCACCACGCCTCCCGCGACCTGGCCGGACCTCGTCAAGGCGGCCGGGACGCTGGCGGACTCGGGCACGCCTCCCTTCGCGGTCGGCGGCGCCGACGGATGGACGCTGACGGACTGGTTCGAGAACGTCTACCTCTCGCAGGCCGGCGCCGACAACTACGACAAGCTGTCCAAGCACGAGATGAAGTGGACCGACCCCACGGTGAAGACGGCGCTGAAGACGCTGGCCGAGATCTGGGGCAAGCCGAACTACATCGCCGGTGGCCCGTCGGGCGCGCTGCAGACCGACTTCCCCAAGTCGGTGACCAACACCTTCGGTGCTCCTCCCAAGGCCGCGATGGTCTACGAGGGCGACTTCGTGGCGGTCAACATCGGCAAGGACACCAAGGCCAAGGTCGGCACGGACGCGAAGGTGTTCCCGTTCCCGAAGGTCGGCGCGCAGCCCCCGGTGGTGGGCGGCGGTGACGCGGCCGCGGTGCTGAAGGACTCGCCCGGCGCCCAGCAGCTGGTGGCGTTCCTGGCCTCCAAGGAGGCGGCGACGATCGAGGCGAAGGCGGGTGGTTTCACCTCCCCGAACAAGAGCGTCGACGTGAGCTCCTACCCCGATGACACCCAGCGGACGATCGCGAAGGCACTGGTGGACGTCGGAGACGGATTCCGGTTCGACATGTCCGACCTGGCGCCGGCGGCGTTCGGCGGCACCAAGGGCGCGGGCGAGTGGAAGGCCCTGCAGGACTTCCTGACCAAGCCCACCGACGTCGACGGCGCGGCGGCCAAGCTCGAGGCCGAAGCGGCCAAGGCCTTCAAGAACTGACCGGAGAACCCATGGCATCGAACCCCGAACCACCCCCGGACGAGCCCACCGCCGGCCCAGCCGCCGGTGCCGCCGTCTCCGTCGGGGCCGATGCCCCGGCCCAGCCGCCCCTCGCGCCCTCCGAAGGCGGGAGCGGGCGGCTGGGCCCACCGCCGGCGCTGTCGGCCGGCTTCCTGTTCCCGGCGCTGCTGCTGCTGGGCCTGCTGGTGGTCTACCCGATCTGCTACACGCTGTGGCGGAGCCTCTACGACGCCGACGGGTCCGGCTTCGTCGGCCTGGACAACTACGTCACGATGTTCACCGACTCGGCGACGTTCACCGCGATCAAGAACAACGTGATCTGGGTGCTGGTCGCCCCGGCACTGGTCACCTCGCTGGGCCTGATCTTCGCGGTGGTGACCGAGCGGGTCCGGTGGGCGGTCGCCTTCCGGCTGGTGGTGTTCATGCCGATGGCCATCTCGATGGTCGCCGCCGGTGTGATCTTCACGCTGGTCTACGACCACGACCCCGACCAGGGCGTGCTGAACGCGGTCGTGGTCGGGGTGCACGACAGCTTCACCGAGTCCTCCGCCTACCCGGGCGCCCATCCCCGTGACGGCGGCCCGCTCAAGAGCGTGCCGGGCGGGGCGTTCGAGACCACCGCGCAGGTGCGACCGGGGCAGAGCGTGCTGCTGCCGCTGGTCGCGGTCCCGCCGGAGCGGCAGGCGAAGCTGGGACGGGCCCGCGCGGCCACCCCCGCGCCGGGCACCATCACCGGCACCACGTGGCTGGACTTCACCCCCGGCGGCAAGGGCGCGCCCAACCAGATCGACGCCAACGAGAAGAGCCTGCCCAAGCTGCGGCTCGAGGCGGTCTCCGGCGGCAAGGTCGCGGCCCGCGCGACCTCGCGGGCGGACGGCACGTTCACGTTCAAGGACCTGCCCGCCGGGTCGTACACCGTGCGGGTGGCGGCCTCCAACTTCGCGCCCCCCTACGGCGGGGTGACGTGGCTGGGACCGTCGCTGGTGACCCCGTCGATCATCGTGGCCTACATCTGGATGTGGGCGGGCTTCGCGATGGTGCTGATCGGCGCCGGTCTGGCCGCGATCCCCCGGGACGCGCTGGAGGCGGCGCGGGTCGACGGCGCGACCGAGTGGCAGGTGTTCCGGCGGGTCACCATCCCGCTGCTGGCGCCGGTGCTGCTGGTGGTGCTGGTCACCCTGGTGATCAACGTGTTGAAGATCTTCGACCTGGTGTACATCATCGCGCCGGGGGCGTCGCAGCAGAACGCGAACGTGCTGGCCCTGCAGATGTACCTCAAGTCCTTCACCGGCGGCAGCAGCGACCAGGGGCTGGGCAGCGCGATCGCGATCGTGCTGTTCCTGCTCGTGCTGCCCGCGATGATCTTCAACATCCGGCGATTCCGGCAGGAGCAGGCATGAGCGAGCACGCGGTGAGCGACGTGGCCGTGGCGGACCCGGCCGCCAAGGAGCAGGCGACCGGCATGGGCGCGCCGCACCGGGGGCTGGCCTCCCGGCTGGTCAACCGCCTCGGCGGCGGGTTCGCGCAGACCGTTCTGATCGTGGTGGCGCTGATCTGGCTGGTGCCGACCATCGGCCTGTTCATCGCCTCGCTGCGCTCCTCGACCGACAACTCCGCCGGCGGGTGGTGGACGGTGTTCACCAAACCGGCCCAGCTCACCCTCGGCAACTACGACACGCTCCTGCACAACGACACCATGACGCAGAGCTTCGTCAACACCATCCTGATCACGGTGCCGACCACCGTGCTGGTGGTGGTCGTGGCGTCGCTGGCCGCCTACGCGTTCGCCTGGATCGAGTTCCCCGGCCGCGACTGGCTGTTCCTGGTCGTCATCGGCCTGCTCGTGGTCCCGGTCCAGGTCGGGCTGATCCCGGTCGCCAAGCTCTACGGGAGCCTGCACCTGTTCGGGATCCCGGGGGTCGTGCTGTTCCACACCGCGTTCGGCCTGCCGTTCGCGATCTTCCTGCTGCGCAACTACTTCGCCGGCATCCCCCGCGACCTCCTGGAAGCCGCCCGCATGGACGGCGGCACGGAGTGGACCATCTTCCGCAGAGTGATCATGCCGCTCGGCGGACCGGCGATCGCCTCCCTCGGGATCTTCCAGTTCCTGTGGGTCTGGAACGACCTGCTCGTCGCCCTGATCTTCGCCGACCGCGGCTCCCAGCCGCTGACCGTCGCGATCCAGCAGCAGACCCGTCAGTTCGGCACCAACCTCGACGTCATCGCGCCGGGTTCGTTCCTGTCGCTGATCGTCCCCCTGATCGTCTTCTTCGCCTTCCAGCGCTACTTCGTCCAAGGGGTGCTCGCGGGCTCCGTCAAGTGAGGCCCGCGGCGCCGTGACCTCGCGGCGGGCGCCCGTCCCGCCGCGAGCGCACAGCCGGGCGCACTCGTCCACAGCCTGTGGACAACACTGTGGGTGACCTGTGCGTCTCACTCCCCGCCGCGCCCGGTCCCGCCGCGCCACCAGGCCACATGCCCGCAGGGGCGTCCACAGGCCGCCCGCGGGAACGGCCGACGCCCCCGCCGGTACGGCCCGGCGGGGGCGTCGGTGACGAGCGGGCGGATCAGGCCTCGGCGCCGGCCTCGGCCTCGGTCTTGGCGGCGAAGTCCGGGTGGCCGATGGCCAGTCCGCTCACCGGGTCGAAGAAGTGCAGGCTGGCGGTGTCGATGGCCACCTCGATCTCCTGGCCGGGGCGGACGTGGGAGCGGGCGTTGACCCGGGCGGTCCACAGCGCCTTGTTGTCGATCAGGGGGATCGCGGTGTCCTCCTCCTCGCCCTCGGTGGCGTCCTGGGCCAGGGCGAGGGTGTCCTGGTGCTGCACCGGCGGCGCGTCGATCGTGAAGATGACGTTGATCTCGCTGCCGAGCTCCTCGGTGACGGTGGAGGTCACCCGGATCAGGGCCCAGTCGGGCTTGGCGTGCGCGGCGTCCTCGAAGTCCGACGGGCGGATGCCGAGGATCAGCTTGGTGCCGATGTAACCGTCCAGGCCCGGCTTGGCGGCGAAGACGTCCGCGGGGACGGGAAGCTTGAAACCGGCGAACTCCACATGGGCGGTGTCGCCGTCGCGGGTCAGCGCCGCGTCGACGAAGTTCATCGACGGCGAGCCGATGAAGCCCGCCACGAACAGGTTCACCGGGCTGTCGAACAGCCGCTGCGGCGTGTCGACCTGCTGCAGCTTGCCGTCGCGCAGCACGCAGACCCGGTCGCCGAGGGTCATGGCCTCGACCTGGTCGTGGGTGACGTACACGGTGGTGACGCCCAGCCGCTCGTGCAGCTGGTTGAGCGACGCGCGCATCGAGACGCGCAGCTTGGCGTCCAGGTTGGACAGCGGCTCGTCCATGAGGAAGGCCTGCGGCTCCCGGACGATCGCCCGGCCCATCGCGACGCGCTGCCGCTGGCCGCCGGAGAGGGCGGCGGGCTTGCGCTTGAGGTACGGCTCCAGGCCCAGCATCTTGGCGGCCACGGCGACCCGCTTCTTGATCTCCGGCTTGGGGGTGCCGCGCAGCTGCAGGCCGAACGCCAGGTTCGCCTCGACCGTCATGTGGGGGTACAGCGCGTAGTTCTGGAAGACCATCGCGATGTCGCGGTCCTTGGGGGCCAGGTCGTTGACGACCCGGTCACCGATGCTGATCTCACCGCCGCTGATGTCCTCCAGACCGGCGATCATGCGCAGCGCCGTCGACTTGCCACAGCCGGACGGGCCGACGAGCACCATGAACTCGCCGTCGCGGATCTCCAGGCTCAGCGCGTCCACCGCCTTGACGCCACCGGTGTAGATCTTGTCGACGCTGTCCAGCACGATCTGGGCCATCGGGAAACCCCCTCCATGAATACGTTTCCAACGAACTTCATCAGGAGCACTATGTCCTGTCAAGAGGCGATCCATCAGCTTTCCGGGTGATGCCGCAGGCCGGGGCCGTACCGCACGAGCCCCCAAGGGCGGGGAACCGGGTGGAACGGATGCATAATGGAATCGTTTCCACAACGGGACCACCTGGGAAGATGATCCCATCCGATGGGGGAGGTGAGCGGTGCCGATCAGCCGCCGAGCGGTGACGATCAAGGATGTCGCCGCCACCGCCGGAGTCGGTGTCGCGACCGTCTCGCGGGTGCTGTCGGGCACCGGGTCGGTCAGCGCGGCCACCCGGGACCGCGTCCTCACCGCCGCCCGCCAGCTCGACTACCGCCCCAGCGCCCTGGGCCGCAGCCTCAAACTGCAGCGGACCGGCAGCATCGGGCTGCTGATCCCCGACATCACCGACCCGTTCTGCGCCCAGCTCACCGCGGGCGTGCTGGACTGCGCGCGGAGCCTGGGGGAGTACGTCATCATCGACGTCGCCCACGACGACCCCGCGCGCGAGGCCGAGATCATCGACCGGTTCGTCGAGCAGCGGGTGGACGGCATCATCGCCATCCCCGGCAGCGGCGACGTCGCGACCTGGGAGGCGGTCGCCCGGATCGGGGTCGCCGCGGTCTTCGCCGGCCGCACCGTCGAAGGGCTGTCCGGGGTCCCCTCGGTGGTGGCCGACGAGCGCGCCGGGGTGCGCTCGGTCGTGGAGTACCTCGTCGGGCTCGGCCACCGCCGCATCGGCTTCCTCGGCGGCCGGCTGTCGGTGACGACCGGCCGCGACCGCGAGGAGGCCTTCCGCGGCACCCTCACCGACCTCGGGGTGCCGGTGGAAGAGGACCTCATCGTGCGGGCCCGGCCCACGGCCGACAGCGCCTACGCGGCCGCGGCCAGCCTCTTCCAGCGCCGCTCGGACGTGACAGCGGTGCTGGCCGCCGGTCATCTGCTCGGCGAGGCCGCGGTGCTGGCCGCCCGGGAGCTGACGCTCCGGGTACCGGCGGACGTGTCGATCGCGATGGTCGACGACGTGCCCTGGGCGGAGCTGTGCGAGCCGCCGCTGACCGTGGTGGCCCGCCCCGCCCACGACCTGGGGTATCGCGCCGCCGAACTGCTGCTCCGCGACCCCGCCCGCAGGGAGCGCGGCCGGCCGGTGGTGCTGCCCACCGAGCTGGTCGTCAGGGGCAGTTGTGGTCCCCCGGCCGGAATGCCCGGTAGCTCCGCGCGATCGTCTCGTACACGGTAAGTTCACCACTTGTGGAGGAGATGGATCGTCAGATCATGTCGTTGCTGGCCCAGGACGGCCGCATGAGCTTCACCGATCTGGCCAAGGAGACGGGCCTGTCGGTGTCGGCGGTGCACCAGCGGGTGCGGCGGCTGCAGAAGCGCGGGGTGATCCGGGGCTTCGCCGCGCTGCTGGACCCGGACGAGATCGGCCTGCCGATGACCGCCTTCATCTCGATCAAACCGATCGATCCGTCGGCGCCCGACGACTGCCCGGACCGGCTCGCGCACCTGCAGGAGATCGAGGCCTGCCACTCGGTGGCCGGCGACGAGAACTACATCCTCAAGGTCAGGGTCGCCTCCCCGGGCGCGCTGGAGGACCTGCTCCAGCAGATCCGGACCGCCGCCAACGTCTCCACCCGCACGACCGTCGTGCTGAGCACCCCCTACGAGGGCCGCGCCCCGAGGCTGTGACCCGCCCGGGACGGGCAGGGCTCGGGATCCAGGTTCGGGCGGCCCGCCCGCCCGCGGCCCCTTCAGTGTCCTTCGGGCACGAAGTACGTCCAGGTCTCGACGGTGCGGAAGCCGAGCGACTCGTACAGCGAGTAGCCCTCGTCGCTGGCCTGGAGGAAGGCGGAGCGGGCGCCCGCGGCGAACCCGTCCCGCAGGATCGCCTCCGTCACGGCCCGGCCGTACCCCCGCCGCCGGTGCCGGGGCGGCGTCGCGATGTTGAAGACGCCGATGTGCTCCCCGGCGCGCGCTCCGAAGCCGGTGGCGACCGGCTCCCCCTCGTTCCGTACGAGGTAGGCGGCCGCCCAGGGAGCCTCCAGTATCGCCGGGCTCGCGAACGCGGCCATCACGTCCACGGGCGCCTCGAAGCCGGCCGCCAGAGTCTCGGCGTAGACCTGACGATCGCCGTCACCGACCCTGTGGACCGGGTACGGCCCCGGGGCGGGCACCGGCCGGGCGGCCGTCCGCACCATGAGGGGCAGCACGTGCCGCCGGACCAGCCCGTGGCCGGCGGCGATCCCGGCCACCGCGGGACCCGGCTCGCCGCGGACCTGGATGCACCAGGGCAGATCCCCGCCCGTCATCGACCGGGCGAACTCCGCCACCTCATCGGCGTCCGGCTCCGTGCCACCGGCGAAGACGCCGTTCAGCGTGGCCACCGGCAGGCCGGTCGCCAGCAGCCTGGTGGAGTGCCTCCCCGTCCGGCTCCGCCCGCCGGGCATCAGCGTGACCAGCCCCTCGACGGCGGTGAAGAAGGCGTGCGCCGCCTCGGTCGCGGACCCGGCGGAATCTCTGGTGATACTCATGATGGAGCAACTTAATACAAAGGGTGACCAGGTCGGATGTTCCACCCAGCGGCAGCGGTGACGATCGCCCGGTGGGCGTACCCGGGCCGGCGCGGGAAGGCCACGAACTCGCCGCTGTATCCGCCGAAGAGGATCGCCCAGTCCGGGTGCCGGGCGGCCAGGGCGGCCACGACCTCGTCAGGATGCCGCATCGTGGTCCTCGCGCGGCTTGGGGCCGAGCCTTACCCAGACGACCTTGCCGATCCCGCCCGTACCGGGACGACACCCCCACGCGTTGGACCTCGCCCGCACGATGAGCAGTCCGCGGCCCGACTCGGCCTCCAGGTCCTCCGGTCGCGCCCGGGGGAGGCCCGGGCCGTCGTCCCACACCGCGACCTCGACCTCCTGGGTGCCGGAATGGAACGCGATGAGGAATGCCAGCTTCGATCCTCGTCCGAACGCGTTCGTCACCAACTCGGAGACCACGAGTGCGACATCGTCCTGGAGGGCGGGCATTCCCCACGCGTCCAGGGCCGAGGCGGCGATGGCCCGTGCGGTACGGGGCGCGAGCCGATCGCATTCGACCATGGCGGACCGGTGTGGTGAATGGTCCGGAGGTGCTATGGGAAACCACGTCATAGGGCTGCTCCATCGGGGTTGTTCGGAGATGCCCTCAACGGTGACTCTCTGTGGTTAGGCTGGTCCATACGGTTTTCTCGATGCCCCGCGACCGGCGAAAACGAGGCAGACATATGGGACGGCCCCCCAAGCCCATAAATCCCACGGAGTCGTTGACCGCCTTTTATGGGTGGAAAGTCAGGACGCTTCGCGAAGAGCGGGGGGGGTGGACTCAGGTCGATCTGGGAAAGAAGATCGCGCTCGGCGATGACGCGGTCTCCAAGCTGGAGCTCGGCAAGTCTGCACCCGACGACCGGACGGGCGAGTTACTCGACACGACCTTCGACACGGGCACGTACTTCACCGAACTCGCCCCTCTGGTTCGCAAGGAACGCATCCCCGGGCCCGCTCGCAGCCTCGCCCAGAGTGAAGCGGTCGCCAACATCATCCGGATCTACGAACCTTCGCTCATCACCGGACTCTTCCAGACCGAGGCCTACATCCGGGCGAAGGCCGAGACCGGCCCGTACGCAGACGACGTGGACGAGATCGTCGCCCAGCGACTCCGAAGGCAGGAGATCCTGAAGCGGAAGGACCCGCCCCGCATTGTGTTGATCACTGATGAAGTGGCTCTTCGGCGCGGGATCGGAGGGCCGGAGGCGTTCAAGGCTCAGCTCGAACATCTCGAAGAAGCGACTCGGCAGAGGAACATCACCATTCAAGTCGTCCCGGTGACGACCACGGCCTACGCAGGCCTCGCCGGAGCCTTTACCATCATGTCCTTTATCGAAGACCCTGATGTGGCCTTCGTGGATGGAGCCAACAGCAACGGGCAGTTCATCGATCGGCCCGATATGGTGGCCGGGCTCATGGAGACGTACGATCTGATCAGAAGCGCCGCTTTGCCTGCCGCGCAGTCGGCGCATTTGATCAAGGAAATCCGGGAGTCCCTGTGACCGATTTTTCGCGGGCCGTTTGGCGCAAGAGCAGCCACAGCAGCGATGACTACGGTCAGTGCGTCGAGCTGGCCGCCGTAGCGGGTGTGATCGGCGTGCGGGACAGCAAGCAGGGTGACGGCGGCCCCGTCCTGGAGTTCAGCCGGGTCGAGCTGTCCGCGTTCCTGCACGCCGTGAAGGGCGCCCGGCGCGCCTGGTGAACCCGCGGGGTGCGCGGCGGGCGCCGGTTCAGGCGTTGTAGCCGCCGTGGGCGTCCAGCACCGCGCCCGTGACGTACGACGCGGCGGGGCTCGCCAGGAAGGCGATCGCCGCGGCGATCTCCCCGGGGTGGCCCATGCGCTGCAGGGACAGTGAGCCGAGCAGGGCCTTGAGGGTCTCGGGGTCCGGCGGTTCCATGCCGCTCTCCATCAGCCCGGCCTCCACGACGTTGGCCGTGATGCCCCGGGGCCCGAGGTCCCGGGCGACGCCCATGGTGTACCTCTCGACCCCCGACTTGGTCGCGGAGTAGTCGGCCAGGCCGGGGAGGCCGACCCGGGAGCCCAGCCCGGAACTCACCGTGATGATGCGGCCGTCCGCGCGCAGCACCCGGGAGGCGGCCCGGATGACGGCGATCACGCCGAGGTAGTTGGTGGCGTGCATCCGGTCGAGCGCGGCGGTGTCGGCGTCCGGGTCGTCCACCGTGCGGCCCTGCTCCACGCTGATCGCCGCGTTGTTGACGAGGATGTCCAGTCCGCCGAAGTGCGCGACCACGTCGTCGATCAGCGCCGGCGCCCGGCTCATGTCCGCCTGATCGGATCTGAAGGCGGCGGCCTTCGCCCCCGTGCCGCGCACCTCGGCGACGACGGCCCGCGCCTGCTCCTCGGAGCTGACATAGGTGAACGCGACGTCGGCGCCCTGCTCGGCCAGCAGCCGTACGGTCGCGGCTCCCAGTCCGCGGGACCCTCCGGTGACCAGGGCGACCTTGCCCGTGAGCGGCTTGTCCATCATTCCCACCTCGCTGATCGATCCTTGTGTTCCGACAGTCGCAACAGTATTTGTTACGACTGGTGATCGCAACCTTTGCTGTTACGACTGTGCGGTCGTAACATGGAGCGTTGCGACCGAGCGGAGGGGTTCATGAGCGCCAACAGCAGGCTGACCATCGCCGCCCACGCGCTGGCCTGGATCGGCCTCTACCAGCGCCAGGGCCATGAGGTCGCCACCTCCGAGCAGATCGCGACCAGCGCGAACACCAATCCCGTGGTGATCAGGCGGCTGCTCGGCGAGCTGCGCAGGGCGGGGCTCGTGGAGTCCCGGCGGGGCGTGGGCGCGGGCTGGTCGCTGGTGCGCGAGCTCGGGTCGATGACGCTGCTCGACGTGTACGAGGCGGTGGAGCCGGGCCCGCTGTTCGCGATGCACCGCGCCACCCCGGATCAGGGGTGCGTGGTAGGTTACGGCATCCAGCCGGCGATGCAGGGCATCTACGAGGACATCGAGGAGACCCTGAGGCGCCAGTTGGCCCGCGTCACGCTGGAGGACGTCCTCCAGGACGCCCTCGCGGCCCCTCGCTAGGGGCGGGTCTCTGGCGAGAAAAGCACGAACCCAGGGGTCTCCACGGTGCTTTCCCGCCAGAGAACGACATGCACCGGCATCACTGACCACCGGTCGGCACCGCCGCCGGCCTTTGGGGCCGTACGGCTAGGCGGACGGGGCGAAGGCCACCAGGGCGTCCTCGGCGCGGCGCATCGAGACCTCGGGATCGGCGTGCGGGCCGCCGACCTCCGGGTCGAAGTTGAGGTCGAGGAAGGTCTCGGTCACGCCCTGCTCCCCGAGGGCCCCCAGGTCGTCGCGGATCTTGGCGTACGACCCGGTGAGCGGGCGCTGCTCGCCTGCGGGCGCAGCGGGTGTGCCGCTCTCGCCCCGCACCCGTACGACGCCGCGGCAGATGAAGCGCAGCGCCTCCGGATCGCGGCCCGCCTCGGCCGCGACGTTCTTGATCAGCGTGATCGACTCGCCGATGGCACCGAGGTCGGCCCTGCTGGAGCTGATCCAGCCGTCGGCCAACCGGCCGGCGCGGCGCAGCGCGGGCTCGGACGTGCCGCCGAGCAGCAACGGCGGGTGCGGCGACTGCAGGGGCTTGGGATCCATCACCACGGGCGGGATGTCGTAGAACTCACCGTGGAACTCGGTGACCGGCTGGGTCCACAGGGCCCGCAGCGCCCCCAGGAACTCCTCGGCGCGGGCGCCCCGGCGTTCGTAGGGCACGCCGACCGCGGCGAACTCCTCCGGCATCCAGCCCAGCCCCAGCCCGAGGTCCAGCCGCCCGCCCGAGACGTGGTCGAGGGTGGTGGCCTGCTTGGCGAGCAGCGGCGGGGACACGAAGGGCAGGTTGACGATCGCCACGCCGAGCCGGATCCGGCTGGTCCGCCCGGCCAGGTAGGCCAGCGTGATCAGCGGATCGGGCACGTTGCGGTAGGTCTCGTCGGCCGAGTCCGCGGGGTTGACCAGCCGTTGCAGGGTCCACAGCGAGTGGTAGCCGAGCTCCTCGGCGCGTCCGGCGATCTGCAGCTGGTGGGCGGGCAGTGCCCAGGATCCCGTGTCCGGGACCGCGAATCCGATCTTCATCTGAGCGACCCTACCCACTGGGCCGGCCGGGATGCGGGGAAGCCGCGGCTGCCGCGGGGAGGCGGCCGTTACCCTGGCGGTACCGGCCGGAGGAGGCCCGGAAGTCCGCGGGAAGGGTGGTGGGCGGGGTGCGGGAGTCGGCGATGGAGCGCGCCGGTGAGCTGGCGCAGGCGGTCAAGCCGAGGCTGCGGGGCTGGCTGCATGCCGGGACGTTCCCGCTGGCGCTGGTGGCCGGCACGGTGCTCGTCGCGCTCGGTCCCACCCTCGCGGCCAGGTTGTCGGCGGCGGTGTACTCGCTGACCTCGGCGCTGCTGTTCGGGGTCTCGGCGGCCTACCACCGCGGGCAGTGGTCGCCCCGGGTGGACGGCCTGCTCCGGCGGTTCGACCACGCCAACATCTACTTGATCATCGCGGGCACGTACACGCCGTTCGCGCTGCTCATCCTGCGCGGCGACGTCCGGATCCTGGTGCTGGCGGTCGTCTGGACCGGGGCGATCGCCGGGGTGGCCTTCCGGGTGCTGTGGGTGCACGCGCCGCGCTGGCTCTACACCGCCCTGTACCTCGGGCTGGGCTGGGTCGCGACGCTGTTCATCCCGCAGTTCCTGCGGGGCACCGGGGTGGTGGTCGCCGTACTGGTGATCATGGGCGGCGTGCTCTACAGCGCCGGGGGGCTGGTCTACGGGCTGCGCCGGCCGGACCCCTCACCGCGGTGGTTCGGGTTCCACGAGGTCTTCCACGCGCTCACGGTCGCCGCGTACGTCCTGCAGTACATCGCGGTCTCCTTCGTGGTCTACCGCGCCGGCGCCGTCTGACCGCTTCGGCGCATACACCCCGCTCTGACGGGGACTCGCCTGGAAGCCGCTCCGCCCCTGGTCGGAGGGGGGTACGGCGGGTTCGCGGCGGGCCACGATTGACTTCACGGACCCCTCGCCAGAAGGTCCCTGCATGGGTTCGCGAGTACAACGTGGTGAGGCCTCCGGGCCCGCCGAATGGCTGTTGGTCTTCCTCCAGGCGCGTGACATGCCGCCCCGGGCCCGGACCGGGCTCGCGGTGGGTCCCGCCGAGTGGCTGCTGGCGTTCCTGGACGCCGCCCGCGCCACCGCCATCACCGTGCGCGACAGCGCGCAGACGCAGTCCGGCCTGCCCTTTCCGGCGCAGGCACCATCCGAGTCCGAGGGGGTTCTACTGGACCGTTTCGCTGTGCAGGGAGCATAAATGATCATCCAACTTCTCTGCGCCGCCGTGCTGGGCGGCGGGATCGGGGGCGCCGAGCTGGTGGCCCGCTACCGGGACAAGCCGGCCTCCGCGGTGCTGTCGCCGTCCGGCCTGCTCTACGTCTTCGTCAACGCGGCCGCCTCGGTGATCGCGCTGGTGGCGATCGAGGCGGCGGGCTGGCAGTTCGGGCTGCCGGCCGGGGTGCCGCCGATCAGCGGCTACGTCGTGCAGGTGATGGTGGCGGGGATCGGGGCGGCGGCGCTGTTCCGCACCTCGTTCACCCTCGCCCAGGACAGGGGGATCAGCCTCGGCCCGATCCTGCTGCTGCACGGCATGCTCAAGATCGCCGATGGGGCGCTGGAGCGCAAGCGGGCGCTGAGCCGGCTGTCCCACAACGATCTCGCCGGGCTGTCCTTCGTCCGCGACCACGCGGCACTGGCCGAGCTGTGCTGTCACGCGCTGCAGCACTACGAGCTGCCCGAGGCGCAGCGGCTGGGCGAGCTCGCCGCCGATCTCGGCTCCCGCGACGACCTGACCGACGCGGACAAGCTCGACTGCTTCGGGCTGGAGCTGTCCCGGCTGGTGGGGGAGCGGGCGCTGCGCAAGGCGGCCGACCGGCTGCGGGACCGCCCGCGCGACACCGAGGAGACGCCGGCGGAGGCCGAGCACCGCGAGCGCGGTGAGGCGGACCAGCGGCCCTCGGTGGTGGCGGGGCGGCCGGATCACCAGGAGCGCGACGACGAGCTCGTCGGCTCCTCGCGGCTGGGGGGACCGGCGGTGACCGGGCGGCTGACCCGCCGTTCGTTCCGGGACTCCTACCGGGACTCCTAGCCCGCGGGCCGGCCCGGCCGGTCCCGCCCTCCGTCCCCGTCTCAGCACACGAGCGTCGCCCAGGTACGTCCCGCATTTGCATGCGGGACGTACCTTTTTTATGTCTTCCCAGGTCAGGGCCATTGGTCTAGGTCGCGACATGGGGTGATCTGGAGTGGCTCCCCGAGCGCGGATGGTAATTCCCGGTCACGGGTTGGTTGCGAAGGCCTGAAGCGGGGTTGACGGGCGGGGGGTCTGGTTTCTAGATTCCGGGCATTAATTAGGACAGTTTCCTAATAGTTGATCGCAAGGTCGCCTGACGGTCACCGAGCCACGAGCCACCGGGAGGAGGGGCATGCCGGCCACACAGCCCGTACCGGGCACGCCGAGCCTGATGCGGGCCATCAACGACCGCGCCGCGCTGCAGGCGCTCCTCCAGCACGGCCCGATCACGCGGCCGGAGCTCTCGGGCCTCACCGGGCTGTCGAAGCCGACCGCCTCCCAGCTGCTGGGCCGGCTGAAGGACGCCGGGCTGGTCATCCTGGACGGCCGCCGCGAGGGGCTGCCCGGCCGCACGGCCGAGACGTACCGGATCAATCCGCGGCTGGCTCTCATCTGCGCGCTCGACGTCACCGGCGCCCGGATCGAGGCCCTGGTCTCCGGGATCACCGGTGAGGTGATGGGGAGGTTCCTGCTGCCCACGCCGGGCCGGTCCGGCGGAGACGCCGTGTCGCGGGTGCGGGCGGCGGTGGCCGGCGCCTGCGCGGACGCCGGCATCTCCCCGGGCGAGCTCAGCCGGGTGACCATCGGGATCCAGGGCGCCATCGACCCCGGCACCCGCCGTCTCTGGTACGCGGCGCACATCCGCGGCTGGCAGGTCCCCGACCTCATCGGAGTCCTCGAGGACGGCCTCGGCATGACGGTCGAGGTGGAGAACGACGTCAACCTCGTCGCGCTGGCCGAGCACGCGCACGGCGCCGCCCGCGGTCACCAGGACTTCGTGCTGCTGTGGGGCGGCCGGGGCCTGGGGGTAGCGCTGGTCCTCGGCGGCCGGCTGCACCGGGGCGCCACCGGCGGCGCGGGCGAGGTCGGCTTCATGCCCATGCCCGGCGTGCCCACCGCCCGGGAGGCCGGCCGGTACGCCATCCACGGGCTCCAGGCCCTGGCCGGCGGGCGGGCGCTGCACTCGGTGCTGCGCTCGCACGGCTTCCGGGGCACCACCGCGGGCGGGGCGCTGCGTGCCGCCGTGCTCGCCCGCAGCGGCGGCGACCCGGCGGCGGCGGCCCGCGCGGCGGACGCGCTCCAGGAGGTGGCGGCGCGCGTCGCGACCGGGCTGGCCGCCATCACCGCCCTCATCGACCCCGAGGTCGTCGTGCTCACCGGCGAGGTGCTCCTCGCCGGCGGCGACGAGCTGCGGGGGCTGGTCGAAACCGAACTCCACACCATGACCATTCCGCAGCCCCGGCTGCGGATGTCCGCCGTCGAGGGCAATCCCGTCCTCGCCGGTGCCCTCGAGCACGCTCTCAGCGCGACCCGCGACGAGCTGCTCGGAGCAGCGCTCACCCACTGACCCCGACCGAAACCGCTCTACCTCTATCCCCGAGAGGAACCACTCAATGTCACAGATCCCCGTTCCGTCGAACGGCATCGACCGGCGGACGATGCTCCAGCGTGTCGGCCTCACCGCACTGATCGCGGGCCCAGGCATCTCCATGCTGAGCTCCTGCGCCACCAGTGGCAGTTCCAGCGACAAGGCCACCGCGAAGGCCAACTCGGCGGACCCGAAGAACCCCTTCGGGGTGAAGGCGGGCGCGCCGCTCGACGTCGTCATCTTCAAGGGCGGCTTCAGCGACGACTACGCCACCCAGGTGCACGAGCCGCAGTACGTCACGGCCTTCCCGGGCGCCAAGATCAAGCACGAGGGCGTCGTCGCGATCGGCAAGACCCTGCAGCCGCGCTTCACCGGTGGCACCGACATCCCGGACGTGGTCGACAACTCCGGTACCGACCTGATGGACCAGGGCGCCCTGGTCACCGCCGGCCAGATGCAGGACCTCACCAACTTCTGGGACGCCCCGTCCGTGGACGACCCGGCCAAGAAGGTCCGCGACACCGTGCTCGCCGGTTCGGTCGAGTACGGACTGATCCAGGGCAAGCCGTACATCATGCCGTACGCGGCCTCGACCTTCGGCCTCTGGTACAACGCCAGCCTGTTCCAGAAGAACGGCTGGACCCCGCCGAAGACGTTCGACGAGTTCAAGGCGGTCTGCGAGAAGATCAAGGCCGCCGGCATCACGCCGTTCGCCTACGCCGGCAAGAACGCCTCGTACTACATGTACTGGATGATCCTGATCTCCGCCGCCAAGATCGGCGGCAACCAGGTGCTGCTCGACATCGACAACCTCAAGGACGGCGCCTGGACGGCCGAGCCGGTCAAGCAGGCCGCCGCCGCGTGGGCCGAGATCGGTCAGAAGTACTCCGACAAGCCCTACCTCGGCCTGATCCACACCGAGGTGCAGACCCGGCAGAACCAGGACAAGGTCGCCTTCTACCCCTCCGGCGACTGGCTGGAGAACGAGCAGAAGAAGTCGACCCCGGCAACCTTCAAGTACGCCCTCACCCCGACCCCGAGCGTGACCGCCGCCGACAAGCTCCCCTTCGAGGCGATCCGCGTCGCGCCGGGTGAGAACTTCTTCGTCGCAGCCAAGGGCGCCAACCCCGCCGGCGGCATGGAGTACCTGCGGCAGATGCTGAGCAAGTCGGCCGCGCAGGGCTTCTACAAGAAGGCCGGCGCCATGACGATCGTCAAGGGCGCCCTGGAGGGGCTGACCCTGTCCCCGGGCGCGCAGAGCGTCGTGGACGCGCAGAAGGCCGCGGGCAGCAACATCGTCACCTACAGCCAGTTCGAGTCGTGGTACAAGGAGCTCGAGACCGAGCTGCGCAACCAGACCAACAAGCTGATCTACGGTGGCGGCACCGCGGACGCCTTCTGCGCGGCCATGCAGAAGGCCGCCGACAAGACCAAGAGCGACTCCTCCATCACCAAGCAGCCCCCCAGGACCAGCTGAACCGGGCGTCGGGGCACACAGAGACGGAGTAACGCGACCATGCGGCAGGGCAAGTACCGATTCATCATCGGGTTCCTGGCGGCGCCGGTGACCCTCTACCTGGTCTTCGTGATCTGGCCGTACATCCAGACGGTCCAGATCTCGCTGACCAACTGGAACGGGTTCTCCGCGCCCACCTATGTCGGACTGGACAACTTCAAGACGTTGTTCCAGGACGACATCTTCTGGGCGGCCGTCCGGCACCACCTGCTGATGCTGCTTGTCCTGCCGCTGGCCACGGTCGTCATCGCCCTGTTCTTCTCCTTCCTGCTCAACGTGGGCGGGAAGCTGGAGGGCGGCCAGCTCAGGGGCGTCCGGGGCTCGGGCGTCTACAAGATCATCTTTTTCCTGCCCCAGGTGCTGGCGGTGGCCATCGTCGGGGTGCTGTTCCAGGCGATCTACCGGCCGGACCGCAGCGGAGTGGTCAACGGCCTGCTCGACAAGGTCGGCATCGCGCCGGTCGGATGGCTCACCAATCCGCACCTGGCGCTGTGGTCGATCATCGGCGTGATGGTCTGGCAGGCGGTCGGGTTCTACGTGGTGCTGTTCTCGGCCGGCATGGCCTCCATCCCCAAGGAGCTGTTCGAGGCGGCGGCACTGGACGGCGCGGGCAGGCTCACGCTGTTCTTCCGGGTCACCCTGCCGCTGCTGCGCGACACCCTCCAGGTCGGCTGGGTCTACCTGGGCATCGCCGCCTTCGACGGGTTCGCGATCGTGCAGGTGCTGTCGGTCGACCGGGGCGGGCCCGAGCACGCCACCACCGTGCTGCCGCTGGAGACCTGGCGCAACGCCTTCACCTTCGCCAAGGACGGGTACGCCTCCGCGATGGGCGTGGTGCTGTTCTTCATGACCCTGACCTTCGCCGCCCTCACGCTGCGCGTCACGCGGCGCGAGAGCATCGAGTACTAGGACCGGAGACATGGCTAGTCACACCGATACGATCCCGGCGGCCGGTCCACGGGCCGCGGCCGCCGCGGCGGGCGCCCGCAAGAGCCGGAAGCGCGAGCGCGCCAACCCGCTGCTGGGCCTGTCCCACGTGGCCCTGGTGCTCTGGGCGCTGCTGGTGATCATCCCGATCGTCTGGACCTTCCTGGCCGCGTTCAAGGACAACGGCGAGATCTTCGGGGATCCGTGGACGCTGCCGCACCACTGGGGCACCGCCTCCTGGACGCGGGCCTGGGGCAAGGCCAACATCGGCCGCTACATGCTCAACACCATCTTCATCGTGGCGGTCAGCACGTTCGGGACGATGCTGCTGGGCTCGATGGCGGCCTACGTCCTGGCGCGGTTCCCGTTCCGCGGCAACCGCTTCATCTACCTGATGTTCGTCTCGGGCATGACCTTCCCGGTCTTCCTGGCCCTGGTGCCGCTGTTCTTCGTGGTGAAGAACCTCGGCATGCTCAACACCTACCAGGGGCTGATCCTGGTCTACATCGCCTACTCGCTGCCGTTCACGGTCTTCTTCATGGCCGCGTTCTTCCGGACGCTGCCGAGCTCGGTGGCCGAGGCGGCGGCGATCGACGGGTGCAGTCACACCAAGACGTTCTTCCGCATCATGCTGCCGATGGCCAAGCCCGGCCTGATCTCCATCGCGATCTTCAACGTGATCGGCCAGTGGAACCAGTACCTGCTGCCGATCGTGCTGCTCAGCGGCGCGCCGGACAAACAGGTGATCACCCAGGGCGTCACCAACATCTCCACCAGCGCGGGCGCAGACGCCGACTGGCCGGGCATGTTCGCCGCCCTGAGCATGGCGATCATCCCGGTGATCATCGTGTACGTCATCTTCCAGCGGCAGATCCAGTCCGGCCTCACCGCCGGAGCGGTCAAGTAGGACGCTCCCGGCTCAGCCGCGGGCCGGGGCGGCCGGCTCGGGCTCCGGGCGCAGGGTGAAGGCCGCCCGGTAGGCGGTGGGGGTGAGCCCCACCTTGCGGAGCAGGTGGGCGCGCAGGGAGTCGGCGGTGCCCAGCCCGCTGAACCGCGCGACCTCGTCGACCGACAGCGACGTCGACTCCAGCAGCTCGCGGGCCCGCTCGACCCGCTGGTGCAGCAGCCACTGCAGCGGGCTCAGCCCGGTCTCGGCCCGGAACCAGCGGGTCAGGGTGCGGACGCTCACCCGGGCCTGGCCGGCCAGCTCGGCGAGCGTGACCGGCCGGTCCAGCCGCTCCAGCGCCCACGCCCGGGTGGCCGCCAGCGACTGGCCGCCCGCCTCCGGGAGCGGGGTGTCGATGAACTGCGCCTGCCCGCCGGGCCGTACGGGGGAGACCACGACGTAGCGGGCGACCTCGTTGGCGACGGCGGCGCCGAAGTCGCGCCGGATCAGGTGCAGGCACAGGTCGATGCCCGCGGCCAGCCCCGCCGAGCTGAGCACCGCGCCGTCGTCAACGAACAGCACCCGGGGATCGAGCAGCACGGCGGGGTAACGCTCGGCGAACTGCTCCGCGCGCTTCCAGTGGGTGGTGGCGCGGTGCCCGTCCAGCAGCCCGGCGGCGGCCAGCACGAACGCCCCGGTGCAGATCGACACCAGGCGGCGGCCGCCGGCGCGGGCGTCCCGCAGCGCCGCGAGCACGGCGGGGTCGACGCCCTCGCGGGCGTGCGTGCCCGGCACGATCACCGTGTCGGCGCGGGCCAGCTCGTCCAGGCCGTGCGAGACCAGCAGCGCCAGGTCGCCGGTGGTCTCGACCGGGCCGGGCACGGCGGTGCACACCCGCACGTCGTAGAGCGGCCGGCCGGCCCGTTCGGCGGCGCCCAGCACCAGGCCGGGGATCGTCAGGTCGAAACCCACGACCGGCGGCACGGCGAGGACCGCGACCCGGTGGACGTCGAACGTCATGGCCAGAACCTCCGGAACAATGGCATTCCAGCCACTTTCGCATGATCGGGGGTGTCGGGCAAAGTGGCCGGGTCGTCGCAGCCCCCGTCCCCGAGGAAGTGCCCATGCTCCGCAGGCCGCATCGTGCCTGGATCGTCGCCGGGGTGGCGTTCGTCGCCCTCGTCGGGGCCGCGGGCTTCCGCGCCACCCCCGGGGTGCTGATGGTGCCGCTGCAGGACGAGTTCGGCTGGTCCCGGGCGACCACCTCGCTCGCGGTCTCGGTCAACCTGGTGCTGTTCGGGCTGACGGCGCCGTTCGCCGCCGCGCTGATGGACCGGTTCGGCATCCGCCGGATCACCGCCTCGGCTCTCGTGCTGGTCGCGGCGGGCAGCGGGCTGACGGTCTTCATGAACGCGAGCTGGCAGCTCGTGCTGTGCTGGGGAGTGCTGGTCGGGCTCGGCACCGGCTCGATGGCGATGGTCTTCGCCGCCACCGTGGCCGGGCGCTGGTTCACCCGGCACCGCGGCCTGGTGGTCGGGGTGCTCACCGCGGGCGGCGCCGCCGGCCAGCTGGTGTTCCTGCCGCTGATGGCCTGGCTGGCCGAGCGCCACGGCTGGCGCAGCGCGGCGCTGGTGGTGGCGGGCGCCGCCCTCGCCGTGGTGCCGCTGGTGGTGCTGGTGATGCGCGAGCGCCCCGCGGACGTCGGGCTGCTGCCGTACGGCGCGACCCGCGCGGAGCCGGCCGCCCCGCCGGCCGGGGACGCGGCCCGGGTGGCCCTGCGCACGCTGCGCGCGGCGGCACGCAGGAAGGAGTTCTGGCTGCTGGCGGGCGGTTTCTTCATCTGCGGGGCCAGCACCAACGGGCTCGTCGGCACGCATTTCATCCCCGCCGCCCACGACCACGGGATGCCCGAGACGACCGCCGCCGGCCTGCTCGCCCTGGTGGGGCTCTTCGACGTCGTGGGCACGATCGCGTCGGGCTGGCTGACCGACCGGCTCGACAGCCGGCTGCTGCTCGGCTGGTACTACGCGCTGAGAGGGCTGTCCCTGCTGGCGCTGCCGATGCTGTTCGCGGCCTCACCGCACCCCAGCATGCTCGTCTTCATCATCTTCTACGGGCTCGACTGGGTGGCGACGGTGCCGCCGACCGTGGCACTGGCCCGTGAGGTGTTCGGCCCGGTGCAGGGCACGATCGTCTTCGGCTGGGTGTTCGCCTCGCACCAGCTGGGGGCGGCCGCGGCCGCCGCGGTGGCCGGCGCGCTGCGCACCTCGCTCGGCACCTACACCCTCGCCTGGTGGGGCGCCGGAGTGCTCTGCCTGTTCGCCGCGGGCATGTCGCTGTCCATCGGGCGGGGGGCCTCGGTGACCCTGCCGGCGCCCCGGCCTCAGGCCGAGGTGGGCGCCCAGCCGTAGCTGCGGGTGAAGCCCTCCGGGGTGACCCCCGGGCTCTCCATGTGCCAGACGAAGCCGTTGTCGTCCCACTGGTAGCCGTCGCGGCCGTGGTCGCCGGCGTGGCCGGCCGGCGACCCGCAGACCAGGCGCAGCCCGGAGCTGTGCTCGATGGTGTTCCGGCAGGAGGCGTCGGCCCGTTTCTGCATGCGCTCCGGTGCTCTCGTCGTGCGGCTGAGGAGAAGGGGACCGGGGAGGTGCCACCGGCCCGGTCCCCATCCAACCAGCCCGCCGCCGTGCCAGGGGGGCGAACCACGCGTGGCGGACGATGATCGGGCCCACCCGGCCGGGACGAACCGGATGGGCCCGGCGGAAGCGGTCAGGACCGGTAGGCGGCGCGCAGCGTGGCGTACGCCTCGGCCGGGGCGCCCACGTGGTCCAGGCCCAGCAGGGCGGCCCCCAGGATCGGGGGAGCGCCGGCGACCAGCAGCTCGGCCAGCGGCGCCACCGCCGCGTAGCGCCGCTCGATCGCCGCCATCAGCACCGGGTGCCGCGCCGTCAGCACGCCGCCGCCGAGGACCACCTCCACGGGCGTGCGGAGCAGCCCGAGGCGGCGCAGCGCGACGGCGCCGAGGGCCGCGACCTCCTCGGCCAGCCGGTCGGTGACCTCCAGCGCGCAGGGGTCGCCCGTGCCCGCCGCCGCCAGCAGCACCGGGGCGAGCTCCAGCAGCCGGTCGGGGGCGAACTCGCCCGTGTGCACGCCCAGGCCCACGTCCAGTGCGCTGTCCGCACCGAAGTGGGAGGCGACCGCCCCGCTGAGCGCGGTCCGGGGGCCGCGGCCGTCCTCGCCCCGCACGGCGTGCCACAGCGCCAGCTCACCCAGCTGTACCCCGCCGCCCCAGTCGCCGGTGATCGCACCGAGCGCCGGGAAGCGGGCCGTGCTCCCGTCCGGCCCGACGCCGACGCAGTTGATCCCGGCCCCGCAGACCACCGCGACCCCCCAGCCCGCGGAGGCGCCCGCCCGCAGCAGCGCGAAGGTGTCGTTGCCGACCGTGGCGGTCCGCGCCCAGCCGCGCGCGAGCAGCGCCTTGGTGATCGACTCCTCCTCGTCCGGCAGGTCGGCGTTGGCGAGGTAGGCCGCGACGTGGCTCAGCGTGGCACCGGTCGCGCCGGCCCGCTCCAGGGCGGTGGCCACGGTCACGGCCAGCGCCTCGACCGCCGCCTCCTCCCCGGCCTCGTACGGGCGGAAGCCGCCGCCGCGGGCCCCGGCGAGCACACCGCCGTCCTCGCCCACCACCGCCACGTCGGTCTTGCTGTTGCCCGCGTCGACGGCCAGGAGCAGTGGTGCGCTCACGCCCACCCCAGGTGGGCGCGGTTCGCCTCGACCAGGTCGCGGGCCAGCCGGCCGGCCGGCTCGAGCTGGCCGATCAGCGGATGGGCCAGCAGCGCGGTGGCGACCCGCTCGACGCCGCCGTACAGCGCCGCCTCGACCGCCAGCTCCTCGTAGGCGGCGACGTGCGCGACCAGCCCGGCCAGGAGCGGGCCGAGCGGCGCGGCCGGCAACGGTAGCGCGCCGCGCGCGGTGATGGTGGCGGGCACCTCGATGACCGCCTCGTCGGGCAGGAACGGCAGGGTGCCGGAGTTGCGCACGTTCACCACCTGGACGTCGCCCCGGTCGCCCAGCAGCGAGGTCACCAGGTCGACGGCGGCCTCGGAGTAGAACGCGCCGCCGCGTTCCTCCAGGAGCCGGGGCTTGGTGTCGAGCGCCGGGTCGGCGTACAGCTCCAGCAGCTCGCGTTCGATCGCCGAGACCTGCTCGGCCCGCGACGGGGCGCTGCGCTGCTCCTCCACCACCAGGTCGTGCTGGTAGAAGTAGCGCAGGTAATAGGAAGGGACGGCGCCCAGCCGGCGGATCAGCTCGACGGGCATCCCGAGCTCCCCGGCCACCCGCTCGCCGTGCTCGGCGAGCAGCCGCGGCAGCACGTCCTGGCCGTCCAGGCGGACGGCCCGTTCCCAGGTCAGGTGGTTGAGGCCCACGTGGTCCAGGCTGATCCGCGCCGGCTCCACGCCCAGCAGCCCGGCGAACCGGCGCTGGAACCCGATGGCGACGTTGCACAGCCCGATCGCCCGGTGCCCGGCGTCCAGCAGGGCGCGGGTGACGATGCCCACCGGGTTGGTGAAGTCGATGATCCAGGCGTCCGGGGCCAGCTCCGCCACCCGCCCGGCGATGTCGAGCACCACCGGCACGGTGCGCAGCGCCTTGGCCAGGCCGCCGGCCCCGGTGGTCTCCTGGCCGACGCAGCCGCACTCCAGCGGGAGCGTCTCGTCGACCTGCCGGGCCGCCTGGCCGCCGACGCGCAGCTGCAGGAGCACCGCGTCGGCGCCCTCGACGCCGGAGTCCAGCTCTGAGGTCCAGCGGACCCTCCCCGGGTGGCCCGCGCGGGCGAACATCCGCCGGGCCAGGCCGCCGACCAGCTCGAGCCGGTCGGCGGCGGGGTCGATGAGGACCAGTTCCTCGACCGGAAGAGTCTCACGCAGCCGCGCGAACCCGTCCACCAGCTCGGGGGTGTAGGTGGACCCTCCTCCGACAACGGCCAGTTTCAACCCTTGACTCCCGTCGACTTGATGGTGATGCCCTGCAGGAACGCCCGCTGGGCCAGGAAGAAGATGATGATCACCGGGGTCACCGTGACGAGCGTCGCCGCCATGGTGAGGTTCCACTCCACGTGGTGCTGGGCGCGGAAGGAGGCCAGCCCGATCGCGAGCGTCCAGTTGTCGGGGTTCTGGCTGGCGTAGACCAGCGGCCCGTAGTAGTCGTTCCAGGCGTAGAAGAATTGGAACAGCGCCACCGCGGCGATGGCCGGCTTGGCCATCGGCAGGATGATCCGCATCATCGTGCGGAACTCCCCGCAGCCGTCGACCTTGGCGGCGTCGGCGTAGTCCCGGGGGATGCCGATGAGGAACTGCCGCAGCAGGAAGATCGAGAACGCGTCGCCGAACAGCAGCGGCAGGATGACCGGCCACAGCGTCCCGGTCAGGTGGAACCGCGACCAGACGAGGTAGAGCGGCACCACCGTGACCTGCGGCGGCAGCATCATCGTGCTGATGACCAGCACGAAGGCGAGCTTGCGGCCGCGGAAGCGGAAACGCGCCAGGGCGTAGGCGACCGGCACGCTCGACACCAGCATGAACACCGTCGCCAGCACCGCGTACATCGTGGTGTTGCGGATCCAGGTCCACATCTCGCCGCTGAAGACGTCCGCGAAGTTGGACCACTCCCAGCGGTCCGGCCAGAGCCTGCCGGTCAGCGCGTCGCCGTCGCTCATCACCGCGGTGAGGAGCATGAACGCCAGCGGCGCCAGGAACATGATCGCCAACGCGATGGCGATGGCGTGCTGGGCGATCCAGTAGAGCGTCCGCCGGACCCGCGGCCCGCCGCGGCGGGCGGCCGGGCGGGCCGGCCGGGCCGGGGAGGGGCCCCGCGCCGGGACGGCGGCGCGCACGGCCCCGCCGGCCGGCCGGGGGCTGGTCACCTCGCTCATGCGGCCTCCTCGTCAAAGGCGCGGAAACTGCGCAGCAGGAACATCGTGAAGAACATCGAGACGGCGAACAGCAGCAGCGAGAGCACGCAGGCGTAGCCCATGTTGAACTGCCGGAAGCCCTCGTCGAACAGCCACTGCGGGAACGTCAGCGTCGACCCGTTCGGGTAGCCGGGCAGCAGCGTCTGGCCGGGCAGGTCCGTCTGGCCGCTGGCGACCTTGCCCGCGACCATCGCCTGGGTGAAGTACTGCAGGGTCTGGATCACCCCCGTGACGGCGGCGAACATCAGCACCGGCGAGATGGTGGGCAGCGTGATGCGCCGGAACTGCTGCCAGGCGCCCGCGCCGTCGATCGCGGCCGCCTCGTACAGCGACTTCGGCACGTCGAGCAGCGACGCCAGCAAGATGATCATGACGTCGCCGACTCCCCACAGGGCGAGCGTGGTCAGTCCCGGCTTGGCCCAGGTCGGGTCGTTGAACCAGTCCGGGGCGTGCAGGTGGCTGCCGAACACCCAGTTGACGGGGTCGAGGAGGATCCCGTCGATCATCGAGTTGATCGGGCCGGTCGCCGGGTTGAGCAGGAAGACGAAGGCGACCGAACCGGCGACGGGGGGCAGCAGGTACGGCAGGTAGAAGATCGCCCGGAGCAGGTTGCCGCCCCGCTTGATCCTGGTCAGCAGCTGGGCGATGCCCAGGCCGAACAGCACCCGCAACGGCACCATGACCGCGACCAGCCACAGCGTGTTGCGCATGGCCTGCCAGGCGTCGTGGTCCTGGAGCAGGAACCGGTAGTTCGTCAGTCCCACCCACTGCAGGTTGAACAGGTCGTAGCGGGTGAAGGAGAAGTAGAGCGTGGCGGCCAGGGGGTAGGCGAAGAAGATCCCGAACCCGATGAGCCACGGGGACATGTACACGAGGACCCGGAGGCGGTGGCGGCGCCGCTCACGCGACGCCGCCGTCCTCCGCACCCGCGTGAGCGTGGTGGCGGTCATGGCCGGGTCACCCTCCGGCGAGCTGGATCGCCTTGTCGACCTTGGTGGCCAGGTCGCGCAACGCCTTGTCGAGGTCGGTCACCTTGCCGGGCTCCCACTGCTCGGCCAGGAACTTCTGGGTGTCGGTGATGTAGGTGTTGGAGTTGATCGTGGGCGGGCTGCTCTTGCTGTGCGGGTTCTTGAAGATCTGGGTGAAGGTCTGGAACTGCGGCGGCAGCTTCAGGTCGGGGGAGGCCGCCGAGGCGTAGGTGCTGGGCACGTTGCCGAGCGCGTTGGCGAAGCCGACCAGCGAGCCGGTGTCGGTCGTGAGGTACTTGACGTACTCCCAGGCGGCCTGGGCGTGCGGGGAGCCCTTGGGGATGCCGATGAGCGTGCCGCTCAGGAAGCCGCTGCCGTAGAGGTCGGTCTTGTCGTCCGCGGTGACCACCGGGGCGGTGCCGTAGTCGAGCTTGGGCGCCTCCTCGGCGATGAACTTGGTACGCCACTCACCGTCGATGGCCATCGCGACCTTGCCGACCTCGAACGGGTTGTTCTTCTCGAACTCCTGGCCGAGGCCGTGCAGGAACTTCTGCAGCTTGGCGTGGCCGTAGAAGTCGACCAGGTCCTTGTCCCACTTGGCGAAGGCCTTGAACGCGGGGTCGGTGCCCAGGCTGGACTTGCCGTCCGGGCCGAACCAGGTGATGCCGAAGGTCGGCCCGAGCCGGTCCGGGATCATCTCGTAGTACGCCGCCGACGGGATGAACCCGGCCACCTTGATCGACCCGTCCGGGTTGAACGTCGTGAGCTTCTTGGCCAGCGCCGTCAGCTCGCTCGCGGTCTTGGGCACCGGGTTGTTCCCGAGCAGGGTCTTGTTGTAGTAGAGCCCGTAGGTGTCGGCGAGCAGCGGCATCGCGCACCGGGTGCCCTTGTACGCGGTGTAGTTCTGGATGGCCGTGGGGAACTGCCCGAGGTCGACGTTGTCCTTCTTGAGCCATGGGCCGAGGTCCTGCCAGGCGCCGCTGTGGCACCAGGCGCCGAGGCTGTCGGTGGTGAAGGAGGAGACCACGTCCGGAGGGTTGCCGCCCCGGATCGCCTGCGTGATCTTGTCGTCCTGGATGCCCTTGACCAGCTTGACGGTGATGTTGGGATGCGCGGCGTGGAAGGCCGCGGTGGCGTCGGTGATCGCCTTGACCTCGTGGTCGGCGGTCCAGCCGTGCCAGACCGTGATGGTCTGCGGCGCGTCCGCCTTGGGCCCGGCGCCGGTGCTCGCCGAGCCGCCGCCGGCGGTACACGCCGAGGTCAGTGCCAGTCCCGCGGCGGCCGTGGCCAGCGCGATCCGGTGCAGTGATGTACGCACTCCGGTTCTCCTTCGGGGGGATTACGTGACGGTGCTGGAGAAGACTTCGTCGCGGGTCTGGGCCAGGGCGAGATGCAGTGCCCCGGCCAGCACCGGGTTGCCGTCGACCGAGCTGAGCCGTAGCCGGGGCCGGGGGACGGTCATGGTGTGCAGCCGGCGTTCGATGAGCGAGCGCAACGCCTCCCCGCCGGCGAGCAGGACGTCGCCGGACAGGACGATCAGTTCGGGGTCGACCACCGCGACCACGTTGGCCAGCGCGGTGCCGAGCCGGCCGGCCAGCTCGGTCAGCGCGGCCGTGGCCCGGCCGGCCTCCTCCGCGGCCCGGCCCTGGGTGCGGCTCGCCACCGGCCCCGGGCCGTCTGCGGCACGGCTCCCGTCCACCGGCCTGCGGCCCGCCGCCGTACGGCCCCCGTCCGCCCGCGTACGGCCCGCCGCGGAGGGCGTGCGGCCGGCCGCGCCGGGGGGTGCGGCGGCCAGTGCGGCCGCGGCCCGGCCGACGGCCCTGACGGCACCGGTGCCGCGGAACCCGTGCTCGCGCATCAGCTTGAGGATCGCGGTGTTCCCGGCCGCCTGCTGCATGCCGCCGGTGTGGGCCCACCGGCCGCCGGGCGCGAGGGGGGCTCCGGCCAGCGGCATGTACGCCACCTCGCCCGCGCCGCCGTGGGCTCCCCGGTGCAGCGTGCGGCCGAGGACCACCGCCAGGCCGATGCCGTCGCTGACCCACAGCAGGACGAAGTCGCGGACCTCGGTGGCCTGCCCGCGGTCGAGCTCGGCGAGCGCGGCCAGGTTGACGTCGTTCTCGATGGACACCGGCAGGCCCAGCCCCGTGCGCAGCCGGCCGGTGAGGTCGGGCACGTGCCAGCCGGGCAGGTGGGCGGCGTAGGCCAGCCGCCCGGTCGAGGGATCGACCGCGCCCTGGATCCCGATGACGACCCGGTGCAGGTCCGTGAACGCGACGCCCGCCGCCCGTGCGGCGCCCTCGGCGGCCTCCCGGGTGCGGGCCACGACGTCCACCTTGGAGCGGCCCGGGGTGCGCAGCTCGTGCTCGCCGACGACCGTGCCGGTGAGGTCGGCGACGGCGGCGCGGATCCGGGCCGGCGAGACGTCCAGGCCCGCCACGTGGGCCGCCGCGGGGTTGATCCGGTAGACCTCGGCGGAGCGGCCCGTCGCGCCCTCCCGGGTCCCGTCCTGGACCACCAGCCCGGCCTGTTCGAGCCGGGACAGCAGCTGGGACGCGGTGGGCTTGGACAGGCCGGTCAGGCCCCCCAGCTCGGGCCGGGTGAGCGGCCCGTGGGCCAGCAGCATCTCCAGCGCCGACCGGTCGTTGATGGCCCGCAGCAGGCTCGGGGTGCCCGGCACCGGAGTGGCCAACCCCGCCTCCTTCGCAGGTCGGGCACCGTGCGCGCCCGTCAGGGTTAAGAAAGTTTCCTAACCTTGCGAGGAATGTAAAGGTCCCTACCAAACGCGTCAAGGGCGTATATCGGATCGTTGTCTGGCCGTCTCCGTCGTCTCCGTCGGCTCCGCGGTCTCGGCCGTCCGGGAGCGCCGCGGGTACGGGGCCGCGCCGGTCCCGGGCGGGGGAACGCAAGCGGTGGGGGGCCGCGCGGTGCGAGCCCCGCGCGGGCGGGGTCAGTGCGACGCGACGATGAAGGTGAGGTTGCCGAAGCCGATCTCGTCGCCCGGGCGGACCGCCGCCGGGCCGGTCAGCCGCCAGCCGTTGACCCGGGTGCCGTTCATCGAGCCCAGGTCGGAGATCATCCAGCCGTTCTCTCCGCGGTAGAGCTCGGCGTGAAACCGGGAGACGGTCAGGTCGGTGAGCACGAACTGGCAGGCGGGGGCGCGGCCGATGAGGATGCGGCTCAGCCCGGCGGGCGGCAGCGCGAACCGGGGAAGGCGCGGCGCCCGCCATGCCGACTCGACCCGGGCGGTCACCGAGGAGAACGAGGACACCAGCCCGGTCAGCCGGTTGACGATGCGGCTGCGCGGCGGCAGATCATGGACGATGTCGGCGAGTTCGACCTGGCTGCGCGCCCGCAGGACCTGGTCGACCCGGCGTTCGAACGTGTCGGTCGACATGCGGCCCTCGGCCACGCGATCGCGCAGGACCTCGAGAGCATGATCGCGTTCGACGTCGGAAGCCCGCAGCGGATATGAGGGCTGGCCGTCCATGACTGCGAGTATTCATATCGATTGCCCGGCTGTCCAGCGCAAGCCGCCGGACGGGGCCGGTGCTCTCGCCGGCGGCCCGGCCCGGACCGCCGGTCCCCGGGCCCCGGGCGGGGACGCCCCTTCGGGGCCGTACCGCTCCCGGCCCGGACACGGTCACCGGGCCGCAATGGGAGCGTGGTCATCCGCCCGCCCGGCCGCGGCCTGGGATCGGACGGTGTCCGGGACATGTTTTGATTGAGATATGGCAAACCCGGCGATCCTGACCATTGACGACGATCCGGCCGTCTCGCGGGCGGTGGCCCGGGACGTCCGGCGCCGTTACGGGGAGCGCTACCGGGTCGTCCGCGCGGACTCCGGGCAGGCCGCGCTGGAGGCGCTGCGGGAGATCAAACTCCGCGGCGAGCAGGTCGCCCTGATGCTCGCCGACTACCGGATGCCGCGCATGAACGGCATCCAGTTCCTCGAGGCCGCGATGGACCTGTTCCCGCTGGCCCGCCGGGTGCTGCTGACCGCCTACGCCGACACCGAGGCCGCCATCGACGCGATCAACGTCGTCGACCTCGACCACTATCTGCTCAAGCCCTGGAACCCGCCGGAGGAGAACCTCTATCCGGTGGTCGACTCGCTGCTGGAGGTGTGGCTGTCCACCTCCGATCCGGCGATCACCGAGACCCGGGTCGTCGGGCACCGCTGGTCCGCGCCCTCGTTCGCGGTCCGCGACTTCCTGGCCCGCAACCTGGTGCCGTTCCGGTGGCTGCTGGCCGACGAGCCCGAGGGAGGACGCCTGCTGGCGGCCGCGGGCCTGACGCCCGAGGAGGTGCCGCTGGTCGTCACCTCCGACGGCAAGTCGCTGGCCAACCCCTCCGAGGCGGATCTCGCCCGGCACGTCGGGCTCACCACCACCCCCGCCGCGGACTTCTACGACCTGGTGGTCGTCGGCGCCGGGCCGGCCGGGCTGGGCGCGGCGGTCTACGGGGCCTCGGAGGGCCTGCGGACCGTCCTGGTGGAGCAGCGCGCGACCGGCGGGCAGGCCGGTCAGAGCTCCCGGATCGAGAACTACCTCGGCTTCCCCGACGGCGTCTCGGGCGCCCAGCTCACCGAACGCGCCCGCCGACAGGCCCTGAAGTTCGGCGCCGAGCTGCTCAGCGCCCGGGAGGTCGTCGGCCTCGAGTGCGCGGGATCGGCCCGCCTGCTGCGGTTCGCCGGGGGTTCCCAGATCGCCTCGCACGTGGTGGTGCTGGCGACCGGGGTGTCCTACCGCATGCTGGACGCCCCGGGCCTGTCGGAGCTGACCGGCCGTGGCGTGTTCTACGGCTCTGCCTCGACCGAGGCGCCCGGCTGCGCGGGCGAGGAGGTCTACATCGTCGGGGGCGCCAACTCCGCCGGGCAGGCGGCGGTGCACTTCGCCCGCTATGCCCGGCGTGTGCACATGCTCATCCGGGGCGGTGACCTGGAGCGCTCGATGTCGCACTACCTGATCGAGCAGATCGAGGCCATCGACAACATCGAGGTCCATCCCCACACCGAGGTCGCCGCCGGTGAGGGCCAGGAGCACCTGGAACGGCTGATCCTGCGTGATCCTCGCTCGGGGGAGACCCGTACGGTGGACACCTCATGGCTGTTCATCTTCATCGGCGCCGAGCCGCAGACCGACTGGCTCGACGGGGTGGTGGCCCGCGACGAGCGCGGCTTCGTGCTCACCGGGCCGGACCTGGTGACCGAGGGCCGGCGGCCGCCGGGGTGGGCGCTGCCCCGTGACCCCTACCACCTGGAGTGCAGCCTGCCGGGCGTCTTCGCCGCCGGTGACGTGCGGGCCGACTCGGTCAAGCGCGTCGCGTCCGCCGTCGGTGAGGGCGCGATGGCGGTATCGCTGGCGCACCGCTATCTGGAGGCACAATGACCGGACGAAGGTGGCGGCATGACCGGCACGAGTGAACAGCAGACCCCGCCGCCTCCCGCCGAGGAGCGGCTGACCCCCCGGGAACTGCGCACGCTCTTCCTGTTCGAGTCCCTCACCGACGAGCAACTGGACGTGCTGGCCGAGCACGGCCAGGTGGAACGCTGGGCGGGCGGCACCGAGGTCTTCCGCGAGGGGGACCCGGCGACCTGCTTCTTCGTGCTGCTCAGCGGCGCCCTCGCGCTCAGCAAGCGCATCCACGGTGACGAGGTGGAGATCGTCCGCACCGAGCAGCGCGGGGCGTACGCCGGGATCACCCAGGCCTACCTCGTGGAGCGGGCCGAGCACGACGAGCAGGTCTACCCCAACACCATGCACGCCGTCACCGACGTGGAGCTGTTCCAGCTTCCCGCCGATCTGTTCGCCGGCTCGATCCGCACGTGGTTCCCGCTGGCGATGCACCTGCTGGAGGGCCTGTTCCTCAGCATGCGCAAGAACCAGACGATCATCGGCGAGCGGGAGCGGCTGATCGCGCTCGGGTCGCTGTCGGCGGGCCTGACGCACGAGCTGAACAACCCGGCGGCCGCCGCCGTACGGGCCACCGCCGTGCTGCGCGAGCGGGTCGCCGGCATGCGCCACAAGCTCGCCATGATCGCCGACGGCAGGCTCGACGGCACCCAGCTGCACGACCTGGTGGAACTGCAGGACGCGGCCGTCAAACGGATCGCGACCGCGCCGCCCCTGGGGGCCCTGGCGACCTCCGACGCCGAGGACGTCCTCGGCGACTGGCTGGAGGACCACGACGTGGTGGGCGGCTGGGACCTGGCCCCGACCCTCGTCGCCGGTGGCGTCGACACGCCCTGGCTGGACCGGATCGCCGGTGCGGTCGGGGAGGACAACCTCGAGTCGGCGATCCGCTGGCTCACCTACACGATCGACACCGAGCTGCTCATGGGGGAGATCGACGACGCGGTGACCCGCATCTCCACGCTGGTCGGGGCCGCCAAGCAGTACTCCCAGATCGACCGGGCCCCGCATCAGACCATCGACGTGCACGAACTGCTCGACGCCACGCTGGTGATGCTGCAGGCGAAGATCCCCGCCGGGATACGGACGGTCAAGGACTACGACCGGACACTGCCGTCCATCCCCGCGTACGCGGCGGAGCTCAACCAGGTGTGGACCAACCTCATCGACAACGCGGTGGGGGCGATGGGCCAGGCCGGGACCCTCACCCTGCACACCGAACGCGATCACGACCGGCTGGTGGTCGAGGTGCACGACACCGGGTCCGGCATCGCACCGGAGATCAGGCCGCGGATCTTCGAGCCGTTCTTCACCACCAAGCCGGTCGGTGAGGGCACCGGCCTCGGCCTGGACATCTCCTACCGCATCGTGGTCAACAAGCACCACGGCGACATCCGGGTGGAGTCCACGCCGGGCGACACCAGCTTCCGGGTGTACCTCCCGCTCACCTCCGACAGCACATGACCCCGGGCCGGGGGCGGAGGGCGGCTGACAGGCCCCGCCCGCCGCGACCTGGAGTCGGGTCCGAAAGGGGGCCATCATGGCGGTCATGGAGCGGCCCCGGAGCGTGACCGGCAAGGTCATGGCGATCCTGGACGCCTTCGCGCCCGGCGACCTCGGCCTCACCCTGGCCGAGATCTGCCGGCACGCCGAGCTGCCACCGGCCACCGGCCACCGGCTCGTCGGTGAACTGGCCGCCGGGGGCTTCCTGCGGCGCCGGGCCGACGGCACCTACGAGATCGGCATCCGGCTGTGGCGGATCGGCGCCCAGGCCTCCGCCGCCGCCGGACTGCGCGAGCTCGCCCTGCCGCACATGGAGGACCTCTACGAGGCGACGCACGAGAACGTGCAGCTCGCCCTGCTGCGCGACGGCAAGGCCCTCTATCTCGAACGCCTGCGCGGGCCCCGCTCGGTGCCCATCGTGACCCGGGTGGGCGCCGAGCTGTCCCTGCACGCCACCGGGGTCGGCAAGGTGCTGCTGGCCTTCGCCCCCGAGGACGTCGCGGAGAAGGCCATCGCCCAGGGGCTGGTCGCCCACACGCCGCACACCATCACCGACGCCGGGCGGCTGCGCGCCCATCTGCGCGAGATACGCCGCACCGGCTTCGCCGTCACCCGCGAGGAGATGACGCTCGGCTCCTGCTCGGTGGCCGCCCCCGTCCGGGACGCCGACCAGCGGGTCGCCGCCGCGCTGTCCGTCGTCGCC
The DNA here is from genome assembly GCF_050971785.1 of Actinomadura scrupuli. Taxonomy (NCBI): domain Bacteria; kingdom Bacillati; phylum Actinomycetota; class Actinomycetes; order Streptosporangiales; family Thermomonosporaceae; genus Actinomadura; species Actinomadura scrupuli. Next base: position 748,509 of record NZ_JBPCCU010000003.1, on the reverse strand, counting down.
CGCAACAGCACGGCCGATCCGCGCCGGCTGGCACCCGCCGTCGTCACCGCCGCCCGGGCGCTGTCCCGCGACGTGGCCGCCCATTGGGGCACCACCGGCTGAGCCGCCGACGGAGTTTCCCGGCCGCGGCACCCAGCAGGCCCGTGGGCCACCCCGGAGGGAGGAGGAGCCGTGTCCCGCGCGAGGGCCGCGATCTCGGGGGTCCGCCAGGGGCCGCGCTACCCGCGCGTCTCGAGACGGAACAACGGGATCCTCCGGCCCGACCGGCGTTCATAGCCGCGTGCCCGCGGCCAGCGCGCGAAGGCCTCCTGGCGGGCGGCGCGGTAGTCCTCGCCGGCCAGTTCGCGGGCGATGATCCGGACACCGCGCCGCTCCCTGGGCAGCCACACCGCCGCGGCCGGATCGGCCCGCAGATTGGCGATCCAGTCGACCCGGGCCAGCCCGCCGGCGCCGCCGCCGACGAACAGGGCCCCGTCCGCGCCCTGCCAGTACGCCACCGGCGTGCGGCGGGTGCGGCCGGTCCGGCGGCCCGTGGTCTCCAGCACCAGCACCTGTGTCCGCCCGAGCAGCGCGATCACGCTCGTGCCGAGGTGACGCAGCGACGCCGACTCGACCCGGTTCGACATCCGCCACAGCAGCCGGGGCCCCATGGACCGAGGCTACGGTGTCTCCCGGGCGCGGGACCGGCGGCGGTCGTATCCTCGCCATCATGGCGCAAGAGGTCTGGTCCGCCGGCGACGCGTACGAGGCGTACGTGGGCCGGTGGAGCCGCCCGGTCGCGGAGGTCTTCCTGCACTGGCTGGAGGTGCCCGCGGGCCGGAGCTGGCTGGATGTGGGGTGCGGCACCGGGGCGCTGACCGGCACGGTGCTCGCCCTGGCCGATCCCGCCCGGGTCGTCGGCGTGGACACCTCCGAGGGATTCCTGGCCGGCGCCCGCGCTCGGATCACCGACCCGCGGTCGGCCTTCCACGCCGGGGACGCGCGGTCGCTGCCGTTTCCCGACCGGAGTTTCGACGCCGTGGTCAGCGGGCTGGCGCTCAACTTCGTCCCCGGGCCGGGCGACGCCGCGGCCGAGCTCGCCCGGGTGACCGCGCCGGGCGGAGTGGCCGCCGCCTACGTGTGGGACTACGCCGAGGGCATGGCGATGCTGCGGTACTTCTGGGATGCCGCCGTCGCACTCGATCCCGCCGCGGCCGAGCGGGACGAGGGCCGCCGGTTCCCGATGTGCCGGCCGGAGGCCCTGGGCGGGCTGTGGGCCGATGCCGGCCTGGAGCACGTGACGGTCCGGGCCATCGAGGTCCCGACCGTGTTCGCGGATTTCGACGACTACTGGAGGCCCTTCCTGGGCGGCCAGGGTCCGGCGCCCGGGTACCTGACGTCCCTGACCGAAGACCACCGGCGCGGGCTCCGTAACCTGCTGGGGGACCGCCTGCCCTCCGGCCCGGACGGCTCCGTCCCGCTCACCGCCAGAGCGTGGGCGGTACGGGGCGTGGCCGGCGAGGCGTGAACCGCCCGGCTCCGGCGATCCACGACGCGTGGGCACCGCCGCCGGGAGCCGGTGTGGGGGTGACGGTGCGTATGCCCTCTTGGCCGGTTCATGACGGCGGTCGCGGCCCTTGGATCCCCTTTCCATCCGTTCGGGGGGACGGGTGGGGTTTCGCGTCGGGTGACACACCAGGGTGCCGGAGTTCGGAGCAGGCTCGTGCACGGGAGGGAACGCCGGTGCGGATGCGGGACCTGACACGGCAGGAACGACGGGTGTGGGAGGCGTTCGGCACCGGCCGGCGGGTGGTGCTCGGGGCGGAGAACGCCGAGCACGGGGCCAGCTGGGGGGCCGGCCGGGTGATCCGGGCGGAGGTGATCAGGGCGCTCCTGGTCAGCGTGCGAGCCGCCACCGACGGTGGGGTACCGGCGGTGCGGCTGGTGGGGGCGCGGATCGCCGGGCGGCTCGATCTCAGGTTCGCCACCGTGCACCATCCGCTGAGCCTGCGGTCCTGCTACTTCGACTCGAAGGTCGACCTGCACGGTGTCCATTGCCGGGAGATCGACCTGGGCGGCTCTCACCTGCACGAGGGGCTGCGGGCCTCGACGGCCGAGATCGACGGTCACCTCCTGCTGGAAGACGCCCGGATCAGCAAGTCGGTCAGGCTGATCGCCACGCACGTCGCGGGCGCGCTCTTCCTGGACGGCGCGCGCCTGCTCGGTGGCGAGACACGGGCGACCGCCCCGGCGTTCGAGGCCGACGGGCTCCGGGTGGACGCCGACATGCTGTGCAGGAGCGGTTTCCGGGCCATCGGGGAGGTCAGGCTCCCCGGGGCGACGATCGGTGACACGCTCTACCTCGACGACGCGCGGCTCGGCAACGGAGACGACTGCGCGCTGAACCTCGCCCGGATCACCGTGGGCGGGGACCTCCTGTGCCGTGGCTCTTTCTCGGCCGAAGGCGAGCTCAATCTCGAGGGCGCCGAGATACAGGGGAAGCTCAGCCTCGAAGGGGCGCGGATCCTGCGGCCCGGGAGCCACGCCCTCGCCGCCGCGGGGCTCATCGTGCGCGGCGAGCTGTGCTGCGCCCGGCTCCGCACCGACGGCGGGCTCCGGCTCCTCAACGCCCGGATCGGCGGCCCCGTCGTCCTCGACACGGCCGACATCCGGCATGCCGGTGACGTGGCCGTCCACGCCAGCGGCCTGACCGCCGACGGCATGTACTGCCGCATGGGTTTCACCGCCCACGGCGAGATCCGGCTCTCGGGGGCGCGCATCACCGGCCCGCTCGACTTCCGCGGCGCGGCACTGTCGGACGGCGGCGGCCTGAGTCTCGGCTGCTGGTACCTGACCGCGCGTGAGCTGATCCTGCTGCTCGCCAGGCCCGTCGACGGCTGCATCGACCTCAGATATGCCGACCTGGGCCTGTTCAACTACGCTCCCACGGCGCTTCCCGCCCAGCTGCGGCTCGACGGGCTCACCTACGACGCGATCGCACCCGCCGACGACGTCAGGGCCGGGATCGACCTTCTCGGCCGCGAGCCGTCCGGGTTCCGCCCGCAGCCCTACGAGCAGCTGGCGAAGACCTACCGGCTGATGGGCCACGACGCCTTCGGCCGCGAGGTGCTGCTGGCCAAGCAACGCCGTCGTCGCGCTGTGCTCCCGTGGCCGGCCAGGGCGTGGGGCTTCCTGCAGGACGCCGTCGTCGGCTACGGATACAAACCGCGCCGTTCCGCGGGATGGCTCGCCGCCTTGATCGTCGTCGGGACCGTGCTGTTCCAGCTGTCCCCGCCGCGGGCGATAGACCCCAGCCGGGCCCCGGCCTTCAGCTCCCTCGTCTACACCATCGACCTCCTCGTCCCCGTCGTCGACCTCGGCCAGCGCAAGGCCTACCTGCCATCGAACGGCTGGCAGCAGGCCCTCACCTACTCCCTCGTCACTCTCGGCTGGGTCCTGGCCACGACGATCGCCGCGGGCCTCACCCGGGCGTTGCGGCGCCAGTAGCCCAAGGCGCGACACGGTACCCACGAGCGGCTGATGGCACACCCGGGTACCTGCCGGGATCTCTGCCGCCCGCAGGCGGCCGGTCACCGACCCCACGCGGTCACGAGTCCGCCGGGGACCCGGTGAGCGTCCGCGCGGTGCCCTTCCGCCCGGCCTGGGGCTCAGCGGGAGAGCAGGTCCCGGGCGATGTGGGTGATCTGCAGTTCGTCGGTGCCGGCGTAGATCTGGAAGGCCTTGGCGTCGCGGGCGAGCTGCTCGACCCGGTACTCCGCCATGTAGCCGTTGCCCCCGAACAACTGCACCGCCTCCATGGCCACCTCGGAGGCGGCCTGCGCGGAGTAGAGCTTCATCGCGGAGGCCTCGGCCAGCGTGGGCGTACGGCCCGCCTTCTCCATCTCCACGTGCCGGAACACCAGGTTCTGCACGTTGAGCCGGGCGACCTCCATCTTGGCCAGCTTCAGCTGGATGAGCTGGTAGTCACCGATCGGCCTGCTCCAGGCGATCCGGGTCTTGGCGTACTCGACCGACAGCCGCAGGCACTCCTCGATCACGCCGAGGGCCATCGCGGCGACCCCGGCCCGTTCGGTGACGAAGTTCTGCTTGGCCGACTCGCGGCCGCTGCCGCCGCCGGAGTTCAGCAGCCGGTCCGGACCGGCCTTGACGTCGGTGAGGAACAGCTCGCCGGTGGGGGAGGAGTGACAGCCCATCTTGCGCAGCGGCCTGCTCTGCTCCAGGCCGGGCATGCCGCGGTCGAGCACGAAGGTGAGGATCTCGCGGTCCCGGGCGTCCCGGCCGTCGTCGAGCTTGGCGTAGAACACGATCGTGTCGGCGTCCGGGCCGTTGGTGATGAAGGTCTTGGAACCGTTGAGGACGTAGCCGTCCCCGTCGGGGCGGGCGGTGGACTTCATGCCGCCGAACGCGTCCGAGCCCGAGTCCGGCTCGGTGATCGCCCAGGCGCCGATCTTGTCGAAGGTCAGCAGGTCCAGCGCCCAGCGTTCCTTCTGCTCGGTGGTGCCGCGTTTCATGATGGTGCCGGCAGCCAGGCCCAGGCTGACGCCCATGGCGGTGACCAGGCCGGGGGAGACCCGGCACAGCTCGACGATCGGCAGCATCCGGAAGGCCGCGCCGGCGTCGCCCGCCCGGCCCGCCGCCGCGCCGTCGCCCGCGCCGTCCGTGTGCCGCGCGGCCGGGCCGGCCTTCTCCTTCTCGATCCGGGCGCGGAACGACGAGCGCGCCAGCTCGTCCATGCCGAACGTGGAGTACAGGCCGCGGATGATCCCGTACGGCGGCAGCTCGCCCGAGTCGAGGGCGTCCAGATGCGGGCGGACCTCCTTGCCGATCCAGTCCCGGACCGCGTCCCGCACCATCAGTTCTTCGTCGGACCACTCGATCACGGCGTACCCCACCTCTGGACGACCCTCGACAACCGCCTGTTGACAGTTCATCCAACCAGAGGGGGAAAGTGGACGCTTATCCGGGCCCGGTCCCGAAAAAATCTACAATGTAAAGGCGCCGGGCGGGGTGCGAGCCGGCTCGTCGGGCAGCTTGACGATGTCGGCCAGGACGCCGCCGTACGGGGTGTGCCGCTCGGCCGCGGGGCTGTCGTAGACGACCAGCAGCCGGGTTCCCGGGCCGCCGGCCGCCGCGGGCACGGCGATGCCCTCGGCGTGATCGTCGCCGTCGCCGTACGGCAGGTCGCCCAGGACCTCCAGCGCGTCGGCGTGCACGATCCCCGGGGCGTCGACGGTGGCCGCCCCCCGCCAGCGCACCACCCGCACCGGTCCGTCCAGGTCCATGCTCGGCCCGGTCAGGATGAGCAGGTCGTCGCCGTCCGGGCACAGATCCCGTACGCCCAGGCCGCCGAGGTCCAGGAAGTGCGTGCGGTAGTGGGCGGAGCCGTCCAGACGGCGCAACCGGAGCCGCTCCGGGTGGTCCGGGTGGGTCTCCGGCCGGATCTCGATGACCACCGCCCAGCCGCGCAGCACGGGGCCGCGCAGCCCGAGGTAGAGCCGGTCTCCGTGCGCGGCGATGCCCTCGACGTCCACGCCGTTGTCCTTGCCGGGCAGCGCCAGGAACGGTGCCAGGTGGGGGTCGTCCTCGAGCAGGTCGGTGATGGAGTCCCCGTGGCCGCCGAGGATGGCCGCGGTGCGGTCACCGTCGCGCCGGACGATCTCGGGCAGCCCGTCCGGGCCCGTCACCAGGGGGAGCCGGGCGAGGACGAAGCGGTTCTCCTCCCGGATCACCGAAGCCAGCCGCCTGCGGGCCTTGGCGTCCGGCTGGCCCGCCTTGACGCGCCGGCGTTTGAGGCTGTGCGAGCCGACGGCCCACAGCCACCCGCCGATGCGGGCCAGCCCCTCGATGTCGGCCTCCTCGTCGGGGCCCGCGGGCAGCTCCACCAGGTCGGCCAGCGCGAAGCTGCGCTGCCCGTCGTAGCAGGTGACGTCGCCCGCCGCGTCGGTGCTCGCGGTGAGCCGCTCGATGGTGGCGGTCTCGTCGCCCGCCACCCACAGGCAGGCCCCGTCCTGCCGGACGGCGGACAGGTTGGTGTGCGTCTCGGCGTCCCGGCTTCGGTGGTCGAAGCGCAGCTCGACCCGGCGTTCCACGATCACCGCCTGATGGTGTCACACGAGCCGTCCCGCCCGGGCGGGACGAGCGTCACCTTCTGCCCGGGCAGGTGTCCCGATCCGGCGCGGCCTCGGTGTTTCGGCGTCGGAGCCCCTCCTGGTGAGGCACGATGCGCAGGAGACATGAGCGTGGCCCCGACCCCCCGGCGGCGTGGGGGAGACGGCCGGACCCCCCGAGGAGCACTCCCCTTGCCCAGCATCATCGAGTCCCTGCGCACGCGCGACCCGCAGGAGCGCCAGACCCAGCTCGTCGAGGTCCTCGTCGAGGCGTTCTCCGCGCTGATGGCCGCCAACCCGGCCGCCTTCCGCCGGCGTTTCCGCAAGATGGCCGCCGACCCGTTCGCCTTCTACCGCGGCAGCGCCTGCATCTTCTACGCCGACGTCATCGGCGACGACGACCCGTGGGCCGACGACCGTACCGGCCGGGTGTGGATCCAGGGCGACCTGCACGCCCAGAACTTCGGCACCTACATGGACGACGACGGCAAGTTCGTGTTCGACGTCAACGACTTCGACGAGGCCTACGTCGGCCACTTCACCTGGGACATCAAGCGGCTGGCCGCCAGCGTCGCGCTGCTGGCCTGGGCCAAGGCGCTGTCGGACGCCGACATCCGGCGCCTGATCGAGACCTACGTGCGCGCCTACGCCGACCAGGTCCGCTACTTCGTCGGCAGCTCGCACGACGACGAGTGGGCGCTCACCCTCGACACCACCGACGGCCACGTGCACGGCGTCCTGCTCCGGGCGCTGGCCTCCACCCGGATCGGGCTGCTCGACGAGCTGACCCTGGTGGAGCGGTTCGAGCGGCGGTTCCAGCTCGTGCCCGGGGTGCGCCGGCTCGACGAGGCCGAGCGGGCCAAGGTCGAGGAGGCGTTCCAGGGCTACCTGTCGACCATCCCCCGGGAGAAGCGGTTCAGCAGCCTCACCTACCGGATCAAGGACGTCGTGGCCAGCTCCGGGTTCGGGATCGGCTCCGCCGGGCTGTCGGCCTACACGATCCTGGTCGAGGGCCGCACGCAGGCTCTGGAGAACGACGTCATCCTGTCGATGAAGCAGGGCAACGTGGCCGCGCCCAGCCGGGTGGTGGCCGACCCGGAGATCCGCGCCTTCTTCCAGCACCACGGTCACCGTACCGCCGTGTCGCGGCGGGCGCTGCAGGCCAACACCGACCCGTGGCTCGGCCACACCGAGATCGACGGGCTCGGCTACGTCGTGCAGGAGCTGTCGCCCTACGAGGCGGACCTGGACTGGTCGTCGCTCACCGAGCCGGCGGAGATGCTGCCCGTGCTCGGCTACCTCGGCCGGGCCACCGCTAAGATCCACTGTGTCTCCGACAGCGACTCCGGCCACGCGCTGGTGGGCTTCCAGGTGGAGGAGGCCATCAACGCGGTCATCGGAGCGGACGAGAGCGCGTTCGTCGAGGCGATGGTCGGCTTCGGCATGGACTACGCCAAGGTCGTCAGGGACGACCACCGGCTGTTCGTGGACGCCTTCCGCGGCGGCCTCATCCCCGGGCTGCAGCCCTCCGACCAGGCCGACGGCGCGCGGTGAGCGGGGCCCGGTCCCGGCCATCCGGGGCGGGACCGGTGCCGGGTGTGACCCCTGTGACCGGCGTGATTTCCGGGCCGTGTACGATCATGATGCTGACCTGGCGGTATACGGAGTCCGTGCAGCACATGACGGTATTGACAACATTTGGGAACTCGGTAGGTTGGCACGCAGTCCAGCACAGGACTGACCTGATCAACCGGCTGAGGCCCCGCCGGACGTTGCGCCCGCGACGGGCAGACCCGCGATCGATCGCGTGACCGTCCACACCAGGCGCGGGGTTCTGGCGCCGTCTCCCGGCGACGCCGCCGGCCGTGAGCCCTCCGAGACGGAGGGTGGCCGGCACGGCGCGATCGGGTGGGGGGTTGGACCACGGGAAGGGTCCGGGCATCCAGTAGACAACGGAGTTCTGCGCTCACCGCCTGTGAGACGAATCCGGCCCCACCGATGTCCGGGCCCTCTTCCGTCCCTCCACGCCGCCACCGCTGTCGCACCGCGCCGGTGGTCGGCGCACCCTTCCCGGACCGATAGCGTTCCCGCGAGGGATTCCTCGGCCTAGGAGCAGGTGTGGTGCAGGAGATCGTCGCCGGTGATCAGCCCAGTGACATGACGGCGGGCCCGGCGCCGGTGCGCGGCCGGAGCCGGCTCCGTGCGGGCGGCACCGCCGGATGGGGCCGGATCGCCGCCGCGGTGGCGGCCGGCCTGCTGATGTTCCTGGCCTTCCCGCCCGACATGTTCTCCCGTACCGCCGGGCCGACCGGGATGTGGCCGCTGGCACCGGCCGGCGTCGCGGTGTTCACCCTGGCCGTCCGGGGGGTACGGGCCCGTACCGGCGCCTGGCTCGGCCTGCTCACCGGCCTGGCGTTCTTCCTGGTGCTGCTGGACTGGGTGCGTGTCATCGGCCCGGACGCGCTGGCGGGGCTGAGCCTCGTCGAGGCGCTCTACTTCGCCCCGCTCGGCGCCGGGGTCGCTCTCGTGGGCCGGCTGCGCGCCTGGCCGCTGTGGACCGCGGCGCTCTGGGTGACCGAGGAGTTCGTCCGGGGCCGCTGGCCGTTCGGGGGGCTGCCCTGGGGGCGGCTGGCCTTCAGCCAGACCACCGGCCCGCTGACCCCGTACGCGGCACTCGGCGGCGCGCCCCTGGTCACCTTCGTCACCGCGCTCATCGGCGGCCTGCTCGCCCTGGCGCTGCTGCGCGTCCCGCTCCCGGCCGCGCTCACCCGGCGGACCGCCGCCGGGCCGGGCGGCCGCGGGGGAGCGGGGGCGCGGACGGCGGCGGTGGCGCTGGCCGCGGGGGCGGTGCTCACCGCCGGCGGGCTGCTGGTGCCGGTGCCCACGAGCGGCCGCCAGGTCACCGTGGCGGTGGTCCAGGGCAACGTGCCACGGCTGGGGCTGGACTTCCTGGGCCAGCGCAAGGCCGTCCTGGACAACCACGTCCAGCGCACCCGGGAGCTTGCCGCGCGGGTCCGGGCCGGCACGGTGCCGCGGCCGGAGCTGGTGGTCTGGCCGGAGAACTCCAGCGACCTCGACCCCTACGTCGACGAGGACGCCCGGCGGTCGATCGACGAGGTCGTCAAGGAGCTCGGGGTGCCCGTGCTCGTCGGCGCGGTCGTCACGGCGCCCGACGGCCACAACGTGGAGAACCGGGGCATCGTGTGGGACCCCCGCACCGGGCCCGGCAGCTACTACATCAAGCGGCACCCGGTGCCGTTCGGCGAGTACGTGCCGTTCCGCAGCGTCCTGCAGAGGCTCATCACCCGCTTCGACCGGGTGCCCAGCGACTTCCTGCCCGGCAGCCGGCGCGGCCTGCTGCCGCTCGGCCCCGTCCAGGTGGGCGACGTGATCTGTTTCGAGGTCGCCTACGACGGCATCGTGCGGGACGTCGCGGGCGCCCAGATGCTCGTCGTGCAGACCAACAACGCCACCTACGGCCGCACCAGCCTGCCCTGGCAGCAGCTGGCCATGTCCCGGCTGCGCGCCGTCGAGCACGGCCGGACCGTGCTGGTGGCGGCCACCAGCGGCATCTCGGCCATCGTGGAGCCGGACGGCCGGATCCGGGCCCAGTCGGCGGAGTTCGTCCCGGACGTCGAGGTGGCGCGGGTCCCCGCGCGCACGGCTGCGACGATCGCCGACCGGCTGGGGCCGTCGCCGGAGTGGGTGCTGGCATTGCTGGGGCTGGGAGCCGTCGCGATGGCCCTGCGCGCCGGCCGGCGCGCGGGCCGTGCGGCGGAACCCCGCGCGAGCCGTGCCGCGGAACCATCAGGGACGTGATGGCGTTGACGTTGGTGTAGACGTCGCCACTCGCACGTGATGATGGGTCCCATGCTGCCGATCGTTTTGTTCCTCGCCTTTCTGGTCCTGCCGGTCCTGGAGATCTACGTGATCATCCAGGTGGGGACCGTCATCGGCGGCTGGCCCACCGTGGCGCTGCTGCTCGTAGAGAGCCTGCTGGGCGCCTGGATCGTCCGCAGGGAGGGCCGGCGGGCCTGGCGGGCGCTGCGCGAGGCCTTCTCCGGCGGGGAGATGCCCGACCGGGAGCTGGCCGACGCCGGGCTGGTCCTGATCGGCGGAGCGCTGCTGCTCACGCCCGGCTTCATCACCGACGTGGCCGGCTTCATGTTCGTGCTGCCCTTCACCCGCCCGCTGGTGCGCCGGGCGCTGGTCCGCTACGTCGGCCGCCGGGTGCGGATCACCCAGGAGCGGATGGTCGAGCGGATGAGCGCCACGGTGGCCGGGGGCGTCTTCCCGCCCGGCGGTCCCGCCCACCGCCCCGGCGGCCACCCTGGCGGCCAGGACGGGCCGGTCATCCGGGGTGAGGTCGTCCGCGAGGACCGCCCGGAGCCCTGACCGGGCCGCCCGGTGATCCCCGGCCCGGCCGGTGCGGGGCATCTGAGGAGTCAAGACGGGTTCAAGGGCTGCGGCCGTGGACGAGCGACGGGGCCGCTCATGCCACCGGGCCGCACCGCCGGTGTGGCGGTACGGCCCGGTTCGTCTGAGACGGGCACGCGGTCAGGCGCTCTTGCGCCTCCCCGCTCGCAGGATCGCCAGGCGTTCGGCGAGGACCTCTTCGAGATCCTCGACCGTCCGGCGCTCCAGCAGCATGTCCCAGTGCGTACGCGGTGGCTTGCCTCGCTTGGGCTGAGGCATCTCACCGTCGACACGGAGCGCCGTGATGCCGCAGTTGCGGCATTCCCAGGTCATCGGCACCTCGGCCTCTGCGGCGAGTGTTACGGTGAACAGGTGGCCCCGTTGGCAGGTGTAGTCGATTTCCTGGCGTGGAGCCAGGTCGGTATTGCGGTCGTTCTCGTAGCTCGTGGCTCCGAGACGAGTCCCGCGTAGTGCGCGCTCTGCCATCGTGACGTGCCTCCCCAGACGGCTTGCGGTCCTGTAATGACCAACGCTGGATACCGTGACAAGATTCCCGCCCTGCACCCGGTCCAACCCTGCTGTTTCCGTGACGTCGCAAGGCGACACGCCGGGCCGTTCAGGACCCCACGCGCTCGGTGCTGTCGATCACGTGGTCGACGAAGCCGTACTCCCTGGCCTGGGCGGCGGTGAACCACCGGTCGCGGTCGGCGTCGCGTTCGATCTCCTCGACGGGCCGGCCGGTGTGGAAGGCGGTCCGCTCGGCCAGGATCCGCTTCAGGTAGAGCGACTGCTCCGCCTGGATGCGGATGTCGGACGCGGTGCCCCGGATGCCGCCCGAGGGCTGGTGCATCATCACCCGGGCGTGCCGCAGGGCGTAGCGCTTGCCGGGCGTGCCGGCGCACAGCAGCGACTGCCCCATGGAGGCGGCCAGGCCCAGGGCGACGGTCGCCACGTCGCCCGGCAGGTACTGCATCACGTCGTAGATGGCCATGCCCGCGTCGACCGATCCGCCCGGGCTGTTGATGTAGAGGGTGACGTCCCGCTGGGCGTCCTGGGCGGACAGCAGCAGAAGCTGGCCGCAGACGCGGTTGGCGAGCTCGTCGTCGATCTCGGTGCCGATGAAGACGATGCGCTGGGCCAGCAGCCGCTGCGACAGCTGTTCCTGCAGCAGGTCCGGGGTCAGGATCTGGGCGCGGCTGCGCGGGGCGTACGTCTCCGGCCGGGAACCGTCGGATGTGCTGTGCACGGGCCTCTCCTCTGCTTCGTCGCACGCGTCGAAGCGTACGTTCTGTACAATTTAGCAGGAACGTACAGACTGGTAACATGGTTCGGGTGGCTGGTGAAGAGGTTCCGGTGACGGAAGCGCGGAAGGACCTGGCGGAGCTGGTCAACCGGGTCGCCTACGGCGGGGAGCGCATCCCGCTCAGCCGGCACGGCAAGGTCGTGGCGGCCATCGTGTCCGCGGCGGACCTCGACCTGCTCGAGCGCCTCGGCGGGCGGCGGGCGGACCTCACCGATGCGGGTGCCGGGCCCGGCGCCGAGGCATCGCGCCCGCGCCCGGCCGACCCGCTGCGGATCGCCGCGGAGTATCGCCCCGAGGGGCCGCCGCGGCCACCCGGCTTCCGGGGCTCCCCGTGACCGGAGGGGGACGGTGCGCGTCACGGACCGGCAGGGGCCTTACTACGTAAAGGCGGCGGGCTCAGATCGTCGTGGGTGAGCCGCTGTGCCACATGCCGCGGGCCTCCAGCGCCGCCCGCAGCGCCAGGAGATCGTCGGTGAAGATCCCGTCCACGCCGAGGTCGAGCAGCCGCTCCATCTCGGCCGGCTTGTTGACGGTCCAGACGTGCACCTTGAGGCCGAGGATGTGCGCCTGCTCGACGAAGGTCCTGGTCACGAACGGCACGGGGCCCAGCCCGTGCGGGACCTGGGCGCAGGCGATGCCGGTGTCGGCCAGCCGGACCAGCTTGCTGACGGGGCCGCCGCAGGACCTGGCGCGCAGCGCCATCACGCCGCGCGGGCCGAGCGACATGCACACGTCCTCGTCGGTGAACCGGGGCAGCAGGGCGCGCAGCCGGGTGAGGCGCCGGGTCGAGAAGGACGTGACGCACACCCGGCGCCAGGACTTGGTCCGGTGCAGGGTCTCCACGAGCGGGGCGATCGCCGGCTCGTCCTTGACGTCGATGTTGACGCGGGCGTCCGGCCAGGCGCCGAGGATGTCCTCGAGGCGGGGGATCGGCTCGGTGCCGCCGATGCGCGCCCGCTCCACCTGGGCGTAGGGCAGGCCGGCGATGCGGCCGCCCTGGTCGGTCACCCGGTCGAGGGTGCGGTCGTGGAAGGCGACCAGGACCCCGTCGGCGGTGGCGTGGACGTCGGTCTCGAGATACCGGTAGCCCAGGTCGACGGCGCGCTGGAAGGCGGGCATCGAGTTCTCCGGGTAGCCCTTGGCGCCACCGCGGTGCGCGAAGGGGATGGGCCCCGGGTGATCGAGGAATTCATGCGAGCTCGGCACCTTCCCGAGTATGGCGGTTGACCCGGCGCCGCGCGATCCCCCGCACCCGCGGTTACCTTACAACGTCAAGGCGCCGGGCGATGTATCCCATGAGCCCGGTACGGGCGCACCGCCCACGGCGAGGGTGCTAGGTTCCTCTGGCCCGGAAGGTCGTGGATTCGAAAGGTGGCGTGACATGGCGGATGCGAGCGAGTACAAGGCGACGTTCGAGCTGGTGGACATCGACGGTGACGGGTTCATCTCGCCGGTCGAGCTGAAGAGCCTGATGGCCGCGCTGGGTCAGCAGATCACCGACGCGCGGGCGGTGGAGGTGGTCGTGCAGGCGGACCAGAACGGCGACGGCAAGATCTCCCTGGAGGAGTTCGCCGCGTTCATGGCCGCGAACGCCGCCGGCTAGTGGGGTGACCACGAACGTTCACCGGGTCGGATGGCGAGCGGCTCCGGATGCGAGGCACCGGGTTGGTGGGCTGCCCCGGCGCATTTGACCGCGCAGGTGTCAAGGCTGCAGGCTGGCCCGCATGATCTTCACACAGGCGGAACTCGACCATCTGACCAGCCAGCCCATCGGTCGCCTGGCCACCGTCTCTCCGGCTGGTCAGGTGCAGAACAACCCCGTGAACTTCTTTGTGGACGCCGCCGCGGGCACGATCACGATCGGCGGGGGCGCGCTGGGAGCGTCCAAGAAGTTCAGGAACGTCCAGGAGGGCAGCACCGTGTCGTTCGTCGTGGACGACCTGGCCTCGGTGGACCCGTGGGTGCCGCGCGGCATCGAGATCCGGGGTTCGGCGGTGGCTCTGACGGATCACGAGCCGCCGGTGCCGGGCTTGTCTCGGGAGATCATCACGATCACGCCCAGCCAGATCATTGCCTGGGGATTGGGCGGGCCCAGGTTGAGCCGCAAGGTGTGAAGCGCGTGGCCCCTGTGGTCACTGGCCGTGCGGCGCCGCCCATTCGCGGCGGCGGGTCTCGGCCAGCGCGACGGCGGTGGCCACCGCGACGTTGAGCGAGCCGACGCGGCCGATCTGCGGGATGTAGGCGACCGCGTCGGCGGCCGCCAGCAGGGCGGGGGAGCAGCCGTGGTCCTCCCCGCCGACGGCGAGGCAGACGTCGCCCTCCAGGGGCGCCTCGTGCAGCGGCACCGCGTCGGTGGTGAGCTCGATCGCCACCACCCGGAAACCGGCGGCGTGCGCGGCGCGCACGGCCTCCGCGGGGGTCCCGGCGTGATCCCAGGGCACCAGCCGCTCCGTGCCGAGCGCGGTCTTGCGGACGTTCTGGTGGGTCAGCGGAGTGGCGTTGCCGGCCAGCCACAGGTGCTCGACGCCGAAGACCGCGGCGGAACGCACGATCGACCCGATGTTGAACGGCTGGGTCACCGATTCCACCAGCAGCCCGAGGCGGGCCTCGGTGCGCCGCCGCCAGGTGCGGTTGAGCCGCTTCACGTCGGTGGCCCGCAGCTGCCGTCGTTCCTGGGCGCCGGGGTCGGTGCCGGCCGGGGTCTCGGGCGAGCTCATGGAGCGGTGTCCTCTGTGCTGGGAGGTGTGCTGGCAGGGTGGTCCGTGCCGGCGGTGCCGGCCGGGGTGGGGAGGGTACGGGCGGAGACGGCGAGGACGCGGTAGGACGAGCGGGAGGCGACGCGCTCGGTGGCCCAGCCCTGGGCGGTCAGCCATCGCTGCAGGGAGTCGGAGCCGAGGTGCTTCTGGACCACGAGGTGCGCGCGGCCCCCGGGGGTGAGGCGGTCCAGCCAGGTGGTGAGGAGCTCGTGCAGGGCGGCCTTGCCGATGCGGATCGGCGGATTCGACCAGATGGCGGTGAACCGGAGCGCCGGGTCGAGCTCTCCGCTCAAGCTGAACCTTACATTGTCAAGGCCCGCGGCGGTGGCGTTGCGCTCGGCGAGCGCGAGAGCGCGGCCGTTGACGTCCACCCCATAAACCTTCGCCTGGGGGGAGCGGCTGGCCATGGTCAGCGCGATGGGGCCGTACCCGCAGCCGAGGTCGAGGAGGTCGCCGGTGGGCGGGGGAGGGGGGACGGTCTCCAGCAGGATCCGGGTGCCCAGGTCGACGCGGTCGGGGGAGAACATGCCCCGGTCGGTCTCCAGGCGCAGGTGCAGGTCGGGCAGCACCAGGTCGACGCTGCCCGGCCGGCTCGCGGCCGTCGGCTGTTCCGCGAAATAGTGCTCCCCCACGTCGGCCGACCGTACCAGTGATCGGCACCGGGTTCTGAACCGTGCCGGTCCGGGGCGGCGATCCGCCCGGTTCACGCGTGTGATCACTCACGGTGGGCGCCGGGCGAGGCTTGGGGCGGCCGGTCAGGGGAGCCGGGAGAACCAGACCAGCGAGGCGCCGCCGGCGGCGAGGCTCAGCAGCAGGGCCAGGCCGATGAACCGGGACGACACGTCGCGGTGCTCGGTCTTCCAGCCGAGGGAGCTGCCGATGTTCTTGTAGACCTCCGACAGCTGGCCCCCGTCGGCCGCCTCGAAGGGCTTGCCCTTGGTGCCTTCGGCGAGGGTGCGCAGGGTCTGCTTGTTGACCTCGACCGGGGTGGTCTCGCCCTCGATGGTGACGGTGCCGTAGGGGGTGCCGAAGGCGATCGTGGAGACGGGCACGTGCGCGGCCATGGCGGCGTCGATGGCCTCGTTGACGCTGCGGCCGGTGGTGTTGTCCCCGTCCGACAGCAGCACGATGTGCGCGGGCGGCGGGTCGGCGTTGGCCTGGGCGTCGAAGGACCGGACGGCCTGCAGGCAGGTGAAGACGGCCTCGCCGATCGCGGTCCGCCGGTCGAGCTGGAGCTGGTCGATGGAGGCGATCGCCGACTCGCGCTCGGTGGAGGGCGGTGCGATGACGCTGGCGTTGCCCGCGAAGCCGACGACCCCGACGTTGAACCGCGAGGGCAGGTCCTGGATGAACTTCTTGGCGGCGGACTTGGCGGCCTCGAACCTGCTCGGTGCCACGTCGGTGGCCTCCATCGACAGTGACACGTCGATGGCGACCATCACGGTGGCGCGGTCGCGCGGCACCTTGACGGTGGAGGCGGGCCGGGCGAATCCCACCACCAGGATGCCGATCATCATCAGGAACAGGCCGGCCGCGACGTGCCGCCGCCAGCCCGGGCGGCGGGGGGCGACCTGGCTGAGCAGTGCCAGGTTGGTGAAGCGCACGACGTACTTCCTGCGGCGCCGCTGGAGCAGGACGTACACGAGGATCAGCAGCGGGATCACCGCCAGCAGCCCGAGCCTGCCGGGGGACAGGAAGGTCATGCGCCCACTCCGCTCCTGGTGCGGCCGGCCACCCGGCGTTGCCTCAGCGCGAAGCGGGCGACGTCGGTGACCCAGTCCTGGTCGGTGCGCAGCACCAGATGGGAGGCGCCGCAGCGGCGCAGCGCCTGGCGGGTACGTTCGCGTTGCGCGGTGGCCGCCTGCGCGTAGGCCTCGCGTACCCGCGGGGAGAGCATGACCTCGTGCACGGCGCCGGTCTCGGGGTCGGCGAGCTCCACCAGGCCGACGGCGGGCAGGTCGAGCTCGCGCGGATCGAGGATCTCGACGGCGAGGACCTGGTGGCGGGCGGCGAGGCGGCGCAGCGGCCGTTCCCAGGCGGGCCGGTCGCCGGTGAGGTCGGCGGGGTCGATGAAGTCGGAGATGACGACCCGCAGGCCGCGCCGCTTCTGGCCGTGGGCCAGCTCGGTGATGGCGGCGGCGAGCGTCGGGCCGGTCGTCCGGGCGGGGGTGCGCTCGGCGTCCAGGATCGACTGCAGCAGCGCGTACATCGCCGCCCGGCCGGTGCGGGCGGGGACGCGCCGGACCTTGCCGTGGTGCAGGACGTAGGCGCCGACGCGGTCGCCGAGCCGTACGGTCAGGAACCCCACGGCGGCGAGGGCCGCGACGGCCAGGTCGCGTTTCTCGAGTTCGGTGGTGCCGAAGTCCATGCTGGCCGACAGGTCGACCAGGGCCCAGGCCTCGAGTTCATGGTCGGCGATGAGGTCTCGTACGTGGGGGGAGGTGGTGCGGGCGGTGACGGACCAGTCCATGTGGCGGACGTCGTCCTCGCCGGGCTGGTAGAGGCGCGCCTCGGCGAGTTCGGTGCCGGGGCCGGGCAGGAGGCCGAGGTGCTCGCCGTGCAGCAGGCCGTCGAGGCGGCGGGTGACCTTGAGCTCGAGACGCCGCAGTGATCGCTCGGGGGCGAGGCGGGCCAGCCTGCGGTCGGGGTTCACGCGCGCGGGCCCTGGCCTTGGCTCCACACGACGCGGGGCGGTGGCACGGCGGCGAGGAGCTGGGCGACGACCTGGTGGGTGTCGACGCCGTCGGCGAGGGCGTCGAAGGTCAGCATGATCCGGTGGGACATCACCTCGTGGGCGACGTCGCGTACGTCCTCGGGCAGGACGTAGTCGCGGCCGCGCAGGAGGGCGAGGGCGCGGGCCGAGGAGACCAGGCCGAGGGTGGCGCGGGGGCTGGCGCCGATCTCGATGCTGGTGCGCAGGTCGGGGAGGTTGTACTGGGCGGGTTCGCGGGTGGCCATGACGAGCCGGACGATGTAGTCGGCGACGAGCTCGTGCACCGAGACCTCGGCGGCGGCCCGCTGCAGGGAGATGAGCTGCTCGGGGTCGAGGATCTGGGCGGCCTCGGGCGGGTCGACGCTCATCCGCTGCAGGATCTGCAGCTCCTCGTGGGCTCCGGGGTAGGCGACGTCGACCTTCATCAGGAACCGGTCGCGTTGTGCCTCCGGGAGGGGGTAGACGCCTTCGGACTCGATGGGGTTCTGGGTGGCCAGCACGACGAAGGGCGCGGGCAGCGGGAAGGTGCGGCCGGCCAGGGAGACCTGGCGCTCGGCCATGACCTCCAGCAGCGCGGACTGCACCTTGGCGGGGGCCCGGTTGATCTCGTCGGCGAGCACGAAGTTGACGAACACGGGCCCGAGCTCGACGTCGAACTGCTCGGTGGAGGGGTGGTAGATGCGGGTGCCGACGATGTCGGAGGGCACCAGGTCGGGGGTGAACTGGAGGCGGGCGAAGGAGCCGCCGACGACCTTGGCGAGGGTGCCCACGGCGAGGGTCTTGGCGACGCCCGGTACGCCTTCGAGGAGGCAGTGGCCGCCCGCGAGCAGCGCGATGACGAGCCGCTCCACCATGTGTTCCTGGCCGACGATGACCTTCTTCACCTCGGCGACCGTACGCTGGAGGAGCGCGGCGGCCTGTTCGGTGTCGTGGGCGACGGCGGTCATCGAGAGCCCTCACTGTCGTGCGGAAGAGTGCGTGCGCTTTCCAGACCCTATGCGACGGGATCGGCTCGGCCTGCCGCGACACGGGCCCGGCGGGCGGACCCGCCGTGGACTCACCGTGGAGGCGCCGTGCGGTGGCCGGGGGAGGTGAAGTACTAGGGTGACGCGCATGTCGAGGCCGTTGCCGCCCGGGGACCCCTCTCAGCTTGGACCTTTCCGCTTGTCGGCACGGCTGAGCGAGTCGCCGGCCGGGATCGTATACGAGGGTGTGGATCCGCATGGGCGGCCGGTGAGCGTCGCCGTGCTCAACCGGGGTGCCGCGTCGGACCCCGCGGCGCGGGACCGGTTCCGGGCGGCGATCACCGGGGAGCTGGACGCGGTGGCGGGGGCCCAGCCGGACGGCCCGGCCCCCTGGGTGGCGACGCTGCGGGAGCCCGGCCGGCCGGGGGCCGGGCGGTTCCTGGACGCGGTGGTGCTGGAGGGGCGCCTGCTCGGCCGGTGGGGCCGCCGGGGCCCTCAGTTCCAGCCGTACTGGGCGGGGTCGCATGAGCCGGCCCTGGCGACGCCGGAGCCGGTGGGCGTGCCGGGTGCGCCGGCGGCGGCCCCGGTGGGGCGGGGCCTGGCCGGGACGGTGCTGTTCCTGGCGGGTGTGCTGGCCCTGCTGGCGTTGCTGCTGACGGTGCTGTTCGCGTGCCGGCCGTCGACGCCGTTCCCCAAGCCGGCGCCCCCCTCTGACGTGCCGTCGCGGACGCTCGTGCCGAGCCCGCTGCCGAGCTCGGGGCCGGGGTCACCGTCCCCGACGCCGTCTCCGGGGAGCGGCTCGCCGAGCCGGTCGCCGCGCTCGCCCACCCCCGGCGACGGGGACGGCCCGGGCGGCGGCGGCCCGCTGTAGGGGCCTGCCGGCCCTGTCGGGGCGGGGAAACGCGTTGCGCCCGTGGCGGGGGCGGATCCAGCATGGGGGGATGCTGCAGAGTCTCCTGGCGTTCGTGGGCGCCGCCGTCGTCATCGCCCTGGTCCCCGGTCCGAGCACGGTGATGGTGCTGCGCCAGTCCCTGCGGGAGGGGCGCCGGTCGGGTGTGGCGAGCGTGCTCGGCAACGAGGCCGGTGTGCTGCTG
The DNA here is from genome assembly GCF_050971785.1 of Actinomadura scrupuli. Classification (NCBI taxonomy): domain Bacteria; kingdom Bacillati; phylum Actinomycetota; class Actinomycetes; order Streptosporangiales; family Thermomonosporaceae; genus Actinomadura; species Actinomadura scrupuli. Next base: position 729,155 of record NZ_JBPCCU010000003.1, on the reverse strand, counting down.
TGGGGGCTGGCGGCGGCGTTCGGGCTGTCGGCGCTGCTGGTGGCCTCGCGGCTCGCCTATGACGGGATCCGGCTGGCGGGCGCCGGGGTCCTGGTGTGGTTCGGGGTGCACGCGCTGTGGCAGGCGCGGCGCGGCCCGGCGCGAGAGGGCGCGGCGGCCGGGCCGGTGGCGGCGGGTTCGGTCGGGCGGTCCTTCCGGCTGGGGGTGGTCACCAGCCTGGCCAACCCGAAGGCGGGGGTGTTCGCGGTGTCGTTCCTGCCGCAGTTCGTGCCGGACGGCGCGCCGGTGCTGCCGACGCTGGTGCTGTTCTCGGTGCTGTGGGCGCTGATCGACACGGTGTGGTATCTCGGGATCGTGTGGCTGGTCGGCCGGGTGAAGGGGTTGCTGGAGCGGCCGGGGGTGCGGCGCCGCCTGGAGCAGGTCTCGGGAGTGGTGCTGGTCGGCCTCGGCGTGCGGCTGGCGGCCGAGACGCGCTGAGCCGTTCCTTCGCGGGCCGGGGACTTCCCGGGCATTTCCCCTCGAAGCGGTGGCGGCCGACGCAACGCTTACCTGTCGTGCCTGGTTCTTGAACCAATCGAGGCCATAGAGGGTGTCCAGTAGCCCTTGGATCTTCAGTAGGGTCAGCCGGACGACCGACGATGGGGGAGACGTGCGTTCTGATACCGGGGGTGCCGTGCCGGACGCGACCCAGGCGGGGTCCGGCTCGGAGGAGGCCGCGAAAGGCAAGAGCAAGGGCTCCTTCTGGCGGGAGCTGCCCGTGCTGATCGGTATCGCCGTGGTGCTGGCCTTGGTGATCAAGGCGTTCGCGGTACAGGCGTTCTACATCCCGTCGGGGTCGATGGAGAACACCCTCGAGGTCGGCGACCGGATCCTGGTCAACAAGATCGTTTACCATACGCGGGATGTGCGGCGCGGCGACGTCGTGGTGTTCGACGGGCCCGCGTCGTGGAACCCGGAGGGCAACTTCGTCCAGCCGTCCAACCCGGTCTCCAAGGTGCTGAACGTCGTCGGGCGGGCCTTCGGGGTGGCGCCCGGTGAGAAGGACTTCATCAAGCGGGTCATCGGCGTCGGCGGCGACCGGGTGCAGTGCTGCGACAAGCAGGGCCGCCTCATGGTCAACGGGCATCCGCTGGAGGAGCAGGTCTACCTCTACACCGATCCCGACACCGGCGAGCAGGACGTGCCCTCGGAGCAGAAGTTCGACGTCACCGTGCCCAAGGGCCGGCTGTGGGTGATGGGCGACCACCGCTCGGACTCCGCGGACTCGCGCTACCACCTCACCGAGGAGGGCGGCGGCATGGTCCCGGTGGACCGGGTGATCGGCCGGGCCTTCGTGGTGCTGTGGCCGGTCGGCCGGTGGAAGACGCTGCCGATCCCGGCCGCTTTCGGGGGGTCCGCGGCGTCCGGGGCGGTTCTGCCGGCGGTCCCGCCGGCGCTCGGTCTCGCCGGGGCGGTGCCGATCGTGTGGATTAGGCGCCGGCGCCGCGGATCTGCCGCCTAGGCCGTACCCGCAGCACGTACGGTGGGTGCATGACGGCCCTGGACGATCTCGCTGACCGGTATGTCGAGGATTTCGCAGGGCACGACCCGTGCCGGGCGGCGATGATGGGCATCGCCGGGTACGAAGGGCGGCTCACCGACTACGGTCCCGGCGGGTTCGCCGCCCGCGACGAGCTCACCCGCCGTACCCTCGCCGAGCTCGGCGCGACGGCCGCCGAGGGCGAGCAGGACCGGATCGCCGCCGCGGTGCTGCGCGAGCGCCTGGAGGTGGAGCTGGCGCTGAGCGAGGCGGGGATGTCGGACGCCGCCCTCAACGGGCTGGACGGGCCGCTGCAGCGGCTGCGGCAGGCCATCGAGCTCCTCGACCAGAGGCCGGCCACCCCGTGGGCCGACGTGAGCGCCCGGATCGCCGCGCTGCCCGCGGCGCTGGCGGGGCTCACCGAGACGCTCGGCCTGGCCCGGCGCGACGGCCGGGTCTCCGCCGTCCGGCAGATCCTGATCTGCGCCCGCCAGTGCGAGCAGACCGCCGGTTACCTGACCACCCTGGTGCGGGGGTACGGGGACGGGCCGCTGCGCCGGGAGCTGGAGGGGGCCGCGCGTTCGGCCGCCGGGGCCCTGGAGGCGTTCGGCGGCTTCCTGACCGGTGAGCTGGCGCCGCACGCCCCGCGGCGGGACGCCGTCGGCCGGGACCGCTACGCGCTGCAGGTCCGCAACTTCCTGGGCACCCGGCTGGACCTGGAGGAGACCTACGCGTGGGGGTGGGAGGAGCTGGCCCGCATCGAGTCGGAGATGCGGGTGACGGCCGCGCGGCTGGCGCCCGGTGACCCCCTGGAGGCGGTGTTCGCCGCGCTGGACGCCGACCCGGCGCACCGCATCCTGGGGGCCGGGGACTTCCGGGACTGGATCCAGGAGCTGGCGGACGAGGCCATCGCCGCGCTGGACGGTGTGCACTTCGACATCCCCGACGAGCTGCGCCGGATCGAGTGCCGGATCCCGCCCACCGACAGCGGCGGCATCTACTACCTGGCCCCGGCGGAGGACCTGAGCCGGCCGGGCCAGGTCTGGTGGACCGTTCCGGCGGGGACCGAGGAGGTCGTGACCTGGTCGGTGCCGGCGACGATGTTCCACGAGGGCGTGCCCGGCCACCACCTGCAGCTCGGCATGACGGTGCTGAACGCCGCCAAGCTCAACCGGTTCCAGCGGGTGTCGGCGGAGCTGTTCCCCGGCCACTGCGAGGGCTGGGCGCTGTACGCGGAGCGGCTGATGGCCGAGCTCGGCTACTACGCCGATCCGGCGCACTACCTGGGCATGCTGGCCGGTGGGCAGCAGCTGCGGGCGGCCCGGGTGATCCTCGACATCGGCCTGCACCTGGAGCTGGAGATCCCCAAGGGCACCGGGTTCCACGAGGGGGAGCGGTGGAACCGCGAGCTGGGCGCGGAGTTCCTGGGGCTGCACTGCGGGCCGGAGAGCGAGTTCTTCGTCAACTTCGAGGTCGACCGGTATCTCGGGCTGCCCGGCCAGGCGATCGCGTACAAGGTCGGGGAACGGGTGTGGCTGGAGGCCCGGGAGGCGGCGCGGCGCCGCCAGGGCGCGGCCTTCGATCTGCGGGCCTTCCACCGCGACGCCCTGGACCTCGGGCCGATGGGCCTGGACCTGCTGCGCGCCGAGCTGGTCCGCTGAGCCCCGGCGGGCCGGTCCGGACGGCCCGGGTGAGGCCGGGCCCGGCTCAGTCCCACCAGAACGACCAGGCGTTCTTGCCGACGATCTGCTCGGCGTAGCCGATGAGGGTGCCGGGGCCCTGGGCGATGTTGTCGGGGCAGAAGGTCCAGTGCTCGGCGGCGACATGGACGGCGTGGTCCAGGGTGCGCGGGGGCGCGGCGACGCTGAGGTCCAGGGTGTTGAAACCCATCCGGACGACCCGTGCCCCGAACCGGTCCTCCCAGCTGCGCACCACGGCCGCCAGGGGCGCGGTCCACTCGTTGTGGTTGAGGGCCCCCTGCCAGCCCATCACGGCCAGGGTGTCGGCGCCGCGGCCCACCGCGGCCAGGCCGAGCGGGGTGGTGCCGTCGGCGAGGAGGCGGGCGTGCCAGTCGGCGACGGTGCCGGGGTCTGCCATCGGCTCCCCCGGCTCGGCCAGACCCGGGCAGTGCCGGTAGAACGGGGCGAGGTCCTCGAAGTCGTCGTCCTGCGGTTCGACCCAGTCGGCCCACACCTCGGCCATGAACGCGGTGGCGTCGTACCCGTCGATGTCGGCCGCCGGTTCGGGAGCGACCTGCCCGGCCGCCCACGGCTGGGTGGAGTCGTCGAGCAGGACGGGCCACAGGCCCGATCGCTGGTGCTCGGCGCGGAGCCGGGCCCACAGCTCACCGGTGACCGGCTCGCCGGTGAGCCAGAACGCGGGACGGACCGCCGGCTGGCGCTGCGGGCAGTCGGGGTCGGGCCAGACCACGCCGCCGGCGGGAAGCGGGGTCGCCAGAGTCCGCCCTGCGCCGCCGTCGGCGAAGAGCTGACGCAGCCCCGCAGGCAGCCGCTGCCGCCGCCCATGATCGTCCATCTCGTTCTCTCCGTGCTGACCACGCCGAACAGGATCTTGGCGCTGCGGCGATGGTAGTGCCCGTGGCGTCGCTCGTGGCAACGGGCCGAGGTGCACGGGAGCGTAACGTGCACGCTACCTCCTGGTAACGAGGACACCGAAACATGGCAGGTGTGCGATCACGTGAAGGGACACCTGCCGTGAATCCTGGCGCCCACGATCTGGGGGGCGTGTACGCGTTCCAGGGGAGGGGACTGCACGAGCCGTTCGCGGTGGACGCGGGCCTGCGTTACACCGTGCCGGGCGGCAGCGTCGCGCGGGCGGTGCGCTTCCATGTCGTCAACCGCAGTGACGACCTGATCTGTGTCGTGCTGGTGCGCGACGGCAGCCCGCTGCGCTACTTCCCCGTCGCGGCCCAGCAGGAGGCCGACATCCCCGCGCACGCGGTCGAGGACCTGCGCGGTGGCAGCACCCTGGAGCTGCAGGTCGCGGCGCCCAAGGGCCGCGCCGGATCGCTCACCGTCGCGCTCGGCCTGGCCGTGTCGGCGGCGTAGGGCCGGCGGTACGGCGTCGGCACCCAGGGCCACCCGTGCGCGCGCAGGCGGCCGCGCACGGGCCGGGGCCGCCTACCGTGGAGGCATGACCGCGCTGATCCCACGGCCCCGGGCGCAGATCGTGCCGGGGGCCGTTCACGTCCCGGGCTGGCTGGGCGCCGACGAGCAGCGGCGGCTGGTCGAGGCGTGCCGGGAGTGGGCGCGCCCCCCGGCCGGGATGCGCCGGACCCGGCTGCCCGGCGGCGGGGTGATGTCGGTGCGCACGGTCTGCCTGGGCCTGCAGTGGGTGCCCTACCGCTACGTCCCGGCGGTGGACGGTGAGCCGGTGAAGCCGTTCCCGGCCTGGCTGGGCGAGCTGGGCCGACGCGCCGTCGCGGAGGCGTACGGGGAGCCCGGCGCCTACCGCCCCGACGTCGCGCTGGTCAACTTCTACGACGCCGCCGCCAGGATGGGGCTGCACCAGGACCGGGACGAGCGCAGCCGCGCCCCGGTGGTCTCGCTGAGCCTCGGGGACACGTGCGTGTTCCGGTTCGGCAACACCCGCGACCGCAACCGGCCGTGGACCGACGTGGAGCTGGAGTCCGGGGACCTGTTCGTGTTCGGCGGCCCGGCGCGCCTGGCGTTCCACGGGGTGCCCCGGATCCTGCCCGGCACCGGCGACCCCGCGCTCGGGATGAGCGGCGGCCGCCTCAACATCACCCTGCGCGAGTCCTGATCACGCCGCCCTGACCTACGATCACCATCAGGCATGACCGGGCGCGCTCGGGCGCGTCCGCGGCGGCGAGGAGGACCCCATGGGCAGGGAACCCGACTACCTGGCGTTCATGCGCAGGGTGGCGGCGCTCCCGCCGTCGCGGGGGCTGTCCATCGCGGAGCTCCGCCGCCGGCACGCCGACGCGCTGGCAGGGGTGCCCCGCCCGCACGTCGCGCACGTCGAGGACCTCACCGTGGACGGCCCGGCCGGGCCGCTGCGGGCGCGCCTCTACCGGCCCGCCGCGGACGCTTCCGGGCGGGACGCCGGCCCGGCCCTGGTGTACTTCCACGGCGGCGGCTGGGTGATGGGCGACGTGGAGGCCTACGACCCGGTCGTGCGGGCGCTCACCGCCGCGGCGCGGGTCGCCTTCGTGTCGGTGGACTACCGGCGCCCGCCCGAGGACCCCTACCCCGCCGCCGTCGACGACGGCGCGGCCGCCGTCCGCTGGGTCGCCGCGCACGCTCCCGCCCTGGGCGTCGACCCGGCGCGGATCGGCGTCGGCGGCGACAGCGCGGGCGGTCAGATCGCCGCCGCCACGGCGCTGCGGTTGCGCGGCTCGGTCCCGCTGGCCCTGCAGCTGCTGGTGTACCCGGCACTGGACCTGCGCGGGGTCCCCCCGATGCCGCCCGACCCCGACGGCCTGCGGTTCTCCGAGGGCGGTACCGAGCGGGTCCTGGAGCTGTACCTGGGCGAGACCGACCGCACGCTCCCGGAGGTCTCCCCGCTGCTGGCCCCCGTCCTGGCGGGGCTGCCCCCGGCGGTCATCGCGACCGCCGAGTACGACCGGCTGCGCCCGCAGGGCGAGGCGTACGCCCGGCGGCTGGCCGGCGCGGGCGTACGGGCCGACCTCTACGGCGGCGACGGCCTCGACCACGGCTACCTGGGCTGGGGGTCCTTCGCCCGCCGCCCCGCCGAGGCGATCCGCGACATCGGGGCCCTCGTCCGCGCCGCCCTGCAGGGCTGAGCCGGAGCCGGCGACCGGAGGGCGGGCCCGCCCGGCAGGCCCTATCCTGGCGGTCTCATGCCTGAAGGTCACACCATCCACCGCCTGGCCGCCGAGCACCGGCGGATGTTCGGCGGCACGCCGGTGCGGGCGCACAGCCCGCAGGGGCGGTTCGCCGCCGGGGCCCTGCGGATCGACGGGCAGGTGCTGCTGGAGGCCCAGGCGCACGGCAAGCACCTGCTGCTCGAGTTCGGCACCGACCAGTGGCTCCACGTCCACCTCGGCATCTACGGCGGCTTCACCTTGGGCCCGCCCCCGGCGCCCGCGCCGACCGGGGCCGTGCGGCTGCGGCTGGAGGGCGCCGGCGGGTACGCCGACCTGCGCGGCCCCGCCGCCTGCGAGCTGATGGACCCGGGGGACAAGAAGGCCCTGCACGACCGGCTCGGCGCCGACCCGCTCCGCCCGGACGCCGACCCGGACCGGGCCTGGCGCCGGATCGGCGCGAGCCGTACCCCGATCGCGGTCCTGCTGATGGACCAGTCCGTCGTCGCGGGGCCGGGCAACATCTACCGCGCCGAGGTGCTCTACCGGCAGGGCATCGACCCGAACCTGCCCGGCCAGGGCCTGACGCCCGCCCAGTGGGCGGCCGTCTGGGCGGACCTGGTGCTCCTGATGGCCGAAGGGGTGCGGACCGGGCGGATCGACACCGTACGCCCGGAGCACACCCCGGAGGCGATGGGCCGCCCGCCGCGCAAGGACGACCACGGCGGTGAGGTCTACGTCTACCGCCGGGCCGGCCTGCCGTGCCTGGTGTGCCGCACCGAGGTCCGCACCACGCCGCTGGCCGGCCGCAACCTCTTCTGGTGCCCCGGCTGCCAGCCCGCCGCCACCTGATCATCCTTTACCGCCGGGCCGGCCTGCCGTGCCTGGTGTGCCGCACCGAGGTCCGCACCACGCCGCTGGCCGGCCGCAACCTCTTCTGGTGCCCCGGCTGCCAGCCCGCCGCCACCTGATCATCCTTGCCCTCGGCCGGGGTGGCGCGGCCCCGCAGGGCCCGCGGGGCGGCAGCAGGGGCCCGGCGCCCGGCCGGCGGGGCATGCGGGCAGGTCGCCGGGGGTACGGGTGGCGAGCCGGGCGTTTCACCACGGCGAACCTCGGGAATCGTGAAGGCCTACCGCGGCTCGCCCGCCCGCCCGAAAGTCCGTGGCCCGCCGCCGATACCATCGGCTCGTTTGCCCGCACCACGACCAGGGAGCATTTCGTGCGAGACATCGCCGTTTTCAGCGGCAGCGCCCACCCGGAGCTGGCGGCCGAGATCTGCTCCCACCTCGGGGTGCCACTGCATCCGGTCCGCATCCAGCGATTCGCCAACGACTGCGTCGAGGTCCAGCTGCAGGCCAACTGCCGCGAACGCGACGTGTTCCTGATCCAGCCGCTGGTCCCGCCCGTCCAGGAGAACCTCGTCGAGCTGCTGCTCATGCTGGACGCCGCGCGGGGCGCGTCGGCGGCGCGGACCACCGTGGTCATGCCGCACTACGCCTACGCCCGGTCCGACAAGAAGGACACCCCGCGGATCTCCATCGGGGGGCGGCTGGTCGCCGACCTGCTGGTGACCGCGGGAGCCAACCGGGTGCTGGCGATGACCCTGCACTCACCCCAGGTGCACGGCTTCTTCTCCATCCCCGTCGACCATCTGCACGCGCTGCGCGAGCTGGCCGCGCACTTCCGGCAGTTCGACCTGTCCAACGCCACGGTCGTCTCACCCGACCTGGGCAACGCCAAGGAGGCCGCGGCGTTCGCCCGCCTGCTCGGGGTGCCCGTCGCGGCCGGCGCCAAGCAGCGTTTCGCCGACGACCGGGTCACCATCAGCGCAGTGATCGGTGACGTCGCCGGCCGTGACGTCATCGTCCTCGACGACGAGATCGCCAAGGGCAGCACCGTCATCGAGCTGCTGGACCGCCTCCGTGAGATGAAGGCGGGCACGATCCGCGTCGCCTGCACCCACGGCCTGTTCGCCAGTGGCGCCCTCAAGCGCATCGGTGACCAGCCGGACGTCCTGGAGATCGTCTGCACCAACACCGTGCCCATCGCCAAGGGGGAGCGGGTGCCCAAGCTCAAGATCCTCTCGATCGCGCCCGCCCTGGCCGAGGCGATGAGCCGCATCCACGACGGCGAATCGGTCAGCGCCCTCTTCGACGCCCCCTGACCCGCCGGCGGCCGTCCCCGCACTGGCGCGGCGGACCGGACGGCCGTGCCCGCCGGGCGATACCCGGCGGGGAATGGCCCGCCCGGGGCCGGGTCGGCTAGAACTGGCTGGTGAGCATGAGCGGGCAGCCGAACCGATTCGCCGGCGAGCTGAAGCGCTGGCGCAACGCCCGGCGGGTGAGCCAGCTGGAGCTGGCCATCCGCGCGGGCACCACCCAGCGGCATCTGAGTTTCATCGAGCGCGGCCGTTCCACGCCGGGCCGGGCGATCGTGGTCCGGCTGGCCGAGTCGCTCGGGCTGTCCCTGCGCGAGCGCAACGCCCTGCTGCTGGCCGCCGGGTACGCGCCGCTGTTCCGCGAGTCGTCGCTGGACGAGCCTCTGCTGCGTCCCGTCCGGGACGCCCTCGGCAGCATCCTCGACGGTCACCTGCCGTACCCGGCGCTGGTCGTCAGGCCCTACGGGGAGGTGGTGGCCGCCAACAGCGCCCTCGGGGTGCTGACCGAGGGCGCCTCGCCCGAGCTGCTCGCACCTCCGGTCAACATGCTGCGCCTCGCCCTGCACCCGGACGGCATGGCGCCCCGGGTGGACAACCTCGGCGACTGGGGCCGGCACATCATCGAGAACCTGCGCGCCCAGTTGGTCAGGAGCCCCGATCCCAGGCTGGAGGAGTTCCTCGCCGAGCTGGAGGGGTACGTGCCGGCGGCGGTGCCGGGGCCCGGCCATCTCGGTTTCGCCGTGCCGCTGCGGCTGCGCTGCGGCGAGGGCGAGCTGCGGCTGCTCACCACGCTGACCTCGTTCGCCACCGCCGTCGACGTCACCCTGGCCGAGCTGCATCTGGAGGCGTTCCTGCCGGCCGACGACGCCACCGCCGAGATCCTGCGCACCCGCGCGGGCCAGGGCCGCACCCGGCCCGGCTGAGCCACCGGCGGGCACGGGCCGGTCAGCGCGGCCCGCGGGCGACGGCGTCCTCCAGCTCGGCGACCAGCTGCGCGGCGCACCGGGTCAGCAGGCCGAGGAAGACACCCGCCGGGCGGGCGGGGGCACGGCCGCGGGCGGTCGCCGCGTAGACGGCCCGCAGCGGCAGCTCGTCGTCGTACAGCCCGGCCAGGACCACGTCGCCGCGCACTCCGCCGGCCGCGAGGGCGGGCACCAGGGTGACGCCGAGCCCGGCGGCGACCAGGCCGAGCTTGGCGGTCCACTCCTGGGCCACGTAGCGGATGTGCGGGCGGAAACCGGTGTGCAGGCCGGTGGCGATCAGTGTCTCCTCGGGGCTGGTGCTCCCGGCGATCCAGTGCTCGCCGGCGAGCTCGGCCAGCCGGAGCCGGCGGCGCCCCGCCAGCGGATGGGCGGGGTGCAGGGCGAGCAGGATCGGCTCGTCCAGCAGGGGACGCAGGTCGACCTGGCCGTCGTCCAGGGCGGGCCCGGCCGTGGAGCTGACGACCGCCACATCGGTCTCTCCCTCGCGTACGCGCTCCAGCTGGCCGCGGCTGGTGCCCTCGACCAGCTCCACGGCCACCCGGGGGTGGGCCGCGGTGAAGGCGGCCAGCGCCCGGGGCACGAGCGTGACCTCCGCGGTCGGGAAGGCCCCGACGGTGAGCCGCCCCGCGGTCAGCGCGTCGAGCGCCTTCAGGTCCCGGCGGGCCAGGTCCAGCCGGTCCAGCACCGCGTCGGCGTGCGCGAGCAGCGACCGGCCCTGCGCGGTCGGGCGCACACCGCGGGGCAGCCGGTCGAACAGCGTGGCGCCGACCTCGTGCTCCAGCGCGGAGATCTGCCGGGAGATCGCAGACTGGGTGAAGCCGAGCCGCTCGGCCGCCGCGGTGAACGATCCGGTCCGGGCGACCTCCTGGAAGACCCGCAGCCACCTGAGGTCCATCCGCCCCCCTTCAGCCGTCATGCGCATCCCGCATGGAGTCAGTGCCGAAGCGTCGCTTGTCGCATGTCTCCCGGGATCCTAGCCTCGACGAGGCACCGCGGCCCGTCCCAGGCCTGGCCGGACGCGCTCCGACCGGCGCCGGACGACGCGTTCCGCCCGGCCGCACCCGCACACCGATCAGCTCCGGAGAACCCCGCATGACCATCCTGACCTTCGACAACCCCGGCACCGCGCCCGCTCCGGCCGGCCCGTACTCCAACGTCGCCCGCGTCGACCTCGGCGGCGCGACACTGCTCGTCCTGGCCGGCCAGATCGCCCTCGACGAGCACGGCACGCTGGTCGGCGAGGGCGACGTCGCCGCGCAGAGCCACCGCATCTTCGCCACCATCGGGGCGCTGCTGGCGGCGCACGGCGCGGCCTTCGGCGACGTCGTCCACATCCGGACCTTCCTCACCGACCTCGGCCTGCTCCGCGCCTACGGCCAGGTGCGCGCGACGTACCTGACCGGGCCCCCGCCGGCCAGCACGACCGTCGAGGTGTCCGGGCTCTTCCGCCCGGGGGCGCTGCTGGAGGTCGAGGTGATGGCGGCCCTGCGGCCCTGAGACAAGTGCCGCGCTCACGGCGTCCGGGACGGCGGGCCGACCGGCACCGCACCCGCGGCCGGTCAGGCCTCCGCGGCCCGCGCCGAGGCCGCCGGCGCCTGATCGCCCTGTGACCGGGCCGCGCGGCGGACCACGAAGTGCTCCACCACGTTGAGGCCCACCGCGACCACCGCCAGCGCGCACAGCCCGCCCAGCGCCGTGGCCAGGTGGGCGAACGGCAGCAACGCCAGGACGACCCCGGCCGCGGACAGCCGGGTCGTCGACCACTTGCCGAACATCTGCCAGCGGGTGTACCCGAACGTCGCGAAGTACAGCGCACAGCCGCCGAACAGCAGTCCCGCCACCCCGCCGTGCAGCCGCTCACCCGGATGCGCCACCGCCTCGGCCATGCCGACCGCCACCGCGATGATCGCGGCGATGAAGGACAGATGCCCGTACGACAGGACCCGCCGTACGACGTCCGCCCGTACCCGCGAGGTCTCCAGCGCGTGCCGTACGGCATCGGCGGCGAACGCGAAGTACACCCACCACAGCGCGCAGGCCAGCACGAACGCCGCGGCGACGGCGACCACCACCGCCGCGGCCAGGTCGTGGCCGGCCGCCGCAGGGCCGCCGATCGCGACGATCGACTCACCCAGCGCGATGATCAAAAGCAGTCCGAAGCGCTCCGGCAGGTGCTCCGGATGGAACCGCACCCGCAGCAGCCACCGCCGGGTCAGCGCCGGGGTGGCCAGATCCGACAACGCGGCGATCGCCCAGACCGTCACCCGCGCCGGGCCGTGCAGGAAACCCCCCAGGAGCAGCAGCGGGCCACTGACGAACAGCGCGATGCTGACCGGGCTGAGCACCAGGCGGCGATCGCGGAACACCAGCACCGCCAGCAGTATCCGGGCGGCGAAGTAGGAGGCACCGAACAGCACCCCCCGCGACTCGTACACCCCGGGTGCCGCCAGCGCCATGAACAGGCTGCACAACCCGATGGAGAAGATACCCAGCCGGTCCACGGCATCGTCGACGTCACGGGTGTCGGCCAGCACGGACGTGCCGACCCACGCCCAGTAGATCGGCACGAAGATGACCAGCGCCCGGCCGGTGCCCGCCCACGAGTGGTCGTGGTGCAGCAGCGCGGAGACCTCGGTGACGGCGAACACGAACACCAGGTCGAAGAACAGCTCGGCCCAGGTGACCCGTTTGGGGGGCAGCCGTTCCGCGGTCGCCTGCGGGTCGGTCACACGCTCACGCACCTCTCCGGTCGGCGCACACCCGCGTACGGGGGGCGGCTCGCATCGTCACGCCACCGCACCGTAACGCGTCCCGGCCGCCGCCCGTCACCCCGGGCGGCGGCCGGGACCCGGGAGCCCGCCGCGGTCAGCGGTTGAGCCCCCGCATGCCGTCGGCCGCGTACCGCTCACCGGCGACCGCGTCCCGCGGCGCGGCCTTCTCCAGCGCCGCCAGGTCCTCCTCGGTCAGCCGCAGGTCCACCGCGGCCACGTTCTGCTCCAGGTAGGCGCGGCGCTTGGTGCCGGGGATCGGCACGATGTCGTCGCCCTGGGCGAGCACCCACGCCAGCGCGAGCTGGGCGGGGGTGACCTGCCTGGCCGCGGCCAGCTCACGGACGGCCTCGGCCAGGGCCAGGTTGCGATCGAAGTTCTCGCCCTGGAAACGCGGGTTGGCGCGCCGGAAGTCGTCGTCGGCCAGCGCGTCGACCTCGGTGATCGCCCCGGTCAGGAAACCGCGGCCCAGCGGGCTGTAGGCGACCAGGCCGATGCCCAGCTCCCGGAACGTGCCGAGCAGCTCGTCCTCGGGGTCCCGGCTGAACAGGGAGTACTCGTACTGCCCGGCGGTGACCGGGTGCACCGCGTGCGCCCGGCGCACGGTCGACGGCGCGGCCTCCGACAGCCCCAGATGCCGGACCTTCCCCGCCCGCACCAGCTCCGCCAGCGCCCCCCAGGTGTCCTCGATCGGCACCGACGGGTCGATCCGGTGCTGGTAGTACAGATCGATGTGGTCGACGCCCAGCCGCAGCAGCGACGCGTCGCAGGCCGACCGTACGTACTCGGGCCGGCCGTTGACCCCCACCCGGGTGCCGTCGGGCAGCCGCTCGATCCCGAACTTGGTGGCCAGCACCACCTCGTCACGGCGCCCGGCGATCGCCCTGCCGACCAGCCGCTCGTTGGTGAACGGCCCGTACATGTCAGAGGTGTCCAGGAACGTCACCCCCAGATCGAGGGCCCGGTGAATCGTCGCCACCGACTCGGCGTCGTCGCCGGGACCGTAGAACTCGCTCATTCCCATACAGCCCAGGCCGAGCTCCGAAGTGGTCAGGCCCTGGCCGAGTGCACGCTGTCGCATGCCGCACGTCCCTTCTGCGGATCAGGTGTTTCCAGTGACGATCAGGCGGGGGAGCAGACCACCGGCGGCCCGGCCACCACGGCATGGCGCTTCTCGAGCTCCCCGTACGACTCGATCTTGTAGTCGATGAGGGCGAGATCCTCCTGGAGCCGCGCGATGCGCGCCACCAGCCCGGCGCGGTGCTCGGCCAGCAGCCGCCTGCGCTCGGCGGCGGTGCCCTCACCCGCCCGGACGAGTTCGAAGTAGCGGCGCACGTCCGCGATCGACATGCCGGTCTCCCGCAGCCGGGTCAGCAACCGGATCCGTTCCATGTCCCCCGCGGTGTACCGGCGGTGGCCGTTGCCGCCGCGCTGCGGCGGCACCAGCAGGCCCGCCCGCTCGTAGTAGCGCAGGGTGTGGGCGGTCAGCCCGGTGGTCGCCGCGACCTCAGCGATGGTCAAGCCCTCGTCCATGCCCACAGCTTCCCTCTTAGAGCGCGCTCTAAGTCAAATCCGCGGGCGGGATTCACGACCGGGTGGCAGATCCCTGCGAGTCCGTCACCGCGCCGGCCGCCTCGCCGCCGAGCCGGCCGCCCGAGTCCTCGACGACGGGGGTGTGCAGCCGGCGCAGATGCCGTACGCCCTCGACCAGCGCGGTGACGGCCAGCGCGAGCCCGATGCCGAACAGCACCCCCCTGACCGGATGCCCCTGGAACGCCACCCCGCCCAGATATCCGATCAGTGACGAGGCCAAAGCCCAGCTCAGCGTGCCGATGCCGTCGAAGAAGGAGAACGAGCGCATCGGGTAGCCGACCGCGCCCATCGTCAGCGTGGCCGCGTTCCGGCCACCGGCGATGTAACGGGCGACCACCAGGATCAGGCCGCCGCGGGCGGCCAGCGTCCGGCCCGCCCACTCCAGCAGGTTGCCGCGCCTGGTGCCCGCGGGCATCCACCGGCCCAGCCGCCCGCCCGAGAACCGGCCGATCAGGTACGCGACGTGGTCACCGGCGGCCGCCCCCGCGGCCCCCAGCAGGACGACCAGGAAGATATTCGGCTGCCCGCCCGCCGCGTACATGCCGGCCGTGATGAGCAGGCTTTCCGCGGGCAGAACGGGCAGGACACCGTCGAGCAGGGCGATCGCGAACAACAGCGGATAGACCCAGGGAGAGGTGACCGCTCCACTGAGCAGGTCGAGGACGGCGTCAATCACCCCTGAATTGTCGCGCTTCGGGGGTGTAAGTACTTCCTGCGGGGGGAGGACCCACGGTCCTCTCTGAGGAGGACACCACCTCTGACCTCCTGCACCGGCTCCTCCGGCCGCCCTAGGCCACACGGATGAGGCCCCCGCGCACGCGCCGCAGGTCCGCGGAACAGGTGACCGCTACTCAACCGCCCGGAGCGGGCCGGGCACCCGGTGAGAGCGGCCCTTCCGCGGTCACCTCGTGAGCCGGGCGGTTTCTGAGGGCGAAGTCGATGGTCTCCAGCGCCCAGGACCAGGAGGCGTCGGCTGCGCGCGGAGTGTGGCGGAAGGCGCCCGCCATCTCCAGGCTCACGTACCCGTGGAACATGCTGCCCAGGAAGCGCACCGCGTCGGTCTGGTCGGGCTCGGGAAGGTCGTAGCCGCGCAGGATCGCCCGCGTCATCTCCGCGTGCCGGGGCCCGGCGCTGGCGGCCGCGGTCTCCGGATCGAGCTCGAACCGCGCCGCGGCGTACCGACCGGGATGTCTCGCGGCGTAGGCGCGGTAGGCGTCGGCGAACGCCACCAGCGCGTCCTTGCCCGCGCGTCCGGCCAGCGCGACGGCGACCTGGTCGGCCAGCTCCTCCAGGGCCAGCAGCGCCACCCGCACCTTCAGCTCCCGCGCGTTCTCGATGTACGCGTACAGGCTCGGGTCCCTGACCCCGAGCCTGCGCGCGACCGCCGAGACCGTCACCTTGTCGAAGCCGATCTCGTCGGCCAGCTCCGCCGCCGTCCGGGTGAGGCGTTCGGCGGTGATGCCCGCGCGAGCCATGGGACCTCCCGATTAACCTAGACAAATAAGTTGTTTGCCTAATTGTATTAGTTGAGCTAGCCTCGCCGAACATGAGACCGATCACTGAGAGTGACATCCGCAGCTCGTTCGTCAACTGCTCCAAGGGAGAGGCCAAGCGCCTGGGCGTCCCCACAGACCTCCAGGAGCGTCCCTGGGACGACCTCGACTTCCTCGGCTGGCGAGATCCCGGCGCCCCCGAACGCGCCTACCTGGTCGCCGAGCACGACGGCCGCCTCCTCGGCCTCGCACTGCGGGCGGTGACCGCGACCACCCGCGGCTTCACCTCGCGCGGCATGTGCTCGCTGTGCCTGACCACGCGAACCAGCGGTGGTGTGGCGCTGATGAGCGCGCGCCGCACCGGTGCGGCCGGACGCCAGGGCAACACGGTCGGGCACTACCTCTGCGCCGACCTGGCCTGCTCACTCCTCATCCGGGGCAAGAAGCAGACGTCGACCGGGGGAGACCTCGACGAGACCCTCTCCGTCGACCAGCGCATCGCCCGCACTCAGCGCAACCTGACCGCCTTCCTCGACAAGGTGATCAAGTGACCTCCTGAAGCCGGCCGGAGCCGGGCTCAGGAGCCGGGGCCGCGCAACAGCGGATGAACGCGCATCGCCGCCTCCAGCTCGCCGGGAAGGTCGTCGCGGTAGCGCCCGAGCGTCGACAGGTCCGCATGGCCCAGCACCCGCCGCACGGCGTCCATGTCGGTGGCCGCCGCCAGCAGATGCGTGGCCGTGGTGTGCCGCAGACCGTGCGGCGTGACACCGCGACGGCGCTCCGGCTCCACCCGGGCCAGAACGCGGTCGATCACGCCCTGCAGGTCACCGCGGACCAGGCGCTTCCCCCGCCACGACAACAACAACGCCTTGGGCTCGGCTCCCCGATCGAGGCGGGGCCGTCCCTCGGCCAGATAGGCGTCCAGCATCTGGGTGACCGCCTGGGGGAGCGGGACATCCCGGGTGCGTCCTCCCTTGCCGAAGATCCGCCAGTAACGCACGCCGCCGTTGACGAAGAAGTCCTCGATGTTGGCCCGGGTCAGCTCGGACACCCGCGGGCCCACCGCGGTCAGCAGCAGCACGATGAGGGCGTCCCGCAGCTCCGTGCGCTGATCGCGGCGCCCGCCGGCCTCGTCCGCGGCGGCGGCCGCCCGCCCCGCCGCCCCCACCAGGCCCTCGGCCTGTTCCAGGGTGAGGGCCCGGCGCTCGGCCCGCAGGCCGCCGCGCTCACGCGCGGACACCGTCGCGGCCCGCATCGGATTGAGCTGCACCCACCCGGCGACCGTGGCGTGCCGGAAGAAGGCCGACACCGACCTGCGGAACCTCGCCTGCGACGCCGCGCTCTGCGACGCCCCCGCCTCACCCGTGCGCCCGGCCGCCCTGCCCTGGCCGTCCGGCCGCCTGCGCCCGTCGGGCCGCCGGGCGAAACCGAGCAGGATCGCGTCGATGTCGTCACCGGCCAGGTCGTCGAGCACCCGGTCCGCGCCCGCGAGCTCCGCGAACGTGGCCACATCCCGGGTGTAGACCTCCGCGGTGCCGGGGGAGAACTGCCCCATCACGGCCTTGGCCCGCACCATCTCGGCGTAGGCGTCGACCGCCTCTTGAACGGTGACGTGCTGAAGGTCCGCGGGGCGCATGAGCCGGACCCTAGCGCCGGGCCACGACATAACCAGCGCTCCAGGCGGCCGGGGCAGGTTCGCGGTACGGCCCGTGGTCGAGCCTCGCCGGTCAGCGCGGCTTGGCCACGGTCAGCAGAACCGTGGAGTCCTCCAGCGCCTCGAGGCTGTGACGGGAGTCGGGCACGATGAGCAGATCCCCGGTCCGGCCGTCCCAGGACTCCTGTCCGGCCGACAACCGCACCCGCCCGCGCAGCACCTGCACAGTCGCCTCACCCGGATTGCCGTGCTCGCCCAGCACGGCGCCCTCGATCAAGGCGATGACCGTCTGCCGCAGCACGTGTTCGTGCCCGCCGTAGACGGTGTCGGAGCTGCGGCTGCCGTCGGCGGTGGCGGCCTGCTCGAGCAGCCGGCGGCTCAGCGCCTCGAGGGAGAGTTTCTGCATGTCACCGGTCCTTCCTCGGGAACGTGAAACCGCCGGGGCAGGGGAGAGAGGGGACACCGTCCCGTCAGCTCAGCCAGGCCCCGCACTGTGCGTCCTACCCGTCCCGCCAGTCTCCGAGTCCCAGAGATCACGTCTCCGTAGCCTTATTGATCTACAATGTAAAGGTACGGGGCTGAGAGCGAAACCACCAGCACCTGAAAACCAAAAACAAAGCATCTGGGGGAGCACTCACCGAGTCCCGCCGGTGCCGTCACGCCCCGGCCCCTCTCGCGCTTGCCGGTCCGGCAACAAGGTTTGTCAGCCGTAGCGGGGCGGGCGCACGATCTTCCCCAGATGGAGGTGCGACTTCGCATGGACGAACGAAGAGAACAGACCATGACCGCCACACCGGCGGGGGAGCGGAGCCATGACGTCGTGGTCGTCGGTGGCGGCGCCGCCGGACTGAGCGGGGCCCTGACTCTGGCCCGGGCACGCCGGTCGGTATTGGTGATCGATGCGGGCAGGCCGCGCAATGCCCCGGCCGCCCACGTCCACGGCTACCTGGGACGCGAAGGGGTGACGCCCGCGCGGCTACTGGCCACCGGCCGCGAAGAGGTGACCGGCTATGGCGGCGAGATCGTGGAAGGCGAGGTCGTCGCGGTCGAGCGGCTGGACGCCGGGGGTTTCCGCGTCGTACTGCAAGACGGGTCCGCCGTCGTGGCGGCCCGGTTGCTGGTGACCACCGGCCTGGCCGACGAGCTGCCCCCGGTGCCCGGCATCGCGCAGCGTTGGGGACGCGACGTGCTGCACTGCCCGTACTGCCACGGCTGGGAGGTACGCGACCAGGCGATCGGCGTCCTGGCCACCGGGTCGCTGGCGGTGCACCAGGCCCTGCTGTGGCGGCAGTGGAGCCGCAACGTGACCCTGTTCCTGCACACCGCCCCTGAGCCCGGGGACGACGAGTACGAGCGACTGGCCGCCCGCGACATCGCCGTGGTGGACGGGGAGGTGACGAACCTGGAGGTGACGGGGGACCGGCTCACCGGCGTGACCCTGGCCGGCGGCCGGGTGATCGCCTGCCAGGCCCTGGCGGTCCAGCCGGGACTGACCGCCCGCGCCGACGTCCTCGCCGGCCTGGGCCTCAAGACGACCGAGCAGGAGATGGGCGGTCACGTGTTCGGCAGCAACGTGGCCGCCGATCCGTCCGGCGCGACCGACGTCCCCGGGGTGTGGGTGGCCGGCAATGTTACCGGCCTGACCGACCAGGTCATCGCGGCCGCCGCCGCGGGCGTGCGCGCCGCCGCGGCGATCAATGCCGACCTGATCGCCGCGGACACCGAGCGCGCCGTCACCGCCCGCCGCGAGGAGACGGCGATGACCCCTGATGTCAACGCCATGTCGGACACGCCGGGCATCCCGCGTGGGAACACGACCACGATCCGAGCGTGAGCCTCCCGACGCCGGAAGAGGTCCTCGGCTCCCTCGACCCCCGGACGGGCAGTGGAAAGTGCAGCCCGGTCCGCGCCGCCGGCGGCCGTACGGGTGGGTGGTGGGGGAGCGGTGCGGTGGGGGAGCCGCGCCCGCCCAGCCACCCGCTTCCGTTGCCGCTGTGCCCGGCGGGCGACCTCCATCTCGGCCGCCGCACCGCCACGGGGCGGCCGGCGGGCGCTGGGGGAGCGTCTCGTCGAGGTCAACTGGTCGCGGTGGCGGGGTAGCCGGTCAGGGGTTGGGGGGTTCTGGAGCTGGTGAGGCGCTCTGCTGCCGCCATGACCCGCATCAGCGGTAGTCGGACCAGGGTGTCGCGCATGATGCGGCCGGTACGGGTCCTGGGCACCATGAGGCGGATGTTGGGGCCGATCTGCTGCCTCTGCTTCACCAGTTCGCGGTGGCGCTGCTGGTATCGGCGGAAGGCGAGTTCGTGGTCGCCATCGGCGGCCGCGAGTTCGCCGGCCAGTCGATAGGCGCCGATCAGGGCGAGTTCCGCGCCGGCGCCCGACGCCGGTGAGGCGCAGTAGGCCGCGTCTCCCACGAGGGCCACCCGGCCCGACGACCAGGACTCCATCTGGACCTGGCTGAGCGCGTCGAAGTAGAAGTCGGGGTCGGCGAGCGCCGTGTCCAGCAGCTCGCTGATCCGCCACGACGGCTCGGCGGCGAAGGCGTCGCTGATCAGGCGTTTTTGCTGCTCGACGTCGTGGTGGTCGTAGGTGATCTGCTCCTTGCTGCGGAAGATGAAGTACGCCTTGGCCTCGGCGTGGTTGCCCGAGCGGTAGATCCCGGCCATCTTGCCGGGCAGGTTGTACATCGTCACCCAGCGGTCTTCGCCCAGTGCCGCGTCGGTGCCGGCGAAGGCGAAGTAGTGGTCCTTGTGCCGCAGGAACTGCGATTCCTGTCCGAAGGCGAGGCGGCGGACGTGGGAATGCAGACCGTCTGCGCCGATGACCAGGTCGAACCGGCGGGCGGGGCCGTGCTCGAAGGTGACCTCGACGCCGTCGCCATCCTGCTCCAGCGTCGCGATGGAGTCTCTGAAGATGTACTCGACGTCGTCTCCGGCCGCCCGGTGGAGGAACGCCACCAGGTCGCCGCGCATGATCTCCACCCCGCCATCGCCCTGGGTGTCGATGCGCGCCATGGCGCGGTCCGCGGCGTTGACGAACTTCATCCCCATGACGTCGGTCGCGGCGGCGTGGACCTGCTCCATGATGCCCATCCGCTCGGCCACCTCGATCGCCTGGTCCCGTAGGTCGACTCCGTTGCCGCCGGCGCGCAGCGCGGGTGCGCGCTCGATGACGGTGGGCTGGAAGCCGTGCCGGGCCAGCCAGTACGCCAGGGTCAGCCCGGCGATGCTCGCCCCAGAGATCAGGATCCGGTTGTTCGTCCGCATGCTCTCTCCTACACTTAAGTGAAATGCTTGTTTCATTTAGACGATATGGAAGGGCCGTTTCAGATGTCAACACCCAATCCGCGACTCCGAGCGGACGCCGCCCGTAACCGGGAGCGCACGCTGGACGCGGCCAAGGCCCTGCTGGCCGACCCGGACGCCGCCATCACCGTCGAGGCCATCGCCGCAACGGCGGGGGTGAGCCCGGCGACCGTGGTCCGCGCCTTCGGCAACAAGGAGGCGCTCATCGACGCCGCCGTGTCCGGTCTGCTCGCGCCCCTCGTCCAGCGTGCGCGGGACCTGCTGTCCAGCACGGCCCCCGAAGAGACGCTACGCACCTTCCTCATCGAACTGATCGCGTTCCAAGCGGCCCATCACGCCATGAACGCCCAGCTCGACACGCTGAACCTGCCCGCCACCGAGGCCGAACGGGCCAAGCTGAACGAGGTCGTCCTCGACATGGTCGTCCAGGCCCGCGCGAGCGGTGCGATCCGTACCGACCTCGACCCGGCCGTCACCATGACACTGATCGGCGAGTGCACCTACGCGATCGCCAGGGCACGCGCCACCTCACCAGAACTGCCCGGCAGCTACGTCACGGTGCTCATGGACGGCCTACGCCCGCGATCACCCGGTTACGGTGCAGGGTCCCCGCTGCCGTAGGGGCGGGTGAGGATCTCCATGCTGTGGCCGACCGGATCCAGGAAGTACAGGCCGCGCCCGCCGTCGTTGTGGTTGATCTGCCCCGCCCTCTGGCAGGCCGGATCGGCGTAGTAGGTGATGCCGGCCTGCTGGATCCGCTCGAAGATGGCGTCGAATTCCGGCTCGGACACCAGGAAGGCGTAGTGCTGGGGAGCGATCGTGTCCTGGTCGCTGTCGGCGTAGTCCAGGGTGACGCTGTTGCTGGTGTTGATGGGCAGGAACGGCCCCCATTGCGCACCGACCTTCAGGCCCAGGAGGGTGGCCAGGAACTCGGCGGAGGCCTGCTTGTCCCGGGCGAGGACGATGGTGTGGTTCAACTCGACCGACATTGTGGAACGCCTCCAGATATGTCATCCGCGGGTGCGCGGCGAGGTGGATGACCGCGGTGCGGCCGACGCGAGGCCATCGCACGCCGGGCATGCGACCTCGGCGGGCACGCGCGCGACGAGCCGTCGGCAGCCGGCCTGCTCGTCGGATGAGGAAGAACTCGCGTGCGGCGGCGGTGTTCTCAGTACAGGCCGCGCACCGGAAGGCTGTCAAGGCACCCGCCAGCGATCTTGAACAAACCATGGTGATGAGGGGACCGGGCGGTATGCCGTTCGAGACGAGTGGCGAGCCGGTGAAGCGTCAGGTGACAGAGATTCCCTGAGAGACGAAACCATACAGAATGACGTTTCTGTATGGTTTGGCAGTTAATGTCCTATTCGGGACCTTAACGCGGCCGAACGGCGGCGGGCGGCCCGGCGGGCATTGCCGGTCGCCTGGAAGGCCTCCGATACTTGTCCGAGCCGCCTATCCGGGCGGTTATTGCGAGCGCTGCTTCCAGGGCTCGAGACGATCAGAAACGATCTTGAACGCCAGGCGGACCGGTCATCACGATCGATCGCCTTCGAGCCTGGTGATGTTCCGACGCCGACCCGGTCCGGTGGCGTGAGGCCGGGCTCGAGTCAATGCGAGCGGACACCGGCGTGTCGCCCCGCTCAACCCCCCGTTTCATGCATAATCGCACTTATGCATGACATGCTGGAGAGGTCTTTGTCCGGGTTCGCCGGGGGCCGGTCGTGACGGATGAGACGCCGGCGGCGGAGTGGCGGCTGCTGGAGGCCATCGACGAGTTCATCATCTCTCGCAAGCCGGCGAAGCCGTCGAAGCACACGATCAGTGCTTACCGCAGCGATCTGCGCATTATCGCTGAGATGCTGGCGGACCGGTCGGGCACGCAGGTCGGCGCGTTGCCCGTACGCGCGGTGAACGGCCGGCTGCTGCGCGCCTGTTTCGCGGACTTCTCCGATGAGCGGGCGGCGGCCAGCATTCTGCGGGCGTGGAGCGCGTGGAACCAGTTCCTGACGTTCTGTGTGGCCGAGGGGGCACTGGAGGGCAATCCGATGCCGGCGGTCCCCCGCCCGAAGCAGCCGTCAAAGCGGCCGAAGCCGTTCCTGGGCGACGGGTCGACGGCGCAGACGCTGCTGGAGCGGATCGCGGCGGGTGCGCGCAAGGCCCGGGATCCGTGGATCGAACGTGACCTGCTGGCGCTGGCCCTTCCCCTGGTCACGGGGATGCGTACGGCGGAGCTGCTCGGTGTGACGCTCGGTTCCATCGGCGGCTCCCCCGGTCAGCGGCGCATCCAGGTGACCGGCAAGGGCGGTAAGACGCGCTCGTTGCCGATCGAGGAGCCGATCGAGCGGCTGATCGAGGAGTATCTGCTGAGCCGGATGCGGCGTTTCGAGCTGAGGTCGCTCCCCCGCGATGCGGCGCTGCTGGTCGACAACCGGGGAGAGCCGCTGCAGCGGGGTGGCCTGCAGTATCTGGTGAAACAGTGCTACCGGCACGCCGGGATTCACGACCGCGTGCAGAAGGGCACGTTGCTGCACGCGCTGCGGCATGAGTTCGCGACGCGGACGGCGGAGGGCGGTGCGTCGGCGCATGCGCTGATGGTGCTGCTCGGTCACGCCTCGATCGTGACGGGCCAGAACTATGTCGAGGCGAGTGCCCGGGAGGTCCGGCACGCGGTGCAGGGCAATCCGGCCTACGGGGTGCTCGATCGGCTCCTCCCCCCGGACGGCGCCTGACGGGCGGCCGCCCGGGCGCCATGTCGGGTGAGCTGCGCAGGAGCGCGGCCGACCCGAGTGTCCCGCGGCTTTTTTCTGTCGTTTTGTGACATAGTCCGATCAACTGACCAGGCGGGGGCCGACAGAAGGACAGGGTTGGTGACAGTTTTCGCACGGGGTGGCCGTTTCGGCCGTTTGATCGTGACGATGTCGTTGGTGGCCGCGGCCACGGTGGTGGTGCCCGGTGTCCCTGGCGGGGTGGCGCGGGCGGACACCGATCCGCCGGCGGGGACGCCGCCGACGGTGAGCGTGGATCCGTTGCCGACCTGGCAGGTCAACGGGGTGGTGTGGAGCCAGGTGGTGGTGGGCAACACGGTGTACGCCACCGGCAGTTTCACCAAGGCGCGCCCGCCCGGCACGAGCACGGGCAGCCCGCAGGAGGTGAACCGCGGCAACCTCCTGGCCTATGACATCACCACGGGGAACCTGATCACCTCGTTCAGCCATTCGCTCAATGCGCAGGGCCTGCGGGTGGTGGCCTCGCCGGACGGTTCGCGGGTGTACGTGGGCGGTGACTTCACGACCGTCGACGGGGTGGCGCGCAACCATCTGGCGGCGTTCGACACCGCGACGGGTGCGCTGGTCACGGGTTTCGCGCCGTCGGTGTCGGCCCGGGTGCGGGCGATCGCGGCGACCAACTCGACGGTGTACTTCGGCGGCAACTTCTTCAACGTCGGCGGGTCGGCGCGGACCCGGCTGGCCGCGGTGACGGCCGCCACCGGGGCGAACATCTCGACGTGGCGGCCTACCGCCGACGACGACGAGGTGTTCGCGATGGCGTTGTCACCGGACGGGACGCGGGTCGTCATCGGCGGCCGGTTCCAGATGCTCAACGGTGCCGCGCATGTCGGGGTGGGGGCGGTGAACGCCTCGACCGGTGTGTCGGTGACGTGGAACAGCACGCCGGTGCCGGCGCGGATCGGCTCGAGTTACTCCTACCCCACCGATTTCCAGGTGGCGGGCACGACCTTGTACGCCTCGGAGGACGGTGAGGGCGGGCACTGGTTCGACGGCAGGTGGGCGGCCAACGTCGACACCGGGGATCTGATCTGGCTGGACAACTGTTACGGCGCGACCTACAGCGTCGCGCCGGTCGGTCAGGTGCTCTACAGCGTCTCGCACGCGCACGACTGCACGTCGCTGGGCGCGTTCCCGGACGTCGGCGGTGTGTGGCATCGGGCGCTGGCGGAGACGACCTATCCCACCGGCGTCGACCAGACTCCCCCGGGCTCCAACAGCACGATCTCCCACCAGCCCGTCCCGAGTCTGCTGCACTGGTTCCCGACGCTGGCCTCCGGTTCCTACACCGGGCAGTACCAGGCCGCGTGGTCGGTGGTCGGCACCGCCGACTACGTCGCGCTGGGTGGTGAGTTCCCCCAGGTGGAGGGCAAGGCTCAGCAGGGTCTGACCCGTTTCGCGGTGAAGGCGCTGGCGCCGAAGAAGATCGGCCCGGTCTCGTCCGGGGTGTCGGCTCCGGCGGCGACCGCGGTGGGCGGCGGCAAGGTCCGGGTGGCGTGGCAGACGACCTGGGACCATGACAACGTCAAGCTGACGTACGAGGTGCTGCGCGATGGGGGGTCCGCCCCGGTGTACACCACGACCGCGGACTCCACGTTCTGGAACCTGCCGTCCATCGGTTTCTTCGATGCCGGGCTGGCGCCGGGTTCCTCGCACACCTACCGGGTGCGGGTGAGCGACCCGGCCGGCAACTCCGTCACCAGTGCCACCTCCGCTCCGGTGACGGCCGGGAGCGGGACGGCGAGCGGGTACGAGAGCGCGGTCGTCGCCGATGGCGCCTCCGACCTGTGGCGTCTCGGTGAGGCGAGCGGCACGACCGCCTACGACCACGCGGGGTTCAACGACCTGACGACCGGGCCGGGGGTGAGCCGCGGCGCCGCGGGTGCGCTCGACGGTGACTCCGACACGGCGTCGGTGTTCGACGGGACCGACAGCGGGACGGCGGCGAGCAAGGCGGCGCCGACGCCGGGCGGTTTCAGTGTCGAGGCGTGGGTGAAGACCAGCAGCACCTCCGGCGGCAAGATCGTCGGGTATGGGAACCAGACGACGGGCGGGAGTTCGAACTACGACCGTCATCTGTACCTGACCAATGACGGGCGGGTGGTGTTCGGGGTCTACCCGGGGGGTGTCCGTACCCTGCAGAGCGGCACCGGGTTCAACGACGGTCAGTGGCACCATGTCGTCGGGACCCTCGATGCGGCGGCGGGCATGAAGCTGTACGTGGACGGGGCCCTGATCGGCGGGGACGCGGGCACCACGTCCGCGCAGGGGTACTCGGGTTACTGGCGGGTCGGCGGGGACAACCTGAACGGCTGGCCGTCGCAGCCGTCGAGCAACGACCTGAGCGGGGCGATCGACGAGGTCGCCGTCTACCCGGCGGCGCTGACGGCGGCCCAGGTCGCCGAGCACCATGGGGTGGGCGTGGGCACGGTGACGCCGAACCAGCCGCCGTCGGCGGCGTTCGCGTCGTCGTGCACGCTGCTGGAGTGCACGTTCGACGCCTCCGGTTCCGCGGACGGGGACGGTTCGGTGAGCAGTTACGCGTGGGACTTCGGGGACGGCTCGACCGGCTCCGGGGTGAACGTGTCGCACACCTATGCGGCGGCGGGCGACCGTGCGGTGACGTTGACGGTCACCGACAACGATGGGGCCACCGACGAGGTGACGCACACGGTGTCGCCGTCGGCTCCGCCGTCGCCGGCGCTGGCCGGTGACACGTTCACGCGTACGGTGAGCGGTGGGTTCGGGACGGCCGACACCGGCGGGGCGTGGACGACCACCGGGACGGCGGCCAATCTGTCGGTCGGCGGGGGTGCCGCCACGATTGCGTTGCCGACGGTGAGTGCGGGGCCCGGCGCGTATCTCAACGGGGTCTCCACCACGGACGCCGATGTGGCCGCCACGGTCGCCAGTGACAAGGTCGGTACCGGTAACGGGGTGTACTTCTGGCTGGCGGGCCGCAGGGTCGCTGGTGCGGGTGAGTACCGGGCCCGGATCCGGTTGCGTCCGTCCGGGGTGGTCTCCCTGCAGGTGAGCCGGACCGACGCGGCCAACGCCGAGACGGCGATCGGCGCGGAGCAGACGGTGTCGGGGCTGACCTATGCGGCGGGGACGGTGCTGCGGATGCGGGTGCAGGTCGTGGGCGCCTCCCCCACGGCGTTGCAGGCCAAGGTGTGGGCGGACGGGACGGCCGAGCCTGCGTCGTGGCAGGTCACGGGCACCGATTCCACCGCCGGGCTGCAGGTGGCGGGGAGTGTGGGAGTGCGCACGTATCTGTCCGGTAGTGCCACCAACGCTCCCGTCACCCTGACGCTGGACGACTTCACGGCGGTCAGGACGAACCCCTAGGGCCGGCGCGGGGAGCGTGCAGGAGGGTGGTGGCGGGTCGTCGCCGGTCGTTAGTGGCCCGGGCTGTGCAGCAGGGGGTACAGCTCCCGGGGTGCGTCGACCAGTGAGGGCCCGTACCAGGTCAGGTGGCGGCCGCTGACCAGGGCGGTGCCGATGCCGGGGAAGCTCTCGGGTCCGTCGTCGGCGGTGAAGCGGTACGGCTCGTCGGGCAGGACGACCAGGTCGGGGCGGGCGGCGCGGATCTGGTCGAGGGGCATTTTGGGGTAGCGCTCGGGGTGGCCGGCGAAGACGTTGTCCACGCCGAGCCTGGCCAGGACGTCGCCGGTGAAGGTGTCGCGGCCGACGACCATCCAGGGCCGCCGCCAGATCGGGATGGCCGCGGTGCGGCGGCGGGCGGGTGCGGGGCGGGCCCAGGCTCGTTCGGCGTCGTCGAGCCAGCCGGGGGCGGGCACGTGGCAGGCGTCGGTGAGCATGCGGCGCAGGGACAGCAGTGCCTCGTCCACGGTGCGGATCACCGTCAGCCAGACCGCGATCCCGTCGGCCCGGAGTTGGTCGAGGTCGGGGGTCCTGTTCTCTTCGATGTTGGCGAGGACGACGTCGGGGCGCAGTGCCCGGATGCGGTCCAGGTCGGGGTTCTTGGTGCCGCGGACCCGGGTGACGTCGAGCCCTGCCGGGTGGCTGCACCAGTCGGTCGCCCCGACGAGCAGCCCGGGTGCGGTCATCGCGACGGTCTCGGTCAGTGAGGGGACCAGCGAGACGATCCGGCGCACCCGCTCCGGGAGGGGGACCGGCGCTCCGGTGTCGTCGTGCGGAACCGTCATGGGACCACCGTAGACAACGAACGCCGGGTCGAGCCGTGGCAGAGTCGGAGCATGGACTACCTCCCCCATTTCCACCGTGAGATCCAGGGTTTCCTGGCCGCCGCCCGTCAGGCGGCCGGCGCGGGCACGACGGCCCTGGTGCCGTCCTGCCCCGGCTGGTCGGTGTCGGATCTGGTGCTGCACCTGGGCGGGGTGCACAGGTATCTCACCCCTGTGCTCCGGGACCGGCTCTTGAAGCCGCCGGACCCTGCCGATCTCACCGTCCTGGACCTGCCCGCGGACCGTGCGGGCTGGCCCGTGCCGGAGCAGGCCCCCAACCGTGGGCCGATGCCCCCCGGCATGATCGACTGGTTCGCCGAGGGGGCGTCCGCCCTGGAGGCGCAGTTCCGCGGCGGTGACCCGGGCGAGCGGGTGTGGACCTGGTCACGAGAGCAGACCGCCGGGTTCTGGCTGCGGATGCAGACGATCGAGGCGGCCGTGCACCGCTGGGACGCCGAGAGCGCGGTCGGGGAGCCGCAGCCGGTGGAGGCGGAACTCGCGGCGGACGCCGTCGGCCAGACCTTCGAGGTCATGGCTCCGGCGCGGCGCGCCTGGAGGCAGGCACCGCCGGGGGCGGGTGAGCGGTTCCGGTTCCGGCAGACCGACGGTTCCGGCAGTTGGACGGTGCATTTCGACGGTGACCAGGTCCTGCTCACCGACGGCGACCTGCCGTGTGAGGCCGAGCTGGCGGGTACGGCCTCGGACCTGATGCTGTTCCTGTGGCGGCGGATCCCGGCGGACGGGCTGGAGGTGCGGGGCGGCGAGGGTGTGTCCGATCGCTACTTCGTCCTCGTCCCGCCGGTGTGAGCGGGACCGTGCGTTATTTGAGGAGCTGGCGGGCCATGACGACGCGCTGGATCTGGTTGGTGCCCTCGTAGATCTGGGTGATCTTGGCGTCCCGCATCATCCGCTCCACCGGGAAATCACGCGTATAGCCGTAACCACCCAGCAACTGCACCGCGTCCGTCGTGACGTCCATCGCCACATCCGAGGCCAGGCACTTGCACGCCGACGACACGAACGTCAGGTCGGGAACCTTCTCCCCCAGCATCGCCCGCTCCGACTTCACCGCCGCGTGATAGGTGAGCTGGCGGGCCGCCTCCAACCGCATCGCCATGTCGGCGACCATGAACTGCACGCCCTGAAAATCCGACACCGGCCGGCCGAACTGACGGCGCTCCCTCACATACCCGATCGCATAGTCCAAAGCGCCCTGCGCGATGCCCAACGCCTGCGCCGCGATCGTGATCCGCGTGTGGTCCAAGGTCGCCAGCGCGGTCTTGAAACCCGTGCCCTCCGCCCCGATCAGCCGATCCCCCGGGACCCGCACGTTCTCCAGGACCACCTGGCGGGTCGGGGACCCCTTGATGCCCAGCTTGCGCTCCTTCGGCCCGAACGAGACCCCCGGGTCGTCCTTCTCCACGACGAACGCCGAGATCCCCCGGGCGCCGGCGGCCGGGTCGGTGACGGCCATCACCGTGTAGAACTCCGACACCCCGGCGTTGGTGATCCACGCTTTGGTGCCGTTGAGCACCCAGCCGTCGCCGTCGCGCACCGCCCGGGTCTTCATCGCGGCGGCGTCCGACCCCGCCTCCGGCTCCGACAGGGCGTAGGAGAACATCGCCTCACCCCGCGCCACCGGCGCCAGGAACCGCTTCTTCAGCTCCTCCGACCCCGACAACAGAATCGGCACCGTACCGAGCTTGTTCACCGCCGGGATCAACGACGACGACGCGCACGCCCGCGCCACCTCCTCGATCACCACCACCGTCGCGAGGGCGTCTGCTCCCGCGCCCCCGTAGGCCTCGGGGATGTGGACGGCGTGCAGGTCGTTCTGCACGAGTGCGTCCAGGGAGTGCTGGGGGAACTCGGCCGTCTCGTCGACCTCCGCGGCGCGGGGGGCGATGGTGGCGGTGGCGAGCTCGCGGACCGTCCGGCGGAGCAGTTCGTGCTCCTCCGAGGGCGCGTACGCGGGGAAGTCGTCACTCACGGGTGGGGTTTCCTTTCCGGGGTTGCCGTCGGTTCAGACGTTGCGGCGGTACTGGCCGCCGACTTCGAAGAACGCTTCGGTGATCTGCTGGAGGCTGCACACCCGGGCGGCGTCCATGAGCTCGGCGAAGACGTTGCCGTCGGTGCGCGCGGTGTCCTTGAGCCGGGCCAGGGCGGTGTGCGCGGATTCGCGGTTGCGGTCCTGGAAGTCGCGGACGCGGCGGAGCTGGGAGCGTTTCTCCTCTTCGGTGCCGCGGGCGAGTTCCACGGTGGCCGGGGCGGTCTCGTCGGCGCGGGGGTTGCGGAAGGTGTTGACACCGATGAGGGGCAGGGTCCCGTCGTGCTTGCGGTGCTCGTAGAGCATGGACTCGTCCTGGATGCGGCCGCGCTGGTAGCCGGTCTCCATGGCGCCCAGCACTCCGCCGCGTTCGCTGATCCGGTCGAACTCGGTCAGGACCGCCTCTTCGACCAGGCGGGTGAGCTCGTCGACGATGTAGGAGCCCTGGAGGGGGTTCTCGTTCATCGCCAGTCCCCATTCGCGGTTGATGATGAGCTGGATGGCCAGGGCGCGGCGTACGGAGTCCTCGCTGGGGGTGGTGACGGCCTCGTCGTAGGCGTTGGTGTGCAGGCTGTTGCAGTTGTCGTAGATCGCGGTGAGGGCCTGCAGGGTGGTGCGGATGTCGTTGAAGGCCATCTCCTGGGCGTGCAGGGACCGGCCGGAGGTCTGGACGTGGTACTTGAGCTTCTGTGACCGCTCGTTGGCTCCGTACCGGTCCCGCATCGCGACCGCCCAGACGCGGCGGGCGACGCGGCCCAGGACGGTGTATTCGGGGTCCATGCCGTTGGAGAAGAAGAACGACAGGTTGGGGGCGAAGTCGTCGATGTTCATGCCGCGGGCGAGGTAGGACTCGACGTAGGTGAAGCCGTTGGCGAGGGTGAAGGCGAGCTGGCTGATCGGGTTGGCCCCGGCTTCGGCGATGTGGTAGCCGGAGATCGACACCGAGTAGAAGTTGCGTACCTGCTGGGCGATGAACCATTCCTGGATGTCGGCCATCATCCGCAGGGAGAACTCGGTGGAGAAGATGCAGGTGTTCTGGCCCTGGTCCTCCTTGAGGATGTCGGCCTGTACGGTGCCGCGCACGGTGGCCAGGGTCCGGGCCCGTACCTCGGTGGCCTCGGCGGGGGTCGGCTCGCGGCCGTGGGCGGCGCGGAAGGCGTCCAGGCCCTGGTCGATGGCGGTGTTGAGGAAGAACGCCAGGATCGTGGGGGCCGGTCCGTTGATGGTCATCGACACCGACGTGGCGGGGTCGCTGAGGTCGAAGCCGTCGTAGAGGGCCTTCATGTCGTCCAGGGTCGCGATGG
Organism: Actinomadura scrupuli; assembly: GCF_050971785.1. Classification (NCBI taxonomy): domain Bacteria; kingdom Bacillati; phylum Actinomycetota; class Actinomycetes; order Streptosporangiales; family Thermomonosporaceae; genus Actinomadura; species Actinomadura scrupuli. The sequence continues at coordinate 698,530 of NZ_JBPCCU010000003.1, read as the reverse complement.
ACACCCCGGAGGTGCCGACCTTGCCGTAGACGTCGGGGCGTTCGCCGGGGTCGCGGCCGTAGAGGGTGACGGAGTCGAACGCGGTCGAGAGCCGGGTCGCCGGGCTGTCGGCCGACAGCAGCTTGAAGCGGCGGTTGGTGCGGAACGGGTCGCCTTCGCCGGCGAACATCCGTGCGGGGTCCTCGCCGTCGCGTTTGAAGGGGAACACGCCGGCGGTGAACGGGAAGTGGCCGGGCAGGTTCTCCTCGCGCAGGAAGCGCAGCAGTTCGCCGTGGTCGGTGTAGCGCGGCAGTGCCACCCGCGGGATGGTGCTGCCCGACAGTGATTCCCGGGTGAGGGCGGTGTAGAGCTCCTTGTCGCGGATCCGTACGACCTGCTCGTCGCCGGAGTAGGCCTCCACCACGGCGGGCCAGCGGTCGAGGAGGCCGGTGCTGTCGGGGGTGAGGTCGTGGCGGGCCTGGTCGAGCAGTTCGGTGACGGCGTCCGCGGGTGCTCCGGTGAGTTCGTCGCGGACGGCGGCCAGCCGTTGCGCGCGCTGCGCCGCGGCGACCTGGCGGGCGGTCTCGGCGTGGTAGCCGCGGACCGTCTCGGCGATCTCCGCGAGGTAGCGGACGCGGGAGGGCGGGACGATGTGCGCGGCGCCGGTGGAGGCGCGGGTGGTGACCGGCGGGAGGACTCCGGGCTGCAGCGGCAGGCCGTGCCCGGCGAGCAGCCCGGCCAGGTGCTGGTAGAGGGCGGTGACGCCGTCGTCGTTGAAGGTGGCGGCGCTGGTGCCGAAGACCGGCATGTCGGCGGGCTTGGCGCCGAACGCCTCCCGGTTGCGGACCAGTTGCCGTGCCACGTCGCGCATGGCGTCCTCGGCGCCGCGCCGCTCGAACTTGTTGATCGCGACGACGTCGGCGAAGTCCAGCATGTCGATCTTCTCGAGCTGGGAGGCGGCGCCGAACTCGGGTGTCATGACGTACAGCGAGACGTCGACGACGGGCACGATGGCGGCGTCGCCCTGCCCGATGCCGGGGGTCTCGAGGATGACCAGGTCGTAGCCGGCGGCCTTGCACGCCTCGATGACGGTGTCGATGCCGTCGGGGAGTTCGCGGCCGGCTCCGCGGGTGGCCAGGGACCGGAAGAACACGTGCTCGCCGTCGAGGGCGTTCATGCGGATCCGGTCGCCGAGGAGGGCGCCGCCGCCGCGGCGGCGGGTGGGGTCGACCGCCAGGACCGCGACCCGGAGCTTGTCCTGCTGGTCGTTGCGCAGGCGCCGGATGAGTTCGTCGGTGAGTGAGGACTTGCCGGAGCCGCCGGTGCCGGTGATGCCCAGCACGGGGACGTTGCGGGCGGACGCGGCCGCGGCGAGGGTGCGGCGGTCGGGGTCGGGGAGCCGGCCGGCCTGCAGGCAGGTGATGGTGCGGGCCAGTGCGGGCCGCTCCCCCGCCAGCACCGCCTCGACCGGTGCGGGCCGGCGGGTCAGGTCGACGTCGCAGTCGCGCACCAGTTCGTTGATCATGGCGGGGAGGCCGAGGCGCTGGCCGTCCTCGGGTGAGAAGATCCGCACTCCGGCGTTGGAGAGCCGGGTGATCTCCTCGGGCACGATGACTCCGCCGCCGCCGCCGTAGATCTTGACGTGGCCGGCGCCGGCTTCGTTGAGCAGTTCGGCCAGGTATTCGAAGTACTCGACGTGGCCGCCCTGGTAGGAGCTGACGGCGACGCCCTGGACGTCCTCCTCGAGTACGGCGTCGACGACCTCGCTGACCGAGCGGTTGTGGCCGAGGTGGACGACTTCGGCGCCCTGTGACTGCAGGATCCGCCGCATGATGTTGATCGCGGCGTCGTGGCCGTCGAACAGGGCCGAGGCCGTGATGAAGCGCACCGGATGCTCCGGGGTGTGGAGTGGGCGGTCATCGCCAGGGCGCGTCACAGGGATCCTCCCGAGCACTCTTGGACGTTAAATATTTTGAAGTTAAAGTAATCAGTGTAGTCGAACCCGTCAAGAGCGGCGGGCCGCCCCCGGCCCCCGGAGAGGTGGTGAGGTCCGCCATGGCCCCGCGCGTCCCCGCGGACGGCATCGCCTCCCCGGCCCAGGTCACGTACGGTGGGCCGGTGCCCAGTCCAGAGACCTTCGATCCCATCGCCGAAGCGCACCGCCAGTGGAGCTCCCGCTGGCCGCAGCACGCCGACCACATGGCGGCCGTCACGTCGGTGATGCGGGTGCAGCAGCTGCTGCTCAGCCGGATCGAGGACGCTCTCAAGCCGTACGGGCTGACCTTCGCCTCCTACGAGGCCCTGCGCCTGCTGGCCTTCTCCCGGGCCGGCGCGCTGCCCATGGGCAAGATGGGCGAGCGCCTCATGGTGCACCCCGCGTCGGTGACCAACGCGATCGGCAGGCTGCAGCAGCGCGGGCTCGTCGAGCGCCACCCCTCCACCGACGACCGGCGCGTCGTCCTCGCCAAGATCACCCCGGAGGGGCGGGCGCTCGCCGAGGAGGCGACGACGGCGCTCAACCAGGCGGCCTTCGGGCTGCCCGATCTCGGCCGGGCCCAGGCCGCCGAGGTCACCGTCCTGCTGCGCGCCCTCCGGGTGTCCATGGGCGACGTGGCCGCCGAGTAGGACCCGGCCCTGCCGGAGGGACCGGTACGGCTGGTTCGGCTCAGCCGGTGAAGATCGAGGGCTGGCGGTCCTTCCACGGCACCGCCTGCTCCAGCTGCGCCGCGACCCGCAGCAGCAGGTCCTCCCTGCCGTGGGCGGCGATGAGCTGCACCCCGATCGGCAGCCCCTGCCGGCTCTCCCCCAGCGGCAGGCTGATCGCCGGGTTGCCGGAGACGTTGAACGGCGCGGTGAACGGCCCGTACTCGAACATGCGGCGCAGCCAGGAGCGCGGCGTGTGCTCGGGGTCGTCGTAGTCGAGGGTGCCGTGCGGTGCCGGGAGCCGCCCGAGCGTCGGCGTCACCAGCAGGTCGTGGCCGGTGAAGAACAGGCCGATGGGGCGGGTCACCCGGTGCTGGGCGTCGATCCCCGCCATGACGTCGAGCGCGGTGCACGCCTCGGTCTCGGCCAGGACCCGCCGGGAGACGGCCTCGAGCAGCGACCGGTCGATCCGGCGGGGCGCCCGCAGCAGCGCGGCGCCGGTCGCGGTCACCACGAGCATCGACGCCTCGACGACCGCGTCGGCGTCGACGGGCGGGCTCGCCTCGGTCACGGTGTGCCCGATCCACTCCAGCACCCGGCCCGCGGTGACGGTGACCTCGGCGACCTGCGCGTCGACCGGGGTGCCCGACCAGGCGGCGGTGGTGATCGCGATCCGCAGGCGGCCGGGATCGGCGCGCAGCTCCTCGGGGTAGGGGCGGGCCGGTGGCGGCGCGGTGTACTTCTCACCCGCCACCGGGGCGGTGACGGCCTGCAGCAGGTGCGCCGCGTCGCGGACGGTGCGGGTGAGGGCGAACTCGGCGATGTGCCCGAACCCGCTCTCGCCGACCATCGGCCCGCAGGGGGTGCGGCCGCGGCTCGGCTTCAGGCCGACGACCCCGCAGCAGGACGCCGGCACGCGCAGTGAACCGGCCCCGTCGTTGCCGTGCGCGAGCGGCACCGCCCCGGCGGCGACGAGCGCGGCCGACCCGCCGCTCGACCCGCCGACGCCCCGGTCCAGCGCCCACGGGTTGCGGGTCGGACCGTACCTGACCGGCTCGGTGGAGAAGCTCAGCCCCAGCTCCGGGGCGGTGCTCTGGCCGAGCGTGACCAGGCCGGCGGCGCGGAACCGGGTCATGAGGTCGGCGTCGGCCATAGCGACCGCACCGCGGAGGGCGCGGCTGCCGAGCGCGAACGGCACACCGCGCGCGAACGGGCCACTGTCCTTGATCACGAACGGTACGCCGGCCAGCGGACCGCCGGGATCATGGTCGAGCGCCTCCTCGAACGGCGGCATCGTCAGCGCGTTGAGGTCGGCGTGGGCACGGGCGAGCGCGCGGCGGGCGACCTCCTCGACCTCGGCCGCGCTCACCTCACCGGCCCGGATCAGCGCGCTCAGGCCGACCGCGTCCAGGCTCGCGTACTCATGCGGTTCCAGTGGTCCGGCTCCTCGGCTGCTCGGCTCGTGGCGGTGCCCAGCCTGGCGCACGCCCCGGCCCGGGCACCACCGTATTTACCGGCCACCGGAGCCCCCCAGAGCCGCCAAGGCCGGGCGCACGCCGGGCCGGGGCTCAGCCCATGACCGGCAGCAAACAGTAAATAAAGTTTTCTGTTAGTTTGTTCCGGTGGACCGGCAGGTGGTGAGACGTGGCCGGATCGCGGTGGCCGCGGCGTTCGCGGTGCACGGGGCGGTCACCGGCAGCTTCGCCACCCGCATCCCCTGGCTCCAGGAGCATCTGCACGCCGGCCCCGGCGAGCTCGGGCTGGCGCTGCTCGCGCCGGCGGTCGGCTCGATCGTGGCGATGCCGATGGCCGGGCGCCTCGTCCACCGGCTCGGCGGCCGGGCCGCGACCCGGTGGCTGCTGGGCCTGTGGGCGGTGATGCTGGCGTTCCCGGCGCTCGCGCCCGACCTGCCCGTGCTGTGGGTGACCCTGCTGGTGTACGGGGCGGTGGCCGGCATGGGCGACGTGGCGATGAACGCCCAGGGTGTGGTGGTCGAGCAGCGGATCGGCCGTTCGATCATGTCGGGGCTGCACGGCATGTGGAGCGTCGGAGGCCTGGTGGGCGGCGCGGTGGGGATGCTCGCCGCGCAGGCGCGCATCGACGCCCGCATCCACCTGGGGGCCATGGCGGTGGTGCTGCTCGTGGTCAGCGTCGTCACCGGCCGCCGGCTGCTGGACACCCGCGCCGACGAGGAACAGCCCGCGCCGCCCCGGTTCGTCCTGCCCTCCAGGAGCGTGCTCGTCATCGGGCTGGTCGGCTTCTGCGCGGTGTTCGGCGAGGCGGCGGCCCAGGACTGGTGCGCGGTCTACCTCAAGCAGATCACCGGGGCCTCCCCGGGCGTGGCGGCCGGCAGCTTCACCGCGTTCGCGTTCACCATGGCCGCCGGGCGGCTGTGCGGCGACCTGGTGGTGCGCCGGCTCGGTGCCGTGCTCACCGTGCGGATCAGCGGGGCGCTCGCCGCGCTCGGCGGGGTCCTGGTCGTGCTCTCCCGCACTCCCGTGCCGGCGATCGCCGGGTTCATGCTGATCGGCCTGGGCGTGGCGGTGGTCGTGCCGCTGGTGTTCGCCGCCGCGGGCAACGCCGCCGCGACCCCGAGCGAAGGTGTCGCCGGTGTGGCGACGATCAGTTACACCTCGGGGTTCATCGCGCCGAGCGCGATCGGCGGCATCGCCGCCGCGACCAGCCTGTCGGTGTCGTTCGCCCTGGTCGCGGCGCTGTCGGCCGCCACGATGCTGGGCGCCGGCGCGCTGGTGAGGCGGCCGGAGGCCACCGGCTGAGCGCGGCGCCCCGGCGTCACGGCACCACGGTCACGGGCCAGCGGCCCGCCCGCACCAGCCGTACCGCGACCGAGCCGATCAGGCGGTGCCCGGCCTGCGCGGAGGCGCCCACCACCACGGCGTCGGCCTTGACCTCGTCGGCGACGCGGGCCAGCGCCGCGAAGGCGTCACCGCGCTCGTCACGGAACTCGTAGCGGACCGGGCTGTGCGCGGCGGCCTGCTTCGCCTCGGCCCGCAGCTCGTCGGCGACCTGCTGGTCGGCCTCGCGCATCGCCACGGCACCGCCCGGGGTCGCCGCGCCCAGCCCGCCGACCCCGGCGACGTGGACCAGGACCAGGCGGGCGTCCTGGCGGCGGGCCAGGCCCCACGCGTACGCGGCGGCCCGCAACGAGGTCTCCGACCCGTCCACCCCCGTCACGATCACCTTGGGCCCGTCGGTGCCCAGCTCGAAGAACGCCTCGGCTGCCATCACCCCTCCCCTCTCTTCACACTAGGTCGCCGCGCGGAGCCTCAGCCGCGGGGCGGCTGGCCGTAGACGCGGTCGACGTGCAGGCGCAGCACCAGCCGCCGGTCCCGCACCATCGCGGCCCGGTAGTCGTTCCAGTCGGGGTGCTCGCCCTGCAGGGTGCGGTAGAGCCCGATCAGCTCCTCCACGGTGGCGTCGCCGGGGTCTTCGGCGACCGGGCTGAGCTCGGCGGTGCCCTCGGCGACGACGTACGCCCAGAAGTCGTCGGTGGTGACGTGGAAGGCGGCGCGCGGGTCGCGGCGCAGGTTGCGGGTCTTGACCCGGTCGTCGGTGATCGAGACCCGCAGCAGCCGGGCGTCGTCGTCGTAGGCGTAGACGACGTTCGACAGCTGCGGCCTGCCATCACCGTGCAGCGTCACCAGCACCCCGCGCCTCCCCTCGCCGAGCAGCTTCCGCAGGGCGTCCTGATCGGCCATGGGCTCTCCCTCCCGCATGTGGTCGTTCCTCGATCCTGCCTCACCCGGGCGCCCAACGCGCCGGACCGACCAGTCGGTATGTTATGCAGGGAACCGACAGCCCCCTTCGTCGCCCCTACGGAGACCCGATGGTGAGCACACCTCCCGTGGACGCGGCGGCCCTCGGCCGCCGCGTCGAAGACTTCCTGGCCGCCCACGATCCGGCCGCCACCGGGCGGCTGGAGTTCCTGCGCGCCCGGTTCGACGCCGGGCTCGCCTGGGTGCATTTCCCGGCCGGGCTCGGCGGGCTCGGCGCTCCCCGGTCCCTGCAGCAGCGGGTGGACGAGCGGTTCGCGGCGGCGGGCGCGCCCGACAACCAGCCGCGCCGCATCGGGATCGGGCTGGGCATGGCGGCCCCCACCATCCTGGGGTTCGGCACCGAGGAGCAGAAGGCGCGCTGGCTGCGGCCGCTGTGGACCGGTGAGGAGGTGTGGTGCCAGCTGTTCAGCGAGCCCGGTGCCGGATCGGACCTGGCGGCGCTGGGCACCCGGGCGGTCCGCGACGGCGACGACTGGGTGGTGACCGGCCAGAAGGTGTGGACGTCGATGGCGCACGAGGCGCGCTGGGCGATCCTGGTCACCCGCACCGACCCCGACGTTCCCAAGCACCGCGGCATGACCTACTTCGCCTGTGACATGACCGCCCCGGGGGTGGAGGTGCGGCCGCTGCGGCAGCTCACCGGCGAGGCCGAGTTCAACGAGGTCTTCCTCACCGAGGTCCGCATCCCCGACGCCCACCGGCTCGGCGAGGTCGGCGACGGCTGGCGGGTCGCGCAGACCACGCTGATGAACGAGCGGGTCGCCATCGGCGGCGGCTCGGTGCCCCGCGAGTACGCGATGATCGGCATCGTCTCCGGCACCTGGCGGGAGCGGCCCGAGCTGCGCACCCCCGGCCTGCACGAGCGGCTGCTGGGGCTGTGGGTGGAGTCCGAGGCGGCCCGCCTGACCGGGCTGCGGCTGGGCCAGCAGCTCGCCGCCGGGCAGCCCGGCCCGGAGGGGTCCGCGGCCAAGTACGCCTTCGCCAAGCTCAACCAGGAGATCTCCGGGTTCGAGCTGGAGCTGCTCGGCGAGGACGCGCTGCGCTACGACGACTGGACGATGCGCCGCCCCGACACCGTGGACTTCGTGGGCCGCAGCGCCGGCTACCGCTACCTGCGGGCCAAGGGCAACTCCATCGAGGGCGGCACTTCGGAGATCCTGCGCAACATCATCGCCGAGCGGGTGCTCGGCCTGCCGGGTGAGATCCGGGTCGACAAGAACGTCGCGTGGAAGGACCTGCCCAAGTGACCGATCTGCTCTACGGCGACGACGAGAACGACCTGCGCTCGGCGGCACGCGCCCTGCTCGAGGACCGGGCCCCCTGGCCGTCGGTGCTCGCCCGCACCGAGACCGACGAGCCCTACGATCCGAAGCTGTGGCGCTCCCTCGCCACCGAGCTCGGCTGCGCGGGGCTGGCGGTGCCCGAGGAACTCGGCGGGGCCGGCGCCTCCTGGCGGGAGGCCGCCGTGGTGGCCGAGGAACTCGGGCGCGCGGTCGCCCCCGTGCCGTTCCTCGGCAGCGCCGTGATCGCCACCGCCGCGCTGCTCGCCGCCGGCGACCCGGACCTGACCGGCGAGCTCGCCGCCGGTGCCCGCACCGCGGCGCTGGCGGTGCCGTTCTCCACCGACCCGCACGCCCCCTACCCGGCCACCGTCACCGCGGAGGGGGACGTGCTCACCGGCACCGTGCGCAGCGTCGCCGACGCGCTGCCCGCCGACGTGCTGCTGGTCCCGGCCGGCGGCGACCTGTACGCGGTCGAGGCGTCCGCCGTGACCCGCACCCCGGTGGTGTCGCTGGACATGACCCGCAGGCTGTGCGACCTGCGGTTCACCGCGGCCCCGGCACGGCCGGTGGCCCGCGGTGAGACGGCGGTGCGCGCGGGCCTGCTGACCGGCGCGGCCGTGCTCGCCTCCGAGCAGCTGGGCCTGGCCGAACGCTGCCTGGAGATCACGGTCGAGTACCTCAAGACCCGCTACCAGTTCGGCCGGCCCATCGGCTCCTACCAGGGGCTCAAGCACCGGCTCGCGGACCTGTGGGTGGCGATCACCCAGGCGCGTGCGGTGGCCCGGTACGCCGCCGCCTGCGCCGCCGACGGCGACCCCGACACCCCGGTCGCGGTCGCCGTCGCGCAGGCGCACTGCTCGGCCGTCGCCGTCCGGGCCGCCGAGGAGTGCGTGCAGATGCACGGCGGTATCGGCTTCACCTGGGAGCACCCCGCGCACCTGTTCCTCAAGCGGGCCAAGAGCACGGCCATCGCGCTCGGCACCCCCGACCGGCACCGGGCCGCCCTCGCGGGCCTGGTGGACCTGCCCGGCTGAGCCGCCCGCCCGGGGGGCATCGCCCCCCGGGGGCGGGTCTCAGTACGCCACGGCGACCAGCGCCCGGTGGTGGGCGGGGGTCTCGATCTCGTCGATGAGGGCGACCGCGAGGTCGGCGTAGGAGAACACCGCCCCCTCCCCCGCGGGCAGCACCTGCCGCCCGCCGGTCCGGTACCGGCCGGTGCGCGGGGCCTGGTCGTCCAGCACGGTCGGCGGCGGGGCCACCACCACCCAGTCGACCCCCGGGCCCGCGGCATTCAGCACCTCCAGCTCGGCCGCGTGCCCGAGGGAGAACGCGCGTGCCTCCGCCGGGAAGCCGGGCGCGTCCAGCACCCGCACACCGGGCGCCGTCTCCAGCGTGGTGCCGATGCCGATCGCCAGCAGCCGCCCGACGCCCGCCCGCTCCAGCCCCTCCAGCAGGGCCCGCGTGGCGGCCGTGTAGAACTCCCGCGACGGCACGTCCAGCCGGGCGGCGGCGTTGATCGCCGCGTCGTGCCCGGCGGCGGCCGCGGCGACACCGCCGGCGTCGGTGACGTCACCGGCGACGACGTCCACCCCGGCACCGGCCAGGTCCGGGTGCCGGGCCGGGTCACGCACGACCGCCGTGACCTGGTGCCCGCGGGCGGCGGCCTCGGCGACGGCACGGCGGCCCGCCCGCCCTCCCGCGCCGAAAATAACGATCTTGCTCATGGTGGGGACTCCGTCCGGCCCGGGCCCGCGGTGATCGCGGGCCGATGGCGCGGACGCTAGTCGGCGAGGTCCTGGTTTCCGCAACGATAGTTACGTACCTTGGCGAGAGTGAGTCGGCCACTGGACCCTGAGATGTTCGCCGGATGCGCGCCCGGCCCCGCCCCGATCCGGATCGGCGGCAAATGGACCGCCAAGATCATTTCCTGTCTGCGGGAGGGGCCACGGCGTTTCACCGAGCTCCAGGTGCCCCTGCGCGGCATCACCCCCAAGGTGCTCACCGAATCGCTGCGGGCCATGGAACGCGACGGGCTGATCACGCGCTCGGCCTACGCAGAGATCCCGCCCCGGGTCGAGTACGAGCTGACCCCGCTCGGCCGCACCCTGCTGGAGCCCATGGCCGCCTGCTGCGCCTGGTCGCGCAGTCACCTGCCCGAGCTCCTCGACGCCCGCGACGCCTACCACGACCGCGCCCCGGCCGGCCCGTGGCCGGACCGCTGAGCCGGCACCCGGCGCGGCCCGCGGCGGCGGGCACCGGCGCCCCGGCCGGGCTCAGCACCGGGCGGCGCGGCGGGCCCGCCCGTTCCCGCCCCGGCGGCGGCTGAGGACGCCGGTGACCGGCACGCCGCGGGAGCGGGCGTTCGTCCGCGCGCACACCCGCCTGACCCGGGTGCCGTACGTGCCCGAACTGCGCCTGCACCTCGCCGCCGGAACGGGCAGTGGGACAGGCGGCGCGACGGGCGACGAGGTGTACGGGCTGTGGGAACAGGCCGGGCGGCTGCCGTTCTGGGCGTTCGCCTGGGCCGGCGGGCTGGCGCTGGCCCGCCACGTCCTCGACCACCCCGCCCTCGTACGGGACCGTACCGTCCTCGACCTGGCCTCGGGCTCCGGTCTCGTCGCGATCGCGGCGGCGCTGGCCGGCGCCGCGGCCGTCACCGCCGCGGAGGTCGACCCGCTCGCCGCCGCGGCCATCGCCCTCAACGCCGCCGCCAACCGTGCCGCCGTCGGCGTCACCCTGCAGGACCTGCTCGACGGGGACGGCGGCGACGCCGAGGTGGTGCTCGCCGGGGACGTGTTCTACGAGGAGCCCATGGCGCGCAGGGTGCTGCCCTTCCTCCGGCGGGCCCGGGCCCGGGGCGCGCGGGTCCTGGTCGGCGACCCGGGCCGCGCCTACCTCCCGCGGGAGTGCTTCACCCCCGTGGCGTGCCAGACGGTGCCGACCTCGCGGTGCCTGGAGGACGCCGAGGTCAAACAGGTGACGATCTGGCGGGTCTGAAACCCGTGGTCGCCGGTGTGAGCGGTACCTTCACTGCCCATGTCCTTCGATCCGACCCAGCCCGACGCCGCCTACCTGGCCTTCTGGCACGAATACCACCTGTGCTCGCTCACCACCCAGCGGCCCGACGGCACCCCGCACGTCGTCCCGGTCGGCGTCACCTACGACCCCGCGGCCGGACTCGCCCGGATCATCGCGCACCGGGCCAGCCGCAAGGTCCGCAACATCACCGCCGCCGGACCGGGCGGCATGCGGGTGGCCGTCTGCCAGGTCGACCGCGCCCGCTGGGCCACCCTCGAGGGCGTCGCCACCGTCTCCGACGACCCCGCCGCCGTGGCCGAGGCGGTCCGCCGCTACGCCGACCGTTACCGGCAGCCGAAACCGAACCCCGAACGCGTCGTCATCGAGATCGCCCTCGACCGCGCCATGGGCCACGGCTGACGGCCGGGACGCGGCCGGCCCAGATGAACCGGCGCCTGACATATTGTGGATCTTGCATCTCAGTGCCACGAACCTGACCTGGCCGACGAAAGGACCACCCCATGACAGCGCCGGACAACTGGAACCAGAAGATCATCGAGGAGTTCCGGGCGAACGCGGGCAAGGTCGGCGGCCCGTTCGAGGGAGCGGACCTGGTGCTGCTGACCACCACCGGCGCCCGGACCGGCAAGCGCCACACCGTACCGCTGATGTCCCTGCGCGACGGCGACCGGATCATCGTCGCCGCCTCCGCCGCGGGTGCCCCCTCCCACCCCGCCTGGTACCACAACATGCTGGCCGACCCGCAGGTCACCGTGGAGACCGGCACGAGCACGCTGCAGGCCACCGCGGCGGTGATCGAGGGCGAGGAACGCGACCGCCTCTACGCCAGCTTCGTCGAGATCGCCCCCGGATTCGGCGACTACCAGGCCAAGACGTCCCGGGTCATCCCCGTGGTCGCGCTGCACACCTGACCGGCGCGGCCGGCCCCCTTCCCGACCGCGCCGGCCGGGCCGCCGCCCGCCCGCACCCCCCGGGCGACGGCCCCGCCGCGGAGCCCCGTCAGGGGCCGTCCCGCAGAGCGTCCTCCCGCTCGGCCTGCTCGGCCAGTTGCGTGCGCAGGTCGCCGTGGAAGCCCATGGGCAGGGTGCGGGCGAGACCGGCGTCGATCTCGGTGTCGGTCAGCATCCGGCGGCGGGTGGCCATCAGCGCGCGCGGCTCGCCGTCGCCGCCGCGCGAGCACCACAGATGCCACTCGGGGAACTCCTCCGCGAGCGCCCGCCACTCGGCGGCGCCCCGCCCCGCCACGAACCGATCATCGTCACCAGACGTCGCCTTGCCCACGTGCTCACCTCAGCGAATCGGGATCTTTAGGGGGTCTAAAGTCGCTGTTAGGTGAGCATAGGGACACGCTCCGTGCATGCGCAATAGTGGGGCTAAACTTCGCCAAATGAGGACCGGAGCAGCGAGCACGTGGACCTGAGAACACTGCGGGACATCTCCGCCATCGCCGATCCGATCGAGCGGGCGCGGGCCGTCAGCCACGCCATGACCCAGCAACAGGGACTCACCGAGGAGGCGGCCCGCATCCGGCGCGGCGCGATCGCCGAGGCGCGCGAGGCCGGGCACGGCCTCGAAGAGATCGCCCGCGCCCTCGGCGTCACCCCCGGCCGGATCTCCCAGATGCGCCGGGGCCCCGCCGCCAAGGCACCGGAGCAGCCGGTCAGCCAGAGCCCCAAGGTGATCGTGCAGCGGGCGCTGCCGACCGACCCGGCCACCCGCGGGAGCGTGAGCCTGTTCCTGGTCGAGGCCGAGCGGCAGGGCATCCGCCCCGACCGCAGGATGCTCTACGTCGGCCTCGAGGCCGCCAGCGAGCACGTGGCCGCCTGCCTGCGCGTCCAGCCCGGCGACGAGATCGTGGCACGCCGCAAGATGATGACCGCCAACGAGACACCCGTGCGGATCGCGACCTCGTACTTCCGCGCCGACCTGTTCGGCGGCACCCGCATCGCCGAGCCGGAGTTCGTCACCCCGTCACTGCAGGCGGCGATCACCGCGCTCGGCTACGCCTTCGGTCACGCCGAGGAGACCCTGACCTGCCGCCCGGCCACCCGGTTCGAGGCCGACACCCTAGAGCTCGACCCCGGCGAATGGGTCGTGCAGGTGCTGCGCGCCTCCTACTCCTCCGAGGGCACCCCGGTGCACATCCTCGAGACCATCTGCGCCGCGACCCGCCACATCTTCCCCATCGGCCAGGTCGGCGGGCTCGACGAGTTCTGACCCCCGCCCTGCCCGCGGCGGACCCGCCGCCCCGCAGGGTGCACCCGGTCATCACCCGCACCCCCGGGATGCCGGCCGAGGTGGGCGCGCTCGCTGCCACCTCCTCCCGGCGGCCGCCTGCCGCCGGGAGGAGGCCCTCAGCCGGCCGCCGGGGACTCGAGCAGGTCGCGGACCTCCCCGGCGGTGGTCTCCTGGAGCTCCTGCCCGACCAGCAGCCAGCGGGTGATCCCGACAGTCTCCAGGAAGGACAGGTCGTGGCTGGCGATCACGAGCGCGCCCTGGTAGGAGCCGAGCGCGCTCGTCAGCTGCCGCACGGCGGCCAGGTCGAGGTTGTTGGTCGGCTCGTCCAGCATCAGCAGCTGCGGGGCCGGTGCGGCGAGCATCGTCGCCGCGAGGGCCGCGCGGAAGCGTTCCCCGCCCGACAGGGTGCCCGCCGGCTGTTCGGCGCGTGCCCCCTTGAACAGGAACCGCGCGAGCTGGGCGCGGATGTGGTTGTCGGTGACCCCGGGAGCCAGCCGGGCCACGTTCGCGGCGACGCTCAGCTCCTCGTCCAGCACGTCCAGGCGCTGCGGGAGGAACCGCAGCGGCACGAACGTCCTCGCCTCGCCGGACAGCGGTGCCAGCTCCCCGGTGAGGGTGCGCAGCAGCGTGGTCTTACCGGCTCCGTTGCGCCCGACCAGCGCGAGGCGTTCGGGCCCCCGCACCTGGAGGTCGGCTTCGCGCAGCCTGCCGAAGCGGGGGCGCAGGCCGTGCAGGCTCAGGACGGTGCGGCCCGCGGGCACGGCGGTGCCGGGCAGGCTCACCCGGATCTCGGCGTCGTCGCGGATCGCCTCCGCGGCCTCCTCGCGCCGTTCGCGCGCCCCCTCGAGCCGGTCCTCCTGCAGGCCGCGGAGCTTGTCCGCCGACTCCTGCGCGGAGCGCTTGCGTTCGCCGGCGACGATCCTCGGGGCCCGCCGCTGCGCGTCCATCTTCTTGTTGTGCCGCTGCCGGCGGGCCAGCTTGATGTGGGTCTCCTCGAGTTCGCGCTTCTGGCGGCGCACGTCCGCCTCGGCGGCCCGCAGCATCCGCCCGGCCGCCTCCTGCTGGGTGGCCACGGCCTCCTCGTAGGCGGACCAGCCGCCCCCGTACCAGCTCACCGATCCCGAGCGCAGCTCGGCGATGCGGTCCACCCGCTCCAGCAGGTCACGGTCGTGGCTGACCACGACCAGCGCCCCCGAGCGCCACGAGCCGACGGCCTCATAGAGGCGGCGGCGCGCGAACAGGTCGAGGTTGTTGGTCGGCTCGTCGAGCAGCAGGACCTCGGGGCGCTCCAGCAGCAGCGCGGCCAGGCGCAGCAGGACGGTCTCCCCGCCCGACAGTTCACCCACCGTGCGGTCCAGCCCGACGTCGCCGAGCCCCAGGGAGCCCAGCGTCGCGAGCGCCCGCTCCTCGACGTCCCAGTCGTCGCCGATCGTCTCGTAGTGCTCCTCGCTCACCTCACCGGCCTCGATGGCGCGCAGCGCGGCACGCCGCCCGGCGATGCCCAGCGCCCGGTCGACGCGCAGGGCCGTGTCGAGGGTGATGTTCTGCGGAAGGTAGGCGAGGGTGCCGGCGACGGTCACCGACCCCTGGGAGGGGCGCAGCCGGCCGGCCAGCAGCCGCAGCAGGGTGGACTTGCCGGTGCCGTTGGCGCCGACGAGGCCGGTGCGGCCCCGGCCGATACTGACGGAGAGCCCGTCGAAGACGGTCGTGCCGTCCGGCCACTGGAAGGACAGGTCCGAGCAGGTCACGGAGGCACTGGGGGTGAGGGGATGGGACATGTGGATTCTCGCAGTCGCAAGCGCGGTGGTCAGGGCTTCGTATGCGAGCACCACGCGGCGACCAGGCCGGGACGGGGGGTGCGGCCCTCCGGAGGTGAAGGACGGCTCGGGCACCGAGGTCGCATCTACGCGGGGTCACGGGCGGCGGGAAGGCCGGCTGCGGCGTGACGGGCGTACGGCCGATGCCGTACCGCGCGATGTTCGCGGACCTCAGATGCGCAACGTCCACCTCAATCGGAGACGACAGGACCCTCGAACTCTACCTCAACCGCTCGCGCCGGTGCTCCCCGCACCCGGAGCGCGCCGCACGCTGACCGGGTTCGCCCGGCTCGGGTGAGACCGGCGGCCGGTTCGCCGCGGCACCGGAGGGGCATGGGAGTGCCGAGGAGGTCGTGCGGATGGGAGCCATCGGCCACGCGCTGGCCATCGCCGGTTCGATGACCTGGGAGATCCTGTGGGCGCTGATCCTGGGGTTCACGCTGTCGGCGGTGGTGCAGGCGATCGTCCCCCGGTCCACCGTCGTGGGGCTGCTCGGCGACGACCGCCCCCGGACCCTGACCCTGGCCGCCGGGCTCGGCGCCGCGTCGTCCTCGTGCTCCTACGCCGCGGTCGCGCTGGCCCGCTCACTGTTCCGCAAGGGCGCGGGCTTCACCGCGGCCATGGCGTTCGAGATCGGCTCCACCAACCTCGTCGCCGAGCTCGGCATCATCCTGGCCCTGCTGATGGGCTGGCAGTTCACCGCCGCCGAGTTCGTCGGCGGCCCGATCATGATCGTGGTGCTGGCGGTGCTGTTCCGGCTGTTCCTGCGCGAACGGCTGCTGCGCGAGGCACGCGACCAGGCCGGGCGCGGCCTGGCCGGGTCGATGGAGGGGCACGCCGCCATGGACATGTCCGTGCGGCGCGCCGGTTCGCTTCCGCGGCGCCTGTTCTCCGGCGAGGCGCTCACGTCGATCTCGCACGTGTTCGTCATGGAATGGGCCGCGATCTTGGGGGACCTGGTCGTCGGCCTGCTCATCGCCGGCGCGATCGCCGCCTGGGTGCCCGCCTCGTTCTGGCAGGCGTTCTTCCTGACCGGCCACCCCGTCGCCGCCGCGATCTGGGGTCCCCTGGTCGGCCCGCTCGTCGCGGTGGCCGCCTTCGTCTGCTCCATCGGCAACGTGCCGCTGGCCGCGGTGCTGTGGAACGGCGGCATCAGCTTCGGCGGGGTCGTGGCGTTCATCTTCGCCGACCTGATCATCCTGCCGATCATCAACATCTACCGGAAGTACTACGGCCCGCGCATGGCGCTGTTCATCACCGTCACCTTCTACACGGCCATGGTGATCGCCGGCTACCTGGTCGAACTGATCTTCGGTGCGGCCGGCCTGATCCCGGCCCACCGCCACGCGACGGTGATGGAGTCCCACCTGTCCTGGAACTACACCACCTGGCTCAACATCGCCTTCCTGCTGCTCGCCGCCGTGCTGGTGCTGCGGTTCGTCCGCACCGGCGGGGTGCGCATGCTCGCCATGATGGGCGGCCCGCCCGACGACCACCATGACCACGGTGCGGGCTGAGTCCCGCCGCCGGTACGGCGCCGCACCGGGGAAGCGATCCGCTCAGGCCCCTGGCCCGAGCTCCCGCAGGATGGCCTGCCCCGCCGCGCGGTGCCCGGCGGCCGCGGGCGGATCCGTCCCGTCGAGCACGGCCGCGATTCCCTCGTGGGCCAGCGCCTCCGCGTACCGGTATCCCAGTTCCGGGGCCAGCTCCAGCGCTTGCCGGTGGAGCCGCAGGGCCTCCTCGGGCAGGCCCGCAAGCCGGCAGGTCTCGGCGTAGCCGTTGAGGAAATGGATCTTCCAGTGTTCCTCGAACAGCTCGTCCAGCAGCGCGAACGCCTGCCGGTGGGCGGCGAGCGCCTCCTCGTACCGGCCCATCCGCCGCAGGGCGACGCCCAGGCAGTTGAGGCACCACGCCTCGTTGTGCTTGTGCCCGTCCTCGCGGGCCAGCGCGAGCGCCTGCTCCAGGTGCTCCATCGCCGCGTCGGGTTCCTCGTGGGCGATGGCCACGCCGAGGGTGATCCGGGCCGTCAGCGTGGGGGGCCAGGCGGGGTCGGGGTGCGGGATCTCCAGCGCCTCCCGGGCCAGCCGCGCCGCCTGCTCGTGGTGTCCCAGCTGCAGCATCGCCCAGGCCTCGTACGCCGTCGCATGGGCCGCGCCCGTCGGGCAGCCGGCGTCCGCGTACAGCCTGCCCGCCCGCCGGAAGAGCTCGAGCGGCTCCTCGACATGCCCCTGATCCCACCCGAGGTAGCCGCGGCGCATGGTCAGCTCCGCCGCTGACCGGGTGTCGCCCACGTGGGACACCAGCGGTGCCGCCGCCTCGTAGGCGGCACCGGCCTCCGCCATCCGGCCCGCGTTGTAGCGGGCGAAGCCCAGGTCGCTGTGCGCCTCGGCCAGCTGCTGCGGATCGCCCAGGCGCTGGGCGGCGACCAGCGAGCGCTCGAAGAGGACGTTGAGGTGCGTCGTGCCGCAGCGCCGCGCGAAGAAGGCCCGCATGAACCGCGGCAGCTCGCACACGTGCGCGTCGGCTCCGGCGGCGACCGCCGCCTCGAAGACGGCCATCAGGTTGGTGTACTCCGTACCGAACCAGAAGAGCGCCGCGTGCTTGTCGGTGAACTCCGGCAGCTCGGCCGGCGGCGGGCCCGCGGAGACCTCCAGGCTGGGAGACAGGTACGACATCGCGGCGTCGGCGGCGGCCGCCGCGTGCACGTAGTAGTCGAGCACCCGGCCCAGCGCCTGCTCCAGCTCCGCCGGTGAGTCCTGCTCGGTGGCGGCCCGGCGCGCGTGCTGGCGCACCAGGTCGTGCAACCGGTAGCGGCCGGCCGCCGGCTGCTGGACGAGGTGCGCATCGAGCAGGTCCTCCAGCATCGCCCGGGCGCCGCGCAGCGGTATGTCCTCCAGCGCCGCCGCCACGTACTCGTCGAAGGTCGAGCCGGGCAGCAGGCCCAGCAACCGGAAGAAGCGGCGCTGCGCCCGGTCCAGTTGCCGTACGGACATCGCGAACGCGGTGTCGAACTCGGTGGCGCCCTCGGCCATCCGCTCGACGAGGATGCCCACGGTCCAGCCCGGCCGGTGCCGCAGCCGCGCCGCCGCCAGCCGCAGGGCCAGCGGCAGATGGCCGCACAGCCGCAGCACCTCGGCGGCGGATTCGGGGTCGCGGGCCAGCCGGCCGTCCGACCCGCCCGGGTCGCCGCTGGCGCGCGCCAGCAGCTGCGCGCTCTCCTGCGGGGTCAGCACGTCCAGCGAGACCGGGGGCACCTCGTCCAGGCCCAGCAGCCGGTTGCGGCTGGTGATCAGGGCGACGGAGGGGCCGGCGCCGGGCAGCAGCGGGCGGACCTGGTCGGCGTCGGCGGCGTTGTCGAGGACCACGACGGCCCGCCGGTGGGCCAGCTCCGACCGCCAGCAGGCGGCCAGCGGCTCGATGCCGCCCTCCTGCGGGATCTTCTCTGACGGCACGTCGAGGGCGGCGAGCAACGTCCGCAGCGCGGGGTCGGGATCGAGCGGTTCCCGCCCGGCGGTGAACCCGTGCAGGTCCACATAGAGCTGGGCGTCGGGGTAGCCGGCGGTGAGCCGGTGCGCGGCGTGCACCGCCAGGCAGGTCTTGCCGACGCCCGCCATGCCGTCGACGGCGACCACCCGGCTGCCGTCCACCGCGGCGAGCACGGCGGCGAGCTCGGCCTCGCGTCCGGTGAAGTCGGGCGCGTCGCGCGGCAGATCGTTGCGGGGCGGGCGCGGCGCCCCGGCGGGCGGCGACGGGGGCTGGACCTGGCGGCTGGTCCTCGGGGGCGCCGGCAAAGGATTGGAGGCCCGTTCCCACAGGGGGCGCAGCGGGCGGGGGTCGCGCTTGACGAGACGGCACAGCGCGATCACCGCGGGCCAGGGCGGTACCGTCTGGCCGCTGAGATAGCGCGACAGTGACGATGAGCTGAGGCCGGTGTCCCGCGCCAGGGCCCGTACGCCGCGCCCGGACAGTTCCTGGACCAGGCGCAGCCGGGCCGCCAGCTCCTCCTGCGGGCCGGCCTTGCCGCTCAGCTGCCGCACATCCACCGTTCCCCGCCTCCCTGTCCCGGCCCGGCGGAAGTTCTCCGGGCCGGGTCGCCGCTGTTCAGGGCCGTTTCGACTGTCCCAGGGTGTCCCGGCGCCGTCGTCATGGTAGGCCCCTCCGGCTGAGATGGAGGCACGCCCCCGAGAGAAGGGGGCGCCGCCCCGGAGAAGGAGAACCGAAATGCAGTCTCGTATGCAGAACCCCGCCGTCGTCCTGTCCGGCGCGATGCAGCCCATCCAGGAGATCTTCAAGGCCGTGCACTCCGGTGGGGTGAGCGGGGAGATCCTGGAGCTGGTGCACCTGCGGGTCAGCCAGATCAACGGCTGCAGCGCCTGCGTGGACGGCGGCGCCAAGACCGCCCGTAAGGCCGGAGTGAGCGAGGAGCGGCTGGCCACGGTCGTCACCTGGCGGGAGACCCCGTACTTCACCGAGCAGGAGCGGGCGGCGCTCGCGCTGGCCGAGGCCGCGACGCGGCTCGCCGACCGCGCCGACGCCGTGAGCGACGAGATCTGGGACACCGCCGCCACCCACTTCGACGAGAAGCAGCTGGCCGCGATCGTCCTGATGATCGGCGTCACCAACATGTTCAACCGGCTCAACGCCACCACCCGGCAGATCGCCGGCGCATGGGGGTAAGGCGTGCGGGTCCCGGGCGGCGCGCACGAACCCGCGGCCCGGGACCCCCGCCTCATCGGCCCCCCGGATCTTCCGGCGAAGCCGCCGCCCCTTACCAAGATCCACGGACAAGGAGACCGCCACCATGAACGCGACGCCGAAGGCCACCAGGAGCACCACCGCGGCCGGCACGAAGTTCGACGGGTTCACCGACGAAGAACGAGCCGCGATGAAAGAGCACGCCCAGGAGCTGAAGACGGCCGCGCGCCGCGGCCCGGGCAAGGCCAAGGCGGACGGGGAGCGCGACGTGCTCGCGAAGATCGCCGAGATGACGGAGGCGGACCGGGTCATCGCCGAACGGCTGCACGAGATCATCAAGGCCGCCGCACCGGCCCTCGCGCCCAGGCTCTGGTACGGGATGCCCGCCTACGCCAAGGACGGCAGGGTGCTCTGCTTCTTCCAGAGCGCGCAGAAGTTCAAGTCGAGGTACGCGACCCTCGGCTTCAACGATGTGGCGAGCCTCGACGACGGCGCCATGTGGCCGACCGCCTTCGCCCTGACGGAGCTGACCGCCGGCAACGAGGCGAGGATCGGCGCACTGGTCAGGCGAGCGGCGAGCTGACCGCTCCACCTGCCGTGACCATGGCCGTCTCCGCCGGTCGGGTGCCCGGGGGTCCGATTCCCCGGGCCGCCCGACCCTTCAGGGTCAGGTTCCTGGACGGCGAGACCCGGCTGACCGTCGGCGCCGTCACCGCCCGCGGTCACGCCCGATATCGAAGCTTTGTCGGGTCTTGGCGTGGGCTTGGCCGGTACCGGAGCAGATGATGCGGGATGCTTTCGGTGGGAGGTGGCGTGTTACGGACTCGATGGTCGCTCCCGGTGCGGAAGGCATCGATGATCGGCGGGCTCGCCGCTCTGGTATGCCTGGGGATCAGCGTCCTGATCCTCGTCAGCGCGTATGACAGGGCCGTCGTCGCCGGCACCGATCGCATCTCCAAGGCCGCCGAACGTGCCGTGGTGCTGGCCAAGGCCGATCGCCTGCCCGCCGTCGTACCGGCGGAGGGCGCCACGGCCATCCAGGTGCTGGACGCTCACCGGCAGGTCGTCGCGGCCACCCGGCAGCTCACCGGCAACGCACCGATGGCCCCCTTTCCGGCCGAGAAGGACACCCTGCGCGCCGTGCACGAACTGTGCCCTCCGGCCGGCCTGCGGGGCTGCATGACCGTCGTCTCCATCCGGTTCTCCAAGGCGGACGGCCCCTGGGTGGCCTACGCCGCCGGGCCGGCGCCGGCCGTGTACGGGAGCGCCGCGCTGCTCTGGTCGCTGGCCGGGGTGACGGTGCTGGTGGCGTCGCTGGCGGCCGCCGGGACCTACCGGTCGGTCCACCGGGTGCTGGCGCCTTTCGAGACCATCCGGGCCGAGCTGGCCGACATCATCACCTCCGGCCTCGATCGCCGGGTCACGGTGCCCGCGACGGACCAGGAGGTCAGGAGGCTGGCCGAGACCATGAACCACGCGCTGGCCCGGCTCGAGGGTGCGCTCGAGCGATTACGGCGGCACAACCTCGACGTGTCCCATGACCTGCGCACCCCGATCACCGCGATCCGCCTCCATCTGGAGGAGGCGCTGATGTATCCCGACGAGGCCCAGTGGTCGCGCACGGCGGCCAAGGTGATGGAGGAGGTCGCGCGCCTGCAGCCGGTGCTGCACGACCTCGCCGACCTGGACGCGAACCGGCCGCGGCCCACCCGGCCCCGCTGACCCCCAGATCCTGGAAGTCGCCGGCGGCCGAGGGGGACAATGGGGTCATGTGCCGCAGCATCAAGACCCTTCGCCCACCGTTCGAAGACGACGTCACCGACGAGGACGTGCACGCCGCGGCGTTGCAGTACGTCCGCAAGGTGTCGGGGTTCCGCTCCCCCGCCGCGCACAACGCCGCGGCGTTCGAGCGCGCCGTCGCCGAGGTCGCGGCGGCCACCGCCGAGCTCCTGGCGACCATCCAGGTACGCGGCGCCGCCCGATAGGGCCTCGCGCAGGCCGTGGCGACACCGGGTCCTTGCGGGAGACGGCGATGACGATGTTCGCCAGGTTCACCCCGCCCCCGCCAGGCCGCGCCGGCCCGGCGGGGGCACGGCGAGTGTCAGCCGCCGCTCCGCACGCAGATGCAGAAGGGGTGGCCGGCCGGGTCGGCCAGCACCCGCCACCGGTCGGCGCCGGGCTGGAACTGCGGCCTCGTGGCGCCCAGCTCGGCCAGCGCGGACTCGGCCTTGTCCAGGTCGTCGACGTAGAAGTCCAGATGGGACTGCTGCGGGACCGCCGGGTCGGGCCAGGTCGGCGGCCGGTGGCCGTCGGCGCGCTGGAAGTAGAGCGTCATCCCGCCCGCCAGCTCCGTGGCGGCGGAGCCCTCCTCGCTGTAGGTGATCTCACCGCCGCCCAGCCGCTGGTAGAACGCCGCGAGCCGCTGCGGATCGTCGCAGTCCAGGTTGACGGCGATGAACTGGCCTATGGCAGACATTCGTTGCTCCTTCGCTCGGTCGGGCCGCTCCGGCCACGAACCCCATGGTGGGGACCCCTGCCTGCCATCCCCTGTCAGGTACGGGCGAGGGCCGGTGGCGGCTAAGGTGCGCAGGTGCCTACTAATCCCTCCGCATATCTCGAGGAGCTGTTCTCCCTCACCGGCCGGGTGGCCGTGGTGACCGGCGGCAGCTCCGGCATCGGCCGCGGCATGGCGCAGGCCCTCGGCCGGGCCGGTGCCGCCGTCGTCCTGATCGCCCGCCGGGAGGAGGAGCTCGCCGCGACGGCGCGCGAACTGGAGTCCCACGGCTGCCGCGTCGCCTGGGTGAGCGCAGATCTGAGCTCCCGTGACGCCGTGCGCGCGGGGGCGGAGGAGGCGGTGAAGCCG
This sequence comes from Actinomadura scrupuli, assembly GCF_050971785.1. Taxonomy (NCBI): domain Bacteria; kingdom Bacillati; phylum Actinomycetota; class Actinomycetes; order Streptosporangiales; family Thermomonosporaceae; genus Actinomadura; species Actinomadura scrupuli. The sequence goes on along the minus strand of NZ_JBPCCU010000003.1, from coordinate 676,176 downwards.
TTCGGGGAGCCGGACATCCTGGTCAACTGCGCGGGCATCAACCTGCGCCCGCCACTGGGCGAGCTGACCGAGCCCCAGTGGGACCAGACCATGGCGGTCAACCTCGACGCCCCGTTCCTGCTGGGCCAGCGGTTCGGCCCGGCGATGGCCGCGCGCGGCTGGGGGCGGATCATCAACGTCGCCTCGCAGCAGTCCTTCCGCGCCTTCCTCAACAGCGGCGCGTACGGGGCGTCGAAGGCCGCCCTGGTCGCGCTCTCGCGGTCCCAGGCCGAGGCCTGGTCGCCGCACGGGGTGTGCTGCAACGCCGTCGTTCCCGGCTTCGTGCTCACTCCGCTGAACGCGCACGTCTCCGCCGACCCCGAGCGGGTCGCGGCGCTGGCCGGCCGCACCATGGTCGGCCGCAACGGCCTGCCCCGCGACTTCGCCGGGGCCACGGTCTTCCTGGCCTCCGCGGCCGCGGAGTACGTCACCGGCCAGGCGATCTTCGTGGACGGCGGCTTCTCGGCGCACTGATTCCGTCGGCGCCGAGAGCAGGGCCGCAACGGGGCCCGCGAGCACCGGTATACCCCGGGGGGTATGCTGGGCGAGGAGGTGGTGCGGATGGAGATGGACGCGACGGTGCTGGCCGATGCGCTCACCCGGCTCAAGCGTGCCCATGGCCAGCTGGGCGGGGTGATCGCGATGATCGAGAACGCCGAGGACTGCGAGCGGGTGCTCACCCAGCTGGCGGCGGTGTCCAAGGCTCTGGACCGCGCCGGATTCAAGATCATATCGACGGGGTTGCAGCAGTGCCAAGCGGCGCGGGAGCGGGGAGAGACCCCCCCGATCAGTCCCGAGCGGCTGGAGAAGCTGTTCCTGGCCCTGTCCTGACCGGGTGATGGCGGGCGTTCCCGCGTGCCGGGCCGGCACCCGGGACCCGTCCATGAGCAGGGCATCCGTTCGTCCTCCGTATACCCCCCGGGGTATGCCCAGGATCGCGGTGGGGACCGCGGGCCGGGAGGTGGTTCGGCCCGAAGGACCGGTACCTAACGACCCGGATGCCGGTAGGTGAACGAGAGCGAAGGCGGGCAGACGATGAACACGATGAACACGATCCACGTCGAGGTGGTGGAGACCTCGTCCCTGGGCGACCGGTCCTATCTGGCCCATGACGGGCGGGTGGCGGTGGTGGTCGATCCGCAGCGCGACATCGACCGGGTCCTGGCGCTGGCCGGTCGGCTGGGGGTGCGGATCACTCACGTGGCCGAGACCCACATGCACAACGACTACGTTTCCGGCGGGCTGGCGCTGGCCCGGGTGAGCGGTGCGGCCTACCTGGTGGCCGGGGCCGACGAGACCGGCTTCGACCGGCTGGCGGTGGCCGACGGCGACACCGTCACGGTGTCGGAGGGCATGCGCCTGGCGGTGCTGGCCACTCCCGGGCACACGTTCCATCACCTGTCCTACGTGCTGGAAGGCGCCGAGGGGCCGGTGGGGGTGTTCACCGGCGGGTCGCTGCTGTTCGGCACCACCGGCCGTACCGACCTGCTCGGTCAAGAGCACGCCCACACCCTGGCCCGCCACCAGCACGCCTCGGCCCGCCGCCTGGCCGACCTGCTGCCCGACGGCGCGCAGATCTGGCCCACCCACGGGTTCGGCAGCTTCTGCTCGGCCACCCAGTCCGACGCGCCGGCCTCCACCATCGGCCGCGAGCGCACCGCCAACCCCGTGCTGCGGCTGGAGGCCGGCGACTTCGTCACCGAGACCCTGGCCGGGCTTGACGCCTACCCCGCCTACTACGCCCACATGGGCGCACGCAACACAGCCGGCGCCGACCTGATAGACCTCACCCCGGTCCAGAGCGCCGACGCCGCCGCGCTGCGGGCGCGGATCGAGGCCGGCGAGTGGGTGGTGGACCTGCGCTCGCGCAAGGCCTTCGCCCAGCGGCATCTGGCCGGCACGCTCAGCTTCGGCCTGGACGGGCCGATGTCGACCTGGCTGGGCTGGATGGCCCCCTGGGGAGCGCCCATCACCCTGCTCGGCGACAGCGCGGAGCAGGTGGCCGACGCTCAGCGCGAGCTGGCCCGCATCGGCATCGACCGCCCCGCCGCCGCCGCGGCCGGCAGCCCCGCCGAGTGGGCAGGCGGCGACCAGGACCGCCTGGGCGAGCTGGAGACCGCCGGCTTCACCGACCTTGCCGCCGCCCGCAGCGGGCACGCCCCGCACGGCCTGCCCGCCCCCGACGTCGTGCTGGACGTGCGGATGACCAACGAATGGAAGGCCGGGCACCTGGCCGGCGCGGTCCACATCCCGCTGCCCGACCTGCCCCAGCGCATGTCCGAGGTGCCGGCCGGGACGGTGTGGGTGCACTGCGGGTCCGGCTACCGGGCCGCGGCCGCCACCAGCCTCCTGGTCCGCGCCGGACGCCGGGTGGTGCACATCGACGGCGCCTACGCCGATGCCGCCGCCGCCGGCCTGACCATCACCCGCCCGCAGGACTGACCGGCCCGCCGGGACCCGAACCCCCCGGCCCGGCATCCACCGCCGCCGCCACTTCGAGGAGATCGTATGAGCATCGCCGACACCCCCACCGGCCCAGCGGGCCTGGACACCGCCGCGCTGCGGCACCTGCTGGACTCGGGTGCCGGGCCCCGTCTGATCGACGTGCGCACCCCCGGCGAGTTCGAGGCCGCCCACATCCCCGGCTCCCACAACGTGCCGCTGGACCTGCTGCGCGAGCACCGCGCCGAGCTGCGCGCGCACCTGGACGAGCAGGTCGTGCTGATCTGCCGCTCCGGGCAGCGCGCCGGGCTGGCCGAGCAGGCCCTGGCGGGTGCGGGCCTGGCCAACCTGCGGATCCTCACCGGCGGCATCACCGCCTGGCAGGCCGCCGGCGCCACGGTCACCGCAGGCAGGCCGCGCTGGGACCTGGAACGCCAGGTGCGCCTGGTAGCCGGGTCGATCGTGGCGGCCTCGATCCTGGCCAGCGTCTTCTTCCCCGCCGCCAAATGGGTCGCCGGCCTCATCGGCGCCGGCCTGACCTTCGCCGCCCTGACCAACACCTGCGCCATGGGCATGGCACTGGCCAAGCTCCCCTACAACCAAGGCCCGCGCACCGACCTCGACGCCGTCGTGGCGGCCCTGGCCGGAGAACGCCCGTGAACCGCCCCCGCACCCCCGCCGGCCCGTCCGGGCCGATGGGGTGAGCCGGGCGGCGCACCCGGCGGCCGTGCCGACGGAAGGAGGCCGGCGATGTTGACCGCCGTGCTGCTGGGAGCGGTGATCGGGGTCCTGCTCGGGCTGCTGGGCGGCGGCGGCTCCATCCTGGCCGTGCCCGCCCTCGTCTACGGCGCGGGCCTGACCCTGTCAGCAGCGATCCCGACCTCCCTGCTGGTGGTGGGCATCTCCGCGGCCACCGCCGTCCTGCCCCGCATCCGCGCCCAGCAGGTGCGCTGGCGAATGGCCGCCGTCGTCGGCGGCGCCGGTGCCGTCACCGCGTTCGGCGGCGCCGCCCTCAACAGGCTGCTGCCCGCACCCGCCGTCATGATCGGATTCGCCGCGGTCATGGTGGTGGCCGGCTGGCGGATGCTGGCCGAGAACGCCCCCGCGGGCGGGGCGTGCGCGCTGCCCGGCGGCGGCGTCGACTGGCGCGGCTGCCTGCCCAAAGCCATCACCGCCGGAGCCGCCGTCGGGCTGCTGACCGGCCTGTTCGGTGTCGGCGGCGGCTTCCTCATCATCCCCGCCCTCGTCCTGGGCCTCGGCCTGCCCATGACCGTGGCGGTTGGCACCTCCCTGCTCATCGTCATCACCAACGCCGCCGCAGGATTCGCCGCCCACGCCGGCGACGCCACCCTCGACTGGACGGTCGCCATCGCGTTCACCACCGCTGCGGTGGCAGGATCGCTGACCGCCGCCCGGCTCGGCCGCCATCTGGACGCCGCACGCCTGCGCCGCTGGTTCGCCTACCTGGTCTTCGCAGTGGCCGCCTTCATCATCCTCCAGGCACTGACCGATCCCGCCGCCCTGACCGGCTGAACCCGCCCACCGGAACAGACCGGTCAGCGCGGACGGCCGCCCGGCGCCGGCAAGCCGGTCTCGTACCTCATCACGCCTCCATCACGGCGAGAAATTATGAGCCGGGTCACATCTGACCCTTGACGTTCCCACTTGTATGGGCGTAAACAAAGGGAAACAAACTCGAAACGGGAGCTAAACCACATGTACGTGGAGGAGCGGCAGCAGGAGATCCTGCGTCGGGCCCGCGCCGAGGGCCGCGTCGACGTCATGCGGCTCGCCGAGGAGCTGTCGGTGACCAGCGAGACGATCCGGCGGGACCTGACGGCCCTGGAACGTGCCGGCGTGGTCCGCCGGGTACATGGCGGGGCGATCCCGGTCGAGCGCCTGGGTTTCGAGCCCGCGCTGGCCGCCCGGGACGCGGTGATGACGGTGGAGAAGGAGCGCATCGCCAAGGCGGCCCTGGCCGAGCTGCCGGACGAGGGCGCCATCATCATCGACGCCGGTTCCACGACGGAGCGGCTCGCCGCCGCGCTTCCGATGGACCGGGAGCTGACCGTCGTGGTCAACGCGCCGCCGCTGGCGGTCTCCCTGGCCCCCCGCCCCAACCTCACCGTGATCATGCTGGGCGGGCGGGTACGCCGCCGCACGCTGGCCACCGTCGACGACTGGAATCTGCAGATGCTGTCGCGGATCCACGTGGACGTGGCGTTCATGGGCACCAACGGCCTCTCCGGCGAGTGCGGGTTCACCACCCCCGATCCCGCCGAGGCCGCGGTGAAGAGGTCGATGATCGCGGCCGCCCGGCGCGCCGTGGTGCTGGCCGACCACACCAAGATCGGCAACGACTACTTCGCCCGGTTCGCGGAGATCTCCCAGATCGACACCCTGATCACCGACAGCGGGCTCGACAGTGAGCTGCTGTCCGACTTCGAGCAGGCCGGTCTGCGGGTGATCTGCACGTGATCGTCACGCTGACCCTCAACCCCAGCCTCGACCGGGCCATCGAGGTCGACCGGCTCGTCCGCGGGGCGATGATCCGCACGCGATCCGCGCGGCTGGACCCGGGCGGCAAGGGAGTGAACGTCTCCCGGGCACTGCTGGCCAACGACGTGCCCTCACGTGCGATCGTCACCGCGGGCGGCTCCGACGGCGACCAGTTCATCCAGCTGCTGGAGGCCGAGCGCATCGCGGTCCGGGCGGTGCGCGTCACCGGCAGGACCCGGTCGAACGTGACCATCGTCGAGCCGCAAGGGGTGATCACCAAGCTCAACGAGCCCGGCGGGGCGCTGTCCCGCCCGGAGCTCGACCAGATCATCGACGCGGTGCTCGCCGAGGCCGGCACCGCGAGCTGGGTGGTGGCCTGCGGCAGCCTGCCGCCCGGTGTGCCGGACGAGATCTACGCCGAGCTGTGCGGGTCCTTCGCCGCCGGCAGCACCCGGGTGGCCGTGGACACCAGCGGCCCGCCGCTGCTCGCCGCGGTCGCGGCCGGCGCCGTGCTGATCAAGCCGAACCGGGAGGAACTCGCCGAAGCGGTGGGCCGGCCGCTGAACCGGCTCACCGACGTGGTGCGGGCCGCCGAGGAGCTGCGCGATCGCGGCGCCGGCAAGGTCCTGGCCAGCCTCGGCGCCAGCGGCGCGGTGCTCGTGGACGACGACGGCGTGACCGTGGGCGAGGCGCACGTCGCCGCCCCGCAGAGCACCGTCGGTGCGGGGGACGCGCTGCTGGCCGGATTCCTCGCCGCCGGCGCCCGGGGCGCCGAGGCACTCGCCGAGGGCCTGGCATGGGGAGCCGCCGCCGTGCGGCTTCCCGCCAGCCGGATGCCGCGCCCGCACGACATCCGGCGCGACATCGTCCAGATCCATCCCCGACCGGACCTGAGCCGGTCCCTGATCAGGTAACCCCCCTCTGCCCCTGAGGAGCGCACATGGCCACTACCTACACCCCCGAATTCACCGAGGGCGGGATCAAGGCGCGGATCCAGCGCGTCGGCGGCCATCTGGCCGGCATGGTGATGCCCAACATCGGGGCGTTCATCGCCTGGGGACTCATCACCGCGCTGTTCATCCCGACCGGCTGGCTGCCCAACGCCAAGTTCGCCGCCCTCGTCGACCCGATCATCTTGTTCGCGCTGCCGATCCTGATCGGCTACACCGGCGGGCGCATGGTGCACGGCCAGCGCGGCGCGGTGGTGGGCGCGATCGCCACCATCGGCGTCGCCGTCGGCTCGAAGATCCCGATGTTCCTCGGCGCGATGATCATCGGCCCGCTCGCCGCGTACCTGCTCAAGCGGATCGACAAGTTCACCGAGAACCGGATCCGGGCCGGCTTCGAGATGCTGGTGGAGAACTTCACCGCGGGCATCGTCGGCGCCGCCATGGCCGTGCTCGGAGTGTGGGGCATCGCGCCCATCGTCCGTAACATCACCAACACCGCGGGCGACGGCGTCGAATGGCTGGTCCACCACCACCTGCTGCCGTTCGCCTCGATCCTGGTCGAACCCGCCAAGGTGCTGTTCCTCAACAACGCCATCAACCACGGGGTGCTCGGCCCGCTCGGCGTCGCGGAGTCACTCAAGCACGGCAAGTCGATCCTGTTCATGCTGGAGTCCAACCCCGGGCCCGGCCTCGGCGTCCTGCTCGCGTACATGTTCTTCGGGCCGCGGGCGCTGCGGCCGAGCGTGCCTGCCGCGATCGTCATCCAGTTCCTCGGCGGCATCCACGAGATCTACTTCCCCTACGTGCTGATGAAGCCGCGGATGATCCTGGCCGCGATCGCCGGCGGCGCCGCGGGAATCCTGGTCTTCATCGTCACCGGCGCCGGCCTGGTCGCCACCCCGTCGCCCGGCAGCATCTTCGCCTACGCCGCCGAGACTCCCAAGGGCGGCTGGTTCGGGGTGTTCGCCGGAGTCATCGTCGCCACCGGCGTCTCGTTCGCCGTGGGCGCGGCACTGCTCGGCTTCGGCCGCCTCGCCGAACCCAAAACCGCCGACGCGGCACCCGCCGGGACCGAAGCCGACCCGGCGGCCGAGCCCGCCGCCGACGCCGGCGTGACCGGGCAGCCGGCCGCCCGCACCGACGCGCCGCCGCAGCACCGTCCCCTGGAGGCATGACCATGACCACCATCAACGGAAACGACATCCACAAGCTCGTCATCGCCTGCGACGCGGGCATGGGCAGCAGCGTCATGCTCGCGGGCCAGCTGCGCAAGCAGCTCAAGCAGTACGCCGTCGAGGTCGCGCACACCCCGGTGAACGCCATCCCCGCCGACGCCGACGTGGTGGTCTGCCACGCGGGCCTGGCCGCCCGCGCCCGCGGCGGGGCACCCGGCACCGTCATCGTCCCGTTCCAGGTCTTCATCGGCGACCCGGCCGTCACCCACCTGGTCTCGGTCATCAAGAACGGCGGGGTGCTGGATGGGTGAGACGGCCGCGCGGCTGCTCGATCCCCGCGCGATCGACCTGCACGCCCACGCCGACGACCAGGAGAGCGCGATCCGCCTGTGCGGGCAGGCGCTGGTCGGCATCGGCGCGGTGGGTCCCGACTACATCCCGGCCATGCTGGCGCGGGAGTCCTCCATCTCGACCTACCTGGGAGAGGGGGTCGCCATCCCCCACGGGACCGTGGCCGGCAAGGACGCCGTGCACCACGACGCCCTCGCGGTGCTGCGGTTCCCCGACGGAGTGGACTGGGCCGGCGAGCCGGTCACACTCTGCATCGCCATCGCGGCCCGCGGCGACGCCCACATCGGCATCCTCACCGAGCTGGCGGAGATCCTGCTCGACCCGGACCGGGCCAGGGCGCTCCGCGCGGCCACCACGGCCGACGAACTGACCGGCCTGCTCCAACCGCAAAGGGAGACCACATGAGGGTCGCACGCTTCTACGCCCCCGGTGACATCCGGCTCGAGGACGCCCCCGAGCCCGTCGCGGGCCCCGGCGAACTCAAGATCCGCGTGCGGAACTGCTCGACCTGCGGAACCGACGTCAAGATCTCCCGGTTCGGGCATCACCACATCGTCCCGCCCCGGGTGATGGGCCACGAGGTCGCCGGCGAGATCGCCGACGTCGGGGCCGGTGTCACCGCCTGGGCGGCCGGCGACCGGGTCCAGGTGATCGCCGCCATCCCCTGCGGCCACTGCCCGGACTGCCTGCGCGGCCGGATGACGGTCTGCCCCCACCAGGAGTCGATCGGCTACCACTACGACGGCGGGTTCGCCGAGTACATGATCGTCCCCGCCAAGGTGCTCGCCGTCGGCGGCGTGAACCGCGTCCCCGCGGGCCTCTCCTTCGCCGAGGCGTCGGTGACCGAGCCCCTGGCCTGCGTCCTCAACGGTCAGGAACTCGCACGCGTCGGCGACGGCGACGACGTGGTCGTGATCGGGTCTGGGCCGATCGGCTGCCTGCACGTGCGGATGGCCCGCGCCCACGGCGCCGCCCGGGTCTTCATGATCGAGCTCAACGCCGCGCGGCTCGCCCAGGCCGCCGAGCTGGTCGAACCCGACGCCGCGATCAGCGCCGACGGCGTGGACGTCGTCGCGGCGGTCCTCGATCTGACCGGCGGCCGCGGAGCCGACGTGGTCATCACCGCCGCCGCGTCCGGCAAGGCCCAGGAGCAGGCGCTGGCGATGGCCGCGCGGCAGGGCCGGATCAGCTTCTTCGGCGGGCTGCCCAAGGACGACCCGGTCATCGCCTGCGACTCCAACCTGGTGCACTACCGGGAACTCACCATCGTGGGCGCCAACGGCTCCAGCCCCGCCCACAACGCCCGCGCGCTGGACCTCATCGCCTCCGGCCGGGTTCCGGTCGACGACCTCATCACGCACCGGCTGCCGCTGGAGGCGGCCCTCGACGCCCTCGGCATCGTCGCCCGGGGCGAAGCCGTCAAGGTCACCATCCAGCCCTGAACCCCCACCCGCGTATCCCACCCTGCTGGAAAGGACGCTCAGATGGCCGAACGCAGAGTGATCATCGGCTCTTCCGGTGGCCTGCACGCGCGCCCGGCGAAGCTCTTCGTCGAGGCGGCCGCACGGCAGCCCGTCGCGGTCACCATCGCCGTCGGCGACCGGCGGCCGGTCCCCGCGCACAGCATGCTGTCGGTGCTCTCCCTCGGAGCCGTGCACGGCAGCGAGGTCACCCTGCGCGCCGAGGACGCCGACGCGGCGGGCGCCGAGCGCGCGCTCGACGCCCTGGCCGACCTGCTCGCCCGTGACCTGGACGGCCAGGAGCCCGGCGACGGCCGGCCGGCGCAGGAGCCCGCCGGTGCCTGAGCTGCTGTACGGCATCGGCGTGAGCCCGGGACTGGCGGCGGGCCCCGTCCTGGTGATGGGACCGGCGCCGGTGCTGCCCCCCGTACGCCCGGTCACCGATCCCGAGGACGAGATCGCCGTTGCTGAGAACGCCCTCAAGACCGTCGAGGCGGACCTGCGCACCCGCGCCGAGGCGGCCACCACCAGCGCCGGCCGGGAGGTGCTGCAGGCCCAGGCCATGCTCGCCTCCGATCCCGTCCTGCTGGACGACGTCACCGCCAGGATCCAGCGCGGGCAGGACGCGCCGCGCGCCCTGCGCGCCACGTTCGACCAGCACCGCAGCCTCCTGAGCTCCGCCGGCGGCCAGTTCGCCGAGCGGGCCGCCGATCTGGACGACATCGCGCACCGGGCGCTCGCCGCCGCCCTCGGGCAGCCGATGCCCGGCGTGCCCGCGCCGGGCCACCCGTTCATCCTGGTCGCCGATGACCTGTCTCCGGCCGACACCGCGACGCTGGACCCGGCGATCGTCCTGGGGCTGGTGACCCGGCGCGGCGGCCCGACCAGCCACACCGCGATCCTCGCCCGCTCCCTGGGCCTGCCCGCCGTGGTGGGCTGCGGCGGCGTGCCGGCCGCGCCGGAGTCCCTGCTGGCCACCGTCGACGGTACGACCGGTCAGGTGCGCATCGGGGTCCGCGAGGACGAGGTGGCCGACTACCGAGACCGGGCCGCCGCGCAGCGGGAACTGCTCTCCGCGGGCCGGGGGCCCGGGCGGACCGCCGACGGGCACGCGGTCGACCTCATGCTCAACATCGGCTCCGCGGCCGACCTGGCCGGGGTGGACCTGGCCGACGTGGGCGGCGTGGGGCTGTTCCGCACCGAGTTCCTCTTCCTGGGCCGCCACGAGGAACCCGGCGTCGACGAGCAGGTGGCCGCCTACGCCGAGGTCTTCGGCGCCTTCGACCACGGCACCGTCGTCGTGCGCACCCTCGACGCCGGGGCCGACAAGCCCCTGCCCTTCCTCGGCCTCCCCGACGAGCCCAACCCCGCCCTCGGCCTGCGCGGCCTGCGCGTGGACCGGCGCCGCCCGGACATCCTCGACACCCAGCTGCGGGCCATCGCGCTGGCCGCCGCCCGGACGCGCACCGAAGTGTGGGTGATGGCCCCCATGGTCTCGACACCGAAGGAGGCCGCCGGGTTCGTCGAGCGCGCCCACGACCACGGCCTCGCCACCGCCGGCGTCATGGTCGAGGTTCCGGCGGCCGCGCTGCTGGCGGACCGGTTCCTGCGGGTCGCGGACTTCCTCAGCATCGGGACCAACGACCTCAGCCAGTACACACTGGCCGCGGACCGGCAGACCGGTGACCTCGCCGACCTGCTCGATCCCTGGCAGCCCGCGCTGCTCCAGCTCGTCGAGCGCTGTGCGGCGGCCGGCAAGGACAGCGGGAAGCCGGTCGGTGTCTGCGGGGAGGCCGCGGCCGACCCGCTGCTCGCCCCCGTCCTGGTCGGCCTGGGCATCAGCAGGCTGTCCATGGCGGCTGCCGCCCTGCCGGCCGTGCGCGCACAGCTCGCCCGCCACAGCCTGCCCGCGTGCGGGCGTCTTGCCCGGCGGGTCCTGGACGCCGACGACGCCACCGGCGCGCGCGCCGCGGCTCGCGGGGACTGACCCCCAAGCGACCGGTCCACCGGATCACCGCGTTGGGAGCGAAGAAGATTCTGCCCGGCGAGAGACGCTCCAGCGGACGCTCACCGATCTGATCGACCTCGGCCCCTGCCCGATACCGGCCGGCTACGGGGTGACCGCCGCCGCGCGCGACCGGTCGGCGGCGATGCGCAGCGCGAGCCCCGCCAGCACCGTGCCCATCACGTAACGCTGCGCGCGCAGCCACGCCGGCCGGTCGCCCAGGAACGCGGCGACCGAACCGGCGCCCAGCACGATCAGCGCGTTGACCGTCAGGGCGATGACGATCTGGGTGAGCCCCAGCGTGAGGCTCTGCACGGCGACGTGGCCGCGCGCCGGATCCACGAACTGCGGGAGCAGCGACACGTACAAGATGGCGATCTTCGGGTTCAGCAGGTTGGTGACCAGCCCCATCGTGAACAGCCTGCGCGGCGGGTCGTCCGGCAGCGGCCTGGGCGCGAAGACCGAGTCGCCGCCCGGCCGCACCGCCTTCCACGCCAGCCAGAGCAGGTACACCGCGCCGCCGAGTTTGATCGCCATGTAGACGGCGGGCACCAGGGCGAACAGCGTCGCGATGCCCGCGGCCGCCGCGACGAGGTAGACCAGGAACCCGGCCGCGACCCCGGTCAGCGAGACCAGCCCGGCCCGGCGGCCCTGCACCACCGACCGCGACACCAGGTAGATCATGTTGGGGCCGGGGGTGAGGACCAACCCGAGCGCCACCGCCGCGATGCCCACGAACGCACTGATGCTGACCACGGCCCTCCGCCTCCCCTGACACGACCTGACGCACACCGGCACAACGCACATCGGCACAACGCACCGGCACAACGCACCGGCACAACGCACCGGCACGACGCACCGGCACGACCAAGGAAGAGCCTACGGCCCGACGATCACCGCAGGCAGCCCGGTACGGGTCCGATGCCCGATCCGGCGATGTGCCCGACGGCCCGCACCCCCGGCAGCCGATCCGCGGGCCTCACCGCAGCGGATCGGTGGACCTGCCCAGATAGGTGAGGGGCCCCGGGTCGGTCACCGGCAGTTCGCGAAACCCCAGCCGGTCGTAGAACAGGCGGGCGCCGCGGTTGGCCGTCACCATCCCCAGGTGCACGCGCGGCGCCCCGGCCTCGCGCAACGCCGCCAGCAGGGTCGCCATGAGGGCCCGGCCGTGGCCGGCGCGCTGGTACCGCGGAAGCAGGTCGATGTGCAGGTGCGCCGGGTAGTCGGCAAGCTCCGGCAGCACCATCCGCTCCGGGGTGTACATGAGCTCGATCATCTGCTCGTCCGGGGTGGCCGGGGCCTGCGCCCGCGGGTAGCGCCCGCCGACCTCGGGCAGCCACAGCCGGCGGTACGCCGCGGCGAACGCGGCCGTGTCCGCGGTGCCGATCACGTAGCCGACCACCCGCTCGCCGTCGTCCAGGACGAACGCCAGCCGCGGCTCCAGACGCAGGTACGGGCCCGCGAAGATGTCCGGCATCAGGTCCGGATCCCGGTAGATCCCCCGGGCGTCACCGCCCTCGTGCGCGGTGCGCACGCAGACGTCGTACACCTCGGGCAGGTCCTCGGCGCGGTACGGCCGGATGACCGCCTGCGGCCGGGGCCGTACGGTCGGATCGTCCATGCGTGCCCCCCGTCACTCCACCATGTCGATGAGGTCCGCGACCGAGTCCACGATCTGCGACGGCCGGAAGGGATACCGGTCCACCTCGGTACGCCGGGTGACGCCCGACAGCACCAGGATGGTGTGCAGCCCGGCCTCCATCCCCGCCACGACGTCGGTGTCCATCCTGTCGCCGATCATCGCGGTGGTCTCGCTGTGGCCCTGCACGGCGTTGAGCCCGCTGCGCATCATCAGCGGGTTGGGCTTGCCGACGAAGTAGGGGTCCACCCCGGTCGCCTTGGTGATCATCGCGGCGACGGCGCCGCAGGCCGGCAGTGACCCCTCGGTCGACGGGCCGACCGGGTCGGGGTTGGTCGCGATGAAGCGGGCTCCGCTGTCGATGAGCCGGATCGCCTTGGTGATCTGCTCGAAGCTGTAGTTGCGGGTCTCCCCCAGCACCACGTAGTCGGGACTGAGGTCGGTGAGGACGTAGCCGGCCTCGTGCATCGCCGTCGTCAGCCCCGACTCCCCGATGACGAAGGCCGAGCCCTCCGGCCGCTGGTCGTTGAGGAACTTCGCGGTCGCCAGCGCCGACGTCCAGATGGCCTCGACCGGGACCACCAGCCCCACGGCGCGCAGCCGGGCGGCCAGGTCCCGCGGGGTGTAGATCGAGTTGTTGGTCAGCACCAGGAACCGCCGGCCCGAGGCGGTCAGCCGGCGGATGAACTCGTCCGCCCCGGGAACGGGCAGGCCCTCGTGGATCAGGACACCGTCCATGTCGGACAGCCAGCACTCGATCTTCCGTTCTCGCATGCGGTCATTCTCCCAGGTCGTGATCCCACAAAGGCCGGTCTGCCCCAAGTGCCGGATTACCGGCGAAATGCCGGGCATGCAGGTCTTTCCGCGCCCGCTTTCCGGCCGCCACGAACCGCTCCGATCCGGCTCTGACGATCTTCTCTGGAACGTGCCCGGACATGCGATAGTGGCACGATGAGCGACGTGAGCGCCGTTCCAGGCCTCTCCTCACCTTTTGCCCTGACCCGCCTCGGCCTGCTGCTCGCCCGTGACCCCTACGCCGGATTGCGGCGCATGTACGACAAGAACGGGCCGGTCTCCGGGTTCGGATTCGGCCCGGTGAAATACGTCCTCATGCTCGGCCCCGAGGCCAACGCCTTCGTGTTCGCCAACTCCGGCCTGTTCACCTGGCGGGAGGCGTTCGACGTGCTCGTGCCGGTCAACGGCGCGACCTCGCTCATCGTCAGTGACGGCGAGGAGCACCGCCGCCGCCGCAAGCTCGTGCAGCCCGCCTTCCACCGCCGCAGGATCGACGGGTACGTCACCCGGATGGCCGCCAACGCCGACGAGCTCATCGACACCTGGCGGCCCGGGCAGCGCGTCGACGTCTACGCCGCGCTCCGCGACCTCGTACGGCGCAGCACCGTGGAACTGCTGTTCGGCCCGCGCCTGGCCGCGGACGCCGACGTCCTCGGCCGCAGGCTCCAGCACGCGCTGAACGCGATCGACCGGCCCTACAGCATGCTCGTCCTGATGCGCGCACTGCCCAACCCGGCCTGGCGGCGGGTGCTCAGCGCCCGCGCCGCCGTCGTGTCCCGGGTCATGCGGGAGATCGCCGAGCGCGAGGACGACCCGGAGCCGTACGACGACGTGCTCGCGATGCTCATGCAGTCCCGCGACGAGGACGGCGGCGGCCTCACCGACGTCGAGCTCCAGGACCAGGTCATCAGCCTGATCGCCGCCGGGTACGAGACCACCAGCGCGGCACTGGCCTGGGCGGTCCAGGCCGTCCTCGGCGACGACGCCGTACGCGAACGCGCCCGGCACGAGGTGCGCACGGTGCTGGACGGCGGCCCGCTCACCGCCGACGCGCTCCAGCGGCTCACCTATCTCGACAACGTCGTCAGCGAGACGCTGCGGCTCTACCCGCCCGCCGTCATGAGCGCGCGCAAGGTCGCCGCGGAGTTCACCTTCGAGGGGCGGCGCATCCCCCGGGGGACCATGGTCCTCTACAGCCCGTACGTCACGCACCGGCTGCCGGAGGTGTGGCCCGAACCCGAGCGGTTCCGGCCGGAGCGCTGGGACCCGGCCGACCCCGGCCACCGGCCCCCCACCCCCGCGACGTTCCTGCCTTTCGGCGGGGGCCCGCACCGCTGCATCGGCGCCGGGTTCGCCACCACCGGGATCAAGGTGGTGCTCGCCCGGCTGCTGTACCGCGTCGAGGCGGAGCTGACCGGCGGGCCCGCGCGGCCGACCAGCATCACCGCGATGCGGCCCCGCCACGGCATCCAGGTGGAGATCACCGAGGTGCGCGCACCCCTGCCGGCGTGAGCGGGCGGGCACGGCTCATCCCGTGACCCGGCGGGCGGCTCCCAGCGCGCCCGCGAAGGCCTCCAGGGCCGCGGGGTAGGCGTGCTCGGATGCGGCGGCATAGCCGACGAGAACACCCTGCGCGTCACCGTGCAGACCCCCGTGCAGGTCACCGTTCAGGTGGCTGCGCAGGTCGGCATGCGCGTCGGCGCGGTCATGCCAGAGCTCCGACAGGCCGCGCAGCGCGATCCCCCGCCGCTCGCACTCGGCCAGCACCTCCGGCTCGGCGGGGCCGTCATCCGGCAGGGTGATCAGCGTGTGCAGTCCGGCGGCGACGCCGTGCAGCACCAGGCCGGGCAGAGGCTGCCGCGGGCCCGGACCCAGCCGCCGCACGAGCAGGTCGCGGCGGCGCCGGTAGCGCAGCCGGCCGGCGCGGATGTGCCGGTCGTAGTCGTGGCGGGTGATCAGGTCGGCGAGGACGAGCTGGCCGAGCGCCCCGGTGTGCAGGTCGGCCTGGAACTTCGCCTCCACGACCGGGCCGACCAGGTCGGACGGCAGCGCCATCCAGCCCAGGCGCAGTCCCGGCCCGAGACTCTTCGACGCCGAGCCGCAGTAGACGACCCGGTCGGGGGCGATGCCCTGCAGGGCGCCGACGGGCCGGCGGTCGTAGCGGTACTCCCCGTCGTAGTCGTCCTCGATGACCAGGCCGCCGGACGCGCGCGCCCAGGCGCACAGCTCGTGCCGGCGCCGTGGATGCAGCGGCGCCCCGGTCGGGTACTGGTGCGCGGGGGTGACGACCACCGCCCCGGGCGCGCCCGACCCCCGGCCGGCCAGGACGCCGGTCAGCGCGTCGGCACGGGCCCCGTGCCGGTCGACGGGCAGGGGCAGGACGGTGAGGCCGGCCCGCCGGACGACCTCGCGGTAGGCCTCGTGGCCGGGATCCTCCATCGCGACGGCGGTCGTGCCGGACTCGGCCAGCACGCGGGCCAGCAGGCCGAAGGACTGGTACGAACCCGAAGTGATCACGATGCGGTCCGGGCCGGTCAGCACTCCCCTGGTGCGTCCGAGGTAGCCCGCGAGCGCGGTGCGCAGCTCGGCACGCCCCTGCGGGTCACTGAGGCCGTGGATGTCGGCGGGCGCGGTGGTCAGCACCCGGCGGGTCGAACGCGACCAGGCGGCCGCGGGGAAGGCGGCCACATCGGGCCGGCCGGGACGCAGATCGTGCTGGGGCGCCGCCGTCCCCGGGGCGGGCCGGGCCGGGGCGGGGACCGGTGCGGGCAGGTCGGCGACCCTGGTGACCGCGCCCTGGCGCGCGGTCAGATACCCCTCGGCGGCAAGCTGGTCGTAGGCGGCCGTCACCGTACCGCGGGAGAGCCCCAGCTCCCCGGCCAGCTCTCGCGTCGAGGGCAGCGGGGAGCCCGGCGCCAGGCGCCCGTCCCGGACGGCCTCGCGCAGGGCGCGCTCCAGCCCGGCCCGCCGCCCGCCCGCGGTGTCGACCTCGAGGTGCAGGTCCAGGCCTCGACTGGACCAATTTCCCGGCATGGCACTGGATCTTATGTTCGGTCCGGTCGGTCCGTAGGTTCGCGGTGCGGGGCCACGGGGCGTGCCCGGACGGCCATCGCGTTCACGACCCGGCACCGAGATCAGAAGGAGGCGCGACGATAATGATCGTTTTCGCTCACCTCAGTGACACCCACCTCGACGGCACGCCGCGCAGCACCGCACGGACGACAGCGGTCATGGACTACCTGAACGGGCTGCCCTACGACCTCGACGCGGTGCTGGTCACCGGTGACGTCACCGACCACGGCCTGCCCGCGGAGTACGAGCAGGCCCGCACGATGCTCGCCTCCCGGCATCCGGTGCTCGCCTGCCCCGGCAACCACGACGTCCGCACGGCGTTCCGCCAGGTGCTGCTCGGTGAGCCCGCCGGTGACGGCCCGGTCAACCGGGTGCACCGCACGGACGCCGGGGTCTTCGCGCTCTGTGACTCCTCGATCCCCGGGCGCGACGACGGCCACCTCGCCGACGAGACCCTCACCTGGCTGGAGACGGTCCTCGACGGCACACCTCGCGACCTGCCGGTGATCGTCGCCTTCCACCACCCGCCCGTCGTCCTGCACAGCCCGCCGCTGGACGCCATCCGCCAGTTCGGCGAGCACCGGCTCGCCGGGCTCATCGGCCACCACCCCAACGTCGTGGCGCTGCTGTGCGGGCACGCCCACAGTCCCGCGGCCACCACCTTCGCCGGCCGGCCCCTGCTGGTGGCGCCCGGCGTGGTCTCCACGCTGACCTTGCCCTGGGAACGGCCCGCCGACGGGGTCGTCGACCACCGGCTCCCACCGGCACTCGCCTTCCACGTGCTCGACGACGACCGGCGGCTCACTACGCACTACCGGGTCGTCGCCTGAGCGGGGTCACCCGTGCGCCTCCGGCACGACACGGCCTCCGTCACGCGGGACGACCAGGCCGTTCTCGTAGGCGAAGACGACGAGCTGCGCGCGGTCCCGGGCACCCATCTTGGTCATGGCCCGGCTGACATGGGTCTTGGCGGTGATGGGGCTGATCACCAGCCGGGCGGCGATCTCGTCGTTGGACAGGCCGCGGGCGACCAGCGCCACCACCTCGCGTTCCCGGTTGGTGAGCACGTCGAAGCCCGCCGCCAGGCTCACCGACGGCGGCCGGGAGACGAACTCGCCGATCAGCTTGCGGGTGATGGCCGGTGAGAGTAGCGCGTCCCCCCGCGCCGCGACCCGTACGCCGTGCAGCAGGTCCTCGGGCTCGGTGTCCTTGACCAGGAAGCCGCTCGCGCCCGCCCGCAACGCCTTGTAGACGTACTCGTCGAGGCCGTAGTTGGTCAGGATCACGACGTGGACGCCGGCCAGGCGCGGGTGGGCGGCGATCTGCCGGGTCGTCTCGATTCCGTCCATCACCGGCATCTGGACGTCGACCAGGGCGACGTCGGGCAGGTGCCGGGTGGCCAGCGCGATGGCCTGCCGTCCGTCACCGGCCTCGGCCACCACCTCGATGTCGTCCTCGGCCTGCAGCAGCGCACGGAAGCCCGCGCGGATGAGCGTGTGGTCATCGACGATCAGCACCCGGATCACGAGAGATCCCCCACCGGCAGCTCGGCGCGGACCGAGAAGCCGCCCCCGGTCCTGGGCTCGGCCCGCAACCGGCCGCCGAGCGCGGCGACCCGCTCGCGCATGCCGACCAGCCCCACCCCGGGCGCCGCGGTCCCCTCCGCCGGGCCCCGCCCGTCGTCGTCCACCTGCACGGTCAGCTCGTCGGCGCCGTAGCGAATGTGCACCGACGCCGACGCCGGACCGGCATGCCGGGAGACGTTGGTCAGCGCCTCCTGGACGATCCGGAAGGCGGCCCGGTCGACGGCGGCCGGCAGGGCCCGCCGGCTGCCGCTGACCGTCACGGTGGCGGGCAGGCCCGCCGACCGCGCCCGCTCCACCAGATCGTCGAGCCGGTCGAGCCCGCTGCCGGTCGTCTCGTCCTCGGGCCCGCGCAGGACCTCCAGGGTCGCCCGCAGCTCCCGCATCGCCTCCCGGCTGGCCTCCTGCACGGCGAGCAGCGTCTCGGGCACCTCCTCGCCCCGCTTGCGGGCGAGATGGATGGCCACCCCGGTCTGCACCTTGATGATCGAAATGCTGTGGGTGAGCGAGTCGTGGAGCTCCCGCGCGATCCGCAGCCGCTCCTCCCCCGCCCGGCGGCGCGCGGCCTCCTCGCGGGTGCGCTCGGCCTCGGCCGCACGCTGCTCGGCCTGGTCGACGTAGGCCGCCCACTGCCGGAACGCCTCCCCCAGCACCCCGCTCGCCACCAGCCACCCGGCCAGCAGCACCCGGTCCTGGAACACCTGGCGGGCGGCCTGCCCGTGCACCAGCGTCAGATCGGTCAGCACGACCGCGACGAGGGCCGCGCCCGGCACCGCCACGATCCGCCGGTGGCCGCTCCTGACCGCGGTGAACAGGGCGACCATCACCGGGACCGCGGCACCCACGCCCGGGTAACCGCGCAGCAGGTAACCGAGCACGCAGCCCGTCGTGACCAGCAGCACCGCGATCGGCGCACGCCGGCGAGCCGCCAGGACCAGCCCGCCGACCGCCAGGAGCACATAACCGAGCGGATCGATCTGCGTACGGCCGGGCGGCGCGGCCCCGGCACCGGCGACCACGCCACCGGCGATGACGACCGCCAGCGCCGCGTCCCGTGCGTACGCCCGCCATGCCCGCTGGGTACTCATGTGCGCACCCTAAACCGGGCACCGGCCGCCTCACCTCCGGCCCGGTGAGGAGATCGGCACTGCTTCCCGCGTAGTACCCGCCGGCCGCCTGCGTCCCCCGAGGCAGCCGCAACAGCCTCCCCACGTGCGACGACGCCGCGCCGCCCGGCCCGCGAGGATCGGCCCATGACCACCCAGGACCACCAGGCGAACCGCCGAGGGAGACCCATGAGGACCTACCACCACACACATGAGCACGCGGCCGCCGCACGGGCACTGCGCGGTGCCTTCACCGGGGGCGTTCATCTGCCCGGCGACGAGCCGTACGACCGCGGACGGCTGCCGTGGAACCGCAGGTTCGACCCGCGCCCGGTGATCGTCGCCGAGGCGGCCGGCCCGGCGGACGTCCGCGCCGCGGTCCTCACCGCACGCGAGCACGGCCTGCCGTTCGCCGTCCAGGCCACCGGGCACGGCACCGTGACACCGGCCGACGGCGGCCTGCTGCTGAAGACCTCCCGGATGGCGTCGGTGCGGGTCGACCCCCGGCGCCGCACCGCCACGGCCGGGCCCGGGGCCCTGTGGTCGGACGTCATCACGGCCGCCGCCCCCTTCGGGCTGGCGCCGCTGTCCGGTACGCCGTCGATCGGGGTGACCGGCTACACCCTGGGCGGGGGGACCGGATGGCTCTCGCGCAAGTACGGCTTCGCCGCCGACAGCCTGGTGCGTGCGGAGGTCGTGACCAGTGCGGGCGAGCCGCTCACGGTGGGACCCGGCAGCCATCCCGACCTGTTCTGGGCGCTGCGCGGCGGCAGCGGCAACTTCGCGGTCGTGACCGCCCTGGAGTTCCGGCTGTATCCGGTCACCCAGGTCTACGCGGGCATGTCGCTGTACCCGATCGAACGGGCCGCCGAGGCCCTCGCGTGCTACCGCGACCGGGCCCCGCAGGAGCCGGACGAGCTGAACACCGCGGTCATGCTGCTGCGGATGCCCGCGGACCCGCAGGTGCCCGAGCCGATGCGCGGCCGGGCGCTGCTGGCCATCCGCGTGTTCCACCTGGGATCGGCCGAGGACGCCGAACGGCGGCTCGCCCCGCTGCTGGAGACCGCCGGGCCCGCACTGGTGGACGGCTTCGCGTCGAGGGACTTCGCGGCCGCGGGCACGGCGATCGCCGGTCCACCGCCGCCTCCCATGGCGTCCGGACAGCACATCGACCTGTTCCGGGAGCTGCCCGACGGCCTGCTCGCCACGCTGGTCGAGACGGCGGGCGCCGGGGCGGACGCACCGGCGGGCGCCGTCGAGCTGCGCCACTGGGGCGGCGCGATGGGCCGGCCGGCCCCGGACGCCGGCCCGGCGGGCCACCGCGACGTGCCCTTCTCCGTCATCGCGACGGCCTCCTTCGATGGCGCTCCTCGGGGGGAGGCCGTCCAGGCCCACCTGGACGGCCTGGCCGCCCGGATGCGGCCCTACGCCACCGGCGGCTCGTTCCTGAACTTCCTGAGCGACCCCGCCCGGACCCCGACCGCCTACACCGAGCAGAACTACGCGCGTCTGGCGCAGGTGAAGCGGACCTGGGACCCGGACAACGTCTTCCACGGCAACCACAACATCCCGCCCGCCTGATCAGATCGGAGCCCGGCAGATGCCCACCCCCTTCCGCTATGTCAGCCCGGTGACGACAGAGCGGGCCACCGGCCAGGTCGCCGGCGTCTACGCCCAGCTGGCCGCCGACTTCGGCCTGGCCCGCATGCCGCTGTTCATGACGCTGTCTCCGGAGCCCGGCGTGCTCGCCGCCACCTGGGCGCTGTTGCGTGAGTCGCTGCTGGCCGGCCGCGCGCCGCGTACCGGCAAGGAGGTCGTCGCCACCGGAGTCTCACTGGCCAACCGGTGCCCGTTCTGCGTCGACGCGCACACGGTCCTGCTGCACGCCACCGGCGCCCATCGGCTGGCCGAGACGCTCGCACGCGGGCAGGCCCCGGCCGACCCGGAGCAGGCGAGACTGCTCGCCTGGGCGACGGCCACCCGTACGCCGGGGGCGCCGGAGCTGGCGGCACCGCCGTTCCCGGACGGGCTCGCCCCCGAGTACATCGGGACCGCGCTGGCCTTCCACTTCATCAACCGCATGGCCTCGGCGCTGCTGACCGACAACCTGCTGCCCGGCAACCTGCAGCGCTCCCGGCTGGTCCGCAGCCTGAGCGGACGAACCCTCGGGCGCGCCGTGCGCAGGCGGCTGCCCGCCGGGGACAGCCTGCCGCTGCTGGCCGGCCTGCCCACCGGACCGGCACCCGCCTGGGCGGCCGGCGCGCCGGTCGGGACGGCCTTCGCGGCGCTGCGTGCCACGGCGACGACCGGTGGGGCGTTGCTGGGCGAACCGGCGCGCGCCACGGTGCTGAGCACGGTCACCGGCTGGGAGGGGGGCGCCCATCCGCCGCTGGCGGACGGGCGGCTGGACCGGCCGCTCGCCGCGTTGCCGGCCCCTGACCGGCCCGGCGCCAGGCTCGCGCTGCTCACCGCGCTCGCGCCATACCGGATCACCGATGCCGACGTCACCGGCTGGCGCGGGACCGGCCGCACCGACGCCGAGCTGGTGCGGCTGCTCGCCTTCGGCGCCCTCGCCGCCGTCGAGCGCGCGGAGCGGGCCATCACCGGCACGCCGGTGGAAGCGGGCGTGCCGGACCGCTGAGCCGCGTGACCGGATCACGGGCCACCCATTCTCAGCGTTGACTTATATAAACAGGCGGTGCGATGGTGACGCTGTGCATGCGTTCGACGTTCTCGGCGATCCGGTCCGCCGCCGCATCCTGGAGCTGCTCGCCGAGGGCGAACGATCCTCCGGCGAGGTCAGCGCGGTCGTCCAGGAGGAGTTCGGGATCTCCCAGCCGGGAGTGTCACAGCATCTGCGGGTGCTGCGAGAGAACGGTTTCGCGACCGTACGGGCCGAAGGCACCCGCCGCCTCTACGCCGTCGACCCCGGGCCGCTGCGGGAGATCGACCAGTGGCTGGAGCGCTACCGCCGGTTCTGGGCCCAGCCGCTGGACGCCCTCGCCACCGAGCTCGCACGCGGACGGCGACGCGCCAGGGCCGGGGACGACGTCCCCGGCCCCGACCACGGGCGGGAGCAGCCGTGACCGGGCCGGTGCTAGATCGGCGCACCGCGCATGCTCGCCCACCTCCCGTTTCCACGCTCCCAGGGGTCGACGCGCTCAGCCCTCGGCGGACGATGACCGCCGGCCGGCCGCGCCGCGCGGACGAGGGCGACCGGTGGTGGTTTGGTCGTCAGGCGCCCGCTCTGACACCATGGGCAAGCGGAACTATGTTCCGTTAGGGAGATTCCGCTTGCGGGCTCGGTGGCGGAGGGAGCGGCGCGGTGAACGACGGCGAGGACGGCGCAGGGCAGGCGGCCCGGTCCAAGCGGGCGGACGCCCGGCGTAACGAGGAGACTCTGCTCGACGCGGCCGCCGCGATCTTCGTGACGTCAGGCGTGGAAGCGCCGGTACGCGACATCGCGGCCAAGGCCGGCGTCGGGACGGGCACGATCTACCGCCACTTCCCGACCCGGGCGGATCTCATCATCGCCGTCTACCGGCACCAGGTCGAGGCCTGCGCCGAGGCCGGTCCGGCCCTGCTGGCGAGCAGCCCAAGCCCGCATGCCGCACTGGGGCGATGGATCAATCTCTTCGTGGACTTCCTGGTCACCAAGCACGGACTCGCTGCCGTGCTGCAGTCCGACAACGCCGGCTTCGACACGCTGCACGCCTACTTCCTCGACCGCCTCGTGCCCGTGTGCGCTCAGCTCCTCGACGCCGCAGCCGTCGCCGGCGAGATCCGCTCCGACCTGGATGCCTACGAACTCATGCGCGGCGTCGGGAACCTCTGCATCGGCGCCGACCACGACCCCCGCTACGACGCACGCCGCATGGTCGAACTGCTCATCGCGGGACTGCTTCGATCGCGCCCGGCCTGATCCCGGCGCAGGCCGGTGCCGTCACCCGGGCGTGGTGCGCCGGTGCCGCCCGTAGAGCTGGGCGAGGCGCCCGACCGGCGAGGTGCGGAGCTTGTGGCGATGCGCGTCGTAGCCGTCGCGGGTGGTGCGCGGGTCGGCGTGGCCGAGCAGGTCCTGCACCTTGTGCAGGGGGACGTCGTCGCCCAGCAGCACGGTGGCCACCGTGCGGCGGCCGGTGTGCGGGGTGATGGTGTCGGCGGAGGGCAGGCCGGCCTGCCGGGCCAGGGCCCGCAACGTGTTGGAGACATCGCGCTGGGTCAGCGGCTTGCCACCGGGTTTGCTCTGGTCGTAGGGGTGCGGCGTGGTGAGCAGCAGCCGCCCGGTCACCGCGGTGACGGCCACGTGCTCCCGGGCGGCGCGCAGGGTGAGGTAGTGGTTCAGCGGGGCCAGCACCTCGGGCTCCAGCCGGACGAAGTCGGGCTCGTCGCCCTTCTTGGTGAAGCGCAGGATCGGGTAGCCGGCCTCGTGGTCGAGGTCGTGCACCTGCGCGCGGTAGGCGACGCTGACCCGTACCCCGGTGTGGAACAGCAGCGCCAGCAGTGCGGCGTCGCGCCAGGCCGCCTCGCTGCCGAGCCGGGCGGCCCGCCCCTCGGCGTGGTCGAGCAGCGCGGCGGTCGCCGCCTCGTCCAGCGCGGGCAGCGCCACCGACCGGCCGGTCCGCGGCCGGGTCACGGCGCCGACCGGGTTGCGCTCGGTCACCTCGTTGGACTGCAGGTAGGCGTACCAGCTCGAGACCGCCGCGAGCCGGCGGGCGAGGGTGGCCGCCGAGGCGGCGCGGACCTGGCCGTGCGGGCCCGGGCCGGTGACGGTGAGCTGGTCCTTCCAGTCGTCGGCGTCCGCGCGCCGCGCTTTGAGGGGGTCCAGCCCGGTGCGCGCGCAGTAGGCAAGCCAGGACGCCAGGTCCCCGAAATAGGCCCGGCGGGTGTGATGGCTGTTCTTGGCCAGCAGCCACGAAGCCGTCAGCTTCGCGAGCCCGTACCGGTCACCGGGGTCGGGGGCGGGCAGAGCGGGCAGCCGCAGCACCGCCGAGACGACGAGCGCGCGCAGCGCCGCCGGATCCTGCGGGGCCTCGGACGGCAGCGCCGGCTCCTCCGGCCGGGCGGGCGTCGGCGGCCGCGAGGTCCCGTCCATGGTCATGGCCCCTCCGGATCCCTTCCGCATCCCTGCTGCGTGGCCTCCCACCGTATGCCCGGCCCACCCGGCCGGAGCGCAGGGACCCGGCCGACATCGCCGGTCCGCGAACGCACCGGTGCCGCCGGCGCCCGAGGGGCCGGTCACGGACCGGTCGTGAGCTCCGTCAGCCGCCGGGTGAGGTAGCGGCGTTCGGCGTCGGTGCTCGCCAGCGTGAGCGCTTCGCGGTAGGCGGTGGCGGCCTCGGCGCGGCGGTCGAGGCGGCGCAGCAGGTCGGCGCGGGTGGCGGGCAGCAGGTGGTAGCCCGCGAGCCTCCCCGACGCTTCCAGTGCCGCCACCAGGGCCAGGCCCGCCGCGGGCCCGTCGGCCATGCCCACGGCCACCGCCCGGTTCAGCTCCACCACCGCGGAGGGCACCAGCCGGGCGAGCCGGCCGTAGAGCGCCGCGATCTGAGCCCAGTCGGTGTCGGCCGCCTCGGCCGCCGTCGCGTGACAGGCGGCGATCGCCGCCTGCACCTGGTACGGGCCCGGGACCCCCCGGCGCAGCGCCTCGTCCAGCAGTTCGACGCCCTCACTGATCTCGTCGGCGTTCCAGCGGGAGCGATCCTGGTGCTCCAGGGTCACCAGGTCACCCGCGTCGTCGAACCGGGTGGCGCGCCGCGCGTCGTGCAGCAGCATCAGTGCGAGCAGGCCGCCCGCCTCCGGCTCCCCCGGCATCAGCCGGGCGAGGACGCGAGCCAGCCGGATGGCCTCCGCGCACAGTCCCTCCCGTACCAGTCCGGCGCCCATGGTGGCGGCGTACCCCTCGTTGAACAGCAGATACAGCACCCCGAGCACGGCCGCCGTGCGTTCGGGCAGCAGGTGCGCCGGAGGGACCCGGTACGGGATGCCCGCGTTGCGGATCTTGTGCTTGGCCCGGACCAGCCGCTTGGACATCGTCTGTTCCGGGACCAGGAACGCCCGGGCGATCTCGGCGGTGGTCAGCCCCGCCAGGGTCCGGAGCGTGAGCGCGACCCGTGCCTCGAAGGCCAGCGCCGGGTGGCAGCAGGTGAACATCAGCCGCAGCCGATCGTCGCGGACACCGCTCACCGCCCCGCCGTCGCCGCCGGGCTCGTCCGGGACCGACATGACGGCCGCCTCCCGCAGCTTGGCGGCGCCGACGGCCTCGCGACGCAGCCGGTCGGTGGCGCGGTTGCGCGCGGTGGTGGTCAGCCAGGCGCCGGGGCGCCGGGGTACGCCGTCGCGCGGCCAGCGCTGCAGCGCGGCGGCGAACGCCTCCTGCGCACACTCCTCGGCGAGGTCCCAGTCACCGGTCATCCGGATCAGGGTGGCGACGATCTGCCCCCACTCCTCCCGGAAGACGCCCGCGACCACGGCCTTGACGTCGGCCGTCACCCCTCCCAGACCGGCCTGATCTCGATCTGCCCGACCTCGGCCCACGGATGCCGGGAGACCACTTCGATGGCCTCGTCGAGATCCGCGCACTCGATCAGGCTGAACCCGCCCATCTGATCCTTCGTCTCGGCGAACGGCCCGTCGGCCAGCAGGACCTCGTCGCCGCGCACGCGCACCGTCGTGGCGTCGGTGCTCGGCTGCAGGCCCGCGGCCGCCTGTAGGACCCCGCACTTCCTCATCTCCTCGTCCCAGCCTCCGCATCCGGCCATGGCCGCCTCCTGCGCGGCCCCTGGCCGGCCGGTCTCGTCGCTGCACAGCAGCAGCATGTATCGCACGGCTCCTCCTCGGGTTGCCCGTCACCGGTAGGAGGCACGGTATGCCCGCACACGGACAGCCGGCTCTCCGCCTCACGGCTGCTCCACGGGATCGTCCATCAGCCGCCGTACCTCCACCGGATCGAACCTGGCCTCCGGGACCCGGGTGGCGATCTCCGTCGCCCGGTCGATGCTCTCGCAGTCGACCAGGTAGTAGCCCGCCAGCACCTCCTTGGCCTCGGTGAACGGGCCGTCGGTCACCGCCGGCACGCCGTCGCGCACCTGTACGGTCCGGGCGTCCACCGTGGTCAGCCCCACCGACGCGACCAGCTCACCCGACTCGGTGAGCTCCTCGATCAGCTTCCCGTGGGCTCGGACGACCGCCCGGTACTCCTCGTCGGTGGACGCGTCCCAGGCCTCCTGGTTGCCGTAGATCAGCAGCATGTACTTCATCGTGTCGCCTCTCGCGGTTCCGGCGCCCGCGGTGGACGCCTCTGCGGGGAACGTCGCGGCCGGCCGGACGTTCTCGACATCCCGTGACCGGTCTTCGCGGCTCCACGCCGTCACGTGCAGGACATCCCTGCCCATGGTCCCGCACCGGCCAGGCCTCCACCCTCCGTGATCACGCAATCGATCGACGAACGACTGCGTGATCACGGAGGGTGGGCGGCGCGGGGCGTCTCACCGGGGCCGGTCATGGTAGGACGTGTCATGGACTTGGCGACGGAGGGCTGATGGACGACGCGCATGTGGACGCCTACCTGACCCGGATCGGTGCCGTACGGCCGGAGCGCCCGGACGCGGAGGCACTGCGCGTGCTGCAACTGGCGCATCTGACCACGGTGCCCTTCGAGAACCTCAGCATCCATCTCGGTGAGCCCATCGTGCTCGACGAGCGGGCCCTGGTGGAGAAGATCGTCGATCGGCGGCGGGGCGGGTTCTGCTACGAGCTCAACGGCGCCTTCGCGGCGCTGCTCACCGCGCTCGGCTACCGGGTGACGCTGCTGTCCGCCCGGGTCTTCGGCGGCGGTCGGGTGGGCCCGCCGTTCGACCATCTGGCGCTTCGGGTCGACCTGGCGGAGCCCTGGTTGGTCGACGTCGGATTCGGCGCGTTCTCCCATCACCCGCTGCGCCTGGACGACCGGGCGGACCAGTCCGACCCCGCCGGGGTGTTCCGGCTGTCCGAAGGCGAGAGCGGGTACGGGGACCTCGACGTCACGCTCGACGCGAAGCCCCAGTACCGGTTCGGGCCGCGGCCGTACGAGCTGACCGACTTCGTGCCGACCTGCTGGTGGCAGCAGACCTCGCCGCAGTCCCACTTCACCCGGTCGCTGACGTGCTCCGTGCTCACCGGGTCCGGCCGGGTCACCCTCAGCGGGAACAGGCTCATCCACACCGAGCAGGGCGAGCGCCGCGAACGCCTCCTCGACGACACCGAGGTGCTCGCCGCCTACCGCGACTACTTCCACATCACCTTGGACAGGGTGCCCGCCGTCACCGCGCCGCGGGTCCCGCAGCCCCGCGCATAGCGGGCATGTCGCGAAAAAAAGCTTGGGCCGGCATGTCGATCCGGCCGGTCCTCGGTCGACGCGCAGGTAGAGGCAGGAGCAGATCCGGGCGGACCGGCCCGGAGACGGCTCCGAAACAGAAGAGAGGGACAACGATGCGATTCATCCTGCTGCTCAAGACCGAGGAGAACTCCGCGGCGGGCGCTCCCCCGCAGGCGCTCATGGACGCCATCGCCCAGCGCGGCGAGGAGATGGCCAAGGCCGGTGTGCTGCTCGACACCGGAGGCCTCGCGCCCAGCGCCACCGGCGCCCGGGTACGGCTGGCCGGGGGCAAGGTGACCGTGACCGACGGGCCCTTCACCGAGGCCAAGGAACTGATCGCCAGTTACGCGATGATCGACGTGCCGTCGCGGGACGAGGCGATCGAGATGGCCAGGGCCTTCATGGACCTGCACAGGGAGCACTGGGCGGGCTGGGAGGGCGAGTCCGAGGTGCGTCAGGTCTTCGGGCCGCAGGACTTCGCCCCGGGGCAGTGACCGTCCCCCCAGGGGGCTGACCTGCGTCCGGCGGGATCACTCGGTCCGGGGCGGCCGTGCCCGGCGCCGTCTCACAGTCCCTGAGCTGTGAGACGGCGCCCCGTACCCCGCACCGCCGCCCGCCGCCCAGATCGTGCTCGCCGTGCCTGCCGCGCCCGCCGGAAAATGACATGACACGCCGGCACCGGCACGCGCAGACTCGGGTGGCGACGACGCCGCTCACTCTCGACGCGCGAGGTTCCCATGACCGACGTGGACGCCGCCGGGCCGCGCCTGCTGCCCGGGCACATGACGCCGGTGCCCGACGAGATCGATGCCGTCGATCTCCCCGTCACCGGCACGCTGCCGCCCGAGCTGACCGGCCGGTACTTCCGCAACGGCCCCAATCCGCTGCCCGGCCAGGACATCGGCCATCTGTTCATCGGACCCGGCATGCTGCACGGCGTACGGCTGCGCGACGGCCGCGCCGAGTGGTACCGCAACCGGTGGACACGCACCGGCGCGTTCGACGGCCGGCCGTTCGTCCGCCCCGACGGCACGCTCGACCTGACCGCGACCTCCGCCAACACCCATGTGCTGCGTCATGCCCGGCGCATCCTCGCGCTGGTGGAGGTCGGGCTTCCCTACGAGGTCACGCCCGAGCTGGAGACGGTCGGCCCGTGCGACTTCGACGGGCGGCTGACCACCGCGATGACCGCCCATCCCAGGTGCGACCCCGCGACGGGTGAGCTGCACTTCTTCGGCTACGGCGCGCGCCCGCCGTACCTGACCTATCACCGGCTGGACGCCGACGGGCGGCTCGCGCACAGCCGGGAGATCGCCGTGCCGGCCGGCACGATGATGCACGACTTCGCGATCACCGAGCACCACGTCGTCTGGCTCGACCTGCCGGTCACCTTCCAGCACCGCCTGATCGGCACGGCGATGCCGTACCGCTGGGACGACCGGTACGGCGCGCGCCTGGGCGTCATGCGTCACGACCGGGCCGACGCCCCGGTGCGCTGGTTCGACATCGAACCCTGCTACGTCTTCCACGTCGGCAACGCCTGCGAGGACGCCGCCGGGCGGATCGTCCTGGACGCCGTCCGTTACACGGCCGCCGATTTCACCGCCCTGTGGGGGCTGGTCTCCGGGACCACCGACCCCGCCGCCACGGCGGCCGGCACCTTCGCCGCCCGGCTGCACCGGTGGACGCTCGACCCGGCCACCGGCACGGCCGCCGAGCAGGCACTGGACGATCGCGGGGTGGAGTTCCCGACCGTGGACGACGCCCAGGTGGGCCGGGCCGGCCGCTACCTCTACGCCGTCGCCGGCACCGAGCCGAAGACCACCTCCAAAAGCGCGATCATCAAGTACGACACCGTCGGCGGCACGGTCCGCGGCTACGAGCTGGACGCCGACACGACGGTCGGGGAGGCGGTCTTCGTACCGGCCGCCTCCGGCCCGCGCGACGAGGACGAAGGCTGGCTGATCTCCATCGCGACGCGCCGCGACGGCAGCGCCTCACAGTTGCTGGTGCTCGCCGCCTCGGACGTCACCGCCGGGCCCGTTGCCACGGTCGACCTGCCGCGTGGCGTCCCGACCGGCTTCCACGGCTCCTGGCTGCCCGACCTCGACCGGTCCTGACGGCGTCACGGCGACGGCCACCGCTGGTCACCTCCAGGTCGAAAAGTGGGTACGGCCGACGAAGCGGGCACTGCCCGGCGAGGTCGGTGAGCCGTCAGGCCCCCCGGCGAGCCACCAGACGATCGTGGAGGACGCATGACACAGCTGAAGGGCAAGGCCGCCGTGGTCACCGGCGGATCGCGAGGCATCGGACGGGCGATCGTGGAGCGTCTCGCCCGCGACGGGGCGGCTGTGGTGTTCAACCACGCGCGCAGCACCGAGAGCGCGGCAGAGGTCGTCCGGGCGGTCGAGGAGGCGGGCGGCAGCGCCCGGGGCGTCCAGCTGGATCTGGCCGAGCCGGATGCGGCCCAGCGGCTGATGGAGTTCGCCGAGGACCACCTGGGCGGCCTGGACATCCTGGTCAACAACGCCGCGAAGGACTTCGCCGTGACCCCCATCGCGGAGACCGACGAGGACCTGTTCGACGGCGTCATGGCCGTCAACACCAGGTCCACCTTCCTGACCATCCGCCATGCGGCCCGGCACATGCGCGACGACGGGCGCATCATCAACATCTCCACTCTCAACACCCTCCGGCCGGCACCCGGCAACGCCCCCTACGCCGCCAGCAAGGGCGCGATCGAGCAGCTGACCGCCGTGGCGGCACAGGAACTCGGGGCGCGCGGCATCACCGTCAACACCGTCTCCCCCGGCGCGACCGACACCGACCTGCTCCGCGGGACCAACCCCGCCGAGAACCTCGCGATGATCGTCGCGATCACCCCGCTCGGCCGGCTCGGGCAGCCGTCCGACGTGGCCGACGTCGTCGCCTTCCTGGCGGGTCCGGACGGCCGCTGGATCACCGGCCAGAACATTCGTGCCACCGGAGGCCTCGCCTGACGCAGCCGGCCAGTCGTCCGCCGCGTCGCCGCGGGGGCAGGTGTCCCGCCCGGCACGTGCTGCGCGAGCTCGGCAGCCCGGGGACCGGCCTCATCCGGGTCACGGGCGGGGCGGGTTCACGGCGACGGCCTTGAAGAACGTGTAGGAGAAGGTCCCGCCGTCGTCCGCGGTCCGGCGCAGGTCGGCGATCCCCCGGTCCCAGTCGGCCGGGGTGGTGAGGCCCGCCGCCAGCGCCTCGTCCCGCACGGATTCGATCATGGCGATGAACGTGTTGCGGGTGAAGCCGTCGACCAGCGCGGGCCGCGTCCGGTCGGCGTAGACGGTCCGGGGACCGACCATGACGTCGTGGTAGCCGGCGTCGGCCAGCAGCGGCTGCAGGCGGCGGCCGAGCAACGCGTCCCCGCCGGCGGCCGACTGCAGCCGGACCTGGCAGCCGATCGCCGCGCGGGCGTGGGCGCTGTCGGGGTGAAAGAACGCCGACCCGTGATCCCCCTCGATCACGGTGATGGTGCCTCCCGGCCGCAGCACCCGCCGCAGTCCGGCCAGCGCCCCGCACGGGTCCGGCAGGTGCTCCAGGACGAAGCACACGAACAGGTGGTCGAAGGATTCCGCGCCGAAGGGCAGGTCGTGCAGGTCGGCGTGGCACCACTCGACGCGCCGCTCCGCCCCCGGGGCCGCCAGGGCCGCCACCCGGGCGCGGGCCTGGGCGAGGGAATCCGCGGACACGTCGACCGCGACGATGTGCGCCCCCGGGCCGGCGGCGACCAGGTGCACCGTCTGCGCGCCGACCCCGCAGCCGACCTCCAGCACCCGGCTGCCGGCCGGGTACGCGGTGCCGGCGTGCAGCAGCGCCGCCAGGGTGTCGGCCTGGTCGCCCAACCGGCGGGCCTCGTAGTCGGAGTACCCGTGCACGTAGCCGGCCGCCGTCACCGTCCGCCCTCCCGTCCGTCGCGCCCGTCCCTGGCGGCGCCCGGCGCCGCGTACCCGTCGCTCGCGCGCGGTGTCGTCATCGTCTCCATGCCGTCAGCCTCCCGCCATAATGGCCTGGTGCACAGGTCCGATGGAGATGCCTCTGACCGGTCCATAACCTCGGGTTCGGACTTCCTTCAGCTCAACCCCGGCGACGCTCCGGCGGGCGGGCTGTCCGACTGGCTGGCCCGGCGGCTCCGGCTCGCGATATCGGACGGGCGCCTTCCGGTGGGCAGCAGGCTGCCGGCCACCCGGGTCCTGGCCGCGGACCTCCGGGTGTCTCGTGGCGTCGTGACCGAGGCGTACCAGCGCCTGACCGAGGACGGGCACGTCGCCGGGCGCGGCCGGGGCGGAACGGTCGTCGTCGCCGCCCCCGTGGTGGCGGCACCGGTCGCGGCCCGGCCGCCCGCGCCCGCCAGCCCGCCGACGGCGAGCGCGCTGTTCACCGCCGAGCCGGGCGCGGACGTCTTCGACTCGCTGCGAGCGGTCCACGCGCGGATCGATCTGTCACCCGGTGTGCCCGACCTGGCCGCCTTTCCGCGAACGGCCTGGCTGCGAGCCGAACGCTCGGTGCTCAACGACCTCTCGGCGTCCGACTTCGGCTACGGAGACCCTCGCGGCACCCCGGCGTTGCGGCTCGCCGTGGCCGACTGGCTGGCCCGCAATCGCGGGATCCGGGTGGACCCGAGCGAGGTGATCATCGTCGCCGGGGTCGCGCAGGCGCTCGGGCTGCTCGCGCAGCTGCTCCGGCAGGACGGGATCACCGAGGTCGCGGTGGAGGACCCCGGATCGCTCGGGGCCTGCCAGCATCTGCGCAACTGGCGGCTCGCCACCCCGCCGATCCCCGTCGACTCGGGGGGCCTGCGCGTCGACGAGCTGCGCGTCAGTGGCGCTCCGGCCGTGCTGGTCACCCCGGCACATCAGTTCCCGACCGGGGTGGTGCTCGACGGCGAGCGACGCCGCGAGCTGATGCGCTGGGCAGGTGACGGCGGGCTGGTCATCGAGGACGACTACGACGCCGAGCACCGCTACGACCGGCCTCCGGTCCCGGCCCTGCGCTCGATGCTCGCCGAGCACGTCTGTTACGCCGGGAGCGTGTCCAAGTGGCTCGCCCCCGCCCTCCGGGTGGGATGGGTCCTCGCGCCGCCCCACTACCGTGACGCCTTCGTGGACGCCAAGCGGAACGCGGACCTCGGCAACGCCGTGCTGCCGCAGCTGGTCCTGGCCCGGCTGATGGAGTCGGGCGAGATGGAACGCCACCTGCGCTTCGTCCGCAGACGCCACCGCCGGCGGCGGGACGCGATGATCGACGCCATGAGAGCGCACCTTCCGCGGGCGGTCGTGCACGGGGCCGCGGCGGGCCTGCACCTCACGGTCACCTTCGACGCCGGTGTCGCCGATGTCGACCTCGCCGCGGCGGCGCTCGCAGGCGGCGTCAAGGTGCAGCCGCTGTCGTGGCACAGCCAGCGCCCGAGCCTGCCGGGCCTCGTCCTGGGCTATGCCGCGAGCACCCCGGCCGACATCGCCGAGGGGGTCGCCACCCTCGGCAGCGTGCTGCGGCGGCTGCGCTGAGGAGCTCCCGGCCGGTGGCCGCCGCGGCCGGCCAGGGCCTTCGTGACCTGCCGCTCCGTAGGCCTGGGGGGCACCGGCCTATGCGGGCGCGTCGTCCGGTCTCCTCCGGGGCCGTGCGCGCAGGTGCGCGCGCTCACCCTGCCTGCCGAACAGGCAGAGGAACTCGACGGGTTCGCCGCCGACGCTGCCGGACCAGTGCGGTACACGGGTGTCGAACTCGGCCGCCTCACCGGGTGAGAGCACCAGGTCCTGTTCGCCTAGTACGAGCCGCAGCCGTCCGTTGAGGACGTACAGCCACTCATAGCCCTCGTGCACCTGAGGATCCGGTGTCTGGGGGTGCGGGCTGGCGGGAATGACCTGCTTGAAGGCCTGAAGACCGCCGGCCCGCCGCGTCAGGGGCACCACCGTCATCCCGTGGTGGGTGGTCGGGCGCAGGTGGATGCGCGGATCCCCGGTGGGCGGCGCGCCGACGAGTTCGTCGAGCGGCACTCCATGGGCCTTGGCCAGCGGCAGGAGCAGTTCGAGATTGGGCCGGCGGCGGCCGGACTCCAGCCGGGACAGGGTGCTGACGGAGATGCCGGTCGCCGCGGACAGCTCGGCCAGCGTGGTCTCGCGCTGCTGCCGGAGCGCGCGCAACCGGGGCCCCACCGCCGCGAGGACCTGGTCCAGATCATCGTCCATACTCCTGAGTTTGCCAGATCCGCAACGACGTTTGCCACAACGGTCCGACTCCGCTGGTCCGCGACCGGCCGGCCGCGCCGCTGCCGGCATCCACGGACTTCTGATCCGTGGATAAGCGTGGCATGGACCCGCCTGCCGCAGTTTGCGACTCTGACTTCGACCGAAAAGCTACGCTGACCAGGGAAGTTGCCATGAAGGACGTATCCGTACCAGATCTCACCGGAAGGCTCGCCGTCGTGACCGGCGCGAGCGACGGTATCGGCCTCGGCCTGGCCGTGCGCCTGGCCCAGGCGGGCGCCGACCTCGTACTGCCGGTCCGCAACCCCGCCAAGGGGCGCGCCGCCGTCACCCGTGTCCTCGCCGCGGCGCCCGGCGCCACGGTCTCCGTCGGAGAGCTCGACCTCGCCTCGCTGGAGTCGGTGGCGGCGTTCGCGGGCAAGCTGAACGCCGAGGGCCGCCCGGTCGACATCCTGATCAACAACGCGGGCGTCATGGCCCCGGCCACCCGGCACACCACGTCCGACGGCCTGGAGCTGCAGTTCGGCACCAACCACATCGGCCACCTGGCGCTGGTGGGAGGGATCCTGCCGCTGCTGCGCGCCGGCCAGGCCCGGGTCACCACCATGTCGAGCAGCGCCGCCCGCACCGGCAAGATCGACTGGGACGATCTCCAGAGCGAGCGCAAGTACTCGCCGATACGTTCGTACGGCCAGTCGAAACTGGCCAACCTGATGTTCGGCCTCGAGCTCGACCGGCGCAGCCGGGCCGGCGGCTGGGGTCTCGTCAGCAACGTCGCCCACCCCGGCACGACCTACACCAACCTGTACGCCTCCGGCCCCAACCTCGGCCGCGAGCGCCCGTCGCGCCATGACTCGATCGTGAAGCGGCTCGCCCGCTGGGGGGTATTCGTGCAGACCGTCGACAGGGGGGTGCTCCCCGCCTTGTACGCTGCTACCAGCCCAGATGCGCAGGGCGGCCGGTTCTACGGCCCCGACGGCATCGGCCAGTTCACCGGTGACGCGACCGAGCTGACCGTCTACAAGACGGCTCGGAACGAGGCCGACGCGGCTCGCCTCTGGGGCGTCTCCGAGCGCCTGGCCGGGGTCGAGTACGGCGCCTGACGGCACCGAGGGGGGAGATTCGTCTCATGGACCGGGCCCATCTCGCCGACTTCCTGCGCACCCGGCGGGAGGCACTGCAGCCCGAGGACGTCGGGCTGCCCCGCGGGCAGCGCCGCCGCACCGGCGGGCTGCGCCGCGAGGAGGTCGCCGCGCTGTGCGGCATGTCCGCCGACTACTACAGCCGGATCGAGCAGCAGCGCGGGCCCAACCCGTCCGAGCAGATGCTCGCCGCGATCGCCCGCGGCCTGCACCTCTCGCTCGAGGAGCGCGACCATCTGTTCCGCCTCGCCGGTCACGCCACCCCCCGGCGGGTCTTCCGCGGCGACCACATCAATCCCGGCATGATGCGCATCCTCGACCGGCTGGAGGACACCCCCGCGCAGGTGATGAGCCATCTCGGCGAGACGCTCAAGCAGACCCGGCTCGCGGTGGCGCTGATGGGCGACGACAGCGTCCACACCGGCCCGGCCCGCAGCCGGCACTACCGCTGGTTCACCGACCCGGCCTCGCGACTGATCTATCCCGAGGACGACCACCCGATGCACTCCCGCCTCTTCGTGGCCCACCTGCACGAGGCGTACACCCGGGACGGCAAGGGCTCGCGTGCGGCCGCGCTGGTCGACGCGCTGCTGGCGGCCAGCCCGGAGTTCGCCGCGCTCTGGCGCGAGCACCCCGTCCTGGGCCCGTACTGCGGGCCCAAGCGCGTCCTGCACCCGCGGCTCGGCCTGCTCGAACTGCACTGCCAGACCCTGGTCGACCCCGACCAGTCCCAGCTACTGCAGGTCTTCACCGCCGTACCGGGCAGCGAGAGCCACGAGAAGCTCGAGCTGCTCTCGGTGATCGGCGACCAGCGCATCTGAGGTTCAGCTCTCCTGGATCTCGTACCAGTACCAAGGGCCCTCCAGGTGCCCGTACTCGACGGACTCCACCTCCGCTGCCCGATAGCCGGCCGGCACGCCGCCAGGTGCGTAGAGAAACCCGCACTCGGTGAAGACGAAACCGGCGTTCCGGACCGGCAGCCTGACCGGACCGTTCGCCACCACGGGCTTGCCGAGCCGGTAGATCCCGGCCCGTCCAGGTTCCCCCGTCTCGACGTGGCGAGCAAGATCACTCTTGGAGACCTGAAACCCCGCCCAGAGCGGCAAACCCGTCCACATCAGTGCGAACGTGGCGACGGCCAGAACAGGCGGTGTGGCCAGGACCAGGCTTCTCCCCCGGGTGAACAGCAAGATCAGCCACGCGACGCCCGCCGCGGCCCAGGACACCGAGGCCAGAAGAAGGAGGTCGAACGTCCCGCCCGGAATGGCCTTGTAGTAAAGAGCGATCACCGAGGCCGCCGACGCCACCACGATGGACAGGATGCTCGGCAGAGATTTCGCACGCATCGGGGCAAGCTAGCGACCCTTGGCACGAGCCGCATCGGCCAGGAGGCGGAGAGGCCGCCCCGCTGCCGCGCGAGCCCGAGCGGTTCCAGCGGGCCTGCCCTCCTGGCCCGCAGGCCGCCGGCCCGGCCGTCCTCACCGCGGGCGGATGAGCCGGGTCTCGTAGGCGAAGACCACCGCCTGCACCCGGTCGCGTAGTTCCAGTTTCGGCAGGATCCGGCTCAGGTGGGTTTTCACGGTGGCCTCCGCGAGGTGCAGAGCCGCGGCGATCTCGGTGTTGGACAGGCCGCGGGCCACCTCGACGAGCACTTCGCGCTCGCGTGCCGTCAGCCGTTCCAGGCGCTCGTCCTCCACCTGCCCGCGGTCGGCGGGGAGGTGCTGAGCGAAGGTCTCCAGCAGGCGGCGGGTGATCCGCGGGGAGACCACCGCGTCGCCCGCGGCGACGCTTCGGATCGCCGCGAGCAGCTCCTCGGGCAGCGCGTTCTTCAGCAGGAAACCCGACGCCCCGGCCTTGAGCCCGGCGAAGGCGTATTCGTCGAGGTCGAAGGTGGTCAGGATGAGCACCCGGGTCTGCGGGCAGTCCCGGACGATCCGGCCGGTCGCCTCGATTCCGTCGACACCCGGCATACGGACGTCCATGAGGACGACATCAGGGCACAGCCGCCGCGCCAGCCGTACCGCTTCGGTGCCGTCCCCGGCCTCGCCGACCGGCTCCAGGTCCGGCTGGCCTTCCAGGACCATCGTGAACGCCATGCGCAGCAGCGGTTCGTCGTCGGCGATCAGGACGCGGATCGTCACGCGGCACCCGTCCCCGCCGGGCGCAGGTCGAGGTGGGCCGAGACCTGCCAGCCGCCGTCCGGGACCGGGCCCGCCACCAGGGTCCCGCCGTAGGCGGCCACGCGCTCGCGCATGCCGGGGATGCCATGGCCGTGCCCCCGGCCGGGAGCCCGCGCGGTGCGGCTGTCGCCGTCGTCGGTGACCTCGATGTCGATGGCGCCAGGGAGGCAGCGCACCCGCACCTCCGCCCGGGTGCCGGGAGCGGTGTGCTTGAGAGCGTTGGTCAAGGCTTCCTGTGCCAGGCGGTAGACGGTGAGCTGCGCGGCGGGAGGGACGGCGGAGTCATCGCCCTCCAGCCGGAGCCGGGCCGGCAGCCCGGCCGCGCGCACCTGGTCGATGAGTGCGCCGAGCTGCGCGAGGCCGGGCATCGGGTGACGCAGGGCGTCCGGTTCGTCGGCCCGCAGGACCCCGAGGAACCGCCGCATGTCGGTCAGTGCCTGCCGCCCGGTGCCGGAGATCTGCCGCATGGCGGCGGTCGTCTTGTCCGGGCTGCGGTACTGCGCGAAGACCGCGGCGTCGGCGAGTGCGACCATCACCGACAGGTTGTGGCTGACGATGTCGTGCATCTCCCGGGCGATACGGCCCCGTTCCTCGGCCACCGCGAGCTGGGCCCGCTGGTCGCGCTCCCGCTCCAGGCGTACCGCCCGGTCCTCCACCGACGCGAGATAGGCACGCCTGGTCCGGGTGTTGGTGCCGATGACGGCGGAGGCGGTGGCCATGGCGGTCAGCCCCACGACCGACCCGAGGTACTTCCCCTCCGATGACCAGGCCACCGAGGCCATCAGGATCCCCGCTTCGAGAACGGCACCGGCGAGCAGCAGGCGGCCGCGTCCGCAGTGTGCGGCGACCGTGTAAAGGGCGACCAGCAGCGCGACGTCACCCGGAAGCTGGACGTCGGCCAGCCACTGGGCGAAGGCCGCGGCGGCCACCGCGGCGAACACCGCCAAGGGCGCCCGCCGCCGCCAGACCAGAGGCAGCAGCAGGGCGACCTGAAGGGCCAGATGCCAGGGATGGTCCCGCAGGCCGAGGCGGACGGCGAAGGTGGTGGGGACGAACAGTGCGGCCACCAGCAATGCGTCCAGAGCCACCGGCCACAGCCGGACGCGCGCCCGCTGCGACCGGACGCACCCGATCAGGGTGCGCCACGGCCCATCCGGCGTCGTGACGGGCGCGGTCGCCGTCATCGGATGCCCGGCCCGGGACCGGCCGCCGCCCCCTCGGCCACTATGCGTCCCGTCGTCTCAGCACCAGCGCGGCGCCCGCGAGGGCTCCGGCCGCGTACAGGCAGAACACCGTGAATCCGGTCCACGGCGGCAACGTATGCCGATCCGGGTGAAGGACGGCGATCGCGTGCCCCGCGTTGCTCGGCAGGTACGGGCCGACCCGGCCGGACCAGGAGGACGGGAGAGCGTTCACGAGCTCCGGCAGCACCAGCAGCAGCCCGAAGACGGTGGCCGTACCGCCCGCCGTGTTGCGGATCATCGCGCCGATCCCGACGCTCAGCAGCGCCACGACGGTCAGATACAGGCCGGTACCGAGGACGGCGCGGGTGACGCCCGGGTCGCCCAGCGACGCCCCGGCGTCCGTGGCGGACATCAGCGCCTGGCCGGCCAGGAACGCCGCCAGGGACGCGCCGGTCATCAGCGCCCAGGTCACCACCCCGTACACGGCCGCCTTCGCCCACAGGACCGGCAACCGGCGCGGCACGGCCGAGAAGCTCGCACGGATCATGCCGGTCGAGTACTCGCCGGTGACCACGAGCACCCCCAGGACCCCGACCGCGAGCTGGGCCAGGAAGAACCCGATCAGGCTCAGCGCGGTCGGGTCGAGTGCCGCCCGCTCGGCCGCGCTCATGGCGGACCAGCGATCGGCCGTGACGGCCGAGAAGAGCGGGCCCAACCCGATCATCATGACGGCGGCGGCGAGCAGCGTGGCGAACGTCGAGCGCAGCGTGCGGAGCTTGATCCACTCCGAGTGCAGCACCCTGGCCTGGGTGACGTGGCCGCGTGCGGCGGCGGGGCGGGCAAGGGCATCGGTGGTCATGCCGCACGCCCGTCCGCGGCCGCGCCGGCCGGAAGCCGGTCCGGGGTCTGGTACTCGACGGCGCCGCGGGTCAGCTCCATGAACGCCTCCTCCAGCGACGCCCGCCGCGGGGTCAGCTCGGCGAGCGCGATCCGGTTGTCGGCGGCGATCCGGCCGATCCGGCAGCTGCTCAGACCCGTGACCTCCAACGTGCCAGGCTCCTGTGACACCACGGCCACCTCCGGCCCGGCCAGGGCCCGGCGCAGACGTTCCGCTTCGTCGGTGCGTACGAGCACCGAATCACCCGCCGCGCGCCGCGTGAACTCCTCGACCGAGGTGTCGGCGATCAGCCGGCCACGGCCGATCACGATGAGGTGCTCGGCGGTGAGCGCCATCTCGCTCATCAGATGCGAGGAGACCAGCACCGTGCGCCCTTCCGCGGCCAGATCCTTGAGCAGATGGCGGATCCACAGGACGCCCTCGGGATCCAGGCCGTTCACCGGCTCGTCGAGGACGACCGTGGCCGGGTCGCCGAGCAGGGCGCTGGCGATGCCGAGCCGCTGGCTCATGCCCAGCGAGAAGCCACCGGCCCGCTTCCCGGCCACCTGCCGCAGCCCGACGAGGTCGACCACCTCCTCCACCCGGCTGCGCGGTATGCCCGTGGTGATCGCCAGCGACAGCAGATGGTGGAAGGCCGAACGGCCGGTATGGATGGCGCGGGCCTCCAGCATCGCCCCGACCTCGTGCAGCGGAGCGCGGTGCGCGGCGTAGTGCTTGCCGTTGACCGTGACCCGCCCGGCGGTGGGAGCGTCCAGCCCCAGGATCATCCGCATCGTGGTGGACTTCCCCGCACCGTTCGGCCCGAGGAACCCGGTGACCAGACCGGGCCGGACGGTGAAACTGAGATCCGCGACGGCGGTCTTCCTCCCGTAGCACTTGGTGAGCGCGTGAGCTTCGATCATGGCTTGTCTCTCTCGGGGGTGACGGTCGGCCGGAGACCAGTCTGGGTCCGCCCGCCCGCCCGGCACATGAGCCGCCCGGCTGACCTCGCCGGATGAGCCGTGCATCCCTGGGGGGAACCCCCTCCACCCATCGGTGTACGCGACGGTGCCGTCCCCGGTGATGTGCCCCCGCGGGGACGGCGTCGCACATCGCCCAGGAGCAGCCGGAACTCGTCGCCGATCTCGGGTACGTCAGCCGCCGGCGGTGTCCATGAGCCGGTTCTCCCAGGCCCACGCGGCGACCTCCACCCGGTTGCGGAGCCCCAGTTTCAGCTGGACGTTGGCCAGGTGGCTCTTGACCGTGCTGAGGGAGATGAACAGCTCGGCGGCGATCTCATGGTTGGTACGGCCCTTGGCGATGCACAGGATCACCTCGGTCTCCCGCTCGGAGATCGGCACCTCGGGCGCGGTGACGGCCGGGGTCTTGGCGGGCGCGAGGTGGCGCAGCAGCCGGAGGGTGATCGACGGTGAGATCAGGGCGTCTCCGGTGCTGGCGGCCCGGACGGCCTCGGCGAGCAGGGCGGGCCCCGAGTCTTTGAGGATGAATCCGACGGCCCCGGCCCGCAGAGCGCCGTAGACGTACTCGTCGAGGTCGAAAGTCGTGACGACCACCACCCGGAGCGGGTCGGGGACGCCGGGGCCGGCCAGGGCGCGGGTGACCTCGATGCCGTCCAGGCGGGGCATCCGGATGTCGACGAGGCAGACGTCGGGGCGGAGGCGCCGCGCCAGGCCGACGGCTTCGGCGCCGTCCACGGCCTCCGCGACCACCGTGATGTCCGGCTGGTCCTCGAGGATGAGACGCAGCCCGCTGCGGATCATCGCCTGGTCGTCGGCGAGCAGGACCCGGATGGTCATGGCCTGCCCGGGGCGGGCAGGGTGGCGCGCACCGACCAGCCGGTCACGGGGCCCGGACCGGCGCTGAGGGTTCCGCCGAGGGCCTCGAGGCGCTCGCGCATGCCGACCAGACCGTATCCGCTGGTGTGCGGGAACCGGGGCGAGCCGGCCGACGGAGCGTCGTCGGTGATCTCCACGACGATGGCCCGCGCGTTGTGGGTGAGGGTCACGCTCACCTCGCGGGCGCCGGGGGCGTGCCGGGTGATGTTGGTGAGGGCCTCGGAGACGACTCGGTGGACGGTGGTGGTCACCTCGGGTGGCCAGGTCGGATCGGCGGGACCGTCCGGCAGGCTGAGCCGTACGGCGAGGCCGCGCCGGGCGAAACGTTCGACGAGGTCGGTGAGCCGTTCGGGGCCAGGGGTGAGTCCGCCGCCCTCGTCGGCGTCCCGGAGCAGGCCGATGACCTGGCGCATCGAGGTCAGCGCGTCGGTGCCGACGGACTCGATGCCGGCCAGGGCGCTGTCGAGCGTGTCGGCGTGCCTCCTGGCCGCGATCCGGGCGGCCTGTGCCTGGATCACGATGCCGGTGATGTGGTGGGCGGTGGCATCGTGCAGCTCTCTGGCCAGCTCCAGGCGCTCGTCACGCCGTACCGTCTCGATGGCCGCCGCACGGCGGCAGATGGCGGTCCTGCGGCGCCAGTCGCGGTAGCGCAGCAGCAGTCCGGCGCCGAGGGCGAGAGCCCACAC
The DNA here is from genome assembly GCF_050971785.1 of Actinomadura scrupuli. NCBI lineage: Bacteria > Bacillati > Actinomycetota > Actinomycetes > Streptosporangiales > Thermomonosporaceae > Actinomadura > Actinomadura scrupuli. The sequence continues at coordinate 634,546 of NZ_JBPCCU010000003.1, read as the reverse complement.
CCCCACCTCGACACGCCCCGGCGCGGCCGCGGAGCCCGGGGAGATCGTGATCCCCAGGCCGGCCACCACCGCGACCCCGGCGGCCCAGATGGCCGCGGCCTGCGCGACCGGCAGCACCCGGACCGCGGCGGCGCCGAGCACGAACAGCGCGAGGGCCGAGGCGCCGACATCCGGGTGGGGGCGGCCGGGCAGGTGCCTGGCGGCCAGGTCCGCGGCCGTGAAGATGGCGAGGCCGATGGCGGCCGCCCACGCGGGGTTCCGCCGCCGCAGCAGGGCGACCGCGCACAACGCCGTCCCGACGGCGCAGTCGAACGCCCAGTTGCCACCGGTATGGGCGAGCGCGATGCCCTGCAGGACGAGCACCGCCGCGAACACGACCCCGAGCCCGGCATCGGCGGCGATCCCGCTCCGTTCGGCGAGGCGATCCAGGAGGTCGGCCAGGCGATCCAGCAGGTTCATGCCGTTCAGGCTACGTAGCGGCCCCGGGCGCGCACAGCGGCCGAAAGTACGACCGGCCGCGCTCGAACCGTACTTCCGGCCGGTGCGGGTGCCAGGCGGGGACCCGCACAGTGAGCGGCATGCTTTTCCGGCCGATCACCCAGGAGGACATGGCATGACCGCCGTTCTGCGGGCCCAGGGACTGGGCAAAAGGTACCGGCGGCGCTGGGCGCTGTCAGAGTGCACCCTCGAGATCCCGGCCGGGCGGGTCGTGGGGCTGGTCGGCCCCAACGGGGCCGGGAAGACCACCCTGCTGAGCCTGGCCGCCGGTCTGCTGGCACCGACGGCGGGCACGATCGAGGTGTGCGGCGGGCGTCCCGCCGGGGGCCGGGCGCAGCTGGCCAAGGTCGGCTTCGTCGCCCAGGACACGCCCACCTACGCCCGGCTGACCGTCGCCGAGCATCTCGAGCTCGGCGCCAGGCTCAGCCCGGGCTGGGACGACACCCTGGCACGGGCCCGCATCGAGCGGCTCGGCCTGGCGCCCGGCCGGCGGGCCGGGAACCTGTCCGGCGGCCAGCGCGCCCAGCTCGCCCTCACTCTCGCCATCGCCAAACGGCCCGAGCTGCTGATCCTCGACGAGCCGGTCGCCAGCCTCGACCCGCTCGCCCGGCGGGAGTTCCTGCGGGACCTGAGCGACGCCACCGCCGGGCGGGAACTCAGCGTCGTGCACTCCTCCCACCTGGTCTCCGACGTGGAACGGGTCTGCGACTACCTCATCGTGCTGGTCGCCTCCCGCGTGCGGGTGGCCGGTGACGTCACCGGCCTGCTGGCCACACACCACCTGCTCACCGCGCCGCGTCTCGACCCGGACGCCCTGCCCGCCGGGGTGGAGGTCGTCTCGGCCCACCGCACCGACCGGCAGACCACCATGCTCGTCCGCGCGGACACCGCGCCCGACGGCCCCGCCTGGACGGTCGGCCCGGTCGGCCTGGAAGACCTCGTCCTGGCCTACATGAGCATGTCCGCTTCCGCACTGGAGGTTCACCCATGATCTGGCTGACCTGGCGCCAGTTCCGTACCCAGGCCGCGGTGGTCTACGGCGCGATCGCCGTCTTCGCCGTCGCCCTCGCGGCCACCGGCCCCCGGCTGGCGCACCAGTACCGCACCAGGGGGAACGACTTCCTCCGAGAGATCAGCGGCACCTGCACCGGCCTGTACGTCGCCGGCGTCCTGGCCGTGCTCGCCCTGCCGTTCATCATCGGCCTGTTCTGGGGAGCCCCGCTGGTCACCCGCGAGCTGGACGCCGGAACCCACCGGCTGGCCTGGACCCAGACCACCCGCACCCGCTGGCTGGTCACCAAGCTCGGCCTCACCGGCCTGGCCGCCATGGCCGCCGCCGGGCTGCTCAGCCTCGCGGTGACCTGGTGGGCCGGCCCCATCGACGAGGCCATCGGCAACGTCACCGGCATGCCCGGCCCCGGGCTCCTGATCTTCCCCCGGCTGTCACCCGAGATATTCGACGCACGCGGGCTCGTCCCCGTCGGCCACGCGGCGCTCGCCTTCGTCCTCGGCGTCACCATCGGGGTCATCGTCCGCCGCACCCTGCCGGCCATGGCCATCGTGCTGGCCGTCTTCGCCGTCGTCCAGGTCACCATGTCCGTCGGGGTCCGGCCCCACCTCGTCGCCCCCGAGCACCTCACCACGACGGTCACCAACGCCAACCTGATGAACCTCAACATGTTCAACAACCTGACCGTGACCATCGACAAGCCCGGCGCCTGGGTCATCTCCCAGCACACCGTCAATGCGGCCGGACACCCGGCCCCGGTGCCCTCCTGGATGCTCAGCTGCCCACCGGGCTCGGGGTCCGGGCCGGCGAGCCGGGAATGCCTCGCCAGGTTCACCCGCCTGGGCTACCGGCAGCAGGTGACCTACCAGCCCGCCGGCCGTTTCTGGGCCCTGCAGCTGTACGAAACCGTGATCTACCTCGTCCTCGCCGGGCTCCTGGGCGGGCTCTGCACCTGGTGGATCCGCCACCGCCTGTCGTGAACCGGCCTCGGGGATCAATCGAACCGTGGGTATCGGTGAGATTGATCATGGCCTCGGGGGTCGATATCACGGAAGGGATCTTCCTCGCAGGGGTTCGAAGGACGGCTCACTGATCGGGCGGAGGCCCCGCTAGCCTGGCCACGTGCCGGTTGAGTTCTTAACTGATGAGCAGGCCGAGGCGTACGGGAAGTTCAGGGATGAGCCCACCGACCCAGCCTGGCAGTAGAAGCTGACCGACGCCGGCAAACGCGGTCCTTCGCCTCTGCTCTGGTCCAGCGCCAACCTCTACGGCACGATCGACATTGACATGGACCGCCGCCTCGACCTCGGCCTCGGCGCCTGAGCACCCATTGATAGGAACCTGCCACCAGTCGTTATGTGTGGTGTTGTCGCTGGTCAGTGGCGTTTACAACCTGCTCTGAGGGCTCGGGGAGGCGCGTGGTGGGACAGCGGTCCGCCGCAGTTATTAATTCGGCGGTCAGGATGGCTGGACTTCGTCGAAGACGGCGAGGGCTTGAGTTGGGTCCGGACTCACGAGGCGTTCCAGACCGGCTGTCGTGATTTTCGCCCATCTGCCGGCCCGTGCCCACATCTGCTCCTCGAAGGCGCGGACGGCCTCGTCCAGATCTCCAGGGCCGGGGGCGGCGGCGATGGACTCGGCGAGTTCGGCGCCTTCCAGCATCGCGAGGTTCGCACCCGCCCCCAATGGGGGCATCAGGTGGGCGGCGTCACCCAGCAGCGTCACCCCGGGGACGTGGGCCCAGGTGTGGGACACGGGCAGGACGTAGAGGGGGCGGTGGACGAAAGCGGTGCCGTGGCGGAGGAGGTCGAGGACGGGAGCGGCCCAGCCGTCGAAGAGAGCCAGCAGGCTTGATCGCACGGCCTCGGCGTCGGCCAGTTCCAGGTCCAGGTCCGTGTGCCAGTCCAGCGGCGCGCGGAACTGGGCGCCCACCTTGACGTGGCCGCCGCTGTTGCGCTGGGCGACGAGGTTGCGGTTCACGCCGTACACAGCCACGGAACCGTCGCCGATCAACCGGGCGAGGTCAGGGTGGCGGGTGTCGATGTCGTCCAGGGAGGTCTCGACCCGGGTGACGCCGGTGTAGTGCGGCATCGCGGACGAGATCGCCGGGCGGACTCTGGACCAGGCGCCGTCCGCGCCGATCACGAGGTCGAACGTCTCCTGTCGCCCGTCCGCGAAATGGACGAGCACGCCTGCATGGGTCTGCGGCACTACCTCCGTCACGCGCCGCCCCCATTGGACGTCGAGGGGGCCGATTAGCAGGTCGCGGAGTTGCCCGCGGTCGATCTCGGGATTGGCCCGTTCACCCGGACGGGGTTTCCAGTCGCGAAGGACGGTCCCGTTCGTGTCCAGGATGCGCATGGCCTGCCCCTCGGGACGCGACAGCGCCTGGAACTCCGCCAGCAGCCCCGCCTTCTCCAGTGCGAGCTGGCCCATTCCTTCGTGCAGGTCCAGGGTGCCGCCTGGCGAACGGGCGTCGGGGGCAGGATCGCGCTCGAGAACGGTGACGGGGTGACCATGGCGGTGCAGGACACGGGCGAAGGCAAGGCCGCCGGGGCCGCTCCCGATCACGGCAATACGGTGTCTCATGTCGATACACTGTATCTCCATGACGATGTATCGCAACAGGACGGTGTGACCATGACTGTGTGGGACCGGCCGGAGCCGCCGACTCGCCCCGCGCCGCTCGACCGGGAGCGGATCGTCGCCGCCGCCATCACGCTGGCCGACGAGGGCGGGCTGGAGGCGGTGTCGTTGCGCAAGGTCGCCGCCCGGCTGGACGCCGGCCCGATGCGGCTGTATAGATACATCTCCACCAAGGAGGAGTTGTTCGACCTCATGGTGGACGAGGTCTACGCCGAGATCCTCCCCGAGGAGCAGCCCGGTGACTGGCGGGAGGTGCTGCGCGTCCGCGCCCACCGCACCAGGCAGGCCACCCTCCGTCACGAATGGCTGGCCGACCTGCTCGGCGGCCGTCCGACCCTGGGCCCCAACGCCCTCTCCGTGACCGAGGCCACGCTGGCCGCGCTCGACGGCCTCACCGACCTCGACACCGTCATGCGCGCCGTGGAGACCGTCAGCGCCTACGTCACTGGCGCGATCAGACGCGAGATCGCAAACCTGCGGGCCGAGCGCGCCACGGGCCTGTCCAAGCGCGACTGGCAGCGCGCCTCCGGCCCGCATCTGAGGAAGATGCTGGCCACGGGCCGCTTCCCGGCGCTGACCAAGGCCGTGTACGACGGCACGGAGGTGGACGCCGAAGCGTCCTTCGCGACCGGCCTGGACTGGGTCCTCGACGCCGTGGCCGCCAAACTCGCCCGGCCGCCGACGTGACACTCAAGATTTAAACGTGCTCGGCCGCTACAGTTTCCGCGCCTCCACCCCAGCCGGATGGGGCCTGCGGCCCCTGCGCGACCCAGCGGCCGGCGACGACGAGGAGAGCGAGGACTGATCCGCGGCCGGGAACATCGGAAACCGGTGCTTGTTCAGTGGCCGATGCTGTCCAGTTCGGCCACATCCTCGTCGGAGAGGGACAGTCCGGCACCCGCGGTGTTCTCGCGCAGGTGGGCGGTGGACGAGGTGCCGGGGATGAGCAGGATGTTCGGCGAGCGCCGCATCAGCCAGGCCAGCGCGACCGACATCGGCGTCGCCTCCAGCCGACTCGCGACTTGCGAGAGGGCTTGCGACTGGAGGGGCGTGAAACCGCCCAGGGGGAAGAACGGCACGTAGGCAATGCCGTCAGCGGCGAGCTGGTCGACGAGGTCGTCGTCGTGGCGGTGGGCGAGGTTGTACATGTTCAGGGCCATCCTCGACGGCCTGCGCCGCACCGGCAGCAGCGAGGCGCTGCGCGCCGCCATCGCCGAACGCCATGCCGCCCTGACTCGGACGGCCGCCGCCATGCTGGAGGGCACGTCCCACCTGCACCACTACATCACCAGCGGCATCCCGGGATGAAGCCGTCCTGGCTCACCGGAGCTGGGGTCCAAGCCCGCCCCCAGCGCCTTTGTTGTTCAAGCCAGTGCACGTAGCGCGGAGAGGCGCCGCGGAGGTCGATGCTGAGGGGGTAGGGGTCGTACTCGTCCAGGAGCAGCCCGCGGAGGAATTCGACCATGCCCACGGAAAGAGAGTGAAGTCGTCTTTGGCGTGTCGGCCACAGACCACAGGACGGGCCAGTCGTCGGGGTCGGGGTCGGTGGTCAGCCAGCACAGGATGTCGGGGCCTGAGGTGATGCCCCAGGCGAGGATGTGCTTCGGGTCGATGCCGAGGCCTTCTTGGCCGCCCAGCATCTCCCAGGTGTCCCGGGCGTTCTCCGTCTCCTCCTCGAAGGTTCCGGGGTCCCACTGGATGTGCTCCTTGGGCAACGGCAGGAGGATGCCGACCTCGGCGAAGGAGCCGGCGCCGTAGATGGACGCGCCCTGCGGTGCGGCGCGCACCGCCGTGTGGCCTCGATCACACTCGGTCATAGAATGTCGTCTGTAACAGATGTGCGCCAACCGCATCAGCCGCACGTGAGGAGGCGGTTGCCCGATGGCGAAGCTACTTTTCGTGATGACCGGGGCGGCGTACTGGACGCTCAAGGACGGCACCAGGTACGCGACGGGTTACTGGGCCGAGGAGTTCGCGGCCCCCTACAAGGCGCTCACCGAGGCCGGCCACCAGGTCGTGGTCGCGACGCCCCACGGGGTGATCCCGACCGTGGACATGATGAGCCTGCGCCCCGAGATGGCCGGCAGCGCTCAGATCGCCCTCGAACTCGAGGCCATCATCCGCTCCGCAGAGGTGATGCGAAGGCCACTCCAGTTGGCGAACGCCCGCCTGGAGGACTACGACGCCGTCTACCTCCCCGGCGGCCACGGCCCCATGGAAGACCTGTGCGTCGACGCGGACGCCGGCCGGTTGGTGACCGCGGCGCTCGCCTCCGGCAAGCCCCTCGCCATCGTCTGCCACGCCCCGGCGGCGATGCTGGCGACCAGGATCCACGGCGTATCGCCCTTCGCCGGCTACCGGATCACCGCGTTCACCAACGAGGAGGAGAACGCCGTGGGGATCGGCCCGAAGGCCCGCTGGCTTTTGGAGGACGAACTCATCGGCCTGGGCGTCGACTTCACCAAGGGCGAGGCGTGGAAGCCCTACACGGTGGTCGACCGCAACCTGTTCACCGGACAGAACCCCGCCTCGGCAGCCGCCCTGGCCGAACGACTGCTCAAGGTCCTTCCCGCGCGTACCGGGTGATCGATCCGACCTGCCTCCAGCCCAGCGTGACGACTACCTCTACGTGGTCGGGCTCATGGCCATGTGCTCCGGCGAATACGGAGACCTCAGCCGACCTGCCCGACGACCTCGCCGATGCCTATCGGCGGGCACTCCCCCAGGCCCTGACCCTGCTGGCGGAGACCCTGGCCGCGGCGGAGCACGATCAGATCAGCACCCGCTACCTGCTCGCCGCCGCCGCGGCCCTCAAGGGCCACTCCGAGTACGCCGAGATCCTCAACCACCTCGATGTCCACGCCGGGTGCCAATCCTGTGGCGAACCCATGCTGGAGCTCGCCGAGTAAGCCGATCGTGCGCGGCATCTCCCCCAGGTCCCGGCGAGTTCCCGGCCCGGGTCAGCACCTGCTCAGTCCGAAGACGCGGCCAGTGCCTCCTCGGCCTCCTTCGGCACCGGTACGGCCGCCGGCGCCGGGCGGCGCTCGCCGCGCGGACGCAGCCCGAACCAGATGAAGACCACGCTGGCGAGCGTCACCGCCACGTTCACGCTCAGCGCGAGGTGGATGCCGGTCAGCTCCCCGCTCTGCGTCGCGGCGACCGAGCTCAGGATCGGGATACCGACGGTGATGGCCACCTGCTGGGTCATCGAGGTCAGGCCGGTGGCCAGGCCCTGCTCCTCCTCGGGCAGACCGGAGGTCCCGGTCACCGTGTACGCCACGATGGAGGTCACGTGCCCGAAGAACCCGATGAACAGCGCGGGGACCAGGACCGCGAGCGCCACGCGATCGGCGCCGAGGAACACCAGCGGGAGGGTCGCCAGTCCCTGCACGGACATGCCCACGGCCAGGACCGTGCGGCTGCCGAAGCGCCCGATGAAACGCCCGGCGATCACCCCGGCGGCCACGGCCGCCAGACCCGGGACGCCGAAGATCAAGCCGGTGATCAGCGGGGAGAAGTGCAGGATGCTCTGCAGGTAGAGCGTCATCAGGAAGATCATGGCGGTCTCCATGGTGAAGACCACGAGCCCCGCGTAGTTGCCCCACTTCACCGTGGGCCGCTTGAGGATGCGCACCGGGGCGAGCGGCGCGGGCGAGCGCAGCTCGATCACCCAGAACGCGGCCAGCAGCAGCACACCGGCGACGCCCGAGGGGATGTTCTTCTCGATGACCCCGTAGATCACGGCCAGCAGACCGCCGGTCACCGTCACCGCTCCAGGCAGGTCCAGCTTCACCCGGTCCGGCAGGCTGCTCTCGCGGATCAGGAAGGGAGTGAGCAGCAGGATGACCACGGCGACCGGGACGTTGATGAAGAACGCGGCCCGCCAGCTCATCAGGCTGACCAGAGTGCCGCCGACCAGCGCGCCGACGGTGAACCCGCCGGAGAGCAGCGCGCCGTTGAGGCCGAGGACGCGGTCGCGGGTTGCGCCTTCCGTGAAAGTGGTGGTGAGCAGTGACAACGCGGCGGGGATGGCCATCGCGGTGGCGAAGCCCTGCAGCGCGCGGGCGGCCAGGAGCGTCTCGGGGCCGGACGCGAAGCCGCCGAGCAACGAGGCCCCGGTCAGCAGGACCACCCCGGACAGGAACAGCCTGCGGCGGCCGAACAGGTCCCCCATCCGGCCGAACAGAAGGGCACAGCCGGCGGCGGGCAGCGCGTACGCGGAGGCGATCCAGGGGAGCCCGGTCACATCCAGCCCGACGCCCGCGCCGACCTCCGGCAGCGCGACGTTCAGGATCGAGAAGTCCACGGACAGCATGAACCCGGCACCGAGCAGGACGAACAGGATCAACCGCTGCCTGCCGCTGAAACGTGGAGGCAGGGTTGTTTCGGTAGTCACGAGCGATTCCTTTTCTTCGAGAACCCGGTGCTGTCAACGATCGGCACGCTGCCGGGCCGGCCGGCAGAGCCGGTCGGCGATGTGTTCTTGCAGGTCATCGGGGATCTCAACCGGATCCCCGGAGAGCGGTCGCTGCCGCCCTGGGGGCGGGGCAGGCGCGGGCCGCTCGGCGATCCGCCTTTCTGGGCGGACGGACCGAGCAGCCCGCGCGGAGAGCCGTAGCCGGAGTGCTAGTCCGGGTCGCGCTCTGCGGCCTCGGCGGCGCGTTTGATGTTGGCCAGGCGCCGATCCCAGTCGGTCGCTAGCGCGGTCATCCATTGCGCCGTCGCGTCCAGAGCCGCGGGCCGTACCGTGTAGCGCACCTCGCGTCCGACCCGGCTCCCGGAGACCAGCCCGGCGGCGTCCAGCACGGTGAGGTGCTTGACCACCGCCTGCCGCGAGACGGGAAGTCGTTCGGCGAGTGTCGTCGCAGTGGCCTCGCCCTGTGCGGCGAGCAGATCAAGCAGCTGCCGTCGCGTCGGGTCGGCCAGGGCGGCCAGGACGCTGTCGACGGCCTCGGCGGCGACGGGGCGTTCGTCCGTCACACGGACGGCTGTTCGGCGCGTGCCTTGAGCGCGTCGAGTTCCTGGGGCCAGCCGCCGCTGTTGTCCTTCATCGCCTGGTGGCGCAGCTCCTCGGTGCCGGCCAGCGCAGCGAACCCGCTCTCGACGACGCGGAGCCGGGTGCTGTCGCCCTCCGGGGTCAGCGTGAACTCCACCAGGGTGCTGTTGTCCTCTCGCAGCTCCTGTCCGGGGAACGCGCTGGCCCAGCGGTACGCCAGGTACGTCGGCGGCTCGACCTTCTCCACGCGTACCGGGAAGTCGCCGTACTCCGGGTTCTTCGCCACCATCGACTCACCTTCCCTTGCCACGGTGCCGGGCAGGCTCGCCTTGTCGGCCACCCAGAACCCGGGTTCGGCCACCAGCGACCAGACCCGCTCCAGGGACGCCGCGATCAGGGTCTCGCGTTCGATCCGATCCTCGCTCATGTGCAGACTCCTTCGCTATCACCATTGGGTGCAACCCCAGAGTTGCACATCAATAGCTCCAGACGCAACCCAAGGGTTGCACCAGATCTCACGCAACCCAGCACGTGACGACCGGCCGCGCGGTTCAGCCAGGGGTCAGATCCTGGAGGCCGACCACGCGCAGCAGCTCCAGCCGTTCGTAGGACCTGCTGCCCGGACGGGCGGTGTGGACGATCAGCCGCTGGTCGTGCTCCGGGTTCAGCAGTACCTCGCAGTCCAGCTCCAGCAGGCCGACGACCGGATGCAGGAAGCGTTTGATGTCAGCGCGGCGTACGGCGACATCGTGGGTGTCCCACAGAGCCGAGAACTCCTCGCTACGGGCGCGGAGCCGGCGTACGAGCCCTGCCAGCCGCGCGTCGTCCGGGCGGCGGGCGAATGTGGCGCGCAGATCCGCCACCGTTACGCGGGCGGCACGGTCACGGTCCTCGGCCGGGAAGAGTTCCCGTGCGGAGGGGTCCGTGAAGTAGCGCCAGACGACGTTGCGCTCCGCCTCGGGGCGGGCGGACGCGTCACCGTGGAGCGCCTTGGCCATCGCGTTCTGCGCGAGGATGTCGCCGCGGTCGCTCACCACCTGGGCGGGAGTGTCGGTCAGCCGGTCGAGGACGAGATGCAGGCCAGGGCGGACGTGCTCCGTGCTCGGCCGGTTGCGCGGGGGCTCCTCGCCGGCCAGATGGAAGAGGTGGTCCCGTTCGTCGCCGGTCAGCCGCAGCGCGCGGGCGACGGCGGCGAGCATCTGGCGGGACGGGCGTGAGCCCCTGGCCTGCTCCAGCCGCGTGTAGTGGTCGGTGGACATACCCGCCAGCTGCGCCACCTCCTCCCGGCGCAGTCCCGGGGTGCGGCGCCGGGCGCCCTGCGAGAGCCCCACGTCGGCAGGGACGAGCCGGGTACGGCAGTGGCGCAGGAAGTCGGCCAGTTCGGTTCTGTCCACACCCCCACCATGCCGCGGGAAGCCGGCCGCAGCCAGGGACCGCCCGTCCCCGGATAAGGACGTCTCTCCCGCCGGCGCCCGTACCACCGCACGCTGGAAGCCGGCTCGGCGAACCGGCGGCGCCCCCGCAGGTGCGACGAGACGAGCACCGCAGAGGTGCCGCGTGCCACATGCGGCGTCCGCACGACAGCAACATCCGCCTTCCGCGGATTGGTCGGCGTTGCAGAGCATTTAGATCTTTTGCGGAGAAAGGGAGATTTCGCATGCAGTACCGCACACTCGGCCGGACCGGTATCAAGGTCAGCCCCTATGCGCTCGGCGCCTTGATGTTCGCCACGTCCGTCGGCAACCCCGACCCCGACGACTCGGCCCGCATCATCCACCATGCGCTGGACGCGGGAATCAACCTCATCGACACCGCTGACGTCTACGGCGACTCCGAAGAGGTCGTCGGCAAGGCGCTCAAGGGGCGACGGGACAACGTCGTCCTCGCGACCAAGGTGGGCCGCCCGATGGGTGACGACCCCAATCACCAGGGCGCCTCGCGGCGCTGGATCGTGACCGCGGTCGAGAACTCGCTGCGCCGCCTGCAGACCGACCACATCGACCTCTACCAGGTCCAGCGGCCGGACTCCACCACGGACATCGAGGAGACGCTCTCCGCGCTCTCCGACCTGATCCACAGCGGGAAGGTCCGTGCGATCGGGACGTCCACGATGCCGGCGTCCGGCATCATCGAAGCCCAGTGGGTCGCCGAGCGGCGCGGTCTGGACCGGTTCCACACAGAGCAGCCGCCGTACTCGCTGCTCGACCGCGGCATCGAACGCGAGGTGCTGCCGGTCGCTCAGCGCTTTGGGGTGGGCACGCTGGTCTGGGGCCCGCTCGGGCAGGGACTGCTCACGGGGCGCGTCCGCAAGGGCCGGCAGAACGAACTCCGCCGCGCCGGCCTCTTCAAGCACCTCAACGACGAGCGCCGTCTCGACGCCGTCGAGCGGTTCATCTCGCTCGCCGAGGAGGCCGGCTTGCCGCTGACCCACCTCGCCATGGCGTTCGCGATCGCTCATCCCGGCGTGACCAGCGCGATCGTCGGGCCGCGCACGATGAGCCACCTCGACGACCTTCTCGCCGGCATCGACGTGACACTCACCGACGACATCCTCGACCGGATCGACGAGATCGTCCCGCCGGGCACCGACGTCGGCGCACTCGACCAGGCATACGTGCCACCGGCTCTCCAGCAGGCGAGCCTGCGCCGCCGGCCCGTCAGCGAACGCACCGCCGCCTGACGCATCGCCAGGAGGCGCGGGAGCAGTAGCGGCCCACGCTTGCGCTGCGGGTCACCGCCGCCGGCCGGCCCCCGATATGCGCTCAGGTCGCGAGTTCTGCGTAGTCGTCCCGCTGATGTCGGGGGTTCGGGTCCGAGGTGTGTGCGAACCGTACGGTGATGGCCAGGCCGCCTTCGGGGCGTGCGCTGGTGGTGAGGGTGGCGTGGTGGGCTTGGGCGACGGCGTTGACGATGGCGAGGCCGAGACCGTAGCCGTCGCTGCGGCTGTGACGGTCGAGCGCCAGTCTCTGGAAGGGGTGGTAGAGGCGCTGGATCTGGTTGTCGGGGATGACCGGGCCGCTGTTGGTGATCGTGAGGGTCGCCTGCGTGCCGGAGGTCCGAGTGGTGATCTCTACGTGCCCGTCTGGGCGATTGTGGCGGATGGCGTTGTCGATGAGGTTGGCGATGAGGCTTTCGATCAGTCTCGGGTCCCCGGCCGTCACTGCGGGCGCCAGGTGTTCGGCGAGATCGATGCCGGTCCGTGCTGCTTGGTCGCGACGGGAGGCGAGCACTCCTGCGGCGACTTGGGCGAGGTCGAGGGTGTCTGTGCGGGTGACGCCGCGCTCGCTGGTGGCCAGGGCGAGCAGTGCTTGGACGAGCCGTTCCTGGTGTCCGCCGAGGGCGAGGGCCTCCTGGCATGCCGAGCGCAGGGTGTCGGCGTCGGCGTCGGGGTCGGCCAGGGCGACTTCGAGGAGGGTGCGCAGGCCTGCGAGGGGGGTGCGTAGCTCGTGGGAGGCGTTGGCGACGAAGTGCCGGTGGGCGTCGAAGGAGGCCTGGAGGCGCGCGAACAGGTCGTCGAGGATGCAGCCCAGCTCGGTCAGCTCGTCGGCGGGCTCGCCGAGGTCGAGACGCCGGTGGAGGTTTCCGGCGGAGATGGCCTTGGCGGTGTCGGTGATGGCTCGCAGGGGTCTGAGGAATCGGCCGGCGACGAACCAGCCGGCAGCGAGGGCGATGGGGATGAGGATGACGAGCGCGACGGCGGAGCCGACGAGGAGCTGGTGCGGGCCGATCCCCCGGCCGGTGCCGGTGATCGTGCCTGGCGCTGAGCTGTGGGCGGGGACGGTGGACTGGATGCCGACCAGGGGGACGGTGACGATGGCGAGGACCACGATCCCGGCGACGAAGATGCCTGCGGCGTAGAAGAGCGCGAGCCGGGCCTGAAGGGACCGTCTGGGGAGTGGCCGGGGGCCGGTCATGGTGGCCCGATCCGGTAGCCGCCTTCGCGGATGGTCTCGATCACTGGCGGGTCGCCGAGTTTGGCTCGCAGCCGGTGCATGGTGTGCTTGACCGCAGACGTGAAGGGGTCGGCCGCCTCGTCCCAGACTCGTTCGAGTAGTTCCTCGGCCGGCAGGACCAGGCCAGGCGAGGCCAGCAGGCATTCAAGGAGCGCGAACTCCTTCGGGCTGAGCTCGAGACGCCGGCCGGCGCGGAAGGCCACCCGCCGAGCCGGGTCCAGGGTGATGTCCGCGCAGGAGAGGGTGGGAGGAAGCGGCGGGGTGGCCCGGCGGGCCAGGGCCCGGATGCGGGCGACCAGTTCGGCGAAGGCGAACGGCTTGGGCAGGTAGTCGTCCGCACCGAGGCTGAGCCCGTCGACGCGGTCTTCGATCGTGTCGGCCGCGGTCAGCATCAGCACGCGGCTGTCGGAGCGTTCGTTGGCGAGCCGCCGGCAGATCTCGTCCCCGTGGACGCCGGGCAGGTCGCGGTCGAGGATCACCACCTCGTAGCGGGTGACGGCCAGGCGGTCGAGGGCGGCGGTTCCATCCAGGACGACGTCGACGGCCATGCCCTCCCGGCGCAGCCCGGTGCCGATGGAGCGGGCGAGGACCTCGAAGTCCTCGACGACGAGAACCCTCACCGCCGCTCACCGCCGGTCGTCGTGGGGGCGGGGCGGCCGAACCGGCCGCCGGGTCGAGGTGCCATGCGTTCAACGATGCCAGATCCCAGGTTCCAGCCGGGTCGCAGCCGCTGCGACCGGCCTGGAACCGGGTGCCGCGTACAACCGTCGGCATGAGTCCATTTCGAACCATGAGCTCGCTGCGATGAGCGCCCCAGGGATCGTCGTCGCCGGACTGCGCAAGCGGTACGGAGCCACCCTGGCCCTCGACGGCATGTCCTTCACCGTCCGTCCGGGTGTGGTGACCGGCTTCGTGGGACCGAACGGGGCCGGGAAGTCCACCACGATGCGGGTGATCCTGGGCTTGGACGCGGTCGAGGAGGGCACCGCACTCGTCGACGGCAGGCCGTACCACAGCCTTCGGCACCCGCTGAGCCACGTCGGTTCACTGCTGGACGCGGCTGCGCTGCACCCCGGCCGGAGCGCTCGTCACCATCTGCTCTGGCTGGCGCATTCACAGGGCCTGGCCGCGCGGCGGGTGGACCAGGTGATCGAGCAGGTCGGCCTGACCTCCGCGGCCCGGCGCAAGGCCGGCGGCTACTCGCTCGGCATGCGCCAGCGGCTCGGGATCGCCGCGGCGCTGTTGGGCGACCCGCCGATCATCATGCTCGATGAGCCGTTCAACGGCCTGGATCCCGACGGCATCATCTGGATGCGCGGTTTCCTGCGGTCGCTGGCCGCTCAGGGCCGCGCCGTCCTGGTGTCCAGCCACCTGATGAGCGAGGTGCGGGACACCGCCGATCATCTCGTCGTGGCCGGGCGGGGCAAGGCCATCGCCGACGCCGGCGTGGCCGACCTGATCGCGGCCGCCTCCGGGGGCCGGGTGGCCCTCCGGACCACGGCCGGTACGCACGCGATGAGGGTGCTCGCGCATGCCGGCGCGACCGTGGTGGCCACCGGCCGCGACACCATCACCGTCTCCGGCCTGCCTGCGGATCGGATCGTGTCGCTGCTCAGCGAGAGCGCGGTGCCGTTCTCCGAGATATCAGCACACCGCGCCACCCTCGAGGACGTCTACCTGGAGCTCACCCGCGAGGCGGTCGAGTTCCGCGCCGCGACGCCCACGGAGGTACCACGATGACCTCTACCGCCACGCCGTACCGACCCGGCCAACGGGGTGAGCGGGACGGCTTCCTCCAGGTGCTGCACGCGGAGTGGACCAAGTTCTGGACGGTCCGGGGCTGGGTGACCGGTACGGTGGCGGCGGCGCTGATGATGGTGCTGTTCGCCCTGCTCGCCGGGGTCAGTGCCAATCAGAAGGGCGCACCGCCCGTTCCGACCGGACCCGGCGGTGAGCCGGTCACCGACAGCTTCTACTTCGTGCACCGGCCGCTGACCGGAAACGGCAGCCTCACCGTCTCCGTTTCCGCGCTCAGGAGCAGCATCCCCACGGGTCCCGCGGACCTGCGGCCTGGCATCGTGCCGTGGGCGAAGGCCGGGCTCATCATCAAGCAGAGCACCCGCCAGGGATCACCCTACGCGGCGATCATGGTCACCGGCAGCCACGGCGTGCGGATGCAGCACGACTACGTCAACGACACGGCCGGCCTCCCCGGCCCTGTCTCCGCCGCGTCCGTTCGCCGGCTGCGGCTGGACCGCTCGGGCGACGCGATCACCGGCTACGCCTCCGCCGACGGCACGGACTGGACCAAGGTGGGCACCGTGCACGTGAGGGGGCTCGGACCGACCGCGCAGGGCGGGCTGTTCGTCGCATCTCCGCCTTCCGTGCACGGCATGGGCACGCGCGGCAGTGCGTCCACGGCCGTCTTCGGGGATCTTCGTATCCAGGGGCGCTGGGCCGGTGGCAACTGGGCAGGCGACCAGGTGGGACGGGAATCCCCCAGCTTCGCCGGCTACCCGCAGCACACGTCGGGTTCGTTCACGGGATCTGACGGCGGCTTCACGGTGACCGGTGCCGGCGACATAGCGCCCGCCGTTCGCGAAACCCTGCCCACCGGCGGCACCCTCGGAGACATCCTCACCGGCACGTTCGCCGCCCTGATCGCGGTGATCGTCGTAGGGGCGCTGTACATCACTACGGAATACCGGCAGAACCTGATCCGCGTCACCCTGGCCGCCAGCCCGAGGCGGAGCCGGGTGCTGGCGGCCAAGGCGATCGTGCTGGGAGCCGGCACCTTCGTCGCCGGGCTGGTGGGAGTGGTCGTCGCGGCTCCGCTCGGCGAGCGGCTCGCCCGGGCCAACGGCGTGTACATCTTCCCGGTGGCGTCTTCGACCGAACTACGGGTGGCGATCGGGACCGCGGCGCTGCTCTCGACCGCCTCGATCCTGGCCCTCTCCGCCGGCACCATCTTCCGGCACAGCGCCGGCGCGGTCACCACCGTCATCGTGGCCATCGTGCTGCCGTACGTCTTGATCGCCAACCCGTTCATGCCCGCCGGCGTGGCGGACTGGCTGACCCGGGTGACGCCGGCCGCGGCCTTCGCCGTCCAGCAGACGCTTGTGCCGTATCACCAGGTCACGAGCATCTCTACGCCGTACAACGGGTACTACCCGCTGGCACCGTGGGCCGGGCTCGCCGTCCTGGCCGGCTACGCGGTGGTAAGCCTGGCCGTGGCAGCCGCCCTTCTTCGCAGGAGGGACGCATGAGTCCGGCGCTGCATGCGGAATGGACGAAGCTACGGACCGTCGCCGGCCCCCTGTGGCTGCTGCTCGGCATGATCGCGGCGACGGTGGCCCTGAGCGCCGGGGCGACCTCGGTGGTGACATGCACGTCCGCCGGCTGTGGCGGCGACCTGACCAAGCTCAGCCTCATCGGCGTCGAGGTCGGCCAGGCGCTGGCCGCCATCCTGGCCGTACTGGTCATCAGCGGCGAGTTCAGCTCGGGCATGATCCGCACCACCCTCACGGCGATGCCGCATCGGGCCACCGTCCTCGCGGCCAAGGCCATCACTCTCGCCGGCGTCGTCGCCGTCGCCGGAACCATCGCGGTCCTCGGGTCGCTGCTGGCTGGGCGGCTCATCCTGCCCCGCCACGGCTTCACAGCCACCCGCGGCTTCCCTGCCCTGTCCCTGGCCGACGGGCCGACGCTACGCGCGACCGCCGGGTCGATCCTCTACCTGACCCTGATCGCCCTGCTCAGCCTCGGCATCGCGGCCATCGTGCGGGACTCCGCGACCAGCACCGGGGTCGTCCTCGGCCTGCTCTACCTCCTCCCGATCCTCTCCCAGGTGATCGGCGATCCGCACTGGCAGCGCCTGCTCCAGCAGGTCGGGCCGATGAGCGCCGGGCTCGCCATCCAGGCCACCACTGATCTGCACAGCCTTCCCCTCAGCCCCTGGGCCGGTCTTGGCGTCACCGCCGGGTGGGCCGCCGCCGCGCTCGTGGCCGGGGGCCTGCTGCTACGCAAACGCGACGCCTAGAGCAGGACCGATCCGTGACCTTGAGGCATTGTGGCCCTCCTGACCTGGGTGCCCCATGATCAAAGAGATGGCCCCTTGAACCGGCCGTCTCGTTGATCATGAGGCATCTCGTTGGATTCGATGGTGTCAGTGGACGGCTCTGGAGATGTCGTATCAGCCGAGCTGCTCGGCCAACCCGACGAAGATCCCCTCGGGGCCGCGGACGTAGCAGAGCAGGTAGCTGTCCTCGTACCGGGTCACATCACCGACGAGTTCGGCGCCGTGAGGGCGCAGGCGGGCAAGGGTGTCCTCGATGTCGTCGACGGCGAACATGACGCGATGCATGCCCAGCGTGTTATGCGGCTGGTCATGCTGCCCGGCGTCGATCGCCGCGGGGGTCTGGTACTTCGCCAGCTCCAGCCGGCTGTGGCCGTCTGGGGTCCGCATCATCGCGATGTCGCAGCGGACGCCGTCGAGTCCGACGGTGCGGTCCACCCAGGGGCCCTCGACCTGCGCTTTGCCCTCCAGCTCCATGCCCAGTTCGGTGAAGAAGGCAACGGCGGCATCCATGTCGTCGACGACGATGCCGACGTTGTCCATCCGCTGAATCGTCATGGTGGTTCTCCTTCGTTCTTTGTCGCGCGGCCCGTCGTGGCCACTGGTGTACCTGGGACGGAGCCGGCGCCGCATTCTCGACAGCGAACCCACCGACACGGGGCTTGAGCAGCAACCGAACGGAAAACGGCGTTAGCAAGCCGGTTCAGGCGGAGTTACCGCCGTTGGCCGTTCGGATGCGGGTGGCGTAGACCCTGTGGGCTTTCCGTTCGGCGGGGCTGGCAGTGGGGGCCGCGTGGATCGTCGTGGCTTGGTCTGGGGTTGGTGGGCGGACGGCGACCGCGCGGACTGGAGCAGGTGCAGGGCGAGCATGGAGACCTCCTGTCGTCGAGGGCTCCGACGAGAGGCGCGGCTACGTGGAGCTCCTGACCGGGTGAACAGGCCTATGCTGACGCGGAGGGTGACAGGGAGCCGACCCCGACATCGGCGCACTGGTCATCCTGTTCGAGCGTCCCACCGGCGATCGCGATCGCACCGACGACGACATCGCCGCGCCGGATCAGCCGAGCGGCCCTGCCGGCCACGATGGGTGTTCCCGCCACGTCAACTATCTGCGCGAACACCGCCGGGTAGGCCTGCTGCAGGCCCATCAGGTCACTGTCGTCGCGACGAAACAGCGCAACGCTGGATGCTTTCGCCGGGGCGATACGGGCCGACATCGGAGACGCGCCGTCCATGCGATCGAGAACCTGCAGGTGCCCGCCGCCGTCGACGATTGCGACCGTAACCGTCGCGCCGATTCTGGCAGCGTGCTCGCGCACGCGGTCGCTGACGGCCCGAGCTTCGTCAAAGGTGAGCGACATCGTTCCTACCTTCAATCTCTTGGATCGACCAATCTTGGCCGGACCAAGAGTACACCAGGTCCGTTGGATGGACCAAGGGATTGGCTTAGGCTTCGTGCGTGGAGATGAACGAAGCGCCGGCCCGTCTGCGCTGCAAACCCAGCTGGCTGATCAACAGGGCTTCCGCTCGGGCACATCGACTCATCAAAGAAACGATGGCCGCTGCCGGTGGGCACGCCTATCACTTCGCGATCCTCGCCGCGCTGGACGAGTTCGGCCCGGACAGCCAGGTGCAGATCTGCCAACGATGCGGAATCGACCAGAGTGACATGAACACGATGCTCAATGAGCTGGTAGAACAAGGCCACGTCGCGCGCACCCCAGACCCCGCCGACCGGCGCCGCAACCTGGTCACCCTGACCGCCGCCGGGCGACGACGGCTCGAAGACCTGGATACGACACTCACGAGGGTTCAACACGACATCTTGGACGCCCTATCGGCCACCGAGCGCGACACGCTCACCGGCCTGCTCACCCGTATCCTCGGCTAGCCTTCGCCTCCACTCGGGAGATCGGCAGATCAACATCCGTAAGAGGGTCGCCCAGTACGGCTCGTTCGAGGAACTCCTGGACACCGAGGGCCCGGAGAAGGTCAACCCGGCCAGCCCAGCGACCTGACCTGCCCCGATGCGCTCCCGGCGCCTGCCAGGTGTCAAAGGTCGTCGTCCTCGGCGGCGTCGGGGTCGCGCAGGTCGCGGATGGCGCCGGGCGCCAGCTCGGGCAGGACGAAGCTGTAGGCGCCGTGGACCCCCAGGTGCCGGTTCACCAGCGGTGACAAGCGGGCCATGTCCTCGTCGCGGACGGGGCAGCCTTGGGCTTTGAGCTGTCGGACGGCGGCGTCCAGGTAGACGGTGGTCCACAGCACGACGCAGTTCAGGACCAGGCCGAGCACGCCGAGCTGGTTCTCCAGGCCCCGCTCATAGCGGTGGTGCAGCTCGCCCTTCTTGCCGTGGCTGCCAGCCAGCGGCCGTCAGCGTGGCGACGAAGCTGGGACGCGTCCGCGCTCGTCCCGTACTTGGCCAGCCCCGCCAGCCGGCGCGGCGGCACCAGCGCCTCCACACCGAGCTCAGCCGTACCGAGCCCGACCACCTCCGCGACCTGGTCCAACGCCTTGATCATCGTCGGTCCCGACCCGCGAGGCACCGGGCCCTTGCGCCACCGCTCCAGGTCCGACACCCGCAAGTTCGACGGCACCTCCAAGAGCTGATCCAGCACGTACCGCTGCCCCACCGTCAGCAGCCCCTCCAGCACACCCCACAACCGTCTGGTGGTGTCGTCGCGGACCTGGGCCACCAGCCGGGCCAGCGTGCTCACGCCCGGAAGCAGCACCTGCCGCTCCCGCAGCCACCCCGCCGCGTCGGTGAAGATCGCCTTCGGGCCATCACCCGTCGTCCACGAGCGGGCCGCCACCCACGCCCGCAACTCCGCCTCGGCCGCCGAGAACTCCCTCAGCCCATACACCTGACGGATCTCCCACTGATGATCCAGCTTCGTCTTGGCCCGCTCGGTATACCTCTTCACCTGCGAGGCATCGCCCACTCCGAGCTGCTCAGCGACGAAGTCCAGCACCGCCACCGGCACATCGAGGGGATCCTCCAGGAACGTCCCGAGCCAGCGGACAGTCACCAGCTGCAGGCTGAACCCGAGCTTCGTGTGGTCGCCGCGACGGCGATCCACCAACGCACGGTCCTCGTCATCGAGGAAGAACTCCCGCTCCAGATCACCCTGCGACACAGTCCCCACGTACCGGCCGAAGGCCGCCGCCTCATCATCCGTCAGGAACTCAACCGGCATACGCCGCAACGTAGGGCACACCAGCAGACGAGTGACACAGAGTCACTGAACCGTTACAAGATCTGCCCACTGACCTGCCCACCCGCATCCGACCGGCCAACGGCGGCAACTCCGTCTGAACCGGCTCGCTAACGCCGTTTTCCGTTCGGTTGTTGCTCAAGCCCGGACATCGTCCGAGATGAAGCACACGCAGCCGGTGACCGAGAACCAGGTTCCGGTATAACAGTCATTATCGCGGAACTCCCTCCGCCTTCCCCATTCGAGTAACGCGAACCTCGAAATTAATTATGCTGCCGCGAAACTCGATTGAGCGGGCGTGTCGTCGTCGCTGAGCCTGATCTGGTCGAGGTGAAAGGCGCCGAGCTCCTCGCCGGTGTTGTGGTGCCTCTACAAATCGGCGCATGGGGTGGTCTGTCCAGTCAGCGAACCCGTACGGCTTCGAACGCGAGTTCTCGGGCTCGGCGGGCGCGTCCGGGCGGTGGGGATGGTCGTCGTCGGTCGAGGGTGAGGGGTCGGCCCGGTTGGCTGGAGCCAGGCTGTGTCTGGTTTCATCCCGTGTCGCGCTGACACAGCACGCGGTAGGTCGTGAGGATGTGGGCATGAGTTCATCGCAGCCCGTCGGCCCCGGGCCCGAGCCGGACACGACCGCGGGCGGGCCGGTGAATACTGCTGGCGTGCGGTCCGGGCCCCCATCGCCGGACGCCCCCGAGTCTTCCCCGGATCACCGTTACCTGCTCGACAACGCCAGGGTGGAGGCGGGCGAGCGGTTCACCTGGCTGGCCGAGCTGTTCGACGGTGTCACGCGTGGGCACTTCGACCGGCTCGGAGTGAGCGCGGGCCGGCGCTGCTGGGAAGTCGGTGCCGGAGGCCCCAGCATTCCCGAGGCACTCGCCGCGGCCGTTGGACCAACCGGTTACGTGCTGGCCACGGACATCAATCCGGCCTGGTTGGACCCGCACGGCGGGTACGAGGTGCTCCGGCACGACATCGTCGGGGACCCACCACCGCAGCCGGGCACGTTTGACCTGGTACACGCGCGGCTCGTGCTCGTTCACGTGCCCGACCGTGCCCGGGCGCTGGCGAGCATGGTGGCGGCGCTGCGGCCCGGCGGTTGGCTATTGGTAGAGGATGCCGACACCGAGCTGCAGCCGCTGGCCTGCCTCGATGAGGTCGGCCCTGCGCAGCGGCGCGCCAACCGGCTGCGGCGCGCCGTCCGGGAGTTGATGACCCGCCGCGGCGCCGATCTGCGCTACGGCCGTACGCTGCCGCGGGCGTTGCGGGCGGCGGGCCTGGTCGATGTCACGGCGGCCGGCTGCTTCCCGGTCGGCGGGGTGGCCTGCGACCGGCTGGAGACCGCGACGGTGCGCATGGTCCGCGCCGAGTTGCTCGCCGCGGGGCTGGCCAACGACGTCGAGATCGACGCGCACCTGGCCGCCGTCGATGCCGGCGACCTCGACCTCACCCTCGCGCCGCTGATCTCGGCATGGGGACGCCGCCCGGGCTGAGCAGCCTGCCTGGGCACTCTGGTTCGTCATCGCCTACGCTGGGATGGGCGGGCCCTCGATACTTTTCAACATCGTTCTGCGGTACACCGGCATGGAGACCGTGATGACGACCTTCGCCATCGCACTCGCCGTCGGCGCCACGCTCGCGGTGATGGGAGCCACCCGAGCGGCGCACCGGACCTGACGAGTTCGCCGTGGCGGATCTCACGACCGCGGGCGTCGCCGCCTGCGGTCATGAGGCCTGTGATTCACGCTGCCGGCCCGCGCGGCAGCGAAGTGGGGTCTCACCTGTGGGCTTGAGGGGCTCATCAGACGCCCGTGAGAAGATCCCCTCGCAGTGTGTGCGCTGGTTTCGACCGTGGAGAGAAGATGTACGCGATATTCCTGGGCGACGACGGGGCGGAGCTGCGTCCGCTCGACCCGTGGCGGGCCGAGGAATTCCTGACCCACATGGACCGAGGGCGGGAGTTCGTCGGGCAGCACATCGCGCTGCCGGACGTCGTCACGGACCTGGAGTCGAGCCGGGCGTTCCTCCAGGCGTACGCGGAGAAGGCTGCGGCCGACGCCGGGCGGATCGACGGCATCTGGACGGACGGCAAGCTGGTCGGCGGAGTCCTCTTCCGGACGATGGACGTCGCGGAGGGCATCGCCGAGGCGGGCTGCTGGCTGGAGCCGTCGGCGGTGGGCAAGGGTCTGGTGACCAGAGCGGCGCGCGTGGCCATCGATTGGGCCATCGAGGAGCGGGGCATCCACCGCGTGGAGTGGCTGGTCTCGGCAGCGAATGAGGCCAGCATCGCCGTGGCCCGGCGGCTCGGGATGACGAAGGACGGCGTACTGCGGGAGAGCTACCCGTACCGGGGGAAACGGCACGACATGGAGGTCTGGTCGGTGCTTGCGCCGGAGTGGCGGGCGGCCAAGCAGGCGTCGTAACGCAACATCCCCGTGAGATCCTCGTCGACCGAGGGGTACTGCCCGGTGAGCCCGATCAGCCGGCGTAGCGCGGTGGTCTTTCCGAATCGTTTGTCCAGGCCCTCGACCTGGAATCCATAGCTCATGCCGGCGGGCTGCCGCGCATGCCTCACAAACCACGCACAGGTCGCACGCGAGCCGCTCGCACCCGGCAGCGCACAAGGAACTTCCGCCGCCGGATCGTTTTGTCCCGCTTCCTCGTCGATCTCGGCTCGGCCCTCTAGGCTCCCGGCATGGAGTCCACGCTGGACCGGCTCGCGGCCGGAAAATACCTGCTCGTCACCACGTACAAGAAGGATGGCAGCACGGTCGCCACCCCCGTCTGGGTCGTCAGGGACGGCGACGGGCTCGGCATCTGGACCGTCGCCGACTCCTGGAAGGTCAAGCGGATCCGCAACCGGGCGGACGTCCTGGTCGGGCCCTGCGACCTGCGCGGCAGGCCGACCGGCGAACCCGTCGCCGGCGTAGCGGAGATCCTCTCCGCGAGCGAGACCGCCGCCTACCGGACCCTGCTGAAGCGCAAGTACGGGCTGCTCGGCTTCCTCACCCTGTTCGGCAGCAGGCTCCGGCGCGGCGAGACCGGGACGGTAGGCATCAGGATCGTCCTCACCTGAACCTCTTGGAGACCAAATGAGACTCCTCGCGGCGTTCGTTGTCGCCCTGATCGCGACGGCCTTCCCCGTGTCGGCGGCCGGCGCTGATCCGGCGCTGACCCGGCACACGTTCACCAACGCCGCGGGCAGCCGCGACTACCTGCTCTATGTCCCGCCGGGGTCCGCGCGGGTGCCTCTGATCGTCTTCCTGCACGGGTGCGGTGCCGCTCCCGACGCCTACGGCCTCCAGCGGATCGGGGAAGCAAGGGGCTTCGCGGTCGCCCTGCCGATCGAGTCGGCCCCGGGAGGCTGCTGGAACTGGCAGGGCGACCGGCACCGGGACGCGGGAGAGCCCTCGCTCATCGCCGGGATCACCCGCGAAGCGCAGGCCGAGCATCCGATCGATCCGGACCGCACCTACATCGCCGGGCACTCGGCCGGATCGGGAATGACGGCCAACCTCGCCGCCGCCTACCCGGACCTGTACGCGGCGGCAGGGCTGGTCGCCGGCTGCGGACTGCTCAGTTGCGCCGACGTCACCGGGCAGTCCGCCTTCCGCGAGATGAGCTCCCGGGCCAGGGCGGTGCCCGCCTACCTTGTCTGGGGCACCGACGACCAGGAGAACTCCTACCTCGTCGGCCGGATCCAGCTCGCGCAGTGGCTGGCGATGAACGACCTCGCGGACGACGGCCAGGCGAACCTGTCGGTACCGCGCCTGCCCACGTCGGTGACGCTGCGAGCGGCGGCGTCCCCGGTTCCGGCCTTCACCATCGAGGGTTACAAGGACCGGAAGGACTGCGCCTCCGTCAAGTTCGCCACCGGCTTCAGGATGGGGCACATCCCCGACTTCGCCTGGCCGTCGGTCTTCCCGTCGATGGCGGACTTCCTGCTCGGCCATCCCATGAACCGGGCCTGCTGAGGTCGGCGCACGACTTGGGCAACGGCCATGGCGGGGCAGCGTCCGCGATGCCTCGATGGGGCCGGCGCCCATGGAGCGGCCTGACTGCGGCGACGACTTGGAGGCGATGGCCCCGCCCGTGTGGACGGGGCCAACGCCGGTTCCATCAGAGCGGTGTCCCGTTGGACACCGCGCTCGGCGCCGGGGCGTACCCGGTGGGCCGGGTGGTGAAGGTCCCCCGGCCCTGGGTCCGGCTGCGCAGCCTGGTCGCGTAACCGAACAACGCGGCCAGCGGCACGGTCGCGGTGATCACCACCGTGCCCGCCCGTGCGGTCGAGCCCGAGACTCGGCCACGCCGTGCCGCCAGGTCGCCGAGCACCCCGCCCATGGCGTCGTCGGGCACGGTGGCCGTGACCTCGACCACCGGTTCCAGCAACACCATCGCGCTGGCACGCAGTGCCTCCCGCAGCGCGAGCCGGCCGGCCGTACGGAACGCCATCTCCGAGGAGTCCTTGGGATGGGTGGCTCCGTCGGTCAGGGTGACCCGCAGCCCGGTCACCGGGTGACCGCCGAGGGGGCCCTCGGCCAGAGCATCCCGGCAACCGGCCTCCACCGCGCGGACGTACTCCTGCGGTACCCGGCCACCGATGACGGTCGACCGGAACCCGAAGTCCGCCGCGTTGTCGCCGCCGTTGTTTTCGGCGGCCTCCAGCGGCTCCACATCAAGGACGACGTGGGCGAACTGGCCGGGCCCTCCGTCCTGCTTGACGTGCCGGTACACCAGCCCGGACACTCCGCGGGCGACCGTCTCCCGGTAGGCCACCTGCGGACGGCCGACCCTGACCTCCAGCTCATGGGCACGACGGATCTTCTCCACCGCGACCTCCAGATGCAGCTCGCCCATCCCCGACAGCACCGTCTGACCGGTCTCGGGGTCGATCCGAACCACCAGCGATGGATCCTCCTCGACCAGCCGCGCGAACGCCGACGCCAACCGCTCGGCATCCGTGCTCCTGCAGGCCTCGACCGCTACGGAGACGACAGGATCAGCCACTTTCGGTGATTCGAGAAGCAGTGGCGCTGCGGGTACGCACAGGGTGGCCCCTGCCCGGACGGCCTTCAGCCCGACGACCGCGACGATGTCCCCGGCCACGGCCTCGTCCACCTCCGTGTGCCGGTCGGCCTGTACCCGGAGGATCCGGGTAATTCGCTCGGTACGCCGCGCGCCCACGTCCAACACCCTGTCTCCCTTCCGCATCGTTCCCGAATACACGCGCAGGTAGGTCAGTCGCCCCGTGGCGGTCGAGTTCACCTTGAACACCAGCGCGGCGAACGGCGCCGCCGGGTCGGCGACCCGCTCCTCCAACCTGCCGTCCAGGGTGCCGCGTACCGCCGGCACGTCCAACGGCGAGGGCAGGTAGGCCACGACGGCCTCCAGCAGCGGCTCGATTCCGCGGTTGCGGTAGGCCGATCCGCACAGCACCACCACGCCCTCACCGCTACGGGTCAGGTCACGGAGCGCGGCGGCCAGTGTGCCCGCAGAGACCGTCGACTCCGTACAGAACTCCTCCAACGTGCCCGGATGGAGTTCCGCCACCGCCTCCTCGAGCAGCCGGCGTCGCCGGTGCGCTTCCTCTCGCAGAGCGTCCGGCACCTGGCCCTCCTCGAACGTGTCGCGGCCGTCGGCCCAGACCAGCGACCGCATGCGCAACAGATCCACCACCCCGGTGAACCCGTCCTCCTTGCCGATCGGCAGCTGGACCACCAGCGGGACCGTATGCAACCGCTCCCTGATCGACTCGACCGCGGCGTCGAGGTCGGCACCGGCACGATCCAGCTTGTTGACGAAGGCGATCCGCGGCACCCCGTGCCGATCGGCCTGCCGCCACACCGACTCGCTCTGCGGTTCGACTCCCGCGACAGCGTCGAACACCGTGATCGCGCCATCGAGTACCCGGAGCGAGCGCTCCACCTCATCGGAGAAGTCGATGTGTCCCGGGGTGTCGATCAGATTCATCCGGTGGCCGTCCCAGGCGCAGCTCACCGCGGCGGCGAAGATGGTGATCCCACGATCGCGTTCCTGGGGATCGAAGTCGGTGACGGTCGTCCCGTTGTGCACCTCGCCCCGCTTGTAGGTGGCGCCGGTGACATACAGGATCCGTTCGGTGACAGTGGTCTTGCCGGCATCGACGTGGGCGAGGATGCCCAGGTTACGGACGCCGGTCAGCGGACTGGTGAGATGACGGTGCAGGTCGGTACGCACGGCCCATGGCCTTTCGGGGGGATCCAGAAGTGGGCGGCGCGATTTCCGGACGAAACAGCCTGTCGGCAGGCCGCACAGGGGCCCCCGATGCGGCACACCGCCTCGGGGACGTACCCGTCAGGCGGCCCGGCCGGGCAGACTGAGGTCAGGTGTTCGTCGCGGACGTCCAGTGCCGGCCGCGCAGCCGGCACCGGGCACCCGAAGACACCAGGATCACCTCGTACCGTGACTGGGGAACAACGACGAAGGTGCGGTAACGCACGGCCGGTCCCCCTCACTTGTCACGGCGCGCGCTGCGATGTCGTGGTAGCGCGCGACTGGTGGTGAGTGTAGTGAAGCAGGCGTCCGCGAGAAACCGGATTTTCTGCCTGCTCCAGCCCGGCATCGCCCAGCACCGCGTCGAAGGCAGCTGTGCACTTGGAGTCCCTGCCGCGAATCACGTGGTACACGACATCGGCCGACGGCCACCTCCGCCTCCCTGGTGCTGCGCCGCGGCGCCAACACCTGGCAGGGCGGATCATCGTCGGCACCACCCGTGACGCCTATCCCCAGGTCACCGTACGAGTAGCGTTGGGGCATGATGAAGACCGCATCCTCCTTCCGCGCACTGCACCAGGGCCGCGCCGCCGGCGACCCGCTCGTCCTGCCGGGGCCGTGGGACGCGGCCAGCGCCCGGGTCTTCGCCGACGCCGGCTTCCCCGCACTCGCCACCCCGAGCGCCGGGATCGCCGCATCGCTCGGTTACGAGGACGGCTCGACCCCGCCCGACGAGATGTTCGCCGCGGTGGCGAGGATCGTCCGGGCCGTCGCCGTGCCCGTATCCGCTGACGTCGAGGGCGGTTACGGCCTCACCCCCCGGGAACTGGTCGAGCGGCTCCTGGAGACGGGCGTCGTCGGCTGCAATCTGGAGGACTCCGAGGAGCACACCACGCTCAAGGACCCTCAGCGGCACGCGGATTGGCTGGCCGAGGTACGGGCGGAGGCGGGTGACGCTCTCTTCATCAACGCGCGCGTCGACACCTTCCTGTTCGGGACGGGTGACCCGGCCGACGCGCTGGCACGCGCCCGGCTGTACGTGGCCGCCGGCGCCGACTGCGTGTACCCGATCCTGGCGCCGCTCGAGGTGCTCCCGGTGCTGCGGGAGGGCATCGAGGGTCCTCTCAACATGGCTGCCGAGCCGGACGAGAAGGCCGTGGCCAAGCTGGCACGGCTGGGCGCGACGCGTATCACCTTCGGTCCGGGGATGCAGCGGTACGCGATGCGGGCGACCGGCGAGCTCGCGGCGCGGCTGCGCGCCTGAAGTCCGGCGAGCGGCATCGACACGCGGCGCTGCCACCTCCGGTGGCGTGCCGGTTCTCAGGCCAGCGCGACCTGATCTCGAGGTAGGGGCGGGTCTCGAAGATGAAGGTGTCGTGGACTTCGCCGTTGCCGAAGCGCACCGGCTCGGCGAACCGCAGGCACATGCCGGCACAAGGGGGCCGGGGGCGTTGCGCGGGGG
Organism: Actinomadura scrupuli; assembly: GCF_050971785.1. Classification (NCBI taxonomy): domain Bacteria; kingdom Bacillati; phylum Actinomycetota; class Actinomycetes; order Streptosporangiales; family Thermomonosporaceae; genus Actinomadura; species Actinomadura scrupuli. The sequence goes on along the minus strand of NZ_JBPCCU010000003.1, from coordinate 606,449 downwards.
GCACACCGTCGTGTTAGTTGATCTTCTGCATATCGATCGCTTCTTCGCCGAGCCGCGCGGAGGGCCCGGCGTGGGAAGAGATGTCACGGTGGCGGACCAGCGCACAGATGATGACCAGTCAGAGCAGAGGCCGGCGCTCCCGGCCTTCCCGGCGCACCGCAACCACGCCTACAACGAGATCCAGGGCAGAGGCGGCGTCAACGTGTGGGCGGTGGTCTCGCTCGTCTTCGGGCTGTGCGGGGTGGTGGTCGGTGGGTTCGCGGCGGGGATCCTCGCGCTCTACCAGGTCAGGGACCGCCCGCAGAAGGGCAGAGGGCTGGCGGTCGCGGGAGTGAGCCTGTCAGCGGTCTGGACTCTGCTCCTCGGCATCGGATTCGCGACCGGCACGATCGGCCTGCCGTGAGGACGCCGCCGCAGCGGTGAGCTCGGGCGCGGGTCGGCCGGAACTCGGCGTCGTCCAGCGCGGTCACGATCACATCGAGGGCGGCGGCGGCGCAGCCCACGCCCAGATCGCAGGCGGACACCTCCGGTCCCGGCACCTGCGGTCGGCCGTTGGACGCCGCGGCGTTCGGCGGCGACACTGGCCGGGCTGGCTGACGGCGGGCGTGCGCGGACCGCTGTGGCCGGGCGGTATGAACTGAAGGAGTGCCGACCATGATCCTCCCGAAGGTCCGGGACCCTCGCTTCGTGACGATCCGCCGCGGGGGGACTCTCACTGATTCAGATCACCATCTCCTCGCTCTCTGGGCGGCATCGTGCGCGGAGCACGTCCTTGACTTCTTCGAGTCGGCTCAGCCTGAGGACCCCCGGCCACGTCAGGCGATCGAGCATGCCCGCGCATGGGTGCGGGGCGAGGTCAAGATGATGCAGGCTCGCGCGGCGGGCGGCCATGCCATGGGCGCGGCCAGAGATCTGCGTGGAGCTGCACGGCATGCCGCGTACGCTGCCGGTCAGGCCGGTGCCGTCGCTCACGTCGCCGCGCACGAGCTCGGTGCGGCCGCCTACGCGATCAAGGCCGCACGTGCCGCTGCACCGGAAGGCGAGGGCGAGGCCGCAGGGCGACTCGAGTGCCAGTGGCAGCGTGACCAGCTCCCGGACGCGATTCGCGAACTCGTACTTGACGACCAGCGGTTGCGGAACGACATCTGCTGGTCGGTGTTCGACTGCTGAGCGCGCGTCGGGGCGCCTGAGGTTCTACGAGATCAAGGGCAGGTTTCCGGCCTATCCGGAGGAGGTCCCGCGGACCGCGGTCGCCTATGTCGCGTCGCTGGTGAAGGTCGATCCGGGGCTGTTCGGCTTCATGGGCAGGACGGGCGGTAGGGCTGTCCGGGTAGATAGACGCTCCATTCGGAGCGGTCGAGCGGCTCGCCTGCGATGGCACAGACCGCGTTAATCGGGTCGGCAGGGGTTCGGACGTCCCAGGAACGGATGGTGCCGCCGCGCCAACCCCAGCTGACCAAGGTGGCGTTGTCGACGAAGCGAACTGTGGTCGCGCTCCAGCGGTGCCCGGCGAGAGGAGAGCCCAGTTCCTGATGTGTGGTCACGTCCCAGAGGCGCAGGGTTCCGTCTTCGTGGGCGGAGGCGAGAAGCCGGCCGTCGGCGCTGAACGCGAGATCATTCACCGACAGCGCATTGCTGCGCAGGGTGGATCCGAGCTGGCGGCGGGTGGCGGGATCCCAGAGGCTGATGCTTCCGTCGGCGCCTCCGACGGCGAGGATCCGGCCGTCGGCGGTGAACGAGGCCGACGCATAGCCCTCACCGGGGACGCTGATCGCCGGGCCGGCCCGGGTCAGGGCGGGGAGAGACCAGAACCGGAACTCGTGCACGGACTCGTTCTCTGTGATCAGGAGGCGGCTGTCGGGAGTAACGGCGACAGGGGACTCATCCTTCGGAAGGTCGCGGATCAGCCGCCTGGGGGCGATCTCCCACAGGTGAGCTTGCGGTCGTTCGTTGCCCTGGACGATCAGGTATTTCCCGTCCGGGCTGAAGAGCAGGGGCCACATCTCGAAGGAGCCGTCCCCGCCGAATGCAGTACCCATCCGGGTGCCGTGGACGGCGTCCCAGAGCTGGATCTGCTCGTTGCCCCCGGTGGCCAGGACCCGGCCGTCGGCGCTCAGCACCAGCGTCCAGACGGCTTCCTCCGGGACGCGGAACGGTACGCCGGCGAGCTCGCGGGTGCCGGTGGCCCAAAGCCGAATGGTCCGGTCCTTGTCGCTGCTCGCGGCTATATAACGGCCGTCTTCGCTGAACGCGGTTCGCAGGGCCCGGTCGGTGAGAGGGCGGGTGGGACTCCGGTGGATCGTGGTGTCCCACAGCCGGACGGTCTGGCCAGGGGATTCGGTGAGAAGCAGCCTTCCGTCGGGGCTGAAGGCCACCGGTCGGGATGTGGCGTCCAAGGGTGAGCCGGGCTGGTCAGGGCTGGTCAAGTCCCATAGCCGGGTTGCACCGTCCTCCACCCAGGCGGCGAGCTGGGTTCCGTCCCGGCTGAGCGCCAGCTGATGACGATTGGTCGTACCGCCGACGATTGTGGGGCCGAGTTGCCGGTGGGTCGCGGTGTCCCAGGCACGTACCTCGGTGGCCTTCCGCACGTCGACGGTGACCACGACCCCGCCATCCTGGCTGAGGGCGGCGATGCCCGCGCCGGGTAACCCGATATCGAAGGAACTCAGCGGCTTGCCCGTCGCGGCGTCCCAGCGGCGCACGGTCCTGCCCGAGACAGAGACGAGCGTCGCGTCCATCGAGGAGAAGGTCACGGCCGATGTGTCCTTGGCAAGAGACCACCACACGGGCTGCTGCCCGCCGGTGAGGCCGAGGATCTGGATTCGGCTGTCCGTGGCGACCGCGAGCCGACGGCCATCGCGGGAGAAGGCCATCGTGTCCGGTGTCGAGTCCACGGCAATGGGAGACCTGATCTCCCGCTGGGTCCGCGGATCCCAGAGCCGCACTTGGGGATCCGTCCCAGAGACGGCCGTCGCCAGCGTCCGCCCGTCCGGGCTGAAGGCCAGAACGGCGGGTTGGGCCCCGTCCTCGTCTTGGTCTTGGTCTTCGGAGGCGAAGGGCGCGCCGATCTTTCGGCGACCCGCGACGTCCCAGAGCTGAAGACCGCCATTCCAGCGCGCCAGGACCGTGCCGTCCGGGCTGAACACCGCGCTTGATTCGATGTAGTCGGCGGTGTCGGTGAGGAGCACGCCCCTGCTCGGGCCGTGAAGGACGTTGACCAGGGCGCTGTGGGTCTCGGCGGTCGGCCGGAGCCGCCAGGCCGCCGCCGCCAGGCGCGCGGAGAGGTCCGGATCGGTGACCGACGCCTCGCGGCTCTGCGCGGCCAGCCGGCTGGAGAGCAGGAGTACGCGCGCCCGGTCGGCGGAGCGGGCCGAGACGATGTTGACGGTCGCAACTGTGGCGAGAAGGACGGCGGCGGCGGCGTAGAGCGCTTGGCGAAGCCGGCGGCGCCGGATCTCGGCACGACTGCTCCGAGTCAGGAAGGATGCCGCGACGGGCGTCAGGTCGTCGGCACGATCCCCCTCCGACAGGGACAGCACCGAGGCCAGGCGCTTGCCCCGGTAGAGGAAGGCCGGGTCCTGCTGATGGTCCTGCCAGCGTCCGGCATCGTCGTCGACCTGCTGGCGGAGCAGGAGGGCTGCGCGGTCGGCGTCGATCCAGGCACGCAGGCGAGGCCAGCTGCGGATCAGGCTCTCGTGAGTGAGCTGGATGGTGTCACTGCCGAGCGAGAGCAGTCGGGCCTCGATGAGGCGGTCGAGGACTGCGTGCTCGGCACCGGGCAGCTCGCTGAGAGAGACACGCCGGCGGGTGTCCTCGGTACCCTCGCCGAGGCGAACCAGGTGGAGGAGCATCCGGCGTACTGCGGCCTCTGCGGTCTCGTCCAGATCAGTGAGCGCGGTCTCGGCGGTCTGCTGGAGCGCGCCGGACACGCCCCCGGCGGCACGATAGGCGGCCATGGTGAGCCGCCGGTCCCGCCGGTTCCGCCAGGTCACGAACAGCGCGTGGGACAGCAGCGGTAGAACGTCCTCGGTATCGGTGCCGAGGTCTTCCAGGAGGAGTTCAGTGAGTCCGTCCTCCAGGGACAAGCCCGCCAGTACGGCGGGTCCCTCGATGACCTCGCGGAGCTGCTCGCGGGTCATGGGACCTACCACGACCGGGCGTTCGAGCGCCGAGGCCAGCTCGGTGTGGCCGATGCAGTGACCGAGGAAATCGGCGCGCACACCCAGGACGACGATCCGTCCACTGGCGGCGCGCGCGGCGAGCGCGGCGATGAAGGCCCCTCGTTCGGCCTCGTCCGCGCACAGGGTGAAGAGCTCCTCGAACTGATCGATGATCAAGGCCGCCTCGGCCGGACACCGGTCCAGCGCGGCCAGCGGTGCGGTGCCGGGGGTGAGTACGGAGACCTGACGGCCTTCGTCTCGAAGCACCGGGATCAGTCCTGCCCTGAGCAGTGAGGACTTGCCGGCACCCGACGGCCCGGTGACCAAGATCGGGCCGTGTGCCGCGTTCCGGAGACGCTCGACCAAGAGCGCGACGAGTGGTGCCCGTCCGAAGAAGATCCGGGCGTCGTCCACACCGAAGGACTGGAGCCCCCGGTACGGGCTGTCGGTCTCGTCCCGGGCGCTGAGCGCTCGTTCGGCGTCGCCGGCGAGCCGAACCGCACTTCGCAGGTCGCGCAACTGGAACAGGAGATCCTCGTAGCGGATGTTCCACGCGTCGACATCGCCGAGCCCTTCGGGCAGAGGCCGTCCAGCCGCACGTGCCAGCCGGATGCAGGTATCGACGAGGACTTCGAAGTGTTCCTGCTCAGGCCGTACAGGATGCCTGAGGCTGAGCATGCCACCGACCGTGCCGCGCTTAAGGCGCAGGGGTTGCTGACCTGGGTGACGCCGGGAGGTCTTGGCACTCTCCACGACGAGGTCCCGGATCGAGACCCCGGCCGCTTCGCGCAGCGCTCGGAGTTTCTCGGCGAACTTCCGGCGGGGATCTCCCTCACCGCTCACGACATCGAGCATAGGACCGCTCTTCTCCCGATATGAGGGATTGCTCAACCTGCAAGCAGCGCCGTCACCAGGTTCCCCAGGGCGTTGAACACCAACAGCACCAGCCCGGCCAGGCCCTCGACGAACGTCACCGCTGCCGGCGGCTTGAGGACGGCAAGAACCACGACCGCGCCCACCAGAGGCATCCAGGTCAGATTCCGTCCCACCGTGGACTTGTCTGCGACGAAGTGACCCAGCGGGCTGGCCAGGGCCATCACCAGCTCGGCCACGAGAACCACCCAGGAAGGCATTCCGCCGGCCGTCGCCAGGTAGACGATCAGCTCGAAAAGGCTCTTGAACGAGGCGGCCAGGGACACCTGGCCTAGGTGAACGAACATGGCATTCTCCACGGGTCGGTCCGCCCACATTCGCCGCGAGACCGGGTGTCCGGCGAACCCGCCGGACACATTGCCGCGCACGTCAGGGCATGCACCGGCCGTGACGTCCGGCGCCTGCGCCGGACGTGTCGGTGAGCACCAGGTGTTCATGGACCGTGTGTGGGACGAGGCGGTGCGGGCCAGTCCGGGCGCGTTGTTCGACGGTCCGGTGTGACATGCGCTTACTGCCCTGGCGGAACAACTCTCGAGGGGCCGCCTCATCCCAGGCGCCGGGCGTCAACCAGCGGCGCTGAGCCCACCTCCGGCCGGAGCGGCCGCCGCGACACCGTCCTGTGCACCGGGAACGACCTCTGGTTGACCGACCTTGGCCAGCAGCCCGTCGAGCGAAAGGCCCAGGACCCTGGCCACCGCGACAACAGTGAAGAAAGCCGGCGTGGGGATGCGACCACGTTCGATCTTCCTTAGCGTCTCAGGGGAGATCCCTGCCCTGATCGCCACATCGGTGATGCTGCGCGAGCCCCGGGCCGCGCGCAGCGACTCGCCGAGCCGCTCCCCGCGCTCCCGGTCTGTGATCGACAACGGTTCCCGTACCATGCTCCAATACTAATACCGGTATAGTTATTGGACCTCATGGGAGCAAGGAATGATCGAACTCAAGTCCGGCGGCGAGATCGCAGTGATGCGCGAGGCGGGCCGGGTTGTCGCGGCGGTCCACGCGCAGGTCCGGTCCCACGCTGCCGTCGGCGTGTCCCTGGCCGAGCTTGACGAGCTGGCCCGCCAGATCATGTACGAGGCCGGCGCCGGCTCGTCATTCCTCGGCTACCACCCCGCCTTCGGCGCCACCCCCTACCCCGGAGTGATCTGCACCTCGGTGAACGAGGTCATGCTGCACGGGCTGCCCACCGGCTACCGGCTCCGCGACGGCGACCTGCTGAGTGTCGACTGCGGCGCCCACATCGACGGCTGGCATGCCGACGCCGCCATCACCTTCACCGTTGGTCGGGCCCGCGGCGGAGATCCCGAACTGATCCGCTCGGCCGAGCGCATGCTGGACGCCGGCATCATCGAAGCCGTGCCTGGGGCTCGGCTGGGCGCGATCGGCCAGGCCATGTCCCGTATCGGCCGAGCGGCCGGGTACGGCATTCAGAACGACTTCGCCGGCCACGGCATCGGACGCGCCATGCACGAGGACCCGTTCGTCCCCAACGAGGGCCGCTCGAACCGCGGACTGCGGCTCCGCCCCGGCATGGTCATCGCCATCGAGCCGAGTCTCATGGCCGGCGGCAGCAACCACTACGCGATGGCCGACGACGGCTGGTCGGTGTGCAGCGGGGACGGCAGCCGTACCGTCCACGTTGAGCATTCGGTGGCTGTCACCGACGACGGCCCGGTCATCCTGACTCTTCCCTGACACTCGAGACCACGTCGAGCGGCCTGCCGCTGACCTGCACGCAGGCGGCGGCTCCGCGTCAGGCCCGGGCGAGGACGCAGAACTCGTTACCCGCCGGGTCGGCCAGGACCGTCCACGGGAGGTCGCCCTGGCCTAGGTCGGCGAGCGTCGCATCTCTCAGCCGGCGTGCAGGATCCGAAAGCGATCGGGTTCCGCCGGGTCTCGATCAACGACTTGGATCGGCGCCCAAGCCCATTGCCAAACGCCGATGCCTGGCGTTCGAGAGAACCGGATCTTCCCGCGGGTGCCTTCGACCGCAACACACGGCCAGGCTTCGGCAGTGCGCGCCCGGTCCGCGCCGTGCGAACGCAGCACATCGGCGAGGACGGCCACCGTGTCGTAGCCCTCGAAGGCGACGAAGGAGGGCGCTTCGGCCAGCCGCCCGCGGAGGCCCTTCTCGACTCGTGCGCCGAGTGGGCTGAGGCGCTCGGGCAGGTAGCGCAAGAACGGGATCGCGGCGCTGTCGTCGCCCAGCAACCTCGCCCATTCGGCGAACTCCGGTTGCCCCGCGGGAGCACCGATCATGACTTCGGCGAGGCGCTGGTCGCGGCGGACGGATTGGACGATCGACACTGCCGGCTCCGGGTGACCCACCAGAAGAAGGAGGGCTGTCGCGCGATTGTCGACGAGTTCGTCGCACACGGCCGTGGGGGCGAGCGCGCGCATGTCGAGTTCGATGACGGTGCCGCCGCGGGGAGCGAGGTGGTCCCGCAGAATGCGGGCCCCAGATGCCCAGTAGACACTCGGCTCGGCTGCTACGGCGATCCGGCTGTGGCCCGCGCCGAGGAGGAAGTCCGCGTAGATCTGCCAGCCGTGGGACTGCGCCGGGGCGAGGCGCGCGACCCATTCCGTCGGCTGTTCGGTGAGCGCGTCGAGAACCGCTGACGAGCAGAGGAACGGCAGGCCGAGGGCGTCGGCCCGGGCGGCAGCGGCACGAGCGACGACGCTGTGATACTCCCCCGCCAACGCGGCCACGCCCAGGCGGGCCAGTTCGTCTACGGCCGCCGCGGCCCGCTGTGGATCAGCCGCGGTGTCTCGGACCACCAGCTCGAGTGGTCTTCCGGCGATCCCGCCGGCCTCATTGACTTCGCGAACGGCCAGCTCGAGTCCGGCGAGCAAGTGTCGGCCCGCCTCGACCCAGCCAGGCCGAGTGAGCGGAACGAGAGCACCGATCTGGACGGATGATCCGTCAGTCCGCTCCGCTCCAGGTGGCGATGGTGGCGTATTCATGCGCTGACGTCTCCCGTGTGACGATGCGGTTGCGGTCTGCCCGGATCGCAGAGTGGCAAGGCCCGGTAGTACGCGTACATCTCATCTCGCCGTGGCGAGCGTACCTGGGTGACCATGCCGGACATTGATCCACCACCATCGCTAGGCAGGTGTGAGGGCCGCCATGGCTTGGTCGAGGAGGTCGGCGAAGGGCTGAGCCTGGTCGGTGACGATCCAGATGTTCTTGGCGGTGATGAGGCAGGACAGGGCGGCGCCGGCGAGGGCGGCGGGCCGGGGGTCGGTTGAGGGGTCCCGTCCGAGGCGCCGGCCGGCGAGGGCGGCGAGCTGGTCCTGGATCCGTGAGATGCGCTCCAGTTCTCCGGCGCCGAGGGCGGGGTTGGCGTGGATGACCTTCTCCATGGCCAGGGTGCGCGAGCGCTGGGTGGGGTCGTCGAAGTAGGCGACGACGAGGTCGAAGGTGCGCCGGAAGGACTCCCACACCGGCTCGGTGGCGGGGCGGGCGGAGAAGCCCTCGATGAGCTTTTCGGCCCATACGTCGTGCTTGCCCAGGACAAGGTCTTCCTTGGAGGTGAAGTAGCGGAAGAAGGTCCGCTTGGAGATCCCGGCAGCGGCGACCAGGTCCTCGATGGTGGTCTGCTCGTAACCCTTCTCGGCGAACAGGTCCTGGGCGAGCATCGCCAACTCGGCCCGCATGGCGAGGCGGGCACGTTCACGGACGGGGCTCGAGGTGCGCTGCTGCATGACCTCACACTATCACCGGGGGGCGAGTTTGACACTCGGTAGCACATTTGGCGTATGGTGGCATCAGGTGCAGGGCACATCCTGTGCCAGCACCTCTGACCGGCACCGCCGCCACCGCAAGGTGTGCCGCGTGTCCGCCAGACGTGATCTTCGCCGTGCCCGGGCGTCATCGCCGGGAGGGCGCGGCGGCCCTTGATGTCGATCGTGCAGGAGGCAGAGATATGAGCAGTTCGTGGAGCGAACGGGACGTCCCTCGCCAGGACGGCCGGGTGGCGGTGGTCACCGGTGCCAACAGCGGCCTGGGCCTGGAGACCGCGCGGATCCTGGCCGAGCACGGCGCGAGCGTGGTGCTGGCGGTGCGCGACCTGGACAGGGGCGAGCGGGCCGCCGCCGCCATCACCAGCCGGGCGCCGGGCGCCAAGCTCAGCCTTCAGCGGCTGGACCTGGGGTCGCTTGAGTCGGTGCGCGCCGCAGCCGCGGACCTGCGCGCCGAGTACCCGAACATCGACCTGCTGATCAACAACGCCGGAGTGATGTACACCCCGGCCGGCAAGACCAGCGACGGGTTCGAGACCCAGTTCGGGGTCAACCACCTGGGGCACTTCGCCTTCACCGGGCTGCTGCTGGACCTGCTGCTGCCCGTGGCGGGCTCGCGGGTGGTGACCGTCAGCAGCATCGGCCACAGGATCAAGGCCGACATCCACTTCGACGACCTCAACTGGCACCGCTCCTATAGCCGGGTCGGCGCCTATGGGCAGGCCAAGCTCGCCAACCTGATGTTCACCTACGAACTCCAGCGCCGCCTGGCCCGCCACGGCGCTGCGACCATCGCGGTCGCCGCGCACCCCGGCGCCGCCGCTACCGACCTGGGCCGCAACGCCCCCGCCCCGGTGCGCGCCGGGATGACCGCGCTCATGCCGCTGATCACCCAGAAGGCCGCCATGGGCGCGTTGCCCACCCTGCGCGCCGCCACCGACCCCGCAGTCCTCGGCGGCCAGTACTACGGCCCCGACGGCATGGGGGAAGTTCGCGGCCACCCCCACATGGTCACCTCCAGCGACGCCTCCTACGACCTGGCGGTCCAGCAGCGCCTGTGGAGTGTGTCCGAGCAGCTCACCGACGTCACCTTCCCCGTCTGAGCAGCCCGTGGGCCAGGGAGTCCTGGAAGCCTGCCTGCGCGACGACGCGGTCACCGGCGTCCTGGTCATCGGCCGCACCACTGCTGCGGCGGCTCGTACCCCGGCACGTCACCACCAGCCTCCAGCTCGGTCGGCATGATGCTCGCCTGCAGTGACCGCCAGGAAATGTCCGGTGGGATGTCGAGAACCCGCGCGCGGCTCCGTCCCCGGAGTGAACACGGCCACAATGGGCCGTACACACCAGGGAGAACATGATGGCAAAGTACCTGCTGCTCAAGCACTACCGGGGCGCGCCGGCACCGGTCAACGACGTGCCGATGGACCAGTGGACGCCGGAGGAGGTTTCGGCCCACATGCGGTACATGCAGGACTTCGCCGATCGGCTCGAGGGCACCGGCGAGTTCGTGGACGGTCAGGCGCTCTCCCCGGAGGGCACGTTCGTCCGCTACGACGGCGAGGGGCGGCCGCCGGTCACCGACGGCCCGTTCGCGGAGACCAAGGACCTGATCGCCGGCTGGATGGTGATCGACGTCGAGACCTACGAGCGGGCGCTCGAGCTGGCCGGCGAGTTGTCCGCGGCTCCGGGTGCGGGTGGGAAGCCGATCCACGAGTGGCTCGAGGTGCGCCCGTTCCTGACCGCGTCCCCGACCATCACGGAGTGACCACGGTGGACGAGGCCCTGCTGCGGGCCCTCACGCCCACCGTGATCAGTGTCCTCGTCCGTCGCGGAGCCGACTTCGCGGCGGCCGAGGATGCCGTGCAGGACGCCCTGGTCGAGGCCGTACGCGTGTGGTCTGACGACGCGCCGCGGGATCCCAAGGGCTGGCTGGTCACCGTGGCCTGGCGTAAGTTCCTCGACGCCGCCCGCGCCGACACCTCCCGACGGCACCGTGAGGTACGCGTCGAGGGCGAGCCCGTGCCCGGCCCGGGCGAGGTGGCGGACGACACGCTCCAGCTGTACTTCCTGTGCGCGCACCCGTCCCTGACGCCGGCTTCGGCCGTCGCGCTCACGCTGCGCGCGGTCGGCGGCCTGACCACGCGTCAGATCGCGCAGGCCTACCTCGTGCCGGAGGCGACCATGGCCCAGCGGATCAGCAGGGCCAAGCGGACCGTCTCGGGCGTCCGGTTCAACCAGCCCGGTGACGTCGGCACGGTGCTGCGCGTGCTCTACCTGGTCTTCAACGAGGGCTACTCCGGCGACGTCGACCTCGCCGGCGAGGCGATCCGGCTCACTCGCCAGCTGGCGGCCAAGACCAAGCACGAGGAGGTCGCGGGCCTGCTCGCGCTCATGCTGCTCCACCACGCCCGGCGCCCAGCACGGACCGGCCCCGACGGCAGGCTCGTGCCTCTCGCCGAGCAGGACCGCGGCCTGTGGAACACCCGCCTGATCGCCGAGGGCGTCGACGTGCTCCAGACGGCCCTCACCCGCGACCGCCTGGGCGAGTTCCAGGCCCAGGCCGCCATCGCCGCGCTCCACGCCGACGCCCGGACGGCCGAGGAGACCGACTGGGTGCAGATCGTCGAGTGGTACGACGAACTGGTGCGCCTCACCGACAGCCCGGTGGCCCGCCTCAACCGGGCCGTCGCGGTCGGCGAGGCCGACGGCCCGCGGGCCGGCCTGGCCGCCCTGACCGGGCTCGACCCCGCCCTGCCCCGCCACACCGCCGTCGCGGCGTACCTGCACGAGCGTGACCGGGACCCGGTGACCGCAGCACGGCTCTACGCCGAAGCCGCCCGATCGGCGCCCAGCCTCCCCGAACGCGACCACCTGACGCGACAGGCCGCACGGCTCAACGCGCAGCTGCGCAGTTGAGCGGCGGGCACAGCGGACGACCGAAAAGTGAAGGCAAGGAGGTTCCACTCCTTGCCACTTTCAGCGTATAGCCCACCAGGGGGCTTGCGGCAAGACCCGGGTCGTGCCGCAGAATCTCCGACCGAAGCCAGAACCTGCGGAAATCAGGGGTCCGCGACGTACCTGTGCTCGTCGACGTGTGGGTCTGGCGGGACGTCGAACCGCCGGTGGAACTTGCGGTGCGGTCGCGGCGCTCGGCGCGGAGGGGCGGGGGCGCCCGCCGCCGGACTGCGCGGAGCCGCTGCCGCAACGCGACCTTGTCGAATGGGGGGTTTTCGTGATCGACGTGATCGTTGCCGGGGGCGGACCGACCGGCTTGATGCTGGCCGGTGAGTTGCGGCTGCACGGCGTGCACGTGCTCGTGCTGGAGAAGGAGACGGAGCCGACCGCGTATGTCCGTTCGCTCGGTATGCACGTGCGCAGCATCGAGGTGATGGATCAGCGCGGCCTGCTGGATCGGTTCCTCGCTCACGGCCGGCCGCACCCGCTCGGCGGCTTCTTCGCCGGCATCGCCAAGCCCTCGCCGGACCGGCTGGACACCACGCATCCCTACGTCCTCGGCATCCCGCAGCCCACCACGGATCGCCTGCTGGCCGAGCGCGCCACCGAGCTCGGCGCCGAGATCCGGCGCGGCTGCGAGCTGGTCGGGCTGGGCCAGGACGAGGACGGGGTGACCGTCGAGCTGGCCGACGGCGCGCGACTGCGCTCGCGCTACCTCGTCGGTTGCGACGGTGGCCGCAGCACGGTGCGCAGGCTGCTCGGTGTCGGCTTCCCCGGTGAGCCCTCCAGGGCCGACACGCTGCTGGGCGAGATGGAGGTGGACGTGCCACCGGAGACGGTGACCGCCGTGGTGGCCGAAGTCCGCAAGACCCAGCTGAGGTTCGGCGTCGGGCCCTTCGGGGACGGCGTGTACCGCGTCGTCGTGCCCGCCGAGGGGGTGGCCGAGGACCGCTCGGTCCCGCCGACCCTCGAGGAGCTCAAGCAACAGCTGCGGGCGTTCGCCGGCACCGACTTCGGCGTGCACTCACCGCGCCGGCTGTCCCGCTTCGGCGACGCCACCCGGCTGGCCGAGCGCTACCGGACCGGCCGGGTGCTGCTGGCCGGCGACGCGGCGCACGTCCACCCACCGCTGGGCGGACAGGGCCTCAACCTCGGCATCCAGGACGCGTTCAACCTGGGCTGGAAACTGGCCGCCGAGGTGGGCGGCTGGGCACCGGAGGGGCTGCTGGACAGCTACCACACCGAACGCCACCCGGTGGCCGCCGACGTGCTGGACAACACCCGCGCACAGATGGAGCTGATCTCCACCGAGCCGGGCCCGCAGGCGGTGCGCCGGCTGCTGGCGGAACTGATGGACTTCGAGGACGTGAACCGCTACCTGATCGAGAAGATCATCGCGATCGGGATCCGCTACGACTTCGGCGAGGGCCACGAACTGCTCGGCCGCCGGATGCGGGACGTGCAGCTGAAACGGGGGCGCCTCTACGAGCTGATGCACGGCGGCCGCGGGCTACTGCTCGACCAGACCGGCCGGCTCTCGGTGGCGGGCTGGGCAGGGCGGGTCGACCACGTCGTCGACGTGAGCGAGGAACTGGACGTGCCCGCCGTGTTGTTGCGGCCGGACGGCCACGTGGCGTGGGTCGGTGAAGACCAGCAGGAGCTGCTCAGGCGGCTGCCGAAGTGGTTCGGCGCCGCTGTTGCCGGCTGAGCGCGCGGTTGTGGCCCGAACGGCTGGAGTCAGGGTGCGGCCAGGCCGGTGGCGCTGCGGAAGCGGGCGAGGGCCGCGCGGGCGCTCTGCGGGGAGACGCTCAGCTCCCGGCGCGCCGCCGACAGCTCCGCGTAGGACGCGTCGGAGCCGGGCGCGGCGGCCCGGACGGCGTCGATGTCGAAGTGGGGCTCGTCGAACGCCGCGGCCAACGTCCGCCCATGGTCGGCCAGCGCCGCCAGCGCGACCACCGCCGCCCGTGCCTCGGCCTGGGGACCCTCCTCGGGCACTCCCCGTGGATTGTCCGGCGGGCCGGTCGGAGGCGCGGGCAGCCGGTTGTCGAACGTGGCCAGGGCGGCGAGGACGGGCGGGAGGGCGGCGTCGCCGTCCAGGGCGGCCAGCCGGGTCCGCAGCTCGTCGAAGACCGGCGCCCATTCGGGGCCGGGCGCCAGCTGCGCCAGGTGGCTGCGGGTCCCGGCGAGCGCGTCGTACACCTCCTCCCGGACGAGCCGGCATGCCAGTGCGGCCAGTCGCGGCCGGGTGTCGGTCTCGTTGTTGACCTCGATGAGGCGGCGCGTCACCCGGATGAGTTCCCGCGGCAGCCCGCCGGACAGTGCGTGCACCAGGTACACGAAGGAGTCGGTCAGTCCCGGCACCCGCTTTTGCAGCAGTTCCTGCGCCTCGGGCAGCGACAGCGCCTCCACCATCACGATCTCGTCGAAGGCGTTCTCGAACACCGACCGCCCGGCCAGCGCCCGCCGCGCGAACACCGACCCGACCTCCTCGGCCACCGATACCAGGTAGAAGCAGTGCGGAATCCCGAACACCGCCTTGATCTCGCTGACGAACCGCTCGGCCTGCGCGATCGACCCGATCCGGTCCACCTCGTCGATCGCGATCAGTACCCGTTGTCCCCGCGCCGCCTCGGCCCGCGCGACGTCCTCCAGGAACCGCTGGAACTCCCCGACCAGCTCCGGCAGGTTCCACGGCAGCTCCTTGGCCGTCCCGCCGCGCGCGAACCCGCCGCGCCCGCCCGGAATGTTCGCGGTGAGCGTCCAGGTGCTGGTGTGCTCCTTGCGCAGCCTCGCCGTGTAGCCCCGCGCCCGCCGCACCAGCCGTGTCCGCTCCGGCCGCCGACGCCACGCGTACGCGACGACGGCCACGGAGATGAGGCCCAGGACCGCCAGGCCCAGGACCGCCGGGCCCGTCGAGCCCTGCCAGAACTCCTGCAGGCCGGGGAGGGAGCGGTCCCAGAGCTCTCCCGTCCAGCGGTAGGCGGCGCGAAAGGATCCCTCCCAGTCGGCGGGGTAAAGGAACAACACGAGCACCGCGAGCGCAGCGAGCAGGAAGAGCGCCTGCGCCGTCACGCGGAGGGCGGCCCGCACCAGCCGGAGGGCCTGTGCGCTCCGCGCCCTCGGGGGTTTCCCGTAGCGCTCGACGTACCGCTCGCACAGCCGCTGGAAGAGTTCCACCAGGAAGTCCTTGGGCACGTACTCCGCGGGCGCCGCCACCGAGAGCGCGAACTGGCCCGGCTCCTGCACGAGGGAGCGCAGGAGCGTCGACTTCCCCGCCCCCCTGGGCCCGGCGATCGCGATGCTCGCCGAGTCCGAGCGGTTCAGCGTGGCCTCCACCCTGGTCCTCGACCGGGTGGGCACGAACAGCCGGAGGTCGTGGACGCGCTTGAGCCCGCCCGCGTCGTACTCGTACAGGTAGCGGTGGAAGTCCGCGCCGAGCAGCCCATTGATGATCCGGGTCAGCTCGGGCACGATCACCGCGTTCCGGGCCTCCTCCAGCCATTCCTTCTCGGCCTCCGCTGCGACCTTGCGGTAGGCCTGGTCCCCGAGGACGAGGTAGGCCGGATAGCTGGACCCCCGGTGCTTCGGGTCCGGCTTCCTGGCGAGGTAGAGGACCACGAAGTGGCTGAACAGGCCGGGCAGGAACGCGACGGGATGCCCGAGGTGAAATGCGAGGCATAAGCCGGAAACAGCGGCCCCGGAAACGACCAGGGACGCTCCGTGACGTGCGCGCCCGAGCTGAAGGGCCGCGGTGCCCATCCCGACGAGCGCTCCGCCGACAAGGAACAGGAGCGAGCTGCGACCGTAGAAGTGGGAGATGACGGCGACGACGGGGCCGAACCGCCACATCACCAGAAACAGCAGGCTCACCCCTGCGGAGATCACGAGCTGCCATTGGCCGGCGGGGCGGAGGGCGGCCTGCCTGCGGAGCCGGGAGAGCTTCTCCCCGAGCCGGTCCAGGGCCTGCCCGGTCTCCGCGGCGCGTTCGTACGACGCGAGCTTGCGGGCTTCCTCGGTCACGTAGATGAGGTTGAGCCGGGCGAGGATGGTGTCGGCGTTGACATGGCCGTCGCGGATGTAGCCGCTGACGCGCTGGTCGTCCAGGCAGGCGCGGGCGTGCTGGAGGAGGATCTGCTCGTCGCGTCCGTACAGGGGGGTCTGGTCAGCGCCGGGGGCGTCCGCGAGGAGCTCGGCGACGGACAGGCGACCCTCAACGAGATCGCGTGGCTGGCGCAGGTACCTGCCGTCGGCGTCCCGCTCCTCCAGGGCGGCGACCGCCTGGAGGAAGCGCCAGGGCCGGGACAGCTCGCGGCCGAGCAAGGTGAAGGGACGTGCGGCGAGGTCGTCGAAGACCGGCTGCCAGCGTCCGGGCTCGGCGGCCTTCCGCGCCACGTCGTCGCGCTGCCGGTCGAGCCTCGCCGGGGCGATCTCGGCGATCGTGTAGGGCGCGGGCGGCTCGTCGGGCATCCGGGCACGCTGGCCGACGATCACCCGGGTCCGCGGGTGGTGGCGGAGGTACTCCACGACCAGCGGGACGTCCTCCTGAAGGTCGTCGAGCACCGGGAGGACCATCTGCTCCCGGGCCATGAACCGGGCATCGGTCGCGCTCAGGCCGTGTGCCATCAGTCCGGCGACGATCCAGCCGATGAGATCGGCGGCGCCGGCCGGACGGTCGCCGGGGTCGAGGCGCACCGGGACCGGCTCGCCGGGGCCGCGCTCGGCAAGCAGGCGCAGGATGAGGTCGACGATCCGGACGGTCTTGCCGCTGCCCGGCCCGCCGACGACGGCGAGCCAGACCGGCCGCCGCTCACGCCAGTCCGCGAGCACGTCCTCGAGCCGCGCGTACGGCAGGGGGTCGGCGGCCTCGGTATGCAGGACGAACTCGACTCCGGCCGGGACGCCCGGCCCGCCGATGAGGCGGGCCAGGGCCTCCTGCTCCGCCGCGCCGACGGCGTCGGCGAGCTGACGGGCGACGACCAGCAGTCGGTCACCGGCAGAGGGCGCCGTCCTTCGCGACATCCGGAGCACAGGGCAATCATGCGGGATCCGGCCGCCACGACCTGTGCATTTCGCCATTAACAGCAGCAGTTGTTCCGGACCTATGTCAGCCGAGCCCAGAGTGATGCGCAGGCGGCCGCGTGCGGCCGGTTTCGGGGGCTCCGTCGCGGGCGGAGCCCCCGTATCGGCGACCGGCTGGTGGCCGGCCGCCGATACCTGTCACCTCAGGCCGGTGACGTGCCGATCCAGCCGAGATGCCGGGCGAAGAACCGGGCCGCGCTGTCGACCTCGAACCTGGGCACCTCGCCATGCCCGCCCGCGTTGGCGTGCAACGTCTTCTCCTTCGAGGCGAAGGCGTCGAACAACGCCAGGCCGGATTGGCGTTCGATGTACTCGTCATCCCATTGGAGAAGGAATTCGACCGGGACGGTGATCTGCGCCGCCGCCTCGGTCAGGGATTCATGCCCGAGACAACCGAAGACCGCCGCGGTGATCCTGGGTTCGACCGCCGTCAACGGCACCCCGATCCCGGTGCCCTGCATGATGCCCCAGAAGCCGATCGGCCCTTCGGCGCCGATCTCCGGCAGTTCCTGGAGGGCGTCCAGGGTCGCCCGCCATTCCGGCACGGCACGCGCCGCCAGGGCGATGTGCAACCCCACGACGACCGGGCCGAGCGGCTCGCCCGCCGCCTGAGCCCGCCGCAGGACGGCGACGTGCTGCTCGTCCTCCGCCGTCGGAGGCCGGTCGCCGTGTCCGGGCGCGTCGATCGCGGCGACGTGGAACCCGCAGCCGGTCACGAAGCGGTGTGCACGGCCCAGGATTCCCGGTGCCCTCTTGTGCTGGCCGCCACCGTGCGCCATCAGCACCAGGGGTGCGTGCTCGGAACCGGATGCGGGCGACCAGAGCACGCCGGGGACCTCGCCCACAGTGAAGTCGCGTTCGACGACACCGTTCGACGATGTCTCCGCAGTGAAATGCACAGAATGCATAGGTGTTGTTGCCTTTCGGGATTGCCTGTCGTTGAGGCGCTCCCGGCGACACCTACGTCAAATGCCCAACCGTGAAGAAGAGAGGGAGCACCCACCTGGATACAGCTTCATGGGTCTCACCTCCTCGTGCGATGTCACGGCCTCCGGAGGGTATCAGCCGCACAGCCATCGCGGCCAACCCTTTCCTGCCGGCCCGCGCCGACCGGGCCTGCCTGGACCCGGCCCTCGCCGCGACCTGGGACGATCCGTTGGCCGGCTGTTCCCGCAGACCCTCGCGATGGTCGCCGACCTCGCAGCGTCATCGAGGGCGGCGGTACCGCCGTACGTGGCGCGCCGCCGCTTCGCTAAGGGGGGGTCCGTCCGGAGCGGACGATGGAGGGAAGGGGAGTGCCCGCCCCTCTCCACTCTCAACGTATAGCGGACCGGGGGGCTTGCGGCAAGACCCGGGTCGTGCCGCAGAATCGTGGGCCGAGGCCAGTACCAGCGGACATGGGGGATGCGAAATGCGTGTGTGCCTGAACAGCTGACCGCTTTCGGGGGGCACTGTCGCTTGCGGGCCGGTCGACGCGACGATGCCCGAAGCCGCGACGTCGACGTCGGCGAGGGCTCCCCCGGGCACGACAGTGGAGGCCGGACCCGCGCAGCACCCGGCGGGCTCGTCGAGCGGCGGTGCCGCGAGGCGCACCGGCCCGGGTGGTGAGCCGCGCAGCGCTCGGTGAGCAGGTCAGGCGGAGCGTTGCCCGCCATGGCCAGCAGGTTCGTCACGCGGGTCCAGACGCCTTGCCGCGCGCAGTGCTCGCAGGCGGCTCCCTCCTTCTCATCCACCGCAGAATCCAGCGGCGCTCGTGAGCGCCACACGTACGAAAGATCGGAGCTGATGAGGTGGACCCCCTGACCACCAGCGCGTTCGACCTTCCCGGCCACCTTGCGCCCAAGGCCGACCCGACGCTGATCGCCGGCGACGAACGGCACTTCGCGGCCATCGCGGAGAGCCTCGAGCAGTCGATCGCCGACCTGTCCGACCGTCTCGATGCCGAGCGCAAGGCACCCGGCGGTATAGGCCAGGAGGCGATGGACCGGGACATGGAGATCCACCGGCTGACCGCTCGCCTGCGTACCCTGCGTCGCTTCGGTCTGGACCTGTGCCTCGGGCACATCGTCAGCGCGGACGACCCCGAGCCCGTGTACGTCGGACGACTCGGCCTCACGGACAGCACGGGTCGCCGGCTGCTGCTCGACTGGCGCTCCCCCGCGGCCGAGCCGTTCTTCGGAGCGACCCACGCCAACCCGATGGGTCTGGCAAGCCGCCGCAGGTATCGCTGGACCCGCGGCCGGATCAGCGACTACTGGGACGAGGTGTTCACCTCGGACGGGTTCGAAGGGCACGCCGCGCTCGACGACCAGTCCGCCTTCATCGCCAGCCTGGGCGGCCACCGGTCGAGCCGGATGCAAGACGTGCTCGGCACCATCCAGGCCGACCAGGACGCCATCATCCGCGCGGGATCCCGCGGCGCTCTCGTCGTCGACGGCGGTCCGGGTACGGGGAAGACCGTCGTCGCTCTGCACCGCTCCGCCTACCTCCTCTACTCCGACCCTCGCCTCGGTCACCGCCGGGGTGGCGTGCTGTTCGTCGGTCCGCACCAGCCCTACCTGGCCTACGTCGCCGACGTCCTCCCCAACCTCGGGGAGGAGGGCGTGCAGACCTGCACCCTGCGGGACCTCGTCGCCGAGGGAGCAGCGGCAGCGATCGAGACCGACCCGGACGTGGCCCTCCTGAAGTCCTCCGCGAACCTGGTGAAGGCGATCGAGAAGGCCGTCAGGTTCTACGAGAAGCCGCCCGCCAAGGGGATGACGGTCACGACTCACTGGTCCGACATCTGGCTGGGCGCCGACGATTGGGCCGAGGCGTTCGAAGCGGCGGAACCCGGTACTCCGCACAACGAGGCGCGCGACCAGATCTTGGAGGAACTGCTCACGATCCTGATGGACAAGTACGACGGAGACGCCCCGGCCGACCTGCTCCGGAAGTCGCTGCTGCAGAACAGGGAACTGCTCATGGCCCTCAACAGGGCGTGGCCGCTGCTCGAAGCGGTCGACCTCGTCGGAGACCTGTGGTCGGTACCCGCCTACCTGCGGATGTGCGCTCCCTGGCTCAGCCCCGACGACGTTCGGAAGCTGCAGCGCGGGGACGCCCAGGCCTGGACGGTGTCCGACCTGCCGCTCCTGGACGCGGCACGGCAGCGCCTCGGCGACCCGGAGGCGTCACGACGTAGGCGCCGCCACGAGGCCGCGATCGCCGCGCAACGCGAGCACATGACCAAGGTCGTCGACAGCCTGATCGAGGCCGCAGCCGACTCCGGCGCCGACGGCGACGACGGTGAAGGCCTGGTGACGATGCTGCGCGGACAGGACGCGCAGGTCTCCCTGATCGACGAGACCGCCCTGCCCGGCGCCGACCCGGACCTGCTCGCCGGCCCGTTCGCGCACATCGTCGTGGACGAGGCTCAGGAACTGACCGACGCGGAGTGGCAGATGTTGCTGCTGCGCTGCCCGTCCCGGAGCTTCACCATCGTCGGGGACCGCGCCCAGGCCAGGCACGGGTTCACGGAGTCGTGGCAGGAACGGCTCGAGCGGATCGGGCTCGACCGGATCAACCTGGCCTCCCTGAGCATCAACTACCGGACGCCGGAAGAGGTCATGGCGGAGGCCGAGCCGGTCATCCGGGCCGTGCTCCCGGACGCCAACGTGCCGACCTCCATCCGCAGCAGTGACGTCCCCGTCGTACACGGAGCCGTCTCGGATCTGGGCTCGGTCCTCGACACCTGGCTCGCCGCGCATGCCGACGGGATCGCCTGCGTCATCGGCGATCCGACGTTCCGGGAGACCTCCCGCGTCCGGTCGCTCACCCCGGAGCTGTCGAAGGGGCTCGAGTTCGACCTGGTCGTCCTCATCGACCCGGAGGCGTTCGGCAAGGGCATCGAAGGGGCGGTCGACCGTTATGTCGCGATGACCCGAGCGACCCAGCGACTCGTCATCCTCACGAGCACCTGACCTCGGCCACGCGGCTCGCCGTCCAGGTCGTCACCGTCAGCCGAGCACCTCGCACACCTTCATCGGGGATCGGTGAGCGGGTGGTGACGGACCTGCCGGTTCGGCCTCCGGATCAGGCGGTCGTGGGGCAGGCTTGACCACATGGAGTGTTCATACGTGCACGGAGAGCGCACGACCGCGTGATCGCCATGTCGTCACCGGCCCGAGGGGGGATGCCCGTGAATGTGGTCGATCGCTGGAGCGAACACGTCTTGTCGCTGTTTCGGATGGTGGTCGGGCTGCTGTTCGCCTGCCACGGCCTGTCATCGATCTTCGGGGTGATGGGCGGCCGGATGGGTCAGGGCGGCACGGTGCCGGTGGGCGACTGGCCGGGCTGGTGGGCGGCGCTGATCCAGCTCGTCACCGGGTGTCTGGTGCTGGTGGGACTCGGCACCCGGATGGCCGCGCTGCTGGCGTCCGGGTCGATGGCCTACGCCTACTTCACCGTTCACCAGAAGCACGCCCTGCTTCCGCTGCAGAACGGCGGCGAGCCCGCGGTGATGTTCTGCTGGGCCTTCCTGCTCATCGTGTTCTTCGGTCCCGGCTCCTGGTCGCTGGACCGGCTCCTGGCCGGTCGCGGGCGCCGCCGGCCCGTCCCGGTGGCCGAGCCGGAGTCCTTCTGACGCCGACGGCACCGCTGCCGCCGTCAGCCACGTAGCCATCGATCGATCTCGGCCTCGAGCTGCGCCTTCAACCCCGCGGGAGCGAAGCTGCCCTCGACCGAGGCACGGGCCAGGTGCGCCAGCTCGGTGTCGCCGTACCCGAAGACCTCGCGGACCCGCTGGTACTCCGCCGCCAGCGACGTCTCCCCGTCGGTGTTCAAGGTGACCGTCAGACCGGCCTCGACCAGGCGCGGCAGCGGGTGCTCCGCCAGGGACGGCACCAACCCGAGCAGGACGTTCGAGGAGGGGCAGACCTCCAGCGGCACACGGCGTGCACGCAGCTCGGCCACCAGCTCCGGATCCTCCAGCACGCGGATGCCGTGGCCGATCCGCTCGGCGTGCCCGGCCGTCAATGCCTCCCGGACGCTGGCCGGGCCGGCCGTCTCCCCGGCGTGGTGCACCAGGTGCAGCCCCGCCTCGCGGGCGGCCTGGAACACCTCGGTGAAAGGTGCCGCCGGGTAGGCCTCGTCCCCCGCCAGGCCGATGGCGATCACCTGCGGGTACCGCGTGGCCAGCTTGAAGGTGCGCCACAGCCGCTCGACGGAGCGGCGGCGCGAGTGGTCCAGGATCACCCGGGTCTGGACGCCGTACCGCTCCGCCCCGGCGGCCAGACCCTCCAGCACCGCTTCCAGCGGCATCTCCGGATCATTGAGGCGCTCGCCGTGAGCCGCTGCGGTGAAGGTGACCTCCGCATAGCGGACGCCCTGAGCAGCCTCGTCCTGGCAGAACTCCTCGGCGATACGGCGGAAGTGCCGGCGGTCGCGTAGCAGCGCGCGCACGGCGGCCCGCTGGTCGGCGAACTCGCGGAAACCGGCGAACGGCCGATCCTGGACGGGCGGCTCGCCTCCCAGCTCGCGAATGGTGCCGGGCCGGACGGTGCTTTCCAGGTGGGTGTGCAGATGAGCCTTGGGCAACAGGTGAAGATCTTTCACCGCCGAGATCTTACCCGGGAGCCTCCGGCGCGGTGGTGGCGACGATTCCCGCGGCCGGCAGCCGGGGACGCCGGCGCCGGGAGAGCGTTCCGCGCCCGGTGACCGGCATACTGTGCGGATGCTGATCAGGGAAGCCGCCGTGGACGACTGGCCGGCCATCTGGCCGTTCTTCCGCGAGATCGTCGCCGCCGGCGAGACCTTCACCTATCCGCTCGATCTCGATCAGGAGGAGGGCCGCGGCTGGTGGCTGCTGTCCGCCCCGAACCGTACGGTCGTCGCGGTCGACGACGACGGCGTGATCCTCGGCACCGCGAAGATGAACAACAACCAGATGGGCAACGGCTCGCACGTCGCGAGCGCCAGCTACATGGTCGACCCAGCGCATTCCGGGCGCGGTGTGGGCCGCGCGCTGTGCGAGTACACGATCGAGTGGGCCCGCGCGGCGGGTTTCCGCTCGATGCAGTTCAACGCGGTCGTGGAGACGAACGAGACGGCGGTGGGTTTGTACCGGCGGCTCGGATTCGAGGTGCTCGGCACCGTCCCGGAGGGCTTCCGGCATCCGGTGAAGGGCTACGTCGGACTGCACATCATGTACCGCACTCTTTGACGGGTTTCCCGGTCGGCGTCTCGTCGGCACCTCCGTGGACCGGGCCGAACGAATGCGTCCAGATCGCGGAACACCTGGCGTTACCGGCCCGGCACCATGGGTACCTCTTCTCTGAGGCCGTGGTCGCTGCGAGGTTGCGGAGGTCTGCCGATGAGCGAAGAGGCCGGACAGGCAGCGGCCCGATCGGAACCACTGCATCAGGACGCTCTCGTGGACGAACTCCGGCCGTCACCGGCCGACCCTCCGCCCGACGTCGTGGAGTTGTGCGGCTTCGTCGGCCGGGACACCGAGGAGGGTTACTGGCGCCTCTATCTCAGCTCCGACCTCACCGTCTACCTCAGGATCGCCGCGGCCGACATCGTCAGCGGGCGGCAGAGTGACCCCGCGGAGAGCGATTTTCGTCCCAGCCACCTCATCGTCAGGACCTCCGCGAGCGTCGAGAAGGTCCAGACGCTGCCGCTGGACCTGCAGGCGGGCTTCCTGCAGGGCGCCTATGCCGCCGCCCTGGCCGCCACGGCCGACCCGTGCGCGGCGCCGTCCCCGGCGCGGCGTGCACGCCGGGTCTCGGCGGAGCAACTGGAGTATCCGGTCTCCGGCAGCTGGATCTGCCAGCCGCAGACCACCATCGAGTTCCAGACCTGCTTCTGCACCATCAACAGCGTCCAGTGCTGCATCGCGTGAGAGCTCCTGTCCGGTCCGCCGGCGTGCATGCCGCCGCCCTGCGCTCCCGCTCACCGAGACGTGTGCTGACCTGCCTGGCGGACTACGGCCTCATCTCGCTGCCCGACCTCAGCCTGCGAGATGTCGTGCTGACCACCTACAGCAGCCGGAACCCAAGCTGCCTCGTCCGGTTCGGCTCCGGCGAGGCCTACTTCCTGAAGCATCCCTCCAGTTCCGAACATGCCGTGACGATCCGGCGGGAGGCGTCGATCTACGCGGCGCTGTCGGAGTCGGCGGACTTCCGGCGGCTCGCACCCCGGCTGGTCCGCTACGACCCTGATCTCCCGCTGCTGGTGCTGCAGGCGTTCGCGGGGGCCCGCTCATCGGACCCGCTGCTCATCTCGTCGCGGTCGTCCCTGCTCCGGACGGCCCGCCGGCTCGGCCGGGCGCTCGCCCTGCTACACGCCCTTCCGCACGCAGGTGTCCCGCCGGCGCTCACGCCGTCCGCCTATTTCCTCGATCTTCCTCCGCTGGGCGTACGCGCGCATCTGAGCACTGCCACCACCGGCCTCGTACGCTCGGTGCAGCACGATGCCGCCCTGACCGAGGTCATCGTCCGCCGCCGTGAGGGGTGGCACCCCACGGCCGTCATCCACGGCGAGCTCAAGTGGCCGCACTGCCTGCTCATCCCCCCGTCGGACGACACACCCGGCTCGGTGCGCCTGGTCGACTACGAGTTCGCCGGAGCCGGCGATCCCACCTGGGACCTCGGCTGTGTCATCGCGGCCTATCTCGCCTCGTGGCTGTCCTCCATGCCCGCACCGGTGAACGCGCCCGCCGAGATGTTGCTCGCCCGCTCCGCCCTGTCGGCGAACGACCTGCAGCAGGCTCTCGGGGCGTTCTGGCGCGCGTATGTGACGCGGCGGAGACTGCCTGCGGGCGATCGCACTGCGGTGCTCGAAGCAGCGGTCCAGAACGCCGTCGTCCGGCTGTTGTGGATCATCTTCGAGACCTGTGTCGCCCGCGAGGCGCTGACGGACCGGTCCGTGCTGATGCTGCAACTCGCGCACAACCTCGCGGAGCGACCGCACGAGGGAGTGCGACATCTGCTCGGGCTGCCGCTGGGATGAAGGCCTTGTCCACCTACCGCGACCAGCTGGACGTCCTCGCCCGTTCCGTACGGATCATGGACGGGTCGGCGTTCTGCTGGTTCGGGCGGCGTATCCCGGTGGCATCACCCGCCGACGGCGACGGGATGGGCCCGCTGCGCACCCTCCTGGCCCGGCATCTGTACGAGTTGTTCTACGTGGTGGGGCATCCCGTCCCGGCCGGTGTCCGGCTCGTCCGGTCCGGAGGGCAGCTCGACGGGGCCTTCGTGGACACGATCCACGACGCGGCCTGCGGAAGCGGGCCCTCGGAGGACCACTGGAGGTTCGTCGCGTCCCGTCAGGACGGGGTCGTCGCCGAACGCGAGGGCATCACCTTCCTCGTCCCGCACGGCTCGGTCACCCGGGAGCCGCCGGCCGACGGCACGGGGAAGATCGCCGTCCGGCAGCCGCTGTTGCTGCGAGCCCCGCAGCCGGGCTTCTGCTTCGTGCTCGGGACGACCCCGTTCCCGGCGGCCGGCTCCGACCCGGTGCAGAGGCTCTACTGGAACGTCCACGCCGACGGGGCGACCGCGCTCGTCCGGATGCTGACGAAGGAGCTCAATGGCAGATCCGTACCGTTCGCCCTGAAGCTGATCAACATGGCGGACGCCTACACCCGCTGCGACGCCGCCGTCCTCTACGTGCCGGGCCGGCACCTGCCCGGCGCGCTCGACGTCGTCGCGCGGCGGCACCCGGGGGCCGCCTGGGCGCTCAAGGACGGCGTACCCGCACTCACGAAACGCCTCGCGCGGGGTGTCGGCGCCGCCGAGGATCCCGGCACCGGCGAGAGCTTCGGCCAGCACAGATGCAGGCTGGTGGCGGAGGCGCTGTCCGACGCGGAGGTGCTGGCCTCGCGGGGCGCGGCACGCCGGGCCCGCGCGTTCGCCGAACGGCTGGAGGCTCGCGGGGTCTCCGTCGCCGCGCCGTACCTCAACCCGGGCTCTTCCGACCGCCTGGTACTGCCGTCCGTCCGGCACGGGGGCCGCGGCCCCCGCCGCGCGACGGCCGGGGCCGGGCTCGGGCGGCGGAGGCTGATCTCCGCGGCGGCGGGCGTCGGTGAACTCCTGCTGGAGGAGGCCCTGTGGCGGGGCGCGGAATGCACCTGGATGGGACCGCGGCACGACGGCCCCTCCCCCGGCGCGAGGCCCGCCCCGCGCGGTTCATGGTCGGCACTGGGAGCAGACGTCTACCTGGGCACCGCCGGCCTGGCCTGCCTCCTCGCCCCGCTGGCCGGCCTTGTCGGCGATGACCGTTTCGGCCGGGCGGCCGCGGGGGCGCTGGCCTACGCGGCTCAGGAGACCGAGCGCAACCTCCGGCCGGCGGAGGCGAGCCTCCACCTCGGCTGGACGGGGGTGGCGATGTGCCTGCTCCGGCTCGGCGGCCCGCTGGGCCGCCCGGACCTCGTCGCCCGCGGCGAGCGGATGGTACGCGACCGGCTCGGCCAGGACCTGGTGTGCCAGGCCGACGACCGGCTGGCGGGGCTGGCGGGCAACATCACGGGCCTGCTCGCGCTCGCCGACGCGGGGGTGCGGGGGCCGGTCATCGACATCGCCGACCGGCTCGGGCGGGAATTGCTGGCCCGTGCGGTACGGACCGGCGATATCCGCACCTGGCCGAATCCCGCGCACGCCGCGGTGCCCTTGACGGGGCTCGCCCACGGGGCCGCCGGGATCGCGCTCTCCCTGACCGAACTCGCGGCGGCGACCGGCCACGAGGAGTACCGCACGGCCGCGTTCGAGGCGATCGAGTACGAGCGCCGGCGCTTCTCCCGGATCCAGCGCAACTGGCCCGACTACCGCCGCCAGCCCTCGGTGACCGGCCAGCCGCGCCGTGGCCGGAGATACTCGGTCGGCTGGTGCCACGGGGCACCCGGGATCGCGCTGGGCCGGATGCGGATGTGGGCGGCGCTGGGCGGCGACGACCTGCGCGCCGAGGCGGCGCTGGGGTTCGAGACCACCGTTCGCTCGCTCGCCTGGATGAGCGGCGACGCGATCGAGCGGATGGTGCTGTGCCATGGCCTGGGCGGCAACCTCGTGATCGCCAGAACGCTCGAACGTCAGGGGCTCACCGCGCCGCCGGAGCTCACGGGCGCCGCGGACACCGCCGCCGAGCACCTGTGCGAGCGCGCCGAACTCGCGGGCGCTGACGGAGGTGTGTCGGATTGGGCCCGGCGGACGCCGTCCCTGCTGACCGGTGCGGCGGGGATCGGGCACCTTCTGCTCAGCGAGGCCGGCGAAGGCACCTCCGGCCTGCCGTCTTCACTCGTCCTCGGGTAGGCGGAGCCCTGATCGCCGCGCCTGGCAATAGCATCGGTTCGTGGCAGATCTCGAGCAGGCCGGCCCGTCCCGCGACGAGGCGGCACAGACGGGCGACGCCCAGCAGCCCGTACGGGTCTGTGCGCACTGCGGCAAGGCGCTTCCGGCCCCGAAGGCGGGCCGCCCGCGCAAGTACTGCGACGACACCTGCAAGGAGGCGGCGCGACGCGAACGGGTGCCCCTGGACTCCCAGATCGCCGAACCGCTGAGCGAGCTCCGCGACCTGGCCGAGACCCTCTCCCCCCTCACCACGCCGGTGCTCACCGCGCTGACCCGTATCCACGATGCGCTCGCCGCCGCCGAGGAAGGCGCTCTCGGCCTGGTCGCCACCGCCCAGGCGGACGCGGCGCAGGCCCGGCGGGAGGCCGACGAGGACCGGGCCCGTGCCGGACTCGCCGAGGCCCGGGAGGCGGCCGCCCAGCGGCAGGCCGCCGCCGACGGGAAGGCGCGGGCCGATGCCGAGCGCGCCGCGGAGGCCGCCCGCCAGGATGCCGACCGGCGCGAACACGAGGCCGCGGACCAGGTCGCCGGGTCCGAACGGCTGCGCGGCCAGGCGGAGGGCGCACGTGCGGGCGCGGAGCGGGCACGCGACGAGCTGGCCGCGAGGGTACGTGCCGTCCAGGAGGAGCTGACCACGGTACGGACCGCGATGCAGGCGCGGCTCGACCGGGCGCGTACCGACAACGACGACCTGGCCGGTGCGCTCACCCGTACCGAGGCAGCGCGTGCCGCCGCCCGCGAGGAGGCCCTCACCGCGCAGGCCGAAGCCCGCGATGCCCGTGCACGGGCCGAGACCGCCGAGCGCGAGGCCGTACGGGCCCGGCAGGAGGCCGAGGACCAGGTCCAACAGGCCCGGCAGGCCGCCTCCCACGCGGAGCGGCAGCGGGCCGCGGCCGAGGAGAGGGCCGAGCAGAGCCGCCGGGAGAGGGACGAGGCGCGTGCCGAACTGCGGGCGGTTCAGGCGGGTGCCCGCGCCACCGAGGAGATGCTGGAACGGGAACGCGACGCCGCGCGGCGTGATGCCGGTGCCCAGCGCGAGCGGGCCGTGATCGCTGAGACCCGGCTCGCCGCGGCGGTCGCCGCGCGGAACGCACCGGAGCCGGGCGCCGAGACGGTCCCGCCCCAGTGATCGTCACGGCCTGGCGCACCGCGCGCGGCTTCCTCTGCCTCTGACTCCCCCGGTACGGGCCCCGTCACCTGGGCGGGCGCGGTGGGGCCGAGCGTGCCCAGGCCGGTGTCCAGGTCTCGGCGTCGCGGTGGCCGGGACGTGCCGAGCCGAGGTGGTCGCGGAGTGCGGTGAGCCCCGGGTGGGAGTTGTCGCCGCGCCAGATCAGTGAGTGCGGGTAGACCGGTGTCGGATCCTGCACGGCGATGCGGCGCAGGCCGTAGTCGGCGGGCCAGACGAGCCGGGTCTGCTCGCCGACGAAGGTCGCCAGTGCCGAGGAGCCGGCGATCACGTCCAGGAGGGGCTCGGTGCCGAAGTTGGGGCCGATGGGATCGATGGTGAGCCCGAACGCGGCGGCGAGTTCGTCGTAGTAGGCGGCCCACTCGGTTCCGCTGACGATGCCGGGCATCCAGATCCGGTGCCCGGCAAGCTCGGCGGGCGTGACCGCGCGGGCGGCGGCGAACTCGTGGGCCGGTCCGGTGAGGAGCTGGATGGGCTCGTCGAGGACCCGGGCTGTCTGGATGTCGTCGGGGAGCTGCCGCGCGGGCAGGGTGACGGCGCGGAAGGACGCGTCGATGGTGCCGGACCGGACTGCGGCGATCGCCGCATCGGCGTCGAAGAGGGTCATGACGGCGAGTTCGATCTCGGGATGCGCGCGGTGGAAGCCGCGGAGCAGACCTGCCGGCGCGAGCTGCCGGCCGATCACGTCGACGCGCAGCGCGCGGCGGCCGGGCCGCACGGAGGCGGCCGCGCGCTCTTCGGCCCGGAGCAGGTCACGGGCGTGGGGCAGGAACGCCTGCCCGTCGATGGTCAGCTGGGCTCCGCGCGGGGTGCGGGCGAACAGCCGCACACCGAGGTCCTTCTCCAGCGCGGCGATGCGCTTGGAGACGGCCTGCTGGCTGATCGACAGCTCACCGGCCGCCTCCTGGAACTGCCCCACGTCCGCGACGGCGACGAAGGTGCGCACGGCATGGAGATCCACGCCGACCGACCTTAGCCCACAACGCATGGTTGTGGCTCGCTGCCAGACCGGTCGTCTGATCCGCAGCTCGGCTGCTCGCCAAGGGTCTCGCTGGTCAACGCGAGGTTGTTCAGGCAGTACGGCCTCGTGTTCGCGGCACCCTGCGCCGGACTAACCGCACGGCCCGTCCGGGTGGGCGGGTCTGGTCCCGATGACGACGGTGGCGCGGAACTCGCCGGACGCCGCCACCCGCGGGATCAGCCCGTGGCGGGCGACGGCCTCGGCGGTCCGCGCCGCCTGGTTCTCGCTCGTCTCGACCAGCAGGCGTCCGCCGGGTGCCAGCCACAGCGGTGCGCCGGCGGTCACCCGCCGCACGACGTCGAGCCCGTCCGCGCCACCGTCGAGCGCCGCTCGCGGTTCGTGAAGGCGGGCCTCCGCGGGCAGCAGCCTGATCGCCTCGGTGGGGACGTACGGTGCGCTGGCGACCAGGACGTCGACACGTCCCCGCAGTGTGGCCGGCAGCGGCTCGTAGAGGTCCCCCTCGTGGACCTGGCCGCCGGCCACGGCGAGGTTGCGGCGGGCGCACCGCACGGCGGCGGGGTCGATGTCGACGGCGTGCAGGTCGATCCGGCCCAGGGCCGCGGCCAGCGCGGCGCCCATCGCGCCCGAGCCACAGCACAGGTCGACGACGACGGGGCGTGGCCCGTCGAGAGCCTGCCCCGTGGCGGCTCCGGTGGGGCCGGTGGCCTGCCGGGCGAGGGCGGTGGCCTGGCGGACGAGGAACTCGGTGCGGCGGCGGGGGACGAAGACCCCGGGGTCGACGGCCATCCGCAGGCCGCAGAAGTCCGCCCAGCCGAGGACGTGTTCGAGGGGCAGGCCGGCGGCGCGCCGGTCCACCATCGCGGCGAGGTCGGCGGGCGTCCGTGCCGTGGAGATGATCAATCGGGCCTCGTCCTCGGCGAAGACACAGCCGGCGGCGCGCAGCCTGGTAGCGACGACGGATTCAGGAGGCGGTGCTGCGGAAAGCGACATGAGAGCCTTTCGGGAAGCCGAAGGGCGCTCTCTCGGTCACCTACGCCGGGTGGACCGCACGGCCGTGAGGTGAGAGCACCCGGCCTGGTCTGGCGGTAATGGGTCCCACCTCCTTCTCGGCACGTCCACTGCTGGAGATGGCAACATTACCAGCCCCCTCGCCGCCGACGACGAGCGTGGCAAGATCGTAGGTAACGGCCATCCATACGACTGGATGAACAGGGGCGCACGATGACCGAATCCCCCAGGATCGACACCACGGTCCCGCACTCGGCCCGTATCTGGAACTACCTGCTGGGCGGCAAGGACAACTACCCCGTCGACTGGAAGGCCGCCGAGAAGGTCTTGGAGATCTTCCCCGGCATGGTGGACATCACCCGTCAGTCCCGCGCCTTCATCGGCCGCGCGGTGCGGCACCTGGCCGGGCAGGAGGGCATCCGCCAGTTCCTCGACATCGGCACCGGCCTGCCGACCGCGGAGAACACCCACGAGATCGCCCAGGGCGTGGCCCCGGAGAGCCGCATCGTCTACGTCGACAACGACCCCCTCGTCCTGGCCCACGCCGAGGTACTGCTCGTCAGCACCCCCGAGGGCGCCTGCGACTACCTCCACGCCGACGTACGCGACCCCGACACGATCCTGCGGGAGGCCGCCCGGACGCTGGACTTCGACCGGCCCGTCGCGCTCATGCTGATGGGCATCCTGGGTCTGATCAGCGACTACGACGAGGCACGCTCGATCGTGAACCGGCTGATGGCGGGCCTGCCGGCCGGCAGCTACCTGGGACTCAACGACGGCGCCGACACCGATCCGGCCTACGTCGAGGCCATCCGGCGCTACAACGAGGGAAGCGGCGCGGTGCCCTACACGCCCCGCAGCCCGGAGCGGATCGCCGGGTACTTCGACGGGCTGCGGCTGCTGGAGCCCGGCGTGGTGTCGTGCTCGCGGTGGCGGCTCGACACCACGCCCTTCGGTGTGCCCGAAGAGGTCGCGGTGTTCGGCGGCGTCGGCCGCCGGCCTCCGGGCCGGCTGTAGCGATCACGAGCCGGCGTTGTCCGGTCCCGGCCAATCACCAGCGGTCACTCTGGGCTTGTCGTAGAACACCAGTGTTCGCCATAGGCTCGCAGTGAAGGCGCCCTGCCCGCCGCTCGACGAATCGCCGGCCCTCCAGAGAGGCTCGACAGTGACCCGAAGCGCACCTCCCTTCCGTCTCCTGCTCCGCTTCTTTCTCTGCCTCGCCACGGCGCTGCTGCTCACCGTCGCGCTCACCGCGCCGGCCCGCGCCGACGTGGCGCCCCCGGCCAAGGTGCTCAGCCGCTTCGAGACCTCCGCCGCGGGCAACAACGTCAGCCGTGACTGCGGTTTCAGCAAGAAGCTCCCCGGCAGCTCGACCCAGAGCCTGTGGCTGTTCTGCGACTCCTCGTGGAGCGGCACGTCCTCCGGGTTCTGGCTCGGCGCGACCGCGGCGGTGGGCGCTTACACGCCTGGGCAGGTGCCCACGACGCTGACCGAGATCCCGACGCCCCCCGCGGCCATCGCCGCGCCGAGCAACCGCCCCCCGGCGGGTTTCCTGCCGGTGCCGTCCGGGCTGGTCCTGCCGGACGGCACGACCTGCCAGGTGCCCGGCTCCTCCTACGGGGCCTCGTGGATCTCCGGAGTGGCGCAGGAGCCCAGCACCGCCGACACCACCAAGCTCCTGATCACCTACGCCGACGTCTGTGTGCATGCGAACGGCCTGCCCGCCGAGCGGTTCGGGCTGGTGGAGTACAAGCCGTCCACCAACGCGCTGAGCGGCCAGACCCAGGTCTTCACCACCTTGTCCGGGCTGCCGTTCCAGAAGGTCCTCGGATCACCGATCTTCTCCGGGGGGTACCTCTACCTGTTCGGCTACGTGTGCGACTCGTCGGCGTTCGGCGTCTGCGCCGGCGGCAGGGTCACGCTGGCGCGGGTCACCGCGACGCAGACCGCCTGGCGGGTCGGGTCGAACTACCGCTACTGGAACGGCACCGGCTGGTCGGCGAACTACGCCGACGCGCAGTCCGTGCTGTCCGGGGCGAAGCCGATCGCGGTGCACGTCGAGGACTTCTCCGCTCTCGGCAAGGGCTTCGTCCTCATCGAGCAGCCCGACATCACCGGGGCCTTCCGGGTCTGGCGATCCACGTCGCTGACCAGCGGGTGGACCATCACCCGCACCGGCAACGCGCCGTGCGGCGGGCAGGCCGGCCTGAACCTCTGCCGCGCCTACTTCGGCCATCCGGAACTCAGCACCAGCAGCAACCTGCTGATGTCCTACTACGACCCCTCCAACGACCACGTGGGCGTGATGGCGGTGCCCTGGTGAGAAGGGCGGGGTGCTAGGCGCGGGCGGTGATCTGCTGCACGGCCCAGCCGTTGCCGTCCGGGTCGCTGAAGAAGACGAACCCGACGTTGTTGAGATCGTCTTCCGCGCGGCTCGGGCGGAACCCCGATCCGCCGGCCACCTGCACCTCGCTGACCTCCACGCCGCGCTCCACGAGCAGGGCGCGCGCGGCGTGGACGTCGGACACGACCAGCTGCAGGCCCTGGAGGGATCCCGGCGGCATGTTCACGATCCCCTCTCCCACGACGATGGAGCAGCCCGACCCGGGAGGAGTCAGCTGGACGAATCCGGGCCCGTCGCCGCTCCTGGTGTCGTGGTCGACGTTGAAGCCGAGCCGCTCGGCGTAGAAGGCCTTGGCGCGATCCAGGTCCGAGACCGGGACCGTCACCACTTCCAGCGTCCAGTTCACGATCGATCTCCTTGTGCGGCCGGGGTGCGGCCGGTCGGGGCGGGGCCGGTCGGGGCGGGGCCGGCCGGGTCGTGCCGCCGGTGCGCCAGGAGCACCTCGTCGAGCAGCGCGTAGCCCTCGGCGAGTCCGCGTTCCATGGGTGAGGCGAGCACGATGTCGCGGGCCTCCCGCGAGGGGAACAGCAGCGTGCTGGTCAGCGTGGTCCTGCCGGCGTCCTCGGCCAGGACATGGGTGACCAGCGACTCGCCCGGGTACCACTGGTCGTCGAAGGACTCGGTGTAGACCAGGCGGCCGGGCGGCGTGATCTCGCGGTAGACCCCGCCATGGCCCATGGTGGCGCCGTCGGGGCCGCGGGAGACGAAGCGCCAGGCGCCGCCCACGCGCAGGTCGACCTCGCAGACGACGAGGTTCCAGCCGCGCGCACCGTGCCAGCGCCTGAGCAGCTCGGGCCGGGTCCACGCGTCGAAGACCAGGCGGCGGGGGGCGTCGAACTCCCGCGTCAGGACGATCTCGGTGTCGGAGGGCGTCGCCACCCTCAGGGGCCCGGGGTTCCTCACGAGTGGTCTCCTTCGGTCTCGCTGCTCTGCTCGCCCTTGAGCTCCTCCAGCAGGGCGTCGAGGCGCTGGTAGCCCTCCTCCCAGAACCGGCGGTAGTTCTCCAGCCACACGGTGGCGTCCTGGAGCGGGCGGGGCTCGAGCCGGCAGGGCCGTCGCTGCGCGTCGCGTCCCCGGGAGATGAGACCGGCGCGTTCCAGCACCTTGAGGTGCTTGGAGACGGCGGGCTGGCTCATGGCGAACGGTGCCGCCAGCTCGGTCACCGTGGCCTCCCCCGCGACCAGCCGGGACAGGATCGCCCGGCGCGTCGGGTCGGCCAGTGCCGCGAACGTCGCATCGAGCCGGTCGGGGGTCATGAGTCCATAACCTTCCAGTTGAATAACCTCATGGTTTTCTACACGGCCCTCAGGCCGGCTGTCAACCACCCGCGTCCCTGGCCCGTAAAGGGCCCGTCTGGATCCCGGCCGCTCCGTGGGAAGGACGGCGGGAAGGACTGCGGCCCGCTCTCAGCCGGACGCCGCGGGCAGGCCGGCGTCGACCAGCGCCCTGGCCTGCGCGAGGACATCGCACTGCTCTCGCCAGCCGGCACCGGCGAAGCCCAGCACGACGTGCCGGGCGCCGGCCGCCCGGCAGGCCGCCAGCCGCTCCGCGACCTCCTGCGGGCCGCCGGTGATCGGCAGGGTGAGTGCCTGATCCAGCGGGATGCCGTAGCCGCCGGCGAGGCGGGAGGCGATCTCCGCCCGGGTCGGCAGCCCCGGTCGGGAGCCGAGCGCGCCGGTCGCGCCGAGGGCGATCGTCGGCACCGGCCGGCCGTGGGCGGCGGCCAGCTCGGCCAGCCGGGCCGCGCCCGCCGCCACCTGGGTGTTCGGCACCAGCGAGGGGAACCAGCCGTCGGCGAACCGTGCGGCGCGCCGGATCGCGACCGGCGAGGCGTTGCCCACCCAGATCGGGGGCGGCGGGACGGGCGGTGAGAGCTCAACCTCCGGCCCGCCGGGTTCGTCCGGGAGCGGGGTCGGCTCCCCGGCCAGCAGCCGGGGAAGCAGGCCCAGCGCGGTGTCGGTGCGCCGGCCGCGTTCGGCGTAGGCGATGCCGGCCGCCGCCCACTGCGCGGGGCCGCCCCCGGAGCCCACCCCGAGGATCAGCCGCCCGCCGGTGACGTGCTGGAGACCGGCCACCTGCTTCGCGGCCCAGGCCAGCGGGCGCAGGCCGGGGACGAACACGCTCGCGCCGATGCGGATGCGCGTGGTGACGGCCGCCGCGGTGGCGAGCGCGATCGGGCAGTCCAGCGACGGTGTCCCGGTCGCGAGGTGGTCGCCGTGCCACACGCCGTCCAGACCGGCGTCCTCGGCGTGCCGCGCCGCGGTGCGCAGATCCAGTCCGTCCCGGAGCTGGGCCTCCATCCCGGGCAGGATCACGCCGATCTCCAGGTCACGCCGCGGGCCGGGGCCGTTCGCATCGATCGCCATGCGCCGAGCCTGCACCCTCAACCGCACTTGAGCTCAAGGGCCCGGGCCCGCTCCGGTCACAGCGCCTCGGCCAGGAAGGACGCCATCGCGGCGGCCAGGTCCCCGGGCGCCTCCTCGGCGAGGTGGTGGCCGCAGTCCAGGGCGTGGCCCCGCACGTCGGCCGTCCAGTCCCGCCAGAGCGACAGCGGGTCGCCGTAGAGGTCCTCCAGGTCGTCCTTGGCCGCCCACAGCACCAGTGCGGGGCAGGTGATGCGGCGCCCGGCGGCGCGGTCGGCGTCGTCGTGGGCCCGGTCGACGCCGAGCCCCGCACGGTAGTCCTCGATCATGGCGTGCACGGTCCGCGGGTCGTGGATGGCGTCCTGGTAGTCGCGCCAGGCCTCCGGAGCCATGTGCTCGCCGGTGGCGCCGTACCAGGCGTCCGGGTCGGCGTTGATGATCCGCTCCGCGGGCTTGGCGGTCTGGGCGAAGAAGAACCAGTGCCACCAGGAGGCGGCGAACGTGGCGTCGCACCGGGCCAGGGCCTCGCCGATCGGCACCGCGTCCATGATGACGGCGGCGGTCACGGCTGAGGGGTGGTCGAGTGCGGTGCGGGTGGCCACGTAGGCGCCCCGGTCGTGGCCGGCCACCGCGAACCGCTGGTGCCCGAGCGCCCGCATCAGGGCGAGGCAGTCGCGGGCCATGGCGCGCTTGGAGTACGGCTCGTGGTCGGCGGTGGTGGGCGGTTTGGAGGATCGCCCGTACCCTCGCAGGTCCGGGCAAACCACCGTGTACCGGTCGGCGAGCAGCGGGGCCACCTTGTGCCAGGTCGCGTGGGTGCGGGGATGGCCGTGCAGCAGCAGGAGCGGAGGTCCCGAGCCTCCGTGCCGGACGCGCAGCTCGGCCTCGCCGACGTCGATCCGGTCCAGCGTGAAGCCCTCGAAGAACATCGCGGAGGGGTTCCCCGCCGGGGAAGAGGCAAACGCCCCTGCTGCCCGGCCGGGTTCACGGCGCGGGTTCGCTCAGCCGGCGGGTGACCAGACGTAGGGGGTCGTGGTGGTCACGGCCTGGAACCCGAGCCGCCGCAGGATGGGTTCGCTGTCGGCGGAGGCGTCCACCTGCAGGTAGGTGACCCCGAGGGCGGCGGCCCGCCGCGCGCGATGCGCGATGAGCGCCCGGTAGATCCCCTTGCCCCGCCAGGCGGGCAGCGTCGAGCCTCCCCACAGCCCGGCGAAGTCGGTGCCGGGTCGGAGGACGAGCCAGGCGGCGGAGACCAGTTCGCCGTCCGCCTCCGCGGCCAGCACCGTGATGTCGCCGGGGGCGGCGGCGACCCGCGCGATCAGGTCGTCCGCCAGCCAGCCCATGTCCTGGCCCCAGATGGCGGTCTGCAGGTCGGCGATCCGGCGGAGGTCGAGGTCGGTGGCGACCTGGCGGATCACGACGCCCGGCGGGTCGGCCTGGTCGGTGGCCAGCCGGGCGGCCAGGCCGATGACCACCGTCTCGCGTTCCTCGGGCACGAACCCCGCCCGTAGCAGCCGCTCGGGGAGGTCGGCCGGCCGGTCGTGGCCGCGGGTCTTCCATTCGACCGCCTCGCCGCGGGCCGCGAAGTAGTCGCGCTGGCGGGTGATCAGCCGATCGAGGTCCGTTCCCCGTACGCCCAGGTCACGTGGCCCGCTGACGAAGCCGCGGTGCTGGCCGACGATCCGCAGCAGCGGGCCGTCGTGCTCGTGCCGCGTCCCCGCGGCCGGGACGGGTGGCGCGCCGCGCATTTGCTCGTCGTAGGCGGTGAGCAGGGTGTCGAGTTCGGTCACGGAGAACGACTCTAGTGAGCAGGGCAAATGGTTTTTCGTCCCGGTGGGCGGGGGTGGCTCTCCGGGCACGCGGCCTGGCCGGGATGTGCCGGGATATTCGGTGGTGGCCTCGGCGGCGATCCCCTACAACGGGTCATATGTTCCGCAAATACCCGCGCACCCCTCACCTCGAAGGGTCCCGGCTGCAGCCCGGCGATCACGATCTCGCGGCCGTGCCGTACGCCGAGGTGGCCGGGAGGTTCCTCGTCGTGGAGGAGAAGCTCGACGGCGCCAACGCCGCGATCAGCTTCTCCGCCGGTGGTGAGCTGCGCCTGCAGAGCCGTGGCCACTATCTGACCGGTGGCCCGAGGGAGCGCCAGTTCGGGCCGCTCAAGGCGTGGGCGGCGGCGGTGCGGCACGCCCTGTGGCCGAGGCTGGGTGAGCGGTACGTGATGTACGGCGAGTGGCTGTACGCCAAGCACACGATGTTCTACGACGCCCTCCCCCACTACTTCTGCGAGTTCGACGTGCTGGACCGCGAGGAGGAGGCGTTCCTGTCGACCGAGCGGCGCCGGGAACTGCTCGACGGCGCCCCGGTGTGCTCGGTGCCGGTGCTGCACACCGGGACCCTGCCCGACCTGGGCGCGCTGTCGGCGCTGGCCGGGCCGTCGACGTGCCGGACCCCGCGGTGGCGGGAGGCGCTGCGGGCCGCGGCGATCGCGGGCGGCTGCGATCCGGAACAGGTGACGGCGGAGACCGACGCGGCGGAGGAGATGGAGGGCCTGTACGTCAAGGTCGAGCAGGACGGCCGGACGGTGGGCCGGTTGAAGTGGGTGCGGCCGAGCTTCCTGACGGCCATCCTCGACTCCGGCGGGCACTGGCTGGACCGGCCGATCGTGGCGAACGGCCTCGCCGATCCGGAGGCGCTCTATGCGGGTGTTTGAGGAGCTGTGCCCGGCCGCACCGGAGTGGCGGGTGCCGTGGCCGGAGATCCGCGAGGCGTTCGACTGGGTGCGCCGGCTCGCCGGGGTACCGCAGGACCCGGTCCACCACGCCGAGGGCGACGTGGAGGTGCACACCCGGATGGCGTGCGAGGCGCTGGCCGCGCTGCCCGGCTGGCGGGCCCGCCCGGCGCAGGAGCGGACGCGGCTGTTCGCGGCGGTGCTGCTGCACGACGTGGCCAAGCCGTACTGCACGCAGACCGGCGAGGACGGGCGGATCACGGCGCGCGGGCATTCCCGCCGCGGCGACCTGATGGTGCGGCGGCTGCTGTGGGAGCTGGGCGCGCCGGTGGAGTGGCGCGAGCACGTGGCCGCGCTGGTGCGCCACCATCAGGTGCCGTTCTGGGCGCTGGAGCGGCCCGACCTGCAGCAGATCGCGTTCCGGGTGAGCCTGCTGGCCCGCAACGACGATCTGGTGCTGCTGGCGACGGCGGACATCCTCGGCCGGGTCTGCGGCGACACCGGCGAGGTCCTGGAGAACATCGCGTTGTACGAGGAGTACTGCGCCGAGCAGCGCTGCCTGGACGGGCCCCGGTGGTTCCCCTCCGACCACGCCCGCTTCTGGTACTTCCGTACCCCGGGCAGGGATCCGGACTACGCGGCCTACGACGACACCCGGCTCACCGTCACCGTGCTGTCCGGGCTGCCCGGGGTGGGCAAGGACCACTGGATCGCCGGCCACCGGCCGGCTCTGCCGGTGGTGAGCCTGGACCGGTTGCGGGCCGAGCTGGGGGTGCGGCCGGGCGGGGACCAGCGGCCGGTGGTGGCGGCCGCCCACGGGCTGGCCCGCGGGCATCTGCGGGCGGGGCGCTCGTTCGTGTGGAACGCGACCAACGTCTCGCGCCAGTTGCGGGACCAGTGCGTCGGGCTGGCCGCGGGCTACCGGGGGCGGGTGGAGCTGATCGCGCTGGAGGCGCCGCCGCGGGTGCTGCGCGAGCGCAACCGGGCGCGGGAGGCCCCGGTGCCCGACGCGGTGATCGACCGGCTCGTCGGCCGGTGGGAGACCCCGGACCCGACCGAGGCGCACGTCGTCCGCTGGCTGTCCACGGTTTGACCGGGGTTCCTCCCGGCGACCGCGCGGTCGCCGGGAGGCACAGCGCGATCGGTCATGAGGCGGCCGGGGCCGCGGGAGCGGTGCGGCCTTTGCGGGGGGCGGCGGAGCGGGGTGGCTGGGCGCGCATGTGGTCGCGTACCCGCGTCATGATGTCGCCGAGGTGGCGCAGGTCGTCGTTGGCCAGGGGGTCGAACAGCAGGCGGCGGGTGACCTGGATGTGGCCGGGGAGGACGCGGTCGATGAGGGCCCGGCCGTCGTCGGTGACGGTGACCAGGGTGGCGCGCTCGTCGTCGGGGCTGGGGCCGCGGGTGATGAGGCCGGCCTTTTCCAGAAGGCCGGCCTGGTAGGTCAGACCGCTGCGGCTGTAGACGACGCCGTCGGCCAGCTCCGTCATGGTCAGCGGGCCGCCGGCGAGGCGGGCCAGCAACTGGAACTGAACGTAGCTGATGCCACCCTCGGCGCGTAGCTGCTGTTCGACCTGGTGCTGGAGCAGGCTGACGGCCTCCATGAGCACGAAGTAGGCGCCCAGCTGGGCGGGATCGAGCGGCTGGACGTCCCCGGTTCCGGCGTCGGTGCAGGGCTGGCTGTCGGTCATTCCCTCACGCTACATGTTGCGAATTCACAGCATTGTGACGAGCGTCACCTGCCCGGGGACTATTGCTTCGAAGTTGAAGCGGATTACCGTTCGTACCATGCTTCAACTTCGAAGCATCAGAGAGGGAGAGATCATGAAGGCAGTGCGTTACCACTCCTACGGCGACAGCGACGTCCTGGTCTACGAGGACGCCGATCGTCCCGTGGCGGGCGCGGGGCAGGTGGTGGTGCGGGTGGCCGGCACCTCGTTCAACCCTGTGGACGTCGCCATCCGCGCCGGCTTCCTGCAGCAGGTGTTCCCGGTCGCCTTGCCGCACATTCCGAACTACGACGTGGCCGGCGTCGTCACCGAGGTCGGCGAGGGCGTGAGCGGCTGGAGCGCCGGGGACGCGGTGGTGGCGTTCCTGCCGATCGCCGCGCCCGGCGCCGCCGCCGAGTACGTCGCCGCGCCCGCCGAGGTGCTGGCCGCCGCCCCCCGCACCGGCGAACTCGCCGACGCCGCGGCACTGCCCTCCGCCGGGCTGGCGGCCTGGCAGGCGCTCTTCGAGCACGCCGCCCTGAAGACGGAGCACAGCATCCTGATCAACGGCGCGGGTGGCGCTGTCGGCGGGTACGCCGTCCAGCTCGCCAGGCAGGCCGGTGCCATCGTGACCGCGACCGTCAGTGCGCGCAGCCACGACCGCGTCCGCTCCTACGGGGCGGACCACATCGTCGACCACACCGCCACCCCCGTTCCGCAGGCGGTGGCCGGGCGGCGGTTCGACGTGGTGCTCAACCTGGCGCCCACCAGCCCGGAGGAGACCGCGCAGCTGGTGGACCTGGTCGCCGACGGCGGAGCCTTCGTCACCACGGTCATCCCCGGCCCGGGGGATGCCGGGCGCGGGGTGCGCACGGTCGAGGTCTTCACGCGCAGCGACGCCGCCCAGCTCGCCGAGCTGGTCACCCGCGTCGACGCCGGAGATCTGCGGATCGAGGTGGCCGAGCGACGGCCGCTGACCGACCTGGCCGCCGTCCACGACCAGGCCGCCGCCGGGCGGCTGGCCGGCAAGACGGTCCTGATCCCCTGACCTCCGGGTGTGCCGGACGAGCCGCCGGCACCGGAGTCAGCCGGGTGTCCGGCGGTCCGGCTCCGGCTCCGGCTCCGCCGGGGCCGGGGCCGCTGCCGGGGTCGGGTCGGCGGCGGCCGCGGCGTAGCGGCCGGCGAGGTCGCGCAGCAGGGTGCGGAGCTCGGGCGGGTCGAGCACCTCGAACGCGACGTCGAGGCTCGTGAGGTAGCCGACGAGGTCGCGCAGGGATTCGGCGCCGGTGTCCAGGGTGCAGCTGTGCTCGTCGACCGGGCGGACCAGGCCGCCCGCGGGCGGGACGCGTTCGGCGATGACCTCGGCGGGCGCGTGGAGGCGGACGCGCGCCGGGTGCTTCCACGCCAGCGAGGCGGTGCCGCGTACGACGTGGCCGGCGGCGTCCTCGGGCGGCTCGCGCGGTGTGAACCGCGGCCCGGTGGGCGAGCGCGGCCGGATGCGATCGGCCCGGAACGTGCGCCAGTCCTCGCGGTCGCGGTCCCACGCCAGCAGGTACCAGCGGCGGCCGGTGTAGACGAGGCGGTGCGGCTCCACCCGGCGCGTACTGGCCGTGCC
Organism: Actinomadura scrupuli; assembly: GCF_050971785.1. Taxonomy (NCBI): domain Bacteria; kingdom Bacillati; phylum Actinomycetota; class Actinomycetes; order Streptosporangiales; family Thermomonosporaceae; genus Actinomadura; species Actinomadura scrupuli. Next base: position 565,261 of record NZ_JBPCCU010000003.1, on the reverse strand, counting down.
GTCGTGTCCCTGGTAGTCGAAGCGCAGCTGCTCGTGGTCGCGGCAGGCGGCGGCGATGGTCGTGAGGGTCTCGGCGTCGACGGTCGGGCCGCCGCCCGCCGCGGAGACCGTGGCCTGGCGGAGGGCGTCGAGCCGGTGCCGCAGCCGGGGCGGCAGGGTCTGTTCGAGCTTGGTCAGCGCCCGCAGCGAGGTCTCCTCGATCCCGGTGACCGAGCCGCCCGCCGCGACGCGCAGCCCCACTCCCACGGCGACGGCCTCGTCGTCGTCGAGCAGCAGCGGCGGCATCGCCGCACCGGCCCCGAGCCGGTAGCCGCCGGTGATCCCGGTGCTGGAGTGCACCTGGTAGCCGAGGATGCGCAGCCGTTCGATGTCGTTGCGCACGGTTCTGGTGGTGACGCCGAGGCGGCCGGCGAGGTCGGCGCCGGACCAGTCCCGCCGTACCTGCAGCAGCGACAGGAGCCGGAGCAGGCGGACCGAGGTCTCCAACATCGCCTCAGTCTGACACGCATTGAGGAACCGCAGATTCCACAACCGCCGTTACCGTGACCGCAGGAAGCAACGGCGAGAGAGGACCCCTGGTGAGCCTGCGAGGATTCAGCACCATCAGCTTCTGGGCGGACGACGTGGCGGCGGCCACGGCGTGGTACGCCGAGTTCCTGGGCGTGGAGGCCTACTTCCAGCGGCCGGGACCTGGCGGTCGACCGGCCTACGCGGAGTTCCGCATCGGCGACTACCAGGCCGAGCTGGGCATCATCGACCGCGCCTACCAGCCGCCCGGCGCGGCGACCGGGCCCGGCGGCGCCGTCATGCACTGGCACGTCGACGACCTGCGCGCCACCGTGGAGCGGCTGCTGTCGATGGGCGCCAGGGAGTACCAGCCGATCACGCCGCACGGGGACGCGGGGTTCGTGACCGCCGCGGTGGTCGACCCGTTCGGCAACGTGCTGGGCGTCATGTCCAACCCCCACTACCTCGAGGTCCTCGCCTCCGCCGAGGGGGCATAGCGTGGACGTGCTCGATTTTCCCGATGCCGCCCGGTGGGAGTCCTGGCTGGCCGCGCAGCACGGGGTACGGACCGAGGTGTGGCTGCGGATCGCCAAGCGGCACTCGGGGATCGCCTCGGTCACGGTGGCGGAGGCACTCGACGTGGCGCTGTGCTACGGCTGGATCGACGGTCAGCGCAAGGCCTGCGACGAGGTCTCGTTCCTCCAGCGGTACTCGCGCCGCCGGCCGAGGAGCTCGTGGTCGAAGGTCAACGTGGCGAAGGTGGAGGCGCTGGTCACGGCCGGGCGCATGCGGCCGTCCGGGCTCGCGGAGGTCGCGGCCGCCAAGGCGGACGGACGCTGGGAGGCGGCCTACGAGTCGCAGCGCACCGCCGAGGTGCCGCCCGATCTCGCGGCCGCGCTGGCCGGCGACGCCCGCGTCCACGCCGCCTTCGAACGCCTCGGCCGATCCGACCGGTACGCCGTGATCCTCCCGCTGCTCAAGGCCCGCACTCCGGAGGCGCGCGCGAGGACCCTGGCCCGGGCGGTCGCGCGGCTGGCGGCCCAGCCGTAGGCCCGGGCCGGCTATCCGGCGGCTCGGCCGGCTTTGATCCCGGCGACGAGGGGGCGCCGGCCGGTGGCGGTGCAGGCGAGCACGGGCCGGCCGTCTCCCCGCGCACCGTGTCCAGCATGAGGTCGACGAGCTCGGCCTTGCCCGGCACGTAGGTGCACAGCGACGTGGCGGCCATGAGCCGGGGGCGGGAAAACCTGTTGAGGCATGGGCCCGGCCGGGGCGAGGATGGCCCGATGACGGCACAGGCGCTGACGGGCGAACAGATCGAGCGGTTCGTCACGGAGGGGTTCGTCCACCTGCCGGGCGCCTTCCCCCGCGCGGTCGCGGACGAGTGCCGGGCCATTCTGTGGCGCAAGACCGGGGCGTCCCCCGACGACCCCGCCACCTGGACCCGGCCGGTCGTGCGCATCGACGGGTGCGGCGACGAGCCGTTCCGCAAGGCGGCGAACACCCCGCTGCTGCTGGGCGCCTTCGACCAGCTGGTGGGGCCGGGCCGGTGGGCGCCGCGGACCGGGCTGGGCACCTTCCCCATCCGGTTCCCGCACCCCGACGACCCCAGGGACGACGGCTGGCACACCGAGGGCAGTTACCTTCCGGAGGGGGCCGACTGGTACTGGCTGAACCTGCGCTCGCGCGGCCGGGCCCTGCTCATGCTGTTCCTGTTCTCCGAGGTCGGCCCGGACGACGCCCCCACCCGGATCAAGGTGGGCTCGCATCTGGACGTCCCGCCGTTCCTCGAGCCGGCCGGCGAGGCGGGGATGAGCGGCCTGGTCCTGGCCCGCGCGCTCGACGCCGCGGGCCTGCTCGACTCCCCGCGGCGGCCGCTGGCGCTGGCGACCGGGCTGCCCGGCGACGTCTACCTGTGCCACCCGTTCCTGATCCACGCCGCCCAGCCGCACCGCGGCACGGTCCCCCGGTTCATGGCCCAGCCGCCGCTCGACCCGGTCGGGCAGCTCCAGCTCGACCGGCCCGACGGCGCCTACAGCCCGGTGGAGCGCGCGGTGCTGCTCGGCCTGGGCCGCGCGGCCGAGCCGGCGACCGTGAGCCCGAAGGCCTGAGCCGCCGTACGGGTGCGCGCGGGTGTCGGCCGGGTGACCCGGTCATGGGCCGGGCGGCTTCCTCCAGCCTTCATCCGGCCGGCGGGCCCGCTCAGCCGTCCGTGTCGGGTGGCAGCTCGACGATCCGGCCCTCGGCCGCCGAGCGGACGGCCGCCTCGATGACCTCCAGGCCGAGGATCGCGTCGGCCAGCGGGACCGGTGGCGGCGCCTCGCCCCGCACGGCCGGGACCAGCCCGGCGTAGAAGTCCTGGTAGGCGCCGGGCTCGGTGGCCTGGGTCCGCATCGAGCCGGGGGTGCCCAGCAGCCCGTACGACTCCGGGGGCTCCAGGCCCCAGCCGCCGTCCAGCGGGGTACGGCCCGCCCGCAGGGCCTCCTCCTGCCCGTCCAGCCCGGACACCAGGTAGGCGGCCCGGCCGCCGAGCACCCGGAACCGCGGCCCGAGATGGGCGGCGGTCGCGCTCATCCACAGGTGGGAGCGGAGACCTCCCGCATGGGTGAGGGCCACGAACACGTCGTCGGGCACGGCCGCTCCGGCCCGGCGCGTGTCGATCTCGGCGTAGACCAGCCGGGGCCGGCCGAACAGCGTGACGGCCTGGTCGATGAGGTGCGAGCCGAGGTCGTACAGGATGCTGCCGGCGTCCGCGGGGTCGGCGCTCTCCTTCCAGCCCGGCTTGATCTGCGGCCGCCACCGTTCGAAGCGGGACTCGAACCGGTGGACGCCACCCAGGGCGTCCTCGGCCACGAGCCGGCGGACCGTGCGGAAGTCACCGTCCCAGCGGCGGTTGTGGAACGGGACGGCGAGCAGGCCGCGTTCGGCCGCCAGCGCCTCCAGTGCCCGCGCGTCGGCCACCGTGGTGGCGACGGGCTTGTCGATCACCACTGGCAGCCCCGCGCGCAGTGCGGCGCCGGCCAGCGGCGCGTGCTGGCGGTTCGGCACGGTGACCACGGCCAGGTCGAACGAGCCGGCCTCCTCCCACAGCAGTCGCGGGTGGTCGAGGATCCGGGCGCCGGGGTACCGCTCGTGGGCCGATTTCTGCCGTCCGGGGTCGCCGGTGACGACCGCGGCGAGTTCCAGTCCGGGCACGGAGGTGATCAGCGGGGCGTGGAAGACCGAGCCTCCGAGGCCGTAGCCGACAAGTGCGACGCGAAGGGTCATGCACCGATCATGGCATCGCGGTCCGGGCGGGTCGGCGGCGGCGCGGGGGTTGACCCCCGGCGGGACGCCCCCGCGCCGCCTTCACCGGCCGGTGGCGCGGCTCGCTCAGGCGAACTCCACCGGCTCGCCGACGGGCAGCCGGCCGTGCTCGGCGCCGGTGCCCGGCCCGCGCTCGCCCAGCAGCCCGTCCACCAGCGTCTTGCCGAGGTCGCTCAGGCCGGCGTCGTGCACCGAGAACGTGCGCCCCGGCTTCAGCTCACGGACGTAGTCGATGAGCTCGGCCGTCTTCGACCAGGGGGCGTGCGCGGGCAACATCAGCGATTCGATCCGCCGGTCCGGCACGGTCAGCGCGTCTCCGGGGTGGAAGACCCGGCCGTCCACGAGGAACCCGATGTTGGTGATGCGGGGGATGTCGGGGTGGATGACGGCGTGCCATTCGCCGTGCACCTCGACCTCCAGGTCCCCGACGGAGAAGGTGTCGCCGTTGCCGACCACGTGCACCCGGCCGCCGAGCCCGTCGAGTTTGTCGCCGACGGCGCGGTTGGTCCAGATCCGCAGTGCCGGGTCGGCTTCGGCGGCCGCGCGCAGCCGGTCCTCGGCGAAGTGGTCGGGGTGCTCGTGCGTGATCAGCACCGCGTCCGCTCCGTCGAAGGCCGCGGGGTCGGTGAACGCGCCGGGGTCGATGACCAGCGTGGTGCCGTTCTTCTCCAGCCGGACGCAGGCGTGCTCGAGCTTGGTGACCAGCATGATGTCTCTCGTCTCGTGAGTTTCCAGCATTCGCTCCTCGACCGTACAGCAATACTGTACAGCCTGGCTGTATAGTTTCGGGCATGGCTGAGGTGGACGTCGTGCGTACGGCGGGTGAGCTGCGCGCCGTGGTCGGCGGCCTGGTGCGCCGGGCGCGGGTGACCGACGATCTGCCGGCGGCGCAGGCCGCGGTGCTGGGATACCTCGACCGGGACGGGCCGATGACGACCAGCGAGCTGGCCGGTGTCCAGCGGGTCCGCCACCAGTCGATGTCGCGGACCGTCGCCCAGCTGGTCGCGCAGGGCCTGGCCGGCCAGCGGCCGCATCCCGGCGACCGCCGCAAGACCTTGATCGAGCTCAGCGCGGCTGGGCGGGAGGTGCTCGAGGCCCGCCGCGGGCGGCGGGTGGACTGGCTCGCCGAGGCGATCGCCACCGAGCTGTCCCCGGCCGAGCAGGTGAGCCTGGCGCGGGCCATCGAGCTGCTCGCCCGGCTGGCCGCGCACTGAGGCCCCGGGCGCACTGAGGCCCCGGGCGTGCGGTGCCCGGGCGTGCGGACGCCCCGGCACCGAGGATCGTGCCGGGGCGCCGCCCGCCCGTTCGGCCGGGCAGTCTCACCGCGCGGTCACCGAGGATCGCCGGCAGATCGCCGCCACCGCCGCCTGGCGGCTCCCCGGGTGCTCCCGTGCGACCGGTGGGCGCCCTCAGGAGCGGCCGCGCTCCACCAGTGACTTGAACTTCGCCAGGTTCTGCTGCATGGTCTGCTTCACCGCGCCGTTGTGGCCGGCGCCGTTCAGCCCGAACGTGTCGCTGAGCTCCTGCGGGTCGTACTCCAGCCGTACCTGCATCGTGGTCCGCTGGTCCCCCATGGGACGCAGCTCGATCGTGCCGCCCAGGCGCGGGGCACTCTTGATCTTGAAGGTCATCTGCTCGTGGCGACGCCCGTCGATGATCTCGGTGTCGCACTTCTGCGAGTGGCCGTTGGCCTTGATCTGGACGGCGGCCTGGTCGTTGCCGCGTTTCTTGACGCTCTGCACGCCCTCGATGAACTGCGGGTAGGACTCCATCTTGTGCAGCTGGGCCCAGACGGCTTCGGCCGGGACGTTGAGGTCGATCGATTCTTGGAGAGTGGTCACTGGTGCGTCCTCTCTGCTCGTGATCGTGTCCGCGCGGAGGTCCTCCGCTCAGTACTCAGATACCCGGCATGCACCACGGACTGTTACCGTATCGATAAACATTGTCACGCTAAGTTGTGGATAAGCCCAGGATCGCCGCGCCCCGCCCCGAGCGGTGTCCGCCGCGTCCGCCGCACTCCTTGCGTGATCATGCAATCAATCGACGAACGATTAAATGATCACAGAAGGGGAGGGCGGGGGTCAGGGGCGGGTGAAGGTGCAGGGCAGGCGTTTGTAGCCGTTGATGAAGGCCGACAGCAGGCGGTCGGGGTCGCCGTCGGAGCGGATGTCGGGCAGCCGGGTGAAGACTTCCCGCAGCATGACGGCGATCTCCCGGCGGGCGAGGTTGGCGCCCAGGCAGAAGTGCGAGCCCGGCCCGCCGAAGGCGACGTGCGGGTTCGGGTGCCGGGTGATGTCGAAGACGTCGGGGTCTTTGAAGACCGCCTCGTCCCGGTTGGCGGAGTTGTAGAACAGCAGCACCTTGTCCCCGGCCCGGTAGGTGTGGCCGTTCATCTCGTGGTCGCGGGTGAGGTTGCGCCGCATGAAGATGACCGGGGTGGAGTAGCGGACGATCTCCTCGACCGCGCCGCCGATGCCGCCGTCGAGGTCGGCCAGCAGCCGGTCCCGCTGGCCGGGGTTGTCGGTGAGCAGCTTCAGGCCGTGCGCGATGGCGGTGCGGGTGGTCTCGTTGCCGGCGACGACGAGCAGCAGGAAGAACGAGCCGAGCTCGCGGGCGGTCAGCCTTTCGCCGTCGACGTTGGCGCTGACCAGCGCCGAGGTGAGGTCGCCGGTCGGGTCCTTGACCCGCTCCCGGGCCAGCCCGGCCGCGAGCCGGTGCAGGTCCCGGGCGGCGCGGATGACCTGGCCGAGGCCCTTGGCGGTGCTGAGCAGGCCGAGACCGGGGCCGATGGAGGTGAACTCCGGGTCGGTGTTGCCCAGGATGACGTTGGTCCGGGCGATGACCGTGGGGTAGAGCCGGTCGGGGATGCCGAGCAGGTCGCAGATGACCTCGACCGGCAGCCGTACGGCGACCCGTTCGACGAAGTCGCCGGGGCCGCCCGCGATCAGCTCGTCGACGATGCGGGTGGCGCGCCGGGCGATGTCGTCCTCGGTCTTGGCCAGCATCCTGGGGGTGAAGGCCCGGGACACCACACGGCGGATCTTGGCGTGCCGGGGGTCGTCCATGTTGATCAGGGACCCGAAGTACTGCGACATGTAGCGGGGCAGGTCGGAGATGCTGGTGGCGCTGGGCTCGCTGCTGAAGATCTCCTGGTTCCGGCTGGCCTCGCACACGTCGGAGTGCTTGACCAGCGCCCAGTAGCCCTTGCCGCGGCGCATGAACGGGACCGGCGGCTCGGCGTAGAACAGCGGTCCGTCCTCGGCGCGCAGCAGCGCGAAGGCGTCCGCGCGCTCCTGCAGGGGGCGCTGCCAGAACGCCAGTGCCGACGGGTCGATCTCCGCGAGAGTCATGGTCATGACCGAACGCCTCCCAATCGCTCTCACCTGGCGCAATGGTTGGATAAGGCGGATTTGCTGTCAATGGTCGTGTGCATATCGTGACCAGGGCCGGTTCGGCGGTGGCGGCCGTCAGCGCCGTGGCCTGCGCAGCGTCCAGGTGGTGCGGCCCGTGGGGCCGCCTTTGCCGGCGGGGGTGGTGAGGGGGTGCTCCTCGACCTCGTAACGGCGGACGTAGGCGCCGGCGAAGGCCTGGATGCTGGCGCCGGCGGGCAGTGACAGCAGCGCCCCGACGGGCCCGAGGACGGCGGAGCCGGCGACCACCATGCCGAAGGCCACCGCCGGGTGGATGTCGAGGGTCTTGGCGGTGATGCGCGGGTGCAGCAGGTAGTTCTCGAGCTGCTGGTAGGCGATGATGAACACCAGCACCCACAGTGCCGTCAGCGGGCTCACCGCGAGCGCCACCAGCACCGGGATCGCGCCGGCGAGGTAGGTGCCGATCGTGGGGATGAACTGTGAGGCCACGCCGGTCCACAGCGCCAGGGTGAGCGCGAACGGCACGTCCAGCACCGAGAACGCGATGTAGTGGGCGAACGTGGAGACCAGGGCGAGGAGCGCGCGGGAGTAGAGGTAGGCGCCGGTCTTCTCGGCGGTGATCTCCCACGCCCGCAGGATCTCGTGCTGCTGCCGTGGTGGCAGCAGCGAGCAGACGGCGCGCCGGAACCGCGGCCCGTCGGCGGAGAAGTAGAAGCCGAACAGCAGGACGCTGAGCGTCTGGAAGGCGATCCCGAGCGCGGTGGTGCCGATGCCCCACACGTTGCCGGCCAGGTCGGCCAGGTGGGCGGCGAAGACGTTGCGCAGCGCGTCGAGCCGCTTGGCGATGTCGGCCTGCGACAGGCGGGCGTGGAAGGTGGAGTTGAGCCAGCCCACCAGCCGGGTCACGTAGCCGGGGAAGCCCTGGACGAGGTTGCTGATCTGGTCGGCGAGCAGCGATCCGAGCATCGTGGCGAACGCCGCCATCACCACGATGAGCACGATCATGACCAGCCCGGTGGCGGCTCCTCTGCGCCACCCGCGGGCGGCCAGGCGGTTGACGATCGGCTCGATGGCGAAGGCGAGGAACAGCGAGACCACGAGCAACAGCAGCAGGCCGCGCAGTTGCTGCAGCAGGCGCAGCGCGAACAGGAACAGCATCACGACGCCGCCGGCGAGCAGGAAGGCCCGGGGCAGCCACGGCGGCATGCGCCGATCTGGGTCCTGGGGCCCGGCCATGAGCGCACGCTAGTGCGGGCGGCCCGCCCCCTCCCGCCGTGCGCGCCGGACTTGCCGTTCCTTTGCCCGGCCGGGGTACGGCCCGCGCGCCCGAGGGCGGTCAGTCCGGGCGGATCGCGTAGTCGCCCAGACCCGACTCCAGCAGGTCGAAGGTGCGCTCCGCGGCGACCCGCACGCTCTGCCTCATCTCGCCGAGGGTCTCGCCCGCCGCCTTGCGCCGGGTGATCTCCTCGACCAGCCGGTGGGAGGCAGCCATGATCATCGCCGCCGCGATCCGGGGGGTCAGGTCGTCCGGGCCGGCGCCGGTGTCCTCGGCGAGCGCGCGGGCCAGGGCCTCCTCGGCCTGCTCGCCGATCTCACGCTGCCGGGCGACCAGGGCGGGGCTGGCCATCACGGTCCGCGCCCACGTGTCGGCGCCCTCGTTGAAGCCGGTGTGGTCGCTGTTGTGCTCCAGGCCCTCCAGGAAGCGGCGCCGGAACAGCGCCACGGCGGACTCCCCGGGCGCGCGGGCGCGGAAGTCCCGGGCCGCCTGCTCGGTGACCTCCGCCTGCCGGTCGAAGAACAGGTCTTCCTTGGTCTTGAAGTAGTTGAAGACGGTGTTGACCGAGACGTCCGCGGAGCGGGCCACATCGGCGACGGTGACGTTGTCGAACCCGCGCATCAGGAACAGCCCGGTCGCGACGTCGGAGATGCGGCGCCGCGTCTCCTGCTTCTTGCGCTCCCGCAGCCCGAGTTCCTCGATCACGGAGGCATTATACCACAATGTGGTGTCACTATAATTTTGGTGTCACAGCAATATTGTGGTTACTCTAGTGTTGTCGCTCTCGTCCCCCCGGAGGCACCGTGACCGCTGTCCTGACCGAGACCATGATCGAAGCCAGTGGACTGGCCCGTACGTTCCCGAGCAAGCACGGACCCGTCGAGGCCGTACGCGGCGTGGACCTGGCCGTGCGGCCCGGTGAGATCGTCGGGTTCCTGGGCCCCAACGGCGCCGGCAAGACCACCACGTTGAGAATGCTGACGACCCTGCTGCGCCCCACCGCGGGCACGGCGACCGTGGCCGGCCGCGACCTGCGCACCGACCCGGCCGGCGTACGGCGCCGCATCGGCTACGTCGCCCAGGGCGGTGGCACCGACCCCTCCTGCCCGGCGGGCGAGGAGCTCGACCTGCAGGCGCGGCTGTACGGCGTGCCCGACGCCGCCGCCCGGATCGCCGGGCTGTGCGCCCGGCTGGAGCTGGACGGCCTCCAGGACCGGGCCGCCGGGTCGCTGTCCGGCGGGCAGCGCCGGCGCCTGGACATCGCGCTCGGCCTGGTGCACCGCCCGCCGGTGCTGTTCCTGGACGAGCCGACCACCGGGCTGGACCCGCACAGCCGCAGCAACCTGTGGGAGCACATCGGCCGGCTGCGCGACCAGGACGGCACGACCGTCTTCCTCACCACGCACTACCTGGAGGAGGCCGACGCGCTGTGCGATCGGATCCTCATCATCGACGACGGCCGGATCGTCACCGAGGGCACCCCCGACGAGCTCAAACGCCGGGTCTCGGGCGACATCGTCACCATCGAGGTGACCGGCGAACCCGCCGCGGCCGTGCGGGCGCTGCAGAAGGTCCCCGCGGTCCGCGAGGCGACCGTCCTCGACAGCACGCTGCGGCTGACCGTCGAGCACGGGGACCAGGTCCTGCTGCAGCTCATGCGCACCCTCGACACGGCCGGTGTGCGGATCGCCGCCATCCAGCTGGCCCGCCCCACCCTCGACGACGTGTTCCTGACCGTGACCGGCCGTTCCCTGCGCGAAGGGACCTCCTCGTGATACTGCGCGACACGATGCTCGTCTACCGCCGTTACCTGCGCCAGACGCTCCGCAACAAGGTCGCCATCGTCTTCGGCGGCCTGCAGCCCCTGCTCTACCTGGTGCTGTTCGGGCCGCTGCTCACCCGGGTCTCCGGCGCCCGCGGGTTCGGCGGCGACGCCTGGCAGGTGTACGTCCCGGGGCTGCTGATCCAGCTGGGCCTGTTCGGCGCCGGCTTCGTTGGCTTCGGGCTCATCGCCGACCTGCGCTTCGGCGTGCTCGAACGGCTGCGGGTCACTCCGGTCAGCCGGGTCGCGCTGCTGCTCGGCAGGGTGCTGCGCGACACCACCGTCATGCTGGTGCAGGCCGTCATGCTGCTGGCGGTCGGTGTCGCGTTCGGCCTGCGCGCCCCGGTCACCGGGGTGCTGGCCGGCCTGGTCTTCGTCGTGCTGCTGGCGGTGAGCGTCGCCTCGCTGTCCTACGCGCTGGCGCTGTGGACCCGTAACGAGGACGCCTTCGCCCCGCTGCTCACGGCCGCGATCGTGCCGCTGATGCTGCTGTCGGGGATGATCCTGCCGATGTCGATGGCCCCGCGCTGGCTGGACGTGCTCTCGCACGCCAACCCGTTCCGCTACTTCGTCGACGCCGTGCGCGCGCTGTTCCTCGGGCACTACACGGCCGCCACGGTATGGGAGGGCGCGCTGGTCGCGGTGATCCTCGTCGCCGGCTGTGTAACGGTCGGGACCCGCCGCTTCCTGGAGGAGAACGCCTGACCGGCGCCGGTGCCACCGGGTGCCAGACCGTAACACCGGCTGACACGCCGGACGATTCGCCCGGGCCGACTACCATTCGCTGAGTGAACTGGCAGGCGGCCGGGGACGGCACAGACCCGTACAGCAAGGCCGAGGACGAGGTCCGGGCGATGGCGGCGGCGCCGTGGTGGCGCGCCGCCGCCCCCCGCCAGCGTGCCGAGGCGATCACCTCGCGCATGTTGTCGGGCGGCGCCGAATGGTGGCTGTTCGGCGCCTGGGGCCGCTGGTACCGCTGCGGGCTGGACGGCAACTGGCACGCCTGCCCGCCGCCGGCCGACCCGGCCGCCCGCCAGGCGGCGCTCGTCGCCCCGCCCGGCGCGGGCAACCCGCCGGTGCCGCCCGCGCTGATCCCGACCGGCCCGGACCTCGCGGCGGGCAAGGCGGCCACCGCCGGGTTCCTCGGCGACGCCCCCGCCACCACCCTCGTCGCCCGTCTCCAGCAGTCCCTGATCACCGCCCTGTCGGTCAACCCCGCGCAGTTCACCCTGCAGGACCCCGGGTTCAAGCAGGCCACCCCCAGCACGCTGGCCGCCGCCTGGGGCGCGCTGCTGTGGTGCGCCGGCTCCCCGGTGCTGCTCGACCAGCACCCGCTCGTCGAGCTGTTCGCGTCCTACCTGACCGTCCCCGCCGACCGGCTGCGCTGGATGGTGCCCCCCGACCTGTCCCGCCTGTCGTCCTACTACTCCGGCAGGCTGCTGGCCGGCGACGCGGTCGGCGCCTCCTACGTGGCGCGGGTCATGGGCGAGGTCGCCGGCGGGCTCCGCGAGGACCCCCGCTTCCGGCCCGGCGCCGACGCCCTGGCCGCCATCACCGCCACCACCGTGCGGATGGTCCAGACCGACATGGCCACCGCCCGGTACGGGCCCGCCGCCATCGCCCAGGAATGGCAGCGCCGCTGCCCCGCCGAGCACGCCCTCCCGGTGCTGCGCGAGATCGCGCCGGGTGAGTACCTGCGGCTCGCCTTCTACGACCTCTGCCAGATCGTCGCCGGGCTGAGCGGGCGGCCCGCCAGTCCCACCGACGTGCGGCGGGCGGGCGCCGCGGTGCTCGCCGCCGACCTGCAGCACACCCCGAACGTGCTGCCCGCCGTGCTGCCCTGGCTGGACCCCGACAGCGCCCGCACCGTGCAGGAGGTCCTCGGCCGGCCCGACCACCCGCTGCGGGAACTGTGGCCGCGCGAGGGCAGGCTGCCCGAGGCGCTGCGCACCGACGACGTCGAGCAGCTCAGGTCGCTGCTGGCCACCTCCCACGTGCTCGCCCTCAGCTGGAGCCGGCTGGCCAGGCTCAATCCCCCGGTACCCGGGTTCACCGTGCCGGCCGCGACGGCGGCCGAGCTGACCAGCCCCTCCCTGCAGGTCCCCAAGTCCACCGGCGAGCTGACCCCCTGGCAGATCATCGAGGCCGCGCGGGCGCACCTCGCGGCCGAGCGGGCCGCGCAGGCACCCCCCGCCGACCCGGCCGCCGACCCCTCCGTCGAGACCACCCCCGACCCGCTAGCCGCCGAACCCGGAGCCGCGCCCTTCCCCGCCGACCCCCTGGCCACCCAGGCGGGTCCCGGCCCGGACCCGCAGGACCCGGCGGCACCGGCCGCCTTCGGCCAGGAGGCCTTCCCACCCGACCCGCCCGGCCCGCCCGCGGGTCCCTTCGGCGGGCCCCGCCCGCCGGACCCCTACGGCGACGACGCCCGGCCCGCGGCGCACGACCACCGGCCGCCGCCGTTCGTCGACCTGCCTCCCGGCACGCCGATGTCCGCACCCGACCCCGGCCCGCCCCCGCAGTGGACGCAGCCGCCCCCGCCCACCGGCCCCGCCTATCCCGGCCCGCCGCCGTACGCCCCGCCGGTGTCGGATCTGCCCGCGCCCGCCTGGCCGCCCGCCGACCCCACCCCCACGGCGCCCTCCGGGCACCGGCACCACACTCCCGCGCCCGCGCCGCTCCCCGGCGCCGGCCAGGTCACCGAGGCCTACGGCATCAGGTTCCTGTGCGGCCCCGACGACGTCGGCCAGGTGCTGGTCGAGCTCCGCAGGCGAGGCCAGTGGGCCAGGCGGCTGCGCGGCCAGGAGATGTCCAGCGCCTCGGCACCGGCCCTGCTGCTCGTCGGCGCGCCCTCCACGGGCCAGCGCCGGCTCAGCCGGATGGTCGGCCGGGCCCTCGCGGAGGTCGAGGTCAGCAGCGGCGACGTGCACGGCTTCGACGCCCGCGAGCTGCTCGAGCGGGGTCCCGAGGGGGTCCGCGGCATGCTCGAGGAACACGCCGGGCACACCCTGCTGCTCGAAGGCATCGACACGCTGATCCTCGACTCCGCCCAGGGCCGTGCGTTCGCGGCCGCCCTCTACCGCGCCCGCGCCGAAGGCGTCAGCGACACCACTCTCGTGGCCACCTGCGGGCCCGACCGGCTGCCGCAGCTGACGGCCGCCCACCCAGAGCTGGTCACCGACTTCCGGACCGTACGGCTGCCGGACCTCACCGACCCGGGAGCCCGGGCCGCGCTGCTGGAGGTACTGGCCGGCGAACGGCAGCTGAGCCTGTCCCCGGCCGCCTGGGAGGCGGCCCGCCGGGACCTGAACCGCATCCGCGGCCGCGGCCGCCTCACCGGCGCCCGCGTCGTGGAGGCCTACCTGGACCGTGCGGCCACCCGGCACCTGGGCAACGCCGAGCAGACCCAGGCCCTCGGCGGCGGCCTCGTGCTCGACGCACCGGACTTCGCCGGGATCGCCGAGGACCTCGAACCCGCGCTGCGCGACCTCAAGGACGTCGCCGGATACCGCGACGAGCTCCGCGCCCTCGTCGGGCTGACGGAGGTCAAGGAGACCATCGAGCGCATGGTCGCCGAAGCGCAGGTCGCCGCCGCCCGCCGCCACGCGGGGCTGCCCGTCGGCGACGGCGCCCGCCACCTCGCGTTCGCCGGCGGCCCCGGCAGCGGGAAGACGACCGTCGCCCGGCTCCTCGGCCAGATGTACGCCGCGATCGGCCTGCTCGACTCCGGTCACGTCGTCGAGTGCATCCCCGCCGAGCTGGCCACCTCCGGCGACATCGCCACCGCCGTCCGCGCCAAGGCCACCGAGGCCCTCGGCGGGATCCTCGTCATCGACCGCGCCGCCGCGCTCGGCGAGCCCGGCACCGGCGCGGTCCTCAGCGAGCTGGTCAGGGTCATGGACGAACGCCGCGACCAGCTCGTCGTCATCTACTCCGACCGGCAGCCGGAGCTGCAGCACCTCACCAACGCCGTCCCCGCCCTGGCCCGCCGCATCGGCGAGGTCCTGGTCTTCCCCGACCCCACCGACCGGGAGCTGGTCGCGATGTTCCGCGCCGCCGCGGAACAGCAGCAGTACGTCCTGGACCAGGAGCTGCTGGTCATCCTGCCGGAACGGCTGCGCGCGCTGCGGCAGCGCGACGACTTCGCCGCGGGCCGATCGGTGCGCCGCCTGTTCGACGACACGGTCGCCCAGCAGTCACTGCGGATCGTCCGCGACGGCCGCACCATGTCCGCCGACCAGCTGACCCGCCTCACCGCGGAGGACCTCCCCCAGTGACGCCCGCACCCCACCCGCCACCGGACTGAGCAGGCGGCACGCGATCGGGCGGAAGGGGTGCGCGGCAGGGAACCGCGGGTCAGGATGGGAGGGTGACCCGCTCGGAACGGCTGCTCGCGCTCGTGGCCGAACTACGGGCCGCCGCACCCGCCTCGCTGCCGACCCGTACCCTCGCCGAACGGCTGCGCGTCAGCGAGCGCACCGTGCGGCGGGACCTGACGACCCTGGCCCGGGACGGCCTCCCCGTGCGGATCACCCGCGACGGCTACGCCGTCGGCGCGCAGCCTCCCCCACCGGCCCCGGCCGGCACCCTCTCCCTCGCCCAGCCCGTCCGCGACACCGTCGCGCACGCCGTACGCGCCCGGCGCGTCGTGCGCATCGCCTACATCGACCAGGCCGGCGAGCGGACCCGCCGCAACGTCGAGGCGCACGGCCTGGTCATCGCCCCCTACGGCGAGTACCTCGTCGGGTGGTGCCGGCTGCGCGAAGGACCACGGCTGTTCCGCCTCGACCGCATCGGTGCCGCCTACCTCACCGGCAGCGACGCCGGGCTCCGCGACCTCGACGAACTGCTCGCCACCCTGCGCGTGCCGGCGCCGCGCCGCGCCGTCGAGGACGGCCCGCTCTCCAGCACCCCCGCACGCGCCCGCGCCTGGACCCTCGACCGGGTCGAGCACGTACGGATCCGGCTCGCCGAGACCGCCGCCGAGGCCCGGCGGGCCGGCGAGGGCATCGCCGACCTGCGGGCCGTCCTCGGCCATCTCGCGGAGTGGAGCCGCTGGCAGTTCGGTGCGCTGCGGGCCGTCGCCTCCGGCGGAGAGCTGGTCTTCGACGGGCGCAGGCCGCCCTTCCCCCCGGAGTTCGACCGCGACCTGCCCTACACCCGGCGGGAACGGATGATCCAGGACGCGATGGCCGTCCGCTCCTTCGGGGAGGTGGCCCGCGATCTGGACGACGTACTCGACGGCGCTGCCCACTGGGCGGCGGACTGCCCCGACGCGCTGTGGCGCGGCACCCTGCCCGAGCCGGGCCGGCCCGGCGAGCACCGGCCGCTGGCCGACCTCATGGCCGGCTGGTGGAGTCCCCTGTCGCACATCGAATGGCACCTGGACCGGCTCGCCGACGACCCGGGGACAGCCCTGGCCCTCGCCCCCGCGCTCGGCGAGGACGACGACCTCGAGCCGGGCGGGCTGCTGGTGGAGCGCTGCCCGCTGCGCCTCTAGCAGGCCGCCCCGCCGAGCCCGCCGGCCCCGTGACCGAAGGCGAGCCGGCGGGTGAACCACAGCGTCTTGCCGGCGCTCTCCGGCCGTACCCCGAAGTCCGCGGCCAGCGCCGCGACCAGCCACAGCCCCCGCCCGCTCTCCGCGTCCGCGCCGGACTCGCGGACCCGCGGCGCACCCCTGCCGCCGTCCCCGACCTCACCGACCAGCTGGGACCCGTCCAGGCGCAACACCAGCCGCACCCGGCCGCCACCGTGCACCACGGCGTTGGTCACCAGCTCGTCGACGATGAGCACCACGTCGTCGGTGTCGGCGGGATCGGTCACCCCCCAGTCCAGCAGGGTCTCGCGCGTCAGCACCCGCGCCTGCGCGGCGGTGCGCACCTCAGCGGGCAGTTCCCAGGAGGCCACCCGTGTCCCGTGATGCGCCCGCCCGTTCGTCCCGAGCCGTCGTACAGTCAACTCCCCGACTCCCTCACGCTCACCGGCCGCCGTACCCGCGCCCGCGCCAGGCCATGTCCCTTGGCGTGAGCCGGGGGCGGCGCGGCACGGCGGACCCGGGCACCGGCGCGGCCCGCTCCGCAGGAGCCGGGATCCGGCGCCGGCGCGCCTGGCGCCGTACCGCTGGTCAGGGCACTACTGGATACACCTCAGGTTTTGGCGTACCGGATTTGTACACACACATGGGACGCACCGGACATCGCGTCGGAGCACGGAGGGATCTCGAATCTGACCTTCAGGACACCCTGGAGCACCACACCGGCCCTCCTGGAATACCCACCCCCCGAGTGCGGTTAGGGTAGGTGATGCCGGTGTGGTTTGTGTCCCCCGGGCCGTAACCCACGCCTTCGCGGAATACCGCTCGGCTTCGGTCGAGGCAGGAGCCGCGTTGTGCTTTTCGCCGAGGAGGCGACCACCACACCGGCTCAGGCGTGACGCCCCGGCGAGAGACATCTCGCCGGGGCTCGCGTCCTTCTCAGGGTTGCTTCTCCATCACTACGACATCGCCACGGCCACGGCCGTGATGAGCGCAGCGACCACCACGAGCACCGCGACCACGACGGTCACGATGATCCTGATACGCCGCTGACGCGTCCGGCCCAAGGTCGACAACCGATCCGCGAGTCTCGGATCGTCGACACTGAGCCGGGATGCGATCTCAGACAGGAGTCGCTGCTCTTCGATCGAGAGCGCCATGCCGCACCTCCGGGGGTCACACTGCGCTCTTTCTTCCCCGACAGAAAGATCGTTATCCCCGCTGGGCGACAACAGTCGCACCTCGTGCGGGCCGGCTCTGGTGATGCAGCCGGTCCATCGCCGTCACGTAGTACGTGTAGGTCGCACCGGGCTTGACGGTCGGGTCGGATATGCCCGTCCCCCGCACGGTGACCAGCAGGCTCCTGGGATCGACCGGAGCACAGGCCGCACCCTTGCCGTCCACCCGGTAGACCGCGTACGACGTCGCGTCTGAGCCCTTCCAGCGGACCTTCACCGACGTGCCGCCCCCCGCGGCCTCGACTCCGGCGGCCGGAGCGGGAGCCGCACCACCGAGCTTGGGGATCACCGGGATGATCGCCGGCCGCTGGTAGTGGTCCCTGCGCAGCCGGGTGGCGAACCCGAGCCTGTTGCGCACCAGGTCCACCGCACTGAAGTACACATCACCGCGCACCGCCGGATAGCGGGCGTTCACCGTCAGCTGCCGTGAGATCTCGGCGGGATTCCGCCACGCCGAGTCCTGACCCACCTGATAGGCCGCCTGCCCGATCGACAGCTGCACGCCAGTGCCGGTCACCTGCCGCGACCACCAGTCGGTCAGCGTCCGGTAGTCGGCCCGCGGATCCCCGATCGGCCAGTACAGCTGCGGCGTCACGTAGTCCAGCCAGCCCTTCCGCACCCACAGCCGGGTGTCGGCGTAGATGTCGTCGTAGCTCTGCAGCGCCTGGGTCCTGGAGCCGTTCGGATCGGTACTGGCGTTGCGCCACACCCCGAACGGGCTGATCCCGAACTTCATCCACGGCTTGGCCTGGTGGATCCGCCCGGACAGGCTCTGCACCAGCGTGTCGACGTTGTGCCGCCGCCACGCGGCCACGCTGGAGAAACCCTTCCCGTAGGCCTTGAACGTCGCCCTGTCGGGGAACTGGCCGCTGTCGGGATAGGGATAGAAGTAGTCGTCGAAGTGCACGCCGTCGATGTCGTAGCGCTTGACGACGTCCAGCACCACCTTGGCCGCCAGGTCCTGCACCTGCGGAAGACCCGGGTCGTACCAGAGGTTGCTCCCGTACCTCGGCGCCCAGCCCGGATGCAGCCGCGCCGGATGACCGGCCGCCAGCTTCGAGCGGTCCGGATCCAGGCTCGCCCGGTACGGGTTGAACCAGGCCTGGAACTCCATGTCCCGGGCGTGCGTCTCCTTGATCAGGAACTGCAGCACGTCATAGCCCGGGTCCTTGCCCTGGGTGCCGGTCAGCCACTGCGACCACGGCTCGTACGGCGACCGGTAGAACGCGTCACCGGCCGGCCGCACCTGGAAGAACACCGTGTTGAGATTCAGGGCCTTGGCGGTGTCGAGCAGCCGGCGGTACTCCGCCTTCTGCCGCTCCACCGGCTCCCCCGCCCTGGACGGCCAGTCGGTGTTCTGGACGGTCGCTATCCACATCCCGCGCACCTGGTGACTCCTGGAGTCACCGGGCGCCGGGACGCCCGGGCACTCGATCTTCGCCGCGCGCGCGGCCGCCGCCCGTGGGTCGGCGCCGCCGGGCGGCTCCACGGAGTCAGCACGCCCACCGCAGGCCGTGAGCGCGCTGAGCGCGATCACCGACGCGGCGGCCCCCCGAAGTCCTTTGCGCATCCCCGTCCCCTGGGTTCGTGAAAAGGGCATTCTGCCGGACCAACAAGTCTACGTGCGTGTTTGATGGTGTAATCGCTAAGCTGCCAACCCGTCAGAGGGTGAGCAACTACAGCTACACGGAGATACACGCATGAGTTACGGCAATGCACCAGGTTATGGCGGCGGTTACGGACAGCAGCCTCCTCCCGGTGGTGGCTACGGCGGCGGTTACGGACAGCCACAGGGTGGCGGATACCAGACCCCGCCGCCCAACCACCTCGTCTGGGCGATCATCACGCTCTTCTGCTGCCAGGTCCTGGGTATCGTTTCGGTCATCTTCGCCGCACAGGTCAACGGCAAGTTCCAGCAGGGCGACTACGCCGGGGCCGTGGACTCCTCCAACAAGGCCAAGACCTTCGCGATGATCGGCACCATCCTGGGCGTCGTCCAGGTGATCGGCATCATCATTTACATCATCGTCATCGGCGTGGCCGTGTCCAACACCCCCGACTACACCATCCCCAGCTACACCTACTCCCCCTGAGTGACGCATTCACTCATGCGAGTAGCCACTCCTGACGTCGTCCGGCGTGTCATGCAGCGGTATCCGCTGCTGGCGCCGGGCGGCGTCGCGCTCTCGGTCGCGGCCCTCTTCACCTATGTGGGAGCCATCGACCCCAACCAGCCCGGGCACTATCCGACCTGCCCGTACCTGCTGGTGACCGGGCTCTACTGCCCCGGCTGCGGCTCACTGCGCATGATCCACGCGCTGGCGCACGGGCACGTGGCCGAGGCGTTCGGCCGCAACATGCTGACCTTCTGCTTCCTGCCGCTGCTGGCCCTCATCTGGGCCCGGTGGACGGTACGGCTGGCTCGCGGCCGGCCCAAGACCACGGTCGCCGACCCGCGGCTGATCTACGCGCTGTTCGCGGTCATAGTGACCTTCACGGTCCTGCGGAACATCGCGTACTTCCACGTCCTGGCACCCTGACCCGCCCCGCCCGCATCCGGACCGGGACGGTGGTGCGGGCCCCGGAACACCCCCCGGAGCCCGCACCCCGGTCACATCAGTAGGACGTGCCCGACGACGACGCCGACAACCGGATGACGGTCACGATGATCCCGAGGACCAGGGCGACGATCCCGCCGATCCACGCGACCTTCGCCAGAGTGTCGGACTGCCCCTGGTTGCGGAACTGACCCTGCGCGATCAGGCCCAGTGCGATGGCCGCGGGCGAGCAGCAGAACCAGCAGACGATCCCGATGATCGACAGCACCATAGGGGTGCTGGACTGGGGCTGCGATGGCTGCTGCCCGTAACCACCGCCGTATCCGCCACCGGGAGGCGGGCCGTAACCACCCGGAGGTTGCTGGGGGTACCCCATGAGTGTTTCCTTTCTCGGACTTCACATGACGCCATAACGGATGAGCTGCCACGACTCGGACATAACGAGAGCCGTGAGAATAGCGGTCAACACCCCTGCTTGGCGCCCCCTGCGGGGCAACTCCTGCCAGCGTGTCATCAGCGACGAACCCCGGACGAACGGCAGGGCGACGAATCCCGCACATGCCGCGACCGCGAAGGGCGACGCGTGCAGGGCCCCGGCGAGGTCGCCGTGCCCCAGGCAGACACCCGCCGTGGTGAACCCGCAGAACGGGCAGGGGATCCCGGTGACCCCGCGCAGCAGGCACAGGGTCGGCGGTCGCGGCAGGCGCACCATCGCCAGCGCGAGCAGGGCCCCGGCCAGCAGCACGAGCCGTGCCGTCACCATGCGAGCAGACCCGAACGCCATCCCCCGAGTCTGCCGCATCCCTTCTCACCTGGCCACTCGATCGCCTCCTCGAACAGGTATTCTATCGTTCAGACGTTCGACACGGGGGAGCAGAGGGGGATGCGTGCGCTGGGACAATCTGCAGATCGCGCCGGACGGAGACCGCCCCGACCTGCCCCTGATCGAACGCCGGGCCGTGGTGCGCACCATCGACACCCCCGAGTTCCGGGGGATGACGTTCTACGAGATACACGCCAAGTCGATCATCAACAAGATGCCGGCGGCCTCGAGGGTTCCGTTCAGCTGGACGATCAACCCGTACCGGGGATGCAGCCATTCGTGTGTGTACTGTTTCGCCCGTAAAACGCATGAATATCTGGATTTGGACTCGGGATCCGATTTCGATTCCAAAATCGTGGTGAAGGTCAACGCCCCCGAGCTCGTGCGCAAAGAACTCGCCGCACCGAGATGGGGCGGCCACCACATCGCCATGGGCACCAACGTCGACTGCTACCAGCGCGCCGAAGGGCGCTACCGGCTGATGCCCGGCATCCTCACCGCCCTGCGCGACACCGGCAACCCCTTCTCGATCCTCACCAAGGGCTCACTCATCCTGCGCGACCTCCCCTTGCTCCAGGAGGCCGCCGAGCGCACCGAGGTCGGCACCGCCGTCTCGGTCGGCTTCGCCGACAAGGACCTGTGGCGGCTGGCCGAGCCGGGAACCCCCAGCCCGCACAAGCGCCTGGAGGTCTGCGCCACCCTCAACGACCACGACATCCCCTGCGGCGTGCTCATGGGCCCGGTCCTGCCCTACCTCGCCGACTCCCCCCGGCAGATCGACACCGCGGTGCGCCAGATCGCCGAGACCGGCGCGACCTCGGTGTCGGCGATCACCCTCCACCTGCGGCCCGGAGCCCGCGAGTGGTTCATGAGCTGGCTCCGCGCGCACCACCCGGAGCTGGTCGAGCCCTACGAGCGGCTGTACGGGCGCGGAGCCTACGCCCCCAAGGCCTACCAGGAGACGATCACCCGGCGGGTCCGGGACGCCGCCGACAAGTACGGCGTCGGACGCGGCCGGACCGCCCGCCGCCACCGGCCACCGGCACCACCCCCGCCACCGCCCGCCGGCGAGCAGCTCTCCCTGCTCTGACCGGGCGGACCCGGCGATCTACCGGCCGGGGCCGCGCCGTCACCGGTTCTCGGTCAGCTCGACCGGCTCGGCTATCACATCGACCATCGCACCGTTCCGCAGGACACTGATCTGCAGCGGCTTACCGATCGCCTCGTCGAACATCAGCCGCTGCAGGCTCTGCGCCACGCTCACCGCGACCCCGCCCGCCGTGAGCACCAGGTCCCCCGTCCGCAGGCCCGCCAGCGCCGCCGGACTGCCCGGCACCACCTCCGCCACCCGCAGCGCCGCCCGCTGCCCGAGCCGGTCACGCAGCCCCAGCGGCACCGGCACCGGGTTGGTGATCAACCCGAGAAAGGCCCGCCGGACCCGGCCGTCCCGCATCAGCGCGCCGATGATGCGGCGCGTCGTCGAATTGATCGGCACCGCCAGACCCAGCCCCACCCCGGCGACCGCGGTGTTGATGCCGACCACCCGGCCCCGCGCGTCGGCGAGCGCCCCACCCGAGTTACCCGGATTGAGCGCCGCGTCGGTCTGGATGACGTCTTCGATCACTCTCATCGCGCCGCCGTTACGGGCCGGCAGCGACCGGCCCAGCGCGCTGACCACACCGGCGGTCACCGAACCGGCCAGACCGAGCGGATTGCCGACCGCCACCACGAGCTGGCCCACCACCAGGGCATCGCTGTCGCCCAGCTCGGCAGGGTCCGGAGTGGACCCATCGGCTCGCACGACCGCCAGATCCGACAGCGGATCGGTCCCGACCGTGGTGAAGGACGTCGTCGTGCCGTCGGCGAACGCGGCGGTGCCCTCCCCCGCGTCCCCGACGACGTGGGCGTTGGTGAGCAGGAAACCGTCCGCGGTGAACGCCACGGCGGAGCCGGAACCCTCACCGCGACGCTGACGAACCCGCACACTGGCCACCCGGGGAGTGAGCTCGCGGGCCACCGCCGAAACGACCTGGGAGTAGGCGTCGAGGGGGTCGGAGTCTCGGAGTTCGGGGATCATCACACCTCCTGATGATTACATCGTTACACAGCAACGTGGTGGCGTGAAGATGTCTTCCCCTCCCCTGCCGGTGCGCTGGTCGTCCAGGTGAGGTGGCTGTTCGTTCTCAGGACGGGTGCGGCCAACCAGCCCGGTGCCTTTACGTTGTAAATTGAATGCTCAAGCGACGATCTGGGGTGATCAGCGGAGGGTGGACAGGCCCCCGTCGACGGCGACGACCTGTCCCGTGACGTAGCCCGCCCTCCCCGACAACAGGAACACCGCCACCTCGGCCACCTCCCACGCGGTCCCCTGCCTGCCCATGGGGATGAGCGCGGCCGTACGGTCCCGGTCGACGTTGCCGGCGGAGGCGTCCCGCCCCATGACCGTGTCGATGAGGCCCGGAGCGACGACGTTGGCGCGGACCCCGCGCGCCGCGCCCTCCGCCGCGACGTGCCGGGCCAGCCCCGCCAGCCCCGCCTTCGAGGCGTCATAGGAGGGCGACCGGCTCCCCGGCTTGCGGCCCGCGAGCGAGCCGATGTAGACCAGCGCACCGCCCTCCGGCAGCAGCGGCAGAGCCGCCTTGCTGACCAGGAAGGGCGCCCGCAGATTGACCTCGAACACCCGGTCCCAGTCCCCCACCTCGGTGCCGGCCAGCCCGTAGCCCGCCCCGATCCCGGCGTTGAACACCACCCCGTCCAGGCCGCCGAGCAGCCCGGCGGCCTCCGCCACCATCCGCGCGCAGCCGGCCGGATCCGCGACATCGGCCACGACGACCTCACCGCGGCCCCCGTCGGCGGCGATCAGCTTGGCCGTCTCCCGGGCCGCGTCCTCGTCCAGATCGGCGCAGACGACCGAGGCCCCTTCCCGGGCGGCCGTCACCGCGATGGCCCGGCCGTTGCCGACGGGGGCGTCGGGATCGGAGCTCGGCCGGGTGCCCGCCCCGACGATCAGGATGCGCCGATCAGGGAGAATGCCGGAGTGCTGGGAGTTCGTCATCCCAGCACGCTAACCCGGACGGACCGGGCCGCCCAGGCCCACGATCACCGACGGGCGCGGAAACCGAACCGCCGAAAGGACCAGTGCATGACCACGGCCGCCACCCCCCGGCACACCCGCTACGACGCCGTCATCGTGGGCGGCGGCCACAACGGCCTCGTCGCGGCCGCGTACCTGGCCAGGGCCGGGCGGAGCGTCCTGGTCCTGGAACGCCTGGACCACACCGGCGGCGCCGCGGTCTCCGCCCGGACCTTCCCCGGGCACGACGCACGGCTGTCCCGCTACTCGTACCTGGTCAGCCTGCTCCCCCGGCAGATCGTCGACGACCTGGGCCTGCGGTTCGCCACCCGGCGCAGGCGCATCTCCTCCTACACGCCGGTCGAGCGGGGCGGCCGGGCCACCGGGCTGCTGGTGGACGCCGGGGATCCGCGCCGTACCGGGGAGGCCTTCGCCCGGCTGACCGGCTCCGGCCACGAGTTCGCCGGCTGGCAGCGCTTCTACGAGATGACCGGCCGGGTCGCCGAGCGGATCTTCCCGACCCTGACCGCGCCGCTGCCCGGCCGGGCACGGCTGCGGCGGCTCGTCGGCGACGACCGCGCCTGGGAGGCGCTGTTCGAGAGACCGCTCGGCGAGGTCATCGAGGACACCTTCGCCGACGACCTGGTGCGCGGGGTCGTGCTCACCGACGCCCTCATCGGCACCTTCGCCGGAGCCCACGACCCGTCGCTGCGGCAGAACCGCTGTTTCCTCTACCACGTCATCGGTGGCGGCACCGGGGACTGGGACGTCCCGATCGGCGGCATGGGAGCGCTCACCGGCGCCCTGGAGGCCGCGGCCCGCGCCGCCGGGGCCGAGATCGTCACGGGGCACGAGGTGACCGGCATCGCCACCGACGGATCCGCGGCCGAGATCACCTACCGGACCGCCGAGGGGACGGGCCGCACGGCCGCCGGGCACGTCCTCGCGGGCATCGCACCGCACACCCTGGCGGCCCTGCTCGGGGACACCCCCGCGGAACCCGCTCCCGAGGGCTCCCAGCTGAAGATCAACATGTTGCTGCGGCGGCTGCCCCGGCTGCGCGACGGGCAGGTCGATCCCCGCGAGGCCTTCGCCGGAACGTTCCACATCGGCGAGTCCTACACCGAGCTGGAACGCGCCTACCAGGACGCCTCCGCCGGACGGCTGCCGGCCGCCCTGCCCGCGGAGATCTACTGCCACTCGCTGACCGATCCGTCCATCCTCGGCCCCGAACCGGCCGCCCGGGGGTTCCACACGCTCACCCTGTTCGGCCTGCACACCCCGGCTCGGCTGTTCGGCGAGCACGGCACCGGCGGACACGGCACCGGCGAGGCCGTGACCGCGGCACTGGCCGCGCTCGACGCCCACCTGGCCGAGCCGATCATGGACTGTCTCGCCGTCGACGCCGACGGCCGCCCGTGCCTGGAGGCCAAGAGCCCCCTCGACCTGGAACGCGATCTGGCCATGCCCGGCGGCCACATCTTCCACCGCGACCTGGCCTTCCCCTACGACCCGTACGAGGACGACGGGGACGGCGGGACACGCTGGGGGGTCGAGACCGACCACGCCAACGTGCTGCTGTGCGGCGCCGGGGCGATCCGCGGCGGCGGCGTCAGCGGCATCCCCGGCCACAACGCGGCCATGGCCGTCCTCGGTGCACCGGCGTGAGCCACGACCACCACCCCGAGCACGGCGTCCGCCGCTGCGGCTAGGGTGACGTGCGTGAACCCGCTGGACTCGCGCTCCGCACCGGTCGTCGTCGACCGGTCCGGCGGCCTGGGCGGCGAGCTGGTGCTGCGCCGTGACCGCGAGCACTACGAGATCATCAGTAACGGCGTGTTCCTCATGGACACCCGCAACGGCGAGTCCGAGCGCCTGCTGGTGAGCGCGGCGCTCGAACGGCTCCCCCATCCCGGGCACGTGCTCATCGGCGGCCTGGGCGTCGGCTTCTCGGTGGCCGAGGCGGCCGCTCTCCCCGGCGGCACGGTGACCGTCGTCGAGCTCGAACCCGCGATCATCGAATGGCACCGCACCCACCTGCGTTCCTGCTCCGGCGGCGCTCTGGACGATCCGCGGGTGCGCGTCGTGCAGGCCGACCTGCTCGGCTGGCTGCGCACCACCTCGGACACCTACGACGCGCTCTGCCTGGACATCGACAACGGCCCCGACTGGACCGTCACCGAGGGCAACGCCGAGCTGTACGCCGAGACCGGTCTGGATCTGCTGGCCCGCCGTCTCGCGCCCGGCGGGGTCCTGGCGGTCTGGAGCGCGAACGCCTCCCCCGCCTTCGAGGCCAGGCTGCGGGACCGGTTCTCCCTGGTGGAGGTGCTCACCGTGCCCGTCCCGCGGGGTGAACCGGACGTGGTCTACCTCGCCCGCACCGGGCCGTGACCGGCCCGCCCACGGCCCGCCCCGGTGCCGCCGGAACCGCTCGGCACCAGGCCCCGGGACAGGGACGGTACTGTCACGCACGTCACGTCAAAACGTCGGCACGCACATCTTGAACGGGTTCAACTTTCCCGTAGAGTGACCTTCGTGAACGTCGCGCTGGGTATCTCGGACCGCCTCACCGTGCGTACCGTGCCCGTCGCCGAGCCCGTCGACCTGCTGTCACGGCTCCCCCACCCCTCCGCGCTCGCCTGGGTGCGGCACGGCGACGGCATCGTCGGCTGGGGCGAGGCGGCACGGGTGATCGTTCCCGCCGGCGAGGACCGCTTCGCCTGGGCCGACGCCTGGGTACGCGAGCTGTTCGGCACCGCCCAGATCGACGACCCCCTGCGGCTTCCCGGTTCGGGGCCGGTGGCGTTCGGCAGCTTCGGCTTCGATCCCAAGTCCGGCGACTCGGTGCTCATCGTGCCCCGGTATGTCCTGGGCCGCCGGGACGGCCAGGCCTGGTACACCTCCATCGGCGGCGGCACCGACCCGCTCACCCTGCTCAAGGCCCCCACCCCGCCGACCCGGCTGAGCTGGAGCGACGGCACGCT
Organism: Actinomadura scrupuli; assembly: GCF_050971785.1. Lineage (NCBI taxonomy): Bacteria > Bacillati > Actinomycetota > Actinomycetes > Streptosporangiales > Thermomonosporaceae > Actinomadura > Actinomadura scrupuli. The sequence goes on along the minus strand of NZ_JBPCCU010000003.1, from coordinate 538,773 downwards.
GAGCGCGCCCGCCTGGGAGCGGGCCGTCGCGGCCGCCGTGGAGCGGATCCGCGAGGGCCGCCTGGGCAAGGTCGTCCTCGCCCGCGACCTGCGGGCCGTGGCGGCCGAGCCCATCGACGCCCGGGTACTGCTGCGCAGGCTCGCCGGGAGCTATCCCGACTGCTACACCTTCGCCTGCGCGGGCCTGGTCGGCGCCACTCCCGAGCTGCTCATCCGCCGCACCGGTGAGCGCATCGACTCGCTCGTCCTCGCCGGGACGACGGCACGCGCCGGCACCGCGGCCGGTGACCGGGCGCACGGCCGCCGGCTGCTCGGCTCGGCCAAGGACCGGGAGGAGCACGGCTACGCCGCCGAGATGGTCCGTGACGCCCTCGCCCCGCTGTGCGCCGAGCTCACCGTCCCCGCCGAACCACAGCTGCTGACCCTGCCCAACGTCATGCACCTGGCCTCCCCGGTGCACGGCCGGCTGGACCGGGAACGCTCCGTTCTCGACGTCGTCGCCGCCCTGCATCCGACTCCCGCCGTCTGCGGCACCCCCACCGACGTCGCCATGGACCTCATCCGCGAGCTCGAGGTGATGGACCGCGGCCGCTACGCGGGCCCGGTCGGCTGGATCGACGGCCGCGGCGATGGCGAGTGGGGCATCGCGCTGCGGTGCGCGCAGATCGACGGACCGCAGGCGCGGCTGTTCGCCGGCTGCGGCATCGTCGGCGGCTCCGACCCCCAGGCCGAGCTGGCCGAGGCGCAGAACAAGTTCCGCGTCATGCAGTACGCGCTCGAAGGCTGAGCCCGCCGCCGCCCGCACGCCAGGTCAGCCGGGTACCGCCCGGAACCCTGCGACACTGGGACCATGCGCGCGAGCCGGTTGCTGTCCCTCCTCCTGCTGCTGCAGACCCGCGGCCGGATGACCGCGCAGCGGCTCGCCGACGAGCTCCAGGTGTCGGTGCGCACCATCTACCGCGATGTCGAATCGCTCAGCGCCGCCGGTGTCCCGGTCTACGCCGACCGCGGCCCGGACGGCGGCTACCAGCTGCTCGACGGTTACCGCACCCGGCTGACCGGCCTCACCACCGACGAGGCCGGCTCGCTGTTCCTGGCCGGCATGCCCGGACCCGCCGCCGCCCTGGGTCTCGGCGCGGAACTGGCCGCCACCGAGCTCAAGCTGCTGGCCGCACTGCCACCGGAGCTGCGGTCCCGGGCCGGCCGGATCCGCGAACGCTTCCACCTGGACGCCCCCACCTGGTTCCGCGAACCCGAACAGGTCCCGCACCTCACCGCCGTGGCCGACGCGGTCTGGAACCAGCGCCGGATCCAGATCCGCTACGAACGCTGGTCCCAGCCCCGGTTGGTGACCCGGACCCTCGATCCGCTGGGCCTGGTCATCAAGGCCGGCCACTGGTACCTCATCGCCCGGTCGCAGGAGGTCGTCCGCACGTACCGGGCGGTGCGGATCCTGGAGGTGGAGCCCCTCGGCGAACGCTTCAGCCGGCCCGAGGACTTCGATCTCGTCGCCTTCTGGACCGACTGGGCGGAACGCTTCGAAGCAGGCGTGTACCGGGCCGAGGCCGTGGTCCGCCTCTCCCCCGAGGGGCTGTGCCGGACCGAGCACCTGCTGCCGATCGCCATGGCACGGGCGGCCCGGGCCACCGCCGGACCACCGGACGAGGACGGCTGGGTGCAGGCCACCATCCCCATCGAGTCGCTCCGGCACGCCCACGGGGACCTGCTCAAACTCGGCTCGGACGTCGAGGTCCTCGACCCGCTGGAGCTGCGCGAGGCCATCGCGCAGACCGTCCGCGAACTGACCAAGATCTACGATGGGTGAGCCCCGCGCGGTCCCCGGCCGCCGCCGGGACGCCTACCCCTTCGAACGCTTTTTGCCCTGACCACCTGGGCGCGGCCAGCCGATCTACGGTGAATTCCGGAGTGCTCGAGGAGAGCGGCGTGGGGCCGGCCGAGCGTGGGTCCGGCCGCGGCCCGGCGGCCGAACGCCTGGAGGACCCGCTCGCCGGACCCGTGTCGCACCCGGCACTCGACAGGGAACCTCTCAAACGGTCCATATAGTGTCTGGTCAATGGACACGCAGACTCGATGGATCGAACTGGACGGGGCGGTCAACGTCCGCGACCTCGGCGGGCTGGCCACACCGGACGGCGGGACCACCCGCTTCGGCCGGGTGCTCCGCGCCGACAACCTGCAGGACCTGAGCCCGCAGGACGTCCGGCGGCTGACCGGCGACCTCGCGCTGCGCGACGTCATCGACCTGCGCAGCGGGCCGGAGGTCGCCCTGGAGGGTCCCGGGCCGCTGACCCGCGCGGCCGGGGTGAGCATCCACCACCTGTCGCTCTTCGCCGAGGGCGGCGAGTACACCGACGTCGAGGCCGACGTGCCCCCGGAGAGCACGGAGGGGGACGGACCGGAGGCGAGGGGCCCGCGCGTCGACATCGACAAGGTACTGCCCTGGCAGGACCGGCGGGACGAGGCGGGCCAGGAGGCCGATCGCTCGGTCGGGCACTACCTCGGCTACCTGCGGGAGCGCCCCGACTCGGTGGTCAACGCCCTGCGTGTGATGGCGGCCAGCGAGGGCGCGGCCCTGGTGCACTGCGCGGCCGGCAAGGACCGCACCGGGGTGGTGTGCGCACTCGCCCTCGAAGCGGTCGGCGTGCTCCGCGAGGAGGTCGTCGCGGACTACGCCCGTACCGGCGAACGGCTCGAGAGCATCCTGCGGAGGCTGCGCGCGAGCACCACCTACGCCGCGGACCTGGACTCCCGGCCGGCCGACAGCCACCTGCCGCACGCCTACATCATGGACAAGTTCCTCGCCACCCTTGACGAGAACCACGGCGGGGCCCTGGGCTGGCTCACCTCCCACGGCTGGACCGGCGCCGACACCCGGGCCCTGCGGGCTCGCCTCATCGGCTCCTGAGGGCCACGGCCTCGCTGCCCGGCGGCGCCGGCGGCACCGACGACACCGGGCGTCAGGGGCGGGCGGACGGCGAGGGGGTCGCCAGACCGCGGAGGATCTCCGGGCTCATCAGCTCCCTGATCTCGGTGTAGGGGACCACGGCGTGCATCACCCCGCACGCGGAGGAGAAGCCGAGATCCGCCCCGACGATGAAGACCTCGAGCGCGCGCGGGCCGACGGCCATCTCGACGCTGGTGCCGTCCAGATGCTTCGGCGTGAGGTTCCGGGTCGCGGTCGTGAAGAGGCTGAGCGACTCGCCGGCGCAGATGGTGCCACCGGGCAGATGCGCGTCGATCCGCCGGGTGAGGGTCCGCATCCCGGCGGCCGTCACCGTGGCGGGCAGGAACAGTCCGCGCTCGGGCACGGCGTCACCGGTGGTCAGATCGACGGTGACGGTGCGGACCAGGCCCCAGAGCGGGCCGACGTTGCCCTTGACGTCGGTGTCGTAGCGGACCGACATCAGCCGGGGCCCGCGCAGCAGGATGGTGGCCTTGTCGGTGGCGGTGTAGGTCTCCCCGGCGCCGATCGCGACCAGCGTCGGCCGGTCCTCGGCGAGGCGCTTGTCCACCGGGACGCGCAGCGCCGCGTTCACCTTGTCGGTGAGCTGCCGTGACTTCAGGCCGCTGACCTTGGCGTACTCTCCCGTGATCCGGAAGGTGGCGCCCCGCCCGAGGGATTCGCTGCGGGCCGGGAAGGCCTCGACGGTGAAGGCGACCGGGACGGGCGGGGGCTTCTTCGGCTTGGTGCTGTTGGCGTAGACGACGGCGGACACGCCCACGGCGCCGACCGTGGCGGCTCCCGCGACCGCGATCGCCACCTTGGACGCGGCGACCTTGCCCAGCAGCGTGTTGCCGGTGGCGTGGGCACCGGCATGGCCGGCCGCCCCCGCACCGGAGCCCGCGGCCCCCGCGCCCGACCCCGCACCGGCCGCCGCCCCCGACCCCGCGACCGAGCCGGCGACCCCCGCGCCGGCGCCGGCCACCGCGGCGAGACCGGCCAGCGGCGACAGCGCGGCCAGGGCCGCGGCCAGCCCGCCCAGGATCATCCAGCCCCGGGTCTCCCAGTCCGGGCCGTACGCGGCGACGGCCGTGTTCTCCAGTTCGGTGACGAAGGCCGCCGCACCGGGCGGCCGGTCCGCCGGGCTCTTGGCCATCCCGCGTGCGACCAGCCCGCGCAGCGGCTCCGGCACCGCCTCCACCGGGACCGGCCCGGTGGTGTGCGCCACCATCAGGTCCGCTCCGTCGTACGGCCTGGCGCCGGCGACGCACTCGAAGAACACGCAGGTCGCGGCGTACACGTCGGTCGCCGGGGTCGCGGGCTCGGCCCGCCACTGCTCGGGCGCCATGTACGCCGGGGTGCCCGAGCGGGAGCCCTCTCCGGCCTGCACCGCGATGCCGAAGTCCACCAGCTTGCTGGCCTGCTCCCCTTCCACCATGACGTTGGCGGGCTTGTAGTCCCGGTGCACCACGCCCACGTGGTGGGCGGCCGCGAGCCCGAGCAAGGAGCCCTTCAGCACCGCCAGCGCCGCCTCCGGCGCCAGTGTTCCGCGCTCGGCCAGCATGTCCCTGAGCGAGACACCGTCCACGGCCTCCATCAGGATCGCCGCACCCGCGCCCGGCTGCTCCACGAAGTCGTACAGCTTGGCCACGTAGGGATTGGCGACCCGCCGCAGCATCCGCGCCTCCTCGCGGAACGCCGTCAGGGCGCCGCCGCGCAGAGCGAACAGATACTTGATCGCCACCAGCCGCCCGGTGTCGTCGTGCCTGGCCAGCACCACCCGGCCCTGCGCACCCGCGCCGAGTTCGCGCAGCTCGCTGAACCCGGCCACCCGCCAGCCGCTCATGGCCCTCCCCCGGACGTCGCTCGTCGGCCCGAGTGACAGCCTGGCGTCCGGTGGGACGGGATGTGGTCGTCTGCCGACTCGGTTCGATCACGACCGTTCGGGGATTCGCGCTGACGGCCACCGCCTTTACATTGTAATTTTACGCATCAATCATTTCAGGGTCACCCGCCCGCCTTGATGATGGCGGCGATCGAGCGTTCGGCCAGCGCGGCGATGGACAGCGACGGGTTGCCCCCGCCGACCGTGCCTGGCAGGAGCGACCCGTCCAGCACGTACAGACCGGGGTAGCCCTTGACCCGCCCGTACAGGTCGGTGGCCTTGCCGAGCACCATCCCGCCGAGCGGATGGGCGGTGAGGGTGAACGGCCAGGTCAGAGAGTACGGGACCAGCCCGGGGTTGGCGTCGATGACCCGCTGGTTGAGCTTCGCGCCGGCGTCGGCGGACGGCTTGGACTTGGCCCGCGTCCAGTCCGACAGGGTCACCTTCTTGGTGGCCTTGTCGTAGGTGAAGGTGCCCCGGTTGTCCAGGTCGACGGTCATGGTCAGCGTGTGGATGATCGGCAGCCCCTTGGCGCCGAACAGCTGCCAGCTCTCCGAGCGCATCGGAAGCCCGAACTCGCTGTGGTGGAACGACCCCGAGGCGCACGCCGACGCCTGGGACGGCCCGGCCGGCAGGCCGGTGTAGGCGTAGAGGTTGAACTGGTCGCCGTTGTCCCCGAACCCCGCGCCGACCTGGTCGTTGAGATTCTGCAGCCGGCCGGTGTCGCGGGCCGCCACCAGCAGCCGGTTGGTGTTGAGCGTGCCGGCGCAGACGAACAATCTGTCGCAGTACAGCGACTCGGTCTTGAGGGTCTTGCCGGTGGCGTCGGTCTGCTTCACGTCGACCACGTACTTGCCGAGGATGTTCCGCTCGATCGACAGCACCTCGGTGAGCGCCCGCAGCTGCACCTTGCCGGTGGCCAGCGCGGCCGGCAGGTAGTTGCGGGTCAGGCTCTTCTTCGCGCCGTTGCTGCAGCCGAAGTCGGTCTCCCCCGCGATCTCGGAGGCGCGCACCTTCCCGGCCAGCTCCCTGCGGACGACGTCCCAGTCGAAGATCGAGTCCAGCGGCGCCGTGGACAGCCCCGCGCCGCGCATGTGAGCGTCCCAGACCCGCGAGTGCGTGTGCGGCGCGGAGTCGTACACATCCGCCGGCATCGGGCCCGCACCGAGCATCTGGCGGACCTTCGGATACCACTGCGAGGTGAACTCGTCGTAGGACAGTGCCGGATACAGCCGTTCGAAGTAGGTGCGCGGCGGCTCGACGGTCACCCCGGTGTAGACGACGGAGCCGCCGCCCACCGCGGCGCCGCAGGCGATGTTGAGGTTGTCCTCGCTGGAGACCTCCATGACGCCGGGCGCCGGAACCATCAGGGTCGGCGCGACGGCGGGCCAGTCCGAGATCGTACGGTTCCAGAACATCTTGTTGGTGGGATGGTCCTGGTTGCCGGTGACCAGCTCGGTGTCGCTGGGGATCGGCCATTCCTGGCCGCGCTCGACCACCAGGGTGTCGACACCGGCCTGACCGAGGCGCAGCGCGGCGACGGACCCGCCGAAGCCCGAGCCGATCACGATCGCGGAGAAGTACGACCGGCCGGCCGCCGCGGCGTGGGCGCGGCTGCCGGGCAGGCCGATGGTGGACGCGGCCAGTGCTGCCAGGGTGCCGGAAGCCGACATTCCCAGGACCTCGCGGCGGCTGAAGTGACCCATGGCCCCTCCGAAGAAGTGAGTGATACCCGTCACGTGAGTGTGCGAGTTACCGGCCGCCGGCCTTAGAGCGTGCGATGACAATCACAGCGGTTCGAATCAGCAACCGGCTGCGCATCGGCCCGCGAACGGGCCGGAGAACCGGGCGGAGGCCCGCGCAGAACCGGTCAGTCGTCCAGGGAGCGGCGGACGGCCGCGTGGGCGGCCTGGCGCATCAGCCCGTGCAGCTCGGCGTTGGTCTCCCGGTCGGTGCGGGCCTCGACGATCCGCAGCCCCTCCCCCGCCACCGCCTTCGGCAGGTGGGACGGCGACTCCAGCCGGGTGTACGGCAGGCCGTGCGCCGCCGCCAGATAGGAGAGGTCGACCTGGTGGGGGGTACCGAAGACGCGCTCGAACGGGCCGGTCAGCGACGCCTGCGGGAGCAGCGAGAAGATCCCGCCGCCCGCGTTGTTGACCACCACGATCGCCAGGTCCGGCCGGCTGTCCTGCGGTCCGAGGATCAGCCCGTTCTGGTCGTGCAGGAACGCCAGGTCGCCGAGCAGCGCGTAGGACCGCCCGCTGTGCGCCAGCGCCGCGCCGATCGCCGACGAGACGAGACCGTCGATGCCGCTGGCACCCCGGTTGGCCATGATGCGGATGCCCCGCCGGGGCCGCATCACCTGGTCGAGATCGCGGATCGGCATGCTCGCGGCGGTGAACAGCAGCGAGCCGCCGGGCAGCCCCGCCACCAGGTCGCGGGCCAGCCTCGGCTCGGTCACCTCGTCGACGCCGTCGAGGACCTCGTCGACGGCGGCCCGGGCGGCCAGGTCCGCCGACCGCCAGGTCCGGAGCCACGCGCCGTCACCCGCCACCACCGGGATCTCGGCCTCCTGCGCCACCTGGGTGGCCGACCGGACCGGATCCGGCCAGCGGGTCAGCCTCGGCGCCACCACGATGTGCTCCTCCGCGTGCCGCAGCAGCGACAGCAGCGGCCGGGACAGCCCCGGCTTGCCGAGGGTGACCACCACCTCGGGGCGGGTGCGCTCCACGAACTCCGGCACGCCCAGCAGGAAGTGGTGCGAGGACAGCGCGTGATCGCCGTACCGGGCGTTGCCGTTGGGCTCCGACAGCACCGGCCAGCCCGCCATCGACGCCGCGGCGACGTAGCGCTTGACGTTCACGGCGCCGTCGCCGACCACCAGCACCCCGCGCCGGGTCGGTGGCACGTGCAGCACCGAGCCGGGCGTCGCGGCCCTGACCTTGGTCCAGGCGCCGGTCGCGTCCCCGTCGAGGGCCTCGCACCAGCTCTCGTCGCCGTCCGGGATGAGCGGCTCCCGGAAGGCCACGTTGAGGTGGACGGGGCCGGGGTCGGGCTCCCGGGCTGCCGCCCAGGCCCGGCTCGTCATCGAGCGCCAGTAGGCGACCATGCCCGGCCGGTCCTCGGGCACCCCGACCTCACAGGTCAGCCGCACCGCCGAGCCGTACAGCTTGACCTGGTCGATCGTCTGGTTGGCGCCGGTGTCGCGCAGCTCGGGCGGCCGGTCGGCGGTCAGCACGACCAGCGGCACGGCGGACTCGTGCGCCTCGATGACGGCGGGATGCATGTTGGCCGCCGCGGTGCCCGACGTGCAGACCAGCGCGACCGGCCGGTCCGACCGCTTGGCCAGGCCGAGCGCGAGGAACGAGGCCGAGCGTTCGTCGATGCGCACGTGCAGCCGGACCCGGCCGGCCTGGGCCGCGCCGTGCAGCGCGAGCGCCAGCGGCGCCGACCGGGAGCCCGGGGCGAGCACCGCCTCGGTCATGCCGCAGCGCAGCAGTTCGTCGATCAGGACGGTGGCGAGAGCGGTCGCCGGGTTCACCGGCGTGTTCCTCGTCGGGCCGGCGAGGTCTCCGGGGGGTTCAACGGATGACTCCGATCACGGGTGGGGCGTCCATGAGGGACTGCGCGTCGGCGACCTTCCGCCGCCAGCCGGGTCCGTCGATCTCGTACCGGGCGAGCGCCGCCTGGTCCACGTCCGGGCGCCGTACGGCGAGCTCGCCCGCCTCGGCCAGCAGGGGGTCGGCCACGACGTCGCCCTCCAGCAGGGGCAGCGTCGCCAGCCCGCAGGCGTAGGGCAGCGCGGGGAGCGCGGCGGCCAGCGCCAGCCCGGCGGCCAGCCCGATCGAGGTCTCGATCGCGCTGGAGACCACGACGGGCAGCCCGCAGGCCTCCGCGACCCGCAGCGCGTGACGCACCCCGCCGAGGGGCTGCACCTTGAGCACGGCGATGTCGGCGGCCTCGGCGGCCCGCACCCGCAGCGGATCCTCGGCCCGCCGGATCGACTCGTCCGCCGCGATCGGCACGTCCACCCGGCGGCGGACCGCGGCGAGTTCCTCGAGCGTCGCGCAGGGCTGCTCGGCGTACTCCAGGTCGAACCGGTCCAGCATCTTGATCATGCGCTGGGCGTGGTCGACGTCCCAGGCGCCGTTGGCGTCGACCCGGACCTTGCCGGCCGGGCCGACGGCGTCCCGCACCGCCTCGACCCGGGCGAGGTCGTCGGCGTCGCTCTGGCCGCGCTCGGCGACCTTCACCTTGGCGGTGCGGCAGCCGGACACCTTCGTGATCGCGTAGGCCCGCTCAGGATCGACCGCGGGCACGGTCGCGTTGACCGGCACGCGGTCCCGCAGGGGGGCCGGCCAGCCGTCGTAGGCGGCCTCGCGGGCCGTCGCCAGCCACCGCGCGGACTCCTTCGCGCCGTACTCGGCGAACGGGGAGAACTCGCCCCACCCCGCGGGACCGTGGATGAGCACGCCCTCCCGCCGGGTGAGCCCGCGGAAGGGGGTACGCATCGGGATGGAGTAGACCCGCATCAACAACCCCCGCCCTTGCCGTCTCGCACTTACTACCAGGACCCGCCCTCAGTACCAGGGATAGGGCGACCAGTCCGGGTCCCGCTTCTCCAGGAAGGAGTCCCGGCCCTCGGCGGCCTCGTCGGTGCCGTAGGCGAGCCGGGTGGCCTCGCCCGCGAACACCTGCTGGCCGACCAGCCCGTCATCGATGAGGTTGAAGGAGAACTTCAGCATCCGCTGAGCCGTGGGGCTCTTTGCGTTGATCTTACGCGCCCATTCCAGGGCCGTGGCCTCGAGCTCGGCGTGCGGCACGACCGCGTTGACCATGCCCATCCGGTGCGCGTCCTCGGCGGTGTAGGTGTCGCCGAGGAAGAAGATCTCCCGGGCGAACTTCTGCCCGACCTGCCGGGCCAGGTACGCCGAGCCGAAGCCGCCGTCGAAGCTGGCGACGTCGGCGTCGGTCTGCTTGAACCGGGCGTGCTCGCGGGAGGCCAGGGTCAGGTCCGACACCACGTGCAGGCTGTGCCCGCCGCCCGCCGCCCAGCCGGGCACCACGCAGATGACGATCTTCCCCATGAACCGGATCAGCCGCTGCACCTCCAGGATGTGCAGCCGCCCGGCCCGGGCCGGGTCGATGGACGCGCTGGTCTCCCCGCTCGCGTACTTGTACCCGTCCTTGCCGCGGATCCGCTGGTCCCCGCCGGAACAGAACGCCCACCCCCCGTCCTTGGGCGAGGGCCCGTTGCCGGTCAGCAGCACGCAGCCGACGTCCCCGGTGAGCCGGGCGTGGTCGAAGGCGCGGTAGAGCTCGTCGACCGTGCCCGGCCGGAACGCGTTGCGCACCTCCGGCCGGTCGAAGGCGATCCGCACCGTCCCCTGGTCGACCGCCCGGTGATAGGTGATGTCCTTGAAATCGAAGCCCTCGACCGTCTTCCAGGCGCCCGGATCGAACAACTCGGAAACCATGTGCGTCAACTCCTCCTCAGCCCGCACCATTCAATCGCCGGTGCGTGCGGAGCGGGTAATCGGGGTCGACTAGCCTGGTGATCACTATGACTCGTCGTCTCCGGGCCGTCGTGCTGCCCCCGGGCCCCCGGCTGCTGGGGGCGCTGTCCGACGCGCTGGACGGCCGCGGGCCCGCGATCTGCCCGCTCTCGCCGGATCTGCCGGCACCGGCCCTGGCCGCCCTCATCGGCGCGCTGGCCCCCGACGAGATCGAGACCGCCGAGGGCGTGCGCCGGCACGAGCCCGGCGACGCGTACGTGCCGGTCGCCGCCGGCACGGCGGTGCTCATCGCCACCTCCGGGTCCACCGGAACACCGAAGATCGTGGAGCTGTCCGCGGCGGCGCTGCTGCACTCGGCCACCGCGACCCTGGACCGGCTGGCGGCGCGGCCCGGTGAGCGCTGGCTGTGCTGCCTGCCGGCCAGCCATATCGCCGGCGTCCAGGTGCTCGTCCGGTCCCTGCTGGCCGGCACTCCCCCGGTCATCCATCCGCGGTTCTCCGTGTCCGGCACGATCGCCAGCGGCGCCGCGCACCTCTCCCTCGTGCCGACCCAGCTACGGCGGCTGCTGGACGCCGGGGCCGACCTGTCGGCGTTCCGGACGATCCTGCTGGGGGGCGCGGCGGCGCCGCCCGAGCTGCCCGCCGCCGCGCGCGCCCAGGGCGTACGGGTGTTCACGACCTACGGCATGAGCGAGACCTGCGGCGGCTGTGTCTACGACGGGGTGCCGCTGGACGGGGTCTCGGTGCGCGTCGGCGACGACGGGCGCGTCCGGCTGGCCGGGCCGTCGCTGTTCACCGGTTACCGGCTGCGTCCCGACCTGACCTCGGCGGTACGGGACGGCCCGTGGTTCGTCACCCAGGACCTCGGGGTGCTGGAGGACGGCCTGCTGCGGATCCGGGGCCGGGCCGACGACGTCATCAACAGCGGCGGCGAGAAGGTCGTCGCGGGTGAGGTCGCCTCGCTGCTGTCCCGGCATCCCGCGGTACGCGATGTCGTGGTGGTGGGCCGTCCCGACGCCGAGTGGGGCGAGAAGGTGACCGCCGTGGTCGTGCCGGAACCGCAGGTGCCGTCGCTGGAGGACCTGCGCTCGTGGGTGCGTTCGGCGATGCCCGGGCACGCGGCGCCGCGCGAGCTGGAACTGGTCGAGGCGATCCCGCTGCTACCCTCCGGCAAGCCCGACCTCGAGCGCCTGCGGAAGGGAACCGGTGACGGACCAGCCCGCTGAGAGCAGATTCACCGTCCTGCTCGCGCTCGCCGCCAACCTCGGCATCGCGATCGCCAAGATCGTCGCCGCCGTCCTCACCGGCTCGGTGTCGATGGCCGCCGAGGCCGCGCACTCCATCGCCGACACCTTCAACGAGTTCCTGCTGCTGGCCGCGCTGCGCCGCAGCGGCCGGCCGGCCGACCGGCGGCACCCGCTGGGGTACGGCAAGGAACGCTACTTCTGGTCGCTGCTGGTCGCCGTGGCCATCTTCGGGATGGGCGCGCTGTTCGCCTTCGTGCAGGGGTTCGAGGCCCTCACCGGCGGCATGCGGGAGGAGTCCGACCCGCTCGTCGGCTACCTCGTGCTCGCCGTGGCCTTCCTGCTGGAGTCGCTGTCGTGGCGGCAGGCCATCAAGCAGGTCCGCGACGACGCGCGCGATCACGAGCTGGGACTGCTCGCGTACGTGCGGCGGACCGACGAGCCCACCTCGGTCAGCGTGCTGCTGGAGGACTCCGCCGCCCTCATCGGCCTGCTGCTGGCCTTCGCCGGCCTCGGCCTGCACCAGCTCACCGGCGTCGCGGCCTACGACGGCATCGCCTCCATCCTGATCGGCGTCGTGCTCAGCGCGGTCGCGCTGCTGCTCGGCCGGATCAACCGGAACCTGCTGATCGGCAACCAGGCCGACCCCCGCCTGGTCGCCGGGGTCAAGGAACTGCTCGCCGCCGCCCCCGAGATCGAGTGGGTCGTGGACATCGTCACCCTCACCATGGGCACCGACCAGGTCCTGGTCTGCGCCCGGCTGGACTTCCGCGACGACCTGACCGCCGCCCAGGTCGAGCGGACCTGCGTCCGGCTGTCCCACGCGCTGCGGGAGGGCTGGCAGGAGATCGACGAGGTGTTCATCGAGCCGGTCCCCCGCGATGATCCGGGACTGCGGGAACGGGTCATCGCCCGGTACGGCCGGCTCACCCCGCAGCCGGGCGCGGGGCCGGAGGCGCCTCCGGAGGGGCACGAGCCCGGCGCCTTTACACAGTAAGGCACCGCCTGGAGGTCCCCTCCGCCGGCACGGCGCCGGGCCCCGCATGACCGGCCGCCCTTCTCGCTCCGTACCTGGTATACGGCCGATTAAGAGGTGATAAAGCCCTAACATGCATAGTTTGCCCTGGTCGGGAACAACAGCCATGTCCTGAGGCGTTCCGATAAGTGCCGCACGAAAACTTGTTCATATCCTGTGGCCCACTCACCACCGAAGGGAGGGAGGTGTCCTCATGCCCCGAACGGCCCGAGTGACTTCCTCCGCGAAGCCGACCGATATGCCCCTCGACGCGCTGCTCGAGCGCGGCAGGATCCAGGGGCACCTCGCGCTCAACGAGGTACGCCGGGCGTTCGAGAGCGCCGGCATCACCCCCGCCGAGGGCCGGTCGCTGCTGCGTGAACTCTCCGAGTCGGGAGTGCAGCTGGCCACCGAGGACGAGACTCCCGCCACGAGCAGGGCGACGGCCCGCCGGCGGGCCGCCAAGGCCGCCTCCCCCGTCCCGACGCCGGCGCCGGAGTCCGGTGCCGACGAGGACGACGAGGTGGAGCTCGAGCCCGCCCTCGACCTCAGCTCCACCAAGGACCTGGACGACCAGTCCTCGGTGATGGGCGACTCGGTCCACACCTACCTGAAGGCGATCGGCCGGCGCCCGCTGCTGACCGCCGAGCAGGAGGTGGACCTCGCCAAGCGCATCGAGGCGGGCCTGTACGCCGAGCACAAGCTGACGAGCGGCCGGCGGATGGGCCCCCAGCTCCGCCATGACCTCGAATGGATCGCCGAGGACGGCCGGCGCGCCAAGGCCCACATGCTCGAGGCCAACCTGCGCCTGGTCGTGTCGGTGGCCAAGAAGTACTCCGACCGGGGGCTGTCCCTGCTCGACGTGGTCCAGGAGGGCAACCTCGGCCTGATCCGGGCCGTCGAGAAGTTCGACTACAGCAAGGGTTACAAGTTCTCCACCTACGCCATGTGGTGGATCCGGCAGGCCATCCAGCGCGGCTTCGCCGACTCGGCCCGCACCATCCGGCTGCCCGTGCACGTGCTGGAGCTGCTCAGCAAGCTGAGCCGGATCGAGCGCGACATGCACCAGCGGCTCGGCCGGGAGCCCACCCCCGAGGAACTGGCCGTGGAGCTCGGCAAGAGCCCGGAGACGGTACGGGAACTGCTGCGCACCAGCCGGCAGCCCATCAGCCTGGACTCCACCATCGGCGACGAGGGCGAGACCCGCATCGGCGACCTCATCGAGGACACCGACAGCCCCGAGGCCTCCGACCTGGTCGACCGGCAGATCATGGCGGCGCAGCTGCGCCGCGCGCTCGGCGTGCTCTCCCCGCGTGAAGAGAAGATCATGGCGATGCGCTTCGGGCTCTACGACGGGACCCCGCGCACGCTCGACGAGATCGGCAAGCACCTGGGGCTGACCCGGGAGCGGATCCGCCAGCTGGAGAAGGAGTCGCTGTCCAAGCTGCGGCACCCCAGCAACGCGCAGCCGCTGCTCGACTTCGCCGTCTGAGCCGACGCACGGAAAGAGCACGGCGGGCGACCGCCGTGCTCTTTTCCGTACCCGCCGTGCGGGCGGAGCCCGTCAGTCGCCGCGGCGGAATTCGATGATCGCGACGCCCAGCAGCCCGATGCCCATGATCACTACCAGGCCGAGCTCCAGCCCCACGGGCACCCGCCAGCCGTTCCAGGTGATCCCGGGGTTGAACCGCGCGGCCACCGCGGGCCCCACGTTCAGGTGCGCGAACACCGCGTGCCGCAGCGGGTCCACGGCGTACGTCAGCGGGTTGAAACGGGTGAGGACGCTCAGCCAGGTCGGCAGGCCGTTGAGCGGGTACAGCGCGCCGGACAGGAACATCATCGGCATCATGGCCATCTGCATGAACCCGAAGAACGACTGCATCGACTTCATCCGGGCGGCCACCATGATCCCGAAGCCGGTGAGCGCGAACGCGCCGAGGAACATCTCGGCGAGGAGGGTCACGATGAGCACCGGGTCGTACGGCACGTGCGCCAGCCCGGCGAGGGCCACGATGACCGCGCCCTGGGCGGTGGCGACGATCGCCCCGCCGAAGCACTTGCCCACCACGATGGCGCTGCGGCTCACCGGCGCGACGAGCATCTCGCGCAGGAAGCCGAACTCCCGGTCCCAGACGATCGACCCGGCGGAGAACATGGCGGTGAACATCACCGACATGGCGCAGACCCCGGGGTAGATGAACGTCTTCAGGTCGACGCCGGCGTCGGCCGGGCCGCCGCTCTGCACCAGGTTGGACAGGCCGGTGCCCATGACCAGCAGCCACAGCACCGGCTGCATGAGCCCGCCGACCATCCGCATCCGGTCCCGCCAGAAGCGGATCAGCTCCCGGTGCAGGACGATCTTCACGGCGCGCAGGTCGTGCAGGATGCTGCGTTCCGGCACGTGCACCCGTACGACGTCCGCGGTGACCGCAGGAGCAGCCATGGTCATCTCCTTCCCATGCCGGACCGGGCGACCATGCGCATCCAGTCTCCGGCCGATCCTTCGGCGTCCCGGATGGTGGAGCCGGTATAGCTCATGAACACGTCGTCCAGCGAGGGCCTGGACACGCTGACCGACTTGATCGCCACGCCGAGCCCGGCGAACAGCCGGGGCACGAACTGCTCACCGGAGGGGACCGCGAAGGTGACCGCCCCCTCCCGTACGGCGGCCTCGACGTCGAACCGCTCCTTGAGGGCCGCGATCGCCGCGTCGTCGTCGTCGGTGTGGATCTGCACGCGGTCCTTGCCGACGCTCGCCTTGAGGGCCTCGGGGGTGTCCAGCGCGACGATCTCCCCCGAGTCGATGATGGCGATGCGGTCGCAGTACTCCGCCTCGTCCATGTAGTGCGTGGTCATGAAGATCGTGATCTCTTCGGCCTGCTTGAGGTGCCGGATGTACTCCCAGATCGACGAGCGGGTCTGCGGATCCAGGCCGACGGTCGGCTCGTCGAGGAACAGCACCCGGGGCGAGTGCAGCAGGCCCCGGGCGATCTCCAGCCGGCGTTTCATCCCGCCGGAGTAGGTCTCCACCCGGTCGCCGCGGCGGTCCCAGAGGTTGACCATCTCCAGGACCTGCCGCATCCGGTCGGCCACCACCGAGCGCGGCACCCCGTAGAGCTCGGCGTGGAAGCGCAGGTTCTGCTCGCCGCTGAGGTAGCCGTCCAGGGTCGGGTCCTGGAAGACCAGCCCGATGTTGCGCCGTACGTCGTCGCGTTCGCGCACCACGTCGTGACCGGCCACCCGCGCGCTGCCCGAGGTGGGCTTGAGCAGCGTGCAGAGCATGCTGATCGTGGTCGACTTACCGGCGCCGTTGGGGCCGAGGAAACCGAAGATCTCCCCGGGTGCGACCGTGAACTCGATGCCCCGCACGGCTTCGACCTCGCCGAACCGCTTGGCCAGGCCGTCGACCACGATCGCCGGTTCCTGGGCGGACTCCCCCGCTGACATGGTGCCTCCTGAGGGGCGGGATATACTTGGAAGAACCAACGGTAGGGATATCCTACATATCGGGTCAAGTGATGGTCAGGAGGGCACGCTGAACGCGACACCGCCGGATCCGCTGCTGCGGCTGCCGAGCTATCTGGTGTTCGAGCTGGCCAGGCTGGCCCGCCGGGTCTCCGCCCAGCTCCATCCCGACGATCCGCTCCGCTACCCCAGAGTGGGGGTGCTGGCCTGCCTGGCGGCCCGCGGGCCGATGTCGCAGCGGGAGGTGAGTGAGAGCCTCTGCATGGATCCGGGCGATCTGGTGGGGGTCATCGACGCGCTGGAGGAGCTGGGTTTCGTCGTCCGGGGGCGGGACCGGCGGGACCGGCGCCGGTACGCGCTGGAACTCACCCAGGCGGGCCGGGAGAGCCTGCGCGAGCGGCACTCCCGTGCGGTGCGCATGAACGACACGTTGTTCGCCCCGCTGGACGACGCGGAGCGCGAGGAACTGGAGAGCCTGCTGCTGCGGGTGCTCGCCCACCACGACGAGCGTTTCGCGGATCCGGCGCGGACCGGCCGGGACACCGCGCCGGTCGCGGGAGACGCGGTGGAGGGGCCCCGGGCGGGGCGGTCAGGCTGAGGCCCGGTCCGCGGCGAACCGGATGACGGAGAACACGGCGCCGCTCGGGTCACCGAGCACGGCGAACCGGCCGATCGGGATGTCGTGGGGCTGGACCGAGACGGTGCCGCCCAGCTCCGCCGCCCGCTCCGCCGTCGCGTCGCAGTCCTCGACGGTGAAGTAGGGCATCCAGTGCGGCGGGACCTCCGCGGGCCACGCCTCGTTCATCTGGATCATCCCCCCGAGGGAGGGGCCGCCGCCGATCGTCCACTCGGTGTAGCTGGAGGAGCCGAAGGGATGGGTCTCTCCCCGCCAGCCGAAGACCTCCCGGTAGAAGGCCTTGGCCTTGTCGATGTCGCGGCAGGCCAGCTCGCTCCAGCAGTAGGTGTTCGGGTCGTTGACGAACCCGGCGCCGCGGAACGCCATCGGCTGCCAGACGCCGAAGACCGCGCCCTGGTCGTCCGCGAAGATCGCCATCCGGCCCTGGCCCATGACGTCCATCGGCTCCATGAGCACGGTGCCGCCCGCGCCGGTGACCTTCTTGGCGGTGGCGTCGGCGTCGGCGACGCTGATGTAGGTGGTCCAGGCCGGGGGCTGCCCCTCGTCCATGATCGGCATCACCGCGGCCAGCTCATGCCCCTCGGTGCCGCCCAGGGTCTCGGCCATGGTGAAGAAGGTGTAGCCGCCGGCGGCGGGATCCGGGCTCGGGTGCGCGTCCCAGCCGAACAGGCCGCCGTAGAAGGCCTGGGCCGCGGCCGGGTCGGGGCTGGAGAGGTCCACCCAGCACGGGGTACCGGGCTCGTACGACGTCATCTGCGGCATGGCCGTCTCCTCGTCTCGGTTGCGAAGTGAGCCGCCGCCGGAGAGCCCGGTGCGAGCTTCCGATGGTGGATCCGAGAGCAAGCATTCCCGGTCAGCCTAGAACCGGCTACGCAAAAGCACGAGCCGTTCACGGAAAGGGGTGGCCAAGGTTCGGTGAACCTCGGGACGGCTCAGCCGGCGACGGCCGCCCGGCGGCCGAGCCGGGTGTGCGCCAGGGCCTCGTCGTAGCGGCGCAGGATCAGCCGCGCCACCGCGTCGTGCGCGCCGATCGGCCCGCTGACGTGGTCGGCGCCGGCGGCGCGCATCCGGTCGTGGAAGAGGCCCGGCGCCAGGAGGTACGAGGCCACCGCGACGTGGCGGGCCCCGCGGCCCCGGAGCTCCTCGACGACCGCCGCGAGCGACGGCCCCCCGGCGGCGACGAGACCGTACGACACCGGGCGCCCCAGCCGGCGGGCCAGCAGCCGGGCCGCGACCCGCACATCGGCCACCCCGGCGGGGTCGGCGGAGCCGGCCGCCCCCAGGACGACGGCGTCGGCGTCGCGGCCGTCCGCCAGCCGGTCCACCAGGGCCGCGCCGAGCAGTGAGTGCGGGCCCAGCGGCCGCGCCGTCAGCGCGTGCTCGCCGCCCGGTGTGCGTTCCAGCCGCCCGGGAATGTCGACCAGCGCGTGGTACCCGCGCGCCAGCATGAGCGGTACGGCGACGACCGGGCCGTTCACGGCGGCCATCGCGTCCTCCAGCAGGGGGCCGGCGATCTCGGCGTAGGCCTCGGTGACCTCCAGCCCGGGTCTCAGCACCCGTACCCGGTCCAGCAGCGCCCGTACGGTCCGGGGACCCGCGGCATCGCGGGTGCCGTGCGCGACCGCGAGCAGCGCGGGAGCGGTCATCCGACTCCTTCGACCCTGGCGGGCGGCTCACAGGCCAGCCGGTAGCCGCGCTTGACCACGGTCTCCACGATGCCGGAGCGGCCCAGCCCGCGGCGCAGCCTGGCCACCGCCATCTCCACCGCGTGCTCGTCGGCCTGCGGCCGGCCGTCCCGGGCGAACAGGGAGCCGTTGGCCACGACCCGGCTCGGCAGCACCCCGCACAGC
The DNA here is from genome assembly GCF_050971785.1 of Actinomadura scrupuli. NCBI lineage: Bacteria > Bacillati > Actinomycetota > Actinomycetes > Streptosporangiales > Thermomonosporaceae > Actinomadura > Actinomadura scrupuli. Next base: position 520,199 of record NZ_JBPCCU010000003.1, on the reverse strand, counting down.
TCCGCGCGGGACACCACATGGCCGGGCCGCCTGGCCAGGGCGCGGAGTATCGCCATCGGGGCGGGCGCGATCGGCCGGAGCTGGCCGTCCAGGACGACGGCGTGGCCCCGCAGCTCCAGCGCGTGCCCGCGGACGCGCAGCCGGCGGGCCCGGCGCACCGGCAGATCCTGGACGAGCGCCCGGACCAGGGCCCCGATCCGTGCCCGCTCGGGCTGCACGGTCGGCACGCCGCGGTCGTCGAGGGGCTGGGCGGTGACCGGCCCGACGCAGGCGGCCACGACGTGCGTGCGCAGCGCCTCCAGCAGGGCCTCCTCCAGCCCGTCCTCGGCGGCCACCGCCAGGGTGGCGACCACCGCCGGGGCGCTGGTGAACGTGATGGCGTCGACCGTGCCCGCGATCGCCTGCCCGACCAGGCGGCGCAGCGGCGTCGAGTCGTCGGTGCGCGACCACCGGTAGACCGGGATCTCCACGACCTCGGCGCCCGCGCGGCGCAAGGCGTCGGTGAACTCGGGCAGCGGCTCGCCGTAGAGCTGGACGGCGACCCGGGCCCCGTCCACGCCGGTGGCGAGCAGGTGGTGGAGCACCTCGGTGCAGCTCTCCGACTCCGGCGACCAGTCCTCCTGGAGGCCCGCCGACCGGATCGCCCCGCGGGCCTTGGGGCCCCGGGCGAGGATCCGCACCTTGGTGAAGCGATCGATCAGGTCGTCGCGCAGGCCCCATCCGTCCGCGGTCTCGAGCCAGGCGCGGAAGCCGATGCCCGTGGTGACGACCACGTAGTCGAGGGCCTGGGCGATGCAGTCCTCGGTCGCGTGCAGCAGTTCCGCGTCGTCGGACAGCGGGACGAGGCGGATCGCGGGCGCGTGCACGACGCGGGCGCCGCGCCGCTCCAGCAGCGACGCCAGCTCCTCGTGACGGCGGGCCGCGGTCACCCCGACCGCGAAACCGGCCAGCGGCTCGCCCTCGGCGCTCATCGTGGGCATCCCCGGGTGCGTCCGGTCACCCGCGCACGCGGCCGGGCGGGCGGTGACTGCGCGGGAAGGCGCGGTCTCGGCGTCAAGGCAGTGCCACCTCCACCCGGTCGCCGTCCCCGGCCGCGGACCTGCGGATGGCGAAGACGGGAACCGCCTGGCCGGGGTCGTCCAGGCATCGCCCGGTGCGCAGGTCGAAGGCCTGCTTGTACATCGGTGAGGCCACCGTGGGGACTCCCTCTCGCGTGCCCAGGATGCCGCGGGCCAGCACGTAGGCGCCACTGAACGGGTCGTGGTTCGACAGGGCGTACAGCTGCCCGTCGAAGGTACGGAAGACCGCGATCTGCAGGCCCTCGACGAGCGCGCAGGCGCCCCGCTCGGGCATCAGATCGTCGTAGGCGCAGACGTCGACCCACCGGGTCGCCGTGTCAGCGAGCGCCGTCACCGGTGCGTCACCTCCAGCTGGGGACCGGTCACCAGGACCGGCTTGATCTGGTCGCGTTCCGGTTCGAACGCGATGCTCGGGTCCGGCGTGTCGGGGGCGTTGACGAAGGAGACGAAGCGGCGCAGCTTGACCGGGTCCTCGAGGATGTCGCGCCACTCGTCGGAGTAGGCGTCGACGTGGCGCTCCATGGCGGCGTCCAGCTCGGCGCAGATGCCGAGCCGGTCGTCGACGATGACCTCGCGGAGGTAGCCGAGGCCGCCCTCGAGGTTCTCCAGCCAGCTCGCCGTCCGCTGCAGCCGGTCGGCCGTGCGGATGTAGAACATCAGGAACCGGTCGATGTAGCGGATCAGCTCGTCATCGGTCAGGTCGGTGGCGAACAGGTCCGCGTGCCGGGGGCGCATGCCCCCGTTGCCGGCGAGGTAGAGGTTCCATCCGTTCTCGGTGGCGATGATCCCGAAGTCCTTGCTCCGGGCCTCGGCGCACTCGCGGGCACACCCGGACACGGCGGACTTGAGCTTGTGCGGGGCGCGCAGGCCCCGGTAGCGCAGCTCCAGCCTGATCGCCATGGCCACCGAGTCCTGGACGCCGTAGCGGCACCAGGTGGAGCCGACGCACGACTTCACCGTGCGCAGCGCCTTGCCGTAGGCGTGCCCGGACTCGAATCCCGCGGCGACCAGCCGCTGCCAGATCCGCGGGAGCTGCTCCACCCGGGCACCGAAGAGGTCGATCCGCTGACCACCGGTGATCTTTGTGTAGAGCCCGAAGTCGCGGGCCACCTCGCCGATGACGATCAGTTTCTCGGGGGTGATCTCACCGCCCGGGATCCGGGGCACCACCGAGTAGGTGCCGTTCTTCTGCAGGTTGGCCAGGAAATGGTCGTTGGTGTCCTGCAGGACCGCCTGCTCGCCGTCCAGGATGTGCCCGATGCCCAGGGCCGGGCCCAGGCTGGCCAGGATCGAGGCCACGGCGGGCTTGCAGATGTCGCAGCCGCGCCCCCGGCCGTGCTCGGTGATCAGCTGGGTGAAGGTGGCGATACCGCGGACCCGCACGATGTCGAACAGCTCGGCCCGGCTGTGGTCGAAGTGCTCGCAGAGCGCGGTGCTCACCTCGACGCCGGCGGCGGTGAGCTCGGTGTCGAGGATCCGCTTCACCAGCGGCACACAGCTGCCGCAGCCGGTGCCGGCCTTGGTGCAGCTCTTCACCGACGGCAGGTCCCTCAGCACGTCGTCGCGGATCGTGTGCCGGATCGTGTCGGCGGTGACGTTGTTGCAGCTGCAGATGACGGTGGCGCCCGGCAGGTCCCCGCCCGCCGCCTCGGTGCCGCCGAACAGCGCCTGCTCGGGTGAGCCGGGCAGCCGCGCGCCCACGAAGGCCCGCAGGGACGGGTACGCCTCCGCGTCGCCGACCAGCACCCCGCCGAGCAGCGTCTGGGCGTCGTCGCTGACGACGAGCTTCTTGTAGATCCCGGCCACCGGATCGGTGTAGGTCACGCCCAGGCCGCCCGCGGCCTCGGCGAACGGGTCGCCGAAGCTGGCGACGTCCACGCCCATCAGCTTCAGCTTGGTCGACAGGTCGGCGCCGGGGAAGATCGCCGTGGCCGCCTCCCCGTCCAGCAGCCGGCTCGCGACCACCTCGGCCATCGAGAAACAGGGCCCGACCAGCCCGTAGACCGTCCCGCCGACGAGCGCGCACTCCCCGATGGCGTAGACGGCGGGGTCGGCGGTACGGCAGGAGCCGTCGACGACGATGCCGCCGCGCTCCCCCACCGGCAGCCCGCAGGCGCGGGCCAGGTCGTCGCGCGGCCGGATGCCCGCGGAGAAGACGACCACCTCGGTGCCGATCTCCGCGCCGTCGCTGAGCGTCACCCGCGCCACCCGGCCGTGCTCGCCCGCCGCCAGGCCCGCCATCGGGACGCCCGCGTGCACGGTCAGCCCCAGCGCCTCGATGTGCCGGCGCAGCATGGCGCCGCCGCCCTCGTCGAGCTGACGGGGCATCAGCCACGGCGCCACCTCGACGACGTGGGTGTCCAGGCCGAGGCCCTGCAGTGCCCGCGCGGCCTCCAGGCCGAGCAGGCCGCCGCCGACGACCACGCCGCCCGCCGGCCGCCCGCCCGCCGGATCCGCGCCGGCCGGATTCGCGCCGAGGCGTCCGGCCGTGTAGGCGCGCAGCGCGTCCAGGTCCTCGATGGTCCGGTAGACGAACACGCCGGGCAGATCCCGGCCCGGCACGGGGGGCACGAACGGCGCGGAGCCGGTGGCCAGCACCAGCGCGTCGTATCCGGCGCGCACGCCCGACCGCGTCGTGACGGTGCGGCTCGCCCGGTCGACGGCGACGACGGGATCTCCGGTCAGCAGGGTCACCTCGGGGCCGTGCGCGGGGTAACCCAGCTCAGCCCCCTCGGTGAGGTAAGAGGTCAGCGCCACCCTGTCGTAGGCCGGGCGCACCTCCTCCCCGATCACCGTGATCCGCCAGCGCCGGGCGGTGTCCCGCTCGCGCAACGCTTCCACCAGGCGATGTCCGGCCGGGCCGTGACCGACCACGACCAGCCGCAAGGCATCGTCCTCAGGGACTTCCATGGGGTGATCCTCAGCAGGAGCCGTTTCGCTGCTGGGTCCCCTTTGTCACCGCCGTGTTAAAAGAAGCTAACTTTGAGATGTGTTCGTGGTCATCATGTGACCAACGCCACGCGATCAGTCATACGCGTACAGTGACCGGCGAACGGGTGCACATCCCCGGGGCCACGGCCCACCGGGCCGCTCACACGTCCGCGGACTCCTGCTCGTCCAGCCAGCCCACGATGCCCTCGACCGCGTCCCGGCAGCCGCCGCAGCCGGTGCCGGCCCGGGTCCGCGCCGAGACGGCCTCGATGGTCCGCGCCCCCTGCTGCCAGCACGCCCGGATCTTGCCCTTGGTGACGTTGTTGCAGTGGCACACGGTGGCCGCGTCCGGCATGCGGACCGGCGAATCGGCGGCGGCCGGCCCGCCGAGACCCTGGAAGAGCAGGCTGAGCCGGTCGCTGGGCAGCGGTGCGGCCCGGTCGTAGAGCTGCGTGAGGGTGCCGGACATGCTGGTCTCGCCGAGCAGGATCGCGCCGATCAGCCGCCCGCCCCGGATGACGACCTTCTTGTACGTGCCGCGGGCGATGTCGGCGAACTGCAGGATCTCGACGTCCTCGTCGAACGGGTCGTGGTGGGTCTCCCCCATCGCGGCCAGCTCGACGCTGGCGGCCTTGAGCCGGGTCACCTGCCGCGAACCGGTGTAGCGGGCGGCGGCGTCGGTCCCGGTGAGCAGGTCGGCGAGCACCGCCGCCTGCTCCCACGCCGGAGCGACCAGGCCGTAGACGGTGTCCCCGTACTGCGAGCACTCCCCGATGGCCCGGACGGACGGATCGGTGACCGACGTCAGGGTCTGGTCGACCACGATGCCCCGGTCGACGGCCAGGCCGGACGCGCGGGCCAGCTCCACCTCGGGCCGGACCCCGCACGCCAGCACGACCAGATCGGCCGGCAGCACCTCGCCGCCGGCCAGCTCCACCCCGGTCACCCGGCTCGCCGGCCCGGCGGAGGACCCGCCACCGGTGTCCCCGCCGGGCCGCGGGGCCGTTCGCAGGGCCGCGGTCTGGGTGTCCAGGCGGGCGCGGATGCCCAGCCGGCCCAGGGTGCGCGCCAGCACCTTCCCGGCCTCGGGGTCGAGCTGGCGCTCCATGAGGTGCCCCGCCAGATGCAGCACCGTCACCTCCAGCCCGCGGCCCACCAGGCCGCGGGCGGCCTCGATGCCGAGCAGCCCGCCGCCGATCACGACCGCGTGCCGGGCGCCGCCGGCCGCCTCCAGGATGTCGCGGCAGTCGTCGAGGGTACGGAAGGCGACCACGCCGTACGGCGGCTCCTCCGCCACGCCGCCGCGCGGGCCGCCGTCCGCGCCGACGACCGGGATGGGCGGCACGAGCGCCCTGCTGCCGGTGGCCATGACGAGCGTGCCGTACGAGGTGGCCGTGCCGTCGGAGGCGTGCACCCTCCTGGCCAGGCGGTCGATCCGGGTGACCTCCACCCCGCGCCGCACGTCGACGTCGTGGGCGCCGTACCAGGCCTCGTCGACGAGCCCGATGTGACCGGCCTCGGTGGCGCCGGACAGGACGTTGGACAGCAGCACCCGGTTGTAGGGCTGCCTCGACTCGGCGCCGAACACCGTCAGCGGCACCTCGGGGTCGCGGGCCCTGATCTCGGAGACCAGCCGGGAGCCCGCCATACCGTTGCCGACCACGACGATTCCGTCACCGGGGTCCGCGGTCTTCGCGTTGTGAGGGCCGTTCATCCGGTGCTCTCCTCCTCGACCGCGGAGACCGCGATCTCGACCCGTACGGCACAGACCTTGAACTCCGGCATCCTCGACATCGGGTCGAGCGCGGGGTTGGTGAGCAGGTTGGCCCGTCCCGCACCGGCCCAGTGGAAGGGGATGAAGACGGTGTCCGGCCGGATGGTGTCGGTCAGCCGCGCCGCCACGACCGACATGCCGCGGCGGCTGGTGACCCGCACCAGCACGCCCTCGGTGATGCCCAGCCGTTCGGCCAGGTCCGGGTGCAGCTCCGCGTACGGCTCGGGGGCGGCCTCCACCAGGGCCTTGACCCGGCGGGTCTGGGCACCGCTCTGGTAGTGGGCCAGCACCCGGCCGGTGGTCAGGAACAGCGGGTAGTCCGCGTCGACGCCCTCGGCGGGCCCCCGGTGCTCGACCGGGGTGAACCGCGCCCTCCCGTCGGGGGTGGCGAACCGGTCCAGGAAGGGGCGCGGGGTCCCGGGGTGCCCCTCGCCGGGGCAGGGCCAGAAGACCCCGCCCTCCTTCTCGATCCGCTCGTAGGTGATGCCGGAGTAGTCGGCGATCCCGCCGGCACTGGCCCTGCGCAGCTCGTCGAACACGTCGGCCGGCGCGGTGTCCCACGTCCCGGGGGCGTCGAGCCGGCCGGCGAGCTCCGCCAGGACCTCAAGGTCGGAGCGGACTCCGGCCGGCACCGGTACGGCCTGCCGTCTGCGCAGCACCCGGCCCTCCAGGTTGGTCATCGTGCCGGACTCCTCCGCCCACTGCGTGACGGGCAACACGACGTCGGCCCGGGCGGCGGTCTCCGACAGCACGAAGTCGGCCGCGACCAGCAGTTCCAGCGCGTTGAGACGCTCCTCGATCATGGCCGCCCGGGGCGCCGACACGACCGGGTTGGAGCCGAAGACCAGCAGCGCCCGGGGCCCCTTCGGCTCGCCGAGCGCGGACAGCAGCTCGTACGCCGAGCGCCCCGGGCCAGGAATGATCTCCGGGTCGACTCCCCAGACCGCGGCCACGTGCGCCCGCGCCTCCGGGTCGTCGATCTTCCGGTAACCGGGCAGCTGGTCCGCCTTCTGGCCGTGCTCCCGCCCGCCCTGGCCGTTGCCCTGGCCGGTGATGCAGCCGTACCCGGAGCCCGGCCGGCCCGGCAGGCCGAGCGCCAGCGCCAGGTTGATGAAGGCGGTGACGGTGTCGGTGCCGGAGGCGTGCTGCTCCGAACCCCGGGCGGTGAGAACGAGGGCGGTGCGGCGGCGGCCCGGTGTGCCTCCTTCGGCGGGCACCCCTGTGACCTGGGCTCCGGCGAGAAGCCGCACCGCCTCGCGCATGTGGGTGACCGGCACGCCCGTGATCCGCTCGACGTGGTCGGGCCAGTAGCCGTTCACGGCGGTCCGTACCCGGTCGAACCCGGTCGTCCGCTCGGCGAGGTAGGCGTGGTCCACCAGCCCCTCGGCGATGGCGAGGTGGAGAAGCCCGTTGGCCAGCGCCAGGTCCGTGCCCGGGGTGGGCTGCAGATGCAGGTCGGCCTGGCGCGCGGTGGCCGTCTTACGGGGGTCGATCACGATGAGGGTGCCGCCGTTGCGCCGCTGGTCTCCCAGGTGCCGCATGAACGGCGGCATCGTCTCGGCGACGTTGGCGCCCGCGAGCAGCACCGTGTCGGCCGCGGCGATGTCGGTGATCGGCACCGGCAGGCCGCGGTCCAGCCCGAAGGCCCGGTTGAGGGCGGCGGCGGCCGACGACATGCAGAACCGGCCGTTGTAGTCGATCTGGGAGGTGCGCAGCGCGATCCGGGCGAACTTGCCCAGCTGGTAGGCCTTCTCGTTGGTGAGGCCGCCTCCGCCGAACACCGCGACGGCGTCCCGGCCGTGCTCCCGCTGCAGCCGCCCGACCTCCGCGGCGATGTGGTCGAGCGCCTCGTCCCAGGTGCAGGGCTCCAGCGGCGCGCCGAGATGCGCGCGCCGCAGCGGCGTGGTGAGCCGGTCCGGGGCGTCCAGGAGATCGGCCGCCGTCCAGCCCTTCTGGCACAGCCCGCCCTGGTTGGCCGGTACGTCGTCGCGCGCGGCGACCGTGACCGGCGTGCCCCCCACGGTCATCCCGCACTGCAGGGCGCAGTAGGGGCAGTGCGTCGGTGTCTCGGTCACGGCTCGATCTTGTTCAGAGGGCGTTTCGCGGTGGCGTCCCTTGTGTGACCTCAGCGTTAAAACGGACTCACCGGGCGTATTGTCCGAGGTCAAGTGATCGTCGGCGGGTACCGCCGGAGCCGGGTGGGTAGATCGCGTCATGAGGTACGACCGGGGGGAGAGGACCATGGCTCGGTGCGAGGTATGCGGCAACGAGTACGACATGACGTTCGAGGTGCACGCCCAGGGGGCCGTGCACGTGTTCGACAGCTTCGAATGCGCGATCACCGCGATGGCGCCCATCTGCGAGCACTGCAAGTGCCGGGTGATCGGCCATGGGGTCGAGGTGGAGCGGAAGTGGTACTGCTCCGCCCACTGCGCCCGGATGGCCGATCCCCGGGTGGCCGATCTGGTCAGCGACCACGCCTGACGTTCCCGCTCCGGCTCCGGTGCGCCGGAGGCGGGCTCAGACTCCGGCGCCGGCGAGGCTCGGCACCGCCCTGACCGCGACCCGGCGCCGCAGGTAGCAGAACCACGTCAGCGCGACGCAGACACCGTAGAAGACGGCGAGCCCGGTGAGCGCCGGGCTGATGCTCTTGGTCTCCTCCAGCGAGATGCGGAAGGCCTGCTGGATCAGCACCCCGCCGAAGGCGCCGACGGCCGAGCAGATGCCGATCGCCGCGGCCGCGTCCCGGCGCCCCCTGGCGGTCGCCGCGGCGCCGGCAACGGGGTCGCTCTGGTCCACCCCGGCCAGCGCCTGGGTGCGGAAGATCGCGGGGATCATGCGGTAGGTCGACCCGTTGCCGATGCCGGTGGTGGCGAAGACGAACAGGAACGCGGCCAGGAAGGCGTTCCAGTCCTTGGCGTTCACCGCCATCGCGACCGCGCCGATCCCCAGGCCCATGAGGAAGAAATCGATCATGGTGACCCGGGCGCCGCCGAAGCGGTCGGCCAGCCAGCCGCCGAGCGGCCGGGCCAGCGAGCCCACCAGAGCGCCCAGCCAGATGTAGTCCGCGCCCTTGACCGACGGGAACTCGCTCTTGATCAGGACGCCGAAGGAGAAGGCGTATCCGATGAACGAGCCGAAGGTGCCGATGTAGAGCACCGACATGACGGCGGTCTGCGAGCGCCTGGCGATGGTCAGCATCTCGCGGGCCGTGTAGGCCGAGGTGGCCGTGGTGAGGTTGTCCATGAAGAAGTACGCCCCCGCCGCGGCCAGCAGGATGAGCGGCATCCACACCCACCCCACGGCCACCAGGCCGAAGGCCACGATGAGCGGCGGCATGGCCAGCTGGGTGACGCTGGTGCCCAGGTTCCCGCCCGCCGCGTTCAGGCCCAGCGGGAGCCCCTGCCTGCTCACCGGGTAGAAGTGCGTGATGTTCGCCATCGACGAGGCGAAGTTGCCGCCGCCCAGCCCCGTCATCGCCGCGATCAGCAGCAGCGCCCAGAAGGGCAGGTCGGGGTTGTTGATCGCGTAGACGAACGACCCGCACGGGATCAGAAGCAGCAGCGCGGAGGTGATCGTCCAGTTGCGCCCGCCGAACCTGGCGGGCGCGAACGTGTAGGGGACGCGGACCGCGGCCCCGACCAGGTTGGGCGTGGTGGTCAGCCAGAGCAGCTCGCTCACCGACAGCCTGATCCCGGCCTTGGGCAGGTTCAGCACCGCGATGCTCCACAGCAGCCACACGCAGAAGCCGAGATGCTCGGTGAGGATCGAGAAGACCAGGTTCCGGACCGCGACCCTGCGGCCGGTCCGGGCCCAGAAGGCCTCGTCGTCCGGCTCCCAGACGTCGATCCAGTGACCGGCCCGGCGGGAGGGGGCCCGCACCTTGGTCTCGTCGTCGGCCAGTGCCGTCATGCTGGTCCTCCAGGAGTCGTGGCGGTCGCGGGCTGTCGGCCGGCCGAGTGGCGCCGGCACCTGGAACCTAGGAACGCCGCGTTTCATCCGGGGTCACCATGTGTGCCCGGCACGCAACGTCCTCCGCACATCCGAAACGTCCCAAGGTGAGCAGACCGCGGGCTAGACCCACCGGATGGCAACTTTCTGCCCGATTGCGGGCAGAATCCTTGGAGTCGTCACCGTCGACAGGCCAGAATGAGGTCTCATGCCCACCGCTGGACAGCCGTACGGGGATCTCGTCGATCACCTGACCCGCACCACCACGCTCACCACGGGCGAGGCCGCGCGGGTGGTCGCCGACGTGATCGCCTATTTCACCGAGCCGGCGGAGGCGTACGTGCGCCGGCGGCACGGCGAGCTGCGGGCGGCGGGCCTGACCAACGACAGGATCTTCAACCGGATCGCCGCCGAGCTGCCGCTCCGGCGGGTCGCCCCGCCCGAACTATCGCTGCGCCAGCTGCGTCGGATCGTGTACGGCTGACCATCGGCACCAGTTCGTCCGAGGTCCCGGGCCCCCGCCCGGGACCACGGACGTACCCAGACAGAGGAGACACTCACCGTGTGTGGAATCGTGGCGTACATCGGGCCGAGGGACGCCGTCCCGGTCCTGCTGGAGGGCCTCGCGCGCCTGGAGTACCGGGGGTACGACTCCGCGGGCATCGCGGTGGTCGGCCGCTCCGGTGATCTGCGGGTCCGCAAGGTCAAGGGCCGGGTGGCCGACCTCGCCGCCGACCTGCCCGCCCGGTTCAAGGGCGCTCCGGCGATCGGGCACACCCGGTGGGCCACCCATGGCGAGCCGAGCGACGCCAACGCCCATCCGCACGTCTCCGGCTCGATCGCCGTCGTGCACAACGGCATCATCGAGAACGCCGACGAGCTGCGCGCCAAGCTGGTGGCAGACGGCGTGGAGTTCGTCTCCGAGACCGACTCGGAGGTCCTGGCGCACCTGATCTCGCAGTCCGCCGCCGAGAGCCTGGAGGACGCCGTCCGGCAGGCCCTCAGCGCGGTGGTGGGCACGTACGGCATCGCGGTCGTGGACGCCGCCGAGCCGGACCTCATCGTGGTGGCCCGCAACGGCAGCCCGGTCGTGCTCGGCATCGGCGAGAAGGAGATGTTCGTCGCCTCCGACCTGTCCGCGCTGGTCCGCTACACCCGGCAGATCGTGCACCTGGACGACGGCGAGCTGGCCACCGTGCGCGCCGACGGGTTCCGCACCTGGACCCAGGACGCCCGCACCACGTCCAAGAGCCCCTCGGTGGTCGACTGGGAGCCCGGCCAGTGGGACACCGGCTCCTTCGACACCTTCATGCAGAAGGAGATCCACGAGCAGCCCGCGGCGGTCCGGCGGGCCCTGTCGGGGCGGCTGGACGGCCGTTTCCACACCGCCCACCTCGGCGGGCTCAACCTCGACCCGCGGGAGGCCCGCGAGTTCCGCCGGGTCAAGATCATCGGCTGTGGCTCGGCCTACTACGCCGGGCAGATCGGCGCCCAGCTGATCGAGGAGCTGGCCCGGATCCCCGCCGACGCCGAGCCCGCGTCGGAGTTCCGCTACCGCAGCCCCGTCGTCGAGGGCGACACGCTGTACATCGCCGTCAGCCAGTCGGGCGAGACCTACGACACCCTCGCCGCCGTCCAGGAGCTGCGGCGCAAGGGCGGCCGGGTCCTCGGGGTGGTCAACGCGGTGGGCAGCGCGATCGCCCGCGAGTGCGACGGCGGCGTCTACCTGCACGCGGGCCCCGAGGTGTCGGTGGCCTCCACCAAGGCGTTCACCTCGACCGCGGTGGTGCTGGCCCTGATCGCCCTGCACCTGGGCCGGATCCACGACCTGTCCCCCGCCAACGGCCGCCGGATCGCCGACGGCCTGCGCGCCCTGCCCGGCCAGATCGAGGAGATCCTCGCCCAGGAGGACGCGATCGCCGCGCTGGCCAAGGAGTACGCCGGCTACCCGGGCATGTTCTTCATCGGCCGGGTGCGCGGCTTCCCCGCGGCCCGCGAAGGCGCCCAGAAGCTCAAGGAGATCTCCTACCTGCACGCCGAGGCCTACCCGGCCAGCGAGCTCAAGCACGGCCCGCTGGCCCTGGTCTGCCCCGAGCTGCCGACGATCGCGGTGATACCCGACGACGACCTGCACGAGAAGAACCTGTCCACGCTGGGCGAGATCCGGGCACGCAAGGGCCGGGTGCTGGCGATCGCGCATCGCGCACTGGACGGCAAGCTCGCCGACGACGTCATCATCGTGCCCAAGAACGAGACCGAGCTGGACCCGATCCTGCTGACCATCCCGCTGCAGATCCTCGCCTACCACGCGGCGGTGGAGCTCGGTCACGACGTCGACAAGCCCCGGAACCTGGCCAAGAGCGTCACGGTGGAGTGACCTCAACCCACCCACACTGACGACCTGCCCCGGTCCCGTTCCCCACCCCACGTGGCCGGCGCCCGACCCGCTCCACCTCCGTGATCATGCAATCGTTCGACGAACGATTGCATGATCACGGAAGGGGTGGCAGAGCAGGGTCAGCGCTGGGTGAGCCCGGAGCCGGTCCAGCCGAACCGCGGCGGGCGGCGTTCCACGAACGCGCGCACCCCCTCCTCGAGGTCGCCGGCCGCGGCGGCCTCCCGGCGCCAGTGGGCCGCCTGCTCGTCGCCGAGCCGCCCGGCCGCGCTGAGGTCGACGAGATCCTTGGCGGCCCGCACGCTGAGCTGCGAGCGCGTGGCGACGGTACGGCAGAACTCGCGCACCCGGTCGTGCAGGGCCGGCGCGGGCAGCATCTCGTCGAGGAACCCGATCCGCAGGGCCTGGGCGGCTCCGATCAGGTCGGCCGAGAACAGCAGGTACTTGGCGGCGGACGGGCCGATCAGGCCCACCAGCCGGCGGGTCGTCGCGGCCGGGTAGACGATGCCGAGCTTGGCGGGCGTGATGCCGAACCTGGCGTCGTCGGCCGCGAAGCGCAGATCGCAGGCGGCCGCGAGCTGGCATCCTCCGCCCACGCAGTAGCCCTCGATCATCGCGATGCTCGGCTTCGGGAAGGCGGCGAGGGCCTCCTCCGCGACCACCGTCAGCTCGTCCCCCAGCCTGCCCAGGTCGGTGATGTCGGCCCCGGCGCAGAAGGTCCCGCCCGCGCCGGTGAGCACCATGACCCGTACGTCCGGATCGGCGGCGAGCCCGTCGAGCAGCCCGGGCAGCGCCCGCCACATCTCGGGCGTCATCGCGTTGCGCTTCTCCGGCCGGTTGATCCGTACGGTCGCCACCTGCTCGTGGATGGTCAGGTCCAGCATCGGGTCGGTCTCCTCATGCCGCCGGGCGGTACGGGCTCGGTGCCCGCTCGATGCCCGCGCGTGCTCAATGATGGCGGCCGCGGCGCCGCCGGCCACCGGCGGGCCAGTCGGGCGAGCGCCCCGAGGAGGACAGCACCGCCTGCCAGGGGTCGCCGGAGCCCAGCGGCAGGTGCGGCACGCCCCACGTCCAGGCCGCCACCAGCAGTTCGGCGTCGCGCGGCCGGTAGTCCCTGCCGAGCGCGCGGGCGAGGTCCCAGGCGTGCAGATGCCACTCGACGCAGGCGGCACCGGCGTGGTCGCCCACGGTGTACTTGGTGCCCCGGTGGATGAGGTGCGTGCGGTCCCAGGCGTCCGGGACGAGGTCGGCGTAGGCGCCCGCGGAGACCGTGAACGACATGATCCGCTCCGGGCCGGTCTCGGCCGGCAGCACCGCGAGCTCGGCCGCGTTCTGCCTGGCCTGCTGCCGGATCAGCACCGCCGACGCGGCGTTCTGGGCGAACAGCTTGGACAGCCGGCTGTCGGGGGCGTCCTGGAGGTACTCGAGGTAGTTCTCCGCGACGCAGCGCAGGTGACCGGCGAGGTCCAGGGCCTGCCAGTCGGGGCACGGGGTCGGCACGCTCCAGTCGGAGCACTCCGCGGCGAGCCCGCGGATGACCGCGACCCCGTCCCGGTAGGACTCCAGGACCCGATGACGGTCCGGTGGCGTGCGCTCCAAGTGTCTCCCCCCACGATCGGGTCACGGCCACCCTGCCATGCCCCTGCCGGGTCTTCCCGGCCTTTTACCCGGCTCGGCTCCCGCGCCGGGGCCCACCCCGGCCCCGGGGCGACGGCGACGACGGTCACCGCGCCCGAGCCGCGGGCACCGGGCGATGCCGCCACGGCGCGTACGTGAGTGGGTAGATTCTCAAAGTTCCGCGGCGGGTGCCACCCGGTGATGCTGTGTCCCGCGGCCTCGCCTGGGTCATCCCCCTGACCCACCGGGGAAACCGCCCGGGATCGGCCGCGACCGCCGGGCGCGTCGCCGGCCCGGGCCGGCCATGCCGCTCAGGGGCGCGGGGCGCCCCCGGCTGCCGTCACGCCCGCTCAACGGCGCGGGCCCGCCGGCGGTGCGGCCCCCGGTCAGGTACGGGCGACCGGGCGGTAGCTGAGCTTGTGCGCCTCCCGGGCGGTCCGCAGCCGGTCCACCTCGTCGGTCCAGGGCCGGACGTCCCACCGCGCCGCGGCCTTCCGCCGGGCGATCTCGGCCGGCCGCGCCGACTTGGGATCGTCCGAGGCGTAGGTCTTGGTGCCCATGGCGACCCGCTCGGACGCCTGCGCCGCGAGGATGGCGTCGGCGAAGGCCCGGTCCAGGGCGTTGGACAGCTCGCGCAGCTCCGCCGCCGGGCGGCCGGCGGCCTGCGCCCGCCGAAGCTCCTGCTCCGCGCCGGTGGCAGCCGTCAGCTTGTCGCCGTAGGTGCCGGCCAGCTCCTGGTCGGCGCTGTAGCGCTCTTGGACGTCCTTGTTGACCCGGCGGCCCAGCATTGGCGAGGTCCTTCCTCTCAGCGCACGAAAGGGGCTGGTCGCGGCCCCTGAAGGGCAAGAGTACGCCGGGTCGCCGTGTGTCACGACGCGGGTCACGACCTTTACGTAGTAAGGTCTCCCCATGTCACATCCCCGGGAGCCGCTCACCCGCGATCGGATCATCGACGCCGCGCTGCGCATCGTCGACGGCCAGGGCCTCAGCCGGCTGACCATGCGCCGGCTCGGCGACTCCCTCGAGGTGGAGGCGATGGCGATCTACCATCACCTTCCCCGGGGCAAGGAGGAACTGCTCGACGGGCTCGTCGAGCACGTCGCCGTGCATCCCGCGCCGCCGGGCGGCGCGGGCGCGGACTGGCGGCGGCGGCTGACCGGCTGGGCCGAGGGCTACCGGGATCGGCTGCTCGGCCACGCGGGCGTGCTCCCGCTGCTGGTGACCCGGCGCAACCCCGTGGCGCTGTCCACCACGGCCGCGTCCTTGCAGGAGGTGCTCCGGCAGGCCGGTCATCGTGAGGCCGCCGCGTCCACCGGGGCGCACGCCCTGCTGAGCTTCGTCATCGGCCACACGGCACTGGAGGTGCGGGGCCTGGCCGCCCGGCAGGCGGCCGACCCCGAGGGCACCGCCGACTGGGCCGACCGGTTCACCGCCGGGCTCGGCCTGGTCCTCGCCGGGCTCGCCGCCGCCCGCTGAGCGGCCCGCGTTCCCCCATGCCGGTGGGCCCAGACCGGCTGGTCAGCGGCTTGAACCCGGCGAAGGCGGGCAAAGGTCGCAGATTCGTTCCCGAATGGACGGCGTGTCGTTTCGGGAAGGTTATTGATCAGGGGGAGGCTGGGCACAACCAGCAGTGAGCGGGGTCACAGGACGGGGGTGCGATGGTGTCAGGACCAACATCGCCCCAACGGACTATTCCGCGCCGAGGCGAACCCCAGGACACTGGTGAACGTCCTAAGAGACAGACCGACAGCACATCCACGAGTAGTTGAGACCGGAGGCACACAGATGTGCCCGCACCAGCCGACCTGTCCCTCGTCCGACACGCACGATCGCGAGGCCGCACGCACGATCGCCTGCCACCCTGAGCAGGGGTGGAGCCTTCTGTGCAACGGCGTCGTCCTGTTCGACGACACAGGCGAGCTGCTGCCCAACGGGGGGATCATCGCACCGCACCGTCCCACGGACCTTCCGGCTCCGTCGGCGGCCTGACCGTCCGCCACGGGAGCGTGGCGGCCGATCACATCAGATGATCGTCTTCGGGGGCGTAGCCGCCTGCCTTGACACACCCGTCGCGGGCCCGCCGCACGGTCCCGGACCCGGCCGGTCAGCCCGCCGGCCGACCACCGGGCGGGCTCGCCCAGCGCCGTAGCCACGGCTCGACGACCACGCCGACCGCGGCCGGGTTCTTCGCCAGGTCGTGGCGCTCCCCCGGCAGCACCTCCACCCGGGTGGCGTCCGCGGCGTCGGGGATGCCGAACGGATCACGTTCGCCGCTGACCACCAGCACCTCCGCGCCCGGCCCGGCGCCGTCCCCCCTCGCCTCGCGCAGTTCGCCCGCCCGCGACCGCTCCGGCTTCCCCGGCGGGTGCAGCGGGAACGCCAGCGCCAGCACTCCCCTGGCTCCCGCCCGGCGGGCGGTACGGCAGGCCACCCGGGCGCCGTTGCTCCGCCCGCCCTGGATCAACGCGAGGTCACCGCACTTCTCCCGGAGCACGCCGATCACCTCGAGCCAGGCCTCGTCCTGCCGTGCCGCGTCGCCCGGGAACCGTCTGCCCGCCACCCGGAAGGGCTGCATCACCCGGGCCACCGCACCTCCCAGGGCCAGCGCCACGTCCCGTACCGCCAGCAGGTCCGCGGCCTCCACACCGCCGTTGGAGCCGTGCGTCAGCACCAGCAGGAAGCGCGGGTCCGCCGTCACGTCCAGCGTCACCTCGGCCGGCCCGAGCGCCGTCTGGATGTCCATCTCACCCACCGTAGCGATGCCGGTTACGTGATCGGCCAGCGGGCAGACTTGCCGGATGAGAACGATGACGGACGCGGAGTGGCGGGAGTTCGTGCTGGCCGGCACCCGGACCGGCAAGCTCGGCCTGACCCGCGCGGACGGCGCCCCGCACGTGACCCCCATCTGGTTCCTGCTGGACGGGGACGACCTGATCTTCACCACCGGCAAGACGAGCCTGAAGGGCAGGATCCTCGAACAGGACCGCCGCGTGTGCCTCTGCGTCGACGAGGAGAGACCGCCGTACTCCTTCGTGGTGATCCACGGCATGGCGTCGCTGTCGGAGGACCTGGGCGAGCTCAGGAAGTGGGCCACCGCCCTCGGGGGCCGCTACATGGGCCAGGACAAGGCCGAGGAGTTCGGCGCCCGCAACGCCGTCCCCGGCGAGTACCTCGCCCGGGTCCGGATCACCAAGGTCGTCGCGCAGCGCGACATCGCGGCCTGACCCGCCCCACCCCGACCCACCACCCGAGCCACCCACCCCGAGCCACTGAGCCGCCGGGCCGACTGCTCCGCCCTCCTCCCCACCTCCGTGATCATGTAATCGCTTGTCGAACGATTGCATGATCATGGAGGGGGCCTGGGGAGGCGCTCAGGGTGGCGGTAGTTAATGAATCGTGATTCAATAACTCCATGGCACGCCCCCGGAAGGTCAGTGACGAGCGGCTGCTCGCCGCCGCCGGCGAGGTCATAGGGCGGTTGGGGCCCTCCTTCACCCTCGCCGACATCGCCGCCGAGGCGGGCGTGGTGGCGGGCACGCTGGTGCAGCGGTTCGGCTCCAAGCACGGGCTGCTGGCCGCGTTGTCGCGGATCACCATCGAGGCGCTCCCGCGGACCGTCCGCGCCGCCGTCGAGGGGGTCGAGGACCCGGTGGAGGCACTGCGCCGCGGAGTGATCGAGCCGTACGCCGCGCTCGACGACCCCGCGAACGCCGCCAACAACCTGGCCCAGCTGGCCGTGGATTTCGCCGACGACGAGCTGCGCGGCCTGCTGGCGGAGGTCTACGCGGCGATCGAGGCCGAGGTGGCGGTCCTGGTGCGGCGCGCGGTCGCGACCGGCGCCCTGCCGGGGGCGCCACCGGTCCCCCAGGCCGCGCGCGTCCTCGCCGCGCTCGCCGACGGCAGCGCGATCCGCTGGTCGGTGCTGCCCGAGGGCGGCCTGCGCGAGCGGGTCCGGGCCGACGTCGACGGGGTGCTCGCGGCCTGGCGGCACCCCCGGCCTTCCTGACATCTCATCCCGGCACATTGGAGCAGCACATGAACCTCCCACTGCATGACACCATCGCGCTGGTCACCGGCGGCACCCGCGGCGCCGGACGGGCCATCGCCGTCGAGCTCGGCGCGGCCGGCGCGACCGTCTACGTCACCGGCCGCTCGACGCGGGCCGCGCGCAGCCCCGTGGACCGGCCGGAGACCATCGAGGACACCGCCGAGCTGGTGACCAAGGCCGGCGGGCACGGCATCGCCGTGCGCTGTGACCACATGGTCCCCGCCGACGTGGCGGAGCTGGTGGCCCGCATCGAGCGGGAGCAGGACGGCCGGCTGGACGTGCTCGTCGACGACACCTGGGGCGGCGAGCGGTGGATCGAGTGGAAGCCGATCTGGGAGCACGACCTGGGCAAGGGCCTGAACATGGTGCGCAACGGCCTGGAGACCCACCTGATCACCCTGCACACCGTGCTCCCTTTGCTGGTCCGGCGCGGCCGGGGCCTGGTCATCGAGCTCACCGACGGCGACGACATGTTCAACGACCGCTACCGCGGGTCGATGTTCTACGACCTGGTCAAGGTGGCCATCACCCGGATGGGCAAGATGCTCGCCGACGAGGTCGGCCCGCACGGGGTGACCTCGGTCGCGCTCACGCCCGGCTTCCTGCGCTCGGAGGAGATGCTGGAGCACTTCGGCGTCACCGAGGACCGGTGGCGGGACGGGATCGCCAAGGACAAGTGGTTCGCGATCTCCGAGACCCCGCACTACGTGGGCCGCGCGGTGGCCGCGCTCGCGGGGGACCCGGACGTGCGGCGCTGGTCCGGTAAGTCCCTGTCGGCCGGGGTGCTGGCCAAGGAGTACGGCTTCACCGACCTCGACGGCTCGCAGCCCGAGGCGACGCGGTTCTTCGCCGACGCCTTCTACGGTGACCACAAGGACGCCAAGGTGGAGGACTACCGCTGACCCGCGGCCCCCGGGCAGCGGCAGAGGGCGAGCAAGAACCACACCTCGCGCCCGTCCGGAGTGGCTCGCACGCCCCAGTCGTCCCCGCACAGCGCCGCGATCAGCGCCAGCCCGCGGCCGGTCTCCCGCAGGTCGTCCGGGTCGACGGGCTCGCCGTCGCCGAGCCGGGCCAGTGCCCGCATCTCGGCGACGGCACGCGGGTCGGGCACCGGGTGCCCCGTCACCGCGCCGAGTTCCCGGACCGCGCCGCGCAACCCGCCCCCGCCGTGTTCCACGATGACCCGGACCTTCTCCGCGGTGCCGTGCGTCGCGGCGTTGGTGGCCAGCTCGCAGAAGATCAGCACCGCCTCGTCCCGGACGGCGCACCGGACGGGCACCAGACCGCCCGCCCAGCGCCGCAGGCCCGGCACGGCGCCCGGCTCCGCCTCGAAGATCTGTTCTGACCGCATCGCCGGCCTCCTGTCCCGCGCCCCCGGCCGGGGGCGTCCGCCGCACCAGTGAACGCGGTGGACCGTGGATTGCGAACCCTCCGTGACGGGGACGGTACGTTCGGCGACTCCCCGGCAGGCGGGGAAATTCGCCGTTCCCGGCGGCGATGACCGCACCGGTCACCGCATCACGCCGGGATCTGGCCTTGGATGGAAGCCGGCGGGACACGGCGGCGAGCCGGAGGAGCGGGCGTGGCGTCACAGGCAAGCCTCAAACGGGAGATCGCGCGGCTGCGCGACGACCTGCGAGCCCAGGGCGGCACCTGGCGGGAGATCGCCTCGGTGATCGGCGCCCGGCACCGGGTGAACGCCCGGGTCGCCTTCCGGCTGGCGCACGGCTGGACGCAGCGCGAGGTCGCGGCCCGGTACAACGAGCGCTGGCCGGACGAACGCCCCAAGACCTTCAAGCACGTGTCGTACTGGGAGAACTGGAGTCTCGACGCCGCCCCGTGCGCCTCCGCCCGCACCCCGTCCTACCAGGACCTCGACCGGCTGGCGCGGCTGTACGAGTGCTCGGTCGCCGACCTGCTCGACGGCGCGGACCACAGCGCCCTGGACGCCAACTTCCGCGCGCGGGCTCTGGTCCCCCCGCTGCCGGTGACGCACGATGGGAGGGACGTCCCGTACGGCCGGGCCCGGGAAGGAGGCGATCCCACGAACCGCCGTGACGCCCTGAGGCTGAGTCTCGCGGCGGCGGTCACCCCGTACGCGCTGGAGCGCGTGCTGGGGGACGCGGCCGCCGAGGCCATGGAGTTCACCCGGCAGACCGGGGTCACCGGGGTCGGCTCCGGTGCGCTGGAGCATCTGGAGGCCGTCGTCACCGACCTCGACCGTTGCTACTACCGCGCTCCCCTGGCGGAGCAGTTCGCCGTGGCCCGCGCCTACCGGCAGCGGGTCCAGGAGCTGATCCAGGGCCGCCACACCCTCAAGGAGGGACGGCGGCTGTACGTCTACGCCGCCTGGCTGGACGAGGCGATGACCTGGCTGGCCCTCAACCTGGGCGACCGCCGGGCCGCGAAGGCCTACGCCCTCGACTGCTTCGAGCATGCCGACCAGGCCGGCCACGCCGAACTGCGCGCACTGGCAGTCGAGGCCCAGGCGGTCAGCGCCCAGTACGACAACGATCCCCGCACAGCTTTACTGGCGATCCAGCGGGGCATCGCGCTCACCCCGGCGTCACACCCGATGGCCGTGCGGCTCCGCGCCACGGCGGCCTGCGTCCACGCCCAACTGGGACAGCCGGAACCCACCGAGGAGATGATCCGCCAGGGCGAGCGGCTCTGTGACCGGCTTCCCACGCGAGTGTCGTTGCGCTTCACCGAGGACGACAGCACCGACCTGAGAGCCAGGCTGCATGATTACGCCGCCAGGTCGCACCTCCGTCTAGAGAACTTCGTGAAGGCGGAGGATTACGCCCGGTGTGCCCTTTCCGTACATGAGTCGGGACCGGCGGCCGAGGTCGCCCCGGGAAAGGGGGCCGGTAACCGGATGAATCTGGGGATCGCCTTGACCCGGCTCGGTGCACCCGAGGAGGCCGCCGCGCTCGGCAGGCAGGCGCTCGGGTCGGCGAGCAGGTTCCAGACCGTACGACTCCGCGCCCGTGAGCTGGACGACGCCCTCACCGGCAGGTACGCGCGGTTGCCGGAGGTACGGGAGTTCCACGAGCACTACCGCGAGCTGACCCGCGCGCCGTCCTAACCGAGGGCGGCGTCGGCCCTGGCGCGGGCGGCCCGGGCGATCAGCGGCAGCAGCCGTACCGGGTCCATGCGCGGTGCGGGCGCCTGGTTCGGGATGCGCACCTCCAGGAGGTAGCGCGCGGCCCGTACGACCACCACCCACTGCCAGACCGGGATCTCACCGGACCCGGTGACGAGGTACGCCCACGCGCCGGGAACCGGCGGCGGGAGCGCCCGGATCCCGCCGGTGTCGCCGCCTACGCCGGGGAGCTTCCCGCAGGACGCCGGTACGCGCGGGTCGCCGAGCGAGGCAAGCATCGGAGCGGGACCGGTGACGATCGCCTCGCTGAAGGTCAGGTGCGCCGTCTTCTCGTCCGAGAACGTCCGCCAGACCTGAGGCGTACGGCCGGTCGAGGGAGCCCGCCGGGGCCCGGGCGTCCGTCCGATCGAAGGCGTGCCCCCCGGTGCGGGCGTCCGCCCGGCCGCCGGGGGCCGCAGGCGCGGAGGGGCGTTCCGCAGCCGGGTCACCGCGAGCTGCACGCCCCGGGTGTTGAAGTCGCTCAGGACGGCGAAGGCCACGCCGGAGGTCCACCTGACGCACTCCGGCGGGCCGCCCAGCGGGCTGCTCACCTGCCGCATCGGGATGAACATCGAGCCCTGGGCGGCGGCGGGCATGGCGACCGTGGCGCCGGGCAGGTCCGGGGACTCCCTGGAGTCCTCGAACCGGGTCAGCAGTGCCGAGGTCAGCCGCGGGTCGCCGGCGCCGCCGGGGTTGGGCATCTCGCGGCCCTGGCCGGGACCCATGACGGTCGCCCGGAGCGTCGGGCCCGGATGGCCCGCCGTGCCGGACGCCCGCGGCGCGGCGGTCCCCGCCCGCACGCCCCCGCATCCCACGGCCAGGACCAGCACCACCGCGGTCACCGCCGCGTACATCGAGCGCCTCGTCACACCGCCATGATCCACCAGATGCACGGAGCGTTTTGCGTCTTTCCCACTGACTGCCTACGGTCAGGGACCGTGACCGCCAAGCATCCGCAGCCCGTGACCCTGACCGGCCGTACCGTCCGCCTGGAACCCCTCACCCTGGATCATCTGAGAGATCTGTTCGTGGCGGGTGGCCGGGACGAGGAGGTCTGGCGCTGGCAGGGCGGCCCCGCCCCGCGCGACGAGGGCGAGCTGGCGGAGCGGCTCCACTCCATCCTGGCCGGCGAATACGTCCCGTTCGCCGTCATCCACCGGGAGTCCGGGCGGGCCGTCGGCTGGACCACGTTCCTGGACATCGACACCGCCAACGAGCGGCTCGAGATCGGCTGGACCTGGTACGGGCGGGCCTACTGGCGCAGCGCCGTCAACACCGAGTGCAAGCTCCTGCTGCTGGCCCACGCCTTCGAGGATCTGGGCATGGGACGGGTCCAGCTCAAGACCGACCACCTGAACCTCCGCTCCCAGGCGGCGATCGCCCGGCTGGGCGCCCAGCGGGAAGGCGTCCTGCGGCGGCACCGCCGCCGCCCCGACGGCACCTGGCGCGACACCGTGTACTTCTCGATCCTCGTCACCGAGTGGCCCGAGGTCAGAGCCCGGTTGTCGGCCCGCGCGTAGCTCGCATGCCGTTGCTTGCCGCAGCCGTGCGGGTGCGCACTGTCCGATACAGGAGCGACACAAACCAGAGCACGGAAAGGAAATCTCCGATGTCTGAGATGCCGGAGCAGAAGCCGAACGTCGGCGACGAGACCGACGCGGGCGAGGCCTACGTAGCCCCCCTCTACCTGCGGGGGCTGCGAGCAGGTTTCCCTCCCGAGGAGATCGCTGACATCCTCGATGGGGGCCAGCAGGAAGAGCTGCTCTTCCTGGAAGATTAGGAACTGAGTCCGGCCCCCACGGGGGCCGGTCTTGTCTTTTTCGATGGGATGACCCGATCAAGGTGCCGAGGCGGGCTTGCGGTGCATGCGGTAGTGGAGCATGAGGAACGGCAGCCCGAAGACCGAGAAGGCATGCTCGGCCCGTAGTTCGCCGTCCTCCACGTAGACCTCCAGCTGCTCGGCGAAGCCGTGCACCGCCAGGGCGGTCAGGTCCCGGGACTGCGGATCTATGTAGGTCAGGTAGTGGCCAGGCTGGTCGAGGTCGCTGCGGCTGGTCAGGATCAGGCCCCCGCCGGCGCGGGCGCGCGGCAGGAGGGTCGCGGTGAAACTGGCCTGCGGGACGGGGAAGCCGACGCTGACGTATCCCCGGCCCTCGTGGCGGTAGGTGGTGTAGATGCCGACGTAGATCGGCTCGTCGGTGTCGGCGAAGGAGCGAATCCAGCCGCGGATCGGCGGGACGCCGTCCTGGCTGGAGGTGATGGTGTCGATCCGGCCGCGGACGCCGCGCTGTGCCTCGCGCTGGTTCATCGGGACGCTGGCCTGGCCGAGGGGGCGGGCCAGCAGCGTCCGGTAGAGCAGGTAGCCCGGCCGCACCCACAGCCGCCACCGCGGGACGATGTCGAGCGTGAACCGCGTCGTGTGCTCGTAGAACTCCCGGACCCGCGGATCGACCCGCGCCGGATCGAAGTCCGGGCCGCGCAGCTCGTCGAGCGAGGCGACGATGCCGACGTCGGCCGCGTCCTCGACGTACGTGCCGCCGAGCACCCCCGCCAGGTCCCGGACATAGCCAGTGCCGACGTACCGGCCGCGGGCCCCCAGCGGCACGACGAACGGCAGCTCCTCCGGCCGGACCCGCTCGGCCAGCAGGCTCACCTGCGGGTCCCGGAACAGCAGCGCCGCCAGCACCCGGTAGGACACCACCGTGGTGCTCGCCACCACCGACGCCGGCACCGGCCGCCGCCGGGCCAGGAATGCGGCGCCGACCGCCGCGCCGGCCAGCGGCCCCAGCGCCACCTTCTGCGGCCGTAGCGCCAGCGCGCCGGCGGCGGCACCGGTCACCGCACCGACCGCGAGGGGCCCGGCGCCGGTCAGGCGGCCGGCCGCCCAGCCGAGCGGAACGGCCAGCGCACCGCTGCTCGCGATCCGCGCCCAGAGCGCCGGGATCTGGCCGGGACGCTGCCGTGCCCGGGCCACCGCCTCCACGGCCCCCAGGGCGACGGCGCCGGCCGCCGCGCCCGCGAAGCCGGCCCGCACACCCCGGTGACCGGTCAGCGCGGCACCGGCCAGGCCGCCGAGGGCGGCGGCGAAGCCGATCTGCTGTGCCCGGCCGGGCCCCGACGAACGATCTTTTGCCACGTCCGAAACCTACCGTCCCGGCGTCGCGGCCCGCTTCGCCTCCCATCCGGAGGGTGGCTCGGCGAGGGCAGGACGGCTCATCCGCGCCCCGGGAGGCCCGTCACGGCGGAGGCGTGAGGCTCCACACGCGGAGTGTGCGGTCCCATCCCGCGGAGACGAGGACCGGCTGCCGGCCGAGTGCGGCGCAGGTCACGGCCTCCACACTGTCGGTGTGGCCGGTGAAGGGTGCGCCGAGGGGCTTGTGCGCGCCGAGGTCCCAGGCACGGATGCCGTTGTCGTCGCTTCCCGTGACGGCGACGGTGCGGCCGCCGACACGAGTGAGGGCGATCGTGAGGACGGAGTCGGTATGGCCGGTGAGCGGCCCGCCGATCGGCCGGCTCGTCGTCAGGTCCCAGACCCTGACGGTCCTGTCCTCCCCGGCGGAGACGGCGATGGGACGCCCGCCGAGCTGTCCGAGGGCGACGGCGGTGATGGTGCGGGTATGGCCGGTGAGCGGAGGGCCGAGGGGACGCCCGGAGGACAGGTCCCAGATGCGGATGGTTCTGTCCTCACCCGCGGAGGCGATGATCGGACGGCCGCCGAGCCGACCCAGGGCGAGGGAGTAGACGGAGTCCGTGTGACCGGTGAGCGGAGGCCCCAGGGGCCGGCCGGTGTCCAGATTCCATCGGCGGATGGTGTTGGTGAAGCCGCCGACGACGGCTATGTCCTGGCCGTCGAGCCGGCCGATCGCGCCGGTACGCGCCCAGTCGGTGTCACCGCCGATCGGAGGCCCGACGGATTGCCGGGAGGTGAGATCCCACAGGCGAACGGTGTTGTCCGCGCTTCCCGAGAGGGCGACAGGGCGGTCGTGCAGGTACCCCGTGGCGACGAAATAGACCTCTCGCGTGTGACCGGTGAGGGGCGGGCCGTCGGCACGGTGAGTGGTCAGATCCCACATCCGGATCGTCTTGTCGTGGCCACCGGAGAGGATGACGGATCTGCCGCCGACCTGGCCGGCGGCGACCGCGCCGACATGGTCGGTGTGCCCGGTGAGAGGGGCGCCGATCTCGGTTCCCCAGGGCAGGGGAGCCGATTCGGCCGGGCCCCGGGGGGCCGGTGGCCGCCGCCGCGCCGGTTCACCGGGCAGGACGGCCCACGTGAGCACCCCGGCCATGATCGCCACAGCCGTGACCACGGCGATGAAGATGAAACGCCGGGATCGTACCGATACAGCCGACTCTGCCGGTGCGGAGGGGAATGTGACTTTTTCCAAGCCGCCCTGCGCGGTCGGCCTTCCGGGCTCCTCGTGTACGCCCGCCGGTTCGAGGGGTTCACCCGCGGCGATCCGCATGGCCTCGTGGAGATCGGCTGGGCCCGGAGCGGCCTGGCCCATGACCGGTGGCGTGACGGCGCCGGCCCCTTCGAGACCCTGACGTACGGCCGTACGGCCGAGCAGGGTCAGCATGATGTCGGCGGCGGCCGGTCGCCGGCCGGGGTCCTTGGCCAGGCCGGCGCCGACCGCGTCGCGCAGCGGTGGCGGTAGGACCGTCAGGTCCGGCTCGTAGTGGAGTATCCGGTACATCACCGCGGGGACACTGTCGTTTCCGAAAGGGGGGACACCGGTCGCAGCGAACAAGATGGTCGCGGCCCACGAGAACAGATCGGTCGCCGGGGTGAGGGGCTGCCCGGAGATCTGCTCCGGCGACATGTACCCGGGCGTTCCCACCAGCCCGCTCGACTCCGAGGCGGCCGAGCCCAGCGCTCGAGCGATCCCGAAGTCGACCACTCGTGGCCCGTCCGGCCCGAGCAGGACGTTGCCGGGCTTGAAATCGCGGTGCACGATGCCGGCCTGGTGGATCGCCACGAGTGCGGTGGCCGTCCCGATCGCCAGACGTTCCAGTCCGCCTCGTTCGCGCGGTCCGTCGGTGACGACGGCCTCCTGGAGCGACACTCCCTCGACGAACTCGCTGACGATGTAGGGCCGGTCGGCGTTGAAATCACTGTCGATCACGCGGGCCACACAGAACTCCGCCACCCGCTTGACCGCCTCCACCTCGCGCAGAAAACGGCTGCGGGCCTTGTCGTCACCGGCCAGACGCGCCTGGAGCACCTTGACGGCGACTTTCCCGCCGGACGGGCCATTTCCCAGATAAACGATGCCCTGACCGCCCTCACCCAGGAATGCGGTCAGCCGGTACATCCCCAGCTGTGTCGGCTCATCCGCGCGCAACGGGCGGGAACCCGTCATGCGGCGACCTCCGGTGTCATCTCGTCTCGAATCGCCAGGACACGTAATGAACCGTAAGCCACTGACCGGCAGTTCGAGTAGCAGGCGGCCGATCGGGAGCTGCGGGGAGAAAATAAAGGGTTTCCGAATCCGGCGAGCCCTGCATTCCCAATAACCGACGAAGCGGACCAACAACGCTTATCGCTTCCGATTTCGGCGATATGCGAGGCTCTCGGCCGGAAGACACTTTCTTCCGGCCGCCGGAAGAGGCCAACCGGAACGCGCCTCGGGGGCCGGCCGCCGCCCTCCATCGCTCGGCGGGGGGCCCCGGCGCACCGGCGGATTCCGCTCCGGCGGTTGACTTAGAGCGCGCTCTAAGTGGTTGGCTGAGCCAATGGATTACGCACAGCTGGGACGGACGGGCCTCAAGGTGAGCCGGGTGGTCCTCGGGACGATGAACTTCGGCCCGCAGACCGACGAGGCCGACAGTCACGCCATCATGGATCAGGCGATCGACGCGGGTGTCAACTTCTTCGACACCGCCAACGTCTACGGCTGGGCCGCGAACAAGGGGCGCACCGAGGAGATCATCGGCAGCTGGTTCGCACAGGGCGGCGGACGCCGCGAGAAGACCGTGCTGGCCACCAAGGTCTACGCCAACATGGGCGCCGAGGGCGCGCCGTGGCCCAACGACGACAAGCTGTCCGCGCTGAACATCCGCCGCGCCGCCGAGGCCTCGCTCAAGCGCCTGGGCACCGACCACATCGACCTCTACCAGTTCCATCACATCGACAGGTCCACGCCCTGGGAGGAGATCTGGCAGGCGATCGACGTCCTCATCCAGCAGGGCAAGATCCTCTACGCGGGATCCTCCAACTTCCCGGGCTGGGCGATCGCCCGGGCCAACGAGACCGCCGCCCGCCGCGGCGCGGTCGGCCTGGTCAGCGAGCAGTGCCTGTACAACCTCGCCGAGCGCCGCGCCGAGATGGAGGTCATCCCGGCCGCGCAGGCGTACGGCCTGGGCGTCGTGCCGTGGTCACCGCTGCAGGGCGGCCTGCTGGGCGGCGTGCTGCGCAAGGAACGCGACGGCGGCGGCTCCCGCTCACTGGGCGGGCGCAGCAAGGAGGTCCTGGCCGACGAGGCCGGGCGGGCCCGGATCCAGGCCTACGAGGACCTGTGCGAGAAGCACGACCTGGAGCCGGGTGACGTCGGGCTGGCCTGGCTGCTCACCCGTCCCGGCGTGACCGGCCCGATCGTGGGCCCGCGGACCGCCGGCCAGCTGGAGTCGGCGTTGCGGGCCGTCGAGGTGAACCTCTCGGAGGAGTTCCTGGCGGCCCTCGACGAGATCTTCCCCGGGCCGGGGCCGGCACCCGAGGCCTTCGCCTGGTGAGTCCGGCCACCCGGGCCGGGTCTGATCCCGCCGGACCGGAGCGATGTTCGTATCCGAGAGCACTGCTCTTGCATTGCGGGATCGCAAGCGAGAGCATTGCTCTTGGATGAGACCATCGCTCCGGAGGTCGTCGATGAAGTTGTTCTACACCGGCCCGCCGATCGGGACCCTGCACGAGAACTACGCCAAGAAGGGCCTGCTCGACGAGGACGCGCCGGTAAGGTCGTCCTCCTCGGCCGTCGTGGACGCTCCCGTCGGCAGGGTCTGGACACTGCTCAGCGACCTGCGGAACTGGCCGTCCTGGCGCTCGGACGCCCGCATCCTGGAGCTCGGCGAGACGAAGCCGGACGCGCCGTTCCGCTGGAAGATCCGAGGCTCGGTGATCAGGTCCACGTTCGCCGTGGTGGAGCCGGAGCGGGAGCTGTCCTGGACCGGGACCGCGATGGGCGGGGTGAAGGCGATCGACCGGTTGCTGCTCTCGGGGACCGCGGAGGGGCGTACCCGGGTGACGATCGAGGAGTCGATGTCCGGTCCGCTGCTCACGCTGTTCTACAGCACCGGCAGACTCCGCCGCGGCCACGTGGACGTGCTCCGCATGCTGAAGACGGCGGCCGAGAACGGCGGCCGGAGCCCGTTTACCTGACCGGGGCGCCGGTCGGCGCGGGAGCCGGGTCGGGAGTGGTGAAGGTCCCGCTGCGGTGCATGGCGTGCCAGCGGAGCCGGGCGCCGAGCAGGGCGGTGACGAGTGACTGGATCACGACGAGGTACATCAGCTGCCGGTAGACGATCTGCTGGACCGGCAGCGTCCACAGCGGCCGGACCGGCTCGTGGTCGAGTCGCAGGGCGTAGGCGCCGCAGAGGACCTGGAGGCCCACGAACAGCGCCCATGTCCCCAGCATCGACCACGGGTCCAGGAAGATCAGCCCGTACACCGCGAACAGGTCGATGGCGGGGGCGATGAGCGGCAGGGCGACCTGGAAGAGCCACAGGTAGGTCAGGCAGCGGCGGCCGAACCTGCCGGACTGCCCGGACTGCACCAACGACCGGCGGTGCTTCCACATGGCCTGCAGAGTGCCGTAGCACCAGCGGTAGCGTTGCCGCCACAGCTGGCGCAGCGTGGCGGGCGCCTCGGTCCAGGCCAGCGCGGTCTCCTCGTAGACCACCCGCCAGCCGGACCGGCAGATCGCCATGGTGAGGTCGGTGTCCTCGGCAAGGGTGTCGTCGCTGACGCCGCCGACCGCCGTCAGCGCCTGGCGGCGGAAGGCGCCGATGGCTCCGGGGATGGTGGGCATGCACTGGAGGACGTCGAACATCCGGCGGTCCAGGTTGAAGCCGATCACGTACTCGATGTGCTGCCAGCGCCCGATGAGGCCGCCCCGGTTGGCCACCTTGGTGTTGCCGCTGACGGCTCCCACGGCGGGGTCCGCCAGCGGGCGGATCAGGTTGCCGATCGTGTCCCGCTGGAAGACCGTGTCGCCGTCGACCAGGACCAGCACGTCCGCCCGCGCGTAGGCCACCCCGAGGTTGAGCGCGGACGGCTTGCCGCCGTTGGGCTTGCGGATCAGCCGGACGGCGGGGGTGCCGTCGCCCAGCCGTCCGCCCTGGCCCCCCTGGATCAGCCGTTCCACGATCTCGGCCGTACGGTCGGTGGACCCGTCGTCGACCACCAGGACCTCCACCGGGCCCGGGTAGTCGCTGTCGAGCAGGGAGGCCACGGTCGCGGCGATCCCCGCCTCCTCGTTGTAGGCGGGCACGATCACCGACACCGGCGGCGGGGGACCTGCCGGCGGCCACCGCCCGGTGCCACGCCCGCGGCCGCGCCGCACGCGCCGTACGTGGATCTGCGCGGAGCCGACCAGCAGGGCCAGCCGGAGCACGCACAGCACCCCCGCGACCAGGAACAGCAGCTGAAGCGACCCGGTGAGCCATCGGGCCAGCCGCTGGGCGGTCACCAGCGTGGCACCGACCAGCTTCTCGGTGCCGCCGGCCGGGACGTCGGCGGCGGGCAGGCCGGCGGCATCGCTGAGGGTCGTGACCCGGTAGCCCTCCCGGTGCAGCCGATCGAGGATCTGGTCCAGCGCCAGCACGGTCTGCGTCCGGTCGCCGCCCGAGTCGTGCAGCATGACCACGCCGCCCTGGCCCTTGCGGGCGGCCGTGACGGCGGTGTTCACGATCTTGGCTACGCCCGGCCGCGCCCAGTCGTCGGTGTCCCGGTCGGCCAGCACCACGACGTACCCGTCGGCGCCCGCCTGACGGGCGGCCGCCCACTCCTTGGCCGTCAGCCCGCTGGGCACCGAGGAGTACGGCATGCGCATCAGCCGGGTCTTCACCCCCGCCGCGCCCGCCAGGGCCCGCTGGGTCAGGTCCAGTTCCAGCCGGTTGCGCCACGCGGAGCTGTCGGCCATGTCCAGATGGGTGTAGGTGTGCGAGCCGAGCTCGTTGCCCTCGCGCAGGATCCGCCGGGTGAGCGCCGGGTTCTCGGCGACGTGGGCGCCGATGGCGAAGAAGGTGGCGTGCGCCCCGTGGCGGCGCAGCACCTCAAGGATCTGCGGGGTCCACTTCGGGTCCGGGCCGTCGTCGAAGGTCAGCGCGACGGTCTTGGCGGGTATCCGGAGGCTGCGCGCGTTGGGACCGGACACGTTGAGCACCGGCCCGCCGCCGGTCACCTCGGCGGGTGCGGGTCCGCCTTCCGGCGCGTGGTGCGGGGCCTCGCCGACCGCACCGTGCGCGAAGCCCTCCAGCAGCAGCGCGCAGGTGAACGCCAGACCCGCGAGCACGAGCAGGAACCAATGACTGCGGGGGTCACGCTTCCGGGCACGCCGGCCGCTCACGGCGAGAGTGTCTTCTTGGCCTTGCCCCTGGCGGGCGGGCTGGCGTGCGACCTGCCGGGATGCGTCGCGGTTGCCGCGGGGGCGGCCGGACCCTGCGAGGTGGAGGCCTGCGGAGCCGCGCTCCTGACGACGGCCGGAACCGCCGGGGCCGTACCGCTGGGTCTGGCCGACGGGCCCGCCGAGCCGCCCTTGGGCAGCGGAGTGACGGCTCCCGGGCCTCCAGGCGTGGAGCCCGCGGCGGGCTCGTGGCTCGCACCCGGAGCGCTCCAGGGGGTCAACGGGACGTCCGAGCCGGTCGCCACGCCCACGCCGATGAGGACGAGGAAACCGGCCAGCACCACACCGGCAGCAAGACCGGCACGGCGCAGCAGCCGACGACGCCGCCCGGAGGCGTCGACGAAGATGGGGAGGGGCTCAGGCACGACCGGAGTCTAGCGACCCCACGTCATCGCATGTCACTCATGTCCCATTTTTACTACCTACGCCCGGTGTGACCCTGGACCACCGGCCTCACCGGGCACGCTGCCCGGCTATCGCCCCTGGTGCGCGAGCCGGGCCGCGATGCCGTCGAGGAGATAGCCGAGGCCCCGGTCGAAGGTGGCGGCCCAGTCGGCGCCGCTGAGGTGCCCGTGCCGGGCGAGGGTGGGGTAGCGGTCATCGTGGGCCCGCACGTGCCGGTCGGCGGCCTCTCGCGCCGCCGGCTCGTCACGGTCCTGCCAGGCGGCCTGTGTCATGGCCGAGCCGATCACGTAGTGCGACAGGCCGTAGGCGGCCGCGGCCAGGTGCGGGCCCTCCAGGCCGGCGCCGATCAGGGTGGCGTGCAGGAACTCGGTGCGTTCCAGCACGTGGGGGCCCAGCAGGGGACGGCCCAGCAGTCCCGCGCTCCAGGGATGGCGCAGCATCGCGGCCTGCCACTCGCCGATCAGCGCGGTGATGTCGGCCCTCCAGTCACCGGACGGCGCGGGGAGCCGGGCCTCGCCGAAGACCGCGTCCAGTGCCAGGTCGAGCACGTCCTCCTTGGTGTCCACGTGCCAGTACAGCGTCGTGGACCCGGTCCCCAGGCGCTCGGCCAGCCGTCGCATCGTCAGCCGGGTGATGCCCTCCTGGTCCAGCAGCGCGATCGCCTCGGCGACGATCCGCTCGCGCGTGAGCGGAGGCCCCCCGCGCTGTGGCCGCGGAGACCGGAACCATACGCCGCCTGCCCGGGTGTCGTTCATGGGCACGATCCTAGTACGTTGAACGAGTACCGGACCAATGTTCCTGTACTAGATCAATGATCGAGTGGAGGGATCGGCAGGTGGGCCACATCGACGTGCGGGAGGTGACGTACGTCCTGCCCGATGGGCGGCCGCTCCTGGCCGAGGTGTCCTTCCGGGTGGGCGACGGAGCCAAGGCCGCGCTGGTCGGGCCGAACGGGGCGGGCAAGAGCACACTGCTCCGGCTGATCGCCGGTGCGGCACGGCCGGCCGCGGGCACGGTGACCCATTCGGGCGGGCTGGGGGCCATGTGGCAGTTCGTGGCGGGCGACCGGACCGTAGGGGAACTGCTGCTGTCGGTGGCGCCGGACCGGGTCCGCGCGACGGCGGCGGCGCTGGCGCGGGCCGAGGCGGCGCTGGGAGCCGACGAGGCGGGCCAGCTCGCCTACGCCCAGGCGATCAACGACTTCACCGACGCGGGCGGCTACGACCTGGAGGTCGTGTGGGACACCTGTACGACCGCGGCCCTCGGCCTGCCCCTCGAGGTCGTACGGGACCGGAGGGCGGCCACGTTGTCCGGCGGCGAGCAGAAGCGGCTCATGCTGGAGGCGCTGCTGCGCGGTCCCGATGAGGTGCTGCTGCTGGACGAGCCGGACAACTACCTCGACGTGCCGGCCAAGGAGTGGCTGGAGCAGCGACTGCGCACCACCCCCAAGACGGTGCTGCTCGTCTCGCACGACCGGCAACTGCTGGCCCGTGCCGCCGACCGGATCATCACCGTGGAGGCACGGACCGCGTGGGTGCACGGCGGCGGGTTCGCGACCTACGCGCAGGCCCGGCGTGACCGCACGGCCCGCCTGGACGAGCTACGGCGCCGCTGGGACGACGAACACGCCCGGCTCACGAGGCTCGTGCACGACCTGCGGCGGCGCGCGGCCGGCAACGACGCGGTGGCCTCGTCCTACCAGGCCGCCCGGACCCGGCTCGCGCGGTTCGAGGAGGCGGGGCCGCCGCAGGCCGCGCCCAGGGAGCAGAACATCCGGATCCGGCTGCGCGGCGGCCGCACCGGAAAGCAGGCGATCATCTGCGAGAACCTGGAGCTGACCGGGCTGACGAAGCCCTTCGACCTGCACGTCTGGTACGGCGAACGCCTCGCGGTGCTCGGCTCGAACGGGTCCGGCAAGTCCCGGTTCCTCGGGCTGCTGGCCGGGCTCCCGGCGCCGGCCGTACCGCACCGGGGCCGCGCACGGCTGGGCGCACGCGTCGTCCCCGGCCACTTCGTCCAGACCCACGACCGCCCCGACCTGCACGGGCGCACGCCCGACGAGATCGTGATGACCGAGTACGCCCTCTCCCTCAACGACGCCATGCGGGCCCTGGCGCGCTACGAGCTCGCGCCCACCCGGCGCCAGCCGTTCCAGACCCTGTCGGGCGGGCAGCAGGCACGGCTGCAGATCCTGCTGCTGGAGCTGTCGGGCTGCACGCTCCTGCTGCTGGACGAGCCCACCGACAACCTCGACCTGGCCAGCGCCCAGGCCTTGCAGGACGGCCTGGACGGCTTCGCCGGCACCGTCCTGGCCGTCACCCACGACCGCTGGTTCGCGGCCGACTTCGACCGTTACCTCGTCTTCGGCGCGGACGGGCACGTCCGCGAGGCGCCCGAGCCGGACTGGCACGAGAACGGCGCTCCCCGGGCACTTCCCTCCGAGGCCCCAGGTGGTTGATCATGCAGGCGGGCGTCTCGCCCTGAGCCGCCCCTGGAACGGTCGAACCCCGGCGTCCGGAGCGGCGTCATCTCGGTGGGGGCCGAAGCGCGGCGCCCGTGACGTCAGGGAACCGGAGAGGACGATGCCGTGAGCCACTTGCAGACACCCGACGAGGACGCCGGTGACCAGGCGGGCCGGCTGTACGACGCCGACCGCGAAGCGCAGGGGTACGTCGCCAACTACACAAGGGTGTTCGCGCTGAGCCCCGCCGTCTACGCGGCCTGGCAGCAGCTCAACAGCACGATCAAGCAGGAGATGGATCTGCGCCGCTACGAGCTCGCCACGCTGGCCGCCGCGCGGAGCCTGCGGTCCAGCTACTGCTCCCTCGCGCACGGCAAGGTGCTGCGGGACCGCTTCTACGATTCCGGCACGGTGCAGGCCATCGCCACCGACCCGTACAGCGCCGGCCTGGACCCGGCCGACGTCGCGGTGATGGACTTCGCCGGGCGCGTGGCCACCGACGCGACCGCGATCACCGCCGACGACGTCGACGGGCTGCGCCGCCATGGACTGTCCGAGGCCGAGATCTTCCAGGTCGTGCTGGCCGCTGCCGCCCGGTGCTTCTTCAGCACCGCGCTGGACGCCGCCGGCGCGGAACCCGACTCGCAGTACCGGGCCACGATCGAGCCCGGGCTGCGGGCCGCCCTCACCGTCGGCCGGCCCATCGCGGCGGCCGACGGCCCGGAGTGATCACGCGCACGGACGGGCGGCCCGGCCAGGGTCAGGAGGGCCGGTGCGGGGAAAGTCCCCGTGATCGGCCAGGTAGGCGCATACTGGGGTGACAATGAACACTTCCCGCGCCGCGACCCGGCGACACCTGCCCACCAGCCCCTTCAACGCTCCGCCCGCGGCCCCGCCGATGGAGCAATTCGCCCTGCAGGACCGCGTGACCCATGACAAGTACGGTCTCGGTTCGGTCATCGGCGTCGAGGACGACATCGCCGTGCTCATCGACTTCGGCACCCACCAGCAGCGAATCGCGGCGCCGTACGCCAAGCTCACCAAGCTCTGAGCCCCTGACCGGCATCTGACCCCCGCCCGCCGAGCCGCCCTCGGCCCTCCACCTGTCGCGTCCGCGACCCATACGCACGAAACGCGCTCTCCGCCGCCGTAAACCCCACCACAGCGGCGGTGCCGCCCGGAGATCGATACCCGTGGCGGCGGATGACGCGCCCATCGAGATCGGGCCGG
The DNA here is from genome assembly GCF_050971785.1 of Actinomadura scrupuli. Classification (NCBI taxonomy): domain Bacteria; kingdom Bacillati; phylum Actinomycetota; class Actinomycetes; order Streptosporangiales; family Thermomonosporaceae; genus Actinomadura; species Actinomadura scrupuli. The sequence continues at coordinate 485,543 of NZ_JBPCCU010000003.1, read as the reverse complement.
GACCGCGCGCGCGTCCGCCGAGGCGGGCGTGCCGGTCCCGGCTCCCCCGCTCGGAGCCCGGGACCACACGGCCGGCAGAGGCCTAGGGTGATGACCGTGATCGACGAGATCCGCGCACTGCTCGCCCGCCACCTGCCGGGCCACGAGATCCGCTCCGTCGCCAAGCTGGGCGAGGGCTGGGACAACCTCGTCTACGAGGTCAACGGCGACCTGGTCGTCCGGCGCAGCAAGGAGGCCGACCCCGCCGACCGGGCCGAGGCGACCCGGCGCGAGGCGGACCTGCTCGGCGTCCTGCCCGAGATCTGCACGCTGCCGGTGCCCGAACCGGTCTTCGTGGACGTCGAGGCCGGCGTCCTGGCCTACCCGAAGCTTCCCGGCCTCCCCCTCAACGAGCATCCCGTCGCGGAGCCCGCGCGGCTGGCCGCCGGCCTGGGTGAGTTCCTCGGCCGGCTCCACCGGGCCCCGGCGGAGCGGATGGGCGCGCTAGTGCCGCGGGACACCGATCCGCTCACGACCTGGCGGCAGGACGCCGAGCAGACCTACCGGCGGATAGCGGGAGAGATACCCGCGCCCGGCCGCGGAGCGGTCGAGGACTTCCTCGGCCGTACGCCACCGGCCGAACCCTCCGCCCTGGTGTTCTGCCACAACGACCTGGGCGCCGAGCACCTGCTGGCGGACGCCGGGGCGAACACCGTCACGGGCGTCATCGACTGGACCGACGCCGCCATCGCCGATCCCGTGCACGACCTCGCGCTCATCTACCGCGACCTCGGCCCGGACGTCTTCGACCTGACGCTGGCGCACTACGAGGGCGGATGCGACGACGCCGGCCGCGAGCGCGCCGCGTTCTACGCCCGCTGCGCCCTCCTCGAGGACATCGCCTACGGTCTCGAGACCGGCGCACGCCGCTACGCCGAGGCGGGCCTGGCGCACCTCGCCCGGACCTTCGCCTAGCCCCTCCCCGGCGATCCCCGCCAGGTCCCCCTGCCGCTACAGGTGCTCGGCCAGGAAGGCGCCGGTGGCCTCGACGGCCCGGCCGACGTGGGTGTCGTCGTCGTAGAGGTCGGTGTGGAGCCTGGCGTCCAGCCACACGATGTCCTTCACCCCCGGCATCCGGTCGTAGGCCTCACGGGCACCCTCCGGAGGGCAGTAGGCGTCCTCGACACCGTGCACGATCAGACCCGGTTCGGCCAGGAAGTCGGCTCCGGCCATGTTGTCGACCGTGATCAGCTCCCGGATGCTCGCCCGGGTCACCGAGTTCTCCCAGGACGCCGAGGCACCGCGCGAGGTGCCGTAGTAGTCGTACGGCTCCTGCCCCGGCATCGCCGCCTCCCCCTCCGTCGCGACCGCCGGCAGGTACTCGACCTCACCGCCCAGGTCCTGACGCTCCAGGACCTCGGTGAACGCCGCGAGTGCCCCCTGGTAGCCACCGGGTCCCATCGCCGACCGCATCGCGTACGGCGTGTTGTAGGCGCCCGCGATCCCGACGAACGCCCTCACGCGGGGGTCGAACGCGGCGAACTTCAGCGCGTACCCGGCACCCAGGCAGATCCCCACCGCTGCGATTCGCCCGCCGTCCACCTCCGGCCGCGACCGCAGGAACGAGACCGCCGCCCGCAGATCGGCCAGCTTGCCCTGCGGATCCTCGTGCCGCCGCGGCGTCCCGCCCGACTCGCCGAAGCCCCGGTGATCGAACGCCAGCGTGACGTACCCCGCCTTCGCCAGCCGTGCCGCGTACGTCCCCACGACCTGATCGCGGGTCCCGGTGAACGGCCCGGTGAACACCAGCGCCGGGAACCTCTCCCCCGGTGGCACCCGCAGATCACCGATCAGCTCCTCTCCCGTGGTGCCGAAGCCGACCCGCTCGGTCCGGACGGCGGTGTCATGCGCGCTGGCAGGCATGGTCTCTCCCTGTACGACCGGGGTGATTCGCGACCCCCGGAGATATCGTTGCCCGCGAGGCTAGGCCGGTCCGCGGCCACCGGCCAGAAGGCACTTCCAGGTGCCCATCCGCGCACACCCGACACCGCAGGGAGACCCCGATGGCCCTCGTGATCCCGGACGTGCTCGAGGAGAGCTGCGCGACCCGGCAGGCGCTGGAGCGGCTCGCCGCCAAGTGGCGGGTGCTGGTGATCTACGCGCTGCTGGCCGGTCCGCAGCGGCACGCCCGGCTGCGCCGCCGGCTGCCCGGGATCACGCAGAAGGTCCTGACCGAGACGCTGCGCGCGATGGAAGTCGACGGCCTGGTCGAGCGGCGGGTCCTGAAGGACACCGCTCCCCAGCACGTGGAGTACGCCCTGACCGATCTGGGCAAGACGCTCCAGGAGCCGCTGGCGGCGATCTGCGACTGGGCGAGCACGCACGCCGGCCGGACCTGACGTTCGGGGAGCAGAAGTGCGATTCGCGGCGTTCTGCGGGAGTTCGCGGCACGTTTCGCCTACCGTGGTCCCTCTCGGATGGGGAGGCGCCATGGAGACGAGCTGGGACTGGGGCCGGAGTTCGGCCGAGCGGGAGCCGCCACCCGGCATCGACGTGTCCAAGCCGAGCTCCGCGCGGATCTACGACGTGTGGGTCGGCGGCAAGGACAACTTCGCCGCGGACCGCGAGGCCGCCGCCTTCATCACCGACCTCGCGCCGGACGCGCCGAAGGCCGCACGCGAGAACCGCGCGCTGCTGGGCCGGGCGGTGCGCTACTGCATCGGCCAGGGCATCCGGCAGTTCCTCGACATCGGCACCGGGCTGCCCACCCAGGGCAACGTCCACGAGGTCGCGCTGCCGCTCGCGCCCGACGCGCACGTGGTGTACGTCGACAACGACCCCATCGTGCTCACCCACGCCCGTGCGCTGCTCGCGCCCACCGGCGGCACCACCGTGATCCAGGCCGACCTGCGCGACCCCGAGAGCATCGTCGCCCATCCCGAGACGCGCCGGCTCATCGACTTCGACCGGCCGGTCGCGGTCCTGCTCGCCGCGGTCCTGCACTTCGTGAGCGACGAGCGCGCCCAGCACGCGGTGGACCTGTTCCGCGAGCTGATGGCACCGGGCGGCCATCTGCTGGTGACGCACACCTCGGCGGACAACGATCCGGAGACCGGCGACCGGGCCCGGCACGGCTGGGACAAGACGCAGAGCGGCATCACCCTCCGCGGCAAGGCGCAGGTCGAGCACTACCTCGACGGCTTCGAACTGGTGGAGCCGGGGGTCACCTGGGTCCCGCTGTGGCGGCCGGACAACCTGGCGGCCACCCGCAACAGCACCCGGTGGATGTACGCCGGCCTCGGACGCAAGCCATGACGTGGGAAGAGGTGCTCGCCTACTGCCTGGCCAAGCCCGGCGCCCGGCAGGACGAGCCCTGGGAGGGGGACGTCGTGGCGAAGGTCGGCGGCAAGATCTTCGCGTTCCTTGGCTCGGAGCCGGGGCCCGGCGTCGGGCTCAAGTGCGGGCCCAACCGGGAGGTGGCCGACGAGTGGCTGCTGCGGTACCCCGACGACGCCTCGGTCCTGCCCTACATCGGGCGTTCGGGCTGGAACAGCCTGCGGATCGGCGGCGCGATCCCGGCGGAGGAGCTGCTGGAGGCCATCGACGCCTCCTACGACGCCGTGGTCGCCAAGCTGCCGAAGAAGGACCGCCCGCCCCGCGCGTGACGTGGCGCCCTTGCCCGCGGCCCGGAGGCGGCTATCGTGCGGAGAAAGGGCAGGGGAAAGGACAAAGCCGTGCTGCGAGTGCTCTGCGCCGACTCACTGGCCGTGACCATCGAGGATCTGTACTTCGTCGACCCCGACCCCGCGCCGGGGCAGGACGGCCCCGAGCGGGGCGTCCGCGTCGAACTGCGGCTGCTGGAGCCGCAGCCGTGGCGCGGTTCGATCTACGCCTCACAGCGGATCGTCGCCGACCAGGCGGTGTGGCGGGCCGACTTCCTCGAATCGGTCGAGCGGGGGCCCGGCAGCAAGGACCGGATGCATCACCACCCGACCATGATCGGCAACGAGCCCGGCGGGCGCGTGTTCACCCGGGACCTCACCGACGACCCCATGGGCTGGCTCGAGGCCCGGCTCGGCGACACGGCCGCGCTGCTGAAGGCCGCGGACATCCCGGACCTCGACGCGTACCTCCCGTCGGCGGACGCGCTCCGCGCCGCGCTTCCCGAGATCATGGCGACGGCCAGGACCACCCTCGAGGAGGTACGGGCCGGCCGCCTGGCCTCCCGCCCCGCGTCGTAGGGGCGAGAGCGCGGCGTCCCGGTCGCGGGCCGGACGGGGCGCGGGTCGGTGCCCGCCGCAGGCCGGGCAGGCCCCGCCCTCAGCCGGAGGGGCGAGCGATGGCCTCCTCCTGCCGGGCCTTGGCCTGGACCATCCGGCTCCGTGCGGTGGCGTGCACGTCGGTGACGTCGATGCCGAGCTTCTCTGCGAGCGCCTCCAGCCAGACCTCCGACAGCACGTTGGTCTCGAAGTCGATCTCGGCACGGATGTCCGAGCGCGCCGCCTCCCGGTTCTGGCTGAGCATGACGAACGTCGACAAGAAGATCGCCTCCAGCGAGACGACCAGGGTCAGCAGGCCGAACGGGAACGGATCGAACGTCCATCCCGCGACGTTGGCGAGGATCCAGGCGGCGAACCAGAGCACGTGCAGGTAGATGAACGGCATCGAGCCGGCGAATGAGGTGATCGTGTCCGCGACCCGGTCCTGGAGCCGCTGCCTGCTCTTGGTGAAGGCCAGCAGCTCGTGTCGCAGGCCGATCCTGGGATCCTTCGCACCGGTCATCCGTACCTCCACACCACACCACCAATGAGGTCGAACTATCCCACTTCGTCGTGGCTCATCCGCAACCTGGCGGCAACCCGGAACGAGGGCTCAGTCCGCGCTCCGGCGGTAGGCGGTCATCGTGCTGTGGCCGTGCCGCCAGGTGACATGGCGGGTGCTGGCGGCCACCTGGACCCACTCCCGGCCGAGGAGCTGGAAGAAGCCGTCGTCGGCGCAGTGGCCGCCCCGGTCCTCGCCGATGTAGACGACCAGGTCGCCGGTGTAGGCGTGCAGGGCGCTCGTCGCCCAGGGCTCGCCGTGGGACGGCCAGCACAGCAGCAGCGCCCGGTCGGGGTGGTCCCGGGCGGCGGCGTGCCCCCCGCGCACGATGGCCAGGTACTCGGTGCCGTCGGTGAAGGTGTTGACGGACGGGTGGACGGGCTCGTAGGCGATGACGTCGATCCCGGCCTGCCGCGCCTGCCAGGCCCAGTAGCCGGAGCCGGCCCCGATCTCGACCAGGCCGCGGCGGCCGAGGACGCGGGCGAGCCAGGCGAGGTCGCCGGGTGAGGGGATCGCCCAGGCGTAGCGTTTGGTCAGCAGATGATGCCCGACGGGAAGCCCGCGGGCGAAGCCGTCGGGACAGCGGCCCGGCCGGGGCCCAGGCACCGACGGCAGCCGCCGGACGAACTCCCAGTACGGGTTGTCGATGCCGGCGGGAGTGACCTGGTCGTCCGCGCTTCCCGCGATCGGGAACACGCGCTCGCCGTCCGCGCCGTCCGCGCCCTCGGATCGTCGCGCCCACCACTGGCGGATCTCGGCGAGCTCGGCCGACACGGTCATCATGATCTCCTCGGCCGACTGGTCCGAGGGTACGCCCACGCATCCCCTCGCGGGATCCCGGCGGGTCACCGCCGGGGCCCGCACTGAACGGATGGCTCATCCGATCGGATGAGCCATCCGGCTCGATATCATCGCCCTGTGACGCACCCGGCCGACGAGAAGACCCCCCTGCGCGCGGACGCGGCACGCAACCGCGACCTCGTGCTCCGGACGGCGCGGGAGTCGGTGGCCGGCGGCGATCTGGCACTGCAGCTGAACGAGATCGCCCGGCGCGCGGGCGTCGGCGTGGGGACCGTCTACCGGCACTTCCCGACCCGCCAGGCCCTGCTGGAGGCGCTGGTGGAGGACCGGTTCCTCGAGCTGCTGGACGCGGCCCGGCTCGCCGAGACGGCGGGCGACCCGCGGGAGGCCGTGCAGCGCCTCATCCGGGCGATGGCCACCATCGGGGCCGACCGGGGCTTCACCGAGGTCCTGGCCGCCAGGCGGGACGCCCGGGCCCGGACGTCCCGGATGAAGGCCGAGCTGGACTCGATCACCGGGCGGATACTCCACCGGGCTCACCTGGCCGGGGTGGCCCGCCCCGGCTTCGACGCCGAGGACGTCCGGCGCCTGGTCTGCGGGATCGTCCACGCGGCGTGCATCGGGCCGGAGGACGCCGGGACGCAGGCCGAGCGCTATCTCGGTGTGCTGCTCGGCGGGCTGCTCTGCCCTCCCGACGGCACGGGCTGACCGGGCGCGGCACCACCGGGCACGGCACCACCGGGCCGGGTCACTCCGGGGCCGGGGCGGCGTCCTGCGTGCCCATGGCCTCGCGGAGCCGGTCGGTGAAGCTCATGCGCAGCGTGCCGCCCCACGCGTACTCCCCCGGCACCTCGGTCACCTCGCCGAGCAGGTCGTAGGTCTCGGCGGGGAGCCCGGCGGGGCCCTCGGCATGGCGCAGCGCGATCAGGGAGTACATGTGGTCGAGGGCGCCGAACACCTCACCGGTGAGCGCCGGAAGCTCTCCCCCGCGCAGCGCCGACTCCACGTACGGCTCCCACCAGAGCCGGTCGGCGCCGGTCTCGCCGAACTCCCTGCGCAGCCGGGCGTGCACCGGGCCCGCGGTGCCCGGGTCGGCCAGCCCGTGGTCCCAGACGTCGCGGGCCTCCTCGTCGCGGCCGCGCAGCGGAAGCGTACGGGCGAGCAGTTCCACCGCGAGGGCCCGCACCTCGCCGTCGGTCGTCTGCCCGCCCAGCGCGGCCCGGAACGCGCCGATGGCCTGGTCGAGGTGGGCCATGCCCATGGTGACGGCCAGCCGGGCGTGCGCGTACGGCGCCTGCGCGGGGTCGATCCGGCGCAGCACCTCGGCGAGCAGCCGCTGTGCCTTGGCGGTCTCCCCCCGCTCCAGCAGCCGCTGCGCCAGATCGTGCGCGGCCACCGGGGCGTACTCCTCGTCGTCGCAGGCCAGCGCCTGCTCCCACCAGCCGCGCGCCGCCTCGAAGTCGCCGTCCTCGTCGGCGAGCCGGGCGAGCGCGAGCCAGGCCGGCGGCAGGTAGGCGGGGTTGCCGAAGTCGACCACCATCCGCCACGTCGTGGCCGCCTGCTCGCGCTCGCCGGTCCGCTCGTAGGACAGCGCCAGATGGTAGGCCGCGCGCGGGGCGTACTCGGGGTCCCGGGTCCGGATCGCGATCCAGTCCGCGTCCCGGGCTCCGTTCACCTCCCCCGCGTCCTCCCGGACGACCGCCAGACCGAGCGCGGCCTGCGCCCGCTGCGGCACGTCACCGAGGGCCAGCACCTCCTCGAAGAGCCGGGCGGCCCGCTCGACGTCGCCGTGCTCGGCGCATTGACGGGCTTCTTCGCAGCGGAGCGCCGGGTCAGCGGTCGCCCCGTCCGGGGTCATGCTCATGGGTGCGGGCCTCGGGAGGTCGACGAGATTGCCCCGAGCCTAGTGGCCGTGTCGGCCCCGCGCCCTCCCGACACCGCTGGTTTTCCGGCCCGCCCCACCTCCGTGATCATGCAATCGTTCGTCGCACGATTGCATGATCACGGGGGGTCGGGTGGCGGAGGGCAGGTGCGGGTCAGTCCTCGAACGCCTCGGGAGGCGGGCAGGAGCAGACCAGGTTGCGGTCGCCGTAGGCCTGGTCGATCCGGCGGACCGGCGGCCAGTACTTGCCCTCCCGCAGCGAGGCGACCGGGTAGGCCGCCTCCTCCCGGGTGTAGGTGTGCTTCCACTCCCCCGTCAGCAGCGTCTCGGCGGTGTGCGGAGCGTTGCGCAGCGGGTTGTCGTCGGCGTCGTACTCGCCCCGGGCCACCCGCTCGATCTCACCGTGAATCGCGATCATGGCGTCGCAGAACCGGTCCAGCTCGGCCAGGTCCTCGCTCTCGGTGGGCTCGATCATCAGGGTGCCGGCCACCGGGAAGGACAGGGTCGGCGCGTGGAAGCCGTAGTCGATGAGCCGCTTGGCCACGTCCTCCGCGGTGATCCCCGTCTCCTTGGTGATCTTGCGGAGGTCGGCGATGCACTCGTGCGCGACCAGCCCGCCGCGGCCGGTGTAGAGGATCGGGTAGTGCGGGGCGAGCCGCCGGGCCACGTAGTTCGCGGCCAGGATCGCGCTCTCGGTGGCCTGCCGGAGCCCGTCCGGGCCCATCATGGCGATGTAGGCCCACGGGATCGGCAGGATGCCGGCCGAGCCCCACGGCGCCGCCGAGATCGGCCCCACCCCGGTGGCGGGCCCCGCCTCGGGACGCAGCGGGTGGTTGGGCAGGAACGGCGCCAGGTGCTCGCGGACCGCGACCGGTCCCACGCCCGGCCCGCCGCCGCCGTGCGGGATGCAGAACGTCTTGTGCAGGTTGAGGTGCGAGACGTCCGCCCCGAACTCGCCGGGCTTGGCCAGCCCGACCAGCGCGTTGAGGTTGGCGCCGTCGACGTAGACCTGCCCGCCCGCCTCGTGCACCGCGGCGCAGACGTCGGTGATGGTCTCCTCGAACACACCGTGCGTGGAGGGGTAGGTCACCATGATCACGGCCAGGTTGCCGCGATGCTTGGCGATCTTGGCGTGCAGGTCCGCCATGTCGATGTTGCCGGTGTCGTCGCACTTGACGACCGCGACGCGCAGCCCGGCCATGACCGCGCTGGCGGCGTTGGTGCCGTGCGCCGAGGACGGGATCAGGCAGACGTCGCGGTGCGACTCGCCGCGGCTCGCGTGGTAGGCGTGCACGGCCAGCAACCCGGCCAGCTCGCCCTGCGATCCGGCGTTGGGCTGCACGGACACCTTGGCATAGCCGGTGATCTCCACCAGCTGGTCCTCCAGCTCGCCGATCAGCTCCGCGTAGCCCTCGGCCTGCTCACGCGGGGCGAACGGGTGGATCTGCGCGAACTCCGGCCAGGTGATCGGCTCCATCTCCGTGGTGGCGTTCAGCTTCATCGTGCAGGAGCCCAGCGGGATCATCGACCGGTCGAGCGCGATGTCCTTGTCCTGGAGCCTGCGCAGGTAGCGCAGCATCGCGGTCTCCGAGCGGTGCGCGTGGAACACCGGGTGGGTCAGGAACGGGCTCTCCCGCCGCAGTCCGGGCGCGATGCCGTCGCCGGCCGGGGCGGAGGGCGCGTCGCCGCCGGACCCGAAGGCCCGCAGGACCAGCGAGACGTGCTCGTCGGTGGTCGTCTCGTCGCAGGAGATCCCGACGTGGTCGGCGCCGGCCGCGCGCAGGTTGATCCCGAGGTCCCGCGCCCGCCGTACGACCTCGTCCGCGCGGCCCGGCACCCGGGCGAGCACCGTGTCGAAGAAGGCGTCGTGGACGACCTCGGCGCCGAGCGCGCGCAGGCCCGCCGCGACGCGCACCGCGTGGCCGTGCACCCGCCGGGCGATCGCGGTGAGCCCCTCCGGGCCGTGGTAGACGGCGTACATGCCGGCCATCACCGCCAGCAGGACCTGGGCGGTGCAGATGTTGCTGGTGGCCTTCTCCCGGCGGATGTGCTGCTCGCGGGTCTGCAGGGCCAGCCGGTAGGCCGGGGCGCCGTCCACGTCGACCGACACTCCCACCAGCCGGCCGGGCAGCTGCCGCTGGATGCCCTCCCCGACGGCCATGTAGCCCGCGTGCGGGCCGCCGAAGCCGTACGGGACGCCGAAGCGCTGCGAGGAGCCCACCGCGATGTCGGCACCCCACTCCCCGGGCGGCGTGAGCAGCGTGAGCGCGAGCAGGTCGGCGGCGGCGACCACCTGCATGCCGCGCCCGTGCGCGGCCTCCGCCAGCGGGGCGAGGTCGCGCACGGCGCCGCTCGCCCCGGGATACTGCACCAGCACCCCGAAGAAGTCGCCCTCGGGCAGCCCCTCCGACAGGTCGGCGACGACGATCTCGATGCCCAGCGGGAAGGCGCGCGCCCGCACCACCTCGATGGTCTGCGGGAGCGCGTCGGCGTCGACCAGGAAGGCGCCGGGGCCCTTGACCCGGGAGACCCGGTGCGCCAGCGCCACGGCCTCGGCGGCGGCCGTGCCCTCGTCGAGCATGGAGGCGTTGGCCACCGCCAGGCCCGTCAGGTCGCTCACCACGGTCTGGAAGTTCAGCAGCGCCTCCAGCCGGCCCTGCGAGATCTCCGGCTGGTACGGGGTGTAGGCGGTGTACCACCCCGGGTTCTCCAGCACGTTGCGCAGGATCACCCCCGGGGTGACGGTGCCGTGGTAACCAAGGCCGATCATCGAGGTGAGCACCTGGTTGCGGGAGGCCAGCTCCCGGAGCCGGGCCAGCGCCTCGGGCTCGCTGAGCGCGGGCGGCAGATCCAGCGGCCGCGTGGTGCGGATCGCGGCCGGGACCGCCGCGTCGATCAGCGCGTCCATGTCGGAGAATCCGACGGCCTCCAGCATGCGGGCGTGCTCGTCGGGCGACGGCCCGATGTGGCGATCGGCAAAGGTCATCTCAGCGGTCATATGGGGAGCCTTCCTGGGCTGGGCCGTGCTCAGGGAGCCGACGGCCCATGGGCGGGCCGGCGGCCGGTCTCCCCCTCTGTCGTCTGCACCTGAGAGCTTCACCCCTCCGCTGCCGCGGAGGGGCTTTCACCGTCGGTGAGGGCGCGGTCGCCCTGCTTTCCAGAGGAGCCTCGCCCGTGCGGTCCTTTTGCCTGAGAGGTTCCGGGGAAAGTTGCCCCTTCGGCGCTCCACACAGGCGGCATGGAGTCTCTCCCGCACAGGGTTGACGGCTTGTCACCCGAATTCTACCCAATAAGACCGGGAGTGATCGCGACGGCAGGGACCCGCAGCCGGGGTGTGATCGTGCACGGCATCCCGTCAGTACGATGTACGGGACCCGCGGGGGCGGGTCGGTGATCGTCCCATGGACGGGTAAACGTGATCGTGAGCGGAAGTTCCCAGCCCATGGGGCCGACGAGTGCGCCGGGGCGGACGACCGGTCTGGCCGCGTGCCCTCGACGGGCAGGGCATGCGTCTGGGAATCTGATCGTGACGGTATGCCCGGACGGCGGAACCTCGTGACGCAGACCCAGGACAAGGCGGTGAACGCCGCCGTGGACGGCCCTCTCGACCCACCCGTGGACGAGCCTGCGCGCCCCGCACGGATCCGCAGGCCCACCGACGCCATGCGGTTCCTGCTGACGGTGGCCCTGCTCGGCTTGGTGCTGCTCCTTCCCGCCATCGCCCGCCAGACCACCAGCGGCATCCAGTCCGACATCACCCACACGACTGCGCAGGCACCGCACTTCCTGCTCACCCTGGCCAACCTGGTCTCGACCTTCGGCGTGCTGTCGGTGCCGGTGGCGTTCGCCGTCGACCGGCTGATCCGCCGGGACGGGCTGCGGATCGCGGTGGGCCTGCTCGCCGCGATCGTCGCGCTGTGCGTGACGCTGGGGCTGGACGCCTGGGTCGCCTCCAGCGCCCCGCAGGGCCTGGCCGAGTACCTGGCGTGGACCGACCGGTCGGGCCCGGTGCACGACCCGCTGCACACCGACCTGACGCCCGTGATCGCCTACGTCACCGCCGTCCGCCTGGCCGGGCGCCCCCGCTGGCAGGCGGTGACCTGGCTGGTCATCGGGCTGGCCGCGCTGGCGGCCCTGGCCGCCGGCTACGCCTCCCCGCTCGCCCTGGCGGTCACCTACCTCATCGGCCGGGCCATCGGCTCCGGCACGCTGTACGCCGTCGGCACGCCCAATCCGCGGCCGCCGGGCACCGCCGTGCTCGCCGCGCTGCGCAAGATGGGCGCGGTGCCGGAGCGCGCCAGCAGGGTCACCGACGGCCCCGAGGAGACCCGGCGCTACCACGTAAGCCTGGAGGACGGCTCGGGGCTCGACGTGACCGTGCTCGACCGCGACCAGCAGACCGCCGGCGTGCTCTACCGGGCGTGGCGGCGGTTCCGGCTGCGCAGCGGCAGCCCGCGCCGGACGCTGCGGTCACTGCGCCGCTCGCTGGAGCAGGAGTCGCTCATGGCCTACGCCGCGATGGTCGCCGACCTTCGCACGCCGCGGCTGGTGGCCACCTCGGAGGTCGGCACGGAGGCCGCGCTGCTCGCCTACGAGCACGTCCCCGGCCGGATCCTGGGCGACCTGCCGGACGACGAGATCACCGACGAGCTGCTCACCGGCATCTGGCGGCAGCAGCGGATGCTGCAGGCCAACCGGCTGGCGCACCGGCGGCTGGAGGACAGCAGCATCCTCGTGGCCGAGGACGGCCTGCCCTATGTGGTCGACCTGCGCGCCGGTGAGATCGCGGCGAGTGATCTGCTGCTGCGGCTCGACCTGGCCCAGCTGCTCACCACCCTGGCCCTGCGGGTCGGCCCCGAACGCGCCGTGCGCACGGCCGACGAGGTGCTGGGCGCCGACGCGCTGGCGGCCAGCGTGCCGCTGCTGCAGAAGGTGGCGCTGTCGCGGGACACCCGGGCCGCCCTGCGCCGGCGCAAGGAGCTGCTGACCCGCATCCGCGAGCAGATCCTCCGGCTCCGGCCGGAGATCGAGGTGGCGCCGGTCCGGCTGGAGCGCTTCCGGCCGCGCACGGTGGTGAGCATCATCGCCGGCACGGCCGCGGTCTACTTCCTGCTCTCCCAGCTGAGCCACGTCGACCTGAGCATGCTGCTGGCCCAGGCGGACTGGCGGTGGGCCGCGGTGGGCCTGGTCGCCGCCGCCGTGACCTATCTGGCGGCGGCGATGATGCTGATCGGTTTCGTGCCGGAGCGGCTTTCGCTGTTCCGGACGGTGCTGGTCCAGCTCGCCGGGTCGTTCGTCAAGCTGGTCGCGCCCGCGGCGGTGACCGGAGTGGCGGTCAACACCCGCTTCCTGCAGAAGGCGGGCGTCCGCCCCGGCCAGGCGGTGGCCAGCGTGGGCGCCTCGCAGCTGACCGGGCTGATGATCCACATCCTGCTGCTCATCTGCTTCGGTTTCATCACCGGGTCCAGCAGCACCGAGTCCATCGCGCCGTCCAGGACGGTGGTCATCGGGCTGCTGCTGGTGGCGGTCGTGGGCGTCGGACTCTTCGCCATCCCGCCGCTGCGCCGGGTGGTGACCACCCGCCTCAAGGGGTTGTTCTCCGGGGTCGTGCCGCGCCTGCTGGACGTTTTGCAGTCACCCCGGAAGATCCTCACCGGGCTGGGCGGCACCCTGCTGCTGACCACGGCCTTCGTGATCTGCCTGGAGGCCTCGATCCGCGCCTTCGGCGGTTCGCTGAGCTGGACCGCCGTGGCGGTCGTCTTCCTGACCGGCAACGCGCTCGGCTCCGCGGCGCCGACGCCGGGCGGGCTCGGGGCGGTGGAGGGTGCGCTCTCGCTGGGCTTGACGTTGTCCGGGCTGCCGGCCGAGACCGCGACGTCGGCCGTCCTGCTGTTCCGGGTGCTGACCTTCTGGCTGCCCGTGCTGCCCGGCTGGGCCGCCTTCACCTACCTGCAACGCAAAGAGGCCATCTAGGGCGACGGCGGGTCAGCCGGTCTTGCGGACCTTGCGGCGGTGGGCGAGCTCGTCCTGGAGCCGGTCGCCGCGGTTCTCGCCCGGGCGGTGGCTCTCGGCGCGTTCGGCGGGCAGCTCGGCGAGGCTGCCCTCGACCTCCTGCCAGACCCTGCCGAGCGCGATGCCGAACACGCCCTGACCGCCCTGGACCAGATCGACGACCTCGTCCGGGGAGGTGCACTCGTACACGCTGACCCCGTCGCTCATGAGCGTGATCTGCGCCAGGTCCTGGACACCGCGGTCGCGCAGATGGGACACGGCGGTGCGGATCTGCTGGAGCGAGACGCCGGTGTCGAGCAGCCGCTTGACCACCTTGAGCACGAGGATGTCGCAGAAGCTGTAGAGCCGCTGGGTGCCCGAGCCGTGCGCCGAGCGCACGGTCGGCTCCACCAGGCCGGTGCGCGCCCAGTAGTCCAGCTGACGGTAGGTGATGCCGGCCGCCGAACACGCGGTCGGTCCCCGGTAACCGACGTTCTCCGGCGGCGATGACACGACCGTGTCGAACAGCAGGCCCTGCTCTCCGGCATGCTGGGACGCGACGTGCCTGTCCCCGGTCGCTTTGCCCTCGCCGCTGCTCACCGCCACGCGGACCTCCGGCTTCTATCAGCCCGTGGCGCTCCGTCAAGGGGGTTCAACGGATTACACCATGGGTGTTCCACCAGCACGTTAGGTGCCGGTCAGGGTGTGGTCAACGTTCATCGTCGGCGCGTCGCATGCCTGGATGAACCGGCTTCACGTGGGCAAACTGCACACGGTCGCTCACATTGACCCCTTACCCCGATCTACGTGCGGCGGAACAGGATCTCCGCACCGGTGATCCGGAACAGGACGCGGACCCGCCGTCCGCCGCCGTCCGATGCGGAATCCGTGGTGCCGGCCGCGGTCAGGTGCGGCCGAAATCCTCCGGCGAGATCTGGTCGAGGAACTCGCGGAACTTCTCGACCTCGTCCTCCTGCTCGTCGGGGATCGAGACCCCCGCCTCCTCCAGCACGTCCTCGCTGGCGAAGATCGTCGCCCCGGTGCGCAGCGCCAGGGCGATGGAGTCCGACGGGCGGGCGCTGACCTCCACTCCGTTGGAGAAGACCAGATCCGCGAAGAAGATCCCTTCCCGTAGCGCCGTGATGTTGACCACTCGCAGCTGCACGCTCAGGGCGTCGAGCACGTCACGAAAGAGATCATGTGTCAGTGGACGGGCGGGCAGGACGCCCTGCTGCGCGAAGGCGATCGCGGTCGCCTCCACAGCCCCGATCCAGATGGGCAGGTAGCGGTCCCCGGCCGACTCCTTCAGCAGGACGATCGGCTGATTGGAGGGCATCTCGACCCGGACGCCGACGACCTCCATCTGCTTCACTGCGGCTCCCTGGGTACTCGGATGGCTACTCCTACGGCCCGCCCGTAAGGCGTGCTGACCATGCCCGGAAGCCCGGCCGACCTGATCCGCCCCGGTCGAGCCCCTATAGCCAACGTACACCTCGCTTTCGCGCTGGGGGCGAGGTGCGGCCAGCCGGGATCTACCTGTTGAGGCTCTCCTGTACACCGGTGGAGACCAGAACGGCGTGCAGCTGGACCGACAGCGCGGCGATCTCCCGGGCCGTCTCCTCGGCCCGCCCGTGCGCCCCTGGGCTGCGCTGCCGCAGCAGCGGGGCGACCACCTGTTCGATCAGGCCGACCTCGCGGTCCGCGGAGGCCTTGACCGCCCGCAGGTGCCGTGCCTCGAAGCCGAAGGAGCCCAGGGCGGCGGCCGCGCGGGCGATGGCCAGGGCGTCGCCGCCGTAGTGCGCGCCGGCCCGCCGGACCAGGCCGTACTCCTCCAGCTCGGCCAGCAGGACCTCGTCGATGCCCGCCCCGTCGATCAGCTGGCGGCGGGTCAGCCGCACGTCCGGCTCGGCGGCGGTCGTCTCGGCCGCCACCAGCGTGCGTGGCTGCCGCGCGGGCGGCGGCTCGGCGCCCTGGTCCCGGGCCTGCAGCTGCTCCTTGATCACCCGGAGCGGGAGGTACCGATCGCGCTGGGCGGACAGGATGAAGCGCAGCCGCTCCACGTCCGCATGCGTGAACTGGCGGTACCCGGACGGGCTCCGCTCGGGTTCGATCAGCCCCTCCGCCTCCAGAAAACGGATCTTGGAGATGGTCACGTCCGGGAAATCCCCCCGAAGCCGACCGAGCACATCGCCGATCGTCATGTACGCCCGGGCAGCGTGCGCGTTCATGGCCCTCCCCTCGGTCGGCCGCTGTCCCCTTCACCCGAGGGGACGGCCCCTCCGAAGTCCCGTCAGCCGTGCTGCGGGTTCGTCAGGAACATGATCCGGAACTTCCCGACCTGGACCTCGTCGCCGCTCGACAGCCCTGCCTCGTCGATGCGCTCCCGGTTGACGTAGGTGCCGTTGAGGCTGCCGACGTCGCGCACCGAGAAGCTCGTGCCGTACCGGGAGAACTCGGCGTGCCGCCGGGAGACCGTCACGTCGTCGAGGAAGATGTCGCTTTCGGGATGGCGGCCGGCGGACGTGCGGTCCTTGTCGAGCAGGAACCGGCTTCCCGCGTTCGGGCCACGCTTGACCAGCAGCAATGCCGTTCCGGGGGGCAGCGCCTCGACGGCCACCTGATCCGGGGACAGCTCCTCGGCCTGGTCGCCCTCCAGCGCCGCCTCGAGCCCGCTGAGCGAGATCGTCGAGGTGGACTCGCCGGGGGACTCCGGCGCCGGCGGTCGTACGTTGCGCACCAGCGGAGTGCCGCAGTTGGAGCAGAAGCGGGCATCGTCCGGATTGGCGTGACCGCACTGGGTGCAGTAGACGCTCGGCATCGGTCGGCTCGGCCTCCTACCTTCGGTGCGCCCCGGGCGCACCTTTCTTCTGCTCTTCATCTTCGTTACCGTCATGATGACGGTTGCCGCAACCTACGCGGCCGAGACCCGAGGGGTCAACCGGACGAGAAGCGATCCCCCCCAAGCTACCTGTGACGATGATCGCAGGTCTACGCCGCCGCGCGGGTCCCGCTCCAGTTTCGTGGCCGCTCAAGGCGACCGTACCGCGCTCACCGTGATCTTTGCGGGCTGAGTGATCGAACCGCTACCTCCCGCGTTGGAGATGTTCTTCATCACCCCGCCCGGGATGTTGAGCGCGGTGGACATCACGTGCGGGTCGCCGATCACCAGGAAGCGGTACGGCGGCTCCAGCCGGTGCCCGTCGACCGCGACGCCGCCGCCGGGCAGGTCGGTGAAGTAGGTGTTCACCCCGGCCCGGACGTCGTTGATCTGGATCACCTCGGCGCCGGCGTCCCGCAGCTCCTGCAGGGTGTCGAGCAGGACGCCGGACGGCACCCGGCGGGCGGGGTCGCTGATGTCCAGCACGATGCCCTGCCCGGTGGCCGGCAGGGTGCCGGCGAGCACCCCGTAGACGGCCGCCCGCCTGCGGGCCTCCTCCATCGCGGTCCCACCCTGCCCGTCCCGCTCCAGGCTCGCCCTGGTGTCCTCCAGGTCGCGGATGTCGGCGCGCAGCCGGTCGGAGCGCTGGGACAGATCCGACAGAATCCCGACCAGCTCGTCCTGGCGGGCGGTGGCGAACGTGGTGTCGGCCTTGGTGGACTGCACCTGCGCCGCCACCGCGAACCCCAGCACGAGGCAGAGCAGGCCGGCGATGAACTGGCCCCGGTTGATCCGTGGCCACAACAGGTCGAGCACGCCCGCCCCGCCACGCGGGAGGGCGGCCGCCTCATCGGTCCCGGTGGCCTCTTCCGGACGGCCGGTGTCCTCGGGCGTGTCGGTCATGCGCCGAACAGCCTGCGGCGGATGGCGGCCACGTTGGAGAAGATCCGGATGCCGAGGACGACCACGACGCCCGTCGACAGCTGGGATCCGACCCCGAGCTGGTCCCCCAGGAAGACGATCAGCGCGGCGATGACGGTGTTGCCGAGGAAGGAGACGACGAAGACCTTGTCGTCGAAGATCCCGTCGAGCCGGGCCCGCACCCCGCCGAACATCGCGTCCAGCGCCGCCACGATGGCGATCGGGAGGTAAGGCTGGAGCCAGAGCGGCACCGTGGGCTCCAGCAGGAGGCCCAGGGCGACCCCGGCCACGAGACCGATCAGTGCGATCACCGGGTGGCCACCTCCCGTGCGTACAGAAGCCGCAGGCCCACCGCGGCCGGCACGGTGGCCTCTCTCTCCCGCCGGAGCTCGAGACGAATGCCGAACCGGCTCTCGAGCGACCGTAGACGGTCCCCCGCGGCGGACGCCATCAGCCTGCTCTGCAAACCGCCGGGATCACCGAGCGCGGTCACCTCGTACGGCGGCGACAGCGGCCGGTAGTCGACCAGGATCGCCTCCCCGGCGGTCCTGATCGCCGTGGTGGGCGTGAGCCGCTGGCCGTTGATGGCCATCGCGCCGGCGCCCGCGGCCCACAAGCCGTTGGAGAGCATCTGCAGGTCCTGGTCGAAGACCCGCCCGGTGTCGGGGACCGTCCCGTCCACCGGCCTGGCGTCGTCGAGGGTGACCCGCAGGGCCGAGCCGGACGCGGCGCGCGCGGCGGCCGCGTCCGCCGCCCTGGCCAGCCGGTCGCGGGCGCGCCGGCCCTCGACGCTGCGGGCCAGGGCCGCCGCCCGCAGCCGCTCGGTCTCGGTCCGCAGGCCGCCGAGCCGGCGCTGCAGGGCGTCGGTCTCGCGGGTACGGTCCCGGATCTCGCCGACCAGGCGTTCCCGCTGTTTCTGCGCCACCGGCTCGCTGCGGCGCACCTGCTCGGCGGCCATCGCCAGCAGCAATCCGGCGACCACCACCACGATCAGCACTCCGGCGTGCCGGAAGGGGCCGGACCGGGCCCGGCCGGCGCCCGCCGCCCGGCGGGCGGCCGCCCGCGCGTAGCCGGGGTCGAGCGCCTCGCCGACGAACAGGTCGGCGAGCAGGGACATGGAGGCGTCGGGCCGGGTCCAGCCCCGTTCTCCCTGCTCACCCCGCCGCTCGCTCACGTGGACATTCTGGCAAGTGTTGCGACCACTTCGTCCCCGGCCGGGCGGGCGCCGTCAGGAGCCGGCGCGCTCGACGACCGCGGCCCACTCCTCCAGCAGCGCCTGGGCGGCGTCGCCGTCCGGTCCCTCGGCCCACAGGTGGGTGACGGCCTCGGACGGGTCGGGCAGCACGAGCGCCCACCGCCCGTCCTCCTCCACCACCCGCACGCCGTCGGTGGTGTCGATGACGCGCTCGCCGGCGGCCTCCACCACGTGCCGCATCACGCTCCCCTTGGCCGCCCAGGGGGTCGGCACCGACCGTCTCAGCAGGTACGCCTCGGGGATGCGCTGGTCGATCTGGGAGAGCGTCAGCCGGGTGCGGGCCACCAGGCCGACCAGCCGGATGAAGGCGGCGATGCCGTCCACCGTCGAGCTGAACTCCGGCAGGACGAACCCGCCCCGGCCGTCGGCGGCGAAGATGATGTCCGGTGCGCCGGCGGCCTTGGTGAGCACGTCCTGCGAGGTGGAGGTCCACTCGACCTCCACGCCGTGGAACCGGCTCACCTGCTCGGCCACCCGGGTGGTGGTGACCGGCAGCGCCACCCGGCCGGCCCGCCGTTCCGCGGCGACGAGGTCCAGGACGACCAGCAGCGCCCGGTCGTCGCTGATCAGCTCGCCGTTCTCGTTGACCAGGGAGATCCGCTCCCCCACCGGGTCGAACCGCACCCCGAACGCGGCGCGCGCCGAGGAGACCAGCTCGCCGAGCCGCTGCAGGTCGCGCATGCGCTCGGCCAGCGTCTCGGTGGGGCTGGCCTCGTCCAGCCGGTTGTTCATGGTCAGCACGTCCACCCCGACCTTGCCGAGCAGGGTGGGCAGCACCAGGGCCGCGGTGCCGCCCGCGCAGTCCAGGACGATCTTGAGCTCGGCCTCCCGGACCCCGGACATGTCCACCCGGCGCAGCAGGTCCCGGGTGTAGGTCTCGATGGTGCGGGCCGGGTAGCTGAGCTCGGCGATCTCGCCGGGGAAGGCCCGCCGGTACTCCTGCCGGCCGAAGACCCGCTCCAGCTTGCGCTGCGCCGCCAGCGACAGGTCGCCGCCGTTGGCGTCCAGGAACATGATGTCGACCCCCTGCGGGTCGCCCGGGGTGGTGCGGATGACGATGCCCCCGGCGCAGTCCTCCCGGGCCGTCTCGAACCGGGCGACCGGCAGCGGGCACGCCTCCAGGTCGGCCGCGTTGATGGCGCTGGCGGTGAGCGCGCTGACCACCGCGCGCTTGAGCGTGCGCGCCGCGCGTGAGGCGTCCCGGGCCGTCACCACCGTCTGGCCCTTGCGCAGCGTCGTCGCGTACGCGCTGGTCAGCCGGACCGCCAGCTCGGGGGTGATCTCGACGTTGATCAGGCCGGAGACCCCGCGCGGCCCGAACAGGCTGCGCTGGCCGCGCGACTCCCAGATGACGCTGGTGTTGACGACGGCGCCGGCCTCGATGGTCTTGAAGGGATAGACCTTCACCCCGTTCGAGACGTACGCCTCCGGCTCGATGACGCACTCGTCGCCGACGATGGCGCCCTCCTCGACCCGCGCGCCGGCCATGACGTCGGTGTTCTTGCCGATGACGCAGCCGCGCAGGTTGGTGGAGGGGCCGACGAAGACGTTGTCGTGCACGACCGCGCGGTGCAGGAAGGCGCCCTCCTTGACCACGACGTTGCTGCCGAGCACGGTGAACTCGCGCAGCTCGGCGCCGGCCTCCACCTTGGCGTAGTCGCCGATGTAGAGCGGGCCCTTGAGCACCGCCTCGGGGTCGACGTCGGCGCCCTCGGCGACCCACACCCCCGGTGAGACCTCGAAGCCGTCGATCTCGATGTCGACCTTGCCGGAGAGCATGTCGGCCTGGGCCTTGAGGTAGCTCTCGTGGGTGCCGACGTCCTCCCAGTAGCAGTCCGCGACGTAGCCGTACAGCGGGGCGCCCTCGGCGAGGAGCTTGGGGAACACGTCGCTGGACCAGTCGACGGACTCGCCCTCCGCGACCCGCTCGAGCACCTCCGGCTCCATGACGTAGATCCCGGTGTTCACCGTGTCGGAGAAGACCTGGCCCCAGGTGGGCTTCTCCAGGAACCGCTGGATCCGGCCCTCGTCGTCGACGATGATGATGCCGAACTCGAGGGGGTTGGGCACCCGCTTGAGGCCGATGGTCACCAGGGCGCCGTTCTTCTTGTGGTAGCGCACCATGTCGGTGAGGTCGATGTCGGTGAGCGCGTCGCCCGAGATCACCAGGAAGCGGTCGTCGCGCAGCGCCTCCTGCGCGTTCTTGACACTGCCGGCGGTGCCCAGCGGCATCTCCTCGGTGGCGTAGCTCAGCGTCATGCCGAGCTCCTCGCCGTCGCCGAAGTAGTTGCGGATCAGTGCGGCCAGGAACTGTACGGTGACGACCGTCTCGTCGAAGCCGTGCCGCTTCAGCAAGCGCAGCACATGCTCCATGATCGGCCGGTTGATGACCGGAAGTAGCGGCTTGGGCTGGTTGGCGGTCATCGGCCGCAGCCGGGTGCCCTCACCGCCCGCCATGACAACGGCCTTCATGGTGTTGGCGTCGCTCCTTTCGTTGCCTGCCCGCGGGCCGGCGCGGAGGGATTCCCCCGGCCGCCACGGGCCGATCATGGGTCGGTCATGGATCGCCGATCGAGAGCCGGGGGCCGGCGCCGGCGCGGTCGGCCAGCACCAGCTGCCGCACCTGGACGACGTAGAGGACCAGTGCCCACCAGTACAGGGCCGTACCCCAGATGACGAAGGCCCAGCCGATGATCTTGGCCACCTCCGCGTACGTCCCCGTGTGGTCGCCGAGGAGGAGCAGCGGGAAGGCGTAGAGCAGGTTGGCGGTCGCCGCCTTGCCCACGAAGCTCACCTGCAGGAAGCCGTAGCCGTGCCGGCTGAGCACCGGGATGGTCAGCGCGAGCAGCAGCTCACGGAGCACCAGCAGGGCCGCCAGCCAGACCGGGACGACGCCCCGGATCGTCAGGCCCACCAGGGTCGCGAAGATGTAGAGCCGGTCGGCCATGGGGTCCAGGACGGTGCCCAGCCTGCTGGTCTGGTCGAGCATCCGGGCGAGCTTGCCGTCCAGCCAGTCGGTCGCTCCGGCGAGCACCAGGACGCCCAGGGCCCACCAGTCCGCGCCGACCAGGATCAGCCACAGGAACAGCGGGACACCGAGCAGGCGGGCCAGGCTGAGCGCGTTGGGCACCGTCCAGATCCGGTCACCGGACGTGCTCTCGGTGCTCACGGTGGTGCTCACCTCCGGGCGTGTGACCCTGCCGACGACGTTCTGACCCTACCTGTCAGGAGATGCCGTCTCTCGATAGCGTCCCCGGTAGAGATATACGGAGAGGGACGCGACATGCGATGGACGCTCCATGGAGAAACGGCTGTGTACAACAGCCCCTGGCTGGACGTGCACCTGGCCGACGTCGAGTTGCCGGACGGGCGGAGGTTCGACCATCACCTCGTCCGGATCCGGCCCGCGGCCGGTGCACTGGCGGTCGACGACCGGGGGCGGGTCCTGCTCATCTGGCGACACCGGTTCATCCCCGACGCCTGGGGCTGGGAGCTCCCCGGTGGTCGCGTCGAAGCAGGTGAGGAGCCTGTGGAGGCCGCCGCACGCGAGGTACTGGAGGAGACCGGCTGGCGCCCGGGGCCCCTGACCCACCTGCTCGACGTGCGCCCGTCACCGGGCCTCACCGATGGCGTTCATCACATTTTCCGGGCCGAGGGCGCGGTGCGCGTCGGGCCTCCCACCGACGTCGAGGCCGAGCGCGTCGAATGGGTCCCGCTGGCCTCCGTGCCCGAGCTGATCGCCCGCGGCGAGATCGTCTCCTCCTCCACCATGTCCGGGCTGCTCTATCTGATGACGGCCGACTGCCGTAACGGAGCGCGGCAGGCGTAGCGGCGGCGGGCACCCGCCTGCGTATTACCCTTCGTGTGACAAGAGCCACATCACGGGACGGGCCGCTGCCCCGAGCGGCCGCCGCGGGCTCGAGGAGGAGCCATGGCCGACACCGGCAGCGCCGCCGCGTTCCGCGCCGCCCGCGACTTCCTGCTGGCGCGGCGTACGGACTACGCGGCGGCGTACGAGGGGTTCCGCTGGCCGGCCCTCGGGGAGTTCAACTGGGCACTGGACTGGTTCGACGAGATCGCCCGTGACAACGACGCGCCGGCGCTGTGGATCGTCGAGGAGGACGGGGCGGAGACCCGGCTGTCCTTCGCCGAGCTGTCCCGGCGGTCCGGCCAGGTGGCGAACTGGCTCCGCTCCCAGGGGGTACGCCGCGGCGACCGGATGATCGTGATGCTGGGCAACCAGGTGGAGCTGTGGGAGACGATCCTGGCGGCCATGAAGCTCGGCGCCGTGATCATCCCCGCCACGCCGCTGCTCGGCGCCGCGGACCTGCGCGACCGGCTGGACCGCGGCGCCGCGCGGCATGTGGTGGCCCGGTCGGCGGACACCGCGAAGTTCGCCGGGGTGGCCGGCGACTACACCCGGATCGCGGTCGGCGCACCGGCGGAGGGCTGGCTGGACCACGCCGCCGCCTACCGGGCCGCGGCGGAGTTCGCCCCGGACGGGCCGACCAGGGCCGGCGACACCCTCCTGCTCTACTTCACCTCCGGGACCACCGCGCAGCCCAAGCTGGTCGAGCACACCCACGCGTCCTACCCCGCGGGCCACCTGTCGACGATGTACTGGATCGGCCTGCGGCCGGGCGACGTGCATCTCAACATCTCCTCCCCCGGCTGGGCCAAGCACGCCTGGAGCAACGTCTTCGCGCCGTGGAACGCGCAGGCGTGCGTGTTCATCGTCAACTACACGCGGTTCGACGCCGAGCGGCTGATGAGCGAGATGGAGCGCTGCGGCGTCACCAGCTTCTGCGCGCCCCCGACGGTGTGGCGGATGCTGATCCAGGCCGACCTGACCCGGTTGCGCACACCGCCCCGGGAGGTCGTCGGCGCCGGCGAGCCCCTCAACCCCGAGGTGATCGAGCAGGTCCGCAAGGCCTGGGGGGTCACCATCCGGGACGGCTTCGGGCAGACCGAGACCACCGTCCAGATCGCCAACACGCCCGGCCAGCCGGTCCGGCCCGGCTCGATGGGCCGCCCCGTGCCCGGGTACGCCATCACCCTGGTCGACCCGGCGACCGGGCGGCCGGCCGACGAGGGCGAGATCTGCCTGGACCTCACCGACCGGCCGCTCGGGCTCATGACCGGCTACCACGGCGACCCGGAACGCGACTCCGCCGCGATGGCGTCCGGCTACTACCACACGGGCGACATCGGCTCGCGGGACGCCGACGGCTACATCACCTACGTGGGCCGGACCGACGACGTGTTCAAGTCCTCCGACTACCGCATCTCCCCCTTCGAGCTGGAGAGCGTGCTCATCGAGCACGAGGCGGTCGCGGAGGCCGCGGTCGTGCCCTCCCCCGACCCGGTACGGCTCACCGTGCCCAAGGCCTACGTCGTCCTCGCCCCCGGCTGGACGGCCGGCCCGGAGACCGCGGAGGCGATCTTCGCCCACACCAGCGCCGGGCTCGCCCCCTACAAGCGGATCCGCCGGCTGGAGTTCACCGAGCTGCCCAAGACCATCTCCGGCAAGATCCGCCGGGTGGAACTGCGGGCGAGCGAGCACGGCAAGCATCCGGACGCGGACGCCCGTCCGCAGGGCGAGTACCGCGAGGAGGACTTCCGGGCGTGACCGGGCGGGCCCGGGGCGAGGCCCCGGCGCCCACCCGATCACCTGAGGCCGGGCGGCCGGAGGATCACATGATCAGCGCGCCTCCGTCGACCGGCAGGGCCACACCGGTGATGTAGCGCGCCTCGTCCGAGGCGAGGAACAGCACGGCGTTGCTGACGTCGATCGACTCGACCCAGTCGATCGGCAACTGGATCGTGGCCGCCGAGGCCGCGCCGAAGTCCTCGCGGGTGGGGTTCTCGATGTCCGGGCAGAACAGGTGGTACATGCTCTCGTTCTGGATCATGGCGGTGTCGACCTGGGTCGGGTTCACCGTGTTGACCCGGATGCTGTGCGCCGCGAGCTCCTGCGCCAGCGTCTTCATCAGCCCGACGACGCCGTGCTTCGCCGACACGTAGTGCGACACGCCGTTGTAGGAGCGTAGGCCGGCCACCGAGCTGGTCAGCACGATCGAGCCGCCGCGGCCGCCCTCGATCAGGTGCGGGATCGCCACCTTGCAGGTACGCCACACACCGCTGAGGTTGATGTCGATCATCTGGCCCCAGGTGTCCTCGGTCAGCTCGTGCGACTGACCGTTGGACAGGATCCCCGCGTTCGCGCACACGATGTCGAGCCGGCCGAGCTGCGCGACACCGTCGTCCACGGCGGACTTCAGCGACGCCGCGTCGCGGACGTCGGCCTCGGCGGTCACGATCCGCCGGCCGAGCGCCTTGACCTGGCGCGCCGTCTCGGCCAGGTCGTCCGCGGTCGCCATCGGGTAGTCGACCGTGTCGACGTCGGCGCACATGTCGACGGCGATGATGTCGGCGCCCTCCTGCGCGAGCCGGACGGCGTGACTGCGTCCCTGTCCACGTGCCGCACCGGTGATGAAGGCGACCTTGCCCTCAACGCGACCTGCCATGTTCACTCCTTGGGTGGTAATCACTTGATCAGTACGCCGGCGTCCACCGGCAGGGCCACTCCGGTGATGTAGCGCGCCTCGTCCGAGGCGAGGAACAGCACCGCGTCACTCACGTCCCGCGCGTCGACCCATGGAACGGGCAACGCGTTCATCGCCTGGGAGACCGGCGCGAAGTCCGCACGGGTGGGGTTCTCGACGTCCGGGCAGAACAGCTCGAACATCGGTTCGTTCATTATCATCGGTGTGTCGACCTGGGTCGGGTTCACGGTGTTGACCCGGACACGGTGCGGCGCGAGTTCCTGGGCGAGGGTCTTCATCAGGCCGACCACGCCGTGCTTGGCCGCCGTGTAGTGCGCGATGTTGGCGTACGCCTTCAGCCCGGCCGCCGAGCTGGTCAGCACGATCGAGCCGCCGCGCGCGCCGCCGATCAGGTGCGGGATCGTCGCCTTGCAGGTACGCCACACACCGCCGAGGTCGATGTCGATGACGTCCAGCCACACCCGCTCCTCCAGGTCCTGGGCGGGCGCGGGCTTGTTGACGCCGGCGTTGGCGACGACGATGTCGAGGCGACCGAACTCGGCCGCTCCCTCGTCCGCGATCGCGCGCAACGCCGCGTGGTCGCGGACGTCGGCCCGCCTGGCGATGACGCGCCGCCCCAGTGCCTCGACCTGCCTGGCCGTCTCGGCCAGATCCTCGGCGGTGCCCAGGGGGTACGGCACGTTCTCCAGGTCGGCGCACAGATCGACGGCGATGATGTCCGCGCCCTCCTCCGCCAGGCGTACCGCATGGCTCCGTCCCTGGCCCCGCGCCGCACCGGTGATGAACGCGACCTTGCCCTCGACCCGTCCCGCGCTCATTTGATCAGCCCGTAGCGCTTGCGGTCGATCGTGATCGCGACGGCCAGGATGACGACCGCGCCCTTCACGATCAGCTGGGTGTACGGGCCGACGGACGTGATGTCCATACCGGATCCGAGGATGACGATGACCAGGGTGCCGAGCAGGGTCCGGTGCGGGCCGCCGACTCCGCCCGACAGCGCGGTCCCGCCGACGACGATCGCCGCGATCGAGTTGAGCAGGCTCGGGTCGGCGCCCAGCGGGACCCCGGTGCTCGCCTGCCCGGTGAGAATGATCCCCGCCACCGCCGCGATCACGCCCGCGAGCATGAAGACCGACAGCTTGACGGTGCGCACCCGTACCCCGCTGAGCCGGGCGGCCCGTTCGTTGCCGCCCACCGCGTAGAGATGGCGCCCGTAGGACGTCGCGAACACCAGCACGGTGAACGCGACGGTCAGGACGAGCGCGATCAGCGCGCCGTTCGGCAGTCCCGGGATACCGGAGGTGTTGACCAGCGTGTTGAGCAGGCCGGAGTTGTACGAGACCGGACCGCCCTTCGAGATCGTGTTCGAGACGCCGTCGAGCACCGACATCATGCCGAGCGTCACCAGGAACGAGGGCACCTTCAGCAACGTCGCGATGACGCCGTTGAGCAGCCCCACCAACCCGCCGATGAGCAGCACGACGATCACGGCCAGCGGACCGCCCAGCGGGTCCAGCAACTTGGCGATCAGGATGCCGGCCAGCGTGGCGTTCGCCGCGACGGACAGGTCGATGCCGCCGATCAGGATGACGAACGTGCCCGCGAGGGCGAGGACGGAGAGGAACGCCATCTGCCGCAGGATGTTCTGCCCGGAGCCGGTCGAGATGAACGCGGAGTTCTGGGCGCCGAAGTACGCCACCAGCACGATGAGCGCGAAGATCGGCACGAGGACGTTCCGGTGCCGGGAGAACAGCGCCGTCGTCAGCGCGGGCGCCCGCGGAGACGACGGATCCCGGCCGGTCTGGGGCTTCAGCAGGTTGGTCGAGTTCGGGGTCACTTCGAACCTCACATCATGTGGCGTACGACGTCGACTTCGGACGGCTTGGCGGCGGCGGGCGCGGGAATCTCGGCGGTGACGTGGCCGTCCTTCAGCACGAGAATCCGGTCGGCGAGCCCGATGATCTCCTCGAGCGACTCCGCGCACAGCAGCACGCCGACGCCCCCCGCCGCCAGGCCTCGGATGAGCGTGTAGATCTCCTCGCGGGTGCCCACGTCGATGCCCCGCGTCGGGTCGTCGAGGATGAGCACGCGGCAGTCACGGCCCAGCCACCGCGCGAACACGGCCTTCTGCTGGTTGCCGCCGGACAGCTCGCCGATGGGCGTCGAGAGGGATTCCGTCTTGATCTGCAGCCGGTCGGCCAGCGCGTCGGCCTTCGATCGCTCGGCGGGCAGCCTGAGCAGCCGTGACCACCGCGAGGTGATCAGGTCGAGGAACCCGAGAGAGATGTTGGACCGCACGGACATCGTTGTGAACAGCGAGTCGTTCGCCCGCTCGGGCGGCACGTAGAAGACGCCGTTCCTGACCGCCCGCGGAACCGTCCACCGGCCTTGCGGGACGCCGCCGACGATGATCGAGCCGGAGTCGAGGCCCTCCGCCCCGGCCAGGACGGCCGCGAGTTCGGACTTGCCCGAGCCGACCACGCCGGCGACTCCGACGATCTCCCCCGGGCACACGGCGAGGTCGACGCCGGTGAAGGCGCCCGGCTTCGAACCGCCCGTGATCTGGATGACGGGCTCTGGGGACGAGGCACCACTCTGCTGGTCCTCACGGTAGTAGTCGGCGCTCCGCTCACGGCCGACCATCAGCTCGTGCAACCGGACATCGGTGACGCCCTCGTTGGGGAGCGTGTCGATCACCTGGCCGTCTCGGAGGACCAGCAGCCGGGTGCTCAGCCGGAGCACGTCCTGGAGGATGTGCGAGACGTAGATGAACGCCACCCGGGTACGCCATCGCTCGATGAGCGAGAAGAGCAGCTCGACCTCGTGCTCGCTGAGCGCGCTCGTCGGCTCGTCCAGCAGGATCACCGGCGGACGGTCGGTGAGCTGCGCCGACGCGAACGCCTTGGCGATCTCGACGAGCTGCCGCAGCGGATAGCTCAGGTCCGCGACGAGCGCGTCGGCCCGGATCTCGTCCAGATGCAGGTCGTGCAGGAGGGCGCTCGCCGCGGCCCGCAGCCGGCGTGCCCGCGAGAGCCCCCGGCCGGGTACCAGCGCCTCCCGGCCGAGGTAGATGTTCTCGTAGACCCGCAGCGATTCGACGAGCGCCTGCTCCTGCACGACGACCGAGATGCCCAGCGCGGACAGCTTCCGAGGATCGCCCAACGGCGCCCGGGCGCCATCGACGGTCATCGTTCCCTCGTCCGGCCGGATCGTTCCACTCAGCACCCCGATGAGTGTCGACTTGCCCGCACCGTTCTCACCGATCAGGCCGAGCACCTCTCCGGTGCGCACCTCGAGCGAGACGTCGCGCAGTGCGTGCACCGCGCCGTAGTTCTTGGAGACACCGGTGATCGTCACGGTCGCTGTCGAAGGCAAGTCGGCTCCAGCTCTCGCGGGGGGGTGGGGGTGGGACGCCGCCGCGCTCAGGCGACGAGCGCGCTCTTGTACTCGGCCAGCGGCCCCGACTTGAACGCGGCCGCGTACTCGGTCCGTACCTTCGCGATGTCCGCGGTGTCCCAGGCCGAGTTCAGCTTGTACTGGTCCTGCGGGACGCCGGCGTAGAACTCCTTGGGGTCGATCGGGTTGAGCAGCGTCTGCGGGTCCCAGTCGCTCGGGTGGAGCGCCTTGCTCATCTTCGCCCAGTCGAACGGCAGCTTGTCCGCGTAGATGGTGCTCAGCACCTTGTCCGCGGAGTCGGGCGTGACGAGCAGCGCGCCCTGCGAGAGGAACGTCTCGGGCAGTTCGAACTTCACGCCGTTGAGCGCGTCGAACACCGTGACGCCCAGCAGGCCGGCGGTGAGACCTCCGATCGTCGCGCTGGTCAGGTACTGCTTGCCCGAGGCGATGTACTGGATGTTCTGCTTGTTGCCGTCGAAGCCGACAACGATCTTGCCCTTGATGCCCTGCGCGTCGAGCGCCGCGATGACGCCCGCCGCCTCGCTGTCGTTCTGGGCGAACACCCCGACGAAGTCCTTCACCGACGGCAGGATGTTCGTCAGCGACTTGCGGGCGTCCTCGGACGTCCAGTTGCCCGGCGCGGCCGTCACGATCTTGATGTTCGGGTAGTCCTTGAGCGTCATCTTCAGGCCGGCCGTCCGCTGGTCGTCGGCGGAGGAGCCCTTCTGACCGGGGACGTGGATGATGGTGCCGGATCCGCCGACCTTGTCGAACAGCGCCTTCGCCGTGGCAGCCGCGATCTTCACCGAGGGCGGCGTGATGAAGCGCGCCCACTTGTCGGCGTCCGCCGGGGTGTACCACGCCGGGGCCGTGTACGAGCTCGCGTAGAAGATCCCGGCGGCCTGGCAGGCCTTCGTCACGGCGGCGGCCTGTGCCTCGGTCGCCGGCGTACCGAAGATCGATTTGCCGCTCGAGGTCCGTACGTTGCCGACCTGGCCGATCGCCGTGTTGACGTTGCCCTGGTCCTCGAACGACGCCATCGGCACACCGATCGCGGCCATCGCCTGCTTCGCGCCGTCGTTGAAGGCCACGAAGAAGTCGTTGGACAGTGTCGTCACCTGGCACCAGGTCTTGTCGTGCTTCAGCTTGCCGCCGCCGCCCGCCGAGGCCGCGCCGGTGCCCGCACCGGACCCGTCGGAGGACGAGCCACCGCATGCGGCGGCACCGACCACGATCCCCGCGGCACCCATCGCGGAAAAGAACGCGCGCCTGGACATCGGGTGCGCGAACTGGCCGTGGAGCGCCACATCTACGATTTTGGACTCGGTCGAAGCCATTTCCCTCATCTCCTTTGAGATGGAATGACCCGCCACAACCCGAATGGGTCGCGGTCAGATGTAGTGGTTCATTGACGCCGCTGCGCCGGTGGGCCTTTCTCCGCCAGGTGAGATCACGGCTGCGCTGCCGCTGCCCTCACAAGAGGTGATCGGCGAACCAACGTGACGCCTCCTCGGCCGCGACGGCCAGCTTGGCCCGATCGCTGTAGAGCGTCATGTGCGAAGTGTGCGGGAGGACGACCAGTTTCTTCTTCTCGGTGGGGATCCGGTTGTAGCTCTCGATCTCGAGATCCCAGAGCGTCAGATCGTCGCCTTCCGCGACGATCATGAGCGTCGGCAGGTCATAGATACGGGTGACGAACGGGTTGACGTCATAATTGAGGAGCAGATCGACCGACTCCATCGTGCTGGAGTTCTGATAGAGCGGCGCCTCCGTCTCCTGCAGTTTCGCAAAGGTCGTTCGCGTCTCCGGAAACGGCCACGACGACAGTTCCTCCTCCGGGCTCTCACTCGCGTGCGGAAGGTACAGCCGGCTGTCCGGGTCCTCGTACCGAAGTCGCCGGTCCTGGAGGATCGCCTCCCACAACCTGCGGTAACCGATGGTCCCGTGCACGCGGCGCATGTTGCGGTAGCCGTCCACCACCGGGATCTGACTGACGATCGCCTTCACCCGGGGATCGGTCGCGCCCAGGATCAGGACGTGCCCGCCGGAGTACGAGATTCCCCAGGCCCCCAGGCGATCCGCGTCGATTCCGTCGCCGCGTTCGAGGAAACTCAGGGCGTTCTGGTAGTCACGGATCTGCGCCCATGGATCAAGGTGCTGCCTGGGCTCGCCCTCGGACGCGCCGAGGCAGCGGTAGTCGAATATCAGGGCGGCCATGCCCATGGACGCGAATGCCTCGGCGTAATAGGGCATGACCAGTTCGCGGACATAGCACCAACCGCCGGCGAGCACCACCGCGGGAACGTCCCCCACCGCGTCGTCGGGCCGATACAACCAGCCTCTGATCAGAGTGCCTTCGCTGTCGAACTCGACATCTTCTCGGCGCATAGCGGCCTCTCCGAAGCGTGGGCGAATTGATGAGGTACAGGCATGGGCCGACCGGCGCCCGGCTCGCGGTGGAGCGGGGCGACTGGTCGAAATAGTCGAATGGTCGTGGGCCCGACAGTCGATCGGATCGCCGTGATCTGGCGGGGTGCGGACCATCGTGGATCGCCGTAACATGATTGTCAAGTGCCACTTGACGCCCATTTGCGGGAAATTTTCCGGCCCCGGACGGCGGCCCCGGCCCGAGTCAACGTCAAGTGGCACTGGACACTGTCGGGGCGGGCTGGCTACATTGCGGACGGAGAGCGCGGACGGAGTCACGGTGCGCGCCGGAGGGAGCCCCCCATGGATCGTGCGCAGCTACTCGACGCCTACCGCCGGATGGTCGTCATCCGCCGGATGGAGGAGTGCATCTCGATCCTCTACCGCGACGGGCTCGTGCCCGGTTTCGTCCACACCTCGGTCGGCCAGGAGGCCTGCGCGGTCGGTGCGCTGTTCCACGCACGGCCCGAGGACGTGATCACCTCGACCCACCGCGGGCACGGGCACGTCCTCGCCAAGGGCCTCGAACCACGACGCATGCTCGCCGAGCTGCTGGGCAAGGAGACCGGCTCGTGCCGGGGCCGGGGCGGTTCGATGCATGTCGCCGATCCGAGCATCGGGATCTTCGGCGCGAACGGCATCGTCGGCGCGGGACTCCCCATCGCGGTCGGCGCCGCGCACGCTCTCGCCGGCCGCGGCGGCGGCGACCTGGTGGTGGCGTTCTTCGGTGACGGCGCCGTGGCCACGGGCGCCTTCCACGAGTCGCTCAACCTCGCCGCCCTGCGCGGGCTGCCGGTGGTGTTCTTCTGCGAGAACAACGGATACTCCGAGTTCTCGCGTGCCGCCGATCAGCATCCCGTGCCGATCGCGCAGCGCGCCCTCGCCTACGGCGTCCCCTTCGTCGAGCTGGCCGGAAACGACGTGGCGGCCGTGGCGGACGGCATGGTCGAGGTGTTCGACAAGGTCCGTTCCGGCGGCGGCCCGTTCCTCGTCGAGGGCCGGACGATGCGGGTCGGCGGTCACTACGAGGGCGACGGGCAGCGCTACCGGGATCAGGCCGAGCTGGCCGGGCTGTCCGCGCACGATCCGCTGGTGCGTGCCCGCGCGCGGCTCACCGGACTCGGTCTCACCACCGCCGAGATCGACGAGGTGGATCGGGCGGCCGAGGCGGTCGTCGCCGAGGCCGAGACCTTCGCCCGCAGGTCCGCCGAGCCGGACCCGGCGGGCGCCACCGACCACGTGTACGCGCGGCGCCGCAGCCCGGCACCGCCCGTCGCCCTCCCGGCGACCGGCGACCAGCCCTCCTCCGGATCCCGCATCCTCCGGCAGGCCCTGCACGACGCGCTCACCGACGACCCCTCCGTGTTCCTCGCGGGCATCGACGTCGCCGGCGGCAACGTCTTCGGCATCACCCGCGGCCTGCACGAGCGGTTTCCGGACCGGGTGCTCGACACCCCGATCGCCGAGACAGCGATCATGGGACTGGGCGTGGGAGCGGC
This sequence comes from Actinomadura scrupuli, assembly GCF_050971785.1. Classification (NCBI taxonomy): domain Bacteria; kingdom Bacillati; phylum Actinomycetota; class Actinomycetes; order Streptosporangiales; family Thermomonosporaceae; genus Actinomadura; species Actinomadura scrupuli. The sequence goes on along the minus strand of NZ_JBPCCU010000003.1, from coordinate 453,127 downwards.
GATGGCCGGTCTCAGACCGGTGGTCGAGCTCATGTACCTCGACTTCCTCGGGGTGTGCTTCGACCAGATCCTCAACCAGGCCGCCAAACTGCGGTTCATGACCGGCGGGGCGGTCACCGTCCCGCTGGTGATCCGCACCCAGTTCGGTTCGGGCCGCTCGTCCGGCAGCCAGCACTCGCAGAGCCTCGAGACGCTGATGGCGCACGTCCCCGGGTTGACGGTCGTGATGCCCAGCTCGGGAGCGGACACCTACGGCCTGCTGCGCTCGGCCATCGAGGACGACAACCCCGTCGTGTTCATCGAGAACCGGCTGCTGTACGAGAAGAAGTCCCCCATGCCGCCCAGCGATCACCGTGTTCCGCTCGGCCAGGCCAGAATCGTCCGGTCGGGGCGCGACGTCACGCTCGTGTCCTGGTCACGCATGGTCCTCGACGCGCTCGAGGCCGCCGAGACGCTCAGCGCGGAGGGCATCGAGGCCGAGGTGATCGACCTGCGGACGATCGTTCCCCTGGACCGGGAGACCGTGCTCGGCTCGCTGCGGCGCACCAACCGGCTGGTCGTCGCACACGAGGCCGTGGTGGACTTCGGGGTCGGCGCCGAACTCGCGGCGCTCGCCGTGCGCGAGGGTTTCTGGTCGCTCGACGCACCGGTCGGCCGGGTCGGCGCGGCCTACTCTCCGGCGCCGTACGCACCCGCGCTCGAAAGGCGATGGAGCGCGGGACCGGCCGACATCGTCGCCATGGTGCGCGAGGTGGTCGCGTGCTGAGCGCGACCAGACCGCACACGGCCGGCCATGACCTGCCGCACGAGACGTTCGTCGACCGCCTGCGGTCTTCGGCCGGGAGCCATGCGGACACGGTCGCGGTGGTCGAGGGCGGTACGACGCTCACGTATGCCGAGCTCGTGTCGGCCGCCGAGAGCGTCGCCGCCGGACTGCGCGCGCGGGGAGTCGAGCCGGGCGATCGCGTCGTCACCCAGCTGCCCAACTGGTGGGAGTCGGTGGCCGTGGCGTGGGGCGTCTTCCTCGCCGGCGGCGTCCTGGTGCCGGTCGTGCCGATCTACCGGGCTCATGAGCTCCGCTTCATCATCGGCCAGGTTCGTCCCAGGGCGGTCGTCGCGCCGTCCCTGTTCCGTTCCCATGCGCATGCCGCCGAGCTCCGCTCGGTCCTCACCGGCCTGTCCTCGGATGCCGTGCTGGTGAGCGTCCGCGGCCGGGCTCCCGGCGCCGACCCGCTCGACGACCTGCTGCGAACCGCGGTGCCGGAGCCGCCCGGACCACGAGCGCGACCCGACCACGTCGCGGTCGTGCTGTACACCTCGGGCACCACCGCACAGCCCAAAGGCGTGCTGCACAGCCACCAGACCCTGCTCGCCGAAGCACGCGACATGGCCCGCTCCTGCCGGCTGGACGACCACGACCGGGTGTTCATGGCGTCTCCGCTGAGCCACATCACCGGGCTGAGCTACGGCATCGTGCTGCCGGCCGATCTGGGGTGCGGCGTGGTGCTGCAGGACAGGTGGGACGCGGCGGCGGCGGTCGAGCTGATCGAGTCCAACGGCTGCACCTTCACCGTGAGCGCGACGCCGTTCCTGCGTGGGCTGGCCGACCGCTACTCCGGGCGCGCCGGGTCCAGCCTGCGCATCTTCGTCTGCGGCGGGGCCGACATCCCTACCGAGCTGGTGCGCCGCGCGCACCGGGTGATGGGGAGCAGCGTCGTCCGCACCTACGGGTCGACCGAACTGCCGACCTCGTCGATGGCCGACCCGCTGGGCGATCTCGACGAGGCCGCCGCCGGGGAGGGCAGGCCGATGGGACGCAACGAGATGGTCGTGCGGAACGACGACGACGGCATGCCGGAACTGCTCGTACGCGGACCGGAGCTCTTTCTCGGTTACCTCGACGCCGGGCTCAATGACGCCGCATTCACCGCCGACGGCTACTTCCGCACCGGCGACCAGGCGCGCCTGGACGCGGACGGCACGGTGCACATCACCGGCCGGATCAAGGACATCATCAACCGCGGCGGGGAGAAGTTCAGCGTCGCCGAAGTGGAGTCGTCGCTCCTGGAACATCCGTGGGTGAGCGACGTCGCCGTGGTGAGCTACCCGGACCCCGTCCTCGTCGAACGCGCCTGTGCCTATGTCGTTCCGGTCGCCGGCCGAACGCCGACTCTCGACGATCTGCGCGAACATCTAGTGCAATCCGGACTAGCGACGCAAAAGGCCCCGGAAATGCTGAAGATAGTGGATCACCTGCCAAGGACCGCGAGCGGAAAGGTGCAGCGTTTCGCTTTGCGCGAGCAGTTGCGCGCCGAGCCGCCGGCAGCAGCCGTTCGCCCCGGCCCGCGGGACGGTGAGGCACATTGTCCGCCTCCATCGACGGGCCCTGTACGCTGAGATATATACCGCAACCAACCATCGCAGGGAGCACCGCGTGGTCGTGTCGCGCAATGTCGGCCCGGGCGGAATGAGCGGCTCCGTCGGACAGAACGTCCGTCGTGAGCGCATGCAGGCCGGGCTGTCGGTGCGTGAAATGGCACGCCGGCTGGGGGTCTCGGCGAGTTTCCTCTCCCAGTTCGAGCTGGGCCAGAGCCAGGCCACGGTGAGCACCCTGTTCGCCATCGCAACCGAGCTCAACCTGTCCCTGGACGAACTGCTCGGACATTCGGTGTCGCCGGCCAGGCAAACGGCCACGGATAAGAACGGCGAACCAGACGCCGAGGGCGCAAAGGACACTCCGCCGGTCGCCGAGTATCTCGCCTTCCAGACCGGCGTGCGATGGCACCGGCTGACCGACGAGATCGGTGGCGATCGCATCGACTTCCTGCTCACCGAATACGAGCCCGGTGCCGACTCCGCCCCGGCCGACCAGCCTCAGCAGCACAAGGGAAACGACTACGGCTACGTTCTCGAGGGCACACTGACCATCGTGATCAATGGCGAGCGGAAGCAGTTCACGCAGGGCAACGCCATCGCGATGCGCGGCGACGTGCCGCACCGGCTGCTCAACGAGACCGACGAACTGGTGCGCGCCATCTGGTTCGTCACCGGTTGATCCCACGTTCCGCCCGGCGGCGCCCGCCCGCCGGTCCGGCCCGCGCCAGGCGGCGGGCCGGCCGGCCGCCGGTGCTCAGGTGCTCCTCCCCCGGCTCGGCGGGTGGTCGCGGTCCTCGGTCACACCCGCCGCAGCGGCGGCTCCGGAGTCGACGACGACGGCGCGTTCGTCCTCGACCCGGATGGCCCCGGTCATGATGGCGACGACGTCGGACATGGAGTAGTCGGCCGGATCGACGACGGCGGCGCGCCGGCCGAGCCGCTGGACGTGGATGCGGTCCGCGATCTCGAACACCTGCGGCATGTTGTGGCTGATCAGGACGACCGGCAGGCCGCGGTCGCGGACCCTGCGGATGAGGTCGAGGACCTGACCCGACTCCTTGACCCCGAGCGCGGCGGTGGGCTCGTCCATGATGACGACGTGCTGGGCCCAGGCCGCGGCGCGGGCCACCGCGACGCCCTGCCGCTGGCCGCCGGACAGGGTCTCCACGCGCTGGGTGAGCGAGCGCAGCCCGATCTTCAGCTCGTCCATGTGCTGGGCGGCCTCGGCGCGCATCCGCGGCTTGTCCAGGAGCCGGAACACCCGCCCGAGGACGCCCGGCCGGCGCAGCTCCCGGCCGAGGAACAGGTTGCCGGCGATGTCGAGGGCGGGCGCCACGGCGAGGTCCTGGTAGACGGTCTCGATGCCGTTGCGGCGGGCGTCGATCGGGCTGCGGAAGTGCACCACCTCGCCGTCCAGCCGGATCTCGCCCTGGTCGGGCTGCACCGCACCGGTCAGTGCCTTGATCAGGCTCGACTTCCCGGCGCCGTTGTCTCCGATGACCGCGAGCACCTCGCCGGGCAGCAGATCGAAGTCGGCGCCGTCCAGCGCGGTGACCTGGCCGTAGCGCTTGACGAGCCCGCGGGCGGACAGAACGGCGGTCATGAGGTCCTCCGGCGCGAGATCTGGTCGATGGTGACGGCCAGGATGACCAGGATCCCGGTGATGAGGATCTGGTAGATGGAGCTCACCCCCATGAGCTGGAGGCCGTTGCGGATCACACCGACGATCAGCGCGCCGATCAGGGTGCCGAGCACGGCGCCGCGGCCGCCGAACAGGCTCGTGCCGCCCAGCACCACGGCGGTGATGCTCTCCAGGTTGTCGGTCTGCCCCGCCTTGGGATCACCGACGCCGGTACGGGCGACCAGCAGCAGGGCGGCGACGCCGTAGACCAGCCCGGCGATGGCGTAGACGGCCAGCAGCAGCCGCTTGGTCGGGATGCCGGTGAGCCGCGCGGCCTCGGGGTTGTTGCCGACGGCGTAGACGTGCTTGCCCCACGCCGTCTGGCTGAGCAGGTAGGCGAACACCAGGAACAGCGCGATCACCAGCACCGACCCGTACGTCACGTCGGTGCTGCCGAGACGGAAGGTGTTTCCGAGCGCCGTCAGCGCCGAGGGGAGCTGGGTGACCGTCTCCTCGTTGGAGTAGATGTGGGTCAGCGCGAAGGCGATGTTGAGCATGCCCAGCGTGACGATGAACGGCGGCAGCGAGATCCGGGTGACCAGCAGGCCGTTGGCCAGCCCGAAGGCGCCGCAGACCAGGATGCCGAGGGCGATCGCCACCAGCGGCGGCACGGTCCCGTCGACCGCCAGCTTGGTCATGACGATGGTGCCGAACGCCATGACGGCGCCGTTGGACAGGTCGATCCCGGCGGTGAGGATGATCAGCGTCTGCCCGATGGCCAGGGCGCCGACCACCATGACCTGCTGGATGATCAGCGAGAGGTTGCCGCCGGTCAGGAACGTGTCGGTGCGCAGGGTGAAGAAGACGCAGGCCAGCAGCAGGGCGGCGAGCGGGCCGAGGGTGGAGCCGCTGACCGCGGTGCGCCACGCGGGCGCCGGGCGGGCGGCCGGTGGCGCCGGGGCGGGCGCGGTCGTCGGGGTGGTCATCGTGCGAAACACCTCCAAGGGTGGCTGGTACGAGGAGGGCCGGGGCCCGGCCCGGTGCGGACCGGGCCCCGCGGGGGCTCAGCCCCAGCAGTTGGCGAGACCGAAGGCGGTGTCCTTCGAGTCGACGCCGGGCACCGCCTTGTCGCTGATGAGGGTGACGCCGGTGTCGGTGTAGCCCGAGGCCTTCGTCCCACCCTGCGCGTAGGCGACCACCGCGTCCACACCCTGCGAGGCCATCTTCAGCGGGTACTGCTGGGAGGTCGCCGCGATCTGGCCGCTCTTGACCGCGCGGGTCCCGGTGCAGCCGCCGTCCACGGAGACGATCATGACGCTCTTGTCCAGCCCCTTCGCCTTGAGGGCCGTGTACGCGCCCAGCGCGGCCGGTTCGTTGATCGTGTACACGAGGTTGATGCCGGGTGTCCTGGTCAGGCAGTTCTCCATCGCGGTCTGCCCCTTGGCCTGGTCGCCCTGGGTGTCCTGGGAGCAGACGACCTGCGGGGCCGAGGCCAGCGCGGTCGCCTTGTCGTCGACGCTCGCGGCGCCGAAGCCCTTGAGGAAGCCGTTGTGCCGCAGGATGCCGACGGTGACGCCGGGGGCCAGGTCGAGGGTGGCGATCTTGGCGGGCTTGCCGGCCATCCGGGCCTTGGCGTACTGGCCGATCAGCACGCCCGCCTGGAAGTTGTTGGTGGCGAACAGCGCGTCGACCGCGTTCTGCGGCTCCGTCGGGGTGTCGAGGGTGATGACCAGGATGCCCTTGGCCCGGGCCTTCTGGATGGCGGGGACGATCGCCTTGGTGTCGCTCGGCGTGATGAGGATGCCCTTCACGCCCGCCGCGACCATGTTCTCGATGGCCGTCACCTGGCTCTCGTTGTCGCCGTCGAACTTGCCGGCGGCCGTCATCAGGGTGACGCCCTTGGCCTTGGCCTCCTTGGCTGCACCGTCCTTCATCTTCACGAAGAACGGGTTGGTCTCGGTCTTGGTGATCAGGCCGACCTTCACCTTGCCGGACGAGCCGGACGTGCTCGACGAGCTGCAGCCGGCGAGCAGGGCGGCGCCCGCCGCCACGACCGCGACCACGGCGATCAGGGCACGACGGCGCGGACGGGTGTTCGTGGGGGTGGGAGTGACTGCCGGGGCCATGATGACCTCCTCGGATTCTCCGGCGATTCCGCCGGAAGGGGTTTCGCCCGGGTTTCGTAGGCGTTATCTTGCGGTCACGAAAGCGTTTGCGCAAGCGTTTGCGCAATCGCTTTCGTCACGAACGGGTCTCGACGAAGCAGGGGGGCAGATGGTCACGATGGCCGACGTGGCGCGGCAGGCCGGCATCTCGGTCTCCACGGTGTCGCACGTCATCAACGGCACGCGCTTCGTGAAGGAGGAGACCCGCAAGCGTGTCCTGGCGGCCGTCAAGGACTCCGGCTACATCCACAACACCATCGCCAAGTCCCTGGTCAGCGGCAGCACCCAGACCATCGGGCTGGCGATCTCGGCGATCACGAACTTCTACTTCGCCGACATCGTGTCCGCGATCGAGGCGGAGGTCGGCCGGGCCGGTTACACCCTGCTGCTGTCGGACACCCATGACGACCCGGCCAAGGAGCTCCACGTCGTGGAGGCTCTCCACCAGCGGCGGGTGGACGGCGTCCTGCTGGCTACGGCGGCCGGGCCGGGCGGTGCGGCCCTGCGCTACCTCGGCGACCTCGGCGTGCCCGCGGTGCTGGTGGACCGCTGCGCGTCCGGGGACTTCGACCAGGTCGGCAGCGAGAACGTCGAGGCGACGGCCCGGCTCACCGGGCATCTCGCCGAGCAGGGCCACCGCCGCATCGCCATGGTCTCCGGCCGCCCGGGGCTGTCCACCAGCGACGAACGCGTCCGCGGCTACCGCGAGGGACTGCGCAGGAGCGGGCTGGACGGCGACGACCGGCTCATCACCACCGGAGGCTCGAACGCCGACGAGGCCGAACGCGCCGTCTGCGGGCTGCTGGAACTCGCCGACCCGCCGACCGCGCTGGTGGTCGCCAACAACCACATGACGATCGGGGCGGTACGGACCCTGGACCAGCTGGGGGTGCGCGTGCCCGAGGACATCGCGCTGGTGTCGTTCGACGACTTCGAGTGGGCCGCGCACTTCCGGCCGCGGCTCACCACGATGGCCCAGCCGATCCGGGAGATCGGGGCCCGCGCCGTGCAGCTGCTGCTGGCCCGGATCGGCGATCCCCGCCGGCCGCCGGAGACCGTACGGCTCGAACCGCGGTTCATGCACCGCGAGTCGTGCGGCTGCGCCCCGGACCCGGCTCCGGCCCGCCCCCGGGGACCCGGCCGCCCGGCGGGCCAGGAGATGATCGGACCATCATGAGTCACATAGCGGTGATCGGCGAGGCCGTGGCCGACGCCTTCCCCGGGGCCGGCTCCGGCCCCGCCTCCGGCCGGCGGGCGCGGGGCGTGCTGGAGCTGGAGGTCAGGCCGGGCGGCAGCCCGGTGAACACCGCGATCGCGCTCGGCCGCCTGGGCACCCCCACCAGCTTCATCGGCAGGCTCGCGTCCGGGCCGTTCGGGGACCTCGTCCGCGGTCACCTGGTCGCCTCCCGGGTCGACCTGACCCACTGCGTGCGGGCCGCCGAACCCGCCACGCTCGCCATCACCGCGATCGACGCCTCCGGGCAGGCGACCTACGACTTCTACGCCGAGGGCACCGCCGACTGGCAGTGGACCCGCGAGGAGCTCGCCCCGCGCCGGCCCGCCGAGGTGTCCTGCGTGCACACCGGATCCCTCGCCCTGATCCGCGAGCCGGGCGGGCCCCTGATCGAGGAACTGCTCGAGGACGTGCGCCCGCACGCCACCGTCTCCATCGATCCCAACGTCCGGCCCCGCCTGGTCCCCCCGGACGCCTACCGCGCCCGCCTGGGCCGCTGGACCCGGCTGGCCGACATCTTCCGGCTCAGCGACGAGGACTTCGGGCTCCTCTACCCCGGCGCCGACCTGGAGCGGGTGTGCGACGGCTGGCACGACGACGGGGTACGCCTCGTGGTGGTCACCCGGGGGGCCGAGGGCGCCTTCGCCTCCCTCGACGGCACCCGCCTGACCGTTCCCGCACCGGACATCACCCCCGTGGACACCGTCGGCGCGGGTGACGCCTTCACCGCCGGCCTGCTGCACTGGCTGGACGGCCGGGGACGGCTGGGCGGCCGGCTCGGCGAGGTGACCCTCGACGACCTCCGGCGCGCGATGACCTTCGCCGCCCACGTCGCCGCCGAGACCTGCAAGGTGCCCGGCGCCGATCCGCCGTGGGGCGGCTCCCTGCCCGCCGACACCACCGGCGCCCTGGGCTGACACCGGCCCCGGTGGCCGTGACAGGGCGATCTCAGCCGTCCCGGGTCCCCCGCCTTTCGCGCGACTCCGGGCCCCGCTCGAAACGAATGGCGCCGTACCGGGTCGCGACATCCATCAAGGAAAAACGCCGCCGCGTAATACATCGATCTCGCGAATGCACGACAAGGGGCGTATGCCCTATTTGTGACTACCGAGCGCTCCAACTCCGTTGCCCTGAGTTATTGCGATCAAGGATATTCGGACGTTAGCGTGAGTGGCGCAGAAGGGCGCATATTACTGGCTGCGGGCGTTTCGCCGGCCACTTCCAGTGCGCGCCATTCTCGGAGACAGGCACTCGACAGTTCCCTGTTGGTTCACAAACGGAATGGTGGTGCGGTTCGTGACGGAGTCGGGTTCTGGTGTGGAGAGTGGTCAGGCGCAGTTGAGCCTGGGCACCGAGGCGGCGCGCAATCTCGCGACGACCACGAAGTCCGTGCCCCAGATGCAGGGCATCACCTCCCGGTGGCTGCTGCGGCTGCTGCCCTGGGTGCAGGTCGCCGGCGGGGCGTACCGGGTGAACCGGCGGCTCACCTACACCGTGGGCGACGGACGGGTCACGTTCACCACGACCGGCTCGCACGTGCAGGTGATTCCGCAGGAGCTGCGCGAGCTCCCGCTGCTGCGGGACTTCGGCGACAACACCGTGCTGGAGACGCTCTCCGGCCGGTTCACCCAGCAGGAGTTCGAGCCGGGCGACGTCATCGTCGAGGCCGGCCGCCCGGCCGACCAGGCCGTCCTCATCGCGCACGGCAAGGTGCACAAGATCGGCGCCGGCAAGTACGGCGACCAGGCCGTGCTCGGGGTGCTCGCGGACGGCGACCACTTCGGCGACCAGACGCTCATCGGTGCGCGCGGCGACTGGGAGTTCACCGTCAAGGCCGTCACCGGCTGCACGGTCCTGACGCTTTCCCGGCAGGAGTTCCAGGAACTGCTCGGCCGGTCCGACACGCTGCGCGCGCACGTCGAGCAATTGCAGTCCGGCCCGGATCAGTCGCAGAACAAATACGGCGAGGCGGCCATCGAATTGGCGTCCGGGCACACCGGCGAGCCACAATTGCCCGGCACCTTCGTCGACTACGAACTGGCCCCCCGGGAATACGAGCTGAGCGTCGCCCAGACCGTTCTGCAAGTGCACACCCGGGTGGCGGATCTCTACAACGAGCCGATGAACCAGATCGAGCAGCAACTGCGGCTGACCATCGAGGCATTGCGCGAGCGCCAGGAGCACGAGCTCATCAACAACCCCGAATTCGGGCTGCTGCACAACGCGGACCTCAACCAGCGCATCCACACCCGGAGCGGCCCGCCCACCCCCGATGACCTGGACGAACTGCTCTCCCGGCGGCGCAACTCACGCTTCTTCCTCGCGCACCCCCGCACCATCGCGGCGTTCGGGCGGGAGTGCAACCGGCGGGGCCTGTACCCGCAGAGCGTGGAGTTCGGCGACAGCATGGTGCCCTCGTGGCGCGGGGTGCCCATCTTCCCCTGCAACAAGATCCCCATCACCAAGTCCGCGACCAGTTCCATCCTCGTCATGCGCACCGGGGAGGAGGACCAGGGCGTCATCGGCCTGCACCAGACCGGCATCCCCGACGAATACCAGCCCAGTCTCTCGGTGCGGTTCATGGGCATCAACGAGAAGGCCATCATGTCCTACCTCGTCAGTGCCTATTACTCCGCGGCCGTCCTGGTTCCCGACGCACTCGGCATCCTCGAGAACGTCGAGATCGCGCGTTCGGACGACTGAAGTCCCGGCGGCGGGGGCGCCCGCCACGGAGGGGGCCCGCGCCCCCCCCCCGTCCGGTCCGCACCCGGTGGCCCGGTGGCTCATCGCCCGGCGCCCGGTCCCGGACCGTCCCGCGGCCGGGGATCCGGGGCCGGGCAGGCAGGCGACGAAAGGTGTCAGGCAGATGGGCCCCACAGAGGAGATGACCGAGGACCGGTCGGCGCACGAGGTGCTGGCCTGGGGCCGCGTCGTCGTCGATCCGGCGCTGCGGGAGGCGGTCGACACGCTGCCCGGCGCGATGCGGCTGATCAGTGGCTACCACTTCGGCTGGTGGGACGAGCGGGGCAGGCCGACCGGCACGGACGGCGGGAAGGCCCTGCGTCCCACGCTGGTGCTGCTGGCGGCAGGCGCCGCCGGCGGTGCGCACACCGCGGCGCTGCCCGCCGCGGTCGCGGTCGAGCTCGTGCACAACTTCTCGCTGCTGCACGACGACGTGATGGACGGGGACCTGACCCGCCGCCACCGCCCCACGGCATGGAGCGTGTTCGGGACCAACGCGGCCATCCTGGTGGGGGACGCGCTGCTGACCCTGGCCTTCGACGTCGTCGCCGCCGGGCGGCATCCCTCCGCGCAGGCGGGCACCAGGATGCTCTCCGCCGCGGTGCAGGACCTGGTGGAGGGCCAGAGCTCGGACATGGCGTTCGAGGACCGCGCGAACGTCGGCCTGGCCGAGTGCCTGGGCATGGTGGGCGGCAAGACCGGTGCCCTGCTGGGGTGCGCGTGCGCACTCGGTGCCACGTTCGGCGACGGTGATGCCGAGCAGGTCGGGCACCTGCGCGCCTTCGGCGAGAACCTCGGCGTGGCCTTCCAGCTGGTCGACGATCTCCTGGGCATCTGGGGAGATCCCGCGGTGACCGGCAAACCGGTCTACTCGGACCTGCACAACCGGAAGAAGTCCCTGCCCGTGGTGGCCGCCCTGAGCTCCGGCACGGCCGCCGGCACCGAGCTGGCCGAGCTCTACCGCCGCGAGCAGCCGCTGACGGACGCCGAGGTCGTCCACGCCGCGGACCTCATCGGCCGCGCGGGCGGGCGTGCCTGGAGCAAGGCGCACGCCGACCAGCTGCTGGCCGAGGCACTGCGCCGGCTGCGGGCGGCCCGTCCCGCCGAGCGGGCGGCCACCGAGCTCGAGGGACTGGCCCGGCTGGTCACCCGGCGCGACCGCTGAGGCCGAAGGCCCTCGCATCTGCAAAGACTTCACCACGGCGCGTTTTCCGCCTCTATCAACGGCAATTTCACTCCATGTCACGTTGATCTGAGCGGCCACCCGTGGCGGCGCCTCGTTCACCAGGCGGCGCGTGTGCGCCGATGGCACGGGGCCGGGGTCGGGCATCACCCGGCTCCTCAGGAGGTCTCTGTGCGGGAACATCCGGCCTTATCCCGGCGTGCGCGGCGCCGGCACCGGCATCGGGCCGCCGTCCCGGCCGCCGGTCTCCTGCTCGCCACCACGGCCTGTCTCCACTCCGATCTCCACCCGGACGCGGACGCGGCGGCGCTCCCGGCCCTCGACCATGTCGTCGTGGTGGTCCTGGAGAACCACGCCTACTCCCAGATCATCGGCAGCCCGGCCGCCCCGTACCTCAACTCACTCGCCGCCCGCGGCGCCGACCTCACCGGCTTCACCGCCGAGACCCACCCCAGCCAGCCCAACTACTTCGCGATGTTCTCCGGCGGCACCCAGGGCGTCACCAGCAACGCCTGCCCGCCGCCGGGCTCGCAGTTCGCCATCCCCAACCTGGGCAGGGAGCTCATCGACGCCGGGCGTTCCTGGGGCAGCTACAACGAGGGCCTGCCCGCGGAGGGCTCGATGGTCTGCGTCAACAGCCCGACGAGGTACGCGCGCAAGCACAACCCGTGGTTCTCCTTCAGCAACGTGCCGGCCTCGACCGGGCACACCTTCGCCCGGTGGCCGTCCGACTTCACCACCCTGCCGACGGTCTCGTTCGTGGTGCCGAACCTGTGCCACGACATGCACGACTGCTCGGTGCGCACCGGCGACACCTGGCTGCGCGACCGGCTGGGCTCCTACGCCACCTGGGCCCGGACGCACAACAGCCTGCTCGTCGTCACCGCCGACGAGGACGACCACAGCGAGGGCAACCGGATCCCCACGGTGTTCTACGGCGCCCACGTCAAGACCGGGCGCTACCCGGCCCCGTACGGCCACTACAACCTGCTGCGGACGATCGAGGACATCTACCACACGGCCCACGCCGGCAGGGCGTCCTCGGCGGCCCCCATCACCGAGGTCTGGAACTAGCGGGCCCCGGCCTGCGCCGCACCCGGCGGCCGGGCCCGCGGGCACGCCGGGTGATCCCGAGCCCCGCGCCGGAAGGCCTCAGGGCCCGCGTCATTTGAGGGTTACGTCATCCGCGATGCCGGGTTAAGGTGCCGTACATCATACGGAGCGACCGCCCACAGCCGCCCCTTTCCGGGAGCCGAGGAGAGAAGTGAAGGGCCTGCAACTGCATGCTCTTGTCTGGGAGGCAGCGGGCACCCGCTTGCGCATGGACATCGCCGTCCCCGAGTCCGCGATCGTCGTCGCGTCACGTCCCGCCGCGTCCGCGCTGGCCGACGTGCTGACCGGGCTCTCCGCTCCGGTCGACGGGGCCGTGAGCGTGGACGACCGCGAGGTGACCGGCCTTCCCCCCGGCCGGCGCGGCATCGCCCTGGTCCCGCCGGGCGGGGGCCTGCTGCCGCACCTCACCGTCGAGCGCAACGTGGCGTACGCCTGCGGGCGCGGCCACCGGTCCCGGGTCCGCCGGCGGCTCCAGGACCTCCAGCTCGAGAGCGTCCGCGGCCTGCGCCCGCACGAGCTGTCCCCGGTGCAGCGGCTGCAGGTCGCGGTGGCGCGGGCGCTGTGCCTCGAGGTCCGGCCCGGCGCGATCGTGATCGAGGACCGGCGGGGCGAGACGCTGTGCCGGGCCGCCGTCGCGGCCGCCCGCAGCCAGGACGTCGCCGTCCTGGTGATCACCGACTCCGCGGAGCGCGGCGGGGCACTGGGCACGACGGTGAGGCCGGAGGCGATCGTCGATGCGCCGTAGGGACGCGATGCGCGCCCTGGTCCTGATCAGCGTGGCGGGCGCCGCCGTGGGCTGCGCGGACCGGCCGGCCGTGAAGGTGGCCGCCGTGTGGAGCGGCTGGGAGCTCACCAGGTTCCGCAAGGTCATCGCCGGCTTCCCCCGGCGGGACGCCTGGCGGGTCGAGGTGCTGTCTGCGGGCAACGACCTTCCCGCGCTGATCGGCAACCAGGTGGCGGGCACCGCCGCGCCCGACATCGCGATGGTCTCCCAGCCCGGCCTGATCGGCGCCGAGCACCGCGACCTCGTTCCGATGGCATCCGCGCCGGGCGCCCCGCAGGCGTGGGAGCGCCTGCTGACCTCTGATGGGCAGGTCTACGGCGCCTGGTTCAAGGCCGCCCACAAGTCCCTGGTCTGGTACCGCCCCGACCTGCTCCGCGCCGTGCCGGGGACGTGGGACGAATGGGTGGCCACCTGCCGGACCCTGGCAGCGGCCGGCCGCACCCCCCTGGCGATCGGCGCCGCGGACGGCTGGGTGTTGGCCGACTGGTTCGCCAACGCCCTGCTCGCCATCGACCCGGCCACCTACCAGGGGCTCATCGACGGCACCGCCTCGTGGCGGCATCCGAACGTCACCACCGCGCTGGAACGCCTCGCCGAGATCTGGAGCATCCCGGGGGCCTTCCCCGGCGGGCGGGCCCGCGCCCTGGTCACCCAGTACGACGAGTCGGTCCTCGACGTCTTCCGGCACGGTGACGCCGCCATGGTGGCCGGGGCCGACTTCTACTTCCCGATCATCCGGCTGCACGGCTCGCGCGACGTGGCGGCGCGGTGGTTCCGGTTCCCCTGCGGTCCCGGTGAGCAACGGCCGCTCGTCGTCGGCGGCGACGCGGCCGTGCTGCTCGAGCCGGGCGGTGCGGGCGGGCGGGCACTGATCGAATGGCTGACCGCCCCGGCGGCGGCCTCGATCTGGGCGGCCCAGGGCGGCTTCCTGTCCCTCGACCCCGCGGTGCGCGACTATCCGGCGGGAATGTCGGAGCTCGCCGCGGACATCCGCGGCGGCAGCGTGACCTTCGGCCTCTCCGACCAGCTGGGGGGCCGTCTCGCGGGCGCCGACGGGCGCGGCACCTGGAAGATCTTCAAGGATTTCTTCGCCGCCGTGGCGGAACGGCCGGCGGCCGTCGGCGCGGCGGTCCCCGAGGCGGTCGGCGCGCTCGACCGGGCGAGCCGGGGACGACCGTGAGCGGGGAACTGCTGGAGGTGGTGGGGCGGGAGGACACGCGTTCTCCCGTCCGGGGCCGCCCGCCGCGGCCCTGGCGCCCGGTGCTGTACCTGCTGCCCGCGATGCTGCTGGTCGGGGTGGTCCTGCTGCTGCCGCTGGCGGCGACCGTGGCCGTGAGCCTGCGCGGCGGGCTCGGAAACTACGCCGCGATCCTCGGCGACGGCCAGGTCCGGCACGCGATCGCCGACAGCCTGGGCTGGCTCGTCTTCGCGCTGGTGGTCTGCCTGGCCGGCATGGCGCTGGTGCGGCCGCTGCGCGGGGCCCGCCGGGTCGGCGCGCTGGCCGCTCCGATCGCGGTGTCGGGGCTGGTGACCGGGGTGGCGTTCCGATTGCTGTTCGAGCCGGAGGGCACGGTCAGCGCCCTCACCGGCCACCGGATCATCTTCCTGGGGCCCGGCTGGATCTGGCTCGTGCTGGCGGGGGCGTTCTCCTGGCAGTGGGTGGGGCTGGCCATGGTGGTGTTCCGGGCCGGCGTCACCGGGCTCCCCCGTGGCCTGATCCGGATGGCGCGCGCCTTCGGGGCGGGTGGCCCGCGGCGGTTCGTGACCGTCATCGTGCCGGCGCTCTTCCCGGTCGCCGCGCTGGTGCTGATGATCGTGCTGGTCGCCGCGGTACGGGTCTTCGATCTGATCCTCATCACCGCTCCGGGGTCGGTGCAGGACGACGTGGACGTCGTCGGCCTGCACTGGTGGCGGTGGCGCAACGATCTGGGCACCGGGGGCTCGGCCGCGCTGGCCGTGCTGCCGTTCCTGTTCGTCGCGGCCGTGGCGCTCGCGGTGCTGTGGGGGCTGAGCCGGGAATGGCCCAGCCGCACCGACGCCCCCGTCGTGCGCGAGCCGACCAGGGCCGGGC
This sequence comes from Actinomadura scrupuli, assembly GCF_050971785.1. Classification (NCBI taxonomy): domain Bacteria; kingdom Bacillati; phylum Actinomycetota; class Actinomycetes; order Streptosporangiales; family Thermomonosporaceae; genus Actinomadura; species Actinomadura scrupuli. The sequence goes on along the minus strand of NZ_JBPCCU010000003.1, from coordinate 437,838 downwards.
GGGTGGCCGGCATCGTGGCGATCGTCGCGTGGGTGCTCCCGCCCGCGGTGCTGGTGATCGAGTCGTTCCGGACGCCGCGGGCCGCGACGGGCGGCGGCTGGTGGACCGGCGGGTTCGGCCTCGGCTCCTACCGGGAGGCGTTCCAGAGCGGTGAGCTGGCCCACGCGCTGCTCAGCACGGGGACCCGGTCCCTGGTCGCGGCGTTGCTGCTCGTGGTCATCGCCGCGCCCGCCGCCTACGCCCTCGCCTGGGGAGACCTGCCCAGGAGGATGACCCGCATCCTCATCGCGGTCAGTGCCGTCCTGGCCGTGGTGCCGCCGCAGACGGTGATCGTGGCGCTGGGGCAGGTCTTCGACCAGCTGCACCTCTTCGGCGCGCCGACGGCGCTGACCGTCGTGCACGTCGCGCTCGGCGTGCCGCTGGCGGTCCTGCTGCTGCGCGCGGCGTTCGCCTCGGTGCCGCCCAAGGTCGTGCGGGCCCGGCAGATCGATCCGGAGCCGGGATCGGCGCTGTTCACCGTCGTCGCCCGGAGCCTGCCCGCGGTGGTCACGGTGGCCGTGCTGGAGTTCGTGCTGGTGTGGAACGACCTGGTGGTCGGGCTGCTGCTCGGCGGACCGGAGTCCGGGCAGGTCACGCTGGTGCTGATGGAGCAGTCCCGTCAGTTCGCCACCTCGACCGGCGTGCTGGCGGCCGGCGCCGTGGTGGCCACCGCCCTCCCGCTCGGGCTGGTGCTCGCGACCGGGAAATGGCTGGTCCGCGGCCTCACCGAAGGCGTACGGCGATGAGCCCCCGGCGGCGCCGGCGCCAGATCGAGGTGCTGGCCCAGGTCAGCGGGAGCACCGCCATCGCCGGTGGCGTGCTCGGCTTCGTCCGCGAGGTGACCGCCAACGAGCTGAGCGCCCTCGGCAAGTGGGTCCCGGTGATCGTCATGGTGGCCGGCCTGCTCATCTATCTGGGGCTGTGGTCCCTGCGGCACTGGTCGCCGGTGGGCTCCGACGACGAGGAGCACGGCCAGGTCGCCCTGCCGCTCCCGCACGTGGGCGAGCTGATCGGCCGGGACGGCGACGTGGACAAGACCGTCGCGGGCGCCCGCGCGCACGGGGTGGCCGTGGTCCACGGGCCCGACGGCATCGGGGCGGGCTCCGTCGCGATCAAGGCGGCGCGGGCCCTGGTGCCCGACGAGGACGGGCACCGCTACGTCGACCTGCAGGGGCTGGCGCCGGACGACGGACGGCGGGCGCGGATCCAGGTGCTGCGCACCCTCGGGGTCGCGCCGCGCCTGTTCGAGAGCCGCGCCGACCGGGCGGCCGAGCTGGCCGAGCGGGCCCTGCTGGGCACGGTGCTGGTCCTGGACAACGTCACCGGCGCCGCCCAGGTGCGGTGGATCACGCACCGGGTCCGCGGCGCGTACGTGATCGTCGCCGGGGACCTCCCGGTGGACGACCTGCCGCCGGAGGCCGCCCGGATCGAGCCGCAGCGCCTGCGGGCCGCCGACGCGCTCGCCCTGCTCAGCGCCCAGGACGCGGCCCGGCCGCCGGAGGCCGGCCGCTTCCGCTGGTGGCACCGGCGCCGGGTGACGCCGGACAACTCGATAGCCCGGCGGATCAGCGCCGACCCGGCCCACGCGCGGCGGCTCGCCGACGACTACCTCCAGCTCCCCCGGGTGGTGATCGAGCTGGGCCGGTGGCTGGCCCGCAACCGTACGGTCTCGTTCGACTCCCTGCTGGCCGACCTGCGCCAGCACGAGGAGAACTTCGAGCTGAACGCCATCCTCCGGCGGCAGCTCGACGGCGCCTCCGCGGGCGCGCTCCGGCTGCTCGCGCTCATGGCGCAGGCTCCCGGCGCGGCGTACTCAGACGAGGCGCTGGGCGAGCTGGCCCGGCTCCCCCGGCACCGGGTGAGCGTCCTGCTGGCCGAGCTCGCCGCCCGGTTCATGGTGGAGCGGACCTCCTCGCGGTACCGGCTGGCGGCGCAGGCCGCGGCACTGGCCGATCCCGTGCGGCCCCGGGCCGGGGCCCGGGCGCTGGTACGGCTCGTCGCGCACTATGCCGGGCTCGCCGCCGGGCACGCCGACGCGCTGGAGGGGGCGGGATCGGAGCACGAGCGGCGCGAGGCGCAGGAGTGGCTGGAGACCGCCGACGTCACGTTGCTGCGGCTGCTGAGCATGCCTGCGCCGCCCCGGGCGGCGGCGGCGCACCTGTGGCGCATCGCCGACGTGCTCGACCTCTGGTTCGCCCGCGAGCACCGGCCGAGCGACCGCGCCGCGGTGGCCGAGGCGATGGCCGAGCGGGCGCAGCAGCTCGGTGATCCCGCGGCCCGTGCCGTCGCCGAGGTGCGGCTGGCGGCCATGGCGCGCGCCCGCGGGGACCTGGAGGAGGCCAGGCACCGGCTGGACCGCGTCACCAGCACCCTGCGGGACAAGGCGCCGTGCCGCCCGCAGCTGCACACCGAGTGGGCGCTGCTCCAGCTGGAGCTGGAGGACTACGAGGCCGCACGCGAGAACGTGCGGCTCTCCCGCGCCGCGCGGCCGCCGCGCGACAGCCAGGGCAAGCTGACCGACCTGCTCAACCTCGCCGCGATCGACATCCGGGACGGGGAGTACGACTCCGCGCACGGCCAGCTGGGCCACGCGCTGGACCTGGCCGAGGCCCTCCACGACGCGGGCGGTGAGGCCCACGCCCTGGAGCTGCGCGGCATCGCACACTGGTACCAGCGGCATCCCGGCGGGGCGATGGCCGACTGGGAGCGGGCCCGGACGCTGTACACCGAGGCCGGCGACGGCGTCGGCAGCGCCCGCTGCGCACGCCACCGCCGGCAGCACACCGGTTCCTGACGGGCCCGGGCCCCGCGGGTGGTGAGCGCCGCGGCGCCCCGGAGCGGGTCGTCTCAGCGCGTCGTCTCAGCGGGCGGTCAGCGGGCCGCCCGCCACGCGGCGGCCTGCTCCCGCAGCCTGGCGTGCGTGCCGGCCATCGGGGCGACACCGGGCAGCACCGTCTTGGGCAGCTTGGCCGTCATGGTGTAGGCGGTGTCGACCACGTTGGCGACCGGGCTGAGCACCGCCTGCGAGACGAGCTGGTAGGCGTCGAGCACGCTGAGGCCGGTCTCGGCGGCCGTCCACCGGACCAGCTCGGACTGCGCGATCCGGAAGGCGTCCTCCAGTGGCCGCGCCGACCCGGTGGTGATCACGAAGTGGTCGTCCTCCAGCCGGGGCCACGGGCAGGGCACGCCCTTGAGCAGGTCGACGATGACCACGGTGTCCATGGCGGTCTCCACCGCGACGCCGCAGGTCTCGCCCTCCCCCTGGCGGGCGTGCCCGTCCCCGAAGCTGAACAGCGCCCCCTCGACGTTGACGCCGAGGTAGCACGTGACCCCGGCCCGCATCTCGGGGGTGTCCATGTTGCCGCCCCAGTCACCGGGCGCCAGCGAACTGCGCACCTCGCCGAGGGCGGGGGCGACGCCGACCGTCCCGTGCATGGGGTCCAGCGGCAGATCGACCTCGTAGACCGAGTCGAGAGCGCGGTAGCGCACCAGGCGCTCGGCCCGGTCGATCTCGTACACCCAGGTGCGCTCCTCCAGCGCGCCCTGCAGCGTGGGAGTGAGGCCCGTCCCGGTCAGCGCGCCGAAGAACGGCACGGTGGTGCTCACGCCGAAGGACTCACGCGGCTCGATGCTGACGAAGTGGACGGCCAGGGTGTCCCCGGGAGCGGCCCCCTCGACGTGGAAGGGCCCGGTCTGCGGGTTGATGAAGCGCGGGTCGCACAGCCGCGACACCAGGTCCCGGGTGGACCTGATCCGCCCGGCGAAGCAGTCCCGCGTCCAGGTGGACAGCACCGTGCCCGGCCGGATGGAGGCCACCGGCGCGGCCCCGCCGAAGGTGAACGTCAGCCCGGCCGGATCGGCGTCGGGGTCCTGGTCGTAGACGAGATCGGTCACCGTTCGCATGACTCCTCCGGGACGGGACGCCCAGGTGGATCTCCCGGACCGCCCGGGACGGGCGGGTCATTCCACCAGGACGCACCGGGTGCCCCGGTAGATCGTGGGCATGCACTTGTTGCAGTGTACGCAGCGCGATCTGGTGTCCGCGTCGCCCGCGATCCGGTTGACCAGGTCGGGCTCCATGAGCAGCGCGCGGCCCATGGCGACGAACTGGAAGCCCTCCGCCATCGCCAGGTCCATGCCGGCCCGGTCGGTGATCCCGCCGAGCAGGATGAGCGGCATGGTCACCGCCTCCCGGAACCGGCGGGCCTCCGGCAGCAGGTAGGCGGGCCGGTAGGGATAGCTGCGCAGGAACCTGCCTCCGGCCAGGCGGATGCCGGCCCGCAGCGGCTGGGGGAAGACCGCGGCGAACTCGCGGACCGGCGCGTCCCCGCGGAAGAGGTACATCGGGTTGGCCAGTGAGCTGCCGGCCGTGAGCTCCAGGGCGTCGAGGTGCCCGTCCCGCTCCAGCATCCGCGCCACCTCGAGGCTCTCCTCGATCCCGAGCCCGCCCCGTACCCCGTCCTCCATGTTGAGCTTGGCGGTGACCGCGATCCGGTCGCCGACCCGCTCGCGGGTCGCGCGGGCGACCTGCCGGGCGAAGCGGGCGCGGTTCTCCAGGTCGCCGCCCCACCGGTCGCGGCGGCGGTTGAGCCGGGGGCTGAGGAAGGAGCTGATCAGGTAGTTGTGCCCGAAGTGCAGCTCGACCGCGTCGAAGCCGCTGTCCGCGGCGATCGCCGCGGCCTGGGCGTGCGCCTCGGTGATCCGCTCGATGTCGTCCTCACCGGCGGCCCGCATGAACCGGCCGGTGAGCGGGCTCCAGCGCCGGCTCGGCGCCAGCGTCGGCAGCCGGTTCGACCGGGCGTCGGCCACCGGCCCGGCATGCCCGAGCTGAGCCGACGCCGCGGCCCCCTCGGCGTGCACGGCGTCGGTGAGGCGGCGCAGCCCCGGTATCGCCTCCGGCCGCATGTGGATCTGGCGGCGCTCCGTCCGGCCCTCGGGGGCCACCGCGCAGTACGCCACCGTGGTCATGGCCGTCCCGCCCGCGGCGATGCCCCGGTGGAAGGCGATCAGGTCGTCGGTGACCAGGCCCTTGGGGGTACGCCCCTCGAAGGTGGCGGACTTGATGACCCGGTTGCGCAGCTCGACGGGGCCCAGCCGGGCCGGTTCGAAGATCTCGGTCACGGCACTCCCTCTCGGTCACACACCTGTCGGTCACACACCTGTCCGTACACACCTGCCGGGGACACGGCCCTCGGTCACACGGGGCGCGGTTCGAACGGGCGGTCCTCGGCCCAGTCGACCCGCTCGCGCCGGACCGCGAACAGCCACCGCTCGCCCTCCCGCACGAAGGTGTCCTGGTAGCGGATCGACATCATGTACATCCGCTGGCCGCCGTCGCCGTCGTAGACGTGCGAGGCGAGGCAGTAGGTCTCCCCGGTGACCTCGTCGTAGCCGGGGTCGAGCAACTGGCCGGCGACCAGGTGGCTGGTGACCCGGAAGCGGTTCAGCCCGCCCAGGGCCTGCTCGATGGCCCGCCGGCCGGTGTAGGCGCGCCGGGGCTCGTCGTCCCCGGGCCCGTGGATGAGCAGTGCCCCCTGCTCGGTGAACAGCGCCGCCACGTGCCCGGGCCGGCGCCGGTCCACCTCGGCGGCGTAGCGGTCGACGAGCTCGCGCAGCGAGATCCGGGTGCTCAGCTCCTGCATGGCCGCCTCCTCAGGGCACCGGGGACGAGACCGCGGCGAGACCGCGGACGAGCTCGTGGAAGAAGGCGCCGGCCTCGGTCACATCGGGGCAGAACGCCGTGAGGTACACGTTGACCACCGTCCCCCCGGCCGCGACCAGCTCGGGGACGCTCTCCAGGCTGCGGGCCAGATCCGGGCGGCCCGCCGTGTCCCGCCGGATCGGCAGCGAGGCCTGCACGCCCAGGCCCGCGGGGTCACGGCCCGCCGCGGACCATGCCGCCCGCGCCGTGCGTACGCCGCTCGCCAGGCCCTCGGGGGTCTCGCCCATGATCGGGATCCAGCCGTCTCCCCACCGGGCGAGCCGCTCGAGGTTGCGCGGATGCAGGGTGCCGCCGATCCACAGCGGCACTCCCCCGGGCTGCACCGGTTTCGGCTCGCACCAGATGTCGGTGAACTCGACCGTCTCGGAGGTGAACGTCGCCGGAGCGTCCCGCCAGAGCGCCTTGCACGCGCCGATCGTGTCGGTGAGGATCTGGCCGCGCCGCTCCCACTCCACGCCCGCCGCGTCGTACTCCTCGCGCTGCCAGCCAGTGCCCACGCCGAGCTCCAGCCTGCCCCCGGACAGCTGGTCGAGCGTCGCGGCCGTCTTGGCCAGGAGGGCGGCGCCGCGCAGCGGGGCGATGAGGACACCGGTGGCCAGCCTGATCCGTTCGGTGACGGCGGCCACCGCGCTGAGCACCGTCAGGGGCTCCAGCCAGGGCTCGTCGGAGGTCCCGGGGAAGGGGCCCCACGCGTAGGCGTCGGTGTTGCGGCCCATGACCACGTGGTCGACGACCACGATCCGGTCCACGCCCGCCTGCTCGGCCGTGCGGGCGAGATCCAGGTAGCGGCGCCACTCGCCGGGCGGGAAGAGGTCACCGAAGTTCGGCAGGGTGACGGACAGGACCGGGGCCATGGGGTCACCTTAGGCCAAGCGCTTGCTCGGGCATAGCGTTCCCGGGGACATCGCCCGCGCCGCGGGGATCCCGCCGGCGTAGCGCGGTCAGGGCCGCACGCGGTAGTGGTAGCGACCGGCGATCCGGAAGCCCTCCCGCTCGTACAGGGCGCGGGCCGCGGTGTTGGACTCCACGACGGCGAGGTAGGCCCGGGTGCGGCCCTGGTCGCGGCCGCGGGCCAGGAGCGCGCGCAGCACCTCGCGGCCGAGCCCGCGGCGCCGGGCCGCGGGCGCCACCGTCATGGCGTAGATCCCCAGCCACTCCCCCTGCGGCACCGCCCGCCCGGTGGCGAGCAGGGCCCCGTCCTCCTCGATCGAGGCGTACCAGGCCGGGACGCCGGTCAGGATCCGCTCCGCGGCCGGCAGTCCCGTGCCGTACCGCCCGTCCACCGACCACCACAGGCCGAGCCAGCGCGGCGTCGGGGCGTCACCGATCACCACCCGGGAGTCCGGGCGCGTGTGCTGGAGCTCGCGGACCATGACCAGGGTGGGATCGACGAGGGTGTAGCCCCGGCCGGCCAGGAGCCCGTCCAGCCGCGGCGGCCGGGCGGCGCCGCTCACCTGGAACACGGCGGGCAGCCCGCGCCCGGCGTAGAAGCGCTCGGCGGCCTCGATCGCCGTGGTGACCTCGCCCGGATCGCCGGTGCACAGCACGGAGTTGGCCCGCTTGGTGACCCCCTCGGCGTAGCGCGCCCGCCAGCCGCCGATCGGCTCGGCGTACGCCGCCGGCCACGCGCCGTCGACCAGTTCGTCGAAGCCGTCCGGGACGTCCATGGCGCCAGCCTGCCCTATCCTCCCGGGGGCTCCGCTCCCGGGAGGGTCGCCGCCGGGTCGCGGCCGATCGCCACCGGGTCACGGCAGGGTGGCCGCCCGTCGAGCGGCTCAGCGGGCGACGAGGCCGTGGATGCCCGCCCGGACGGTCCGCTCGTCCACGTCGTCGAGCAGGAGGTACTGCAGGATGAAGCCCGGCATCAGGCACAGCAGCATCGCGCCGACCGCCTCGGGGTCGGCGTCCGGGGCGAGCCTGCCGTCGTCGCGCAGCCGTACGGCGAGCTTGATCCACAGCTGCCGGGTGTCGGAGAACAGCTCGCGGACGATCGGCGCGAACTCCTTGTCGTGGACGGCCTGCGCCCAGCCCTGCGGGGCGATGCGCAACGCACCGTCCGGGCCGCCCAGCATCGCGATGAGCCGTCCGGCGAACCGGCTCATGACCTCCTCGAGCGGCGGCAGCGTCTCCTCGCCGAGGATCTCGCCGAGCAGGCCGCCGATCAGCCCCTGGTTGTAGGCCACGATGGCCCGGATGATCTCGTCCTTGCTCTTGAAGTAGCGGTAGACGGCCCCGGCGGACAGCCCCGACTCGCGGAAGATGTCCTGCATGGACGTCTCGTGGAAACCTCTGCGGACGAAACAGATCCTGGCGCCGTCCAGGATCTGCTGCCTGCGGCGTTCCAGGTGTTCGGCACTGACCCGGGGCATGGATCCAATTTAAAACGGACATTCGTTCTTGACAAGCGCACACCCCGCTGGAACGCTGGAAAAGAAAAGAGAACGGACATTCGTTTTGGAGTCGGCCATGCAATCTCCGCTCGCCACCCGTGCTCTGGCGCTGACCCTCGGCGCCGTCCTGTTCCAGGCGCTCCTGCTCGTCGCGTTCGCCTGGCCCGCCGCCCGGACCGCCCCCCGTGACGTGCCCCTGGTCGTGGCGGGTCCCGCGGCCCAGACCGGTGCGGTCGCCGACCGGCTCGCCCGCGCGCACTCCGGCGCCTTCACGATCGAGAAGCGGCCCGACGAGGCGGCGGCGCGTCAGGCGATCGCCGACCGGGATGCCTACGGCGCCATCGTGGTCACGCCGTCCGGCCCCCGGGTCCTGGTCGCGTCGGCCGCGAGCCCCGTGGTGGCCCAACTGCTCACCCAGGCCGCGCAGCAGCTCTCGGGAACCCCGGCCGCCGTCCCCGAGGACGTCGTCGCCACGGCCTCCGCCGACCCGCGCGGAGCCGGCTTCGCGGCCATCGTGCTGCCGCTGGTGATGTCGGGCATCGCCGGTGCCCTGCTGCTGAGCCTGCTGCTGCCCTCGGTGGGATGGCGGTTCGCCGGCGTGGCCGGCTTCGCGGTCGCCGGCGGGCTGGTCACCACCGCGCTCGCGGGCAGCTGGATGTCGCTGCTGCCGGGCCCGTTCCTGCCCATCGCGTCGGTGGTCGCCCTGGCCATCTTCGCCGGCACCGGCACGATCACCGGCCTGGCGTCGATCGTCGGGCGGCCGGGGCTCGGCGGCGGTGCGCTGCTCATGCTGCTCGGCAACCCGGTGTCGGCCGCCGCCTCCGCTCCGGAGCTGCTGCCGCAGCCCTGGGGCACGATCGGCCAGCTGCTGCCCGCCGGGGCGCTCGCCACCCTGCTGCGGTCGGTGACCTTCTTCGACGGGGCCGGGGCCGGCCGGCCGCTGACGGTGCTGCTGGTCTGGGCGGCCGCGGGCCTGGCGCTGCTGACCGCCGCCACGCTGCGCGGGCGTACGCGGACCGCGCCCGCACGCGAACCCGCCCTCGCCTGACCACCACCTGCTCCCCCGTTCCGGCACGCCGGGGCCCGGCGCGACGGGACCCGTACGCCGGCACCCCGGCGCGGCGGGCCCCCGTGCGGTGGGCCCGCAGGCGCGCCCAGTCACCGGTACACCCGCCTCCCCACCCCTCACTGCCGTGATCACGCAATCCATCGACGATTGATTGCATGATCACGGCGGTGCGGGTGAGGGAGTGAGGGCGAGGGTGGGTGAGGGGGTCAGGAGTCGGTGAGGCCTAGTTCTTCGGCCTCCGCGGTGAGCTCGCGGGCGGCGGCGGCGCCGGCGGAGACCGACTCCAGCTCGTGGGCGAGCTGTTCGAGCTCGGCGCCGCCGGCCATCAGCGCGGTCAGCTCCTCCCGGCTGATGTCGCTCTTGGCGTGCTCGCCCAGGCTCTGGCCCCGCTTGAGCAGCAGGAACCGGTCCCCCACGGGATAGGCGTGGTGGGGGTTGTGGGTGATGAAGACCACCCCGAGCCCCTTCGCCCGCGCCTGCAGGATGTAGCGGAGCACCACCCCGGCCTGCTTGACGCCGAGCGCGGCGGTCGGCTCGTCCAGGATGAGCACCTTCGCACCGAAGTAGACCGCCCGCGCGATGGCCACGCACTGGCGCTCGCCGCCCGACAGCGTGCCGATGGGCTGGTCGACGTCGCGCAGGTCGATGCCCATCTCCAGCAGCTCGGAGCGGGTCGTGCGCCGCATGAAGTCGATGTCCATGCGGCCGAGGCCGCGGCGCCGCTCCGAGCCGAGGAAGAAGTTGCGCCACACCGGCATGAGCGGCACCACCGCGAGGTCCTGGTAGACGGTGGCGATGCCGCGGTCGAGGGCCTCGCGCGGAGAGCCGAAGGAGACCTGCTCCCCGCTGACCTCGTAGGTGCCCTCGTCGTGCCGGTGCAGGCCTCCCACGATCTTGATGAGGGTGGACTTGCCGGCGCCGTTGTCGCCGAGCACGCAGGTCACCTCCCCCGCGGAGACCTCCAGCGAGACGTCGCGCAGGGCGATGATGTTGCCGTAGTGCTTGCCGACACCGGTCAGCTTGACCAGCGGTGTCCGGGTCGTGGTCTCAGGCATGCCGGCCCTCCCTACTTCGACAGCTCGGCGCGCCGGCGAACCCACAGGTTCACGACGGTGGCGATGAGCAGCATCGCCCCGAGGAAGAACTTGAACCAGTCCGGGTTCCACTCGGCGTAGACGATGCCCTTGTTCGCCATGCCGAAGATGAACGCGCCGATCGCGGCGCCGATCGCCGAACCGTACCCGCCGGTCAGCAGGCAGCCGCCGATGACCGCGCAGATGATGTAGAAGAACTCGTTGCCGACGCCCTCACCGGACTGCACGGAGTCGAACGCGAACAGCAGGTGCATGCCGGAGAACCAGGCGGTGAAGGCCACTCCCATGAACAGCCCGATCTTCGTCCGGGCCACCGGGACCCCGACGGCCCGGGCGCTCAGCGCGGCGCCGCCCACCGCGAAGATCCAGTTGCCGGTACGGGTGCGCAGCAGCAGCCAGGTCGCCGCCAACACCATCACCAGCCACCACAGCACAGTGATCTTGATGTTGACGCCGAAGAGGTCCAGGTCGGAGGCGAAGACGTCCTTCGCCGAGCCGAAGCCGTCCATGTCCGCGATCGACGGGGTCGCCACGTTGCCGGTGATGAGCTTGGTGACGCCGAGGTTCGCGCCGGCGAGCATGAAGAACGTGCCGAGGGTGACGATGAAGCTGGGCAGCCCGGTCTTGACGTACAGCAGCCCGTTGAGGAACCCGAACGCCAGCGTGACGGCCAGCGACACGGCCACCCCGATCCAGACGTTCATGCTGAACTGGTAGCTGAACATCGAGGCGATGAGCGCGGCGGAGGTCACCATGACGCCCGCCGAGAGGTCGAACTCACCGCCGATCATGAGCAGCGAGACCGAGACGGCCATGATCCCGAACGTGGAGCTCGCGTACAGCACGGTCGAGAAGGAACTCGCCTGCAGGAACGAGTCCGCGACCAGGGAGAAGAAGACGAAGAGCGCGATCGCCCCGATCAGCGCGCCGATCTCGGGACGTCCCAGCAGGCGGCGCACGGGGGACTTGGTACCGACCCGCTCGTCGCTCGGGGCGGGCGCCACCATGGTCTGGCTCATACGGTCTCCTCGCCCGGCGGCTGGCAGCCGCGGCCACGCCGCCCCGGGGCAGGGGCAGGGGCGTTCAGTCCGCTCACGTCGGTCCTCCTCTGCGGTGTGCGGATGCGGGGCGCCCCCGGGTGGGGCGCCCCGCGGGGTTCAGCGGGTTCCCTGGTCGGCGAACCGCTCGATGGTGCCCGCCGTGTCCTTGGTGACGATGGCGGGACCGGTCAGCACGGCCTGGCCGCCACCGAGCACGTTGCCGTTGGTCTTGAGCAGCCACAGCTCGTCGACGGCCTCGTAGCCCTGCAGGTAGGGCTGCTGGTCGACGGCGAACTGGATCGACCCGTCCTTGAGCGCGGTGATCAGTTCCTTGTTCATGTCGAAGGTGGCGATCTTCGCGGTGCTGCCGGCGTCCTTGGCGGAGTCGACGGCCGTCTTGGCGAACGGGGCGCCGAGCGTCAGCACGCCATCGATGTCCTTGCCGGCCTGCAGCTTGGCGGTGATCGACGACTTCACCTGCGGCATGTTGGTGCCCTGCACGTAGAGGTTCTCCAGCGAGCCGCCGAAGGTCGACTTAGCGCCGGCGCACCGGTCCTCGAGGCCGACGTTGCCCTGCTCGTGGATCACGCAGATGGCCTTCTTGAGGCCCATCGTCTTCAGCTCCCGGCCGGCCGCCTCGCCGGCGACCTTCTCGTCCTGACCGAAGTGGACCAGGGCGCCGAGCTTGCCCGACACGTCCGCACCGGAGTTGATGGACACCACCGGGATCTTGGCCTGGGCCGCGTTCGCCAGAGCGCCCTTCATGGCGTCGGGCTTGGCGAGGGTGACGATGATGCCGTCGACCTTCTGGTCGATCGCCGCCTGCACGAGCTGGGACTGCTTGCCGCCGTCGGGGTCGGCGGAGTACAGGAACTGCACGTTGTCCTTGGCCGCCGCGGCCTTCGCGCCCTTCTGGACGATGTCCCAGAAGGTGTCGCCCGGGCCCGAGTGCGTCACCATCGCGATCTTGAGCTTGGGCCCGCCGGCGGCCGCGGGCGCGGACTCGGACTTCTTACCGCCGGAACTGCTGCAGGCGCTGACGGTGAGCAGCGCCGCCAGGGCGGCGGCGGCCAGGCCTGCGGTCCGAGTATGTCTCATCGAGCGTTCTCCTTCTCTGGGGGGTGGGGGTGAAAATTCGGGGGGGTTCAGTCGGCGGTGACGCGGACCGGCCGCCGTTCCCGGACGGCGCGTTCGCAGGCCAGCGCGATCTCCAGAGCGTGCAGGCCCTCCTCGGGAGGGGTGAGGTTGTCCGCGGTCCCTGCGATGACGCGCAGGAAGTGCGCGATCTCGGCCCGGTAGGCGGCGGCGAACCGGCCCATGAAGCCGTCGTGCGCCCCGGCGGGCGCGGGCACGCCCGGCTCCAGGGACACGACCGGCGTGTGGTCGTCCACCCCTGTCGCCAGGGTCGCCTCGGCACCGAAGACCTCCAGCCGGCAGTCGTAGCCCTGGCCGTTGCGCCGCGCCCCGGTCACCACGCCGAGGGCGCCGCCCTCGAACCGCAGGGTGGCCGTGGCGGTGTCGGCGTCGCCGTGGTCGGCGTAGACGGGGTCGACCAGGACGGCTCCGGCGGCCTGCACCTCCGTGACCCGCTCCCCCACGACCCAGGCGAGCGCGTCGAGGTCGTGGATGAGCAGGTCGCGCCAGATCCCGCCGGAGCCCGGCAGGAAGGACGGATCCGGCGGGGTGCGGTCGTTGCTGGTGGACCGGGCCAGCTGGACGCGGCCGGTCCGGCCCGCCGCCACCCGCCGGCGCAGCTCCTGGTAGGCAGGGTCGTACCGGCGCTGGTAGCCCATCATCACCGGGACGTCGTAGCGTTTGAGGTCCTGCACCAGCTCCCTGAGCACCCCGAGGTCCAGCGCGGCCGGCTTCTCGCACAGCACCGGCACCCCGGCCCGGACCGCCTCGCGGATCAGCGCGGGGTGGGTGGGCGTGGGAGTGGCGATGACCACTCCGTCCACCTCGCCGAGCAGCGCCCGCATGTCCGGCCGGACCGCCACCCCGAGGCCGGCGACCGCGGCCGCCCGCGCGGGGTCCCCGTCGGCCGGCACGAGCTCCGCCAGCTCGGCGACGTGGCGGGCGTGCATGACGCCGATCCGGCCGAGCCCGACGACTCCGATGCGCATCGCCCTCACCCCGCGGCCGGGCACGACGGGACCCGTGGCGGGCGGCCGGCGGCCGTCCCGGGCGGGTGCTCGATGATCGACATGTTGTCCTTACAGGTAGGGGCGCTGAGCCCGCCGGTCGCTCTCGTACCGGGCGCGCGACTCCCGGGTGGACGCCAGCTCCGACACCTCGGCGACGGGAACGTCCCACCACGCGTCGCTGCCGGGAGCCGGGGCGAGCGGGTCGGTCTCCACATGGACGACCGTGGTCCGGTCGGAGGCGACCGCCTCGCGCAGCGCGACGCGGAACTCCTTCACGGTGCCGGCCCGCAGGACGTCGGCGCCGAGGCTGGCCGCGTTGGCCGCGAGGTCGACGGGCAGGACGCCGCCGTCCAGCCCGCCGGTCGCGGCGTCCCGGTAGCGGTAGCGGGTGCCGAAGCGCTGCGCGCCGACCGACTCCGACAGGTTGCCGATGGAGGCGAACCCGTGGTTCTGCACCAGGACCACGACGAGCTTGACCCCCTCCTGCACGGCGGTGACGAGTTCCTGGGCCATCATCAGGTACGACCCGTCCCCGACCATCACGAAGACCTCGCGGCTCGGATCGGCCATCTTGACGCCGAGACCGCCCGCGATCTCGTAGCCCATGCAGGAGTAGCCGTACTCCACGTGGTAGCCCTTGGGGTCGGCGGGCCGCCACAGCCGGTGCAGGTCGCCCGGCAGGGACCCGGCGGCGCAGACCACGACGTCCCGCGGCCCTGCCTGCTCGTTGACGGCGCCCAGGATCTCGGTCTGGCCGGGGAGCGGGCCGTGCTCCTGGTCGAAGGCCCGCTGCACGGTCGCGTTCCACCCGGCGGTGAGCCTGCGGGCCTCGGCGCGGTGGGCGTCGGGCACCGACCAGCCGGCCAGCGCCTCGCCCAGCGCGGCCAGGCCGGCCCGCGCGTCGGCCACCAGGCTCTCGCCCGCGTGCTTGACCGCGTCGAAGGCCGTCACGTTGAGGTTGACGAACCGTACGCCCGGGTGGGCGAACAGGCTCCGGGAGGCGGTGGTGAAGTCGCTGTAGCGGGTGCCGATCCCCAGGACCACGTCGGCGTCGCGGGCCAGCGCGTTCGCGGCGGTGCTGCCGGTGGCGCCGATCGCCCCGACGGCGGTGGGGTGGTCCCACGGCAGGGCGCCCTTGCCCGCCTGGGTCTCGGCCACCGGGACCCCGGTGGCCTCGGCGAACGCGCGCAGCTCGGCCGAGGCGCCGGAGTAGACGACCCCGCCGCCGGCGACGATCAGCGGCCGCTCGGCGGTCCACAGCACCGCGGCCGCCCGGGAGAGCGCGGCCGGCTCCGGCACCGGCCGGGCGACGTGCCAGACCCGCCGGTCGAACAGCTCGGCGGGCCAGTCCCAGGCCTCCGCCTGGACGTCCTGTGGCAGGGCGAGCGTCACCGCGCCGGTCTCGGCCGGATCGGTCAGCACCCGCATGGCGGCCAGCAGCGCCGACGGGAGCTGCTCGGGCCGGTTGACGCGGTCCCAGAACCGCGAGACGGGCTTGAAGCAGTCGTTGACCGAGACGTCGTAGGAGCGCGGGTCCTCCAGCTCCTGCAGGACCGGGTTGGCCGTGCGGGCGGCGAAGACGTCCCCGGGCAGCAGCAGCACCGGGATGCGGTTGATCGTCGCCAGCGCCGCGCCGGTCACCATGTTGGTCGCCCCCGGCCCGATCGACGTCGTGCAGGCGAACGTCGACAGCCGGTCGCGCATCCGGGCGTAGCCGACGGCGGCGTGCACCATCGCCTGCTCGTTGCGCGCCTGGTGGTAGCGCAGCTCGTCGCCGGTCTCCTGGGCTTCGAGCAGGGCCTGGCCGATGCCCGCCACGTTGCCGTGACCGAAGATCCCGAAGCACCCGGCGAACAGCCGCTGCTCGGCGCCGTCGCGTTCGGTCCACTGGCGGGCCAGGAATCTGACGATCGCCTGCCCCACCGTGAGTCTCACCGTCGTCATCGTTCCTCCGTCCCGCGTGCGGTGGTCGAGGTCATCGGCAGCCGCGGATCGAGGTCCTGGGCCGCCCAGGTGCCGCGCACCCAGCTGTGCGCTGGATCATCGCAGATCAGCCAGGCCCGTTCGGGCGACGGCCCCGCCATCACGTTGAGGTAGTACAGGTCGTAGCCGGGCGCCGCCATCGACGGACCGTGCCAGCCGTGCGGGATCAGTACGACGTCGCCCGTCCTGACCTCGGCGAGCACGTCGATCGGCCGGTCCGCGGTGCCGTACACCCGCTGGTAGCCCATGCCCCCGCCGGCGACCTCGAAGTAGTAGATCTCCTCCAGCACGCACTCACCGGGGCGTTCGGTGTCGTGCTTGTGCGGCGGGTAGGACGACCAGTTGCCGCCCGGCGTCAGCAGCTCGCACGCGATGAGCTTGTCAGCCGGGAAGGTCTCGGGGGTACAGAAGTTGTTGACCTGGCGGCTGGCCGGGCCGGCCCCGCGCAGCTCCACCCCGACCTTGTCGGCGGGGCCGTACCGGGGCGTCAGGCGGTTGCGGCAGCGGGCGGCGGGCAGCGCGAACCGCCCTCCCCCGGCGCTGGTGACGGTGACGGCGGACTCGCGCGGCACGTAGGCGAAGTCGGTGACGCGGGAGAAGACGTCGGCGCGGCCCTGGAGCTCGAAGGTCAGGCCGTCGCAGGAGACCTCGCATCCGCCGGCCAGCGGCAGCACGAGCAGCTCCGACTCACCGGTCTCGAAGCGGTGCTCACCGCCGGCGGGCAGCTCCAGCACCCGCAGCCCGGAATACCCCCATCCCGCGCTCTCCGGTGTGACCTCGAGGGCGTACGGCCCGGTGGCGGTGCTCGCGGCGGGCAGGTGGTACGTCACCCGAGCACCTCCAGCGCGGCGTCGACGGCACGGATCACATCGTCATCCGGTGGATACAGCAGGGAACGCCCGACGACAAGGCCCATGACCGTCGGCAGGCGCAGCGCCCGCTGCCAGCCGGCCAGCGCGGCGTCCGGGTCGTCGGGCACCTCACCGCCCAGCAGCAGCGCGGGCAGCGTGGACGCCGACATCACTCGTTCCATGTCGGCCACGACCGGGACCTTCAGCCACGTGTGGGCGGAGGTGACCCCGAGCCCAGAGGCGACCGCGATGGCCCGGATCATCGCCTCGGGGGTGAGCACGTTGCGCACCCTGCCGTCGGTCCGGCGCGCGACGAACGGCTCGATCATCGCCATCCGGCCGTGCGCGGCGAGCCCGGAGATCGCCCCAGCGCAGGTCTCCAGGGTGCGCGCGGTGGCCGGGTCCTCGTCGTCGATCCGGAGCAGCATCTTGCCGCCGTCGAGTCCCTGACCGGCGATCTGCGCCGCGTCGTAGGCGGTGAACCGGTCGTCGATCTCGAAGGACGTGCCGGCCAGGCCGCCGCGGTTCATGGAACCGACGACGACCTTCCCGTCCAGCACGCCGAGCAGCAGCAGGTCCTCGATGATGTCCGGGGTGCCGAGCACGCCGTCCACGCCGGGCCGCTCCAGCGCGGCGCACAGCCGCTCCAGCAGGTCGTGCCGGTCGGCCATGGCCTGCGGGCGCGCCCCGGCGCCGAGCGCTCCCCGGGCGGGATGGTCGGCGGCGATGAGCATGAGCCTGCCGCCCGGCCCGAGCAGCGTGCCCCGCCGGGCCCGCCGGGCGGCCGCCTCGGCGATCGCCTGCGGCCGGGACACCCGGGTCTCGACCAGCCCGGCGATCCGGTCGGCGAACGTCCCTGTCATCATGCCTCTGCTCCCCCGTCACCCTGAAACGCCCGTACCTCGTCCGCCGTCGGCATGGCCGCCGAGCAGGCCAGCCGGGACGCCACGATGGCGCCCGCAGCGTTGGCGAATCCTATGGTCCGCCGGATGTCCCAGCCGGCCAGCAGGCCGTGGCAGACCGCTCCCCCGAAGGCGTCCCCGGCGCCCAGGCCGTTGACGACCTGCACCTGCTCGGGCGGCACCTCCACGACCCCGTCACGGCCGGCGGCCAGGACGCCCTTGGGGCCCTGCTTGACGATCGCCAGCTCCATCCCGAGGTCCAGCAGCGCCGCGGCGGCCCGGTGCGGATCCCGCTCGCCCACCGCGATCTCGCACTCGTCGAGGTTGCCGACGGCGACCGTCGCGTGCTCGAGGGCCTGCCGCACGCACCGGCGCGCCGTCTCCGGCGACGACCAGAACATCGGCCGGTAGTCCAGGTCGAGCACCGTGGTGCCCGGGTGCGCCCGCAGCCCGGCCAGCGTGGCCGCCCGGCTGGGCTCCTCGCAGAGCCCGGTCACCGTGGCCCAGAAGATCCTGGCGTCGCGGATCGCGTCCAGGTCGAGCTCCGCCTCCCGGATCTCCAGGTCGGGCGCCTTGGGGAACCGGTAGAAGTAGAGCGGGAAGTCGTCCGGCGGGAAGATCTCGCAGAAGGTCACCGGGGTCGGCAGTCCCTCGACGGCGCTCACGTACCGGTCGTCGACGCCGTACTCGCGCAGCGCCCGGTGCACGAAGACGCCGAACGGGTCCGCGCCGGTCCGGGTGATGACGGCGGTCCGGCGACCGTATCGGGCCGCCGCGACCGCGACGTTCGTCGGGCTGCCGCCGAGGTACTTCCCGAACGTCTCGACGTCCTCCAGCCCCACGCCGATCTGCTGGGGGTAGATGTCGACGCCCACCCGCCCCATGGTGATCACATCGAAGGTCATGCGCTCACCCCGGCGAGACCGGCGAGGAAGGCGACGCTCGCCCGGACGTCGGCGGCGGGACCGGCGCCGGGGCCGGGCTCGGCGCTCAGCACGGTGTCCTGCTCCATGACGTACCAGCCCTGGTAGCCCCCGTCCTCCAGGGCCCCGACGATGCCCGCGATGTCGACGTCGCCCGCGCCGAGGGGCCGGTACATCCCGGCGGCCACGGCCTGGGTGTAGGTGAGCTCCCCGGCCCGGACGCGGCCGGCCAGCCCGGCGTCGACGTCCTTGAGGTGGGCGTGCGCGATCCTGCCGGCCGCCGTGCGGGCCAGCTCCAGCGGATCGGTGCCGCCGATGAGCAGATGGCCGGTGTCCAGGCAGAGCGGGATCCGCGACCCGTCGAGCACGCGGTGCACCTCGTCGTACCGCTCGATGACCGTGCCGACGTGCGGGTGCAGCGTGGCCTGGACACCGCGCCCGGCCGCGTGCGCCGCGATGGCGTCGAGATGCGCCAGCAGCGTCCGCCAGGCCTGCGCGTCCAGCACGGGCCGGTCGTCGTACCCGTCCCGGCCGGTCGCCGCCGCCAGCACGAGGGAGCCTGCGGTCCCGAAGGAGTCCAGCGCGCGGTCGACCTCGGGCAGCGGGTCGTGCCCGGGATCGTGCAGGACGACCGGGACGAAACCGCCGACCGGCTCCAGGCCGTAGGCCGCCAGCAGCGCACCGCGCGCGACCGGGTCGGCGGGCAGGAAGCCGTCCGGCCCGAACTCGGTCGCGGCCAGTCCCAGCTCGCGCATCTCGGCCAGCACCCGGCCGGCCTCGAGCTGGTGGCCCCAGCCGGGCACCTCGCACACGCCCCACGAGATGGGCGCTCCCGCGATCCTGTTCACCGGCGCACCTCGGCGAGCTCGACGGCGCGGCCCTCGTGCCGGGAGATGTCGCAGGCCTCCGCCACGTAGAAGGCCTCCAGCGCCTCCTCGGGCCGGCAGGGGCTCTCCGTGCCGCCCGCGACCATCTCGGTGAAGGCGTGCAGCTCCGCGTCGTAGGCGGCGGCGAAGCGCTCCAGGAACCCGCCGTACGGTGTCCCGCTCGCGCCGCCCTCCAGCGAGGTCAGCGGCGTGTGGGCGTCCAGGCCGGTGACGACGCTCTCCTTCGAGCCCAGCGCCTCGAACCGGACGTCGTAGCCCGCCGCGTTGTAGCGGCTGGCCGAAACGACGGCGATGGTGCCGTCGTCGAGCGTGAGCACGGCGGTGGCCGTGTCGACGTCGTCGCACTCGCGGAAGATCTCGTCACCCCGGTTGGCCCCGGCGGCGACGGCCTGCACGACCTCCCGGCCGGTGACGAAGCGGACCGCGTCGAAGTCGTGGACCGCGCAGTCCCGGAACAGGCCGCCGGAGATCGGGATGTAGTCGCGCGGCGGTGGTGCGGGGTCGAGCGTGCACGAGCGCACCGTGTGCAGCCAGCCGAGCCGGCCGGACTCGACCGCCTCACGTGCCGCGACGTGACCGGCGTCGAACCGCCGCTGGAAGCCGACCTGCACCGGCACCCCGGTCGCGTTCACCGTCCGGACGACCTGGAACGTTCCAGAAATGTCCGGAGCGATCGGCTTCTCACAGAAGACCGGAAGACCCGCCATGACCCCCCGGACGACGAGCTCGGCGTGCGCGTCGGTGGCCGCCGCGACGACCAGACCGTCGAGCCCCGCCGCGAACAGCTCGTCCACGGTGTCGACGGCCTCCGCCCCGACCTGCGCCGCGAGCTCCCGCGCGCGCCCGGCCCGGGTGTCGGCCACCACGAGGGACTCGACCCGGGGAAGTCCGCTCAGCGCCGTCGCGTGCCGGGCACCTATGCGCCCGGCGCCGACCAGCCCGATCCTCATGAATTCCCCTCCGTCTGCCGTCTGCCCGTCCGCTGTGTGTCCCCTGAGTTACGGGGATGTTGCCGGTGCGCTACCGGCGAGGCCCCGAGTCTCGTGGACCGTTCCATCACTGTCAATAGTTTGTCCTGACATCATGAGATACTGTCCCGACCGAAAACAAAGGAGCGATGTGCAGCAGCCCGTGGTGACCGTCGACCGCAACAGCCCGGTGCCGCTGTACTTCCAGGTGTCCCAGCAGCTGGAGGCCGCGATCCGCGACGGAGACCTGCCCGCTGGATCACGGCTGGAAAACGAGGTGGCGCTCGCCGATCGCTACGGGCTGTCGCGGCCCACCGTGCGGCAGGCGATCCAGCACCTGGTCGACAAGGGGCTGCTGGTGCGCAAGCGCGGTGTCGGGACCCAGGTCGTCCAGCCCCAGGTGCGCCGTTCCATCGAGCTGACCAGCCTCTACGACGACCTGGAGGCCGCCGGACGGGAGCCCCGCACCCAGGTCCTGGAGTTCGGCCTGGTGCCCGCCGGCGACGACGCGGGCAAGGCGCTCGGCCTGACGCCGGCCACCCAGGTCGTACGGCTGCGGCGGCTGCGGCTGACCGGGTCGGAGCCGCTGGCCCTGATGACCAACTACCTGCCCGCCGGGCTCCTCGACGTCACCGCGGACGTGCTGGGCCGGCGCGGGCTGTACGAGACCCTCCGCGGGGCCGGGGTCAACCTGCGGATCGCCCACCAGACCATCGGGGCACGGGCCGCCGGCGCAAGCGAGGCGCGGCTGCTGGACGAACGCCGCGGGACACCGCTGCTGACCATGACCCGCACCGCCTACGACGACGGGGGGCGCGCGGTCGAGTACGGCACCCATCTCTACCGCGCCACCCGCTACTCCTTCGCGCTGACCCTCGTGGAGCGCTGACCCTCGCGAAGCGCTGACGGCGCCGGGGTCCAGGAGGGCGCGGTGCGGACTCACTCCCCTTCCGCGGCGGCGAACCCCGCGTTCATGGCGAGGCTCAGCTCGCGTTCGGCGAGCCGGTCGCTGTCGAGCTCGTCGACGACGCGGCCGTGCTGGAAGACCAGCACCCGGTGGCAGAGCTCGGCCAGCTCCATCAGGTCGGTGGAGGCCACCAGCACGATCCGGCCGTCGCCGGCGAGGTCACGGATGATCTCGTGCATCTCGGCGCGGGCCCCGATGTCGACGCCGCGGGTGGGGTCGTCCAGGACGACGACCTGCGGCGAGGCGTCCAGCCACTTGGCGAAGACGGCCTTCTGCTGGTTGCCGCCCGACAGGTCCCCGGTGAGGTCGCCGGGCCGCCCCCGGATGCGCAGCCTGGCCATCTGCAGCCGGGTGCGCTCGAGCAGCCGGCCCTGCCGGGGCATCATCCCGTCGCGGCCGAGCCCGAGCCGGCGCACCGCGGTGACGTTCTCCCACAGCGCCTTGTCCAGCATCAGCCCGCGGCCCCGGCGGTCGCCGGAGATGTAGGCGACCCCGGCACCCACGGTGTGGCGCAGGGAGCGCGGCGCGCCGCCGCCGGGCAGCCGGACCGTTCCGGCGGCGGGCGGGATCTGCCCGCAGACCACCTCCAGCACGGCGAGGTGGCCGGCGCCCTGGAGCCCGGCCAGCCCGACGATCTCCCCGGCGGGCGCGTCGAGGGACACCTCCGTGAGCCTGCCCGGCACGGTGACGCCGCGCAGCTCCAGGGACGGGCCGCCGTGCACCGCGCGGGCGCGCCGCGCCGCCACGGGGGCGGCGGGCCCGGCCGCGCCGAGCATCGCGGTGACCAGCGTGTCCAGGCCGACCTCGGCGATCGCCGCGCCGCCCAGCACGATCCTGCCGTCGCGCAGGACGCTCACCCGCTGGGCGACGCGCATGACCTCTTCGAGGTAATGGGAGATGTAGAGCACGGCCAGCCCGCGCTCCACCAGGCGCCGGGTCGTCTCGGCCAGCCGGAACGCGGCGTCCCCCGGCAGCGCCGAGGTGGGCTCGTCGAGGATCAGCACCCGGGCTCGGTCAGCAGCGCCCGGCAGATCTCCAGCAGCTGCCTGCGCCAGGTCCTCGCGGGCGGCCTGGTCCGGCACACCCCGCGCACCATCGTCATGCCGGGGCTGCTGCGCCGGGATCTGGCCCGCACCGTCGAGCGCGGTTACGGGATCAACCGGGAGGAGACGGAGGTCGGCGTCTCCGCGGTGGCCGCCCCCATCCTGGACCACCGCCGCAAGGTGATCGCGGCCATCTCGATCACCGGCAACACCCGGCGCCTCGACCTGGAACGGCTCGCCCCGGCGGTCCGGACCGCCGGGCTGTCCCTCTCGCGGGAACTGTCCCAGGCCACCGCCCGGGGAGCCCTCGTCATGTGAACGCCTCCGCCGAGGAGGTCCTCGACCGACTCGCCGGGCAACGCGCATATCGGTTGTCAGGGATTCCCTGACGAGCTAGCCTGTCAGGGACATCCTGACACCTGAGGAGTGTGCTGTGACACCGCCTGACCCCCTGGCCGAGCTCGCCCGGTGTTCCTTCTGCGGCAAGCCGGACACCAAGGTCGACAAACTGGTCGCCGGCCCTGGTGTGCACATCTGCAACGAGTGCGTGGCTCTCTCCGCGTCGATCATCGACGGGAGCCTCGGTAGCCCCCCGAGACCGCGCATGCCCGTCTGGGAGTCGTTGACGGACGGGGAGATGCTGAGCCACATTCCGCGCGTCGCCGCGCACATCGACCAGGCCGAGGCCGACCTGCGCTCGTGGGTGCAGGAACTGCGCCGGCGCGGCGTCACCTGGGTCAGGATCGGCGAGGCTCTCGGCATCACCCGGCAGTCCGCATGGGAGCGGTTCTCCGGCGAGGAGTGACACGACCCAGGCGACCCGCCGCATCCCGTGGTCTTCTATGCGGGAAGGATGGCGGCGGGGCGCGTCACCTCATCTCGCGTCCCGCCGCCTCCCACGTGAGGACCGCACGGGTGGCCTATTGCCCGGCCTGGAGACGAAGTGCCGCCCTGGCAGCCTGCTGTAGCTCCTCGTAGCGCCTCGTCACCGGGGCCACGAGGTCGCCGTGGGTGATGAGGTACCGCTCGCCGCTGAGCAGCGCGTCGATGACCCTGCTCGCGGCCTCGTCGGGCGGCACCGGGTTCTGGACCATACCGGGGTTGCTCGCGACCATCGCTTCGTAGTCCTCCCGGTCCCCGACCGGCCGGCGGAGGTGGTCCGGCTGGGCGGTGGCGCTGGTCTCCAGGTGCCGCGACATCATGCCGGAGGGAAAGAGGATGGAGACCGAGATGCCATCCGGGGCGAGTTCGAGGCGCAGGGTCTCGGCCAGGCCCATGACGGCGAACTTGCCGGCCTGGTAGGCGGCCATCCGGCTGGCGGGATCGAGCACCGACGAGGAGGTGGTGAAGGCGAGGCGGCCGTGCGGGGCCGTCCTCAGGAGCGGGACGAACGCGCGGGCCGTGCGGGCGGAGCCGATGACGTTCACATCGAGGACCCACCGCCATTCGTCGTCGGTGAGGCGCTCGACCGCACCGAAGAGCTGGACACCGACGTTCGACACGACGAGGTCGGCCCGCGTGAACCGATCGGCGACGGCCTTGGCCGCGGCTTGCACCGTACTGTCGTCCGCGACGTCGACGGCCAGCCCGAAGGCGCCGGTCCCGTGTCTTCGCGCGAGCGCCGCCGCCTCGGCTTCGGCCCGCTCACCGTCGAGGTCGAGCAACGCCACGCTCATGCCGCGCTCGGCGCACCGCGTCCCCAGCGCCAGCCCGAACCCCGATGCGCCGCCCGTGATCACCGCGACCTCCGCAGCCTGGTCGCCAGAGCTCATCCGCCAGCCTCCCTTGCGTCGACGTACGGTTTCCTCGCCCGGAGCGGGGGCTACTCGGCGGCCGGGATCAGGTCGAGACGGAGGCGCGTGAGCTTAGACGAGGTGATCTGCCAGGCGCCGCCGGTCTTCTCGTACGTCTCGTGATAGTGGCCGTAGCCGCGGAGCTCGGTGCCGTCCGCCCACTGGATCAGATCCTGCATCGCCCAGACACCCGTCGCGGTCGTCGCCGAGGTCAGCTCGATCTCGGGCATGTGGCCGTGGTGCACGGTGGGCTGGTCGGCGAGCACCTTCTGGAGGAACGTGATGAACGCGTCGGCGCCCTCGATGACGCCGCCACCTGAGTCGACCGTGTCGATGACCACGTCGTCGGCGAGGACGCGGCGCATCCCCGCCCAGTCCTTCGTGTCCATGGTCCGGAAGTAGCGGGCCTTGAGCTGTTTGATCGCTTCGATGTCGTCCACGGCACGGCCTCCGTATCAGTCCCCGGGTGGTGACGGCAGGATCATGGTCGGCACCGCCCGGCTAGACCCCTGATCTGAGGACCGAACCGGCGGTGATGAGGGGCAGCTCGTCCACCGTCACCAGGCCCGGCGCGGCGGCGACGACCGCGGGGATCGCGTTGACCGCGGGGTTGGCCGTGTGGGCGTGGTAGTCGATGGCGTCGTCGGTGTCGAGGTACTCCACGCGCATCCGGATGCCGGGCACGCCGACGATCTCCACGCGGTGTCCCTCGTCGATGGGCCAGTTGGGTTCCATGGCGTCACCGAGCCGCCACAGCAGGCCGATCTCGATGAGCGGCCTGCCGCCGACGATTCCGGACCAGGTGCCGTTGATGCCGCAGACCGTGCCCTTGGGGATCTGCATCCATCCGAGGTCGATGTCCTGCGTGGCCACCCCGAGCTCACGGGTGTAGTCCACCTCGTCCAGCTCCACGCCGACGGCCTTGGCCATCACCTCGACGGCGTCCATGAAGACCAGCTGGCGCAGGCGGGCGAACTCGCCGATGCCCGGGGTGTCGGGGGTCTTCCCGAAACCGAGCGCCGACCAGGTCTCCGCCGACTCGTAGGAGGAGCAGTCCGCGGCCTCGAAGATGGAGATGCGTTCCAGCTCCCGGCAGGCGGAGGCGGCGGTGAGCGCGATGGCGCCGATCAGCCCGGGGCTGATGCCCGTGCCGTAGACCGAGACGCCGCCGCGCCGGGCGGCGTCGTGCAGGCGCTCCATCTCCTGCTCGCCGTAGGAGTGGCCGGTGATGAAGTTCGCCGTGGAGATGACGTTGATGCCCGACTCCAGCAGGCGCACCATGGCGTCGACGTCCCAGATCAGGGGCATGTACAGCACCACGTCGGGTTTCAGGGCGACGATGTCGTCGATGTCGGCCGTCGCGGTGATGCCCAGCGGGTCCGTGCCGAGGAGTTCGCCGACGTCCTTGCCGGCCTTCTCCGGACTCCACGCGTAGCAGCCGACCAGTTCGAGCCCGGGGTGCTTGAGCACGCCCCGCACGGCGGCCTTGGCCACGCCGCCCGTCGTCCACTGAACCACTCGGATCGCCATGCGGATGCTCCTTCGCGTATCGAGCCAGCGGTGCGCCCGGCCGACGTCCATCCGAACTTAGGCCTCGAATCTGACCCCGGTCAACATTTGGCCACTCGTGGGGCTCGGTAGACTGTGTGGTGTGCAAGAGAATGCGCCGACGTCCCGACCCGATACGGGTGCTGACCACGGTCAGCGCCGGGCCAACCTGACGCAGTCACGTTCCCGTGAGACGAAGCGCTCGCTGGTGCAGGCCGCGATCGCGCTGTGGCGGACCAAGGGGTTCGCGGACACCACGGTGGCCGACATCTGCCAGGCCGCCGGGGTCTCCAAGGCGCTGTTCTACTTCTACTTCCCGCGCAAGGAGGACGCCCTCTTCGAGGCCGGTGTGCTGTCCACCCGGGAGGCGCGGCGCAAAGGGCGTGAGCTGGTCGCCAAGCCCTACGACCTGCCGGAGGTGATCGTCGCGGTCCTGGCCACGCTGGAGCAGACGATGCGCCGCAATCCTCCGGAACTACTCATCGAGACCACCCTGGAAGGCCACCGAGCAGAGCACCGGGCCCTGGCGGAGGGCCACTCGGACGAGCACCACGCGACCAGGTTCCTCTTCCTCGAGCTGCTGGAGCGGGCCCAGGCGGACGGCAAGCTCCCGCCCGGCCTGGACGTGCTGCACCTGGCGCGTGTCGCCCAGTCGCTCATGGAGGCCGGCACCCGGCACTGGGCCGCCGGCGAGTACGGGGATCGCGGCTTCGCCGAGGTGGTCGGCCGCGACATCGCGGCATTCGTGGCCGGCTACAGCCAGATCGGACCCGGGGAACCGCCTAGCGGCGCTTGAGCCCCGACGCGAAGTCACGCCAGGCGCCGGCGGAGAAGACCAATACGGGACCCCCGGGATTCTTGCTGTCCCTGACGGCAACGGCACCGGGGAAACGGGCGGCCTCGACACATGCCCCGCCGTTGTCGGCGCTACGACTCGACTTTCGCCACCTGGCCTCGTTCAGGTCCACTGTTCCTCCCGAATTCTCCGAATGACCTCTAGGGATTGGTCCACGGGGAGTGCTCGGGACCGGATCTTTTCAAACGATTCACTCAGAGTTCGAATGTCCTCGCGGGCACCAGTCGTGATGCCGCGAGCAGCCGTCTCCAAATACCCTATATCGCTGCCATCGTCCAGAGTAGCGAGGATGAACATCCCTCTGATCCCGGGGTGGACCACCCCGTTCGGCACCACCTGAACACTGATGCGGTCCGATATGGAGTCCATCAGGTGGTCCAGCTGACCCCGCATCACCTCGCGGCTGCCTATCTGCTGATACGAGGCATTCCTGGAGATCACACATACCAGCAGGGGCGGAGGGGGGTCTTGCCTGGTAAGGATGTCCTGACGACTCATACGTGCAGCCACTGCCGCCTCGTCTCCGTACAACAGGGCACGGGCGTATTCGTCCGTCTGGAGCAGGCCGTGGATCACCGTGGGCTCGAAGCTTCGCAGCACCTCGGCCCGCGCTTCGTACGCGGGCCAGTCGAACCATTTCGGGTAGACGATCGCCTTGACCAGGAGATCCCAGAGGTGGGTCAGCGCCTCTCCGGTGCCGAGTGCGGCGTCGGCGCGTTCGGCGAGGAGGCGGTCGCAGCGGGACTTGCCGTGCTCGGTCTCGCTGATGGTGGAGGCCGAGTAGTTGATCTTCGTGCCGAACTGCGTGATGTTCAGTCCGGCGGCCTGCCGGTACATGCGCAGCATGGAACCGAAGACGGCCAGGCCGGAGCCACCGCCGGTCAGCGGTTTGGGACGTCCCGCCATTGGTCCGGCTCCTGTCTGCGCGCGCCATTCTTCGGCATGTTTCGTTGATCATCTCTGCGTCCGGTGTTCGTACGCTCCGCCACCGATCGGCTACTGCGAGTATGCCGAATTGGCCACCATGACGTCAGGCCAATCGAAAATGCCAGTGAGGAGCGATCTCCGGTGTCAGAGCCCGTGTGCCGTGACGGCATTCAACTCGCCAAAGTGCGGCTTCCCGTTTCGGCGACCAGCCCGCGGGCGGCCCGTGACCTCGTCGGCATCATGGCCGCACAATGGGGACTTCCGGACGAGCTCGCATTCGCCGCCCGGCTGGCGGTGTGCGAACTCGTCACCAACACCCTCCTCCACTGTGCGGGAATGCCGGGCAGCACGGTATTCGTGATCGTCAGCCGTCACGGCGCCATGTTCCGAGTGGAGGTCCACGACGGTTCCGGCGGGTCACCCCGGATCCGTCATCCCCGTGATACGGAAGAGACCGGCCGGGGGCTGATGCTCGTCTCCGAGATGACCGATGAATGCGGGCATCACCCGACCGCGTTCGGCAAGGCCGTCTGGTTCGCCATCAAGACGCACTGGCCGCTGGATCATTCTGCCCGGCAGTCCGGCGCTCATTCGTGATCGCCGATATGAGTACGGGCTACTCATGTTCGCGCTGCCGGCGACTGTCAGCATCGCCGCAGAGGGCGACGGCGGCGTGGGCTGCGACGGTCCCGGGCCGGCCCTCGACAGCGCTCAGGAAGGATCCATCGATGCCCGGATTCACTCGCACCGTACTGGCCCTGCCCTTCGCCGTCGGCA
The DNA here is from genome assembly GCF_050971785.1 of Actinomadura scrupuli. Classification (NCBI taxonomy): domain Bacteria; kingdom Bacillati; phylum Actinomycetota; class Actinomycetes; order Streptosporangiales; family Thermomonosporaceae; genus Actinomadura; species Actinomadura scrupuli. Next base: position 409,915 of record NZ_JBPCCU010000003.1, on the reverse strand, counting down.
GCGCCGTACTGCTGGTCATCGGCTCCGCCGTTCCCGCGTCCTCGGCGGCATCGGGGCGGGCGCCCACGATCGGGTATCACGTGCTGATCGGTAACCGGTACAGCCAGAAGTGCCTGGAGATCCTCGGCTACAGCAGGGATAACTTCGCGCCGGCCGGTCAGTGGACCTGCCACGGCGGCAACAACCAGCTCTGGAACTACAGCACCTCGACCGGCCTCATTCAGAACGTCCACAGCGGCAAGTGCCTGGAAGTCCTCGGCTATGACCGCGCAGACGGTGCGCGGGTGGGGCAGTACGACTGCTACGGCGGCTCGAACCAGGTGTGGATCATGAACTGGACCAACGGGCTGATCGGCAACACCTTCAGCGGCAAGTGCCTGGAGATCCTGGGCTACAGCCGGGACGACTTCGCGCCCGCCGGTCAGTGGACCTGCCACGGCGGCGCCAACCAGCAGTGGAGCTGGCCGGGCTGATGCCCCGCCGCGACCGGTTGTCCACGGGTCACTCGCTCCCTCCGCTGAGGGCCGCGTCGACCCACCGGGCGGCCTGGAGACCGTTCTCCTCTTCCTTCGGGCCGTCGTAGTCGAGCGTCACGACGTTCTTGTCACGCCGGAACAGCACCTCGATCCGGCCGCTCGGCGTGCCGTTGACCTGGCCGGTTCGCTGATCGTCGGAGTACGCCTCGCTGCCGATGCCGGAGGCGGGGCGGCTCCGCGCGGACGCGTGGTTCTGGAGGTCGTGGAGGGCCGCGGCGGCCTGCTCGTCCTTGGTGAAGCTCTGCAGGCGGATGGTCAGAGCCGCACCGCCGGACGGCGCCTTCCACTCGCACTCGGCTTTGTCCACGGTCGGCGTCTTCTGTGTCCCGGGGACGAGCGTGCGGAGCTGGTCGGTGGTGAGCAGGGTACAGGGATCCGCGGTCAAGCCGGTCGCGCCGGTCGCGCCTCCGGAGCCTCCGGAGGGGATCGAGCTCACGACCCAGATCAGTACTCCGGCGAGCACGACGGCCGCCGTCACCACCGCCGCGATCCGGATCGGCCGGGCGCCCCATGCCCGCCGCGAGGCCGCCGGCCCGGCCGGACGTTGGGCGAGTTGCGCGCCGGAGGCGAAGCCGGGCCTGGGTCCGCTGAGCCAGCCGGGGACCGGCCCGATCTCCTTCTGGTCCGGCTCCCCGAGCGGCCGGGTGGCGGGTACGGGCGTGGTCTCCGCAGCGGGCGGCTCCCACCGGGTCCGCTGGCCGGAAGGCCGGGACCGCGACCCGGCAGCCGGGCCCGGATCTCTCCCGATGGCCGCGAGACGCCCGGCCGCGGTCGGGGCGTCCATGCGAACGCCGGGATCCCGGGCGAGCAGACCGATGATCACCGGGCCGAGCTCTCCGGACCGCCGGGGCGGTGCCGGATCCCCGGTCAGCACGGCCGACGAGATCATCATCGGCGTGTTCCCCTCGTACGGGGGGCGTCCCTCGACCGCGGTGTAGAGCACCGCGCCCAGCGACCACAGGTCGGAGGGCGGCCCCGCCGCCTGGCCGGCCAGGCGCTCCGGAGCCATGTAGCCCGGCGTGCCGATCAGCAGGCCCGTGCCGGTGAATCGGAGGTCGCCTTCGATGGTGGCTATCCCGAAATCGGTCAGCACGACCTGCCCGTCGTCGCCCAGCAGGACGTTGGCGGGCTTGAGGTCGCGATGGACGATCCCGTGGCCGTGGACGGCCTGCAGCGCACCGAGCAGCGCCTCACCGATGCGCGCCGTCTCGGCGACCGAGAGCGCGCCGGCGTCCTGAAGGTGATCGTCCAGCGAGCGCGCCCGGACGTAGTCCATCACGATCCAGGGATGACCGTCCTCGATGACCACGTCGTGGATCGTGACGACCGCGGGATGGCGGACCTGCGCCGCGGCACGGGCCTCGCGGAGCGCCCGCCCACGGGTGGCGGCGAGCTGCTCCTCGTCCAGGCCCTGCGGCAGCAGGATCTCCTTGACCGCGACCTCACGTGCGAGGAGCTGATCGCGTGCCCGCCAGACGGCGCCCATCCCGCCGCGACCCAACCGGTCCAGGATCTGGTAGCGCCCGGCAAGGACCCGTGCACCCGGCTGTGACATGGCCGGGACGATACCGTTTCCCGCCCGGTGAAGACCACGCGAGCACGGTCCCGTCCCACGTGCGCGGAGCCTACCCAGGCGATCGGTCCCACACGACCCTCCGGGGGGCGGCAGGCCCGATGCCGAGGAACCACCCGGCCGATGCGCCGGACAGCAGGACGGCCGGGTGGTGCGCCGGCTAGAACGGGTGGGCGTATGGGTTGTCCCTCACCCGATCGTAGATCGCGCGCAGTCTCGGCTGGCGGACCTCGAGTAGCCGCGCGAGCGTGTAGAGGAACACACCCCAGTCGGGCCGGAACGGCTCGTACGGCAGTGGTGGCGGCGGATCGTCGCGACGGATGCCACCGGGCAGTGCGCCCGGAACGGGCCTTCGATCGTGGTGGAAAGCCAGGTACATCCACACGTCGGCGACCAGCGGCACCACGTGTGCTGCGCCGGCATGTGGCCATGTCTCGCCGGTCTGCGGATGTTGCGGGACCAGGGCGATATCGGTGGGAGCCGTGGATAGACCTGGCCCGGCCAGGGCCAGGTTCATCGCCGATGGTCCGGGCGGGAGCAGAGTGCCAAGCGTCCGGCGAAACGTCTCGGCGACAGGGCCGTCAGGCACTGCCACCGGTGTACCGGCCGATACCGCCAGCAGGCGGGCCACCGCCGCGGCGACCGCCGCCTCCCACAGCGGGCTCCACGCCCCGGACTGCTCGACCGGTGGTAGGCCCGGCCGTTCCTGCCGCAGTGTCTCCCAGGCGAGCACCCGACGAGCGGAACCATCGCCGCTGAGGCGACGCACGGCCCGTGGGTCCAGCCACACCGCCTGCCAGAACGAGCAGTCGTCGATGCGGGTCGCCACCGCCAGGCCACACCGCGCACACGCCAGGTTCGGACCGTCCCGGCCGTCCAGCCCCAGGCAGTAGCCGTCGCATCGCCCAGGGATCAGGACGGTCCCGCGGACGTCACCCGGCGCGACCACCACCGCTCCCCGCGGCCCGAACGACAGGGAATGTACCGGCGCGTACACGCCGCAGGTTTCCGCTTCGTCCGCGCCGACCTCGGCCCACGGACGCCACGGCGGACCGGAGGATTCCGGATTCACCGCGTATGTCCCGGGCTCCATGAGCGCGGCGAGCAGCTCATGACCGTAGGTCTGCTGGGCATGGACGGGAAGCGCGACCTGCGACACGGGCGCGGTCAGCACGCCACCGCACCCCGCACACGCGAACACGGTCATACGCTCTCCCACGCCTCGGCACCCTGCTTCATCCGCGCTCGGATCAGCCGACCCGCTCGACCTGAACATGGCGGTGTGGGTGCCGCTGGCACTGGGCCGGGCGGTACGACCGGGAACCACCAGGAGGCCACGTTCGGCGAATCCCGCGATCGTTCCGGAGAAGCACAGGGGCAACGGTAGGTCAGCGACGGCCTGGCGGCGACCCTTTTCTTCCGCCGGTCAGCACGCGATCGGTTTCGCTCGGCGGCGTGGTCCAGATACCTGCGGCGCCTGGGTTCGTGGCCGGTGCGGGCGCTCGGCCGCTCACTACGGATGCGGGCAAGGGCCTGGGAGATCCTGAGGCGAAGTGAGACGTTTGTCCTGTGGGGAAGGGAGACTGGGACCTAGCCAGAAGGACCAGCGAGGGGAATCATGCGGACAGCGGAGGATTCGACAGTGCCGGACGAACCGACCGGCGACCGGCGGCTCCCGCCCGCCCCCTCCGCACCGGCGGCCGATTCCCCGGTGGCGGAGTCGTCCGCCCCGGACTCGAGCCCGCCGGAACCGCCCGCCCAGCCGGCCGGGACGGACCCCTCACCCGAGCCCGCCGACACGGAGCCCGCCGGTACTGAGCCGGCCGGTACTGAGCCGGCCGAGACGGTGCAACTGCCCGAACCGGTTCCGGGCCGGTCGTCGCCGGACCCCACCGGCACGAAACCATTGACAGATCCGCTGCCGGCGCTCACGACCGCGGAACTGCTGACCCAGCCGACGGTGACGGACACGACCATTCCCGAGCCGGCGATCCAGGCGGCCGTGGCGGAAGAGCCCTCGGTCGATGCTCCGACCACGGAATCCACCGTGCCGGCGCCGCTCGGGACGGAGCCGTCAGTGCCGGGCACCACCCTGCCGGAGCCATTGGCTACGGTCGAGCCGCCCGCCGCCGACCCTGACGTGGCCCTGCCCGCAGCGACCGATTCCGCCGCCACCCGAGCCGCGGAGCCGGCGGACGAGCCTGCCGAAATCACCCCGACCTCGGCTGACGACCTGGCGACCGGGCCGCCCGTCACCGACCCGGCGGACGAGCCTGCCGAAACCGGCGCCACCTCGGCCGAAGACCCGACGGACGACCCGATCGCCGGGCCGATTGCGGGCGAGGCGTCGGTGACCGGGGCGACCGGCGCCGAACCCGTCGTCACAGAGCCGACCGACGCAGAGCCGACCGACGCAGAGCCGACCGACGCAGAGCCGACCGGTGCAGAGCCGACCGACGCTGAGCCGACCGACGCTGAGCCGACCGACGCAGAGCCGGTTGTGGCGGACTCCCCGGCCGATGGCGTCGCGCCGGTGGAAGGCGACCGGCTGCGTACCCGGATCGCGGAGAGGTACGCGCCGGGGGTGGCGCTCTACCAGCTCCTGGAGAGCCGGCTGCGGGAGACGTCCCCGGCGGGGCCGGGGAGCCCGGTCGGCTGGACTCCGTACCTCCAGGCGTTGCGCGCCCTGCGGGACGGCAACGTGGCCGGGCACTGGGAGGATCTGGCCCGGCTGATGGTGGACCCCGCGGCGCTGGCCCCCGGAGCCGAACCGCGGGAGGCTGACCGGCGCGCCGTGGTCGAGGCGGCCGTGCGCACGCCCCACGCCCTGCTCGTCCAGGCCCCACGCGGCCCTGAGCGGACCGCGGTCATCGCCGGGATCATCGAGCGGCTGGCGGCCGACGAGGCGCGGATTCTGCTGATGGCGCCCGCCGACGCCGTCGACGCCGTCATGGAGTCCCTCGGCGGCGAATCGGAGATCCTCGCCGTACGGGCCGATCCCGAGCCGGCCGCCCGGACCGGGTCCGGAGCCGAGCCCGGGTCCGGACCTGAGCCCGGGTCGAAGGCCGGGCCCGGCAAGGAGAACCTGCCCTACGCCGGTACGATCCGTACCGCCGGGACCGCGCACCTGCGGGCGTGGAAGGGCGAGCTGCGGCGGCTGCAACGAGAACTGATGTGGCTCGAGCAGTGGCCACGGGACCGGGCGGCGCTCGCGGCCGCACAGGCCGAGCAGGACCGGCTCAGCGCGGCGAGCGAGGCCCGTGTCGCCGAGGGCGAGGCCGAGGTCGGCGAACGGCAGGCCAAGGTCACCGCGGCCGGGCAGGCGATCGCCGCCGCGCAGGCCGAGCACGACCGGCTCGCCGAGGTGCACCGGCGGGCTGCGGCCGAGGCGATGGTGCTGCGCGCCGAGCATGCCGGGCTGCAGGAGGCCGCCGACGCGGCGGCCCAGGTCGCGGACGAGCGCGGGCGAGCAGCCGCGGAGGAACGCGCGCGCTGCACCGCGCTGGAGGAGCGGATCGGCGCCTGCCGCCAGGAGCTCCAGGCCGCGCGGGACCGCGAGGCGTCCCTGATGGACGAGCTGACGCGGGCGAAGGAGTCCCTGCCGCAGTCGGCCGCCGAGGCCGAGCGGCTGTACGCGGCCGAGGCGGACGCCGCGGCCGACGCGCACATGAGCTACTACCGGCTGGCCGCCGCGGAGTCGGCGCGGGCCGCCAAGAAGCGCGGGGCGAGCCTCAGCCAGCGGATGCGCCCCACCGCGGAACAGCAGCAGCTCCGGCGCCAGGTCAGCGACCTCAAGCGGGAGGCCGACGAGGCGGCGACCCGGGCCCGGCAGGCCAAGCAGGCCCTGGAGCAGGCAGAGGAGCAGCACGCCCGGCTGGCCGCGTTCGTCTCCAACGGCGGCACCGAGCTGATGACGCTGCGCGAGACGCAGGAGCGCCTCGCCGAGCAGGTCGTCCAGCTGACGGAGGAGTTGGAGACCGTCCAGGCCGGACTCGACGAGCACCTGCGGACCGCGGCGGAGGCGGCCGAGCAGGCCGAGCAGGCGGCGGCCGCGGCGCACAACGCCCGTGAGCTCGGCCTGCGCGGCGAGGAACGGCTCACCGACGCCCGCCTCGCCGAGGAGCGGGCGGCCAAGGCCGTGGAGCAGGCCCGGCAGGAGGAGCGGGCGGCGGCCAGAAGGCTGACCGAGTCACAGGAGCGGCTGGAGCTGCTGCGCGAGCGAGAGGCCGCGGCGCTCGCGGAGCAGGTGGAGCTCCAGGAGGTGGCCGACTCGGAGCTCGGCTCGCGCGGGCATGTGCGCGACATCTGCGGCGAGGATCCGGCCACCGCGCCGGAGGAGGTCCTCACCGCCCACCGTGACCGGGCGATGTCCCGGATCGAGCAGCTGTCGGGCTACCTGCGGCTCGCCCAGGAGCGCCCGCCCGGCGACGAGGCCGACCCGGCCGACGCCGAGTTCACCGAGCTGCTGCTCGGTACGGCCACGCTGGCCTGCGGGTCCCCGCTCGACATCGCCGCCGGGCCGCTCGCCCGGATCGACGCCTTCGACGTACTCATCGTGGACGACGCGGACCAGGTCACCGACGGCGAGTTCCTCCCCGGCGCGGTCCGGGCCCGCCGCTGGATCCTGGCCGGTGACCCGCGCGGGCTGCCGGAGCCGGCCGCCTCCCACCGGGACCGGGACCACCTGCGGGCCCTTGCCGTCCTGCACCGGCTCGACCACGACGCCGGACGGCCGGACGGCGCCGTGGGCGACGATGACCTCGACGGGGCCGTCGAGACCGTGTCGGCGCGGTGGGAGGAGGACGAACCGGCCCGGCTGGCCGCGGTGCGGGCGGAGGCGGAGCGGCTCCGCCGGCTGGCCGCGGTGCGGGCGGAGGCGGAGCGGCTCCGCGACGGCGGGCTGTGGGAGGCCCGTTACCGGGACGCGTACGGGCGGGCGCTGCGGCGATCCCGGCCGCCCGGCGGCACCGACGAGGAGGCGGAGCGCGACCTCTCGGCCGTCCTGCACCCCGGGCTGTTCGTGCGGGCCGCGGCGGCGGGCCCGTGCCTGCGGCTCCTGCCCGCGCAGCACCCGTGACGTCCTAGGGAGCCGTGACCACGGAGGACCGGACTGCCCCGGTCCGTGGGGACTCCCCCACGGACCGGGTCGCACCTCAGCGGGAGCCGCCCAGGCCCTTGTCCAGACCGGCCCGCCGCAGCGCGTCGGCGAGCGCCCCGCCGCCCGCCGGAGCTCCGCCGGAGCCACCGGAACCGCCCCGGCCACCCCGGCCGCCCTGACGCTGCCGGTCACCGCCGGAGCCCCCACGGGAACCGCCACGGGGACCGCCGCGCTTCGGGTCCGAGCCGTCCCGGCCGGCGGGCTCGCGCCGCGCACCGGCGGCCGCCTCGTCGTCGAGCCGCAGGGTCAGCGAGATCCGCTTGCGCGGGATGTCCACGGAGACCACCTTGACCTTGACGATGTCGCCGGGCTTCACCACGTCGCGGGGGTCCTGGACGAAGTTCCTCGACATCGCCGACACGTGCACCAGGCCGTCCTGGTGCACGCCGACGTCGACGAAGGCGCCGAACGCGGCGACGTTGGTGACGACCCCCTCGAGCAGCATGCCGGGCACCAGGTCCGCGAGCTTGTCCACGCCCTCCTTGAAGGTCGCGGTCTTGAACGCCGGGCGCGGGTCCCGTCCCGGCTTGTCCAGCTCGGCCAGGATGTCGGTGACCGTCGGCAGCCCGAAGGTGTCGTCGACGAACTCCTGCGGCTTGAGCGAGCGCAGCACCGCACCGTTGCCGATCAGGCCCCGCAGGTCACCGCCGGTGGAGGTGAGGATGCGCCGCACCACCGGATAGGCCTCGGGATGCACGCTGGAGGCGTCCAGCGGATCGTCGCCGTCGGGGATGCGCAGGAAGCCGGCGCACTGCTCGAACGCCTTCGGGCCCAGCCGGGGCACCTCCTTGAGCGCCCGCCGCGAGCGGAACGGCCCGTGGGCGTCCCGGTGCGCCACGATGTTGTCGGCGAGCCCCTCCCCGATGCCCGACACCCGGGTCAGCAGGGGGGCGGAGGCGGTGTTGAGGTCGACACCGACGCCGTTGACGCAGTCCTCGACCACCGCGTCCAGCGAACGCGACAGCTTCATCTCCGAGAGGTCGTGCTGGTACTGGCCGACGCCGATCGACTTGGGGTCGATCTTGACCAGCTCGGCGAGGGGGTCCTGCAGCCGGCGCGCGATGGAGACGGCGCCACGCAGCGACACGTCAAGTCCGGGCAGCTCCTGCGATGCGTACGCCGAGGCGGAGTACACCGAGGCCCCGGCCTCCGAAACGACGATCTTGGTGAGGCCCAGGTCCGGATGCAGTTTGATCAGGTCGGCGGCGAGCTTGTCGGTCTCCCGCGAGGCGGTGCCGTTGCCGATGGCGATCAGCTCGACGCCGTGCGCCCGGGCGAGCCGTTCCAGCACGGCGATCGACTCGTCCCAGCGCCGCCGCGGCTCGTGCGGGTAGATGGTCTCGGTCGCCACCACCTTCCCGGTGGCGTCCACGACCGCGACCTTCACCCCGGTCCGCAGGCCGGGATCCAGGCCCATGGTCGGACGGGTCCCGGCGGGCGCCGCGAGCAGCAGGTCGCGCAGGTTGGCGGCGAAGACGCGCACGCCCTCGTCCTCGGCCGCCTGCCACAGCCGCATGCGCAGGTCGACGCCCAGATGCAGCAGGATCCGGGTGCGCCACGCCCAGCGCACGGTGTCCATCAGCCACCGGTCGCCCGGCCGGCCCCGGTCGGAGACGGCGAAGCGCCGGGCGATGTCCAGCTCGTAGTCGCTGGGAGCGGTGCCCTCCACGGGCTCGGGCTCCGGCTCCATGCTGAGATCGAGGATCTCCTCCTTCTCGCCCCGGAACATCGCCAGGATCCGGTGGGAGGGCAGTTTGGTGAAGGGCTCGGCGAACTCGAAGTAGTCCGAGAACTTCGCCCCGGCCTCCTCCTTGCCCTCGCGTACGCGGGAGGTCAGCCGGCCGCGCGACCACATCTTCTCCCGCAGCGTGCCGATCAGGTCGCCGTCCTCGCCGAAGCGCTCCACCAGGATCGCGCGCGCCCCGGCCAGTGCCGCCGCCGCGTCGGCGACGCCCTTGCCCTCGTCGACGAAGGCGGCGGCTTCCGCCTGCGGGTCGCGGCCGGGGTCGCCCAGCAGCAGGTCGGCGAGCGGCTCCAGCCCCGCCTCCCTGGCGATCTGCGCCTTGGTCCGGCGCTTGGGCTTGTACGGCAGGTAGAGGTCCTCGAGCCTCGCCTTGGAGTCCGCGGCCAGGATCTGTGCCTTCAGGGCGTCGTCGAGCTTGCCCTGGGAGCCGATCGAGTCCAGGATCGCCGCCCGCCGCTCCTCCAGCTCCCGCAGGTAACGCAGGCGCTCCTCGAGCGTGCGCAGCTGCGCGTCGTCGAGGGTGCCGGTCGCCTCCTTGCGGTACCGCGCGATGAACGGCACGGTGGCGCCGCCGTCCAGCAGGTCGACCGCGGCCGTCACCTGCCGCTCGCCCACCCCCAGCTCCTCGGCGATCCGCTGCTGCACTGTCTTGCCGGGAGCGACCCCGGACCCCGCATGTGAGGTCATAACGATGTGACCCGCCTCTTCTCCTCATGGCCCGAAGAGCATTGTCCCGGTGTTCGGCACCCGTTGTCGCGCCACCTACCCCACGGAGCCTCCCGGCGGGTCGTCGTTAGACTTTCCCGGGCACGCAACACCGCCGGAACCCAGCCGAAGAGGAGACAGATCGGTGATCGATGCTGTGGCGGTCACGCTGATCTCCATCGCCCTGGTGCTGGCGGCCTGGAGCGCGCTCATGACCCTGCTGAAGCGGCCGGTGGGGCTCTCCCAGCTGGTCGGTCTCGCGGTGGCGGAGATCGCCCTGCTGGTGCAGGCCGTGCTGGCGGTGCTGAAGATGGCCGACGGGGAGCGCCCCGACGGCGGGATCCCGCTGTTCGTGCTCTACCTGGCGGGCTCGCTGCTGCTGCCGCCGCTGGCCGGGCTGTGGGGCCGGGCCGACCGCAGCCGGTGGGGGTCGGGCCTCCTGGTGGTGGCGTACCTGGTGATGGCGGTACTGATCGTGCGCATGCAGCAGGTCTGGCAGACCCCCGATGTCTGAGCGACCGGCGGCCGGGCCCGCCGCCCCCGCCCGCCGCAGCGGTCCCGGCCGCATTCTGATCACGGTGTACGCGGTCTTCGCCGTGGCGGCGACCTCCCGGGCCGGCCTGCAGATCGCCACCCGCTTCTCGGAGGCGCCGGTGGCCTATCTGCTGTCGGCCTTCGCGGCCGTCGTCTACGTCCTGGCCACCGTGATGCTGAGCCGCTCCGGCCGGCTCTCCCACCGCATCGCGGTCATCTCGTGCAGCGTGGAGCTCGCCGGGGTCCTCGTCGTCGGCACGCTGAGCCTGCTCGACCGGTCGGCCTTCCCGGACGCCACGGTCTGGTCGGGCTACGGCCTGGGGTACGGCTTCGTACCGCTGGTCCTGCCCGTGCTCGGCCTGCTGTGGCTACGGCGCACCGCCCGCGACCTCCGCTGAGCCCCGAGCACGCGGGTCACCGCTCGCTCAGCGTCGCGACCCGGCGGCCCAGCTCCGGATCGAGCCGCCAGGCACGGCCGGCGAGCTCGGCGGCCAGCGACAGGGCTCCCCGCTCGAGGCAGGCCGTCACCAGCGGGGAGGCGTCGGCCTGGGCCGCGTAGAACAGCGTGGTCTCCCGCCACCAGTCGCGGCCCAGGTGACGGATCAGCGGCTCCGGCCGCCGCGACCTGGCGAGGTACGACGCCGCGAGGTACTCCTGGAGCGACCGGTGGGCGAAGCAGTACATCCGGTTCTCCCGTTCCAGCAGCAGCCCGGTGGCCCGCTCGACCGAGGTGAGGAAGTCCTGCGGATCCATCTGGGGCCGTACGGCCGCCAGCACCGGCGCGATCACGTCCGCGGCGTCGGTGGGGGCGATGTCGCGGACCTCGTGCTCCATCAGGTGACACGCGAGCGCTCCCAGCACCTCCTTCTTCTGCGCGAGGGTGAGCTCCCGCCCGCCTCCCGGGATGCCGGTGCGCCCGCCGAGCAGCGCCTGGCAGAACTCCCCGTAGAGGCCGGTCGCGCTGTCGGGAAGGGTCCGGCGGTGGGCGTGCACCTGGGCGCTCATGGTGAGCAGCAGCGGGCTGGCGGCCAGCTCGGAGGGCTGCGGGCCGGCTCCCAGGCCGCCCAGCAGTTCCCGCGCCCGGGCGTCCGCCGGCCGGAACCCGTCGGTGACGGCCTCGCGCCCCGGCACCGCGTACCAGCGCTGCAGGAGCCGGGCGGCCTGGGCGGGACCGAAGGGAAGGATCCGCACAGCGCCGGCCGGGGCGGGCGGCCATCCGTAGTCCCCGTACGGCCGGGAGGTCAGCGCGAACCGGCAGCCCGGGTAGGCGGCGATCTGACGTTGCACCCAGTCGACGGTGGTCCGCCGGTCCTCCTCGCGGGCGACCTCGTCCAGCCCGTCCAGGAGCACGACGCAGCGGCCGGTCTCCAGTTGCTGGTCGAACCAGCGCGGCGGCTCGGCGGCCCGGGCGAACCTCGCCGACCTCCGTACCAGCTCGGGCAGCGAGATGGCGGGATCCGCGGCGATCGCGGCGCCGTGCTCCCGCAGGAACAGCAGGATCGGCGTCTTGTGCCGCGGCGCCCCCACCGGCCAGCCGGCCCGCCGGTTGCGGGCCAGCACCAGCGTCAGGTGCTTGAGCAGCGTCGTCTTGCCGCCCCCGGCCGCACCGATGATCGTCAGCGCCCTCAGCTCGGAGCGCCCCAGCAGCGGCCACACCGAGCGGGGCGGCCCGGCGGGATCCGACGGCGGGACCAGGTCCACGTCCACGTACAGGTGGTCCATCGTCATGACCCCGCGCGCCGCCGGTCCCCTGAGGTCGATGTCGCGATGGGCCTCGGCCAGGAAACGCCGGTAGCGGCGGCCGTACCGGGAGAACCGGCGGCGCAGCGCGGCCCCGACCGCCTCGGTGAGATGCGCCGCCCAGTGCCTTCTCAGCTCACCGTGCGCCTGGACCACGATGCCCGCTAGCACGACCAGCACCTCATAGCCCAGCAGGACGGCGATCGCCTGGACGGGGCGGCCGTTGACCGTATCCCGCAGGCCGAGGACCCCGAGCGCGGGAGGGACCGTGGCCGTCAGCGCGAGCAGGACGGGACCGAGACGAGGACGCCGACCCGGATCGATGGCCATGACTCCACCATGTCAGCAGCGTTAGCGGACCGTGCAGGACTTCGGGCTCATCGCGATCACACCGTGACATCCCCTCCGCATGGGCTCAAGAAGGGCGAGTGGCCCGTACCGAGTACATCAACGGCACCCTGGGGCGGCCCTGGGGCAGCCGGAACACGCCGCCGGGGTGCCGCTCCATGGTGGTGAACCGCGGGAAGAGCGTGTGGTCGTGCTCGTGCAGGAAGTCGATGCGCAGCCCGGCGTCCACCAGCGCGGTGATCACATCGCCGAGGCCGTGGAAGTACTCGATGGACCTGGTGTGGGTGAGGTCGGCGCCCTGGTCGGCGTAGGTGCCGGGCTCGTCCCAGACCTGCGGGTTCCGGTCGAAGTAGTCGTAGGCCACGGTGCGCCCCTCCGCGTCGTCGAGCACGGAGCCGAAGGGATGGAACTCGGGCAGGTAGAGGAAGCCACCGGGGTTGAGCAACGCCGCCACCACCGCCGCCCACCGGTCGAGGTCGGGCAGCCAGTTGAGCGCGCCCAGCCCGGTGTAGACGACGTCGTAGGTCTCCCCCAGCACCGCGACGGCGTCGTAGACGTCCGAGGCGACGAACCGCGCGTCCAGGCCGGCCTCGGCCGCGAGCGACCGCGCCGTCTCCACCGCGGGCTCGGAGAAGTCCAGGCCGCTCACCCGCGCTCCGCGCCGCGCCCACGAGAGCGTGTCCAGGCCGAAATGGCACTGCAGGTGGATCAGGCTGCGCCCGGTCACGTCGCCGACCTCGGCGGGCTCGAAGTCGCGGAGGGTCTGCCCGCCCGCCCGGAAACCGGCCACGTCGTAGAAGTCACTGGCGACGTGGACCGCCACTCGTTCGTCCCACATCGCCTTGTTGAGCTGCAGATAGTCCATCTCGTCCGCCATAGGGCGATCATAGGTCGCGCGCCGAACTTGACACCTGACTTCACTCCGTCAATCTTGTGGCCATGCAGCGTGACACGGAGAGACGGGCCGGCCGGTCCCTGCGCGGGGACCTGCTCGACGCCGCGGCCGAGCTCATCACCCGGAGCGGGTACCGGGGTGTCCGGATGCAGGACATCGCGGACGCCGCCGGGGTCAGCCGGCAGACCGTCTACAACGAGTTCGGCGACAAGATGGGGCTCACCCGGGCCCTGATGCTGCGCGACCACGAGCACTACCTCGACGGCGTCGACGAGGCGCTCTCCCGCCATGACGACCTGCACTCGGCCGTGGCCGCGGCGGTCGCCTACAGCCTGCAGACCGCGGCCGACGACCCGTTCAAGAAGGCCGTGCTCACCGGCGCCGGCAGCGAGGACCTCCTGCCGCTGTTCACCACCCAGGCCGAGCCCATGCTGTTCTCCGCCCGCACCCGCATCATCGAGCACGTGATCCGGCACTGGCCCGAGCTGGACCGCGACGCGGTGACCGAGCTGGTCGACGCGGCGGTCCGGCTGACCCTCAGCCATGTCCTGCTGCCCGCCCAGCCGGCCGAGCAGGTCGCGGAGCTGATCGCCCGGATCGTCACCCGGTACCTCGGCTGACGGGCGCCCGCCTTTACGTTGTAGATCACGAGCCCTCCGGGCCCAGGGGCAGTCAGTGACCACTTACTGCCATCGGCTACGGTGGACCCGGACTTCACCGACCAGCAGCCGATCAGCGGGAGGCGCAGTGGACTTCAACCTGCCGGAGAGCGCGGTCGCGGTGCGCGAGGGCGTCGCCGCGATCGGCGCCAAGTACGACCTCGCGTACTGGGACCGCTGCGACGCGGACAAGCGGTGGCCGGAGGAGGCCTGGCACGACCTGGCCGCGGGCGGCTGGCTCGGCCTGGCGGTGCCGGAGGAGTACGGCGGCGCCGGCCAGGGCCTGCTGGAGCTGGCGGTGGCACTGGAGACGCTGGCCCGGTCCGGCGCGGGCGGCGCCGCGTCCTTCCTCTACCTGCTGACCCCCGCCTTCGGGGCGCTGACGATCGCCCGCCACGGCACCGACGCGCAGAAGACCGAGTTCCTGCCGAAGCTGGCCACCGGCGAGATCGAGACCTGCTTCGCGCTCACCGAGCCGGACGCGGGCAGCAACGCCATCAACATCACCACCCAGGCCGTCCGGGACGGCGACGGCTTCGTCGTCCGCGGCCAGAAGATCTGGATCTCGGGCGTCGAGCGGGCCGACCACATGATGCTGGTGACCCGGACGATCCCGGCCGCCGAGGCCCGGCCCCGGGTCAACGGCTTCACGGTGTTCTTCCTCGACGTCAAGCAGGCCCTCGCCGAGGGCACCCTGACCTTCCAGCCGATTCCCAAGCTCGGCACCAACACCGTGGCCTCCAGCATGGTCTTCCTGGACGACGTGCGGATCCCGGCCGACCGGGTCATCGGCCAGGTCGACGCCGGGTTCGCGGTGCTGTGGGACATCCTGAACCCGGAGCGGATCCTGGCCGCGGCGGGCGGGGTCGGCGGTGCGGAGCTGGCGCTGAAGGTGGCCACCGACTACGCCCGGGAGCGCGCACCCTTCGGCCGGCCGATCGGCGTCAACCAGGCCGTCGCGTTCCCGCTCGCCAAGATCAAGGCACAGGCGGAGCTGGCCCGGCTGATGACCCACAAGGCCGCCTGGCTGTGGGACGGCGGGCGGCCGTGCGGGTCGGAGGCCAACATCGCCAAGCTCACCGCCGCGGACGCGGCCTGGCAGGCGGCCGACCGCGCCTTCCAGGCGCACGGCGGCATGGCCTACTCGCTGGAGTACCCGGTGGCGCGGCTCTTCCGCGACGCGCGCATCGGCAAGAACATCCCGGTGGCCGAGGAGATGGTGCTGGCGCACATCGCCCAGCACGACCTCGGGCTGCCCAAGTCCTACTGACCACCCCACCCCCACCCTTCCGTGATCATGCAATCAATCGTCGAACGATCGCGTGATCACGGAGGGTCATGGTCTCGGGGTGGTGGGCTGGCCGACAGGGGACGTGGCCTGTCTGCCAGGGGTGGTGGGCTGGCCGACAGAGCGGGGGGCTAGCGGCCGGCGGCCTCGGCGACCAGGGCCTCGAACAGCCTCAGGTCGTCGCCCTCCTCCGGGTGCCACTGCACCCCGAGGCCGAACCGGTGGCCCTGCAGCTCGACCGCCTCGATGACCTGGTCGTCGCTCCAGGCGACGGCGACCAGGCCGGTGCCGAGCCGCTTGACCGCCTGGTGGTGGTACGTGGGCACGGTGGCGCTGTCACCCAGGATCTTGCCCACCGCGCTGGTGACGCTGATCTGCACCGGGTGGGTGCCCACCTTGCCCGGCCCCAGCGCGTGGCCCTCGTGGCCGACGACCTCCGGCAGGTGCTGGATCAGCACCCCGCCGCGGACGACGTTGAGCACCTGCATCCCCCGGCAGATGGCCAGGAACGGCAGGTCCGCCTCGATGGCGGCGCGGAGCAGCGCGAGCTCGAACCGGTCACGCTGCGGCTGCGGCTCGCCCGTCTCCGCGTGCCGCTCCTCGCCGTACAGCGAGGGGTCGACGTCACCGCCGCCGGCGAACACGATGCCGTCGAGGCCGCGGATGAGGGAGTCCAGCCCCCGCGTGCCGGCCGGCGGCAGCAGCACCGGGACGCCGCCCGCCCGCTCGACGGACCGTAGATACGGCATGGGCAGCAGCGCCGCCTCGCGCACCCAGACACCCCACCGGGCCGCCTCGAAATAGGTCGTGATGCCGATGAGCGGCCGGGAACCAGTGCTCTGTGTCGGCTCTCCCATGCCGGGAATCCCCTCCTGCGGTGTCGGTTCCGCCGCGTGCTCGGGTCCTGTGGACCCCGTACACCCGCTCCGCCCGCCCATCATGACGCAGGACCGGTTCTGCGGGACGCCCCACCCCCGGGTCGCACACGACAGCTTGCCTTATGCCCTCGATTCTCGCAGACCAAAGCAGCGAGAGGGCCTCCCGGTCGGGACCGTGAACGATCTTGGCGCGGGCAGGCCGGTCCGTTCCCGCCCGTACCGGTGAGGAAAGATCCCCCCCCGCAGTGCGACTTCTTCTCCCCGGGGTTGAAGTTCATCCACCGCGGGGCGGCCGCCATGATCGGACAGCCGATCCACCGGTCGCGGGATCACGATCCGTACGCGAATTGGGGGCTTCGCGCGGCCGATCTGACCCATGGTGACCCCGCCCCATAGGGGACCGTTTCATACCGATCAGTATCGCAAAAAACTCCGCTAATGGTTCAATTACGGAAAATCATAAACCGATTACAGCTCGTGTCTATGTGGACGTCCTGGGCGGAAACGGTTGAGCCGGACCGGGTCTCCGTGCAGACTCACTAGCAAGCAGGAGGACTTCAGCAGACCGCCGAGGCGGCTCGAGTGATCGGTGCGTCGATTGCCCGGAAGGCACTTACCAGGGGGCGAGCTTGACAGATGTCATTGAATCCCCGGCTAGTCAAAGAGAGTTTCGCCCATGTCGAGCCATTTGCCGAAAAGGCCGCCGCCTATTTCTATGGCAGGCTCTTCGCGGAGAATCCGCGCCTGCGCGCGCTGTTCCCGCCGGCGATGGACGCCCAGCGCGATCGGCTCTTTCACGCCCTCACCAAGATCGTCTGGAGCCTGGACAGCCCCGACGCACTGGCCGCCTACCTCGGCCGGCTCGGGCAGGACCATCGCAAGTTCGGTGTGGTCCGCGAGCACTACGCCGCGGTCGGGCAGGCCCTGATCGCCACCATCCGGGCGTTCTCCGGCGACGCCTGGACCGGGGAGGTCGAGGCCGCCTGGACCGCCGCGTACGAGGCGGCGGCCGGGCTGATGATCCGGTCCGCCGACGAGAGCGCCAAGACGACCCCGCCCTGGTGGATCGCCGAGGTGCTCGAGCACGAGCGCCGCACCGCGGACATCGCGGCGCTGGCCGTGCGCCCCGGCCGGCGGTTCACCTACACCCCCGGCCAGTACGTCACCGTGCAGACCGCTCGCTGGCCGCGCGTCTGGCGGCCGTACTCCATCGCCAACGCCCCCCGGGAGGACGGTGTGCTGCGGCTCCACGTCCGCGCGCTGCCGGCCGGGTGGGTCAGCGGATCGCTGGTCCGCGACACCCGGGTCGGTGACACCCTGCTGCTCGGCCCGCCCATGGGCGGCATGGTCCTGGACCCAGAGTCGGACCGCGACCTGCTGCTGGTCGCCGGGGGCACCGGGCTGGCCCCGGTCAAGGCCATCGCCGAGCAGGTCATCATGAGCGGGCGGCACCGCAACGTCCACCTGATCGTGGGAGCCCGCACCGAGCGCGAGCTCTACGACCTGCCCGACCTCCGCCTGCTGGAATCGACCTATCCCTGGCTGTACGTGGTACCGGTGGTGTCGGAGGAGTCCTCCTTCGACGGCATGCGGGGGACGGTGCCCGAGGCCGTCGGCCGGTTCCGCGACTGGGACGACCATGACGTGTACGTCGCCGGGCCCGCCGCCATGATCGACCAGACCGTGCAGCGGCTGCAGCGGCTCGGCGTGCCGCCGGCCCGGATCCACCATGACGCCCTCGACCCGGGGGGAACCGGGATGGGGGGATAGATCGGCAGGCCGCGCGGGTCACCACACCCACCCGCACGCCCGCTCGCGCGGCCTGCCCCTCCCCCCGCGGCGCTCCCGCCCCGGCGAGCGCCCTCAGCCCGTGGGCTCCTCCGGCCCGGCGCCCTCCGCCGGCCCGGGCTGCTCCGGCGGCCCGGTCTCCTCCGCCGGGGCGGCGACGTGCTCACCGAAGAAGGCGAACACCCGCTGCCACGCGTCGTCGGACGCGGAGGCCACCGGCCCGGCCCGCAGCACGATCTTGCTGAGGATGTTCATCGGCGGCCCGGGCACGAAGTCGGTCATGAAGCTGTGGCCAGCCTCGGGGTACTCCTTGACGTCGTGCACCACGCCGAGATCGGTGAGCGTGCGCTCCAGCTTGGCCGCCGCGTTGCGCAGGGTCAGGTCGCGCCGTCCGTAGCTGGCGACGACCGGGCAGGCGCCCGCCAGCACCTCCGACGCGCGCCGGGGCAGGATCCCGTAGTTCGGCGCCACCGCCGCGAAGCCGGACCGGGCGGCGGCCACCAGCGCGAACCCGCCACCGAGGCAGAATCCGATCAGTCCCACCCGGCCGGTGCAGTCCTCGCGTGCCGCCAGCCGGGCGCGGGCCGCCTCCAGATGCTCGTACGACCGGCCGCGCCGGGCGACCAGATCCTGGAAGGTCCTGCGGACGCACCGCAACCGGGGGCCGGCGCTGTAGAGGTCGGGCGCCAGCGCCACGTATCCCCCGGCGGCGAACCGGTCGGCCTGGGCACGGATGTCGTCGTTGAGTCCCCACGCCTCGTGCAGCACGACCACGCCCGGCCAGGGACCCTGCCCCGCGGGCACGGCCAGGTAGGCGCGCAGTTCGTCGGGGCCACTGGGATAGGTGAGGTCCGGCATGTCCCCCACCCTGGCTGAACGTACGCCGTACGGCCAGGCCCAACCATGACCGGAGATCCGCCGCTTCGTGGCAGTATCGCCCTCCATGGACCTCGGCCTGCGCGGGAAGAAGGCGTTCGTCACCGGTGGCACGGCGGGCATCGGGCTCGGCATCGCCCGTGCACTGGCCGGTGAGGGCGCGGCCGTCGCGGTGTGCGGCCGCGACGCCGTACGGCTCGAAGCGGCCGTCGGCGGGCTCCGGGCCGCGGGGGCCACGGCGCACGGCTTCGCGGCCGACGTCACCGATCCCGCCCTCCTCGGCGCCGCGGTGGAGCAGGGCGCCCGCGCCCTCGGCGGCCTGGACCTGCTCGTGGCCAACGCGGGCGGCTCGTCCGGCGGGGACCTGCTCGACTCCACCCCCGAGGACTGGGCCCGGACCTACGCGGTCAACGTGCTGCACGCGGCGCACGCGGTGCGGACGGCCGTGCCGCACCTGGAGCGGTCCGGCGGCGGAGCCGTGCTGATCATCGCGTCGATCACCGGCTGGAAGCCCGGCCCGAAGTCCTCCTATGCCTCGGCCAAGGCCGCCGAGATCCACCTCGCGGCGACCCTGGCCCAGGAGCTCGCCTCCCGCGGCATCCGGGTCAACGCGCTCAGCCCCGGCTCGGTGCTGTTCGACGGCGGCGGGTGGGCGGAGTTCGGCAGGGCCCACCCGGAGCGGCTGGCGGCCTTCGCCCGGGAGGAGTTCCCCGGCGGGCGGCTGGTCGGCCTGGAGCAGGTCACCGACGTCGCCTGCTTCCTGCTGTCCGGCCGGGCGAGCGGGATCAACGGCGCCAACGTCTGCGTCGACGGCGCCCAGGATCACCCCGCCGCCCGCCGGTTCTTCCCCTGAGCGGGGCGCTCCCCCGGGCCGGGCTCCCCGGCCCGGGGCCCCGGCGCGGGCCTACGGGCTGACCCGGCCGGCCCGCTCGAAGGCCGCGTGGGTGAGCGGCATGATCTCCGCCCACAGCTCCTCCATCCGCTCCGCGACCATCTCGATCTCCCGCTGCGGGAACGAGGGGAAGGTGGAGTCCTCCCGCTTGGTGCGCAGGGACAGGAAGTTCATCAGCGCCCGGGCGTTGCAGGTGGCGTACATCGAGGAGTAGAGCCCGACCGGCAGGACCGTGCGCGCGACCTCCCTGGCCACGCCCGCCTCCAGCATCTCGAGGTAGGCGCGGTAGGACTGCCGGTAGCTCTCCCGCGTCGCCTCGCCGACCAGCTTGGCCTGCTCGGGGGTGCCGTCGACGAACTCGTACTTGCCCGGCTTGCCGATCTGCACCAGCTTGCGCTCGGGGGCGGGCACGTAGAAGACCGGCTCCAGCCGCCGGTAACGCCCGCTCTCCTCGTTGTAGGAGAACGTGCGGTGCCGCATGAACTCCCGGAAGACGAAGATCGGCGCCTGCACGTAGAACGTCATCGAGGAGTGCTCGAACGGTGTGCCGTGACGGTCCCGCATCAAGTAGTTGATCAAGCCGGTGGAGCGCGCCGGGTCGGCCTCGATGTCCTCCAGGGAGTTCTCCCCCTTGGTCGAGACACGGGCCGCCCACAGCACGTCGGCGTCCGACGCCGCGTGTTTGATCAGCTCGACCGTCACGTCGCTCCGGAACGTGATCTCGGCCGCTTCCCCGCCCGTCACCTGGTGCCCCTCTCGGTGTTCGTCCTGGTCGCTGGTCACTCTAGTCACCGGCACCGACAGCCCCGCAGGTGCGCCGCCTCGCGGTGCCGGCACCGGGCGCCGTGCCGCACAATGACTCTCATGACCGAATTGAAGGTGCTGGGCGCGTGCCCGCTGGACTGCCCGGACACCTGCTCCTGGGTCGTGACGGTCCGGGACGGCCAGGCCGTGAGCCTGCGCGGCAACCGGGACCACCCGTTCACCCGGGGCGCCCTGTGCACCAAGGTCAACCGCTATCTGGAGCACGCCGCCGCACCGGACCGGATCCTGCGCCCGCTGCGCAGGATCGGCCGCAAGGGCGAGGGCCGGTTCGAGGAGATCTCCTGGGACGAGGCCCTGGACGAGATCAGCGAGCGCCTCGGGGGCATCCTCGCCGAGCACGGCGGCCAGGCGATCTGGCCGTACTGGGGCACCGGCACGCTCGGCTTCCTGCAGGGCCTGGAGGGCTTCGCGGGGCGCCGGTTCTTCAACGTCCTCGGGGCCTCCCGGCACGACCCGACGATCTGCTCCATCGCCGGCAGCGCCGGGCTGAAGTACGCCATCGGGTCCTCGGCCGGCATGGACCCCGAGGACTTCGCCCTCTCGAAGCTGATCATCCTGTGGGGCACCAACACCCTGACCAGCGGCCACCACCTGTGGAAGTTCATCCAGGACGCCCGGTCGGCCGGTGCGCACGTGGTGGCGATCGACCCGGTCCGGACCCGTACGGCCCGGCAGGCCGACGAGCACCTCGCCCCCATCCCGGGCACCGACGCGGCGCTCGCGCTGGGCCTGCTGCACGTGATCGTGGGGCTGGGCGCCCAGGACACCGCCTACCTGGACGAGCACACGGTGGGCTGGCCGGACTTCGAGCGGCGCATCGCGGAGTTCCCGCCGGCGCGGGTCGCGGGGATCACCGGCCTGGCCGAGGCCGAGATCGTGGCGCTGGGCGAGCGGATCGCCCGCACCCGGCCCACCGCGATCCGCGCCACCATGGGGCTGCAGCGTCACGCCGGCGGCGGCATGGCCCTGCGCACCCTGGCCTGCCTCCCCGGCGTCACCGGCGACTGGGGCCGGCCGGGAGGCGGCCTGTCGTACTCCACCAGCGGGCACTTCCGCATCCGCAACGCCGCGCTTTTCCGCGACGACCTGCTGCCGGGGCCCACCCGCACGCTGTCGATGACCCGGCTCGGCGAGGGCCTGCTGGAGACCACCGACCCGCCGGTGCGGGCGCTGTTCGTCATCGCCGCCAACCCGGCCGCCAGCACCCCGCACCAGTCCAAGGTGCGCCGCGGGCTGGCCCGGGAGGACCTGTTCACGGTGGTGCTGGAGCAGTTCCCCACCGACACCGCCGACTACGCCGACATCGTGCTGCCGGCGACCATGCAGCACGAGCACATGGACCTGCACCAGGGGTACGGCCACCTCTACCTCGCCTGGAACGAGCCGGCGGTCGCGCCGCCCGGCGAGTGCCTGCCCACCACCGAGACCTTCCGGCGGCTGGCCCGGCGGATGGGCCTGACCGAACCCGCGCTGTACGACTCCGACGAGCGGCTGGCCGAGCAGGCGCTCGCGGGCGGGCACTCCTCGCTGGAGGGCATCACCCTGGAGCGGCTCCGCAAGGAGGGCTTCGCCCGGCTGTCCGTGCCCCGGCCCTTCCTGCCGTACGCCACCCGCTTCCGCACCCCGTCGGGCCGGCTGGAGTTCTGGTCGGAGCGGGCCGGGCGGGCCGGGCACGACCCGCTGCCCGGCTACGTCCCGCCGGCCGAGGTGGCCGATCCGGAGCGGGCGGCCCGCTATCCGCTGGCGCTGATCTCGGCGGCCTCGCACCACTTCCTGAACACCGTGTTCGGCAACAACGCCGAACTGCGCCGCCGGGCCGGCGAGCCGCGCGTGACCCTGCACCCGCGGGACGCGGCCGCCCGCGGGCTGGCCGGCGGGCAGCGGGTGCGGGTCTTCAACGAACGCGGGTCCTTCCAGGCCGTCCTGGAGGTCGGAGACGCCGTCCGGCCGGGGGTGGCCGCCACCCCGAAGGGCCACTGGGCCAAGCTCAGCGGCGGCTCGTCGGTCAACGCCACCGTCGACGAACGCGACGCCGACCTGGGCGGAGGCGCCGTCTACCACGACACCCGCGTGGAGGTCGCCGCTCTCCGGCCGGCCGCCGGGCCGGAGTAGCCGGACCGGCGGGCCGAGGCACCGGGGCGGCCGCCCTGACATGCGCGAGCCCGGGCCCGGGACCTGGTGGTCCCGCACCCGGGCGCGGTCCTGCTATGGGGGAGTCCCGCCAGGCGGGAGCTCAGCCCTGTTCGTTGGCGGTCAGTGGAAGATGCTCACGCCGCCGGGACCGACGAGCAGCCCGACCACGATGAGCACGATGCCGAAGAGTAGCTCCCGGCGCGCGACGAGGACGTAGATACCGGAGATCACGAGGACCACCGCGATGAGCCAGAGCAAAGTAACCATGCCAACCCGATGCCCGAGGCAATTCGCCCATAACACTTTTTTTCTTAAAGACTTCCGAAATCATTATTTCGGACGGGCCAAAACGGGCAGGGGTGAACGGCACAGGCGGAGCACGTTGGCGACGATCTGGTGCCCGGCGCCGCCCCCGGCGGTGAGGATCGACTCCGGATGGAACTGCACGGCCCAGCGCCGGCGCTCCGGATCCTCGATCGCCATGACGACGTCGCCGAGCAGCGCGGTCACCTGGAAGCCGCCTCGGACGTGGTCAGGGGTGGCGTGCAGCGAGTGGTAGCGGGCCGCGGTGAACTCGTCGGGCAGCCCGGCCAGCAGCTCACCGCCGGCCACCTTGACCTGGCCGGGCTTGCCGTGCGCGGGCTCCGCCAGCAGCGCGAGCTCACCGCCGGAGTGCTCGACCATGGCCTGCAGCCCCAGGCAGACCCCGAACACGGGCAGGTTCCTGGCCCCGATCGCGTCGAGCAGGGCCGCGGTGGCGAAGTCCTCCGGGCGCCCCGGGCCCGGGGACAGCACCACCAGGTCGGGGGCGAGGTCGTCGAGCAGCCGGTCCGGGAACCCGTGCCGCAGCGTGGTGACCTCCGCGCCCTGCTGGCGGAAGTAGTCGGCGAGGGTGTTGACGAAGGAGTCCTCGTGGTCGACCAGCAGCACCTTCACCCCGCCGCCCGCCCGCTCCGGCTCCGGCTCGGCGGCGGGCCGCTCCCCCGCGAGGTCCGACAACGCACCCAGCAGCGCGCCCGCCTTGAGGTAGGTCTCCCGCTCCTCCTCGTCGGGATCGGAGTCGTACAGCAGGGTGGCCCCGGCCCGGACCGCCGCGATCCCGTCCCGGATCTGCGCGGTCCGCAGGGTCAGCCCGGTGTTCATCGTGCCGTCGAAGCCGACGAAGCCCACCGCGCCGCCGTACCAGCGCCGCGGGGTGTCCTCGTGGTCCTCGATGAACTGCATCGCCCAGGTCTTGGGAGCGCCCGTCACGGTCACCGCCCACATGTGGGTGAGGAAGGCGTCGAAGGCGTCGAACCCCGGGCGGAGCCGCCCCTCGATGTGGTCGACGGTGTGGATCAGCCGGGAGTACATCTCGATCTGCCGCCGGCCCAGCACCTTGACGGTGCCCGGCACACAGACCCGTGACTTGTCGTTGCGGTCGACGTCGGTGCACATGGTGAGCTCCGACTCGTCCTTGGCCGAGGAGATGAGGGTACGGATCTGCTCGGCGTCCTGCAGGGGGTCACGGCCACGCTTGATGGTCCCGGCGATGGGGCAGGTCTCGACCCGCAGCCCCGCCTGCTCGTCCATGCTGACCCGGACGAACATCTCGGGCGAGGCCCCGACGAGGTACTCCCCCTCCCCCAGGTTGAACAGGAACTCGAACGGCGCCGGGTTGGTGTCGCGCAGCCGCTCGAAGAACGCCGCCGGGGAGTCGCACCGGCCGTACATCACGTGCCCCGGGGTCACCTCGAACAGGTCGCCCCGCACGAACTTCTCCTTGGCGTCCCGGACCACCTGGGCGTACACGCCGGGGACCGGCTGCGGCGGCAGCTCCCGGGTCCTGGAGGCCACGGGGGTGGGCTCGGTGGCCCGCGCGAGCCCCGCGGTGCTCTGCCCGCCGACGACGAAGTCGTAGGACATCCGCGCCGCGATCTCCCGTTTGCGGTCCACGACCACGAGCTCGTCGGCCAGGTGCAGGACCAGATCACGCTGGTCCTCCGCGCGCTCCCGGCTGAGCCGCAGCGGCTCGAACTGCAGGGACAGGTCGTAGCCGAAGGCGCCGTAGAGGCCCAGGTGGGGGTCTTCGCCCTGGAAGAGGGCCGCGACGGCCCGCAGGGCGGTGAAGACGGTGGGCTGGCGGCTGCGCTCCTCCTCGGTGAAGAACTCCTCGGTGGGCGGGACGAAGACCTCGATGTGCCCGGCGTCCTCGGCGGTCACCTCGCCGGTGCCGCGGACGGCCCCCGAGACCGCCGGCAGCAGCACCCGGCCGCGCCGGTTGAGGGCGCGCACCGAGATCCGGCGGCCGCGCGCGACGACCTCCAGGCAGGGGTCGACGTAACCGATGTGCCAGCGGCTGTAGCGGCCGGGGTACTCCATGCCCGAGCTGAGGACGCCCCCGCGCCGCAGGCCGACCGCCGCGACGAGGTCGTCCAGCGCCGCCGACCGCACCGCCGGATCCACCGGCGTGGCGGTGCGGATCACCTTCAGGCCGCCCGCGGTCGTGTATTCGGTCGTCTCGACCCTGTCTGATTCCACCGTGATGTGGCCCCTCGTACAGGCCCTCTACCCCCGCGGACAACGAGAACGACCGCCGGGTGAGGGCGGTCGCCTGGTCGTCACGCGTGCTCGAACCAGCGCCGCCTCAGCGGCGCCACCACCACTGGCGCGTCCCGGTTCGCATGATGACCCAAGGTTACCGCCTGGGATGGTCCGCCGTCGAGCATTCCCCCCGCGGCGAGGGAGCGGCGATCCGGGACCGAATGGGGTTCTGCTCACCGGCGAATCCTGCGAGGATGGGGATAAGGGTTTGCTTACAACGCGTGCCGGGCACGGTCAGGAGACCGCGCCCAACCGGGAGGTGCCGGCCGTGAGCCAGGAGACGGGTCGTGCGGAGGGGACGAACCCCTCGACAAGGGAGAACCCGGAGTTCGAGCTCCGCGGGGTCAACCATCTGGCCCTGGTCTGCTCCGACATGAAGCAGACGGTGGACTTCTACCAGGGCGTGCTCGGCATGCCGCTGATCAAGACCATCGAGCTGCCGATGGGCTGGGGCCAGCACTTCTTCTTCGACTGCGGCGGCGGCAACGCGCTGGCCTTCTTCTGGTTCCCCGACGCGCCCGAGGCGGTGCCCGGCGTGTCGGCGCCGAAGAACCTGCCGGACCGGGGCGAGCTCGTGTCGGCGGTGGGCTCGATGAACCACATCGCCTTCGACGTGCCCCCGGAGAAGATCGAGCAGTACCGGGATCGGCTCATCGCCAAGGGCATCGACGTGGGCGTGCTGCTCAACCACGACGACAGCGAGTTCGGGGTGGCCCGGGACATGCACGACGGCGTCTTCGTCCGGTCGATCTACTTCAAGGACCCCGACGGCGTGCTGGTGGAGTTCGCGGCCTGGACCCGGGAGCTGAACCTGCCCGGCGACGTCCGGCACGAGCCGAAGACCTCCGCCGACCGCACCCTCTGACCCCGCACCATCACCACCCCCTTCCGTGATCATGCGATCGTTCGTCGATCGCATGATCACGCGATGAACCCCGCGAGAGGACATCCGCCGTGCCCCGACTCCGCCAGGTATCGCGCGCCGAGACCGACGACAAGCTGGTGCTGTTCTTCTACGACAGCCTGTTCGGCGCCGGCCGGGACCCGGTGGCCGAGCCCGGCACCGCCACCGGCACCCCGGGCGACTGGTGGACGACGTTCGCGCTGGATCCCGCGATCTTCAAGCACTGCGTGCAGGGCTTCAACGTCTACCGCAACGTCAAACTCGACCCGGTGCTGCGCGAGCTCGGCCAGACCCGGGCCGGCTGGACGCGCGGCAGCCAGTTCGTCTTCTCCCAGCACTGCAAGCAGATGCGCGCGCTGGGCGTACCGGACGAGAAGGTACAGGCAGTGGCGTACTGGGAGGTCTCCGACCGGTTCGACGAGCTCGAGCGGGCGGTCCTGGCCTACACCGACGCGCTCGTCCTCGGCGGCGGGCGGGTGCACGACGAGGTGTTCGCCACCCTCAAGAAGCACCTGCCCGACGAGCAGATCCTCGAGCTCACCTACACCACGTGCCTGTACGACATGCACGCGACGATGTCGAAGGCACTGCGCACCGAGTTCGACGACCGTGACGACCCCATCGTCGAGGTGGCCGCCCCGGAGGGGTACGGCACCCGTGACATCGCGGCCGACATCACCGGCGGCACCGCCCGTGCCTGAGCCGTACCCGCCGTGCGATCACTCGAGGTAGGCGGGGTTGGCCACCGCCAGCTTGGCCCGCACCGCGTCCAGCAGGGCCGTCTCGACCTCCGGACGACGGTCGTCGAGCAGGCCGGTCCTGATCGCGGCGGCGAGCTCCGCGTCGCCGTCGAAGCCGAGCGCGGCGAGCCGCTCGCGGTGCGCCGCGGCCTGGGCCGGGCCGAGCTCCATCTCGCGCTCGACCATCGCCAGGGCGCTGATGGCGACCAGGCAGTGGAACCGCACCCGGTCCTGGGCCGTGGGCAGCACCTCGTCCCGCAGGAACTCGCGGACGGCCGCGACGAGTTCCGCGGCATCGGGCGCGTCGTGGGGCGGGGCCATGGCACGTCTCCCTCATCCGGAGCAGAGTTCGATTCCAGAATGCGATTCTAGGCAGAGTTCCAGGCAGAGAAGGGTGGACCCATGAGCTTCGAGGTGCCCGAGCACGTCCGGCCCGTACGCGATGCCGTGTACGCCTTCGTCACCGAGCGGGTCGAGCCGGCCGAGCCCGCCCTGCACCGGATGGACGAGGAGGCCGGGGAGCTGATCAAGGACCTCCAGCGGCAGGCCAAGGCGGAGGGGCTGTGGGCCCTGGGCCATCCGGAGGAGCTGGGCGGCGGCGGGCTGCCGTTCCTGGACTACGTGTACGTCAACGAGGTGCAGGGCCGCAGCGAGTACGGTCAGCTCGCCCTGGGCACCTTCACCCTGCAGGACTCGCTGATGCTGCACCGGTACGCCGCGGACTCGCAGCGCGAGCGGTTCCTCAAGCCGCTGGTGCAGGCGGAGATCTACCCGAGCTTCGCGATGACCGAGCCGGGCATCTCCAGCTCCGACCCGACCCAGCTGACCACCACGGCGACCCTCGAGGGCGACGAGTGGGTGATCCGGGGCCGCAAGTGGTTCACCACCTTCGCGAACCGGGCCGCCTACACGACGGTCATGTGCCGGACCGAGCCGCCGGAGACCAGCCCGTACCTCTCCTTCAGCATGATCCTCGTGCCGACCGACACGCCCGGCTACACCATCGTCCGCGACACCCCGGTCCTCGGCCTGGACGGCGGGCACTGCGAGGTGCTCTACGACGAGGTACGGGTGCCGGCGGAGAACCTGCTGGGCCCGCGCGGCCACGGTTTCGTCATCGCCCAGGAGCGGCTCGGGCCGGGCCGGATCTTCCACTGCATGCGCTGGCTCGGCCAGGCCCAGCGGGCCTTCGACCTGATGTGCGCACGCCTGCACGAGCGCAGCGCCTTCGGTGAGCCCCTCGCGCGCAAGCAGCTCATGCAGCAGCACGTCTTCGACTCCTATGCCGAGATCCAGTCCGCCCGGCTGCTCACCCTGCACGCGGCGCACGCGATCGACGCCGGCGGCCAGGCCCGGGTGGAGATCGGCGCGATCAAGGTCGCGGGCGCCCGGATGCTGCACAACGTCATCGACCGGGCGATCCAGGTGCACGGCGCCCAGGGGCTGACCGAGGACACCCCGCTCGACCACATGTACCGGCACGCCCGGGCCGGCCGGATCTACGACGGGCCCGACGAGGTGCACATCAGCACCACCGCGCGGCGGATCCTCAAGGAGTACGAGAAGGGCGGCAACTGGGAGTTCGGCCTGCACTGACCCTTCTCCCCCACGCCCCGCCTCCGCCCTGGAGGGGCAGAGGTCAGGGGAGCATCTGGAGCAGGTCCCACTCGTTCTCGGCGACCCGGCGGCCGAGGGCGGCCAGCTCGATCGACTGCTCCCCGCCGGACAGGTGCCGCTCGGCCTGCATGACGCACACGATCGCCCATTTCAGGATGCCGAACATCTCCCACCAGCGCAGCGCGTCCCGGTCCACCCGGACGCCGGCGGCCCGCTCGTAGGCTTCGACGAGCTGGTCGTAGCCGCCGAAGCCGCCGACCGGCAGCGGTGAGCCGAACCGCCAGGCCTTCACGCACAGCCAGCCGAGATCCTCCAGCGGATCGCCGAGGTGGGCGAGCTCCCAGTCCAGGACGGAGCGCACCCCGTCCGGCCCGATGATCAGGTTGCCGTTGCGGAAGTCGCCGTGCACGACCGCCTCCCGCAGCGGGGACGGCCGGTCGCGATCCAGCCGGCGCGCGGCCAGCTCCAGGGCCGGGTGGGGGCGGCCGGTCGCCTCCAGCAGCGCCCGCCAGGCACCGAGCTGATCACCGTCGTCCAGGCCGGGGACCGCGGCGGCCGGGATCCGGTGGATCGCGGCGAGGATCTCCCCGCACTGCGCGGCCAGCAGCGGGCGCACGCCGGCGAGCTCCGGCGACCTCAGCACGCGGCGCGGAATGGTCTCGCCCTCGATCCGCACCATGACCACGAACTCGGCGCCCAGCGGCCCGTCCGCACCGCCCGCGGCGATCACCTCGGGGGTCGGGACCCCGGCGGCCGCGGCCGCCCGCATCAGCGCGGCCTCGCGCAGCAGGGGGCCGCCCGCCGAGACCCCGGGGGTACCCAGCCGCAGGATGAGGGCGTGGCGCACCCCCTCCGGCGTCACGGCGTCGAAGGAACACGTGATGCGGGAGGCCCCGCCGGACTCGCGCCGCAAGCCGGTGATCTCCGTACCGGTTCCGTACGGCTCGGCGAGCACGCGCTGGAGCGGCTCGGTCAGCTGGGCCGGCTGCACGGTTCCTCCCGGGGGTAAGTGTCCACTTTCCCCCATGGTGGCAGGACCCGGCGTGCGACAGAAGTCTCAGGTGCGCCCGTAGTTGTCCTCGAGGCGTTCGATGTCGTCCTCGTCGAAATGCCCGAAGGCGATCTCCATGATCCGGATGGCGGGCCCGCCGGAGCTCAGCCGGTGGGTGTCCCCGGCCCGGATCAGCACCCGCTCCCCCACCTCGGGCTCGATCCGGCGGCCCGCGACCTCGAAGACGGCGCCGGCGTCGAGGGCCACCCACAGCTCGTCGCGGTGCTCGTGCCGTTGCAGGCTGAGCCGCTCACCCGGCCGTACGTAGATCAGTTTCACCGTGGAGGGCTCGTTCATGGTGAAGCGCTCGAAGCTCCCCCAGGGCCGCTGGTCGGTGACGACGACGGGGTCCTGGCGCGGGCGGGTCTGCATCACACCTCGAAGTTGACGACATCGGACGGCGGCCGGAAGGGGCCGCCGAGGGGAACGTGCACATGACGATACTGGGCGAGAAGGGTACTCTCCAGGCGCCGGACCTTGTCAAAGCTCCGCCGTGTGCCCCCCGGCCACCGCGGGCAGGCCGCCCAGGATGAGATCGGCGAGGCCGTCCACCACGGTCTCGCGGGGCACCTCCGGATGGTCCAGCCACCAGTCTCCCGCCGTCTGGACCATGCCGACGATGGCGTGACCCCACACGTAGGCCAGGGCCGGGTCGGCCATCCGGCCTTCAGCGATCATGACCTCGGCGAGCTCGGTGCTGATACCCCTGATCATCGTGCTCATCGCACTGTGCGTGGCTGCGTCCTCGGCGCTGGCCCGGTGCATGAGGAAGCGGTAGAGCTGCAGGTTGGCCGAGATGGTCGCCAGGTAGGTGTCGATGGTCATCAGGGTCCGCGCCCGGATGCCGACGGAACGGGAGAACTCCTCCTTGATGCCCTCGATCAGCTTGCGCGTGTGGCGCTCGGCCAGCGCCTGGTAGAGACCGCTCTTGTCGCCGAAGTGACGGTAGAGGATCGG
This sequence comes from Actinomadura scrupuli, assembly GCF_050971785.1. Lineage (NCBI taxonomy): Bacteria > Bacillati > Actinomycetota > Actinomycetes > Streptosporangiales > Thermomonosporaceae > Actinomadura > Actinomadura scrupuli. The sequence continues at coordinate 379,491 of NZ_JBPCCU010000003.1, read as the reverse complement.
TTTGCTGATGCCCGCCTCGGCGGCGATCGCGGCCATCGACGCCTCCGGGCCCTCCCGCTGGATGACCCGGTCGGCGGCCTCGAGCAGGGCACGACGACGGTCCGGATCGCGCCGGGGTCCCGGCCGCGCGGCTGTCCCGCTCATGGCCACTGCCTCACTCCGTTCGGTGGCGAGCAGGCGGCTTGGCACGGCGGCTCGCGAGTCCTTTAGATCACCGTACGGGAGCGCCCGTAACGTGACGCCCGTCACGGCGCACCCGGGACAGGCCACGGAGCCCCGGCGCCCGGCGGCTCCGCAGGCGGGGGCCGCCCCCGCCCGGCGGGACCGGCGCGGACGGCGGCAGGGTGATCATAAGCGAACAGTAGCGTACGCCCGACGGCGGGCTACCCAGGCGAACAGGTAGTGAAGTAGGGGTTTATCCCGTCTTCCCCCTCTGGATGCCCGGACATGATTGGAGAAAGCGCATTCAAGCCTGGAAAAGGAGCGAAGGTACGAATCATGTGTCAACACCAGCCGTCCTGTCCATCCGCGGACGCCGGAGACCGTGAGGCGGCCTGCCTGGTGGCCTACCACCCCGAACAGGGCTGGGGGCTCCTGTGCAACGGCGTGGTGATCTTCGAAGACACCGGCGGGCTCATGCCCGACGGGCGGACCGTTCCCGCTCACCAGACCGTCCCCGCGCGAGCGGCGTGAGCCATTCGCCTACTCCACCCCGGCGGCGCCTGCCGTAGCCCGGGGCGTCATGACATGGGGGCCTTGATGGCTTTTGGTAAAGAGAGCTTTCCGCTCTGGGAGCGCACCGCCACGCTCGTGGTGACCGAGCCGGGCAGGCTGGAGACGGCCCGCAGGGCGGTGGAACGGGTGATCACCGATATCGACAGGGCCTGCAGCCCCCGTCGCGTCGACTCCGACCTGGCGCTGGTCGCGGCGGCGGCCGGACGGCCCGCCCGGGCCGGCGCCACCTTCCACGCGGTGCTGTGGACGGCCCTGCACGCGGCGGAGATCACCGAGGGGCGGGTCGATCCGATCAGCGGTGGCGACGGAGCGGACTGGCGGTCGGTCCGGGTCGACGAACCCGCGGGCACCGTGACGCTGCCGCCCGGAGCCGCCCTCGACTTCGGGGCCATCGCCCAGGCGTTCGCCGCCGACCGGGCCGCGGAGCTCGCGGCCGGCGAGTCGCGGTGCGGGGTGCTGTTCGCCCTCGGCGGCGACGTGGCCGTGGCCGGGCCGGTGCCGCCGGCCGGCTGGCCGGTACGGGTGGGCGACAATCATCACTGCGAGCGGCACGGACGCCTGTCCGGCCAGGACGTCACGTTGCGGATGGCCGGCGGGCTGGCCACCTCCAGGCTGGAGGTACGCACCCGTACGCTGCCCGGCGGGCAGATCGTCACCCACATCCTGGACCCCCGCTCCAGCCGGGCGGTGCACGGGCCGTGGCGCACGATCTCCGTCGCCGCCGGGAGCTGCGTGGAGGCCGGCACGGTGAGCAGCGCGGCCATGAAGCGCGGCACCGACGCTCCCGACTGGCTGGCCTCGCTGGGGCTGCCGGCCCGGATGGTGCACTTCGACGGCTGGGCCACCACCGTCGGAGGCTGGCCCGCCGACGCCGATCGGCCCATCGTCGACGTGGCCGGCTGAAACCCCTCGCACAGGCGCCGGGACCGGCATGATCACATCCGCCGGTCCCGGCGTCCCTCGCCGTCCTCCGGACCGTCCTCCAGCGCGAAGGCGACCGCCCGGTCCAGGCTGAACGTGGTCCCGCCGCGGAAGGCCGCCGCGAAGCCGCCGGCTCCCAGCACCCGGCGCGCCCGGACCGCGCACTCCTGGTGGGAGCCCGCGTGGTACCAGACATCCGGGCTGCAGTCGGTGGCCCGGACCAGCCGGTGGGCCGCCCCGAGCAGCCGGGCGGCTCGCGCCTGCCGCCCGCGCGCGCCGGCGGCCCAGGCCAGCGTCTGCAGACAGGGGGCCAGGCCCCACCGATCGTTGATCACGGCCATGATGGCGGCCGCCTCCCGCGTCAGCGCCTCGGTCTCCCGGCAGTCGCGGCGCCGCCACGCGGCCAGCCCGAGGGCGAGGAGCGCGTAGGACTGGAAGAGCGACGCGCCGCGTGCCCGCGACTGCTCGAGCAGCTCCGCGCCGAGGGCGGCTGCGCGGCCGGGGTCCAGGCCGGCGCCGAAGGCGGCGGCCTGGAACAGGTTGACACCGACGGCGTGCGTGTCACCGATCGCCAGATGGCGGGCCCGGGCGTCCTCCATCAGGGTGAACCCGCCCGCGCTGTCACCGCCCGCCAGCGCCGCCAGGCCGCAGTTCTGGACGGCGTAGGCGATGGCCGAGGCGTCGCCCGACCTGCCCGCGAGGACCTCGCACTCCTCCAGCCGCGGCCGCGCCGCCGCGAGGTCGCCCTGGTAGATGGCGAGCAGCGCGTCGGCCCACAGCCCCCTGATCCGCGTCGCTCCGGCCTCCGGTACGAGCTCCAGACCGCGTTCCAGCCAGTGGCGGCCCTCGGAGAGAGCTCCCGCGGTGATCCAGTAGGCCCACAGCGCGGACGCCATCTCCAGCCCGCCGAGCGGATCCCCCCGCGGGCCCAGGAACAGGTCGAGCGCGAGCCGCAGATTGGGGAAGTTCTGGTGCAGTGTGTGGAACCGGTCGAGCTGATCGGGCTCGAGGCGGTCGATCCGGTTGCGTTCGGCCAGCCGCCCGTGGTGCTCCCGGTACCTCCGGGGCAACGCCCGGTCGCCGGACGAGGCGAGCCGCTCGCGGCCGTAGGCGCGGATGCTGTCGAGCATGCGGTAGCGGACCACGGCGCCCCGGCGTTCACCGGTCAGGACGGACTCGTCCACCAGCCGGGCCACCAGGTCGAGCACGTCCTCCCGCGCGATCCCCTCCCCCGAGCAGACCGCCTCCGCGGTGTCCAGGTCCACCCCGCCGGGGAACATCGACAGCCGTGCCCACAGCAGCCGCTCGTCGGGTGAGCACAGGCCGAAGCTCCACTCCACGGTCGCCCGCAGGGTCTGGTGACGCGGCAGCGCGGTGGAACTGCCGCCGGTCAGCACCTTGAAACGATCACCGAGCTCCCGGGCCAGTTCGTCCAGCGGCGTCGTGCGCAGCCGTACCGCCGCCAGCTCGATGGCGAGCGGATTGCCGTCCAGCAGCCGGACCACGCGGCCCACGACCGGGGCGTTGGCGGCGCCGACCGCGAAGCCCGGCCGTACCTCGGCCGCCCGCGCCGCGAACAGGCGCACGGCCTCGCGGCGCGCGACGGTCCGGGCTCCGTCCTCGGCGTCCGGGACCGCCAGCGCCGGCACCGCCAGCACCTGCTCCCCGTCGACCCCCAGCGTGCGCCGGCTGGTGGCGAGGATCCGCAACCGGGGTGCGGCGCGCAGCAGGCCGCCCACCAGGGCCCCGCACTCCCCCAGCAGATGCTCGCAGTTGTCCAGCACCAGCAGCATCCGCTTGTCGCTCAGGTGGTCCGCCAGCACCGGCATGGCGAACCGCCCCCGGTCACGCAGGCCCAGCGCCGCGGCCACCGCCGGTTCGAGCAGGTCACCGTCCTCCAGCGTGGCCAGCTCCACGAGCTCCACCCCGGCCGGGAAGCGCCCTCGCAGGGACTCCGCGGCCTGCCGCGCCAGCCGGCTCTTGCCGACCCCGCCCGCGCCGGTCAGCGTCAGCAGCCGCGTCCGGCGCAGCAGCCGCCGCACCTCGGACAGCTCGTGCCGGCGTCCCACGAAACCGGACGGCTCGGCCGGCCCGGGGTCCGCGTCGAGATCGCCGTCGGTGGCCGTGCCGTGCCCGGTCATCCGGGCAGGTGCTCTTCGTCGGCCGCGCGGGTCAGGTCGCCGAACCAGGTGGCGATCTGGGCGCGGGAGTTGAAGCCGAGCTTGTTCAGGATGTGCTCGACGTGCCCCTCGGCCGTGCGCTGGGCGATCACCAGCGCGCCCGCGATCTCCTTGTTGCTCATCCCCTGAGCGATGAGCCGGGCGATCTCGATCTCCCGGCGGGTGAGCGGCGACGGCTGCGGGCCGGTACCCGCGGGCGGGCCCGCCGCCTGGTGCTCGTGCAGGGCATAGGCGATCGCGTCGCCGTAGGCGAGGTCCGCGCCGCGCCGGAAGGCGGCGTGGAAGGCGGCGGAGCCGAGCGCCCGGCGGGTACGGAACTCGCACTCGTCGTGGTAGTGCGCCAGATGTCCGAACCCGGAGAGCGGGGCACCGATCGTCTGCCAGGTGGTCTGGAGGATTCCCAGCAGCTGCGCGACCCGGGGGAACTGCTCCTCGGTGGCGGCGATCCAGGCCAGCACCTCCAGGTTCATCCCGACCCCCAGGGAGTCGTCGAGTGAGCGGTTGAAGCGCAGGCTCTCCTGCTCCAGGGCGGTCGCGCGCCGGGTGTCGCCCTGCCGCCAGACCTCGATGCCGAGCGCCATCATGGAGTACGCCTTGTGCCAGCCCTCCCCGTAGGCGTCGCACACGGCGTCGGCCTCCTCGCCCAGGGCGACGGCGCGCGCCGAGTTGCCCAGGAAGGAATGGGCGAGCGAGAGCCGGATGAGCGCGAGCGCCAGGCCCACCGGGTCACCGGCCGCGCGGTGCCGGGCCACCGCCTCCTCGTAGAGCGGGATCGCGGTGCCGGTGTCGTCACGGCACATGGCCACCATGCCCGAGTAGAGCGCGACGTAGGCCCCCACGGACTCCAGGTTCAACTGCTCCCCGAGGACCTTGCTCTCCTTGAGCATGGCGTCCGCCACGCCGCAGTCACCCTGGATGATGGCCAGCCAGCTGTCGGCCCACAGGGCGCGGGCCCGGTCCTCGCTGGGCGCGAGGTCCCCCGCCAGGCCACGGTCGAGCCAGCCGCGCCCCTCACCGAGGTAGTAGCTGGTGATCCAGTGGTAGAGCAGGTCGGTCGCCATGCCGAGGCCGATCCGGTGCTCCGGCCCGATGAAGCAGAATTCCAGGGCGGCCCGCAGGTTGGCGTGCTCGAGGCGCAGCCTGGTGAACCAGCGCACCTGGTCCGGCCCGAACAGCCTTCCGCGGGCCTCCGCGGCCAGCGCCCGGTAGTAGTCCCGGTGGCGGCGCCGCAGCTCGAGTATCCCGCCGGACTCGTCCAGGCGTTCGCGGCCGTACTGCCGGATCGTCTCCAGCAGCCGGTACCGGACCCAGCCGGAATGCTCCTCGCGGATCAGGATCGACTTGTCCACCAGGCCGATCACCAGGTCGAGGACGTCCTCCCGGGCGATGCCGCCCCCCGAGCAGACCGCCTCGGCCGCCTCCAGGTCCAGCCCGCCGCTGAACACCGAGGCCCGCGCCCACAGCAGGCGCTCCTGGCGCGTGCACAGGGCGTAGCTCCAGTCGATCAACGCGCGGAGCGTCTGGTGCCGGGGCAGCACCGCCCGCGATCCGGCGGTCAGGAGGCGGAAACGATCATCGAGCCGGTCCAGCAGCTGGTGTACCGACAGCGCGCGCAGCCGCACCACCGCCAGCTCGATGCCCAGCGGGAGGCCGTCCAGCCGCTGGCAGATGCGCTCCACCGTCTCCCGGTTGGTCTCGGTGAGCACGAAGTCCGGCAGTACGGCCTCGGCGCGCTCGACGAACAGCTGGACCGCCTCCGACTTCGGCATGCCCCGCGCCGCCGGGTGCGGGCCCTCCTCGGGCAGCGGCAGCGTCGGCACCGCGAGGGTCTGCTCGCTGGCGACCCCCAGCACCTGCCGGCTGGTGGCCAGGATCCGCAGCTCCGGCGCGGCGCGCAGCAGCCGCTCGGCCATCACGGCGCACTCCTGGAGCAGGTGCTCGCAGTTGTCCAGCACGATCAGCGCCTGCTTGTCCTGGAGGTTCTCGATGAGCACGGTCATCGGCCGCCGGGTCGAGTGATCGCGGATCTCCAGGGCCTCGATCACGGTCGGGATCAGCAGCTCCGGCCTGTCCAGGTCGGCCAGCTCGACCAGCCACACGCCGTCCGGGAAGGCCCGCCGCAGGCCCACCGCCACCCGGGAGGCCAGCCGGGACTTGCCGACCCCGCCCACGCCCGTCAGGGTCACCAGCCTGGACGCGGACAGCAGGCGTTTGACCTCGGCCACCTCACGCCGACGTCCCACGAAACTGCTGACCTCGGCCGGCAACCTGGCCACATGCCGCCGGTTCGGGGCACCCGATGTCGCCATGCCCGTCACGGCCTCGCGCCGGCTCCGGTCATCAGCCCGTCCTGCGCTGGACCCGCGCTCACACCGCCAGGTTATGCGCCGCCGCCGGTGCTCGCCCAGCCGGGTACGCGGCACGGGCCGTCGGGGCGCAGAACCCCCCGGCGGCCATGCGGGAGGCCTTCCGCCGGTGCACTTAATCGTCTATCGTCGATTAACGATGAATATGGACCAGGGGCCGCTGGACCGGCCCACCGCCACCGAGTACGCCTCCTGGTTCCGGGCCCTGGCCGACGCCACCCGGATCCAGATCGTGTCGCTGCTGGCCCGGCACGGCGAGCCGATGAACGTCGGCGACATCGTCGCGGCGGTCGACGTCGGCCAGTCCACCGTCTCGGCGCACCTGAAGGTGCTGGCCGAGGTCCGGTTCGTGCTGGTGGAACGGCGCGGCACCGCCGCCTACTACCGGATCAACGACACCTGCGTCGCCTGCTTCCCCTCGGCCGCCGACGTGGTGATGGGACGCCCCGTGCCCGCTCCCCCGGCATGCCCGCCCGTACCCTCAGGAGACCCTGGATGACCGACCTCCCTCCCTCCGGCCTCCCTCCCTCCGGCCTCTCTCCCTCCGGCGGCGGTACGCGGGCACGCGAGTCCGTGGTGGCGCACTACTCCGGCCTGGCCCGGCTCGCCATGGCCGGCGGCACGCCGCTCGGCGGTGACTGTGACCCCGCCGGCGGCGACTGCTTCGGCGCCGCCGCCTACGACCCCGCCGACGCTCCCGAGGCCGCCCTGCGGGCCAGCCTGGGCTGCGGGAACCCCCTCGCCGTCGCCGCCCTGCGGGAGGGCGAGACCGTACTGGATCTCGGCTCCGGCGGAGGCCTGGACGTCCTGCTGTCGGCCCGCCGCGTCGGCCCTACCGGCATGGCCTACGGCCTGGACGCCAGCCAGGACATGATCGCCCTCGCCCGCGCCAACGCCGCGCGGGCCGGAGCGGCGAACGCCCGGTTCCTCCACGGCCACATCGAGGAGGTCCCGCTGCCCGGGGACGCCGTCGACGTCGTCATCTCCAACTGCGTCCTCAACCTGTCCGCCGACAAGCCCCGTGTGCTGGCCGAGGCCTTCCGGGTCCTGCGGCCCGGCGGGCGCCTCGGGATCAGCGACGTCATCGCCGACGACGGCCTCGATCCCGCCCGGCGGGCCGAGGCCGAGCGGCGAGTCGGCTGCGTCACCGGCACCCTGACCGCCGCCGGGTACCGGCAGGCCCTCACGGCGGCCGGCTTCACCGCGGTCACCGTCACCCCGGCGGCCGACGCGGGCGGCGGACTGCACTCGGCGATCGTCCAGGCGGTCAAGCCCGCCACCCGGGCGGCGCGACCCGGCCCCGCGGGGACCGGCTGAGCGAGCCGCCCGCGGACGCGGCGACGCCCTTCGGCGTCCGGGGGACGGCCTCAGGCGGCTCCGGGCACCGCGGCCGCCTCGTCGAGCCATTGCCGCTGGACCCCGCGCTCGGCCTCGACGTGCCGCAGGTACCGCTCGGTCTCGCGTGCGACGTCCTCGGCGTCCCAGCCGAGGACAGGGGCGATCAACCGGGCGACCTCCGGGGCGGCGGCCACTCCGCCGTCCCACTCCTCGATCAGGATGCGCGTGCGCCGGGACAGTACGTCCTCGAGGTGGAGGGCGCCTTCGTGCGACGCCGCGTAGACGGCCTCCGCCTTGAGGTAGTCCTCGGCTCCGGGAATGGGCTCCCCGAGGCCGGGCTCCGCCTCGATCAGCTGGAGCAGCTCGTCCGTGCACGACCCGTACCGCCTCAGCAGATGCTCGACGCGCGCGATGTGCAGGCCGGACTGCTCCGCGATCCGCCGGCGTTCGTTCCACAGCACCTCGAACCCCACCGCGCCCGCGATGGGCACCCGGTCGGTCACCGACTCGGCGACGGCCGTCTCCATGCCGGCGGCCGCGACGTCGACGGCGTCCTTGGCCATCACGCGGTAGGTCGTGTACTTGCCGCCGGTGACGACCACGAGGCCCGGTACGGGCTCGAAGACGGTGTGCTCGCGGGAGAGCTTGGTGGTGTCGTCCGCCCTCCCGTCGACCAGCGGGCGCAGCCCGGCGTAGACGCCCTGGATGTCGTCGTAGGTCAGCGGCGTGCGCAGCACCGCGTTCACGTGCTCCAGCAGGTAGTCGATGTCGGCACGGTCGGCGACGGGGGCGTCGATGCGGCGGTCCGACTCGGTGTCGGTGGTGCCGACGATCCAGTGCCGCCCCCAGGGGATGACGAACAGCACGCTCTTCTCGGTCCGCAGGATCAGCCCGGTGGCGAGGTGGATGCGGTCGCGCGGCACCACGAAGTGCACGCCCTTCGAAGCCCGGACGCTGTAGGCGGTCCGGGCGTCGGCCATGTTCCGTGCGTCGTCGGTCCACACACCGGTCGCGTTGATCACGCGCTGCGCCCGGACGGCGATCTCCTGGCCACTCTCCAGGTCGAGCACCAGCGCACCGGTCACCCGGGCGCCCTCGCGCAGGAACCCGGTCACCTCCGCCCGGGTCGCGACGGTGGCGCCGTACTGGGCGGCCGTCCGGGCGACCATCATGGTGAGCCGGGCATCGTCCACCTGCGCGTCGTAGTACTGGATGGCGCCGACGAGCGCGTCGGGCCGCAGCCCGGGGGCCTCCCGCAGGGCGGCGCGCCGGCTGAGCTGCCGGTGCCGGGGCAGCGCGTGCGCTCCGCCCAGCGTGTCGTACAGCGTGATGCCGGTTCCGATGTAGAAACGCTCCCAGACGCGGTTGCGGAGAGGCAGCAGGAACGGCACCGGCCGGACGAGGTGCGGGGCGAGCCGGTGCAGGAGCAGGCCGCGTTCGCGCAGGGCCTCGCGCACCAGGCGGAAGTCCTTCTGCTCGAGGTAGCGCAGGCCGCCGTGGATGAGCTTGCTGGACCGGCTGGACGTGCCGGCCGCCCAGTCCCGGGCCTCGACCATCGCGACCGACAGGCCCCGTGACACGGCGTCGAGCGCGACCCCGGCCCCGACGATGCCGCCGCCGACGACCAGTACGTCGAACTCGGTCTCGGCCATGGTGCGCAGCGCGGTGGTCCGGTACCGCGGCCCGAGTGGTGCAGGTGTCACGTTCAGGCTCCTCAGGAGAAGTGCGAAGGAAGGGGCTGGGGCGGCCGGCCTCGTGCCGGCCGCCCCGAGCCTGGTCAGTCGACGTCGACCCAGTCGAGCGTGCGCTCGACGGCCTTCTTCCAGCCGGCGTAGCCGCGTTCGCGCTGCTCCGCGGTCCACTGCGGCTGCCAGCGCCGGTCCTCGTTCCAGTTGCCCTTGAGCTCGTCGGTGGACTTCCAGAAGCCGACGGCCAGCCCGGCGGCGTAGGCGGCGCCCAGCGCCGTGGTCTCGGCCACGACCGGCTTCGACACCGGGACACCCAGGATGTCGGCCTGCATCTGCATGCACAGCTCGTTCGCCGTCACACCACCGTCCACCCGCAGCACATCGAGAGTGACCCCCGAGTCCTGCCGCATCGCCTCCACCACGTCACGGGTCTGATAACAGATCGACTCCAGAGTCGCCCGAGCCAGGTGAGCATTGGTGTTGAACCGCGACAACCCGACGATCGCCCCCCGCGCATCCGACCGCCAATACGGCGCGAACAGACCGGAGAACGCCGGCACGAAATAGACCCCGCCGTTGTCCTCGACCTGACGCGCCAGCGACTCACTCTGCGCCGCCCCCGAAATGATCCCGAGCTGGTCACGCAACCACTGCACGGCCGACCCCGTGACCGCGATCGAACCCTCCAGCGCGTACACCGGCTTGGAGTCGCCGAACTGGTAGCAGACCGTGCTGAGCAGCCCGTTCCCGGACCGGACCAGGTCGGTGCCGGTGTTGAGCAGCAGGAAGTTGCCGGTGCCGTAGGTGTTCTTGGCCTGACCGACCTCGAAGCACACCTGCCCGACCGTCGCGGCCTGCTGGTCGCCCAGGTCGGAGGTGAGGGCGACCTCACCGCCGAGGGGGCCGTCGGCCCGGGTGAGGCCGTAGAACCGGGGGTCGGAGGACGGCCGGATCTCCGGCAGCATCTGCCGCGGGATACCGAAGAACGACAGCAGCTCCTCGTCCCAGCTCAACGTCTCCAGATCCATCAGCATCGTACGGCTCGCGTTGGTCGGATCCGTCACATGAACACCACCATCGGTGCCCCCGGTCAGATTCCACAGCAACCACGTGTCGGTATTACCGAACACCGCCTCCCCCGCCTCGGCCGCCTCCCGCACCCCCTCGACGTTCTCCAGAATCCACTGCACCTTCCCACCGGAGAAGTACGTCGCCGGAGGCAACCCCGCCTTGTGCCGGATGACCTCGCCCTTGCCCTCGCGTTCCAGCGCGGAGGCGATGCGGTCGGTACGGGTGTCCTGCCAGACGATCGCGTTGTAGTACGGCCGGCCGGTGCGCCGGTTCCAGACCACGGTCGTCTCGCGCTGGTTGGTGATGCCGAGCGCGGCGAGATCGGCGGCGTGCAGGTCGGCCTTTCTCAGGCCCGTCTCGATGACGGCACGGGTGCGCTCCCAGATCTCGGTCGGGTTGTGCTCGACCCAGCCGGCCTGCGGGAGGATCTGCTGGTGCTCGAGCTGGTGGCGTGCCACCTCGTTGCCACCATGGTCGAAGATCATGAAGCGGGTGCTGGTGGTGCCCTGGTCTACTGCACCGACGAAGTCGGCCATGAAGTGTCTCCCTTGGAGATGAGGAGCGGAGATGAGGAGCGGATCAGACCGCTTCGTACTGGGTCCGGCTCGGGACGGCGGCGGGCTCGGGCGCTGCCTCCTCGTCGGGCAGGAAGCGTGCGACCAGGCCCTGGTACAGGCCCGCGCCGATCACCCCTCCGATGAGCGGCCCGACGATCGGGACCCAGAAGTAGAGGTTGCCGTACTGATCCCGGAAGGCGCTCCCGTAGCCGGTGAGGAAGGAGGCCAGGCGGGGTCCGAGGTCACGCGCCGGGTTGATGGCGTAGCCCGCGTCGGTTCCCCACGCCATGCCGATGGCCACCACGACCAGGCCGACGACGACCGGTGCCAGGTTGGCGGCGGGCGAGGAGTTGCGCAGGTCGGTGATGGCCAGGATCAGGAACAGCAGGATCGCCGTGCCGATCACCTGGTCGCGGAGGGCTCCCCACTCGTGCACGGGCAGCGTCCCGTTGCCGGGCAGCGTCGAGAACACTCCCTGGGTCTTGATCGTGTGGCCGGGATCGGCCTTCGCCAGGACCTCGCTGTAGTTCCAGCGCACGAGGAGCGCGGCCAGGAACGCGCCGGCCGTCTGCGCCACGATGTACGGCGCGACCTTGCGCCACGAGAAGCCCTTGAAGACGGCCAGGGCGACCGTGACGGCGGGGTTGAGGTGGGCGCCGCTGATACGGGCGGAGACGTAGACGGCCAGGGTGACCCCGAGGCCCCACGCCCAGGCGATGCTGTCGTGGTCGCCGATGCCGCCGGCCACGACCTGGGCCACGACGCCTACTCCGAACAGGATGATGATCATTGTTCCGGCGAACTCTGCGGCCAGCTCGCCGACCAGTACCGGAATCCTTCTCCGCTCCGCCACGTGTCCTCCTGGGGTGGTGTGCCACGCGACCGGGAACTCGTGGTCCGGTCGCGGACGGACGGCCGTTTCCGCAGGTCGCACGCAGAGCCTGTGACCCGCCTCACGGTTGCCGAGGACGCTATGCGGGCGTTCTGAAGGGGTCAACGGACAAGTGCCGACATTGTCGAACACTTTGCGGCAGAGATATCAGGCATTACGCTGCCCGATGTGATCCTCACCACGAAGATCCGGACATGGGACATGGAATCTGGCAACGAAGACGCCAGTTGCCGACATTGTCGGCACTATGCCCGGCCAGCTAGGATTCCTTGCCATGCCGGGACCAGTGCAGTCGATCGAGCGGGCGGCCGCGATCCTTCGTCTTCTCGCTCGCAGCTCCGGCCGGCTCGGCGTCGGCGAGATAGCCAAGTCCCTGGGCCTGGCCAGGGGCACGGCGCACGGCATCATCCGCACCCTCGAGCGGGTCGGCTTCGTCGAGCAGGACGAGGCGAGCGGAAAGTACCTGCTCGGACCGCAGCTCCTGCATCTCGGCACCAGCTACCTCGACGTGAACGAGCTCCGGTCACGGGCGATCAACTGGGCCGACGCGCTGGCCTCGCGCAGCGGGGAGGCCGTCCGCATCGGGACCCTGCTCGACGGCAAGGTCCTGGTCGTCCACCATGTGTTCCGGCCGGATGACACCCTGCAGTCGCTGGACGTCGGCGCCCTGCTGCCGCTGCACGCCACCGCCCTGGGCAAGGCACTGCTCGCCCATGACGCCAACGCCGCGACCTCCATCGAGGGCGTCGAGCTGGAGGCCTTCAGCCGTCGCACCATCACCAGCTCCAGGGAGCTGGTGCGCGCCCTCGCCCGGGTGCGCGATCTCGGCTGGGCCTCCGAGGTCGAGGAGATGTCGATCGGTGAGGCCGGCATCGCCGCGCCGATCCGCGGCTACGGCGGGCTGGTCGTGGGCGCGATCGGGGTGTCCGGAGCGGTCGAACGGCTGTGTGACACCAAGGGCGTGCCCGACCCCGCACTCGTGGGCTATCTGCGGGACGCGGCGCGCGCCGTCTCGCGGGACCTGGGCGCCTCGCGCTGGTGAGCGCCCCCCACCCTCGACAGCATTGCGCAGGTAGGAACCTCATGGCTGAGCGCTATGTCATGTCCATCGACCAAGGTACGACTTCGACGCGATGCATCCTGTTCGACCACCGCGGACGCCTGGTGTCGGTGGCGCAGCGAGAGCACAAGCAGCACTTCCCCAAGCCGGGCTGGGTCGAGCACGACGCCCTGGAGATCTGGCGCAACCTCGAACGCATCGCGCCCGAGGCCCTCGCCCAGGCGGGCGTCGGGCCGGATCGGGTGGCGGCCGTCGGCATCGCCAACCAGCGGGAGACCACGGTCCTGTGGGACCGCGTCACCGGCGTGCCCATCGGCCGGGCCATCGTGTGGCAGGACACCCGTACGGCCGGTCTGATCGACGAGCTGGCGGGCACCGAGATGGCGGAGATCGTCCCCGAGCGCTGCGGCCTGCCGCTGGCCACGTACTTCTCGGCTCCGCGCATCCGCTGGATGCTCGATCACGAACCCGGGCTGCGGGAGCGGGCCGAACGCGGCGAGGTGCTCTTCGGCACCATGGAGAGCTGGCTCATCTGGAACCTCACCGGCGGCCCGGACGGCGGCGTCCACGTCACCGACGTGACCAACGCCAGCCGGACGCTGCTGATGGACCTCACCTCCCTGGCCTGGGACGAGGAGCTGCTGGCCTTCTTCGGGGTGCCGCGGGCGATCCTGCCGGAGATCCGGTCCTCGACCGAGACCTACGGCGTGGCCCGCCGGGTCTTCCCCGGCGTGCACATCGGCGCGGCCCTCGGCGACCAGCAGGCGGCCCTGTTCGGGCAGACCTGCTTCGCGCCGGGAGAGGCCAAGTGCACCTACGGCACGGGCGGCTTCCTGCTGATGAACACCGGCGCCAAGCCGGTCCGCTCCACGCACGGCCTGCTGACCACCGTCGGATACAAGATCGGTGACGAGCCCGCGGTGTACGCCCTCGAAGGGTCGATCGCCATCACCGGGGCGCTGGTGCAGTGGTTCCGTGACGGGCTGGGACTGATCGACACCGCTCCGGAGATCGAGACGCTGGCGCGGACCGTCGAGGACAACGGCGGCTGCTACATCGTCCCGGCGTTCTCCGGCCTCTTCGCGCCGCACTGGCGCAGCGAGGCCCGCGGCGTGATCGTCGGCCTCACCTCCTACGTCACCAAGGGCCACCTCGCGCGTGCCGTCCTCGAAGCGACGGCATGGCAGACCCTCGAGGTCGTCGACGCGATGAACGCCGACTCCGGCCTGAGCCTGACGGAGCTCAAGGTCGACGGCGGCATGACGGCCGACAACCTGCTCATGCGCTTCATCGCCGACGTGCTGGACGTCCCCGTCGTACGGCCCATGGTGGCCGAGACGGTGTCGCTCGGCGCCGCCTACGCCGCCGGGCTGGCCGTGGGCTACTGGGCGGGTCAGGAGGAACTCCGCCGGAACTGGCACCGGGCGGCGCAGTGGCTGCCGGACATGGATCCGGAGCTGCGTGCCACGGAGTTCGGCAACTGGCGCCGCGCGGTCGAGCGCTCCTTCGACTGGATCCAGCCCGCCGGCCGATGACCGTGCCCGCTCCGCGGCGGCGGAGCGGTGTCAGCCGTTCTGCAGCTGGGCCTCCGCCGAAGCGAGAACCTGCTGAATGTGCAGGCCGTGCTGGGCGTCGAGCGGGTGCCCGCCGCCGTTGCGGACCGTCGAGGCGAACTCCGCGACCATGGTCGCGAACACCTCCGGGCCCACCGCCGACCAGTCGAGCAGCGCGTGCCCCTGCCGCCCGTACACCTCGATGCGCGCGGGCGGCAGCTCACCCGTACCCGCCATCGAGACCGACGCCTCGCTCACCGCGCCGCCCTCGTGCTCCAGCATGAGCCCCACCCAGCGCATCGGGTCGCCGTGCGCGCGCACCCCGACGACCCGTCCGAGCGAGGCGTCCAGGAGATCGACGATGTGCGGTCCGAGATCGAGCAGGGCGCCCCGCTCCAGCCGCCAGGGCGTCGCGAACGGCCCGCCGCTCAGCACCGACGACACGAAGGAGCCGTGACCGCCGAACACCTCCAGGCCCCGGACCCGCTCGAGGAAGGCCCGGGCCGCGTCCGAGTAGCGCAGCGTGAAGACCATCTGCGAGGCGACGGCCGCCTCTCCGATGGCGTCGGCCAGCCGCCGCGCCCCGTCGAGGTCCATGCCCAGCGGCTTCTCCAGCAGCACCGCCTTGCCCGCCCGCGCGGCGCGTACCCCCAGGTCGGCCTGGACGTCCGGCGGCACCGAGAACGCGACGGCCTGGCAGGAGTCGAAGAGCTCCTCCAGGCGCGTGAAGGAGGGCACCCCGTGCGCGGCCGCCAGCTCGGCGGAGGCCTCCGGTCGCCGCGCCCACACCCCCGCCAGCCGCGTCTCCGGCCCCGCTGCCAACGCCGGCGCGTGCACCATGCCGGCCCACGGCCCTGCCCCTACCAATCCCACCGCTACCGGTTCACCCATGCGCCGAGCCTAGTACCGCCGTCATGACGTGCTCTCCTCGCGGTCGGTCCGGGACGACGATGCCGGCGGCCGGCAGCCCGGCAGGGGGGAACGGCCCGCCGCCGCGGGCCGGGTCAGCGTGCGTCCCCGGCCGCCCGGGAAGGCAGCCGGTACCAGTGCCGGGCCGTGTCCCCGAACACGGCCCGCCGCTCGGTGCCCGACAGCCCGGCCGTCAGCTCCTCGGCGGCGGCGACCACGTCGGCGTACGAGGCGGCGAGGGTGCACACCGGCCAGTCCGAACCGAACATCAGCCGGCCGGGACCGAAGGCGGCCAGTGCCGCCTCGGCGTAGGGGCGCAGGTCCGCCACGCTCCACGCGCCCCAGTCGGCCTCGGTGACGAGCCCGGACAGTTTCGCGGCGACGTTGCCGCAGCCGGCCAGCGCCACCAAGTGCTCATGCCACGGCCGGAGCTCCCCGCGCGCGATGGGCGGCTTGGACAGGTGGTCCAGCACGAACCGCAGCTCCGGTACGGCGCGTACCGCCCGGACCGCGGCCGGGAGCTGGTGGGGCAGCGTGAGCAGGTCGAACGCCAGCCCGGCGGCGGCGACCGCGCGCAGCCCCCGCAGGACCTCGGGCCGGGTCAGCCAGTCCGGATCCGGCTCGGCCTGCACCGGATGGCGGATCCCGGCCAGCGACCCGCCGCCGGGCAGCGCGCGGAGCTCGGCCAGCCGGTCCGCGACCGCCGGGTCGGTGAGGTCCGCCCAGCCGACCACCCCGCCGGCGAGCCCGTCGGCCGCGGCCAGGGCGAGCAGCTCCGGGGTCTCCTCCGCGACCGCCACGGTCTGCACGATGACGGTCGTGGTCACCCCGGCCCGTACGGCGGCGGGCCGCAGATCCGCCAGCGTGAAGTCACGGTGGATCGCCGCCATCGCGACCGGATCGATCCAGTCCTGGTCCCGGACGGCCAGATCCCAGACGTGGTGATGCGCGTCGACCCGGGTCACGGCGCCTCCGTGCCGTACGGCCCGCCGGCACCCGCCGCACCGGCGTTCACGTGCTCCGGCGGCCTGGCCGTACCGGAGTTCATGCGGGCCGGGGGCGGAGCCGCAGGGCTGCCATGCCGCCGTCCACGGCGAGCTCGGTACCGACCGTGGATCCCGACCCGGGCCCGGCGAGGTAGGCGACCGCGGCCGCCACCTCCGCGGCGCTCACCAGCCTGCCGTGCGGCTGCCGCGCGGACAGGGCGGCGCGCTCGGCCTCCGGATCGTCCGCCGACGCCAGCAGCCGGCCGATCCACGGGGTGTCGACGGTACCCGGGTTCACGCAGTTGACCCGGATGCCCTCGGGCAGGTGGTCGGCCGCCATCGCCCGGGTCAGCGCGAGCACCGCACCCTTGGACGCCGAGTACAGCGCCCGCTGCGGGAGCCCGGCCGTGGCGGCGATGGAGCAGATGTTGACGATCGCCGCCGCCGGTGAGCGGCGCAGATGCGGCAGCGCCGCACGGGTCACCCGGGCCAGGCCGACCACGTTGAGGTCGAACACCCGCAGCCACTCCTGCGCGGGATTGTCCGCCACGGTGCCCTGGGCACCGATGCCCGCGTTGTTCACCAGGACGTCCAGCCGCCCGAACCGCTCGGCCACCGCCCCGATCGCGGCCTCCACGGCGACGTCGTCGGTGACGTCGCACGCGTAGCCGTGCAGCGGCGGCT
Organism: Actinomadura scrupuli; assembly: GCF_050971785.1. Taxonomy (NCBI): domain Bacteria; kingdom Bacillati; phylum Actinomycetota; class Actinomycetes; order Streptosporangiales; family Thermomonosporaceae; genus Actinomadura; species Actinomadura scrupuli. The sequence continues at coordinate 362,551 of NZ_JBPCCU010000003.1, read as the reverse complement.
CCACCGAGGTCACCACGTCCAGCACCGCGACCCTCGCGCCGCGGGCGGCCAGCAGCGACGCGGTCGCCAGCCCGATCCCGGAGGCGCCGCCGGTCACCACCGCGACCAGGCCGCCGAACTCCCCGCCGTCGGCGGCCGGGGCCTCGCCCACGCTCACGCCTGGCCCATCCGCCGCCGCTGCCGGCCTAGGCCGTCGATCTCCAGCTCGACCAGGTCGCCCTCCCGCAGGTAGGCGTCGTCACCGCGGCCCAGGGCGACACCCGCCGGCGTCCCGGTGTTCACCACGTCCCCTGGTTCGAGCACCATGAACTGGCTGAGGTACCAGATCACGTGATGGACGCCGAAGATCATGTTCTTGGTGTGGCCGGCCTGGCGCAGCTCCCCGTTGACCCAGAGCCGCAGGCCGAGCGCCTGCGGGTCGGGCACCTCGTCCGCCGTCACCAGCCACGGACCGAGCGGGTTGAAGGTCTCGCAGGACTTGCCCTTGTCCCACTGACCGCCCCGCTCGATCTGGAACTCGCGCTCGGAGACGTCATCGGCCACCGCGTACCCGGCGATGACCCCCGCGGCGTCGGCCGGGCCGTCCAGGTAGCGCGCCGTCCGGCCGATCACCACGGCCAGCTCGACCTCGTAGTCGGTCTTGCGGCTCAGCCGGGGCACCAGCACCGTGTCGTTGGGGCCGACCAGGGTGTTGGCGGCCTTGAAGAAGACCACCGGCTCCGACGGCGGCTGCGCACCGGTCTCCGCCGCATGGTCGGAATAGTTCAGGCCGATACAGACGATCTTTCCCGGGCGTGCGATCGGCGCGCCGACGCGGTCGTGCGGACCGGCCTCCGGAAGCGCCCCCGCCGCGAGGGCCCCGGCGACCCGGGCGACCCCGTCACCCGCCAGGAACGCCCCGTCGATGTCGGCCGTCAGCGCGGAGATGTCCAGTGGACGCCCATCGCCTCCCAGCACAGCGGGCCGCTCCGCACCCGCGGGCCCCACCCGAACGAACTTCACGCCCGCACCTCCGTCTGATCGACCGATCCGTCCATGGCGGCACCCTTGCATACAACTCATCTGCCGGTAAAGAGAGATAGGTAGGATGAATACAGGACACGATGCCACTTCCTCTGACTTCAGACCCGCACAGGAGCCGGCCGCGGCGGATATTCATCGGGTTAATGGCGTTGCCGGATCGACCCGGCGGTCCACCCGGTCATTTCTCGCCCGGCGGCGGGCTCCTCCTGGCGGCCGCCGCCGGAGTGACCGGCGCGCCGGTCCGACGCTCAGGGGCGGTTCATGACACGCCGGATCATGTCCAGGGCCACCGGGTCCAGGCGCCGTGTCAGCCCGGCCATCGTCACGGGGTCCATGTTGTGCAACATCGAAGCCAGGCTGCGATGGCCCATCCGGCTCATCAGCGGCGCGGCCCGATCTCCGCTGGTCAGGATGATCTCAGCGGCCGTCTCCGGAGGTACGTGACCGAGAATCGCACCAGACGACCTGGCGGGAAGCGCATCCACGATCAACGCGACGGCCGACAGGCGTGGCGCCTCGCCGACGAGAGCCTTCGCCGACGACGGCATCATGGCGACGATGATGGCGGCGGCCTGCCTGGACGGCATGCGCCGCAGGATCGAGGCGGCCACGTCGGGCGGCAACCGTTTCATCAGTTTCCGGGAGGTCTTGACCGGCATCGCACGTAGTACCCGTGCGGTCTTCCTGGGCCGCCGGGACATGACCTCCAGCACCCGAACCGCCTGCTTGCGGCCCATGCCCTTGAGCGTCAGGGCGGCCAGAGCAGGATCGACCTTGAGCAGGATCGCGGCTGCCGTCCGGGGCTCCAGCCGGTCTGCCAACTGCGACATCACCTGGACGCTGATGTCCCCGCGGGCGGCGGCATACGTCCGTGCCATCATCGGCGCGAACTCGATCTGCCTGTGCAGCGCCTCTGTCTGAGCACGCGCGAAAAGGTCCTGCTCATCCGCCCTCGGCCCGGACTCCCGCTGCGGTCGAAGGCCGGCCGGCGGCCAGGAGCTCGGCTCTCCCGGCTGCACGACTACGGCGGCAGGCGAAGCGTCGTCGCCCGGCCGGGCCGCCCCGGCCGACGGCCGCCGATCCGGCAGGTGCACTCCGAGAATCCCCGCGAGAATCCGGCGCGGCAGTGAGTACCCGGCCGTTGCGGGCGGCGCCTCGGGCGCCAGGGGGATGACGTCTGCTCCGAACAGGCCGGCGACGACTCGCTGCGGCAGGGAACGGTCGCTCATCTAGGCGGTCCCCTCCTCGCTCGAATGCGCGGAGATCCGGGGGTTCGCCGTGAGCGGTTCCCCCGTGGAGACGGAGGGAGGTCCCTCAGCCGGGGTCGGCGGAGCAGCGGCACCTTCTTTCGCGGATCCCGCCACGGCAGCGGCTATCTGAGGCACGGTCCCGAGCTGGGCCAGGAGCGATGGCGCGGAGAATCCGAGTGCGACGGCGGCGTAGATCCCGCTGATCTGCCCGCTCGTCCCGAACAGGACAGCAGCCCCCGCGCCCATTGACATGCGGAATATCGCCATCCACGAATGGGCCGCCACGTCCACGTAGTGGCGCAGCGCCGGTGGCCGCCCCTTGACACGACCCAGCTGTGTCCGCCGGGACGCCTGCCAGACGGCGAACCACCGGAAGACACTGAGGAATTCGACCAAGCCGCCACCGGCGGCACCGAGGAGCGCGAACTGCCACCACTGCATACGCACCCTCCGCTCCGGCACCCGCTCTACGGCGAACCTCAGTCTCTCTCAAGTGCGAACCCCCGTCATGGCCGTCGGCCGAGGTTCACACGGGGGCGTACGGCCATGCGGCCGAGAGCGCGGCACGCGTCACGGCTCGGATCCCGGCTCACCGGAAGGCCGGTGGGCGAGGAAGATCGCCCACCGGTCCAGGCCTTCCGATATCTGTACTTCGTTGATCGCGCGTCTTTATCGTGCGCCCATGGACGTTGAGGCCGTGTGGGCCGAGGCTGAACGCCTGTGGTGGGCGCAGGATCACGATGGCGCCGAACCATTGCTCCGGCGGGTAGCCGGAACAGGCCACGCCAACGCCGCAAGCCTGCTGGGTTCCCTGTACGCCGGAAGAGGCCTCAAGGAAGAGGCGATCCGCTGGAACCAGGTGGCAGCCGGCCAAGGCTGGTATACCGCGATGAACAACCTCGCACTGCTTCTCGAGGACGAGGACCGGGAAGAAGCGGTGCGCTGGCTGCGCAAAGCGGTCACCGTTCCGGGCGATCGTACGGCGGAGTACAACCTGGGACTCTTCTTGGCGGAGGACGGCCTGGACGAGGAGGCCGAACATTGGTTTCGGGTTGCCGCCGCTGTACCCTTCCCGGGGCCCCGGAACACCCTGGCCAACCTTCTCAAAGAGGACGGCCGGGTAGCGGAGGCCGAGGCTTGGTATCGCCGGGCGATCGATGACGGCGGTGATTTCCTCGACGACGAGGAGGACGAGGATTACGAGATCTACACCTTGATCATGTTGAACCTCGCCGACCTCCTCGAAGAGAGCGGACACGCGGAAGAGGCGCTGACCTTCCGTCACCGCGCGGCGAGCCGAGGCGACACCGGATCGGCGTGACCGGCAGCCTGCCGTGCGTCGGCGGACCCGGGTCAGACCTTCGCGACGACCATCCACTTGACCACGGCCTGCACGGTCGCGAGGGCTTCGCCCACTCCGGTGATGCCTCCCCAGCCGCTCACCGCATCGCACTCCAGCCACGCTCCGACGTGCGCGACGTACCGCTGGACTCCGGGCTGGATCGGGAAGCGCAGCCACAGATCGGAGACGGTGCCGTCGTCGGTGACCTCGTGCGGGTCGGCGCTGGTGTTCGCGTTCCAGTTCGTCGAGCGGCGCAGGTCGGTGACCGGGTGGCTGCCACCGCCGCCCAGGCCGCCCCCGCCCCCGCCCCAGGTCACCACCTCGAACGCCTGAGCCTGGATGCCGCCGGTGACGCGTCCGCTGGAGTCGAGCCCATGGCTGCCGACCAGGTACCGGACCGACCAGTTGACCCAGGGGCGCACCTCGATGAGGGCGGGCTGCTCGGCCTGGATGACCAGGTTGACCCCGGCGGCGGTGCTCATCAGGCCGTCCGCGCCACCGATGACATGGCCCGATCCGCCGTGGATGTTGATCGCGCCGGAACCGGTGTCGACCGTGCGCTGGGCCGGATACCCCTCGTACCAGGGCTCGTCGTAGGGCGGCACGACGAACGTGGTGTTCTCGTGCACCACGAGCGAGAAGGCGCCGAGCGAGGCTCGCTCCACCTCCGGCCGGGCCGCTTCCAGCGCGGCCCGGGCGGCGGGATCGGACTCGATCACGCGCAGGGCCGGCGCGGCGAACTCGGCCCGCCGCCGCGCCGCCGCCTCGGCCTCCTCATCGGCCGGTCTGCGCAGCCGTGCCGCCACGGTGTCCGCGACCTGGGCGGCCTGCCGGGCCTCCGCTCCCCGCACGACCCGTACGACCTGAGTCGGCACCGGGGCATCGCCCGGCCCGCCGGTCACCTCGGCCGCCACCTCGGTGCCGGATTCCGGCGGCTGCGGGCCGGGGTCCGGTGCGGCGGAGGCGGCCTGCCCTGACCGGGTGGCCGGGGGCACGACAGGATCCTGGTACGTCATGGGGATGTCCTCTCATCGGTCAACCTTCGTGACCCGAGACTGACCCGCCCGGTGACGCAGGGCATGAGTAGGCCCCTACTCGATTCCGCGGGAGACCGCCGGCACCGGCGGGCTCCCGCTCGATCAGCCGACGTCCACGAGGACCTTGCCGACGGCTCCGGCCTCGGCGGCCTCCTGGGCCGCCACGATCTCCTCCAGCGGGTAGCGCTGGACGGGCAGCTCGCTCAGTGCCCCCGCGGCGAGGGCGGCGGTGATGTCGCGCGCCGCCAGCTCCAGGGAGGGGACCGGCACCCCGTACAGCAGCACGAACCGCAGCGCGACGTTGGCCGTCATGCAGGCGCGGACCGGGAGCGCCGGGTCCTGGGCCTCGGCGGCGTACGTCGCGATCACGGTCTCGGGCCCGGACACGGCGAGGTCCAGCTCCAGATTCGCCCCGAGCGCCACCTCCACCACCCTGTCGACCCGCGTGGCGAAGGACCGCACCTGGTCGATGGCGTCGTCGTCCCGGTAGTTCACCACGTGGTCCGCGCCGGCCTCCGCGGCCAGCTCTGCCTTCTGCGGGCCGCTGACCGTGGTCACCACCCGGGCTCCCGCGCGCTTGGCGAGTTGGATGGCGAAATGCCCGACCGCACCGGCCCCACCGGCGACCAGCACGGTACGGCCGTCGAGCTGCCCGTCGGCGAACAGGCAGCGGTGCGCCGTCATGGCCGGAACACCCAGGCTCGCGGCGAGGTCCAGGGACACCCCTCCGGGCAGCGGAACCGCCTGCCGCGCCGGGACCACCGTCCACTCCGCGGCGGTGCCCCAGCGGCGCCCGGCGGCGGCGAACCACACCCACACCTGCTCCCCCGCACGCGCCGGGTCGACCCCGTCGCCCACCGCGTCGATCACGCCCGCCCCGTCCTGGTGCGGGATCTGGAAGTCGTCGATGGGCCTCGGGGTCATGCCCGCGCGGGTCTTGTAGTCGGTGGGATTGACCGCCGAGACGGCCACCCGCACGCGCACCTCGCCGGGACCTGGTTCGGGGCGCTCGACCTCCTCGACCCGCAGCACCTCGTCCGCCTTGCCCGTGCCACGGTACAAAGCCGCCTTCATCGTGATCCCCTCTCCTCTGAGCCGACCTACCCGGTCCGGCCGACCCTAACGGGGGGACCTCGATCCGTCCTCCCGCCGGGGCCGGGGGCGGATGCCGCACGGGCCGATCCGGAAGGGTCAGCCGGCGAGGTGGGCCTCGATGAGGGACTTGCCCGTGACGCTCAGCCAGGTGCCGAAGTCGAGCAGCCCCGGATGACGCGTGCGCAGCTCCGCGATGTCGGCCTGCCAGACCGGCGCGGACCCGTTGAAGATCTTCTTGGTCCCGGTCACGCGAGCGTCGCCGGGGCCGAGGAGGGCCTCGGCGGGCAACTGCCGGTAGGTGACCACGCGGCCGATCGCGGCACCGATCGCCGCGGCGATCTCCGGGAAGGTCAGCACGTCCCCGGCGAGTTCGATCGAGGTGCCGAGGTAGCCGCCGGGGTCGGCGAAGGCCAGCGCGGCGAAGACGCCGATGTCGTCGACCGCGATGAGCTGTACCGGCCGGTCGGGCGCGAAGATGTGCGCCAGCGTGCCGTCGGGTCGCACCCCGCCGCGCCGGCTCGCGGGGTTCTCCATGAACATCACCGGGCGCAGCACCGTGGCGGGCAGGCCGATCGCCCGGATGTGCCGCTCGATCTCCCACTTGCTCTCCCACGAGGGGATGCCGGTGCCCCGGTCGGCGCCGCCGACCGAGGTGTAGACCAGGTGCCGCACTCCCGCCGCCTGGGCGGCGTCGGCCACCGCGCGGCCCTGCCGCACCTCGTCCCCGGCGCCGAATCCCGGGGTGAATCCGCCGGCCGCCTGGACGCTGAAGACGCCGTACGCACCCCGTACGGCGGCGTCCAGGGAGGCGCGGTCGTCCAGGTCGCCACCGACCACCTCGGCGCCGGCCCGCGCGAGCGCCAGGGCCGCCGGGCCGGACGGGCTGCGGGTGAGCGCCCGCACCCGCCAGCCGTCCGCCAGCAGCCTGGCTGCCGTGGCACCGCCCTGCAGGCCGGTCGCGCCGATCACGAGGATCACACGATCTTCCGTCGTCATGTCGCCTCCTGTGAGCAATGATCGTGAGGTAGGCTCAGGTCGATTACCGGAGCACTGCTCCGAAAGCATACGGAGCACCGCTCCGTTTTGCAATGCCGAGGGGGCATACGGATGGGCACAGCGGAACCGGGCCTGCGCGCGGACGCCCGGCGCAACTACGACCGGCTGCTGACCGCGGCCCGCGGCGCCTTCGCCGAGCAGGGCACCGAGGCCTCGTTGCGGGACGTCGCGCGGCGGGCCGGGGTCGGGATCGGGACGCTGTACCGGCACTTCCCCACCCGTGAGGCGCTGCTCGAGGCGCTGATACGGGACGGCTTCGACAGGCTGCGCGCGCGAGCCGAAGAACTGCTCGCCGAACCCCGTGCCGGGGACGCACTGGCCGCCTGGCTCCGCGAGTTCTCCACCGGCTCCACCGCCTACCGGGGGCTGCCCGAGTCCGTGCTCTCCGCGTTGCGCGATGAGAACTCTGAGCTGTACTCGGCGTGCAAGGCCATGCGGGATGCGGGTGGCCGGCTGCTGCACCGGGCCCAGGAGGCCGGCGAGCTGCGCTCCGACCTCACCGTCACGGAGATGTTCACCCTCGCCGCCGGGGTCGCCTGGGCCGCCGAACAGACCTCCCGCCCGGCCGACCGGCTGCTCACCCTGGTCGCCGAGGGCCTGACGGCGAAGAGTTCCGGGCCGAGATCGGCTCCGTGACGACCCACCCGCCTCCCGCCTCGACCACGCACTTCGCCGCGCTCCAAGCGGCTTCTTCCACCTTGTCCGTTAAAGGCGTTTAATACGCATACCGGCGCGGTTGATCCCATTTCCGGAGGTGGCCGGCGTGGCTTTCGTTGGCCTGCGAAGCTTTCTCGACCGGTCCCGGACCGTGGCGCCGCCCTCGTGGAGCCGCTGGCTGATCCCGCCGGCGGCGCTCTCCATCCACCTCGCGATCGGCCAGGCGTACGCGTGGAGCGTGTTCAAGCCGCCGATCGAGACCTCGATGGACCTGTCGGGGAAGGCCAGCGCGCTGCCGTTCCAGATCGCCATCGTGATGCTCGGGCTGTCGGCCGCCTTCGGCGGCACCATGGTCGAGCGCAAGGGCCCGCGCTGGGCGATGTTCGTCTCGATGACCTGCTTCTCCTCGGGATTCCTGATCTCCGCGCTCGGCATGGCGCTCCAGCATTACTGGCTCGTCGTCCTCGGCTACGGCTTCGTCGGCGGCATCGGACTCGGCATCGGCTACATCTCGCCGGTGTCCACGCTCATCAAATGGTTCCCCGACCGCCCCGGCATGGCGACCGGCATCGCCATCATGGGCTTCGGCGGCGGAGCGCTCATCGCCTCCCCCTGGTCGACCGAGATGCTGTCGGCGTTCGGCACCGACACGGGCGGCATCGCCCGGACCTTCCTGACCCACGGAGTGGTGTACGCGGTCTTCATGTCGTTCGGCGTCCTGCTGGTGCGGGTGCCCGCCCCCGGCTGGCGCCCGGCCGGGTGGTCCCCGGAGGCGGTCTCCGACCAGCGGCTGGTCACCACCGCGAACGTCTCGGCGCGCAGCGCGATACGCACCCCGCAGTTCTGGTGCCTGTGGGTGGTGCTGTGCATGAACGTGACCGCGGGCATCGGCATCCTCGAAAAGGCCGCGCCGATGATCAAGAGCTTCTTCGCCAACACCTCCGCGCCCGTGGCCACCGGCTCCGCCGCGGGGTTCGTCGCCCTGCTGTCCCTGTGCAACATGCTGGGCCGGATCACGTGGTCGTCCACCTCGGACGTCATCGGCCGTAAGAACATGTACCGCGTCTACCTCGGTGCGGGCGCGCTGCTCTACCTGACCATCGCGCTGAACAAGGACACCTCCAAGCCGCTGTTCATCGCGTGCGCGATGGTCATCCTGTCGTTCTACGGCGGTGGCTTCGCCACGATCCCCGCCTACCTGAAGGACCTCTTCGGCACCTACCAGGTCGGCGCGATCCACGGGCGGCTGCTGACCGCCTGGTCCCTGGCGGGCGTGCTGGGGCCACTGATCATCAATGGGATCGCCGACGCGCAGGAGAAGGCCGGGAAGACCGGTCCCGCGCTCTACACCACCTCGATGTACATCATGATCAGCCTGCTGGCGGTGGGCTTCCTCGCCAACGAACTCGTACGGCCTGTGCACTCCAGACACCACGAGCCTCCGGCGGCACGGGAGGACCTGGAGCCCGCGCTGCGGACCCCGCCGGCGGCGGGGAAGGGAGAGGGACAGTGACCACCGGACAGCACCGGTCACCGCACACCCTGCTGATGGTGGTGGCCTGGGCGTGGGTGGGGCTGCCCTTCGCCTACGGCGTCTACGAGCTCGTCCGCAAGGTCACCCAGCTGTTCACCGGCTGAGCCGAGCCCGTCGGCGGCCGCCGCCCGCGCCGGGCGGGCCGCCGCCGGCGGTACGGGCGGCTCGTGCTCACCGCGCCCGGCTGGGGCGGACCGCGGCGTCGTGGTCCGCGAGGGCGGCCGCGAGGCCGGCGAGGTGCCGGGAAACCGGCCCCAGGGTGAGCAGGCCGCTGCCCGCTCCGGCCAGCTCCGCCGCAGCGGGGGTCAGCTCCGTGTGGGCGCGCCGCATCGTCTCCCGGTCGCCGACGGCGATGGCCGCCCGCGCGGCGAGGCACCACAGCGCCTCGAACAGCAGGTCGCGGGGCGGGTCCGGGACCCTTCGCAGCGCCGCCGCGGCCTCGCCACGGCGTTCCCCGGCCAGCAGCACCAGGGGGCGGGTCCACGGCTCGTAGGGCCCCCAGTCGGTGCGCTCGCCGGCGGTGGCGGGCAGCCCGTGCCGCAGGCGCAGGCACAGCAGCGCGAGCGGCAGCAGCCCGTGCTGCAGTCCGGGCATGCCGGCATCGTCCAGCCGCGCGGCGGCGTCCCGGTAGGCCGCCTCCACCTCGGCCACCGGCGCCCGCTCCGTCACGGCGAGCCGCAGCGCGCGGTACCACTGGGTGAACACGCCCGCCAGCGGCAGTTCGTGGCGCTCGGCCAGGCGGTCCACGGCGATCGCATGCCCGTCGGCTCCGGTGAGGTCCGCGAGCGCGCTGCGGGCCTGCAGGCGGATGAGGTGCCCGAGCACCTCGAAGGTGACCAGGCCGTGCCGGGCGGACAGGGCGACCAGCTCGGCGCCGATCTCGTCCCGGCGCGGGGCCAGACCCGCACGCTGGAAGGTCTGCATGAACACGCCGTTGAGGGCGAACGCCAGCAGCGCGGGATCGTCCAGGCGGCGGGCGATCCGCTCTGCCCGCCGGGCGGCCTGCGGCCCGCGGCCCGCACGGGTGCCGCGCGACTCCAGGGCGATCGTGGCCAGCAGGCGGGCCCGCGCCGCCTCGTGCACGCCGGGCGGGAGGGCGGCCAGGGTGCGTTCGGCCGCGGCCACGATCTGTGCCGCCTGCCGCGGGTCGTCCGAGCGGGTCCAGATCGCCGGGACGTCGTACGCGCCGATCACGCGGGCGGTCAGCTCCGCGTCGCCCAGTTCCTCGGCCGCCGCGATGGCCGCCACGCGGTGCCGGCGGGCCGCCTCCAGGCCGCCGCCCCCGGTCACCGCGAGGTTGCGCAGCAGGCCCACCGTCGACTCCAGGCGGGCCCGGGCGCCGGCTGTCACGGTGCGGTCGTAGGCGGCGGCCGTCTGCGCCCATACCCGGGCCGCCGCCCCGCCCGGCCCAGCCGGTCCACCTTCCCCGGGCGGCCCGGGCGGCCCGGGCGCGGGTTCGAGGTGAGGGGCCTGGTGAAGGATGTCGGTCTCCAGGCGACGCAGTCCCGGGCCCGGATCCACGCCCAGCTGGTCGACCAGGAGCGTTCGCGCCCGCCGCAGGACCGCGAGCGCATCACCCTGACGGCCGGCGCGGTACAGCGCGAGCGCGAGCAGGCGCCAGGCGTCCTCGCGCCAGGGGTGCTCGGTCACATGCGCGTCCAGATCCGGCACCGCCTCGGCGGCCAGGCCGAGGGCCAGCCGGGCCTCGGCCCGGCGCTCCACCGCCTGCAGCCGCAGCTCCGCCAGGCGGGAGCGCTCCGCACGGGCCCAGGGCTCCTCCGCGAATCCGGCGTAGGCGGGCCCGCGCCACCACCCCAGCGCCTCCTCCAGCCGCGCGAGCACGTCCTCGGGGGGCAGCGTCGCGGCGGCGGCCACCGCCTGCTCGAAACGCCAGGCGTCGACCGCGCCCGGCTCGGCGCGCAGCGCGTACCCCGGCCCTTCGGTGACCAGCAGCCGGGCCGGGGTGCGCGGCGGACGCTCCGGCTCCAGGGCGCGGCGCAGCGCCGCCACGAAGGTGCGCACCGCGCCCACCGCACCCGGCGGTGGATCGTCCCACAGGTCCTCGACCAGGCGGGTGACCGGGACGACCCGGCGGCGGGCGATGATCAGCCGGGCCAGCACCGCGCGGTGCCGCGGCCCTCTCAGCGCGATCGTGCCCCCGGCGCCGTCCCAGGCCTCCACCGGCCCCAGCACCCCGAACCAGACCTGCACCGCCGACCACCCCTTCCCCGGGGCCCTCCCCTCGGCCACGGTAGCGCGCTGACCGGATGCTCATTCGCGCCCGGCAGGCTGAAGGCACCTGGTCACCTACCGAATCACCTACCGAAAGGGCGGAACGATGACGCCTGCCATCGCCGGCTTCGACCACCTGCGCGTCCCCGTCGCCGGGGGCGTGTCCCTGCACGCGGCCGTCGCGGGGTCGGGCACTCCGATCGTGCTGCTGCACGGCTTCCCGCAGACCCACCTGATGTGGCGGCACGTCGCCGCCGACCTCGCGGCCGACCACACCGTGATCTGCCCCGACCTGCGCGGCTACGGCGCCAGCGACAAGCCCGCCGAGACCGACGGCACCACCTACGCCAAGCGCACCATGGCCGCCGACGTCATCGCCCTGGCCGGCGCGCTGGGCCATGAGCGCTTCGCGCTCGCCGGGCACGACCGCGGCGCCCTGGTCGCCTTCCGCGCCGCACTCGATCATCCGGAGGCGATCACCCACCTGGCCTGCCTGGACGTGCTGCCGACCCTGGACATGTGGGAGGTGATGCACGGCACCGGCGCCGCCGTCGGCTTCCACCTCTACCTGATGGCCCAGGCCCCCGGCCTGCCCGAGCAGATGATCGCCGCCAGTGCGGACGCCTTCTTCGGGCACTTCCTCGACATCTGGGCCAACGACCCGCGGGCGATCCCCGCCGACGTGCGTGCCGCCTACCTCGACGCGTGCCGCGACGCGGTGCCCTCGATCGTGGCCGACTACCGCGCCTCCGCCGGCATCGACGTCGACCACGACCGGGCCGACCGGGACGCCGGCACCCGGCTGCGGATGCCGGTCACCGTGCTCCAGCAGGACTGGGGCGCCGCCCTCGGCTTCGACGCGGCGGCGCTCTGGCGCACCTGGGCGGCCGACCTGCGGCACGACACCGTCACCTGTGGCCACTTCATGGCCGAAGAGGCCCCCGCCGACATCGCCGAGGCCCTGCGGGACCTGCTCACCCGCCGGACCGGCAAGGCCGCGGAGAACGCCACGGCGCTCCCGTCACCGCGCTAGTCGCCGAAGGGGCGCCAGGCGTCCGGCTGTTTCCGGAGCTGGTCGACGAGCTCGTCGGCGAAGGCGGCGATGTGGGGCGGCCGCGGGCCGGGACGGGTGGCGCAGTACCAGGTCCTGGTCAGCGGCTTGGCGCCGATGCGGACCAGCGCCAGGTCGTGGGAGGCGGCGTACGGCGCGGCCACCCAGTTGGGCAGGACGGTCGCGCCCTGGCCGCCGGCCACCATCTCGATCACCAGATCGGTGATGACGGGCATGAGGGTGATCCGGGCGGGGCGGGCCTCGTGCGGGATCGGCAGCGGTACGGAGGGGATCCGGTTCTGGTCGTAGATGTCGTAGAGGATGAGGTGGGCGTCGGTGAAGTCCCTGGCGGTGAGGTGGGCGCGGGAGGCCCAGGCGTGCCGGGCCGGCACCACGGCCACCATCTCGTCCTCGAACAGGCGGGTCAGGCTGACCAGGTCCATCTGCCGGTCGGGCTTGGTGACCAGGGCGACGTCCACCTGGTCGGCCAGCAGGGCCGGGATGGGCGCGTCGTCGGGGACGGACTCGATCCGTACCTCGGCGTCCGGCTGATGCTCGCGGAACGCGCGGATGACCGGGGGCAGCCAGGGGAAGGTGGTGCTGCACTGCGCGCTGAAGCGCACCCGGCTGTCGCGCCCGTCCCGCATGTCCTTGAGATCGCGGGCCGCCGACTGCAGCTCGGCCAGGATCTGACGGGCGGCCACCAGCATCCGCCGGCCGGCCGCGTTCGGCACCAGCCGGCGGCCCTGCCGGTCGAAGAGCCTCATGCCCAGCCGGTCCTCCAGCCTGGTGAGGCGCTGGCTCAGCGCCGGCTGGCTGACGTAGAGGCGCTCGGCGGCCGCGGTGAGGGAGCCGGCTTCGGCCGTGGCGTCCAGCAGCTCCAGGTCACGCAAGTCCAGATCCATAAGTTCAGCTTATCCAATGCTCCAAACTTCGTCGTGGTGTTATGGGCCGATCGTTCCTACGCTGCTGGTGTCGGACCTCGACGAACCACCCACGACCAGCAACGGAGACATCCGCATGTCCGATACCACCACCGCGATCATCACCGGCTCCTCCAGCGGCATCGGCCTGGACATCGCCCGGGCCTTCCTGGCTCAGGGCGGCAACGTCGTCCTCAACGGCCGGGACGCCGACCGGCTCGCCAAGGCCGCCGCCGGGCTCGGCCACCCCGAGCGGATCGCCCAGGTGCCGGGGAGCATCGGCGCCGCGGAGACCGGAGAGGCACTGGTCCGTACGGCGGTCGAGCGCTTCGGGGCCGTCGACGTCCTGGTCAACAACGCCGGCACCTTCGCCGCCAAGCCGTTCACCGAGGTCACCGAGGAGGAGCTGGACGGATTCCTGGCCGGCAACCTCAAGGGCACCTACCTCACCACCCAGGCCGTCGTACGCCGGCTGCGCGCGCAGGGCCGCGGCGGCAGCATCGTCAACATCGGCACGGTCCTCGTGGACCACGCGCTGGCGGGCTTCCCCGCCTCCGCGGCGGTGGCCAGCAAGGGCGGCGTGCACGCGCTGACCACGAGCCTGGCCGCCGAGCTCGCGGCCGAGGGCATCCGGGTCAACCTGGTCGCGCCCGGCGTGGTCAGGACCCCGCTGCACGCGGGGACCGAGGTCGACTCCCTCGGCGGCATCGCGCTGCTGAACCGGGTCGGCGAGGTCTCCGAGATCGCCGACGCGGTGCTGTACCTCGCGGGAGCGGCGTTCGTCACCGGCCACTCCCTGCGCGTGGACGGCGGTCACGTGACCGGCAGGTCCTGACGCACCATCCCGACGCCCCCCGCCTATGGCCCGGGCGGGGGGCGTTGACGCCCCTGCCGGCCGCCGCGCGGGTGTCGTAGAGTCGAGCGCCATGACCGAGGTGATGGTGCGCGTCAACGGGGTGGACCTGTGCGCCGAGACCTTCGGCGAGCCCGGAGCGCCGGCGATCCTGCTCATCTCCGGGGCCGCCGCGTCGATGGACTGGTGGGACGCCGAGTTCTGCCGGCGCCTGGCCGCGGGCGGCCGGTTCGTCATCCGGTACGACCACCGCGACACCGGCCGCTCGGTGAGCCATCCGCCGGGCGCGCCCGGCTACGGCGGCCCCGATCTGGCCGATGACGCGGCGGGCCTGATCGACGTGCTCGCGGGCGGCCGCGCCCACGTGGTGGGACTGTCGATGGGCGGCGGCATCGCGCAGTACCTCGCGGTCGAGCACGCCGGCCGGGTCTCGACGCTGACGCTGATGTCGACCAGCCCCGGCCCGGCGAGCGATCTGCCCCCGATGGCGGACCGGCTCAGGGCGGCGCTCGCCGACCCGGCGCCCGAGCCGGACTGGGCCGACGAGCAGGCGGTCGTCGAGTACCTCGTGGAGGAGCAGCGTCCGTTCTCCGGCCCGGACTCCTTCGACGAGGCCCACGTGCGCGAGGTGGCCCGCCGGGTCGTCGCCCGCACGGTCAACCCGGAGTCGAGCGTGAAGAACCACTGGCTCCTCGAGGGAGGCCAGGACACGCGGCCCCGGCTGGGCGAGGTGACCGCGCCGACACTCGTCATCCACGGCGCCGAGGACCCGTTCTTCCCGCCCGGGCACGCGGTCGCGCTGGCGCGCGAGATCACCGGCGCCCGGCTGCTCCTGCTCGACGGGGTGGGCCACGAGGTCCCGCCGCGCACGACGTGGGACGTCGTCGTGCCCGCACTGCTGCGGCACACCGCGCCGTGATCCGCCACGCCGGCGGCACGCCCTCGGCACGTGAGCGCGCCGCGGCGGCCCGTGCCCGGGCGGCCGCAGGCCGGCCGAGGCCGATCGGACCTCAGGTCATGGTGCGGGCGAGCCGGAGACCGAGGTCGTCGATGGCGAACGTGGGGTGACTGCGGCGGCGCACGGATGCTCCGCAGCCCCGCACCGGCTCGGCCCAGCTTCCGCCGCGGAAGATGCGATAGGAGCCGTAGACCTCCTCGTCGTAGAGGTCCCAGCACCACTCCCACACGTTGCCCAGCATGTCGTGCAGCCCCCAGGGGTTGGGCGCCTTGCCGCCGACGTCGCGGACCCCGCCCCCGGAGTTGCCCGCGTGCCAGGCGATGTCGTCGATCTCCCCGTACCGGTAGCCGGTGGTACCCGCCTTGCAGGCGTACTGCCACTCCGCCTCGGTCGGCAGCCGATAGCCGCCGGACGACCAGTCGCAGATCACTTCCCCGGTCCGTGCGTCGCGGGAGTAGGCCTGGCCCAGTCCGGACCGGGCCGAGACCCGGTTGCACACGTCGATCGCGTCGAGCCAGCTGACGTTCGTCACCGGCGCGGCGCCGCGCACGGCGGGATCGGGATCGGCTCCCGTGGCGGCACGGTGGAGGTCCGCCGTGACGGGATACCGGCCGAGCAGGAAGGGAGCGATCTCGGCCCGCCAGCGGGTGCCGAGCCGGTCGTCTCGAAGGTCCACGGCCCCACCGGGGACAGGAACCATCGAAAAGGCCATCGGGTCGTCGGTCAAGGGGTGCACACGGTTCAGGCTACGGGCCGGCCGGGGTACGCGGCGCCGGTCGTCAGGTGGCGCCGAGCCGGGCCCGGAGATCCTCGAGCGCCTCGGAGAGCAGGTCGAGCGCCTTCGCGATCCACGGCAGCGCGAGGGGATCCGGCGATGTCAGCGCGGTCCAGCGCATCGCCTCGCTGTCGCCGTACAGCAGGCTGGTCGCGACGCGGACCCGCATCGCCCCGGCCGGCTCCCCGAAGGCGCTGCCCGGCAGTACCACCACCCCGTGCCGGTCGAGCAGCAGGGCGGCGGCCTCGGCGTCCGTACGCCCCGCCCCCAGCGGCGACAGGTCCGGGTACAGGTAGAAGGCGGCTCGTGGCGGGGCGAGCGAAGCCCCCGCCCCGGTGAAGCGGGCCGCGGCGGCGCCCGCCACGGCCGCGTGCAGGTCGCGGCTCCGGGCGATGTGCACGGTCAGCTCATCGGGTTCGGTGAACGCGAAGGCGGCGGCGTGCTGGACGGGCACCGGAGGACTCGACCAGATCTCGCTGGCGATCCCGGTGACCTGGGCTCGCAGCGCCGCGCCGGGGATCCGCGCCACGCCGAGGCGCCATCCTCCGAGCGCCAGGTTCTTGGACAGCCCGGTGGTCACGATGGTGCGCTCGGGCGCGTACTCGGCGGGCGAGGGGACGGCGACGCCGGGATCGTGCACGAGGTCCCGGTAGATCTCGTCGGAGATGACGAGCAGGTCGTGTTCCCGTGCGACGGCGCACAGCCGCCGCACGGTCTCCCGGTGCGGCAGCGTGCCGGTCGGGTTGTCGGGGATGGTCACCACGACGGCCCGGACGCCGGACGAGCGCGCGGCCCCGGCGAGCAGCGACGGGTCCGGCACGCCGCCCTGGCCCGGCAACGTGGGCAGCAGCACCGGCGGGCCGCCGGTGAGCCGCGCCTGCGCGGCGTAGCTCACCCACGAGGGACGCGGGAGCGCCACCCGGCCGCCGATCGCCAGGAGCAGCGCGTACAACAGGGGCTTGCTGCCCGGTCCGCAGACGACCAGCTCCGGATCGGTGTCCAGACCTCGGCGCCGCCAGTAACCGGCCGCCGCCGCGCGCAGTGCGGGCAGCCCCGCGACGGGTCCGTACCCTCCCCGGCCCGCGGCGGCGGACAGCGCCGCGGTCAACGCCGGATGGACGGGAAGCCCGGCCTCGCCGAAACCCAGCGGCAGGACGGGCAGTCCGGCCTGGCGGCGGCGGAGTACGGCCTCGTTGGCGGCAAGGGTGGGAGAGACCGAGACGTCGGGCATACCGTCATGGTTTCCCGGCTCCGGTGCCGTCACAAGTGAATCCCGGCGTGGGCCGCCCTCGGCTCACGCCCCGGACAGGCCGTCGGGAGAAGAGTCCGGGCCCCGGGCACAAGCGTGCCGGGGCCCGGATCGTTGGAGCCGCGTCAGGAGCTAGTTGCTCCAGTTCCGCGGCCGGGAGATGTCCAGAGCCTCCGTGGCGGGCAGGCCCGCATCGAGGCCGGCCTCCAGCAGGGCCCTGGTGGTCTCCTGCATCTTCCGAATGTCCGACCCGGGCTGTTCGGGCTCGGGCGTGGTGGATTCGTTGCTGTCAGGCATATGAAACTCCCCCTAAAGGGATCTTGGTTGTCGGTTTGCACTCACTATCGTCCGGGCGACGAGCATGGTGACCAGGAGCAATCTCGCGAGGACCGCAGCAGGTCAGGACGCCCGGCTCCCGGCCCCGGCGCATCGTTCCGCTTCGGTGGTGAGGGAGGATCACGAGGGAGAGGTGAAGCGCCGGTGCCGTCGTTCGCGCAGGTCCGCGGCCCGGGGCGCAGAGTCGGGATCGAGGGAAATCCATGAAAGCCGTCATCTACCACAAGTTCCGCCGGCCGCCGGTCCTGCGCGAGGTGGCCGACCCGGCCTGCCCGCCGCACGGGGCGGTCATCCGGGTGGAGGCCACCGGCCTGTGCCGTAGTGACTGGCACGGCTGGATGGGGCACGATCCCGCGATCAGCAGGCTTCCGCACGTGCCCGGCCACGAGTTCGCGGGCACGGTGGAGCAGGTCGGCACGGACGTGCGCGGCTGGCGGGCCGGGGACCGGGTCACCGTGCCGTTCGTGTGCGCCTGCGGGTGTTGCCCGCAGTGCCTGGCCGGCGACCACCAGATCTGCGACGACGAGTTCCAGCCCGGGTTCACCCATTGGGGATCGTTCGCCGAGCGGGTCGCGGTGGCGAATGCCGATGTCAACCTGGTCCGGGTGCCGCCGGAGGTGAGCATGGTGGCCGCGGCGAGTCTCGGCTGCCGCTTCGCCACGGCCTTCCGCGCCGTGACGGCCCAGGGCCGGCTCGCGCCGGGCGAATGGGTCGCCGTCCACGGCTGCGGTGGTGTCGGCCTGTCCGCGATCATGATCGCCGCCGCGTACGGGGCCCGGGTCGTGGCCGTGGACGTCTCCCCCGCCGCGCTGGAGGCGGCGAGACGGTTCGGGGCCGAGGCGACGGTCGACGCGAGGTCGGCGGACGTCCCACTCGCCGTGCGCGAGGCCGCCGCCGGCGGGGCCCACCTGTCTCTCGACGCTCTCGGCAGCGCTGCCACCTGCCTGAACTCCATCGCGAGCCTGCGCAAGCACGGGCGGCACGTACAGGTCGGCCTGATGACCGGCGAGGACGCGCGCCCTCCGATCCCGATGGACCGGGTGATCGCCCATGAACTGCTCCTCGTGGGCAGCCGCGGAATGGCCGCCCACGACTATCCCGCGATGGTGGCCCAGGTTGCCGACAGAACCCTGCGGCCCGACCTCCTGGTCGGCCGGACGATCCCGCTCGACGCGGCCGCTCCGGCACTGGCCGCGATGGACCAGCCCGGCACCGCGGGAATGACAGTGATCATCCCGTAACGGCGGCGCCGGGTCCCCCGCCGCCGGGTGACCTCACGCCTTGGCGAGGTCGCGTCGTTCGGCGTGCTGCAGGACGTCGAAGGCCTCGGTGACCGAGGTGGTCCAGCCGATGGCGTCGCGCATCGCCGCGCTCGCGAAGCCCTTGTCGACCAGGTGGTCGACGAAGGCGCGGAGCCGGTCGTAGAAGCCGTAGGGGTCGAGGACGACCAGTGGCTTGTCGACCAGCCCCAATGAGCGGGCGGTCCAGATCTCGGTGAGCTCCTCGAGGGTGCCGAGCCCACCGGGGAGCACCAGGAAGGCGTCGGCCCTTCGTTCCATCTCCGCCTTGCGCGAGCGCATGTCGGAGGTGACGACCAGTTCGTCGTTGTCGAGATCGGCGATCTCGACGTGGACCATCACCTCGGGGATGACGCCGACGGTGCGCGCACCCGCCGTCCTGGCCGCCTGGGCCACGGCCCCCATGCAGGAGAGCACGGCGCCGCCGCTCACCAGGGAACAGCCGCGGCGGGCGAGTTCGGTACCGACCTCCTCGGCCAGTCTCAGATACGCGGGGTCGATCTGGCTGCTGGAGGTGCAGAACACGCACACGGAAAGGCTCATCGGCGATCCAGTCGTCTCAGCCCCCGCGAACCGGCCAGGGGAAAACCGTTCTTACAGGTCATTTCACGAGAACGTATCCGAGAAGAGGCGTGCATTTCTGTACCACCGCCATAGCAGATTCTCATGGTTCGGCATCGCAATTATTTGTGCTTGCAGGCCGCGCACGGCGGCCTAGGATTCAATTGATGATGAATCCTGCATGTCGATCGGGGCCCGGCCACGACAAGGGAGAACCACTTGAGCTGGATCGTCTTTCGGCAATGGCAGGTGACGTGGTGAGAGTGCACGCGGTGCTCGGCGTCACAGGTGCCGGCAAGACGTCGCTCGCGACCGCGGCGGCACACGCTCTGGGCGTCCCGGTGGTCGTGGCGGACCGGATCCAGTGCTTCCGCGACATACCCGTGGTGAGCAGCAGGCCCTCTCCCGATCACCGTCGCGTCTACCTGGACGACCGGACGATTCCCGAGGGAGACCTGACCGCCCACCAGGCGTACTCGAGACTGCGGCGCATCCTGGGCGGCCTCGCTGATCGCCATCGAACGGTGATACTCGAGGGCGGGTCCGTCTCGCTGCTGACGATGCTGTTCCGCGATCTGCCACGCCTCGGCTTCGAGTTGCACGCCGACGTGCTGCCGGCCCGCGCCGATTCCGGCGACCACGCCCGCCGCCGGATTCTGCACGCTCTCGACAGAGGACTATTGGCGGAGTTCCAGCGGGCCTGGGCACACGCCGGGCAGCGTGACTTCGTCAGGTCGATCGCCGGTTTCGACGTCCTGGCCGAATGGTGCGAGCGGCAGGGCAGCGGACCGGACGAGCTCGCGCGCGTGACCGGAGCGGCTCTGGCCGGCATCGTGGACGAGCTGGTGGAACGCTCACTGTCCTACACCGATCGCCAGGCCGGCGCCTTCAGGGCCGCCGGTGTCCGGCCGCTGGGGCAGGGCCGCGATCGGTGCTGCCGAATGGTGAACACCATACGCGCGCGGTCCGAAGGGACAAGCGGAGAGCCCGGCCGGAACACGTACTCCCGGCACGGCGGTGTTTCCTATGAAATTCCCCATGAGGTTCCCCACGAGACTCCCCATGAGGTGAGGTCATGACCGTGACGAAGCCGGAGCCGGCCGCCGGCCTCTGTGGTGAGTCGCACCCGATACTCGAGCGGGTGCGCGGCAGGGTCTTCCCCGCGCTGCGCGAGGCGGTCGACAAGATCGGCGAGCACGACGACCTTCTCGGCCGGATCGTCGGCTATCACCTGGGCTGGAACGACGCCGCGGGAGCGCCGGGTGAAGGTGATCGCGGCGGCCGTACGGTCGCCCTGGTGCTGACCGCCCTGGCCGCCGAGGCGGTCGGCGCGTCCACCCCGCAGACCCTGTCCTGCGCCGTCGCCATGGAACTCGCCAAGGACTTCACGCAGCTGCAGGACGACATCATCGACAATGACGAGCAACGGCGGGAACGCGCCTCGGCCTGGCGCTGCTTCGGAGTCGGGCCGGTGCTTCTGGGCGCCGACGCCATGCGCAATCTCGCGCTGGAGACCCTGGCGCGGAACCGGCCGCACGGACACAACGCCATGTGGCACCTGCAGGACACCCTGAGCCGGGTCGCCATAGGCCAGGCCCGCGACCTCTCCTTCGAACAGCGCCCCTGGAGCGGGCCGCGCAGCGTGACGCTGCCCGAATACCGGGCGATGGCGGAGCAGAAGGCCGCCGCGTTGTTCGAATGCGCCCTGTCGCTGGGAGCCGTGCTCCACGGCGCGGACCCGGGTGTCGTCTCTGGACTGGTCCAGGCCGGCCACGACCTCGGTCTGGCCTCCCAGGCCCTCGACGACCTCCTCGACATCTGGGGCCCGCCCGGTCCTCCGGGGAGCGGTTTCAACGACCTGCGGCAGGGCAAGAAGAGCCTTCCCATCATCGCCGCGCTCGCCACCGGCACCGAGGCGGCCCGCGACCTCGCGCACGTGTTGTCCGGGCCGCTCCACGACGAGGACCGGCTCCGTCTGGCCGCGGACCTCATCGACGCCGCCGGCGGACGACACGCCGCCGAGCGCGAAGCCCGGAGCCGCTACCGCGCGGCGATGGCCCGCCTCGGCGACCTTCAGCTGCCCTGCGAAAAGCAAGCGGAGCTGATCGAGGTCAGCGCGCTCCTCGGCCTCCGCGGAGCCAATCAGTCGGTCATGCTCGGCACCCTCTGACCACCGCTGCGTGGCCCGATGCGGACCACACGATCAAGACAGGGCGGAACTTGCCTGCTGCGGCACTAGTTCAGCCAGGAGTCGCGGCGCCGCGTACCGTCCCCGGCGTCTTCGGCGTCCCGCTCCCGCCTGGCCCTCATGTCGTCGAGCAGCGGCTTCAGCTCGTCCGCCAGGCGTTCGGGCAGGTCCCTCTCCATGACCTGGTGCAGCCGGTCGAGATCCGCCTGCGCCTCGAGCCACCGCCGGTTGACCGCGGCCTTCATGACCTCCACGCTCTGCACGCTCGCCTGCAGTTCCTCCTTCAGCCTCCTCGCCGCGGTCACGTCCTCGCGGGCGGCCGCGACGACGTCCGCGACGGCGGCTCTGGCCAGCCGGGAGAGGTACAGGTTGACGACGATCATGAGGAACCCCGCACCGAGGACGAACGCGGTCGCGCCCACCTGCGGATGACCGGTCATGATGACGCAGGAAGCGGCCATCGCGAGGAGTCCCACTCCGCCGGCGAACAGGGCGGGCTTCGCCTGGGGCGGCGCTGGGGGGACATCGGAAGATCCCACGTTGACCTCCGGGAACGGGGGGTGAGGAACCGTCCTTTCACAGATCGTGCGGCCAGGTCAAGAGCGGCCCCTTGCGTCGCTTATGACCTGCTCAGCGCTCTGACGTCGCAGAGCCCGGGCCGAGCCGCGTCCGCTCAGGCGGTCTCGGCCGGAGTGGCGGAGCCGATCCGGGCGGCGAGCTCCGGCCGCAGCGGATACGGAGCCTCGGCGGGCAGCAGTCCCCGCGCCTCGTCCAGTCGCCCGGCGCCGACGAGGTCGTGAACCGTCCGGACGTGGGCGGTGAGGTCGTCGATGCCGACGATCCAGTCGGTGAGGTAGCGGCGGACGGCCTCGCCGGACAGCCCGATCTGCAGCGACCGGTACGGGAGCGGCTGCAGACGCAGGTCGCGCTCGGGATCCCACTGGAGCCGTACGGGCAGGTGCCGGGTCTCCAGCCAGGCGTCCCGGTCAGCGTGGACGTTCCGGTCGTAGTGGCTCAGGCAGCTGTGGCGCAGGGCCCATTCGAAACCGGCACGGTCCAGGCGGATGGCCAGGACGTGCTCCTGGCCGGGCTTGGCGGCCCAGCCGCACCGGTACATCATCCACAGGAACGACGGCTTGATCCACGTCATCCGGTCACGCTTGAAGGCCTCCGGAAATCGTCCGGACTCGGCGGCGGGGCGTCCGATCTCCGGTCCGTACGCCTGGTACACCGTGATCGTCGAGTCATCGTGCGCGGCACGAATCTGCCGGTACGGAACGTTCATCCCGCCATCATCGCGAGCCGCCCCGATGCCGGCGAGGCATTTTCCGGACCGCATCCCCGTGATCGGCCGAGCGGGGGTCCGGTGGCGCAGGCGAAACCCGATGACACGCCGTGCGCAACCGAACCGTCCCAAGGTGTTGTCCAACCGAATACCGTTCGGTAGCGTCGTCGCGTGACGGATATCTTCGACGACCTCATGGCCGAGTACGAGCAGCTGGACGCCGTCCTCGCCGCCCTCACCCCCGCCCAGTGGTCCCACCCCTCGGCGGCCGGAGGCTGGACCGTCTCCGATGTGGTCCTCCACCTGGCCCAGACCGAGGAGCTCGCCGCCGCCTCGGTCGCGGGCGACGACGCCCTGTTCGCCCGCAGGCCCCCCGGCGACGTCGACGCCGTGGCGGACGAGCTCGTGGCCGCCCAGCGCGACATCACTCCCGCCGACCTCCTGGCCCGCTGGCGCACGGCCGCCTTCGCCACCCCCGCCGCCCTGCGCGCCGTCCCCCACGGCACCCGTCTGTCGTGGGTGGCCGCCCCCCTGTCCCCGGCGACCCTCGCCACCACCCGCCTGGCCGAGCACTGGGCCCACGCCTCCGACATCACCGTCCCTCTCGGCATCCCGTACCCCGACACCGCCCGCCTGCGCCACATCGCCTGGCTCGGCCACCGCACCCTGCCGTACGCCTTCGCCGTCGAGGGCCTCGAGGGCGGCCCCGTCCGCTGTGAGCTCACCTCACCCGGCGGCGACCTCTGGCACTTCGGCGACCCCGCCGCGCCGTCCACCGTCACGGGCCCCGCCGCCGACTTCTGCCGCGTCGGCGCCCGCCGGCTCACCCCCGCCGGCTCGGCGCTGAAGGCGACCGGACCGCACGGGCTCCAGGCGCTCGCCGTGCTCCGCAACTACGCCTCCTGAGCGCCGCATTCCGGTCAGCCCGCGAAGTGCCGTCCGAGCACGGACGCGAACACCTCCGGATCGGCAACGTGCGACTGGCCTTCGATGATCCGCCGTTCGGCCTTCGGGACCGACGCCGCGATCGCGTCCGCGGCGCTGTCGAAGAAGCCGGTCCGCAGACCTCCCATGTGCGGATCAGGCAGCCCGCCGGTCGCGACCAGCGTCGGCTGCGTGATGGTCGCGAGCCGGGCGGCCGGTGGCCGCCCGTCTCCCAGACAGGCCGCGTCGTAGGCGAGCGTGGGTGCGAGCGCCTCGAGAGCTGGCCAGAACGACGAGTCCCGCGCTCCGGCGATGGCCTCGTCGGGTGAGCCCGCCAGCCGCATGAAGAGTTCGATCGCGTCCGCCCGGCGGCCGTCGGCGAGCACCGCCGTCAGCCGGGCGACGTACTGCGACCAGAGCCGTACCGCCGCGTCGTCGCCCATGTACGGGACCTCGTACACCGCGAGCCTGCCGATGGCGAGTCCGGCGGCGGCCGCCTCCAGTGCGAGGGCGCCACCCGACGAGGCGCCGAACAGGTGTGCCGCCCCACCGGCCTCGCCGATCAGCGCGTCGATGTCTTCGAGCTCGCGTTCCACCGCGTACGGGAGGGTGTCGCCGCTGCCGCCCCGGCCGCGGCGGGCGTAGTTGTACACGCGGAAATTCCGCGCCAGCTCAGGCACGAGCGCCGCGTTCTCCGAGCCGTCGTCGAGGCCCCCGCCCACCAGGATGACCGCCGGACCGGTGCCGGCGCGCTCGTACGCGATCGACGTGCCGTCTTTCGACACCACACGGTTCATCCGAGCTCCTCGAACAGGTCCGGTATGAAGCGGACGAGCGACCGCAGTTCGTACGCCAGGCATGTAGCGAGGTCGGCGTGGATGCGGGCCGGCATCTCCCGCGTTAAGTCAAGCGCATGCGCGACGCGGCCGCCAAGGACGCGAGCACCGTGCGGGCCTTCGAGGCGCAGTACTATCTGCCGGAGGCACGCCTCACCGTCACGACCATCCCGGACACCGGCCACGATCTCGCCCTGTCCACCACGGCCCCGACGACCGATGCCCTCATGCTCCGCTGGGCACTGGCGACCATCGCTCCCTGAGCCCGGGAGCGTGGTCCTCCCGAAGAGGATGTGACAGCGCGATGACACAGCGCTCCCCCGACACCGAAACGTGGATCCGGCACTACCACCAGGCGGCGGACGGCGCCGTACGCCTCCTGTGCTTTCCGCACGCCGGCGGCTCGGCGAGTTTCTACTTTCCGGTCTCCGCCCAGTTGTCGCCGGCCGTCGGGGTCGGCGCGGTCCAGTACCCGGGCCGGCAGGACCGCCGCGCCGAGGGCAACATCGACAACATCCCCGATCTGGCGGACGCGATCTTCCACGCGGTCCGCCGTCTGGACGAGCGCCCGCTGGCGTTCTTCGGGCACAGCATGGGGGCCGTGCTCGCCTACGAGGTGGCACTGCGGCTGGAACAGGACGGCGCGGCCCCACTGGTCCGGCTGGTGGTGTCCGGACGGCGGGCACCCTCACGTCACCGCACGACGCTCGTGCACCAGCAGGACGACCAGGGCATCATCGCCGAGCTGCGCCGGCTCAGCGGCACCCAGTCGGACCTGCTCGGCGACCCGGAGACCGTCGAGATGATCCTGCCGGCCATCCGGAACGACTACCGCGCCATCGAGACCTACCGCCCGGTGCCCGGCCGGTCGCTGAGCTGCCCGGTCGTCGCCTACGTCGGCGACCAGGACCCCCAGGTGACGATCGACGAGGCCAAGTCCTGGGCCGACCACACCACCGGCCCGTTCGACCTGCGCGTCTTCCCCGGCGGCCATTTCTACCTCATCGACCGCAGCAAGGAGATCATCCAGACGCTCCGCGACGACCTGGCCGCCGTGCGCTAGCCGGTGCGCGGCGTCACGCGGGGATGTCGCGGCGGCGGAGCCCGGCCAGCCCCACGCCGGCGAGGGCGATCGCGATGACCACCAGCGTGACCAGCGGGGTGACCGAGATCGCGCCGCCGGGCAGTTTCGGAATATGGGTGAAGGGCGAGACGTCCAGCAACCACTGGCTGAGCTCCAGGAGCGCGCCGACCTGCCCCAGCACCACGAAGAGGCCGAGCGCCCCCCAGCCCGCCGACGCGTAGCGCGGGAAGTGCCCGAACAACGCGACCCCTATCGCGACCAGCACCCAGACCGCGGGCAGCTGAACCGCCGCGGCACCCAGCAGGCGGGGAACCTGCTCGCCGACGTCGCCGCCGGCCAGCCCCGCCGTCAGGGCGCCCGTGAGCAGCATGACGACCGGTCCCAGGACCGCGAAGATCAGATGGCTGGCCGCCCACTGCAGCCGGCCGGCCCCGGTGGCCAGGACGGACTCGGCCCGCAGGCCGCTCTCCTCGGAACGCAGCCGGAGGACGCCCTGGATCGCGTACGCCGCGGCGACGATCCCCATGAGGCTCATCATGCTGCCGAGCCAGGCGTCGACCAGCCCGCCGGTGCCTCCCAGCTGGGCGAGGGCCTTCTCCAGGCCAGGGCTCGGGTTGTCCGCCAGCCCCTCCTCGACGGTCTTGGCGAGGCCGCCGTACAGGAAACCGGCTAGGGCGAACCCGACGAGCCAGCTGATCTGCGCGTTCCGCTGGAGGCGCCAGGCAAGGCCCAGCGGCGACCGCAGGGCCGGTGCCGCGGCGGCCGGGCCGGGACGGTCCGGCAGCAGGCCCGCGCCGAGGTCCCGGCGGCCGGACAACGCGACGGCCGCCGCGACGAGCACGGCGGTGAAGGCGACGGCCGGCACGAGCACCCACCAGCGGTCGCCGGCAAAGGGCCGGATCTGGTTCGCCCAGCCGAACGGCGACAGCCACGACACCCACGACAGCCCGCCGCCCTGCTGGCCGCTGACGTCACCGACGCCCCGCAGCGCGAAGGCCGCGCCGACGACCGCGAGGGCGATCCCGCGTGCACTCATGGCGCTGGTGGTGAGCTGTGCCGCCACTCCCCCGACCGCGCCGAAGACGATTCCCACGACGACCCACTGCGCGCCCTGCGCCCACGCCCCGCCCGCGGACAGGCCCTGACCCGACACGGTCACCGCGACGATCACCATGGCGACGAGGCCGACCAGGAACGTCACGACCAGCACCGCCATCAGGGCCGCGTGCCGGCCGATCACGGCCGCGCTCACCAGTTCGCGGCGTCCGCTCTCCTCTTCGACCCGGGTGTGCCGGATGACGAAGAGGACGGTGGCCAGCGCGAAGAACACCGGGATGGCGCCTGACCGCCAGGTGGCCAGTTCACCAAGGCTCGAGCCGTACAGGCGGCCGTAGAGCACCATGAGCGCCGAGTTGCTCTCCATGTCGGCGGCGAAGCCCCGCAGCTCGGCGGCCGTCGGGTAGAGCCCGTCGAGGGAGCTGACGGCGGTGACCGGGAAGAGGGCGAGCAGCAGCCACAGCGGCAGCAGCCACCGGTCCCGCCGCAGGATGAGACGGATGAGCCTGCCGGTGCCCGTCAGGGTGTTCATCGCGCCGCCTCCGCCGGGCTCTGGTCGGCCGCGGGGGCCGACTCGTAGTGCCGCAGGAACAGCTCCTCCAGCGTGGGCGGCCGGCTGACCAGGCTGCGCACGCCCGCGGAGGTGAGCCGGCGCAGCACGGCGTCGAGCTGGTCGGTGTCGACGGCGAACCGGACGTGGCCGTCGTCGGTCCGCAGGTTGTGCACCCCGGGCATGGCGGCGAGCCCGTCCGGCGCGGACGCCAGCTCGGCGTCGATGGAGGTACGGGTCAGATGGCGCAGGTCGGAGAGGCTGCCGGTCTCCACCGTGCGGCCCTCGCGGATGATGGTGAGCCGCTCGCACAGCGCCTCGACCTCGGCGAGGATGTGGCTGGACAGCAGCACGGTCCGCCCGTTCTGGAGCTGCTCCCGGATGACCTCGCGGAAGACCTCCTCCATCAGGGGGTCCAGGCCCGAGGTGGGTTCGTCCAGGATCAGCAGCTCGACGTCGGAGGCCAGCGCGCCGATGAGCGCCACCTTCTGCCGGTTGCCCTTGGAGTAGGTCCGGCACTTCTTGCGCGGGTCCAGGGCGAAACGCTCCAGCAGGTCCGCGCGGCGCTGCCGGTCCAGGCCGCCGCGCAGCCGGCCGAGCAGGTCGATCACCTCGCCGCCGCTGAGGTTGGGCCACAGCATCACATCGCCGGGCACGTACGCCAGGCGGCGGTGCAGCTCGGTCGCCTCGGTCCAGGGGTCACCGCCCAGGAGGGAGACGGTGCCGCCGTCGGCCCGCATCAGCCCGAGCAGGACACGGATGGTGGTGGTCTTGCCGGCACCGTTGGGGCCGAGGAAGCCGTGCGCCTCCCCGGTGCGCACCGTGAGATCCAGCCCGTCGAGCGCGCGCACGTGCCCGAACGTCTTCACCAAAGCGTCGACGCGAATCGCCTCGGTCATCGCTGTGCTCCTTCTTCCGCATCCTCCGCGGAGCGCGGTTGTGCGGCGGTAGGACTTCGCTGCGCCTGCAGCCGGTCGTACGCCGCCCGTGCCTGAGCGGCCACTTCGGGAGTGATCAGAGCGTTGGAGTGCAGATCCAGCATTCCCCTGCTTATCCGCAGGTTTCCTTCGCGGCTGGTGACGTCGGTCCCCAGCGCGCGGTGCACGTGGTCGTACATGACCAGCAGGCCGACCTGCATCCCGACGAACGCCGCCGCGTAGGCCCGGAAGTCCGTCGAGGTGCCCGGCTGGTTCTGGGCCAGCCATTCCTCGCTGAGATCGACGAGGCGATCGAAGCGCGCCGCGGCCGCCCGCGATCCGTCGATCATCGAGCGTCCGAGGTAGCGATGGAGCAGCAGGGTCGTCGGATGGACGGCGGGCAGGAACCCCGGATCGGCCATCTGGCCCTCCGCGACCACCTGCTCGCCGATGCGCATGAGCCGCTCCACGGCATAGCCGTCACAGGCGTCCCGCAGCGCTTCCTTCGACCCGAAATGGTGCCGGATCAGCCCCGACGACACACCGGCCGCCTTGGCGATGTCCCGCACCGACACACCGTCGATGCCCTTGTCCGCGAACAGGCGCAACGCCGCGTCCCTGATCCGCGCGCGAGCGGTCAGATCCTCGAACGCCGGGTCGTCGGCCTGGCGGGACACTCGACCTCCCGAGCTACACAGCCGTGTAGGAAACTGCCTGCTACGGCAAGAAGCTATACCTACGGGTGGTGGCGTACAAGGCCCTCCCCGGCCGGCAGGTGACAGTGAACTCACGGCGCGCACGGCCGAGCCCACAAGCCTCACACCGGGCTCGATCTCGCTCGCCGCCCTCATCTACAACGACGTGCTGGACAAGGCGGCGGCCTCCTGCGATTCGCTCATGCCGGACGCGTGGCATCTCGACCGCGGGCAGGTCGATGCCCCAGCCGCTCACCGATCTGAGCGACACCTACCGGAGACTCGGCGGGGACGAACGGGCGGGCCGGCTGCTGCACGACGCGCACGTCCTCGCCCGGCAGTGCAGGGCGAACGTGCTGGACGCGTTCCAGACCTGTGGCGCCGGGGAGGGAGAGTTCGATGACCCGGGTCACAACCCGGCCCACAGCAGCCTGAGCGACGCCGAACAGCGGGTGGCGGCGCTGGCCGCCGAGGGCAACACGAACCGGGAGATCTCGAGAAAGCTGTACATCACCGTCAGCACGGTGGAACAGCACCTGACGAAGATCTACCGCAAGCTGAACGTGAAGCGCTTCGACCTGAAACTGGCGCTCCAGGACCTGGACAGGGAGGCCGCGGTCCACAACGGCGCCCTGGCGCTGGGGCAGGTCACGCTGCCCGGCTCCGACCCGATCCGCGGCCACGAATCCCGCGGCTGCGACGGGGAGTCGCTCACCGGCCGCCGGGAGCACGGCTACCGGTCGAGACCCCCGACGGACCTCAGCGCGTAATAGGGGTGGGAGTACGGGTATCAAGGTGGCGAATGTCACCCATCATTGAGCCAGTGGTGTTTCCCACCGACCTTGACAAATCCAGCCGTGCTCAAAAGGGACACGCGGAGGTGCTCAAATGGACGAACACACCAGGCTCTTATCGGGCAACGGATCGATCGACGTCGTACTCGAAGGAGGGCCGGACAACCTGCCCCGGGCGATGCGGACCGGGCGATCCGCCCTCACCGAAAGAAGGCTGAAGATCCGCCACCGCAACGGGTACGAGCATTTCGAGCTGGTCGGCGAGTCGACCGCCGCGACACCGGCGACCTTCCGCTGGATCATGCGCACGAAAATCGCCGAATAGCCTGGTGCGGGCCGCACGGAAAGCCGAAAGTCCAGGTCCCCCTCGTACCCCGGGTGGGACTCGAACCCACACTCCGCGGATTTTAAGTCCGCTGCCTCACTGCCTGATTGGGCTACCGGGGCCCGAAACGATATCGAGCGTCACGCCGTACCGGCGCGACCAATGAATAATCTAGGCAGGACGCGATGCGGGGTCAGCCCCTACCTCCGGGATCGGCACCCCTACCTTCGAAAGCGCCACCGCTGAGCCCCCCATATCCGGTCCGGCCAGATCGGCACCGGCCCGCACAGAGCGACGAAGGAGAAGGCGTGACGGACGGCACGGGATCGTTGCTGGCGATCAGCGATCTGCACGTCGGATTCGGCGAGAACCGGAGGCTGGTGGAGGGCCTGCGGCCCGGGTCGGACTCGGACTGGCTGCTGTTCACCGGGGACGTGGCCGAACGGGTCGCCGACGTCGAATGGGCGCTGCGCACCCTCAGCCACCGCTTCGAGACGGTGGTGTGGGTGCCGGGCAACCACGAGCTGTGGACCCCCAAGGACGATCCGGTGCAGTTGCGTGGCGAGCAGCGCTACCGGCATCTGGTCCAGATGTGCCGCGGCCTCGGCGTGGTGACGCCCGAACGCCGGCTGGCGGCACGGGACACGAGCATGCCGACCGTACTGGTCAACCACTTTCCCCTGGTGCGCGAACCGACCCTGGTGCTGCGCCTCCCACGGTTCGCGCTCTGGTGCGGCACCGAGCGCACGGCCGAGTGGCATCTGAAGTACCAGGCGGCGGCGGTCGTCTACGGCCACCTCCACATCCGCCGGACCATGTGGCACGACGGGGTCCGCTTCGAGGAGGTCTCCCTCGGTTATCCGCGCGAATGGGGCCGGCGCGGCGGCCCGGGAGGGCTGCGGCGCGTCCTCCCCGCCGGGCCGCCATGATCGAAAACATCCTGCCGCCCCAGGTGGCCACGGCCGAGGCGTACCTCGACCCTCCCGGCGCCTACCTGTTCCCCGCCGAGAGGGAGCTGATCCGCAGGTCGGTGGACAAGCGGCGCCGGGAGTTCACCACCGTCCGCTGGTGCGCCCGCCGCGCGATCGAGGACCTCGGCGGGGCTCCCGCCCCCATCCTGCACGGCGAGCGCGGCGCTCCGCTGTGGCCGGACGGCATCGTGGGAAGCATGACCCACTGCGACGGCTACCGGGCCGCCGCGGTCGCCCACCGGGCGGACGTGCTCACGATCGGGATCGACGCCGAACCCCACGCGCCGCTGCCGGAGGGGGTGCACGAGAGCATCGCCCTCCCGGCGGAGACGCATCGCGAGGACGTCCTGCGCCGCGCCGCCCCGGACATTCACTGGGACCGGCTGCTGTTCAGCGCGAAGGAGAGCGTCTACAAGGCATGGTTCCCGCTCACCCATCGCTGGCTGGGCTTCGAGCAGGCCGACGTCGTCCTCCGCCCGGACGGCGGCTTCAGCGCCAGGCTGCTCACCACCACCGGGGACCTTGCTCCCCCGTGCTTCGACGGAACATGGCTGGTCATGGACGGCCTGCTGGTGACCGCGATCGCCCTGCCGCCGGATCCTGCCCCGCGGACGGCGCCCTCCGCCGTCGGCCCGCCGCCGGGCGGGGCGTAGGGGTGCGCCCTGCCGGGTGCTGATCGCCATGCCGGGGCGGGCGCGGCGGTCTCGCGGGGATGTCGAGAACGCGCGAACGGCTCCGACTCTCCGGTGAAGACGCCCGATCGGGGCGCCGCAGCCACAGGGAGCTCGTCATGCGAAAGATCATCTACTGGGTCCACGCGTCGATCGACGGTCACATCGCGGGGCCGCACGGAGAGTTCGACTGGCCGGCCCTGGGACCGGAGCTGTCGGGGTACTCCGAGGCGATGAACGAGCAGGTCGGCACGCTCATGTACGGGCGCGTGGTGTGGGACATGATGGCCTCCTACTGGCCGACGGCCGATGCCGACCCCGAGACGACCGACGATCACGCCCGCGCGTTCGCGCCCTTCTGGCGGCGGACCCCGAAGGTCGTGGTCTCCCGCACACAGGAGACGGCCGGCTGGGACGCCCTGGTGATCGGAAAGAACCTCGCCGAGGAGGTCATGGAGCTGAAGCGGCAGCCGGGCAAGGACATCCTGCTGACCGGCGGTGCCCAGGTCGCGGCCTCGCTCACCGCGCTCGGCCTGCTCGACGACTACCGCGTCGTCGTCCACCCGGTCGTCCTCGGCGGCGGCCCGCGGCTCTTCCTGGAGCCCGAGCACCGCCTCGACATGCGGTTCGTCGACTCGCGGACCTTCGACGCCAGGACCGTCCTCCTGCGCTACGAGCGACAAGGGTGACGACGCTCCCCGGCCGGCCCGGTTTGAACATCCATACCGAAACCTTTGCGCCGCGTGGGGCCATTATTACTGGACTTCACGGTTTATTGCCTTATGGAGGTATGGGCACCTCTTCGGGGGCTTCGGATGTGGAACTGGAACCGATCATCGGTTCGGGCTCGCAGGACGGCGGTGACCGGCGCCGTCTCGGCGCTGGTGTGCATCGGGTTCAGCGTGCTCTGCCTCGTGCTGGTGGGCAGACACGAGAACGATGGTGCCCAGGCCCGGATCACGGCAGGCTGGGACCGGGTGCTGCCCCTGCTGAAACTGGGGCGCCTGCCGGCCGTGCTGCCGGACCGCAAGGACGGCAGGGTCCAGGCGATCCAGGTCCTGGACGCGCACAACCGGGTCGTCGCGGCGACCCGGCAACTGGCCGGCAAGCCGCCGATCGCCATCATCCGCTCCAGCGACAGTGGCGTGCGCACCCAGCGGACGCTGTGCCCTCCGGCCGGGTTGAAGGGCTGCATGACCGTCGTCTCGTTCAAGGTCTTCTCTCAGCCGGACGGGATCTGGTTGCTCTACGTGGCGGTTCCGGTGGTGCCCTGGTACGGAAACGCCACCACGCTGGTCTTCGTGATCGGTGCGTCCATGCTGGTGACCACGATGGTGACCGTCGGGACCTTCCGCAATATCACCAAGGCTCTGGCTCCGGTGAAGGCCATCCGGATGGAACTTGCGGAGATCACCGCCACGGACCTGGACCGCCGGGTCCCGGTGCCCAGGAAGGACGAGGAGATCAAACTCCTGGCCGAGACCGCGAACGACACCCTGGACCGGCTCGAGGACGCCTACCGGCAGCTGCGGCGTTTCACCTCCGACGCCTCCCACGACCTGCGCAGCCCGATCACCGCCATGCGGGCTCAGCTGGAGGAGGCCCTCATGTGCCCGGAGGTCGCCGACTGGCCGAGGATGACCGAGGCGGTGCTGGCCGGGGTGGACCGGCTTCAGGCGATCGTGACCGACCTGCTGACCCTGGCCCGCCTCGACGCCCGCGCCCCGATCACCCACGACCGGACCGATCTGGCCCGGCTGGTGGGTGACGAACTGGACCGCCGCACCTACCGGATGGAGATCGTCAGGGACCTGCGGCAGGACGTCCTCATCGACTGTGACCCGCTGCGGATCTCCCGGGTACTGGTCAACCTGCTCGACAACGCCGACCGCCACGCCACCTCGAAGATCACCGTCATCGTCCGGCCCGACGGCCCCACGGCCGTGCTGGAGATCATCGACGACGGCGCCGGCATCGCCCCCGAACAACGCGAGATGGTCTTCGAGCGCTTCACCCGGCTCGACGCCTCCCGCCACCGCGACGCCGGCGGCACCGGACTGGGCCTGGCGATCGCACGCGAGATCACCGAAGCCCACGAGGGCACCCTGACCATCCAGGACAGCGAACGCGGAGCACGCTTCGTCCTGCGCCTCCCCCGCCGCGATCCCCCTCCCGGCACCTGACCCTCGGCGGCCTCCCGGGACACGATCCCGGACGCGGGCGCCGGGCGCCGGGCGCCGTACGACGGTGTTCCGCCATTCCGGCGCCCGTACGCCGCTGGGCGATGCGGTCCCGAGCAGAGGCTCGCCCCAGACGAACCCGGAGCCGTTCAGCCGCCTTTCTGTCGGTTTGAGAGCCGTATTGGCCCCTGTCGACAGACCGGGGTGTTCCCGGGCACGAGTTGAACGGAGTGTTGTTCGCGGCTGACCGCCGGCTGGGTAGCTTCGAAGAGACGCCGCGGGGCGCCGGCCCGACCGGCTGCCGCCTGAGCGCCGCCATACCAGGGCCCGATCGCCCCAGGCTCTCGGCGGGCCAAGGCCTACCCCGCACCAGCGAAGGGCCATCGTCATGTCCACCGCTTGGGAGATCAAGCACCGGCTGTGCAAGGCGATCAACGCTCACGACCTGAACCAGGTGCTCGAGTGCTACAGCCCGGAGGCCGTCCTCGTCACGCCGGCGGGCGTGGCGGAGGGACATGAGCAGATCTCCTGGTTCTACGAACACCTCTTCACGGGCTTCCCGGACTTTCACCAGGTGGCGTGGTTCGAAGCCGAGGGCGACGAGCCCGCGATCACCGAATGGACGATCACCGGCACCCACGCAGGGACCTTCCTCCTGCCCGACGGGCGCGAGCTGAACGGAACCGGCCGTCGCATCGCCGTCCGCGCCGCGTGCGCAGCCCACGTCGCGAACGACAAGATCCTCACTCATCGGGAGTACTACGATCAGCTGGAGCTGTACAGCCAGCTCGGCTTCACCTTGACCGAGCAGGTTCCCCCCGCCGAACACGACCTTCCCCGGTCCGAGACCGGCGAGGTCGCGACTCCCGGCACCCGCACCGGGTGGCGCGGATTACTCCGCCGGTGGACCAGCGCCTGCGGCGACGACGGGGACAGGCCCGTAGCGCGCCCGGACGAGCGTCGATGAACTCCCCCGCCACGTGACGGATGCCGTACGCCGGACCACCCGGCCCGCCCCGGTCGGGGCCGCGTGCCAGAGCTCTCCATGAGAATCCGCATGCGCTGATTCGTTAACCGTATTCTCTTCCTGGGAGACCGCCTATAACGTTGCCCTATGGCGACGGCAAGGGTGAACGGCCTGACGGTCGGCTACGAGGTGATCGGGGACGGACGGCCCTGGGCGATCACGCCGGGCGGGCGGGACGGCAAGGACTCGCCGGGGGTCCGGGAGCTCGCGGCCGCGCTGGCGGAGCTGGGCAACCGGGTGCTCATCTGGGATCGCCCCAACACCGGTGAGTCGCAGGTGTGCTTCACCGGGGCCTCCGAGTCGGCGATGCAGGCCGATGTCCTGGCCGGGCTGCTGTCGCAGCTCGACATGACGCCCGCGGTGATCGCGGGTGGGTCGGGGGGTTCGCGGGTCTCGCTGCTGACCGCCGCGCGTCACCGTGAGGTCGCCGCCGCTCTCGCGGTGTGGTGGATCAGCGGGGGTGTCTTCGGTCTCCTGTCCATCGGAAACCACTACTGCGGCGGGTCGATCAGGGCGGCGTGGGACGGCGGCATGGAGGCCGTCGTGGCCCTGCCCGAATGGGCCGAGGTCCTCGACCGGAACCCGGCCAACCGACAACGGTTCCTCGACCTGGACCCGCGCGGGTTCATCGCTACGTTCGAGCGGTGGATGGCCGCCTACTGCCCCCGCGGCGACGAGCTGGTTCCCGGCCTGCCGGACGCGGACGCACGAGCCCTCGACCTGCCCGCGCTGGTGTTCCGCAGCGGTGCGAGCGACATCCACCACCGCCGCGAGACCTCGGAACAGGTGGCGAAACTCCTCCCAGGCGCCCGGCTCGTCGAGCCACCGTGGGGGGATGCGGAGTGGAGCGAGCGGCAGGCGGCGCGCACGGCCGGGGACGCCCCGGGCCTGTTCGTGCGCTGGCCGTTGCTCGCCCCGATCCTGCACGGATGGGCGAACGACGTTCTGCCCCTGAGCCCGAGGTCGTGACGGGCGTCACCGGCTCGGGAGGGACGGCAGGTGGGAACCGACGTCAGTAACGCGCAGCGCGTCCGGGAGCTCGCGAGGCTGTATTCCGGCACGGTGGTGCTGCGCCACCTCGGGCCGGACGGCGCCGAGCCGGCGTTCACCTGGCGTGAGCTGGACCAGCGCTCCGACCGGCTCGCCGGTGCGCTCGCCGCGCGGGGCCTGGGCCTCGGCGACCGGCTCGCCCTCGCCCTCCGCAACTCGCCGCAGTTCACGCTCAGCGTGCTCGCCGCGTGGAAGCTCGGCGCCGTACCCGTCCCCGTGCGGTGGGACGTGCCCGACTGGGAACTCGCCCGCCTGCGCGAGGTCATCGGCCCGCGCGTCCAGCTGAGCGCGGACGACCTCCCCTGGATCGACGCGACAGCGGACCTCGACGTACCCGAGCTGCCCGACGTGATCTCGCCGCACCTGAACGGCATCTGCAGCAGCGGCTCCACGGGCACTCCGAAGGTCATCCTCAACGACCGGCCCGCCTCCTACGACCCGATGTACGGCGCGCCGCTCATGCAGATGTGGGCCCCGGTACCCCGTCCGCAGACGATCCTGGTGCTCGCGCCGATGTACCACACCAACGGGTTCGCGACACTGTTCAGCATGCTCGCCGGCGACCGCCTCGCCGTGCTGGACGGGTTCGACGCCGCCCGGGCCGTCGACGCCATCGAGCGCCACCGGATCACGACGTTCACCGCCACTCCGACGATGCTCCAGCGCATCGCCGACCTGCCCGGTATCGAGGACCGTGACCTGTCGAGCCTGCACTGGATTCTCCAGGGGGCGGCACCGATGCCGCCGTCCCTCGTACACCGCTGGGCCGGCCTGATCGGCGCCGAACGCCTCGTGATGGCGTACGGCATGACCGAGGGCCTTGGCATCACCGCCCTGCGCGGCGACGAATGGACGACGCACCAGGGCAGCGTCGGCCGCGGGTACCGGGGCACGGAGCTGCGCATCCTCGACTCTGCGGGCGATCCCGTACCGACCGGCGAGATCGGCGAGATCTACCTGCGGTCGCCCGCCTACCGCGGCTACCGGTACCTCGGCGACGCTCCCCGCCTGCGCGGCACCGACGACGGATTCCACACTGCCGGCGACGTCGGCCACCTCGACGAGGACGGCTACCTCTACCTCCTCGACCGCCGCGTCGACATGATCATCACCGGTGGCGCGAACGTCTTCCCCGCGGAGGTCGAGGCCGCTCTCATCGACCACCCCCTGATCGCCGACGTCGTCGTCATCGGCCTGCGCGACCCGGCGTGGGGCCGCCGGGTCCACGCCGTGATCGAGCCCGCCGACCACGCGGCACCGCCCGCACCCGAAGAGGTCATCGCCTACGCGAAGTCCCGGCTGGCGCCCTACAAGGTCCCCAAGACGATCGAGATCGTCGCCGCGATCCCCCGGAGCGCGGCGACGAAGGTCAACCGCGGTGCGCTCGTCGAAGCCCGCGGCGGCTGACGCCAGGGTCACTGAAGGCAGCCCGACGATCCCACGGCCTCCCCGCACGCGTGTCATCGGAAATCGGGTGAATGGTGTCCTTCTCGGGGGGAATGCAGGACCTGTTCCCGGCCGGCTCGAAAGGACGCTCATGTTGAGGACATGCATGCTGCTGGTTCGGCGAGGACACCGTACCGTCATCGATCACGGTGTCGTCTTCGGCCTCGGAGGAAGCGCCGTGGTGCTGGCCACCGGCATCGTCGTGGCGGCGTCCATGGCGGAGCCGGGCGACGACCGGCCAAGCCCTCCGGCCGCCGGACTCAGGCCCGGCGTCACGTCCCATCCCGTCGTACGGAAGCCGCAGGCCGCACCGTCCGCGGCGCCGCACGTCAGGAAACCGGGGCGTTCACCGGTCCACGTGGCGGCGGCTCCTCCCGCGCCGGCCGGCGGCAAGCCGAAGACCCCGCCCTCCGCACCGACGGTGCGCCGCCCCTCTCCTCGTCCTCCGGCACCGCAGCACTCCCCGAGCACGGCGCCGACGCACGGCACACCGGCCACTCGGCCCGCGGTGACCAGCGGCTGCACCCTCACCGTGAAACTGCTGAACGGTGTCCTGGTGAAGGTCTGCCTCTGACGGAACCCATGTCGCACGGGTGCACGAGCACCCGCCGACCGCTGATCTGTTCCGCTTCTCCGCCCTACACACCCCGCGAAGTGCGCCCGAGGCGACGCTTCTGCCG
Source organism: Actinomadura scrupuli (assembly GCF_050971785.1). Classification (NCBI taxonomy): domain Bacteria; kingdom Bacillati; phylum Actinomycetota; class Actinomycetes; order Streptosporangiales; family Thermomonosporaceae; genus Actinomadura; species Actinomadura scrupuli. The sequence goes on along the minus strand of NZ_JBPCCU010000003.1, from coordinate 324,642 downwards.
CTCTCGGATGAGCGCCCATACTCCCCGCTGGACGACCAGCGTCAGCGCGCCCGCGATGATCATGCCGGCCAGGTTCACCGCGAGCTGCAGAAGCGAACCCTCGATCTGCGACGTGTGGGCCAACGCGAGCGCCACCGCGAGGTTGCCCGCGGCGGGCACGGTGGTGACGGAGATGAAGACGCCGACCAGCGCCGACGATTTGCCCGCCGTCAGCGAGAGGACTCCGGCGGCCCCCGCGAGCAGTGCCACGATGAACGACCAGCGGTCGGGGCTGTAGATGAACGCGGTCAGCGGGCGCTCGTCCGGCAGCTTGTCCAGCTCGATCACACCGATCCACCTGCTGACCAGCGCACAGACGTACGTCACGGCGATCGCGACCAGGAAGGCGATCGTCAGCGTGCGCACGGCGGCAACGATGCGCCGCGGATCGCTGAAGACGAGCCCGTAGCAGATCGCGGCGATCGGCCCGAACTCCGGTCCCACCACCATCGCGCCGACGACCAGGATGGGCGAGTCGATGAGCGCGGCGATGCCGGCCAGCTGGGTGGCGAGTGCCAGAAACGCCAGGAAGGACCACGTCAATCGTGTGTCGTCCTCGGTGCGCTTGTCGAGTTCCTCCCAGACCACCGCGTCGTCGCCATGGCCGGGTGCCTTCTCCGCCGCGGTGACCGCGACATCGGAGATCGAGACGTCGACGTTCTCGATCGCGATGGAGCCGACATGGTCGATCGCCAGGTCGCGCAGTGCGTCGATGACCTCGTTGGCGGCCTCCCGAGCCATGTCGCCGAAGATGAGGTCGCCCTCCGGCCGGCGCCCGGCGCCCGGTATCACGACGATGTTGGTCACGCCGGGGTTGCCCGCCAGCACGGCGCAGACCGCATCCGTCCGGCCGGCCGGCACTATCGCTCGCAAGTGCAGCACGGACACCATCGTGCCCTGTCCGGCCCTCCTGGTGCCCGTGCCCGACGGGGTGATCTCGAAGGTGACCAGCAGCGAGTCGGCGGAGTCGTCGGCCTTGCCCTCGAGATGGCACCGGCGGAAAGAGAACAATCGAGGCGGCTCAGCGCTCACCACGGTGATCTGCTCGGTCCACGACCTGGTCGCTTTATTGATCACCGCTTAACCTGCAACAACGGAATATGCGGAAGCCGGCTCATACCCCAGGCGTCCGGCCGGCCCGGGTTTCGCGGTCCGCGCGCACGACCCGGCATAAATATGGCCTGGCCAGGGCCGACACGAACCAACAAGCAGTAGTGCACGTGCACAAGCGACGTTCTCCACGTTATGGCGGCTATTCCGCGACGCGAATGCCTGCGGGCCGCGAAACCCGGGACCGTCAAGGCGAACGAAGACGGGATATCGCGGCCGAAGAGCCACGGCCCTCGATCCCGCTCACCTCGGGCAGTGGCCACCAGGCGAAGGAAAGCCCAGGTCACAGCCGATACCCAGATTCTTTCGCGCCTATCCGCACGGACGCGCACATGCGTCCGCGAGATCCGGGGCAAGGTCCGTGTTGGCGGAAGTTAACAGAGAAGCAACCTCATACTCGTGCCCTACGTCTTGCACTTAATTGTTCCGTTGCTGATGCTGTGACGAGTAGGCTATTGGCCGCAGGCACGGGCACAGTTCGCCATTCGGATACGGGGAGATACTTGATGGCTTCACTATTTTGTGCTGCCTGCAGCCGACCGAATTACAGGCGTGACCATGGAAATGTGGTCGCATCTGACAATTGACCTGCGGACACTCACGAGCACGGCCGGGACGTTCATCGCGGGGAGCACCCGGCCGGCGAGGAGGGCGGCCTGGTCGAGGCCGGGGCTGCGCGGCTCGAGCAGCGCGGCGTCGCGGGCCGCCCGGCGGCTGCGGTGGCCTTGATCGGCTTTTCGGCCGACCCGCACAACACCATAACCATCTGGACCCATCTGGCAGCGGACGCGCGGAGCTCCCGGGCGTGGCCGGCTGCCGGCCGATTCGGAATGCGGCGACTGCTCGCATCACCGGCTGTCATCAAGGGCGGCGGCCGAAGCGATCATAAGGAAGGGATGTACCGGTATGTCTGCTACGGGGTACGGAGCCGGGGCCGAGGAGCCCGTCGCCGTCGTCGGCATGTCCTGCTGGCTGCCCGGAGCGGGCGATCCGGACGAGTTCTGGCGGCTGCTGCGGGCGGGAGCCGACGCGGTGGCGGAGGTGCCGGCGGACCGGTGGCCGGACGCCGGCCCCACCGAGTACCACCGCGGCGGTTTCCTCCCCCACGTCGACCGCTTCGATGCCGCGTTCTTCGGCATCTCCCCGAACGAGGCGGCGGCGATGGATCCGCAGCAGCGGCTGGCGCTGGAGCTGGCCTGGCAGGCGCTGGAGCGGGCACGGATCGCGCCGACCTCGCTGCGGGACAGCGAGACGGCGGTCGTCGTCGGCGCGATCAACGACGACTACGCTGCGCTGCACGACCGGCTCGGCGCCGGCCCGCACACGCTCACCGGCGTCCACCGCAGCCTGCTCGCGAACCGGGTCTCCTACCTGCTGGGCCTGCGCGGTCCCAGCCTCACCGTGGACGCCGGCCAGTGCTCGTCGCTGCTGGCCGTGCACCTGGCCTGCGAGCAGCTGCGCCGCGGCGAGATCGAGCTCGCGCTCGCCGGCGGAGTCAACCTCATGCTGGTGCCGGAAACCACGGAGGCGGTCGGCAGCTTCGGCGCGCTGTCGCCGGACGGCCGCTGCTGGACCTTCGACAGCCGCGCCAACGGGTACGTGCGCGGAGAGGGCGGCGCCGTCGTCGTGCTCAAGCGGCTCTCGGCCGCGCTCGCCGACGGCGACCCGGTGCACTGCGTCGTCCTCGGCGGGGCGGTCAACAACGACGGCGGCGGCGACGGGCTGACGGTGCCGAGCGGGCCGGCCCAGCAGGAGGTGCTGCGGCGGGCCTGCCACCGGGCGGGCGTCGAGCCGGGCGAGATCCAGTACGTCGAGCTGCACGGCACCGGCACCCGCGTCGGCGACCCGATCGAGGCCGCCGCGCTCGGCGCCGCGCTGGGGGCGGGCCGCCCGGCCGGCGCCCCGCTGCTCGTCGGCTCGGTGAAGACCAACATCGGGCACCTGGAGGGTGCGGCCGGCATCGCCGGCTTCGTCAAGACGGCGCTGTCCATCGCGCACCGGACGCTGCCGCCCAGCCTGAATTTCGAGACCCCCAACCCCGCGATCCCGCTCGACGAACTGCGCCTGGACGTGGTGCGAGAGGCCCGGGACTGGCCGGCCGGCGGCGACCGGCTGGTCGCCGGCGTCAGCTCGTTCGGAATGGGCGGCACCAACTGCCACCTGGTGCTCGCCTCGCCACCACCGCGCCCGCCCGCCGAGCGCACCGGCCCGCCGCCGGCCGGCACGCCATGGGCGCTGTCCGCCCGCGACGTCCCGGCGCTCCGGGCGCAGGCCGCGGCGCTCACCGAGCACCTCGGCGCCCGCCCCGGCGTCGAACCGGCGGACGTCGCGCTGTCCCTCCTCCGCACCCGGGCCCGCTTCGAGCACCGGGCGGTGCTGCTCGGGCCCGACCGGCCCGCTCTGCTCGCCGGCCTCGACGCGCTCGCCGCCGGCCGGCCGGACGCGGGCGTGGTGACGGGCCGGGCGGTGCCCGGCCGGTGCGCGCTGGTGTTCCCCGGGCAGGGCTCGCAGTGGCCGGGCATGGCACGCGACCTGCTCGACGCCGAGCCGGCGTTCGCGGCACGGGCCGCCGAGTGCGCCGCGGCGCTCGCCCCGTACGTGGACTTCGACCTGCTCGACGTGCTGAGGGAGGCACCCGGCGCCCCCGGCCTCGACCGGGTGGACGTCGTGCAGCCGGCGCTGTGGGCGGTCATGGTCTCGCTGGCGGCCCTCTGGCGCAGCCGGGGTCTCGAGCCGGACGTCGTGGTCGGCCACTCGCAGGGCGAGATCGCCGCCGCGACCGTCGTCGGCGCGTTGACCCCGGACGACGCCGCCCGCGTCGTGGCACTGCGCAGCCGCGCGATCCGCGGCCTGTCCGGCGGCGGCATGCTGTCGGTCGGCGCGCCCGCCGACGTGGTCACCGCCCGGATGGGACCCGAGGTCACGCTGGCCGCCGAGAACGGCCCCGGCTCGGTCGTCGTCTCCGGGAGCACGGCCGCGCTGGCCGAGCTGCAGGCCGCGCTGGACGCCGACGGCCACCGGACCAAGATGCTGCCGGTCGACTACGCGTCCCACTCCGCCGCCGTGGACGGCCTGCGGGACCGGCTCCGCGCCGAGCTCGCCCCGGTCCGGCCGCGCTCCACGGCCGCGGTGTTCGTGTCCACGCTGACCGGCGAGCCGATGGACACCGCCGGGCTGGACGCGGACTACTGGTTCCACAGCCTGCGCCGGCCGGTCCGCTTCGCGGCGGCGACCAGGCAGGCGCTCGCGCTGGGCTGCGGCCTGCTCGTCGAGTGCAGCCCGCACCCGGTGCTGGCCGAGAGCATCGAGCAGACCGCGGAGGACTCCGGCTTCGACGCCGCCGTGGCCGGCACGCTGCGTCGCGGCGAGAGCGGGCCCGACCGGTTCCGGCGGAGCCTGGCCGAGGCCTGGGCCGGCGGTGCCGAGGTCTCCCTCGGGACGCTCCAGGGCGCGCTGCCGACGGACCTGCCGACGTACGCCTTCCAGCGCGAGCGGCACTGGCTGGCCGGCACGCCGGTGGCCCGGCCGGCGGTGGCCGCGGCGGCGACCGCGGCCGAGGCGGCCCCGGTGTCCACCGCGGACCGCGGCGCGCTACGGGAGCTGGTGGTGGGCGCGGCCGCCGCCGTACTGGGCCACCAGGACGGCGCCACGATCGACCCGGCGCGCAGCTTCAAGGACCTGGGGCTCACCTCGGCGGGCACAGTGGAGCTGCGCAACCGGCTGAAGCAGGCGACCGGGCTGCGGCTGCAGACCACGGCCACCTTCGACTTCCCCACCCCGGCCCGGCTCGCCGAGCACCTGCACGAGCTCGCCGGCGCCGGCACCTCGCCCGCCGAAGGACCGCACCCGGTGCCGGCACCCGCCACCGGCACCGGCACCGGCACCGAGCCGGTCGCGATCGTCGCGATGGGTTGCCGCTACCCGGGCGGCGCCGCCTCGCCGGAGGAGCTGTGGGAGCTGCTGGCCGGCGGCACCGACGCGATCTCCGCCTTCCCCGCCAACCGCGGCTGGGACCTGGACGCGCTGCTCGGCGGACCGGCCGGGCCGGGCACCTGTGCCGCGCCGTACGGCGGGTTCCTGCACCACGCGGACGAGTTCGACGCGGCGTTCTTCGGCCTCAGCCCGCGCGAGGCGCTGGCGATGGACCCGCAGCAGCGGCTGCTGCTGGAGACGACCTGGGAGGCGCTGGAGCGGGCCGGCATCGACCCGGCGTCGCTGGCCGGTTCGCCGACCGGCGTCTTCGTCGGCGCCATGACCACCGACTACGGCCCGCGGCTGCACCAGCCGACGGGAACGGTGGACGGACACCTGCTCACCGGTACCGCGCTGAGCGTGGCGTCCGGGCGGATCGCCTACACCTTCGGCCTGCAGGGCCCCGCGCTGACCGTGGACACGGCCTGCTCGTCGTCCCTGGTCGCGCTACAGCTGGCCACCGAGGCGCTGCGCCGCGGCGAGTGCACGCTCGCCGTCGCGGGCGGCGTGACGCTCATGGCGAACCCCGGCATCCTGGTGGAGTTCACCCGGCAGGACGGGCTGTCCCCGGACGGCCGGGCCAAGGCGTTCTCCGCCGCGGCGGACGGCACCTCGTTCTCCGAGGGCGCGGGCATGCTCGTGCTGGAGCGGCTGTCGGACGCGCGCCGCAACGGGCATCCGGTGCTGGCGGTGATCCGCGGCGCGGCTGTCAACTCCGACGGCGCGAGCAACGGCCTCACCGCCCCGAACGGCCAGGCGCAGCAGCAGGTGATCCGGCGCGCGCTCGCCGACGCCGGGCTGGAGCCGTCGGACGTGGACGCCGTCGAGGCGCACGGCACCGGGACGGCGCTCGGCGACCCGATCGAGGCGCATTCGCTGCTCGCCACGTACGGCCAGGACCGGCCGGCCGACAAGCCGCTGTGGCTGGGCTCGATCAAGTCGAACATCGGCCACACCCAGGCCGCGGCCGGCGTGGCCGGGGTGATGAAGATGGTGCTGGCCATGCGGCACGGCGTGCTCCCCCGCACCCTGCACGCGGACGAGCGGACACCGGTGGTGGACTGGGACTCCGGCCGGATGGAACTGCTCACCGAGGCGCGGGAGTGGCCGGCGAACGGCGAGCCGCGCCGGGCCGCGGTGTCCGGCTTCGGGATCAGCGGCACCAACGCGCACATGATCATCGAGTCCGTCCCGCCGGACCCGGACCCGGCGCCGGCGGACCCGGCCGGGCCGCTGGTGTGGGTCCTGTCGGCCCGGTCCGCCACCGCGCTGCGGGCGAACGCCGAGCGGCTGCGGGCGTACGCGGGCCGCGCGTCCGATGCGGACCTGGCCGCCGCCGGGCCGGCGCTGGCTCGGCGCCCGTCGTTCGCGCACCGGGCGGTCGTGGTGGCCGCCGACCGGGAGGAGCTGACCGCGGGGCTGACCGCGCTGGCCGCCGGCGACACCCACCCCACGCTGTCCGCCGGGGTCGCGACGACGGAGGCGCGGCCGGTGTTCGTCTTCCCCGGCCAGGGCTCGCAGTGGATCGGCATGGCCGCCGAGCTGCTGGACGGCGACCCGGTCTTCGCCACCGAACTCGGCCGGTGCAGCGAGGCGCTGCGGCCGCACACCGGCTGGTCGGTGCTCGACGTGATCCGGCGCGCCGAGGGCGCGCCCGAGCTGGCCGGCACCGAGGTCATCCAGCCCGTGCTGTTCGCGATGATGGTGGCGCTCGCCGCCACCTGGCGGTCGGCCGGGGTCGAGCCGGCCGCGGTGGTCGGCCACTCCCAGGGCGAGATCGCCGCGGCCTGCATCGCCGGCGCGCTGTCGCTGGAGGACGCGGCGCGGGTGGCCGCGCATCGCAGCCAGGCGGTGTCCGCCCTGGACGGCACCGGCGCCGTGCTGGCGGTGGCGCTGCCCGCGGACGAGGTGCTGCGGCGGATCGCCGCCTGGCCCGACCGGCTGTGGCTGGCCGTCGACAACGGCCCGTCCGGCACGGTCGTGGCCGGCGACCTCGACGCCGCGGACGAGTTCATCGCCGCGCACGGCGAGGAGGTGCGGATCCGGCGCACTCCGGTGGACTACGCAGCGCACACCCCGCACGTGATCGCGGTACGGGAGGAGCTGCTGGCCCGGCTCGGCGAGCTGGCCCCGGCCGGCACCGAGGTCGCGATCTGCTCGTCCGCCGTCGGTGACTTCGTCCTCGGCGAGGTGCTCGACGCGGAGTACTGGTACCGCAACCTCCTCGACCCGGTCCGTTTCGACACCGCCATCCGCGCCTTCGACGGATACGCGCGGCCGCTGTTCGTCGAGTGCAGCCCACACCCGATCCTGGCCGGAGCGGTACGCGACATCCTCGACGACGCCGGTATCGAGGGCGCCGCGGTCGGCACCCTGCGGCGGGACTCCGGCGGCCCGCGGCAGTTCCTCACCGCCGCCGCCGAGGCGTACGTCCGGGGCGCGACGGTGTCCTGGCCCGCGCTGCTCGGGCCGGTCACCCGGCTGCCGGAGCTGCCGACGTACGCGTTCGACCGCCGGCGGTTCTGGCTCGACGGCAGGGTGGACGGGCCGGCGCACCCGCTGCTGGACGGCACGGTCGAACTCGCCGGCTCCGGCGGGCTGCTGCTGACCGGGCGGCTGTCCCGGACCCGTACACCGTGGCTGGCCGAGCACACCGTGGCCGGGACGGTGCTGCTGCCCGGCACCGCCATCGTGGAGCTGGCGTTGCAGGCCGCCGCGGCGGCCGGCGCGGGCGGCGTCGACGACCTCACCCTGCAGGCTCCCCTCGCGCTGCCCGACTCCGGCGCGGTGCAGCTGCAGCTCTCGGTCGGTGCCGAAGACGAGCACGGCCGGCGGACACTGGCGATGCACGCCCGGCCGGCCGGCGAAGAGGGCGCGGAGTGGACCCAGCACGCCACCGGGCTGCTCGGCCCGGTCGCACCGGCTCCGGCCGCGCTGCCGAGCTGGCCCCCGGCCGGCGCCCGGCCGGTCGACCTGTCCGGGGCGTACGAGCGGCTGGCCGAGACCGGCTACGGGTACGGCCCGGCCTTCCGGGGCCTGGTCGCGGCCTGGTCCGCCGGCTCGGACCGGTACGTCGAGGTGCGGCTGCCGTCGTCGCTGCCGGCCGACGGGTACGCCGTGCACCCGGCGCTGCTGGACGCCGCCCTGCACGTGCTGGTGCTGGACGCCGCGGACGCCGGTGACGGCCTGCTGCTGCCGTTCTCCTGGTCCGGCGTGCGGCTGGCCGGGACTCCCACGGACACGCTGCGGGTCCGGCTGAGCCGGTCGGTGGACGGCGACGTCGCGCTGACGGTCTGGGACGGCGACGGGCGCCCGCTCGGCAACGTGGCGGCGCTGAACCTGCGGCCGGCGCAGGCGGCCGGCAGGACCGCCGCCGACGGCGGCCTGCAGCGGCTGGACTGGGTCCGGACCCCGCTCCTGCCCGCCGACGCCACCGGCCGGCAGTGGGCGGTCGTCGGCACGGACCCGCGCGCCGCGGAGATCGGCGACGCCGTCCGCGCGGACGGGATCCGGGCGCCGCTGTGCTACGAACTGGCCTCCGTCGCGGAGCTGGGCACCACGCCCGAGGTCGTGCTGCTGCCGTACCTGCCGGACCCCCGGGACGTGGCCGAGGATCCGCCGTACGCGGTGCACGAGGGCCTGTCCGAGCTGCTGGACGCGGTGCAGCAGTGGGTCGCCGACGAGCACGGTGATTCCCGGCTGGTCGTGCTCGCCGACCCGGACGCGGTCGTGTCCGCGCCGGTGTGGGGCCTGCTGCGGTCGGCCGCGGCCGAGCACCCCGGCCGGTTCGCGCTGGCCGACGTCGGGGACGGCGGACCCGGGGCGTGGCGGCTGCTGGCCGCGGCGCTGGACGCCCGCGAGCCGCAGTGCGCGGTCCGCGACGGCGCGGTGCTGGTGCCGCGGGTCGCCGCCTGGCAAGGCGCCGAGGACCACGACGCCGAGAACGCGGTGCCCGACCTGACCACCGGCACGGTGCTGGTGACCGGCGGCACCGGCGGGCTGGGCGCGCTGGTGGCCGCCCACCTGGTCGAGCACCACGGCGTGCGGGACCTGCTGCTCACCTCCCGCCGCGGGCCGGATGCCGACGGAGCGGCCGAGCTGATCACCGAGCTGGAGCGCCTGGGGGCGACGGTCCAGGTCGCCGCCTGCGACGTCGCCGACCGCCGGGCGATGACCGCCCTGCTGGCCTCCGTCCCGGCCGACCGGCCGCTGGTCGGGGTGCTGCACGCGGCCGGTGTGCTCGACGACGGCACCGTCGAGGGCATGTCCCCGGAGCGCCTCGACGTGGTGCTGCGGCCCAAGGTGGACGCCGGCTGGCTGCTGCACGAGCTGACCGCCGACCTGCCGCTGTCCGCGTTCGTGCTGTTCTCCTCGGCCGCCGGCGTGCTGGGCACTCTCGGCCAGGCCGGCTACGCCGCGGCGAACGCGTTCCTGGACGCCCTGGCGCTGCACCGCGCCGGCCTCGGGCTGCCCGCGGTGTCGATCGGCTGGGGCCTGTGGTCGCTGCCCACCGGCATGACCGGCGGGCTGTCCGCGGGAGACCGGGCCCGGCTGGCCGGGACGGGCCTCGCGGAGCTGCCGACGGAGCAGGGCCTGGCACTGCTCGACGCGGCGCTGGCCGCGACCGGGCCGGTGCTGGCCGCCCGCTGGGACCTCGCCGGGGTGCGCGCCCAGGCCGAGGCCGGCGGTGAAGTCCCGGCGGTGCTGCGAGGCCTGGTGCGCCCGCCCCGGCGGGCGACTTCCGCGGCCGGGGCCGAGCCCGTCGAGGCCGGGGCGTCCCCGCAGGCTCCGGTGGCCGCCGGCATCGCCGCCCGGCTGGCCGGGCTGAACCGAGCCGACGCCACGGCGGCCGTGCGGGACCTGGTCCGGGCGCAGGTCGCGTCCGCGCTCGGGCACGGCTCGGCGGCGGCCGTCGACATGGACGCGCCGTTCAGCGAACTCGGCCTGGACTCCCTCACCGGGGTGGAGCTGCGCAACCGGCTCAGCGCCGAGACAGGCCTGCGGCTGCCGGCCACGCTGGTGTTCAACCTGCCCACGGTGATCGGGCTGTCGGACTACCTGCTGCGCGAGCTGGTCCCGGCCCCGCCGGCCCCGGACCAGGTGCTCCAGCAGGCGCTCGACCAGGTCGCCGCGCACCTCGACGGCGCCGATGCCCAGCCGGAGGAGCGGGACCGGGTGGTGACCGTGCTGCAGGCGGCGGTGGCCCGGCTCGGCGGCGCACGGAACGGCGGCGACCCGCTGGCCTCCCTCGACCTCACCTCCGACGAGGAGATGTTCCAGTTCATCGACAACCAGCTCTGACCGGCGCGGGAGCTGGGCGTGCGAACAGATCAGTGACTCCTCGGCCGGCAGGGGCAGGACGGCGAGGAGTCACTGATCTGGGCGCGCCCGGAGCTAGGCGCGTTTGGAGACCGGCACCACGTGCCGGGCGAAGAGCAGGTCGCGCAGCACGTCGTCGCCGCCCTCGACGATGGACACGTACCGCACGTCGCGCAGCAGTTTCTGCACCAGCGTCTCGCGGGTGTAGCCGAGGCCGCCGAACATCTCCGAGGCGGTGGAGACGACCTGCCAGCCGGCCTGGCCGCAGAACATCTTCGTCGTCATCGCCGCCTTCATCGTGCCCTGCCGGAGGAACTCCTCGGCCGCGTCCGGCCGGGCGCCGATCTCGTCGTACTCCCGCGCCGCCGCCAGGCACTGGTTGGTCATCACGTCGATCTGCATCTCGATCTGCCCGAGCCGGCCGGCGAAGACCGCGTTCGTGACCAGCGGCGCGCCCTTGACCTGCTTGGTCCGCGCGTACTCCATGCACAGGTCGCGGGCCCGGCGGGCGATGCCGAGCGCGGTGGTGGCGATCAGGATCCGGCTGGCGTTCAGGCCGACCTCCAGCAGCCGCAGGCCGTTGCCGCGCAGCGCGTTCGCCGCCGGCACCCGGACGCCGGCCAGCGCCACCTCGTACGTCGCGGACGACCGCAGGCCGACGACGTCCCAGCGCTTGCGCACCTCGATGCCCGGGGTGTCCCGCGGCACCACGACCGCCAGGTAGTCGTCCGGGGTCTCCGCCGACCGCGCCACCACGACGAGGAACTCCGCGAAGTCGGTGTTCGTGGAGAACGCCTTGGTCCCGTCCAGCACCAGCCAGTCGCCGTCCCTGCGCGCCGTGGTGGCGATGCGGGCCAGCTCGCTCCCGGCCGCGTGCTCGCTGCCCAGCGTGGCGGCGAAGCCGTTGGCGGCCATCAGCGGGTCGAGGTGCCGCGAGCGGATCTCGTCGCTGCCGAAGAGGGTCACCATGCTCGTGGTCAGCACCGGGAGGAAGAGCGTGAAGGCCACCCCGGCGTCCCCGTACGCGAGCGCGTTGACGATGCGCACGCTCTCCTCGAGGCTCAGGCCGAGGCCGCCGTGCTCCTTGGGCAGCCACCAGTTCATCAGGCCGGTGTCGGCGAAGCGGGCGTAGAGCGGCAGCGGCATCTCGGCCAGCGTGTCCAGCTCGTGTTCATGGCCGATCAGCTCGTCGCGGACGAAGCGCTGTACGGCGCGGATGTGCTCGGGCTCTCTCATGGGGGTCGTCCTCCGGTCGGGTGCCGATCTCGGCACAGAGCAGACGCACGGTCGGGGTTCCATCAGGACGGTCACACCGCCGGCGGGCGGCCGGCGGCCCCGGTGCGGGTGGTGAGCCGGACCGCGGCCAGGGACCGGTCTCGCTCCGGCTCGAAGAAGTCGTCGTCCGCGCCGAGCGCGACGCCCGGCGCGCGAGCCCCGCGACGGGACGCCACGTACCCGCCTGCCTGGGCGGCGCCCGGCGACCCGGGCCGGGGCGCCGGCGGCCGTACGGCCCGGTCGCGCACCGCGGGCCGCCGCGCCGGCCGCCGTCTCAGCGGGGTCGTGCCCGCCGGGGCGCGGGCCGGGGCGGACGCCGGCGGCCGTACGGCCGGGCTCCTGGCGTCCGCCTCCCGGTCCGGCTCGCCGGCGTGCCGCGCGGCCTCAGCTGCCGGTCAGGCTCGGCGCCTTCGACCGGGGCCGTAGCTCCACGCGGGCGCCCTTCCTCGGGATGACGATGACGACGCGGCTGCGGGGCTTCTCCAGCTGCGGACCGACCGGACGGAGCTCGCACTGGGTCAGCACCTCGCGGAGCACGGCCTTCATCTCGAGGATCGCGATCTCCGCGCCGAGGCAGCGGATCCGGCCGCCTCCGAACGGGATCCACGAGTAGGCGCCGGGCTTGGTGCCGAGCCAGCGCTCGGGGCGGAACTCGTCAGGGTCCGGGTAGACGGCCGGATCGTGGTGCATCAGATAGGCGCTCGCCCACAGGAACGACCCGGGCTCGTAGCGCACTCCGCCGATCTCGATTGGCTTCATGACCTCCCGGGCGATGATCTGGGGGATCGACGGCCAGACACGCAGCACCTCCTGCACCGTCGCCGTGAGGTAGGCGTCACCCTCGCCCGCCTCGATCTCGGCGAGCAGCCGCTCGCACACCGCGGGCTCGTGGCTCAGGTGCAGGAACGCCCACGAGAGGGCCCCCGCGACCGTCTCGGTGCCGGCCAGGAAGATGGTCATCATCTCGTCGCGCAGCTCCACGTCGCTCAGCGGCGAGCCGTCCTCATGGGTGATGCGGAGCAGCACGGAGAGCATGTCGTCGCCGGCCTCACCCGAGTTCCGGCGCTCCTCGATGTACTCGGCCATCAGCGCGTCCGCGTGCGCCCGGTGCTTGAGGAACGCGTGGTAGCCCAGGGGCCGGATCGCCTTCATCAGCCGTATCTTCGCCGGCGACATCCGCTGGTACATCAGCAGCGCCGCTGGGCGGTTGGCGAACCGCATCATCGTCAGCCACGTGTCGAGGAACTCCTCCCAGCGCTTCGGCGGTGCCGATCCGAAGATCACCTCGCGGATCACGTTGAGCGTGAAGCGGTAGCTGAACGGATGCAGCGACGTGACCTCCCCGCGCGGCCACCTGGCGACGTCCCGCGCGGCCATCTCGGCGATCAATGGTGCGAGGCGCTGGAGCGCCGTGCCGTGCATGCTCGGCATGAGCAGCTTGCGCCTGACCTTGTGCTCGTCCTCGTCGAGCCAGGCGAGCCCGGTGTGGCCGATGAACTTCTCGATCATGGCGGAGCTGCGGCCGGTGTGGAGGACGTCGTTGGGAGCGAGGAATATCTGCTTCACATCCTCGGGATCGGTGAGCACGTACATCGGCCTGGGTGGAAACCCGCGGCTCAGCGCGAACCGGCTGCCATAGCGCTGGCGGCACCGCTCCATGAACACCACCGGGCGCTTCCAGTGTGTGAAGACCTGCAGCAGCTGGGGCGTCTGCGGCCCGGGCAGCGTGGTGGCGGGGATGACGGTCTGCGGGCGCGCGGCGGCCTCCGGCGGGGTCGATCCGGCGGCGTGATCGACCGGACACCGATCAGCTGACGCCGTGGCGCCCTTCTCCGCTGCGGTCTCGCGGCCCTTGGACTCGGCGGGGGTCGGCTGGGAAACATCCATTTCTGTCCCTTTCTCGAACACGGAGTGGTCACGTCACGATCTGGCTCGTCGCTCGAGCGAGCGCGGTTCTGCGTAGGTCGCGACCGGACGCCTCTCGGCGCCGATCGCGAACAAGGTGAGGCCGCCGGCGAGACCACATGCCGCCATGAACAGCCACGTGGTGTGGAAGGCGGAGACGTCCGGGCGAGCACCGAGCACTGCCGCGACGACGGCGACGCCGAGCGCGAGCCCGACCTGGCGGCACATCGACAGCATCGCGGTACCGGTGGCGAAGCGCTCGGGCGGAAGCGACAGCGTGGCCGCCCCGGCAAGGCTCGGCAGCACGAGACCCGAACCCATCCCGGCGATGATCGCCGACGGGAGGACGCTGGAGACGTAGTCCGGGCTGATGCCCGTCGCGACCGCGGCCCAGACACCCCCGATCGCGAACAGGACGCTGCCGGCCAGCCCGACCAGACGCGCCCCGTGCCGGGCCGCGAGCAGGCCGCCGGGCACGGCGAACAGCGCGGACATCACCGGCCCCGGCCCGATCTCCAGTCCGGCGCGCAGGACCGAGTGATGCCAGACCTGCGTCAGGAAGAGCGTCGAGGCGAGGATCATCACCCCGAATCCGCTGAAGAACACCATCGTCGCGAGGTTCGCGAGCCCCACGGCCCGGATCCGCAGGATGGCGGGCTCGATGACGGGGGCGGGGTGCCGGAACGCGCGCCACACGCTCAGGGCGACCCCGAGCGCACCCAGGACGATCAAGCCGAGGACCCGGGCGCCGCCCCATCCCCAGGCCTGACCCTGCACGATCGCCGCGACGATCGCCGCGACGGTCGCCGCGAGCACCAGGGCGCCGAGCACGTCGGGAGCCGAGCGTGTCTCCTCGCGGACCTCCTGCAGCGTGCGCCAGCCGATGAGCACCGTGAGGGCGCCGATGGGGAGGTTGACGAGGAACACCCAACGCCAGTCGGCCTGCACGAGAAGCCCGCCGATCGGCGATCCGGCCGCGGCGGCCGCGCCGCCCATCGCCGACCACAACCCGATCGCGGCGCCGCGTCGCTCCGATGGGAAAAGGGGGAGCAGCAGGCCGAGCGAGCTCGGCAGCATCAGGGCCCCGCCGAGGGCCTGCAGGACACGAGCGGCCACGAGCAGGCCGAGCGAGGGGGCCGCGGCGCAGCCGGCCGACGCCACCGTGAACAGCGCGAGGCCGCTCAGGAACGCCAGCTTGCGTCCGGACCGGTCCGCCCACCGGCCGGCGGGCATCATGAACGCCGCGAACGCGATCGCGTAGGCGCTGAGCACCCATGAGAGGTCGCTCAGGCTCGACGACGGGAACGAGCGCAAGAGGTCCGAGAACGCGATGTTGACGATGAACAGGTCCAGCGAGGAGATGAAGACGCCGGAGAGGACGACGGCGATGGACAGGCCTCGCCGGAGCGCGTTCTGGTTCATGCGTGGAGCCACCTCTCGGTCTCTTCCGCGGTCGCCGCGGCCGCGGCCTCGATCAGGGCGAAGTGATCGGCGGCGATCTCGACCTGGTCGTCGCTGACCTCCCACGCGGGCCAGCCGTGGCCGTCATCACCCGCGCCGGGCGGTTCGCCCGCTCGGATCAGCAAGGTCGGGACGGCGATCCGCGTATGGCGGCGCTCGGTCAGCAGACGCAGGTAGGTGCCCATGGCGAGCCAGTCGGCGTCGTCGAAGGAGACGGTCTCGTGCTCGCGCCCGAGGATCTCCGTCATCACGAGGGAGAAGACGCGATCGGTCTCCTCGCCCTCGGGGGTGGGGGTGTCGATGAGGACGACGCCGGCCGGAGCGACGCCGGCGTCCTCGAACCGGGCGGCGAGGGAGTGCGCGAGGACGCCTCCGATCGAGTAGCCGACCAGGACGAAGGGAGCGTCGCCCACCGCCCGGCGGATCGAGGCCTCGAGGACGTCGATCGCGGCGGTCCAGGACCCCGGGGCCGGCTCGGTGCCGCGGAATCCCGGCAGCGAGCAGACGAAGACGTCTCGCGCGCCCTCGAAGCGATCGGCGAACCGCATGAACTGATGCGGACCGGAGCCGACCACGAACGACGGCACGCAGACCAGCTTCGGCAGCCCGGTTCCCGAGGCGAGCCGCACGACGTATCCGTCGTCGTCTCCCAGCTCGGCGGCCGACGCGAAGGCCGGACGGAACCTCGACGCCTCGGTCAGCATCGGCAGCGTCTCGGCGATCGATCCCGCGGTGTGCGCGTGGCGCAGCAGCGTGCCGAGCGTTCCGTGGCCGTTCTGGTGCACGGGACGGGCACCGTTGACGTTCGAGGGCGCGGACCACGCTTCGCCGACCTCTGCCAGGAGGAGGTGCGCGACCGCGGCCGACGTCGGGTGGTCGAAGATGAGCGTGGTGGGCAGTCGCAGTCCGGTCGCCTGGGTGAGCCGGTTACGTATCTCGACCGCGGCGAGCGAGTCGACGCCGAGTTCCTTGAACGCGCTCGCGGGATCGACGGTGCCGGGCGAGGAGTGTCCCAGCACCGCGGCCACCTGCGCCTGGACCAGCCCGAGCACGACCTTTTCCCGCTCGGCCTCCTGCACCCCGGCGAGCCGCTGCGCGAGCGATCCGCCCGCGGACTCTGCGCGCCGTGCCGGCGCGCGGACCAGCCCGCGCAGCAGCGCCGGCAGCACACCCGCCCGCGCCTGGGTCCGCAGCGCACCCAGATCGAGGCGTACGGGCACCAGCAGCGCCGCGTCGAGCCGCCGTGCCTGGTCGAACAGCTCCAGCCCCAGGCTCGTCGGCAGAGGCTCCACTCCCATCAGCCCGAGCCGCGCGAGATCGGCCTCACCGAGCTCACCCGCCATGCCGCCCGCGTCGGCCCACAACCCCCAGGCCAGCGACACCGCCGGCAGGCCCTGCGCACGGCGCCTGGCCGCCAGGGCGTCGAGGGAGGCGTTGGCCGCGGCGTAGTTGCCCTGCCCGGGTCCGCCGATCAGCGCCGCCACCGAGGAGAACAGCACGAACGCCGACAACGGCATGTCCGCCGTCAGCTCGTGCAGATGCAACGCCGCATCGACCTTGGGACGCATCACCCGCCCGACCTGCTCCGGCGTCAGCGACTCGATCAACCCGTCGTCCAGCACACCAGCGGCGTGGACCACCGCGGTCAGCGGATGCTCCAACGACCCGAGCAAACCGGCGAGCTGATCGCGGTCGGCGACGTCGCACGCGACGACCCGCGCCTGGCAGCCCAGCGCTTCCAATTCCCCGACGAGCTCCTTCGCGCCGGCCGCGCCGGGGCCGCGCCGGCTCACCAGCAGCAGCCGCTTGACCCCGCGGGCCTCGGCCAGGTGCCGGGCCAGCACCGCCCCGAGACCGCCGGTGCCGCCGGTGATCAGGACCGTCCCGTCCGGATCCAGCGGCGGTGGCTCCGCGCCCGCCGGCGCCGCCGGCGTCCGCGCGAGCCTCGGGGCGAGCGGTCGGCCCTGGCGCACCGCGAGCTGCGGCTCGTCCAGGGCGGCCAGCGCCCCCCAGTCCGGGTCGCCGCCCTCGCCGTCGAGGTCGACGAGCACGAACCGCCCGGGATGCTCGGACTGCGCGCTGCGCACCATTCCCCACACCGGCGCCTGCGCCAGATCGGGGGCCTCCTCACCGACTCCGACTCCCCGGCGCGTCACGACGATCAGCCGCGAGCCCGCCAGGTCCGTACTGGCCAGCCACCGCTGCAACAGCTCCAGCGTTCGCCCGGCGACCCCGCGCGCGGCCTCCGCCGCACCAGCGTGATCCGCCGCAGAACCGCCGATCGCGGCGACCACGACATCCGGCACCGCCACACCTCCGGCGACCGCCCGTGTCAGCGCGTCCAGGTCCGCGTAACGTTCCCCTGCCCCGGCGACGCCCGCACCGACCAGCGCGACCCGCGCCGGCCCGGTGTCGCCGCCGGCCGCGACCGCGGCCCACTCGATCTGGAACAGCGACCTGCTGCCCGACCGCTGGGCGCTCTCGAGCCGCGCCTGCTCGACCGGACGGGCGACGACGGCATCGACCGCCACGACCGTTGTCCCGGTCTCGTCCACCGTGTCGAGCCGCACCGCGGAGTCACCGGTGGCGACGGCACGGACGCGCAGCCGGGAAGTGCCGTGACGTTCGAGCCGCGCACCGGTCCAGCTGAACGGCATCTTGTGCCGGCTGCCATCGCCGTCGCTGAGCAGGACCGCGCCGGTCTGGACCACCGCGTCGAACAGCGCCGGATGGATGCCGAACCCCTTGGCGGCGTCGATGTGATCGTCGGAGAGCGCGACCTCGGCGTAGACCTCGTCGCCGTCGCGCCAGGCCGCCCGTACGCCCTGGAAGACCGGGCCGTAGTCGTAGCCGATGTCGGTCAGGCGCTCGTAGAGCGCGTCGACCGAGAGCGGTTCGGCACCCTCCGGGGGCCACGCCACGGGGAACGCCGCCGGAGGTTCCGCCGTCACGCCCAGTACCCCGCGTGCGTGGCAGGTCGGCTCACGTTCGCCGTCCTCGCCGGCGGTTTCGGGGGACGAGTAGATCGCCACCTCCCGGCGGCCGTCCCGGTCGGCCTGCGCCACCGTGACCTGTACCTGCACGGCGGCGCCGTCGTCCAGGATCAGCGGGGCCTCGAGGACCAGTTCCTCGACCACCGGGCTCGCGACATGCCGGCCCGCGGCGAGGGCGAGCTCGACCAGCGCGGTGCCGGGCACCACGACGGTGCCCAGCAGCACATGCTCAGCCACCCAGGGCTGCGCATCGGCCGACAGACGCCCGGTGAACACCCACTCGTCGCGGTCCCCGACCCGGACCGCGCCCGCGAGCAGCGGGTGATCGACGTGCCCGAGCCCGGCCGCGGCCGGGTCTCCGGCGTCTTTGCCCGCCATGAGCCAGTAGTGCTCGCGTTGGAAGGCGTAGGTGGGGAGTTCCACCCGCTGTGCCCCGCTGTGGGCGTAGAAGGCCGGCCAATCGACCGTCGCTCCGGCGATGTGGGCTTGGCCCAGGAACGCGGCGAAGGTCTCGGCCTCCGGCTGACGGGCACGCAGCGCCGACACGAACACCGATGACGACGTGGTGCCGGTCTCGGCACTCACCTCTGGGTCCTCGTCGATCGCCTGGCGCGCGAGGGCGGTGAGCACCCCGTCCGGGCCCAGCTCCAGGAACCGGGAGACGCCCTGCTCCCGGAGAGTGCGGACACCGTCCAGGAACCGCACCGCCCGACGAACATGATCCACCCAGTAGCCCGGATCCGTCAGCTCTCCCGACACCACCTGGCCGGTCACGTTGGACACGACCGGGATGCGCGGCTCGCTGAAACTGAGACCCTCGGCCACCTGCCGGAAATCGGCCAGCATCGGCTCCATCCGCGGTGAGTGGAACGCATGACTGACCCGCAACCGCGAAGTCTTACGGCCCTGCCACTGCGGCAACCACTCCTCCACCGCCTCCAGGTCACCCGACACCACGACCGCTCGTGGGCCGTTCACCGCCGCGATCGACAACCGCCCCTCGAACCCGGTCAACGACCCGGCGACCTCCTCCTCGGAAGCCTGCACCGCCACCATCCCGCCACCAGCAGGCAGGGAACCCATGAGCCGGCCCCGGGCCGCCACCAGCGCACACGCATCCGGAAGCGACAACACCCCGGACACATGCGCCGCCACCAGCTCCCCCACCGAATGGCCGATCAGCACATCCGGGCGAACACCCAGGGACTCCAGCAGCCGGAACAACGCCACCTCGACCGCGAACAGCCCGGCCTGCGTGAACTCCGTGGCGTCCAGCAGACCAGCCTCGACCGACCTCTCAGGAGCCCACAGCAGCTCCTTCAATGGCCGGCCGAGCCGCCCGTCCAGCTCACCGCACACCTCATCCAGCGCCCGCGCGAACACCGGATACACCGCGGCCAGACCCGCACCCATCCCCGGACGCTGCGCACCCTGACCCGAGAACAAGAACGCGGTCCTGCCCCCCACCACCCAGCCCTCGAACACCCCGGACGCCGGCTCTCCATCAGCGAGGGCACCCAACCCGGCCAGCAACCCCGCACGATCAGCCGCCACCACCACCCCACGCCGCTCCAACTGAGCCCGCGTGGTCGCGAGGGAGAAACCCACATCGACCGGCTCGAGCTCCGCACGAGCCACCAGATGAGAGCGCAACCGCTCGGCCTGTGCCCGCAACGCCACCTCGCTCCGGGCGGAGACGAGCACCGGCACCGCAGGAGGCACGGCATCCGGATCCTCGGCCGGCTCGGTGTGCTGTGTCTCGGCCGGCGGCTCCTCGATGATCACGTGGGCGTTCGTGCCGCTGACGCCGAAGGAGGAGACGGCCGCGCGGCGCGGCCGTTGGGAGGCCGGCCATGCCTCGGCCTCGGTCAGCAACCGAATCTGCCCGGCCTCCCAGTCGACATGCGGCGAGGGAGCATCGACGTGCAGGGTCGCGGGCAACCGGCCGTGCCGCATCGCCAGGACCATCTTGATCACCCCGGCCACTCCGGCGGCGGCCGAGGTGTGCCCGATGTTGGACTTGATCGAGCCGAGCCGGAGGGGACCGTCCTCTCGCTCGCGCCCGTACGTGGCCAGCAACGCCTGCGCCTCGACCGGGTCCCCGAGCCGGGTCCCGGTCCCATGCCCCTCCACGGCGTCGACGTCACCTGGCTTGAGACCGGCGTTGGCCAGCGCCTGGCGGATCACCCGCTCCTGCGACGGACCGTTGGGGGCCGTGAGCCCGTTGCTGGCCCCGTCCTGGTTGACCGCACTGCCCCGCACCACTCCGAGCACCCGGTGGCCGTTGCGACGCGCGTCCGACAGCCGCTCCAGCACCAGCAGGCCGAGTCCGTCGGAGAACCCGGTCCCGTCCGCCGCGGCGGCGTACGACTTGCAGCGCCCGTCCGGTGCCAGGCCCCGCTGCCGGCTGAACTCCACCAGCAGGAACGGCCCGGTCATCACCGTCACTCCACCGGCCAGCGCCAGCGAGCACTCTCCCGAACGCAGCGCCTGCGCGGCCAGATGCAGCGCCACCAGCGACGAGGAGCACGCCGTATCGACCGATACCGCCGGCCCCTCCAGGCCCAGGCTGTAGGCGACGCGGCCGGAGAGGACGCTGGTGGTCGTGCCGGTCAGCCGGAACCCCTCGAGTTCCGGCGTCATCGCTCCGCCGTAGTCTGTGGACACGGCGCCGCAGAACACTCCCGTGTCCGTGCCGCGCAGGGAGGTCGGGTCGATGCCGGCGTCCTCGAACGCCTCCCACGCGGCCTCCAGGATCAGGCGCTGCTGCGGATCCATCGCCAGTGCCTCGCGCGGGCTGATCCCGAAGAACCCCGCGTCGAACTCCCCCGCCCGGTCGACGAACCCCCCGCCGCGCGCGTACACGGTGCCGGGCCGGTCGGGATCCGGGTCGTAGAGGCGCGCGAGGTCCCAGCCGCGGTCCTCCGGCAGCCCCGAGACGGCATCGCGTCCCGCTGCCACGAGTTCCCACAGGTCGTCCGGGGACATGGCGCCCCCGGGGTAGCGGCAGCTCATTCCCACGATCGCCAGCGGCTCATCCGCCGTCGCACGCGACCGCGACCGGCGGGCGACCGGCCGCGCGGCCTCGACTCCGCCGACCTCTCGCAGCAGCAACCCCACGACCGCCGCAGACGTCGGATAGTCGAACACCAACGTGGTGGGCAACCGCAGACCCGTGACCTGCGACAGCCGATTACGGATCTCCACCGCCGCCAGCGAGTCGACACCCAACTCCTTGAACGCCCGCACCGGGTCGATGCCGGCGGGCGAGGCATGCCCCAACACCGCAGCCACCTGCGCCTGCACCAACCCGAGCACGACCTGTTCCCGATCACCCTCGGCAACACCCGCCAGCCGCTGCGCGAGCGACCCACCCGCGGACTCCACCCGCCGCACCGGCACCGACACCAACCCGCGCAGCAGCGCCGGCAGCACGCCCGCCCGCGCCTGCGCCCGCAGCGCGCCGAGCTCGAGCCGGATCGGTACGAGCAGCGCCGCGTCGAGCCGCTGCGCCTGGTCGAACAGCCCCAGACCCACCTCGACCGGCAGCGCACCCAGACCCATCCGCTCCAACCGGGCGAGCTCGGCCTCCTCCAGCCCCCCGCTCATCCCGGTACCAGCGGCCCACAGCCCCCACGCCAGCGAACTCCCAGGAAGCCCCGCAGCGCGACGCCAAGCCGCCAAAGCATCCAAAGAAGCGTTCGCAGCCGCATAATTGCCCTGACCAGGACCACCGATCAACGCCGCCACCGAAGAGAACACCACGAACGCCGCAAGGTCCATCCCCGCCGTCAGCTCATGCAGATGCACCGCCCCATCCACCTTCGGACCCATCACCCGCTCAAGCCGCTCCGGCGTCAACGACTCGATCACACCGTCATCCAGCACCCCCGCCGCATGCACCACCGCCGTCAACGGACACTCCAGCGACCCCAGCAACCCAGCAACCTGATCACGATCCGACACATCACACGCCGCGACCCGCACCTGGCAGCCCAGCCCCTCCAGCTCCCCGACCAGCTCCGCCGCACCCTCCGCAGCCAGGCCACGACGGCTGACCAGCAACAACCGCTTGACGCCACGCGTCCGGGCAAGGTGCTCGGCGAACACCGCCCCCAGGCCACCGGTACCCCCGGTGATCAGGACCGTCCCGTCCGGATCCAGCGTCGGTGGCTCCGCGCCCGCCGGCGCCGCCGACGTCCGCGCGAGCCTCGGCACCAGCAACCGACCCGCACGCACCGCGAACTGCGGCTCCTCCGAACCGATGAGCGACCCCCAGTCGGGGTCGTCGCCCTCACCGTCGAGGTCGACCAGCACGAACCGGCCGGGATTCTCGGACTGCGCGCTGCGCACCAACCCCCACACCGGCGCCTGCGCCAGATCCGGGGCCTCGTCGCCCACCGCGACCCCACGGCGCGTCACCACGACCAACCGCGCATCCGCCAGGTCCGCACTGGCCAGCCACCGCTGCAACAACCCCAGCGCCTGACCGGCGACCGCACGCGCCCCCTCGGCCGCACCAAGACCGTCCGCCACCGACCCACCGACCGCCGCGACGACCACGTCCGGGGCCGCCGCCCCCTCGGCCACCGCCCGCTCCAACGCGTCGAGGTCCTCGTAGCGCTCGGCCCCGGCGACCTCACCGAGACTCGCGACGCGCAGCGGGCCCGCCCCGTTCTGTCCCGCGGGCGCGACCTGGTTCCACTCGACCTGGAACAGCGACCTGCTCCCCGATCGCTGGGCGCCCTCGAGCCGCGCCTGCTCGACCGGACGGGCGATCATGGCATTGACCGCGACGATCGTTGCCCCGGTCTCGTCCACCGCGTCGAGCCGCACCGCGGAGTCGCCGATGCCGACGACGCGGACGCGCAGCCGGGAGGTGCCCAGGTGTTCGAGCCGCACACCTGTCCAGCTGAACGGCATCTTGTGCCGGCTGCCGTCCCCGTCGATCAGCAGGACCGCGCCGCTCTGCACCGCCGCGTCGAACAGCGCCGGATGGATGCCGAACCCCTTGGCGGCGTCCACGTGATCGTCGGAGAGCGCGACCTCGGCGTAGACCTCGTCGCCGTCGCGCCAGGCCGCCCGTACGCCCTGGAAGACCGGGCCGTAGTCGTAGCCGATGTCGGTCAGCCGCCCGTACAGGTCGTCGACGGAGAGCGGCTCGGCGCCCTCCGGCGGCCACTGCTCGGGCCAGGCCGCGACGCGTTCGGCCTCCGGTGCGAGCATGCCTCGCGCATGGCGGGTCGCCTCGCGCTCACCGTCGCCTTCGGCCGCGGCTTCGGAGCGGGAGTAGACGGCGACGTCGCGGCGGCCGTCCTCGTCGGGCTCGCCGACCGTGACCTGCAGCTGGACCGCGGCACCGTCCTCGATGATCAGTGGGGCTTCGATGACCAGTTCGTCGACCACCGGGCTCGCGACATGCCGGCCCGCGGCGAGGGCCAGCTCGACCAGCGCGGTGCCGGGCACCACGACGGTGCCCAGCAGCACATGCTCAGCCACCCAGGGCTGCGCATCGGCCGACAGACGCCCGGTGAACACCCACTCGTCGCGGTTCCCAACGCGGACCGCGCCCGCGAGCAGCGGGTGGTCGAGGCGTTCGAGCCCGGCGGCGGCCGGGTGGCCCACTCCGGTGTCCGGGGAGAGCCAGTAGCGTTCGCGCTGGAAGGCGTAGGTGGGCAGTTCCACCCGCTGCGCCCCGCTACTCGCGTAGAAGGCCGGCCAATCGACCGTCGCCCCGGCGATGTGGGCCTGGCCCAGGAACGCGGCGAACGCCTCGGCCTCCGGCTGACGGGCACGCAACGCGGGTACGAACACCGCGTCGTCCTCGTCGATCGACTGACGCGCCAGAGCACTCAGCACCCCGTCCGGGCCCAGCTCCAGGAACCGCGACACACCCTGCTCCCGGAGAGTGCGGACCCCGTCCAGGAACCGCACCGCCCGGCGGACGTGATCCACCCAGTAGCCAGGGTCGGTCAGCTCTCCCGACACCACCTGGCCGGTCACGTTGGACACGACCGGGATGCGCGGCTCGCTGAAACTGAGACCCTCGGCCACCTGCCGGAACTCGGCCAGCATCGGCTCCATCCGCGGTGAGTGGAACGCGTGACTGACCCGCAACCGCGAGGTCTTACGGCCCTGCCACTGCGGCAACCACTCCTCCACCGCCTCCAGGTCACCCGACACCACCACCGCCCGTGGGCCGTTCACCGCCGCGACCGACAACCGCCCCTCGAACCCGGTCAACGACCCGGCGATCTCTTCCTCGGAGGCCTGCACCGCGACCATCCCGCCACCCGCCGGCAGGGAACCCATGAGCCGGCCCCGGGCCGCCACCAGCGCACACGCATCCGGAAGGGACAACACCCCGGACACATGCGCCGCCACCAGCTCCCCCACCGAATGGCCGATCAGCACATCCGGGCGAACACCCAGGGACTCCAGCAGCCGGAACAACGCCACCTCGACCGCGAACAACCCCGCCTGCGTGAACTCCGTGACGTCCAGCAGACCAGCCTCAGCCGAGCCCTCCGCGGCGAACAGCAGCTCCTTCAACGACCGGCCCAGCCGCCCGTCCAACTCACCGCACACCTCATCCAACGCCCGCGCGAACACCGGATACACTGCCGCCAGACCCGCACCCATACCGGCGCGCTGCGCACCCTGACCCGAGAACAAGAACGCGGTCCTACCCCCCACCACCCGGCCCTCGAACACCCCTGCGGCAGGTTCACCAGCCGCCAGCGCACCCAACCCCGCCAGCAACCCCGCACGATCCGACGCGACCACCACCGCACGGTGCTCCAACTGCGCCCGCGTGGTCGCCAGCGAGAAACCCACATCCACCAGTTCGAGCTCCGCACGAGACAGCAGATGAGAGCGCAACCGCTCCGCCTGTGCCCGCAACGCCGCCTCGCCCCGGCCCGACACCAGCACCGGCACCACCGGGGGCCGGGAGGGCTCGTGCGCGTCGTCGGCGGCCTCGTCATCGACCGCCGGCGGCTCCTCGATGATCACGTGCGCGTTCGTGCCGCTGATGCCGAACGAGGACACGCCCGCCCGGCGGGGTCGTTCTGAGGACGGCCATACCTCGGCCTCGGTCAGCAACCGGATCTGCCCGGCCTCCCAGTCGACGTGCGGCGAGGGGGCATCGACGTGCAGGGTCGGCGGCAGCACCCCGTGCCGCATCGCCATCACCATCTTGATCACACCGGCCACCCCGGCGGCGGCCGAGGTGTGGCCGAGGTTGGACTTGATCGAGCCGAGCCGCACCGGGCCGTCCTCGCGCTCACTCCCGTACGTCGCCAGCAACGCCTGCGCCTCGACCGGGTCCCCCAGCCGGGTCCCGGTCCCGTGCCCCTCCACGGCATCGACCTCGCCCGCGCTCAGCCCGGCGTTGGCCAGCGCCTGGCGGATCACCCGCTCCTGCGACGGACCGTTCGGCGCGGTGAGCCCGTTGCTGGCCCCGTCCTGGTTGACCGCACTGCCCCGCACCACTCCCAGGATCCGGCGGCCGTTACGACGCGCGTCCGACAGCCGCTCAAGCACCAGCAGCCCCAGCCCGTCGGAGAACCCGGTCCCGTCCGCCGCGGCGGCGTACGACTTGCAGCGCCCGTCCGGTGCGAGGCCCCGCTGCCGGCTGAACTCCACCAGCAGGAACGGCCCCGCGAGCACGGTCACCCCGCCGACGAGGGCCAGCGTGCAGTCACCGGAGCGCAGTGCCTGGGCGGCCATGTGCAGCGCCACCAGCGAGGAGGAGCACGCCGTGTCCACTGTCACCGCGGGGCCTTCGAGACCGAAGCTGTACGCGACCCGGCCGGAGACGACGCTGGTCGTCGTGCCGGCGAGCCGGAACCCTTCGAGTTCCGGCGTCATCGCTCCGCCGTAGCCCGAGGACACGGCGCCGCAGAACACCCCCGTGCTCGAGCCGCCCAGCGAGGTGGGGTCGATGCCCGCGTCCTCGAACGCCTCCCACGCCGCCTCCAGCATCAGGCGCTGGGGAGGGTCGGTCGCCAGCGCCTCCCGGGGGCTGATGCCGAAGAACCCCGCGTCGAAGTCGCCCACGCCGTCGACGAACCCGCCGGCGCGCGCGTACACGGTGCCGGGCCGGTCGGGATCCGGGTCGTACAGGCGCTCGAGGTCCCAGCCGCGATCCTTCGGCAGCCCCGACATCGCGTCACGGCCCTCGGCCACCAGCTCCCACAGGTCGGCCGGCGAATCGACTCCGCCGGGGTAGCGGCAGCTCATCCCCACGATCGCCACCGGCTCGGTGGACTGGGCCAGGAGCCGCCGGTTCTGCTGCTTGAGGCGCTCGGTCTCCTTGAGCGACCTCCGGAGTGCCTCGACGAGGTCGTTCTGATCGGCGGCCATGCCTACGCCTCCATGTCCGGGCGCGCAGCGGCGACCGCGTTGCCGGCTGTTCTCATGCCACGTCCTCTTGGGTCATCCGGATCAGGGACTCGACGTCCATGTCGTCGATCGACGCGGCGGCTCCCGGCGCCGGCGGGCCCTCGTCGTCCGGGCCTCCGTTCGCCAGTTCGAGGAGGGTGTCGAGCAGCCCCGCGTTGCGCAGGCGTCCGATCGGGATGGACGTCAGCACGTCGCGGATCTCGTCCTCCTCCGACTGCCGGTGGCCGTTCGTCGCGGCGCCCGGCATGGCGACCGGGATCAGGTACTGCGCGACCGCCGTGGGCGTCGGGTGGTCGAAGACGAGCGTGGTGGGCAGCCGCAGGCCGGTGGCGCGGGTGAGCCGGTTGCGGAGTTCGACGGCCGCGAGGGAGTCGAAGCCGAGTTCCTTGAACGCGCGGTCGGGGCCGACCGCCTCGGGTGAGGCGTGTCCGAGGACGGAGGCGACCTGTGCGCGAACCAGGTCGAGCGTGATGCGCTCCCAGTCGGGCTGCGGGGCGCCGGCCAGCCGCTCGGCGAGCGAGCCGCCCGCGGACTCCGCGCGCCGCGCCGGTGTGCGGACCAGCCCGCGCAGCAGTGCCGGAAGCATGCCCGTCCGCGCCTGGGCCCGCAGCGCGCCGAGCTCGAGCCGGACCGGTACGAGCAGCGCCTCGTCGAGTCGCCGCGCCTGGTCGAACAGCTCCAGGCCGAGCTCCGCCGACAGCGCGCCGAAGCCCGTCCGCTCCAGCCGGGCGAGTTCGGCCTCGTCCAGGCCGGCGGTCATCCCGGTCGCGTCCGCCCACAGCCCCCACGCCAGCGAACTCCCGGGAAGCCCCTGGGCACGACGCCGGGCGGCCAGAGCGTCGAGGAAGGCGTTCGCGGCGGCGTAGTTGCCCTGACCGGGGCCGCCGATCAGCGCCGCGACCGAGGAGAACAGCACGAACGCCGACAGCTCCATGTCCGCGGTCAGCTCGTGCAGATGCAGGGCGGCGTCGACCTTGGGGCGCATGACCCGCTCGATCTGCTCCGCGGTCAGTGACTCGATCACACCGTCATCCAGCACCCCGGCCGCGTGCACGACCGCGGTGAGCGGGTGCTCCAGCGACGCCAGCAGCGCGGCGAGCTGTTCACGATCGGCAACGTCGCACGCAGCGACCCGCGCCTCGCACCCCAGCACGCCGAGGTCCGCGACGAGCCGTTCCACCCCCTCGGCCGCCGGACCACGGCGGCTGACCAGCAGCAGCCGCCTGGCACCATGCGTCCGGGCGAGATGCTCGGCGAGCACCGCCCCGAGACCACCGGTGCCACCGGTGATCAGCACCGTCCCGTCCGGGTCGAGCGGCGCCGGGACCGTGAGGACGACCTTGCCGATGTTCCGGCCTTCGCGCAGGAACCGGAACGCCTCGCGGCCGCGGCGCACGTCCCAGGTCCGGATCGGCGCGTGCTGGAGCACCCCTTGCTCGAACAGGGCGACGACCTCGCGCAGCATCTCCTGGATACGGTCCGGTCCTGCCTCGAACAGGTCGTAGGACCGGTAGCGCACCCCGGTGTGCCGGCGCGCGACGGCCTCCGGATCCCGGAGGTCGGCCTTGCCCATCTCGATGAAGCGGCCACCTCGCGGTAGCAGCTCCAGCGATGCGTCGACGAACTCCCCGGCGAGGGCGTCCAGCACGACGTCCACGCCGTCCCCCCCGGTGACCTTCAGGAACTTGTCGCGGAACCCGAGGTCGCGCGAGGAGGCGATCCGCTCATCGGTGATGCCGAGGGCGCTGACCGCCTGCCACTTCGGCGGGCTCGCCGTCGCGAACACCTCCGCCCCCAGGTGGCGGGCGAGCTGGACGGCCGCCATCCCGACGCCGCCGGCCGCGGCGTGCACCAGCAGCCGCTCGCCCTGCGCCAGGCCGGCGAGGTCGACCAGCCCGTAGTACGCGGTCAGGTACACCACCGGCACCGATGCCGCCTGCGCGAACGAGAAGCCTGCCGGCATCGGCACGATCATCCGCCGGTCCACCACCGCGACCGGCCCGAAGGCGTCGGTGACCAGGCCCATCACCCGATCGCCCGGCGCGAGGTCCGTCACCGCGGAGCCGACATCGAGGACCACCCCCGCCGCCTCGCTGCCCAGCGGGGCGTCACCCGGGTACAGGCCGAGCGCGATCAGTACGTCCCGGAAGTTGAGACCCGCGGCCCGTACCCGGACCCGCACCTCGTCCACGCCGAGCGGCCGGTCCCCTTCCGACGGGGTGATGGCCAGGCCTTCGAGCGATCCCTTCCGTTCGATCGACAGCCGCCAGGCGCCGTCCGGCGCACTCGCCGGCACGCGCGCGAGCCGCGGGGTCAGCAGCCGGCCCTCGCGCACCGCGAGTTGCGGCTCGTCCAAGCCGATCAGCGAGCCCCAGTCCGGCTCGCCGGCCGCACCGTCGAGGTCGACGAGCACGAAGCGTCCGGGATGCTCGGACTGCGCGCTGCGCACCATTCCCCACACCGGCGCCTGCGCCAGATCCGCGGCCTCGTCTCCGACCGCGATGCCGTGGCGGGTCACCACCACCAGGCGCGCGTCGGTGAGCCGCTCGCTCGCCAGCCACCGCTGCAGCAGCCCGAGAGTGCTCTCAGCGACCGCCCGCGCCGCGCCGGCCTGGTCCCCGGCCGGGGTGTCGATCGCGGCGACGACCGCGTCGGGCGCGACGGCACCGTCGGCGAGCGCCCGCTCCAGGGCGTCCAGGTCCGCGAACCGCTCCCCGGCTCCGTCGAGTTCGCCGCCGAGCGCCGCGAGCCGAGCCGGCTTCTGCGGGATGTCGGTGACCGGGACCCAGTCGAGGTGGAACAGCGAGCGCTGCCGGCCGCTCTGCGCGCCCTCGAGCTGCGCCTGCTCGACCGGGCGGAAAGCGAGGTTCTCGACGCTCGCCATCGCCTCGCCGTGCTCGCCGGCGATGTCGATGCGGACCGCGGAGCCGCCCGCCGGGGCGATGCGGACCCGTACCCGCGAGCTCTTCCCCTGCCCGAGCCGTACCCCGGACCACGAGAACGGCAGATCCGCCGGGGACCCCGCCTCCTTCTCCAGCAGCCCGCCGTGCAACGCGGCGTCCAGCAACGCCGGATGGATCCCGAACCCGTCCCCACCGGCGTCGTCGGGAAGCACCACCTCGGTGTAGACCTCCTCGCCGGCGCGCCAGGCCGCCCGCAGCCCCTGGAAGACGGGCCCGTAGTCGTAGCCGGCCTCGGCCAGCCGCCCGTACAGCGCATCGACCGCGACCGGCTCCGCCCCGGCCGGCGGCCACGTCCCGGGGAACGCCACCGGCGGCTCCGCCGCCACGCCCAGCACCCCGCGCCCGTGACAGGTCGCTTCACTCTCGCCGTCCGCACCGGCGGTCTCGGGGCGGGAGAAGATCGCCACCTCCCGGCGGCCGTCCTCATCGGCCCGGCCCACCGTGACCTGTACCTGCACGGCGGCGTCGTCCGCCAGGAGCAGCGGGGACTCGAGGACCAGTTCCTCGATCACCGGGCAGCCCACGTGACGGCCCGCCGCCAGCGCCAGCTCGACCAGTGCGGCGCCCGGCACGATCACCATTCCGAACACGGCATGGTCCTGCGTCCACGGCTGGGCGTCCTGCGACAGGCGACCGGTGAACACCCACTCCTCCCGGTCCCCCACCTGAACCGCCGCGGCCAGCACCGGGTGATCCAGCTGCCCGAGCCCCGCCGCGGCCAGATCTCCCGCCCCGGTGCCGGGCGCGACCCAGTACCGCTCGCGCTGGAACGCGTACGTCGGCAGCTCCACGCGCCGCGCCCCGCTGCCCGCGAAGAAGCCCTGCCAGTCCACCGCCACCCCGGCCACGTGCGCCTCGGCCAGCGACGTCGCGAACCGGTCGAGGCCGCCCTCACCGCGGCGCAGCGAGCCGACCACCTCGACCCGGTTGGCGGCGTCGAGCGCCTGGATCGTCTCGTCGACCGGCATCGTCAGCACGGGGTGCGGGGAGACCTCGATGAAGCAGTTCGCGCCGTTCTCGATGAGCGCCCGGACCGCAGGCTCGAACCCGACGCGCCCGCGCAGGTTGCGGTACCAGTAGGCGGCGTCGAGCTTCGCCGTGTCGAGGAACTGGCCGTCCGCCGTCGAGTAGAACGGGATCTGACCCGACCGCGGCGCGATCGGTGCGAGCGTCTGGAGCAGCTCGTCCTCGATGGCCTCGACGTGGGCCGAGTGGGAGGCGTAGTCGACGGGCACCCGCCGGGACCGGACCCCGTCGTGCTCGCACGCGGCCAGCAGTTCGTCCAGATCGCCGGGCTCGCCGGAGACGACCACCGCCGCGGGACCGTTGACGGCCGCGACCGACACGCGCCCGCCGTACCGCTCGATCCGTTCCTCGACCCGGTCGGCCGGCAGCGCGATGGACACCATCCCGCCGTGGCCGGCCAGCCGCTCGCGCACCGCGCGGCTGCGCAGCGCGACGATCCGGGCGGCGTCGTCGAGCGACAACCCGCCCGCCGTGTACGCTGCCGCGATCTCGCCCTGGGAGTGCCCCACGACCGCCGTCGGTTCGATGCCGTAGGACCGCCACAGCCGGGCCAGGGACACCATCACCGCGAACAGCGCGGGCTGCACCACGTCGACCCGCTCCAGCGACGGCGCGCCGGGCACCCCGCGCAGTACGTCGTCGAGCCGCCAGTCGACGTGCCGCGACAGCGCCTCGCCGCAGGCGGCGATCTCCTCGGCGAAGACGGGCGAGGAGTCCAGCAGCTCCATCCCCATCCGCTCCCATTGGGCGCCCTGCCCGGGGAACACGAACACCGCCTTGCCGCCGGCCACGTGCCCGTCGAGCACCTCCGCCGCGGGTTCGGCTGCGGAGAGCGCCTTGAGCCCGGTCAGCAACGCGCCGCGATCGGCGGCGAGGATCGCCGCGCGACGTTCGAGGTGCGCCCGGGTGGTCGACTGCGCGAACCCGACGTCGAGGAGCGTGAGCTCGGGCCGGGCGATCAGGTGCGCGCGCAGCCGGTCGGCCTGCGCCCGCAGGGCCGCCTCGCTCCGGGCGGAGACGAGCACCGGTACGACCGGCGGCGCGCCGCCCGCCTTCCGCCCTTCCGGCTCGGCGTCCGGTGCCTCGGCCGGCGGTTCCTCGATGATCACGTGCGCGTTCGTACCGCTGACGCCGAACGAGGACACGCCCGCGCGCCGGGGCCGTTCGGAGGCCGGCCACTGCTCGGCCTCGGTCAGCAGCCTCACCTCACCCGCGCTCCAGTCGACGTGCGGCGAGGGGGCGTCGACGTGCAGGGTCGGCGGCAGCACCCCGTGCCGCATCGCCATCACCATCTTGATCACGCCGGCCACTCCGGCGGCGGCCTGGGTGTGGCCGAGGTTGGACTTGACCGAGCCGAGGCGCAGTGGCCCGTTCTCGCGCTCTCGTCCGTAGGTGGCCAGCAACGCCTGGGCCTCGATCGGGTCGCCGAGCGGCGTCCCGGTGCCGTGGCCTTCGACGGCGTCCACGTCCGCGGCGCTCAGACCGGCGTTGGCGAGCGCCTGGCGGATCACCCGCTCCTGCGACGGACCGTTCGGCGCGGTGAGCCCGTTGCTCGCCCCGTCCTGGTTGACCGCGCTGCCCCGGACCACCCCCAGGATCCGGCGGCCATGACGACGTGCGTCCGAGAGCCGCTCCAGCACCAGCAGGCCGACGCCCTCGGCCCACCCCACCCCGTCGGCCGCCGCCGCGTACGGCTTGCACCGCCCATCCGGAGACACCCCTCGCTGGCGGCTGAACTCCACGAACACGTTCGGCCGAGCCAGCACCGTCACCCCGCCCACCAGCGCGAGAGAACACTCCTGCGCCCGCAGCGACTTGCACGCCAGGTCCACCGCGACCAGCGAGGACGAGCAGGCGGTGTCGACCGACACCGCAGGTCCTTCCAGCCCGAACGTGTAACTGAGACGGCCCGACGCGACACTGCCCGCCGAGGCGATCCCCAGGTAGCCCTCGATCTCCGGTCGCCGGTCGCTCAGCCCCGCGACGAACCCGTAGTCCTGGTACATCACGCCGCAGAAGACACCGGTGTCACTGCCGCGCAGGGACGTCGAGTCGATGCCGGCGTCCTCGAACGCCTCCCATGCGGCTTCCAGGATCAGGCGTTGCTGGGGGTCCATCGCGAGTGCCTCGCGCGGGCTGATCCCGAAGAAGTCCGCGTCGAACTCTCCTGCCCGATCCACGAACCCGCCCCCGCGGGTGTAGGCGGTGCCCGGGTGATCCGGGTCGGGGTCGTAGAGGTGCTCGACGTCCCAGCCACGATCGTCGGGGAATCCGGAGATCGCCGAACGTCCTCCGGCCACGAACTCCCACAGGTCCGCCGGGGACGTCACGCCGCCGGGATAGCGGCAGCTCATTCCCACGATCGCCAGCGGTTCGCTCGCGCGATCCTCGAACTCCCGCAGCCGTGCCCGGGTCTCGTTGAGGTCGACGGCGACCCGTTTCAAGTACCGGACGAGCTTCTCCTGCTGCGCGTCGTTGACTTCCACGCTCATGGTCATGTCCCCTTGGGTTCCGGGCTCGCGCTTGCCGTCATGCCTCGCCGAACTCGGCGTCGATCAGCTGGAAGACCTCGTCCACGGTCGTGGCCGACTCGATCCGCTCACTCGTCCGCTGCGCACCGTCGGTGATCGCGGCCAGGAGTGAGCGCAGGCGCCCGGCCACATGCTGCTTCTCGCCGGTCGGCATCGTGGCGAGCAGGCCTTCGAGCTTCGCGAGCTCCTGCTCGATGGGCGGCACCGCGGCGGCGCCGCCGGCCTCGGCGAGGAGCAGTTGCGCGACCGCCGCGCACGTCGGGTGGTCGAAGATGAGCGTGGTGGGCAGTCGCAGTCCGGTGGCCTGGGTGAGCCGGTTGCGGAGCTCGACCGCGGCGAGCGAGTCGAACCCGAGCTCGGTGAACGCGCGGGCGGGGTCGATGGTGGCGGGCGAGGCGTGCCCGAGCACCGCGGCCACCTGGGCCTGGACCAGCTGGAGGACGACCTGTTCCCGCTCGGCCTCCTGCACGCCCGCGAGCCGCTGCGCGAGCGATCCGCCCGCGGACTCCGCGCGCCGTGCCGGCGCGCGGACCAGCCCCCGCAGCAACGCCGGCAGCACACCCGCCCGCGCCTGGGTCCGCAGCGCACCCAGATCGAGGCGTACGGGCACCAGCAGCGCCGCGTCGAGCCGCTCCGCCTGGTCGAACAGCTCCAGCCCCAGGCTCGTCGGCAGAGGCACCACTCCCATCCGCCCGAGCCGCGCGAGATCGGCCTCACCGAGCTCACCCGCCATGCCGCCCGCGTCGGCCCACAACCCCCAGGCCAGCGAACTCCCCGCCAACCCCGCGGCCCGCCGCTGCTGCGCGAGGCCGTCGAGGACCGCGTTGGCCGCGGCGTAGTTGCCCTGCCCCGGGCCGCCCATCAGCGCCGCCACCGAGGAGAACAACACGAACGCCGACAACGGCATGTCCGCCGTCAGCTCGTGCAGATGCAACGCCGCATCCACCTTGGGACGCATCACCCGCCCGACCTGCTCCAGGGTCAGCGACTCGATCACCCCGTCGTCCAGCACACCCGCGGCGTGGACCACCGCCGTGAGCGGATGCTCCAACGACCCGAGCAAACCGGCGAGCTGATCCCGGTCGGACACATCGCACGCGACGACCCGCGCCTGACAGCCCAGCGCCTCCAGCTCCGCGACGAGCTCCTCCACCCCGGCCGCGCCGGGGCCGCGCCGGCTGACCAGCAGCAGCCGTCTCACCCCGCGGGCCCCAGCGAGGTGACGGGCGAACACCGCCCCGAGACCTCCCGTACCGCCGGTGATCAGGACCGTCCCGTCCGGATCCAGCGATGGTGGCTCTGCGCCCGCCGGCGCCGCGGGCGTCCGCGCGAGCCTCGGGGTCAACAACCTGCCCACGCGCACCGCGAACTGCGGTTCGTCCAGACGGAGCAACGACCCCCAATCCGGCACGTCACCCTCGCCGTCGAGGTCGACCAGCACGAACCGGCCCGGATGCTCGGACTGCGCGCTGCGCACCAACCCCCACACCGGCGCCTGCACCAGATCGGGAGCCTCGTCGCCCACCGCGATCCCACGGCGCGTCACCACGACCAACCGGGCACGCGCCAGGTCCGCACTGGCCAGCCACCGCTGCAGCAACTCCAGGGTCTGCTCCGCGGCCCTGTGCACCCCGGCCACCACACCAGCGTCATCCGCCGCAGAACCGCCGATCGCGGCGACCACGACATCCGGGACCGCCACACCCCCGGCGACCGCCCGCGTCAGCGCGTCGAGGTCCTCGTAGCGCTCGGCCCCGGCGAGATCACCCAGACTCGCGACACGCAACGGGCCCGCCCCGTTCTGCGCCACAGGCGCGACCTGCCCCCACTCGACCCCGAACAGCGAACCGTTCACCGCCCGCCCGGCCACCTGAAGCTGCGCCGGATCCACCGGCCGAACAGCCAGCGCCTCGACCGACACCACCGCTACCCCGGCCTCATCCATGACGTCGACGCGGAGTGCGGACTCACCCGCAGGGGCGATCCGGACCCGCACCCGCGAACCCTCCCCCTGCCCGAGCCGCACCCCCGACCACGAGAACGGCAGCTCCGCCGGAGACCCCGCCTCCTTCTCCAGCAACCCACCATGCAACGCGGCATCCAGCAGCGCCGGATGGATCCCGAAACCCTCACCACCCGCGTCATCGGGTAGCTCCACCTCGGTGTAGACATGTGCGCCGTCGCGCCACGCCGCCCGCACACCCTGGAACAACGGCCCGTAGTCGTACCCGGCCTCCGCCAGCCGCCCGTACAGCGCATCGACCGCGACCGGTTCGGCACCCTCAGGGGGCCACACCGCAGAGAACGGCACCGGAGGTTCCGCCGTCATGCCCAGTACCCCGCGTGCGTGGCAGGTCGGCTCACGTTCGCCGTCCTCGCCGGCGGTTTCGGGGGACGAGTAGATCGCCACCTCCCGGCGGCCGTCCTCGTCGGCCCGGCCCACCGTGACCTGTACCCGCACCGCGGCGTCATCCGGCAGGAGTAGCGGCGCCTCGAGGACCAGTTCCTCGACCACCGGGCTCGCGGTGTGCTCGCCCGCGGCGAGGGCGAGCTCGACGAGCGCGGTGCCGGGCACCACGACGGTGCCCAGGAGCGCATGCTCAGCCACCCAGGGGTGTGTATCGGTGGACAGGCGCCCGGTGAACAGCCATTCGTCGCGGTCCCCGACCCGGACCGCTGCGGCCAGCACCGGATGCTCCAACCGCCCGAGCCCCGCCGCGGCCAGATCGCCCGCGTCTTTGCCCACCATGAGCCAGTAGTGCTCGCGTTGGAAGGCGTAGGTGGGGAGTTCCACCCGCTGTGCCCCGCTGTGGGCGTAGAAGGCCGGCCAATCGACCGTCGCTCCGGCGATGTGGGCCTGGCCCAGGAACGCGGCGAAGGTCTCGGCCTCCGGCTGGCGGGCACGCAACGCGGGTACGAACACCGCGTCGTCCTCGTCGATCGACTGGCGCGCGAGGGCGGTGAGCACCGCGTCCGGGCCGAGCTCCAGGAACCGGGAGACGCCCTGCTCCCGGAGGGTGCGGACACCGTCCAGGAACCGCACCGCCCGACGGACATGATCCACCCAGTAACCCGGATCCGTCAGCTCCGAGGTCACTAGTTCACCGGTCACGTTGGACACGACCGGGATGCGCGGCTCGCTGAAACTGAGACCCTCGGCCACCTGCCGGAACTCGGCCAGCATCGGCTCCATCCGCGGTGAGTGGAACGCGTGACTGACCCGCAACCGCGAGGTCTTACGGCCCTGCCACTGCGGCAACCACTCCTCCACCGCCTCCAGGTCTCCTGACACCACGACCGCTCGTGGGCCGTTCACCGCCGCGATCGACAACCGCCCCTCGAACCCGGTCAACGACCGGGAGATCTCTTCCTCGGAGGCCTGCACCGCCACCATCCCGCCCCCCGCCGGCAGGGAACCCATGAGCCGGCCCCGGGCTGCCACCAGCGCACACGCGTCCGGAAGGGACAACACCCCGGACACATGCGCCGCGACCAGTTCCCCTACCGAATGGCCGATCAGCACATCCGGGCGAACACCCAACGACTCCAGCAGCCGGAACAACGCCACCTCGACCGCGAACAACCCCGCCTGCGTGAACTCCGTGACATCCAGCAGACCAGCCTCCGCCGACCCCTCCGCGGCGAACAGCAGCTCCTTCAATGACCGGCCGAGCCGCCCGTCCAGTTCACCGCACACCTCATCCAGCACTTGCGCGAACCGCGGATACACCGCGGCCAGGCCCGCACCCATCCCCGGACGCTGTGCACCCTGGCCCGAGAACAAGAACGCCGTCCTGCCCGCCACCACCCGGCCCTCGAACACCCCTGCGGCAGGTTCACCAGCCGCCAGCGCACCCAACCCGGCCAGCAACCCCGCTCGATCCGACGCGACCACCACGCCACGGCGCTCCAACTGCGCCCGCGTGGTCACCGCAGAGAAACCCACATCGACAGGCTCGGACTCCGGACGAGACAGCAGATGAGAGCGCAACCGCTCCGCCTGCGCCCGCAACGCCACCTCGCTCCGGGCGGAGACCAGCACCGGCACCACCGGCGGCACAGCATTCGGACTCTCGACCGGCTCCTCATCGTGCACCGGCGACCGGGAGGGCTCGTGCGCGTCGTCGGCCGGCTCCTCATCCAGCGCCGGCGGCTCCTCCAAGATCACGTGCGCGTTCGTGCCGCTGATGCCGAACGAGGAGACCCCCGCGCGGCGGGGTCGTTCGGAGGCCGGCCAGGGCTCGGCCTCGGTCAGCAGTTCGACCTGCCCGGCCTGCCAGTCGACGTGCGGCGAGGGGGCATCGACGTGCAGGGTCGGCGGCAGCATCCCGTGCCGCATGGCCATGACCATCTTGATCACACCGGCCACTCCGGCGGCGGCCTGCGTGTGGCCGAGGTTGGACTTGATCGAGCCGAGCCGGAGAGGACCGTCCTCGCGTTCGCGCCCGTACGTGGCCAGCAGCGCCTGCGCCTCGACGGGGTCCCCGAGTCGGGTCCCGGTCCCATGTCCCTCTACGGCGTCGACGTCACCTGGCTTGAGACCGGCGTTGGCCAGCGCCTGGCGGATCACCCGCTCCTGCGACGGACCGTTCGGCGCCGTCA
Source organism: Actinomadura scrupuli (assembly GCF_050971785.1). NCBI lineage: Bacteria > Bacillati > Actinomycetota > Actinomycetes > Streptosporangiales > Thermomonosporaceae > Actinomadura > Actinomadura scrupuli. The sequence continues at coordinate 287,040 of NZ_JBPCCU010000003.1, read as the reverse complement.
GACCATTGCTCGCCCCGTCCTGGTTGACCGCGCTCCCCCGCACCACCCCGAGCACCCGGTGGCCGTTGCGACGCGCGTCCGAGAGCCGCTCCAGCACCAGCAGACCCGCACCCTCGGCCCACCCCACACCATCAGCCGCCGCCGCGTACGGCTTACACCGCCCATCAGGCGACACCCCTCGTTGACGGCTGAACTCCACGAACACGTTCGGCCGCGCCAGCACCGTCACCCCACCCGCCAACGCAAGCGAACACTCCCGCGACCGCAGCGACCTACACGCCAGATCCACCGCCACCAACGACGAGGAACACGCGGTATCCACCGACACCGCCGGCCCCTCCAAACCGAACGTGTAACTCACCCGGCCCGACGCCACACTGCCCGCGGAAGCAATCCCCAAATACCCCTCGATCTCCGAACGGCGATCACTCAGCCCCGCAACGAACCCGTAGTCCTGGTACATCACCCCGCAGAAGACACCGGTGTCGCTCCCCCGCAAAGAAGACGAATCAATTCCCGCGTCCTCGAACGCCTCCCATGCCCCCTCCAGCAACAACCGCTGCTGCGGATCCATCGCCAACGCCTCGCGCGGGCTGATCCCGAAGAACCCCGCGTCGAACTCCCCCGCCCGCTCCACAAACCCACCCCCACGGGTGTAAGCGGTGCCAGGGTGATCCGGATCAGGGTCATAGAGGTGCTCGACGTCCCACCCACGATCAGCCGGGAACCCCGAGACGGCATCGCGGCCCTGTGCCACGAGTTCCCACAGGTCGTCCGGGGACATCACCCCGCCGGGGTAGCGGCAGCTCATTCCCACGATCGCCAGCGGCTCGTCCTCTGTCGCGCGTGATCGCGACGCGCGGGCGACCGGCCGCGCGGCCTCGACAGCCCCGCCGGCCTCCCGCAGCAGCAACCCCACGACCGCCGCAGACGTCGGATAGTCGAACACCAGCGTGGTGGGCAACCGCAGACCGGTGACCTGCGACAGCCGATTACGGATCTCCACCGCCGCCAGCGAGTCGACACCCAGCTCCTTGAACGCCCGCACCGGGTCGATGCCGGCGGGCGAGGCATGCCCCAACACCGCAGCCACCTGCGCCTGCACCAACCCGAGCACGACCTGTTCCCGATCACCCTCGGCAACGCCCGCCAGCCGCTGCGCGAGCGACCCACCCCCCGACTCCACCCGCCGCACCGGCACCGACACCAACCCGCGCAGCAGCGCCGGCAGCACACCCGCCCGCGCCTGCGCCCGCAGCGCGCCGAGCTCGAGCCGGATCGGTACGAGCAGCGCCGCGTCGAGCCGCTGCGCCTGGTCGAACAGCTCCAGACCCACCTCGACCGGCAGCGCACCCAGACCCATCCGCTCCAACCGGGCGAGCTCGGCTTCTTCCAGCCCCCCGCTCATCCCGGTGCCAGCGGCCCACAGCCCCCACGCCAGCGAACTCGCCGGAAGCCCGGCAGCGCGGCGCCTGGCCGCCAAAGCATCCAGAGAGGCGTTCGCAGCGGCGTAGTTGCCCTGACCAGGGCCACCGATCAACGCCGCCACCGAAGAGAACAGCACGAACGCCGACAGGTCCATCCCCGCGGTCAGCTCATGCAGATGCCACGCCCCATCCACCTTCGGGCCCATCACCCGCTCAACCCGCTCCGGCGTCAACGACTCGATCACACCGTCATCCAGCACCCCCGCCGCATGCACCACCGCCGTCAACGGACACTCCAGCGACCCCAGCAACCCGGCAACCTGATCACGATCCGCGACGTCACACGCCGCGACCCGCACCTGGCAGCCCAGCCCCTCCAGCGCCCCGACCAGCTCCGCCGCACCCTCCGCAGCCAGGCCACGACGGCTGACCAGCAACAACCGCCTGGCACCATGCCGCTGGGCGAGATGTGCGGCGAACACCGCCCCCAGGCCGCCGGTACCACCAGTGATCAGCACCGTCCCGTCCGGATCCAGCGGCAACGGCTCACCGGACGCCGCCCCGGCACGAGTGAGCCTCGGCACCAGCAACCGGCCCGCGCGCACCGCGAACTGCGGCTCGTCCAGACGGAGCAGCGACCCCCAATCCGGCACGTCGCCCTCGCCGTCGAGGTCGACGAGCACGAACCGGCCCGGATTCTCGGACTGCGCGCTGCGCACCATTCCCCACACCGGCGCCTGCACCAGATCGGGGGCCTCGTCGCCCACCGCGACCCCACGGCGCGTCACCACGACCAACCGCGCATCCGCCAGATCCGCACTGGCCAGCCACCGCTGCAGCAACTCCAGGGTCTGACCGGCGACCGCACGCGCCCTCTCGGCCGCACCGTGCTTGTGCGGTGGGCACGAGATCGCGGTGACGACCACGGCCGGGGCGGGGGCACCGTCGGCGACCGCGCGCGTCAGCGCGTCGAGGTCCTCGTAGCGCTCGGCCCCGGCGAGATCACCCAGACTCGCGACACGCAACGGGCCCGCCCCGTTCTGCGCCACAGGCGCGACCTGCCCCCACTCGACCCCGAACAGCGAACCGTTCACCGCCCGCCCGGCCACCTGAAGCTGCGCCGGATCCACCGGCCGAACAGCCAGCGCCTCGACCGACACCACCGCTACCCCGGCCTCATCCATGACGTCGACGCGGAGTGCGGACTCACCCGCAGGGGCGATCCGGACCCGCACCCGCGAACCCTCCCCCTGCCCGAGCCGCACCCCCGACCACGAGAACGGCAGCTCCGCCGGAGACCCCGCCTCCTTCTCCAGCAACCCACCATGCAACGCGGCATCCAGCAGCGCCGGATGGATCCCGAAACCCCTGGCGGCGTCGATGAGATCGTCAGCGAGCGCGACCTCGGTGTAGACCTCCTCGCCGTCGCGCCACGCCGCCCGCACACCCTGGAACAACGGCCCGTAGTCGTAGCCGGCCTCGGCCAGCCGCCCGTACAGCGTTTCGACCGCGATCGGCTCCGCCCCGGCCGGCGGCCACGTCCCGGGGAACGCCACCGGCGGCTCCGCCGCCACGGCCAGCAGCCCGCGCGCATGGCAGGTCGCCGCACGCTCGCCGTCCTCGGCGGCGGCCTCCGGGCTGGAGTAGATCGCCACCTCCCGGCGGCCGTCCTCGTCGGCCCGGCCCACCGTGACCTGTACCCGCACCGCGGCGTCATCCGGCAGGAGCAGCGGCGCCTCGAGGACCAGCTCCTCCACCACCGGGCTCGCGACATGCCGGCCCGCGGCGAGGGCCAGCTCGACCAGCGCCGCGCCTGGCACGATCACCGTCCCGAACACGGCATGGTCCTGGGTCCATGGCGCGATGTCGTGCGACAGGCGCCCGGTGAACACCCACTCCTCGCGGTCCCCGACCTGAACCGCGGCCGCGAGCAGCGGGTGATCGAGGCGTTCCAGGCCGGCGGTGGCCGGATCGTTCGCCCCTGTGCCCGGCGCGACCCAGTAGCGCTCGCGCTGGAAGGCATACGTCGGCAGTTCCACCCGCTGTGCCCCGCTACTCGCGTAGAAGGCCGGCCAATCGACCGTCGCACCGGCGATGTGGGCCTGGCCCAGGAACGCGGCGAAGGTCTCGGCCTCCGGCTGACGGGCACGCAACGCGGGTACGAACACCGCGTCGTCCTCGTCGATCGACTGACGCGCCAGAGCACTCAGCACCCCATCCGGGCCCAGCTCCAGGAACCGGGAGACGCCCTGCTCCCGGAGAGTGCGGACACCGTCCAGGAACCGCACCGCCCGGCGGACATGATCCACCCAGTAGGCCGGGTCGGTCAGCTCTCCCGACACCACCTGGCCGGTCACGTTCGAGACGACCGGGATGCGCGGCTCGGCGAAACTGAGACCCTCGGCCACCTGCCGGAACTCGGCCAGCATCGGCTCCATCCGCGGCGAATGGAACGCGTGACTGACCCGCAACCGCGAGGTCTTACGGCCCTGCCACTGCGGCAACCACTCCTCCACCGCCTCCAGATCTCCCGACACCACCACCGCTCGGGGGCCGTTCACCGCCGCGACCGACAACCGCCCCTCGAACCCGGTCAACGACCCGGCGACCTCCTCCTCGGAAGCCTGCACCGCCACCATCCCGCCCCCCGCCGGCAGGGAACCCATGAGCCGGCCCCGGGCCGCCACCAGCGCACACGCATCCGGAAGCGACAACACCCCCGCCACATGCGCCGCCACCAGCTCGCCCACCGAGTGACCGACCAGGTAATCCGGGCGTATTCCCAGGGACTCCAGCAGCCGGAACAACGCCACCTCGACCGCGAACAACCCCGCCTGCGTGAACTCCGTGACATCCAGCAGACCAGCCTCCGCCGACCCCTCAGGAGCCCACAGCAGCTCCTTCAATGGCCGGCCGAGCCGCCCGTCCAGCTCACCGCACACCTCATCCAGCGCCTGCGCGAACACCGGGTACACCGCGGCCAGACCCGCACCCATCCCCGGACGCTGCGCACCCTGACCCGAGAACAAGAACGCCGTCCTGCCCCCCACCACCCGGCCCTCGAACACCCCGGACGCCGGCTCTCCATCAGCGAGGGCACCCAACCCGGCCAGCAACCCCGCACGATCAGCCGCCACCACCACCCCACGCCGCTCCAACTGAGCCCGCGTGGTCGCGAGGGAGAAACCCACATCGACCGGCTCGAGCTCCGCACGAGACACCAGATGAGAGCGCAACCGCTCCGCCTGCGCCCGCAACGCCACCTCGCTCCGGGCGGAGACGAGCACCGGCACCGCAGGAGGCACCGGTGACCGCGAGGGCTCGCGCGCGTCGTCGGCCGGCTCCTCCACCGGAGCCGGCGGCTCCTCGAGGATCACGTGCGCGTTCGTCCCGCTGACGCCGAAGGAGGAGACCCCCGCACGGCGCGGGCGCCCCGGGGCCGGCCACGGCTCGGCCTCGGTCAGCAGTTCGACCTGCCCGGCCTCCCAGTCGACATGCGGCGAGGGCGCGTCGACGTGCAGCGTGCGCGGCAGTACCCCGTGCCGCATCGCCATCACCATCTTGATCACACCCGCCACCCCGGCCGCCGCCGACGTGTGCCCGATGTTCGACTTGACCGATCCCAGGCGCAGCGGCCCGTTCACCCGCTCGCGCCCGTAGGTCGCGAGCAGTGCCTGCGCCTCGATCGGATCGCCCAGCGTCGTCCCGGTCCCGTGCCCCTCCACGACGTCGACGTCACTCGCACTCAGACCGGCGTTGGCCAGCGCCTGGCGGATCACCCGCTCCTGCGACAGCCCGTTCGGCGCCGTCAGACCATTGCTCGCCCCGTCCTGGTTGACCGCGCTCCCCCGCACCACTCCCAGGATCCGGCGGCCGTTACGACGCGCGTCCGACAGCCGCTCCAGCACCAGCAGGCCGAGTCCGTCGGAGAACCCGGTCCCGTCCGCGGCGGCGGCGTACGACTTGCAGCGCCCGTCCGGTGCCAGCCCGCGCTTCCGGCTGAACTCCACCAGCACGAACGGCCCGGACATGACCGTGACGCCGCTGGCGAGGGCGAGCGAGCACTCCCCCGAGCGCAGTGCCCGCGCGGCCAGGTGCAACGCCACCAGCGAGGAGGAGCACGCCGTGTCCAGTGTCACCGCGGGGCCTTCGAGGCCGAAGTTGTACGCGACCCGGCCCGAGACGACGCTCGTGGCCGTGCCGGTGAGGCGGAAACCCTCGAGCTCGGGCAGCGTCGACGTGCCGTACTCGTCGGTGGACATGACGCCGCAGAACACCCCGGTGTCCGAGCCGCGCAGCGATGTGGGGTCGATGCCCGCGTCCTCGAACGCCTCCCACGAGGCTTCCAGCATCAAGCGCTGCTGCGCGTCGATCGCGAGCGCCTCTCGCGGGCTGATCCCGAAGAATCCGGCGTCGAAGTCGGCCACGCCGTCCATGAACCCGCCGCAACGCGTGGAGACCGTCCCGGGCTGGTCGGGATCCGGGTCGTAGAGGCGCTCGAGGTCCCAGCCGCGGTCCTCCGGCATCCCCGCCACCGCATCACGCCCGGCCGCCACCAGCTCCCACAGCTCAGCCGGCGAGCCGACTCCGCCGGGGTACCGGCAGCTCATCCCCACGATCGCCACCGGCTCGAGGTCTCGCTCCTCCAGCTCGCGCACGCGGCGGTTGGCTGTGACCAGGTCCCCGGTCACCTTCCGCAGATAGGTGCGGAGCTTCTGCTCGTCGGTCACCGAGCCGCCCCGCGGATCGTCAGTGCTCTGGGTCATATGGATCCGAGCTCCTTGTCGATCAGCTTGCACATCGCTTCGTGGCACACCCATGACTGGGAGCCCAGAGCCGGTCCCTGGCACGTTCCCGGCTCACTTCGACGCCCCGGCGCGGCGACCACCGGGCCATTCCGGGCCCCGATTCGCCCCGTCGGGGACGCGATCCCGGTCTGCCGCCGATCCGTGCGATTCATGGCATTCCCCAGTGTCAAGCGTGATTTTCTGCAGGTTAATAGTCCGGAGCACCCACCCCCTTTAATGGGCACACCGTGATCGATTGACCGCAAGCGTCGTGGTCGGAACAGCGATGCCATACAGCATCCGCTCGTGCCCGACCAGAGAAGTCTGCGCCCCGTCGCCTACGCCTCGTATCATCAGATATCGGAGTGACTAATTACAACACGGACGAGATAAGTATCAGGTTGCGTCCGCGTTAAACCAGGTTGCCCTTCAGTGAAGCTTTCGTCAGCACTCCATCAGCGGGAGATCTGATGGACGCTTGGTACATCCGCGCAGGTCCGCCACCATGCATGCACGCGTTCATCGCCATGAGGTATGTCCGGGGAAGCCGCCGAAGTGGCTGGTCAGCCATTGATCGGAAAGACGGGTTCCCGGGCCGGGGTGTCCAGGTCAGGCCATTTCAAGTGATAGAAATTTCACCGACTGCGACCGCGAAATGACATGGAGGAGTCATGGCGGAGTCAGAGGACCTCCGCCGCCGGTGACGAGACCCACGTCCGTCGACGGGCGCACGCCGAACCGGTCCACGCTGGCAGGAACCAGCTCATTTGGCCTGCTCAGAGGGTTTCCGTCTCCCCTGATCCCAGCCCTCGGCAGGTCCGGCCGCTCAGCGCCCAGACGGCGGGCGGCGCCGTTCCCGCTCCGATGCGCCGGGACTTCACCGCCGGATGACCGCATGGCGAGCCGGTCGGAGACCAGGACGCGAGAGGGGAAGACTTACCTTGCCACGCCGATCGATGCCTTGAACAAAGAGGTCATGGGCGCACGCTACTGATCGTTTCCATATCGGGAGGTCATGGCGTTGGTCGAGTTGGCGGCCGTGAATCCTCGGCTCATCCCAAAGTGCATCTTGCATTCCGAATGTGGCAGAAGTCTGCGCGGGAGCGGGTCGGCAAGGCTTGACCTGGCCCCATCACTCGGCCCGGGCCGGCCCCTCTCAATCTGCCGGGAGTCGCCGAACAGCCCCTACAAGGCGAAGCACATCGATTTCAATGAACAAGGCCGTGGAGTGATGGAGATCACCATCACTCCACGGAATGAGCAGCACATCGCGACACCGAGCGAATTCACTCACTCACACAGCGGTAAGTTGCACTGAAAGAGCTCAAGAAATGGGCCTTGACGTCACTCCCGGCACATGAATAGCGTGAGTTACCGTCGCGAACGCCGCCGGTCGCGTCCTATTCACGCTGGCCAGGGGTGAGGTGATGGCATGTCGGAAGTACTCACCGCGCCACGGGTGATCACCGGCGACGAGACGGTGACCGATGGCGCGGTCGTGATCGATGACGCCGTCGTGCGCTGGACCGGTTCCGCCCGGGCACTGCCCGCCGAGTACCTCGGCCTGCCGCGGACCGACCACCCGGGTTCGACGATCATGCCGGGTCTGATCGACGCCCACGTCCACCTCGGGCTCGACGGCGGCCCGAAACCGGTCGCGCGCATGCGGTCCGAGACCGACGAGCAGCAACTGGTACTGATGTTGCACCGGGCGCGGGAACTGCTCGGGGTGGGCGTCACCACCGCCCGGGACCTCGGCGGGCGGGGCTACCTGGCCGTGACCGTGCGCGATGCCATCACCGCCGGCCTGGCCCGCGGCCCTCGGCTGGTCGTGGCCGCGTCCCCGATCACCGTCACCGGGGGGCACTGCTGGTTCATGGGCGGCGAAGCCGACAGTGCCGACGACCTCCGCCGGATGGTCCGTGACCACCACAAGCACGGCGCCGACCTGATCAAGGTCATGGCGACCGGCGGGTTCATGACGCCCGGATCCGCGCCCTGGCACGTGCATTTCACCACCGCGCAGCTGGCCGTGATCGTCGAGGAGGCGGGAAAGGTCGGCAAGCCCGTCGCCGCGCACGCCCACAGCGTCGAGGGCATCCACCGGGCCGTCGAGGCCGGCGTCACCACGATCGAGCACTGTTCGTTCGGCACCGAGACCAATGAGCAGCGCTTCAGCGAATCTCTGACCGCCAGGATGGCGGAGCAGGGCACGTTCGTCTGCCCGACCATCAACGTGAACGCGGCGCACTTCGCCGAGCTGACCGGGATCGTCAGCGGTGCGCACCTCAAGACCATGCACGAGATGGGCGTGCGGATCATCGCGGGCACGGACGCGGGGATCCTCAACACCCCGCACCACCAGTACGTCGGCGGCCTGGAGTACCTCGTCACCCTGGGTTTCCGGCCCGCCGAGGTGCTCGCGATGGCCACCACCGAGGCCGCGGCCGCGCTCGGTCTCGGTGCCGTCACCGGCCGGCTCGCGCCCGGCTACGACGCGGACCTCATCGTCGTGGAAGGCGATCCGGAGACGGACATCTCGGTGCTCGGCCGGCTGTGCCGGGTCATCTCCCGGGGCCGGGACTACGTACCGGACAGCGGCCGTTTCGACGTCAGCGCGCCCGGCACTCCGCTCGCGTCCCCGGCCGGCACACCCCGTTGATCTCCGGGGCACGGGCCGCTGCTCGCGTGCCCGGCGGCGAAGGCGGCGATCAGGTCCTTGACCGCCGGGGCCATCAGGATCCCGAGATGCCCGTGGCCTGGCGCGTCCTCCAGGCGCGCGTCCCGCAGTCCGGCGACGACGGCCTCCGCCTCGCTGTAGGGCACCACGTCGTCGCGCGGGTCGTGGATGACCAGGACCGGGCGGTCGAGGTTCCCGCCGAGCCCGCCGACGTCCCAGTGGGAGACCGGCACACCGTTGCGCCTGCGCAGCTCCCGGTAGATCCGCTCCACGATCTGCCGCCGCAGCCGCAGTTCGGAGCGCGACCATCGCTCCAGCACACCGGTCAGTGTGCAGGTGGGGGCGATCAGAACCAGGCAGGCGACGGGCGCCTCCGGGCGCCGCGCGACCGCGCCGATCGCGGCGATCGAGCCGAGCGAATGCGCCACGATCATCCGCACGTCGCCGAGGGCGTCGAGGACCGCCTCGGTCGCGTGCGTGAACTGGGTCATCGTGGCCTGTGTCCCTTCGGACACCCCGTGCCCGGGCGCGTCGAACGCGGCGACCCGGTAGCCCAGCGCCCGCAGCGGCGCGACCAGGCTGTGCATGCGGCTGCTGTCGGTCCCCCAGCCGTGGACGAGCAGGGCCGTCGGCCCGTCCTCCCCCCACAGGTAGCCGCCGCGGATGTGCGGGTCGCCGGGGACCGCGAACCGGCGGGCACCCAGCGGCAGTACGTCATCGGGATGTGTGCCGAGGGCACGGGTGGAACTGAACGTGCTGGTGGCGATCCGCCCGGCGAGCCCGGGAGCCATCCGTCCGAGAGCCGCATGGTAGAGCCGCCAGACCGGCAACGGCAGCCGGGGCACGGTCATGGGGCTGCCCGGAGCCTCTCGAGCCGGCGTTCGCCCTTGCCCGTCGCGGCGCCCTCCGTCCCCGGGGCGACCGGCTGCCGGGCGAAGTCGGCGTAGTAGCCCGACTCGGTGTCGTAGAAGTGCAGCCGCCGGATGATGCACCACAGGTACCTCAGGTTGATCTCGCGCTCGCGGATCATGCCCGGGTAGGCCTTCTTGAGCGCCTCCTGGGCCTTGAGCAGGTTGTAGAACGCCACCGGCGGGGCAACGTGGTGCGCGGTGTGCACCGAGATGTTGTGCGTCAGGAACAGCAGCCAGCGGGGGTAGCGGTAGTCGGTGGTCAGCAGCAGGCGGCCCGCGTTCTTGGTCCAGTGCTCCGACGTCAGGTACGGCACGTCGGAGGCGCTGTGGTGCATCAGCGTGGTCACGCTGAACCAGGCGTGCGTGACGAGCCAGGGCCCCACGAAGTACAGCAGCAGGCCCCGGATCCCGGTGAAGTAGACGAGCGGCGGGAAGTACAGCGCGCAGAAGGCCACCACGACCCAGATCGAGCGTCGTACGTCGCGCCGCATCTCCTTCTTCGGGAAGAAGGAGGGCCGGAATCCCGACACCCGCCAGTAGTTGATCGTGCCGCCCCAGAAGGCCCAGGTCCTGATCCCGCGGTAGAGCAGCCTCTTCCACAGGGGCATCCGGTCGTAGAAGGCCGCCGGCATCGGCTTCCAGTCGGTGTCCAGGTCCAGGTTGTTGGTGTACGTGTGGTGCAGGTTGTGCACATGCCGCCAGGCATGGAACGGGTAGATGAGCGGGAGCAGCGACACCTGCCCGATGAGGTTGTTCAACGTGCGCGACCGGGAGAACGAACCGTGCCCGCAGTCGTGCCCGATGCAGTGCAGGCCCCAGCCCCCCAGGCCCGCGAGGAAAAGCAGCGGCACGTCCAGCAGCCAGTACGGGGAGAACGCCATGGCGATGATCGCGCCGAGATAGAGTGCGGCGCTCATCGCGAAGCCCAGCAGCCCGCGCCAGACCCGGGGGACGAAGTACTCACGCGGGATCGCCGCGGCCAGCCGTTCGTCCTTGATCTGATCGGACCGGCGCAGGAACTCTTCGAACTGCTCGCCGGGCGCCGTGGGAAAACCGAAGGCCGCCATCCCGTGTCCTTCCGCGCTAGGCCCGATCGGGAAGACTCAGTTCCCGGACGAGGTGGGAGCTCAGGTCGTCGATGGTCTCGTGCTCGTACAGCAGCCCGGGCGACAGCCGCCGCTCAACGATCTTCTCCAGGGCGCCGGAGACCTGCACCGCGACCCGTGAGTCCAGGCCGTAGGCCTCGAAGGACTTGCCGGTGTCGATGTCGCCCGGGTCGGCGCCGATCCGGGCGGCCAGATGCTCGATCAGCCACTGGCGGAGCGACTCGGCGGTCAGCGGGCCATCGAGTTGCTGAACCTTCTTGTTGCGCCGGAACATATGCGGTCACTCTCCAGTCTGGTCGGCTTTCGCGCCTGGTCAGGCCTCTGTCGCTGATGCCGCTGATGCCGCTCGCGGCTGCCCGCCGCGCCGGGCGGCGATGGCGTGCGCGCTCGGCTGCCGCAGGCTCCAGACCACTCGCGCCCGCCCGAGGACGGTCAGGATCCAGCCGCTGAGATCGGGCTCCCAGGCCCGGACGGCGTGCCGGTAGGAGCCGGGGAAGGCGTGATGGTTGTTCTGCAGGCCCTCACCGAAGGTGAGGATGGCCACCGGCCAGTTGTTGGCGCTGCGGTCGCCGTTCTGGAACGGCCGGCCGCCGATCATGTGGCTGACCGAGCCCACGCACCAGGCCGCCTGGTTGGCCAGGAACATCCGGGCCAGGCCGCCGAACAGGAAACCGGTCAGCGCCGCCGTGGGGGTCTGCTGCACCGCGAGGCCGATGACCGCGGGCAGCGCGAGGCCGGTCAGCACCCACCACTGGTAGGTCCGGTGATAGAAGAACTGCCGGCGGCTGCGCAGCACGTCCGGCGCCCAGAAACGCCAGCTCGAACTCTCGTCACTGAGCATCCACGGCATATGCGCGTACCACAGGCCGCGCAGCCTGGCGCTCAGGCTGCTCCCCTTCAGGTTGGGCGAGTGCGGATCGCCCTCCCGGTCGCTGAACCGGTGGTGACGCCGGTGCGTGGTGACCCAGTACATGATCGGTCCCTGGCCGCCCATCGAACCGGCGATCAGGAGGACCCCTTCGAAGAACGCGGAGGTCTTGAAGGACTTGTGGGTGAGATAGCGGTGGAAGCCGATGGTGATGCCGCCCATGTGGACGAAGTACATGCCGGCGAAGAGCCACAGGTCCACGGCGCTGTAGTGGCCGCTCCACAGGAGCCACGCCGCGGCGGCCGTGCCGGCACCCGGCAGCGCCATCATGGTGAACGCGGTGACCCATTTGATGCGGGCGCTGGCCGGGTCCAGTTTGACCATTGCCGCCGCGGCGGGCGCCCGTACCGTTGCGGTTGACACGGGGAATGCCTCCCTCGGTTACTTCGAGTCGTGAGGTTTGCGATAGCGAACGTCGAAGACGAGTCCGAGCAGGTCGAGGACCCGGATGAACGCGCCGGTGATGTCGAGCTGCCAGAAACCGTGGCGGTTGGTGGCGAGCGACGGCCTGGCGTGGTGGTTGTTGTGCCACGATCCGCCGACCGAGAAGGGGGCCAGTGCCGCCACGTTGCGGCTGTTGTCCCGGGTGCGGTAAGGCCTGCCGCCCAGGGTGTGACCGATCGAGTTGACGCCCCAGGTCACCTGGTCGAGCAGGAAGATCCGCGCCAGCCCGCCCCACAGCAGCCCGCCGACGGCACCGCTGATGCTCCACGTGAGCAGGCCGCCGAGCGCGGTCGGCAGGGCGAGGCCGAGCAGCACCCAGGCGAAGTAGAACTGGTTCACCTTCATGACGGTGCGGTGGGCCAGCAGGTCGGGGACGTGCTTGCTCCAGTTCTCGCGGCGTACGGTGAACAGCCAGCCGGCGTGACCGTGCCACAGACCGCGCAGCCGGGCCAGGCGGCCGTCGCCGATCGGGCGCGGCGAGTGCGGATCGCGGTCGGTGTCGGTGAACGCGTGGTGGATGCGGTGGGTCGCCACCCAGAAGACGATCGGGCCCTGTGCGGCCATGCTGCCCGCCACGCCCCACAGGGCGGTCACCGTGGTTCCCGCCGCTAGAGCGCGGTGCGAGAAGAAGCGGTGCAGGCCGCCCTCGACACCGAGCGCGGTCACCAGGTACATCGCACCGAGCAGCACGCCGTCGGTCACCGTGAAGCCGTACCGGCATGAGTACGCCACGGCGGCGGCGAAGCCGGCCGCGGGAACGCAGACGGTGACGTACGCCAGACGACGGGCCAGCCCGTCCGTGTCGGCGGTGACGGCCGGGGAGCCGGGGAGCCCGGTCATCGTCGGGGTGGTCATCAGGTTCTCCCGCCCGATGTGGCCAGCGGGTCCGCTGCGGCAGCCACGGTCAGCTTCTTGAGACTGCCCTGGCCGTAGGCCTGCCTGGCCGCCCCGCGGCGCACCTTCCCGCTGGTGGTGGTCGGAATGGTGCCGGGCGGCCCGAGATGGACGGCGGCAGGACCGACGCCGTGCTCGGCCGTCACCGCCGCGACCACGGCCTCGCGCGCCTCGGCCAGGTCGGCCTCGGTGCGCGAGCCCGCACGGCGGAACTCGGCGACGATCACGAGCTGCTCCTCTCCGCCGTCCGGCCGGACGGAGAACGCGGCCGCCCTGCGCAGGTCCGCGTGCGCGGTCAGCGCGGAGACCTCGATGTCCTGGGGGAACAGGTTGCGCCCGGCGATGATGACGACGTCCTTGAGGCGGCCGGTGACGAACAACTCCGCATCGAGCAGGAAGCCCAGGTCGCCGGTCCGCAGATAGGTGCGGCCGTGATCGGCACCGTGCGGCCGGGCCGAGAAGGTCCCGGCCGACCGGGGCCTGCCGAAGCACCCCTCCGCGACGCTGGGGCCGCTCACCCAGATCTCCCCCACGGCCCCCGGCCCCACCGGCCGGAGGGTCCGCGGATCGACGATGATCACCTCGTGGTCGTGCGCGACGGCTCCGCAGCTCACCAGCTCGGTGGCCTGGGCGGTGCCGGGTGCCGCCGCCCGCGCGGACCCCTGCTCCAGGGCGGGCTTGTCCAGCCACACGCTCCGCCGCAGGGTCCCATCGGGCTTCCCGGACACGAACAGGGTCGCCTCCGCCATCCCGTAGCAGGGGATGAGCGAGGACTCCCGGTACCCGCGGGAGGCGAAGCGGTCCCGGAACCGGTCCAGCGTGGTCTTGAGCACCGGCTCGGCGCCGCAGTAGAGCTGGCGCAGCGTGCTCAGGTCCAGGGCCTGCATTTCCTCGTCGGTGATTGTGTCGACGCACATGTCCAGCGCGAAGTTCGGTGCGACGGAAATCGTGACACCGTAATCCGTGATCGCCTTGAGCCAGCGATAAGGCTGCTGGACGAAATGGATCGGCGACAGCATGACCAATGGCCATCCCCCGTGCAGCGCCAGCATGATGGTCCCCATAAGGCCCATGTCGTGGTACGGCGGGAGCCAGGAACATCCCACCCGGCCGGAAACGACTCCCATGTGCCGCTGCAATGCCAGGCAATTACTCATAATATTGTCATGGGTCAGGATTATCCCCTTGGGATCTCCGGTGGACCCGGAGGTGTATTGAAGCAGTGCCGGGTTCAGCGCCTGTACGGGCAGGTCGGGGGGGCCGCCCGGCCGTTGAAAGAAACCGTCGTCGATGAACAGCCACCGTGCCCGGCGGACGTCTGGAGGCAACTGGCCGGCCAGGTTCTCCATTTCCGCCGCGAGCCAGCCAGAACCTATGATCACGGCGGGTGAGCAGTCGGCGAGGATTGCGAGAAACCGGGCGGTGGCCCGCCGCCCGGCGGGGGGAAACGACGGCACCACGGTGGCGCCCGCGACCAGGGCGCCGAACAGTGCCGCCACATAGTGCAACCCGGGATCCACTGCCAGCACGACCCGCCGACCAGCGGTTCCCTCCAGGCTCGCGGCCACGGTGGCCGCGTGGCCGGCCAGGCTGCGGTACGTCCAGTCGATCGCCTGGTCGCCGGTCCCGTCGGCCAGAAAACGGAAGGCGAGCGCCTCGCCCTGACCCTCGGATCTACGCTGCAGAATCTCGGGTAGTGAATTGTCGTACCGCATTAACCGTCCCCCGCGAGACACCGGAAAATACACGGACGAATCCAACTGCCTTCGACTTAGCGTGGCACATGCCCGGATTTCCTGTCAAACGGTGTGCAGGCCCAATTATGCCCTTCGTATGTTTCGTATGTGTTCCGGCCGCCACAGGTAGCAACACTGAGCCATGGCGGCGCGCGGGTGATGGCAGGTACCTGCCCCAAGGACCGGTCACCTGGGGCGGAGTCGATGAAGGAGTGGCTGAACTGGCGGAACACCTCCGGGATGGGAAACCGCCGGCCGGCGCCCTTCCTCTCACCTGCACCGATGATGATTCCTCCCGCGATCTTGAATGGTCGCCGGCGACGAGTGACTTCGAATCCGGCGGGCGTGCGGCGCAATGCCGGTGACCAGCACGCCGGCCGTCTGGAAACAGCCGACCGTGGCGGTCGGCCCGGGCATTCGGCGACAGATTCGTCGGGTGTTCGTCGGGTGAAGGAATGCTCACAGGCCTGGCGGCACCCGGCTTGTCAGTGCGAGGATCTTTCTGACGAGATCGCTCACGAATTCGTTGTCGGTGGTCACGCGGTGCACCCGGCCGAGGGCGCGGCCCGCTCCGGAAGCCCGGTAGGGGCCGGCCGCCGAACGCCGGGAGGGATCGTGACCGCCCTGTTCGCCCTCGCCCCACGTGTGCCCACAGCCGGCGTGCCTCAGCAGCGGACCGCCCACGAACCGGACCAAGGAGGGTCGATGACACGCAAGGTCCCGCCCGGCACGCTGCTCCTGCGGACCACCGGCGCGTGCGACTTCGCTCCCGGACGCCTGCTCGAGGTGTTCGGCGAGCAGCGGCGGCGGTTCGTCGCGGTCCTGCGGCAGTTCGGTCCCGACGACTGGGCCGCCCCGACCCGGTGCGCCGAATGGTCCGCGCACGACGTCGTCCGCCACCTGTGCGACGTCACCCCGGCGATCGCCGCCGGCATCGGTGACCGCATGTTCGACATGACCGCCGGCTTCGACCCGAGAGTCACCACCCGCGGGTGGCTGACCGCCTCGGCCGGTGAGTCGCCCCCCGACACCCTCCGCCGCCTCGTGGCGGGCACGGAGGAACTGCTCGCCCTGGCCCGCGACCGGCTCGCCCGCGGCCACAGGTTCGACGTCGGACTGCCGTACGGGCCGATGGACTGGACGGTCCTGACGCTCCACATCTTCTGGGACTCCTGGATCCACGAGCGCGACGTGCTGCTCGCCCGGGGCGCCGAGCACCCCACCGGCGGCGACGCGACCGGCTACGCGACCGCGTACGGGCTGTTCCTCGCGGCCGCGGTGGCGTCGATGCTCGGCGACCCGGTGAGCCAGCGGCTGACGCTCGGCGGCGACGGCGGCGGCAGCTTCGACCTGGACGGCCGCGGAGGCGCCGTCACCCTCACCGTCACCCGGGTGACCACCACAGGACCGCCCGCGGCCCAGGTCGCGGACGCCCTCGCCGGCCGCGCGCCGGCCGCCGCCGTGCTCGGCGGGCTGCCGACCGGTACGCGGGCCGCCATGACACGCCTGGGTGACTTCTTCAACACCCCCGTCAGGCCGGGCCAGGCCTGAGCCCGCGAGCGGATCGGCCATCAGCACGCCCCCGCCCCTTCCTGTTCCGCGCACACAGCCCGCAGGAGCCGAAACCGATGCCCGAAGCGAACCCCTTCGAACAACTGTCCCTGCGGGCGCTGCGAAGCCGCTCCAGCCTGAAGTGGCGGGCCTACCCCGAGGACGTGCTTCCGCTGTGGGTCGCCGAGATGGACGTGCCGCTGGCCGAGCCGGTCGCCCGGGCGATCACCGACGCCGTCGCGCGCGGTGACACCGGCTACCCGGTCGGCAGGGACTATGCCCGGGCGCTCAGCGACTTCGCGGCCGAACGCTGGGCATGGACCGGGCTCGATCCCGCGCGCACCGCACTGGTCCCGGACGTGATGCTGGGCATCGTGGAGGTGCTGCGGCTGGTCACCGGGCCCGGCGGCGCCGTGGTGGTCAACTGCCCCGTGTACCCGCCGTTCTACTCCTTCGTCGAGCACATGGACCGCCGCGTCGTCGAAGCCCCGCTCTCGGCCGGCTCACGCATCGACTTCGCCGCGTTGGAGCACGCGTTCCAGGACGCCGCACGCGGCGGCCCGGCCGCGTTCCTGCTGTGCAGTCCGCACAACCCCACCGGAACCGTGCACACCCGCGACGAACTCGAGCGCGTGGCCGACCTGGCGGGCCGCTTCGGCGTGCGGGTGGTGGCCGACGAGATCCACGCCCCGCTGGTCCTGCCCGGAGCGCGTTTCACCCCGTATCTGAGCCTGGCGGGAGCATCCTCCGGTTTCTCTCTGATGTCGGCGTCCAAGGCCTGGAACCTTCCCGGGCTGAAGGCCGCCGTCGCCATCGCCGGCGCCGGTGCCGCCCAGGAGCTCGCGCGGATGCCCGAGGAGGTGGGCCACGGCCCCAGCCACCTCGGGGTGCTCGCGCACACGGCCGCGCTCCGGCACGGCGGTTCCTGGCTCGACGCCGCTCTCGCCGGGCTGGATGCCAACCGCCGCCTGCTCGGGCGGCTCCTCGACGAACATCTACCGGCCGTCTCCTGGGCTCCGCCCGAGGCCACCTACCTGGCCTGGCTGGACTGCACCGCCCTGGAACTGGACGATCCGGCGGCCGGCCGTGCGGCACCGGGGAACGTCACCGCCAGGGGGCCGGCAGGGGCCTTCCTCGCCCGCGCCGGCGTCGCGCTCGGCTCGGGCTCCGCGTTCGGCACCGGCGGCGCCGGGTACGTGCGCCTGAACTTCGCCACGTCCACCGCCATCCTGACCGAAGCGGTGCGGCGCATGGGGGCCCTCGCCGCCGATCACCACCGCACCTGATAACGTGCGCCGGTCAGGAACTCGGTGCTCATGAATCGCTTGGGCGTGGTGCGTCTATGACAGATCAGGCATCCGGCGTGGGATCGGCTTCGGTCCTTGAGCTGTTCTCGCAAGTCACCTCCGTCCGCGCCCGCTCAGCCGGGACCTTCGAGGCCGAGGCCAGCGATCAGTGGACGATCGTGGGGCGGCCCAACGGCGGATACCTTCTGGCGCTCCTGGGACGTGCCGCCTCGGCGATGACCGACTCCGGCCACGTGATCGCGGCCAGCGCGCACTACCTGCGCTCACCCGACCCCGGACCGGTCGAGATCGAAGGCGAACTGCTGCGACGCGGCCGCTCGATCAGCCAGGTCCGCGTGCGGATGAGCCAGGGCGGCCGCCCATGTGTCGAGGCACTGATGAGCACCAGCGACCTGGACCCGTCCGCGCCGCCGCCCCGGTGGGACGTCGGCGCACCGGAGGTTCCGCCCGTTCCCTTCGACGAGTGCCTCCGCCTGGAAGCGGTCACACCGGACGGATTCCAGGCTCCGATCATGGATCAGGTCGATCTGCGTCTCGAGCCGGAGTTGAAGAACGGCCTGTCGAGCCGCAACCCGAGTGGCCTGGGACGGCTGCGCGGCTGGCTCGAGCTTCCCGGCGGGGAGAGCTTCGACCCGATATCGCTGCTGTACGCGGTCGATGCGTTCCCGCCCGCCACCTTCGACACCGAACTCAGCTGCCTGGCGTCCACGATCGAGCTGACCGCGTACGTCCGCGCCATCCCCGCCCCCGGCCCGGTACGGGTCGCCAACCGTGCCCGGCTCGTCGACACGCAGTGCGTCGACCAGACGTGCGACGTCTGGGACGGAGACGGACGGCTGGTCGCCCACGCCACGCAGCTGGCCAAGGTGCTGTTCCTCTGACGCTCCCCCGCATTCGGGCCGTTCACCCGATGGTGCGGCACGACGGTCACGGCTGACCGACTCCGGGCGCCAGGATCGTCATATCTACCGCTCCTTTGCCTCGGCCGGCGATCCGGACGGCGACCGCCGGGTATTCCAGCAGGTCAAAGGTGAGCCTGCCCCCGGGCGATGAACGGTCTTCCCGATGACGGAGGAGAGATCATGGCCGAGACCTACGACCCCCGCCGCACGGCGGTGCTGCTGGTCGATCCCTACAACGACTTCCTCTCCAGTGGCGGCAAGGTCTGGCCGCTCGTGGAGCACGTCGCCGAGCAGGTCGGCCTGCTGGACAACCTGCGCGCCGTCGTCGGCTCCGCCCGGCGGTCCGGGGTGCGGGTGGTGTTCGTCCCGCACCGCCGCTGGGAGCCGGGCGACTACGAGACGTGGGCCCACCCCAACCCCACGCAGCGCAACCTCATGGTGCGGCACAGCTTCGCCCGGGGCACCTGGGGCGGGGAGTTCCACCCCGACTTCCAGCCGCAGCCGGGGGAGGTGGTCGTCCACGAGCACTGGGCGCAGAGCGGGTTCGCCAACACCGACCTCGACGTCCAGCTCAAGCAGCACGGCATCACCCACGTGATCGCCATCGGGCTGCTGGCGAACACCTGTATCGAGTCCACCGGCCGTTTCGCCATGGAGCTCGGTTACCACGTCACGCTGGTGCGCGATGCCACCGCCGCCTTCCGGCCCGAGATGATGCACGCCGCCCACGAGCTGAACGGTCCCACCTACGCCCATGCCATCTTCACCACGAGGGAGCTCGTCACCGCGCTCCAGGCGGCCCGGCCGTGATCCGCGAGCCGGTGACGCACCCGATCCCGGCGGGACAGCGGGAACTCATGGGCGCGGGATGTTGCGCAGGTTGGCGCGGGCGAGCTGGATCATGCGGCCGACGCCGCCACTGAGAACGATCTTGCTGGTGGACACGGCGAAGCCGGCCAGCTGCTGGCGGGTGATGTGGGGCGGGATGGACAGCGCGTTGGGGTCGGTGACGATGTCCGCGAGTGCCGGCCCATCGTGGTCCAGCGTCTCGCGCAGCGCGTCTCGTACGTCCCGGGGGTCCTCGACCCGGACGCCGTGGGCTCCGGCCGCGCGGGCGATCGCCGCGTAGTCGGTGCGCGGATAGGACGTGGCGTACGGCGGCACGCCCGCCACCAGCATCTCCAGCTCCACCAGTCCGAGCGCGGAGTTGTTGAAGACCAGCACCTTCACCGGCAGGTCGTACTGCATCAGGGTGAGGAAGTCGCCCATCAGCATGGAGAAGCCGCCGTCACCGGACATCGAGACCACCTGCCGGGTGCGGTCGAGCAGCTGCGCCCCGATGGCCTGCGGCATGGCGTTGGCCATCGAGCCGTGGGTGAACGACCCGATCACCCGGCGCCGGCCGTTCGGGGTCAGGTAGCGGGCCGCCCAGATGTTGCACGTGCCGGTGTCCACGGTGAAGATCGCGTCCGCGGCGGCCTCCTCGTCGAGGATCGAGGCGACGTACTCCGGGTGGATCGGCCGGTGACGTTCGACGTCGCGCGTGTACGCCGCGACGACCCCCTCCAGTGCCTCGGCGTGCGTCTTCAGCATCCGGTCCAGGAACCGGCGGTCGGTCTTCTGCCGTACCCGCGGCATGAGTGCGCGCAGCGTCTCACGGACATCGCCCCAGACGGCCAGGTCGAGCTTCGTCCGGCGGCCCAGGTGCTCGGCCCGCACGTCGATCTGGACGGTGCGTACGTCGCCGGGCAGGAACGCGGAGTAGGGGAAGTCGGTGCCCAGCAGGATGAGCAGGTCGGCCTCATGCATCGCGTCGTACGCGGCGCCGTATCCGAGCAGCCCCGACATGCCGACGTCGAACGGGTTGTCGTACTGGATCCATTCCTTGCCGCGCAGCGCATGCCCGACCGGCGCTTTGACATGTTCGGCGAAGGCCATGACCTCTTCGTGGGCACCGGCGGTACCGCTTCCGCAGAACAGCGTGACCCTGCCGGCCTCGTCGACCATGCGGGCCAGCGCGTCGATCTCGGCCTCCCCGGGCCGTACGGCGGGCCGCCGGGTGACCATCGCCGGCTCGGCGGCACGCCGCGGCGCGTCCGCTCCGGCGGTGTCACCCGACATGCTCACCACGGCCACACCGGAGCGCCCGATCGCGTGCTGGATCGCGGTCTGCAACACCCGCGGCATCTGCGCCGGATCCGAGATCAGTTCCGAGTAGTGGCTGCACTCGGCGAACAGCCGATCCGGATGGGTCTCCTGGAAGTAGGCGGTGCCGATCTCGGCGCTGGGGATGTGCGCGGCCAGGGCCAGCACCGGCGCCATGCTCCGATGAGCGTCGAACAGCCCGTTGATCAAATGCAGATGGCCTGGGCCGCAACTGCCCGCGCACGCCGCGAGACGCCCCGACAGCTGCGCCTCCGCCCCCGCCGCGAAGGCCGCGACCTCCTCATGGCGCACCTGAACCCACTCGATCGCGGGGTTGCGGCGAACGGCGTCGCTGACGGGATTCAGGCTGTCCCCCACGACCCCGTACAGCCGCTCGACCCCGGCCCGCGCGAGAATATCGACGAACTGCTCTGCCACGGTCTGTCTGGCCATCGCTCGAGGCCCTTCTGTCCATGGTGTGCCGCTCGGATGTTCAGCGTGGTGCTGTGGCCCTCCCCCGCCGGCGGCGCCTTCGGACATATACCCGCATCAGGGTGGCATCAGGCGTGACGGCCTGGACGCGGTGAGTGACCCCGGCTGTCAGCCGACGTCGATCGTCCTGAGGGCGTCTAGGGCTTGCGTCCCACCGCGCCGATCACCGCCAACTCGATCGGGTTGCCCAGGTCGGTGGTGTCCGGCCGCCAGAGCGGGCACGACACCACGCCGGGTTCCACCAGCTCCAGGCCGTCGAGGTACCCGGCGATCTGCTCGGGGCTGCGCAGGTGGTAGGGAACCGCGCCGCTCTCGTTGTAGCGGCGTATGGCCTCCGCATAGGCCGGGTCGGTGTCGGCGCCGTCTCTGACCACCAGGTAGCTGCCCGGCGGCACGGCATCCAGCAAATGCCGCACGATCGACCGCGCCTGGTCGTAGTCACCGATGTGGGCCAAGATCCCCATCAGGACGATCGCGACGGGCTGCGTGAGGTCCAAGGTTCGCGCGGCACCCTCCAAGATCTTTTCGGGCTCGTGCAGGTCGGCCTCGATATAGTCGGTGGCCCCCTCGGGGGTGCCGACGAGCAGGGCCTGCGCGTGAACCAGCACCAGAGGATCATTGTCGACGTACACGATCCGCGACTCCGGCGCGGTCAGCTGGGCGACCTCGTGGGTGTTGTTGAAGGTCGGCAGGCCCGTGCCGATGTCCAGGAACTGGCGGATCCCCGCCTCACCGGCCAGGTAGCGGACCGTGCGCACCAGGAACTGCCGGCCGCTGCGCGCCAGGTCGACTATCTCCGGGAAGACCTCACGGAACTTGTCCCCGGCCGCCTGGTCGGCAGCGTAGTTGTCCTTGCCGCCCAGCCAGTAATTGAAGATCCGGGCCGAGTGCGGCACCGTCCCGTCGATCCGGGGGCGGGGGGCGGAGAAATCGTCTGTCACGGGAGGGCCTACTCGTCTATGGACGTCCGGGGGGTTTCGACCGCAACGCGTGATCACCAGCTCGTGATCCCGCGCCACTCGCACCAGCCTAGTAAGACCGGTCACGGTGATCCGGCGATCGCGAATGAATCCGCGGGCGCGGTGGCGGCCGCCAAGCCCGCTCGGGCAGAGCCGATGGCGCCGATCGGGCCCGGGCCCGGCTCGGCGAATTGACACTTGCCAATTTTTTGACACCTGTCCATTATTTTGGCTGTGCAGTTCGAGTCGGTGACAGCCGCTCCCGCCCAGGATCGCCGGGTGCGCCGTTCGCGGTCCGCTCTCATGGGGGCCGCGGTCGCTCTGGTGACCGAGCGCGGCACGGCGGCTGTCGCGATCTCCGACATCGCCGAGGCCGCGGACGTGAGCCGGCAGGTGGTGTATCAGCAGTTCGGTGATCGCGACACGCTGCTGCTGGAGGCCGCGCTCAACCTGGCCCGACGCGAACTGCTGCCCCGCGTGGGGCACGCCCCGGACGCGTCGACCGGACGCGCCCGGGCGCTGGCCATGGCTCGGCATTTCGCGGATCACCGGGCGTTCTACCGGGCGATACTGACCAGCTCATGCGCATTCGCCCTGAACAAGGCGCTGACCGGGCTGCTCATCCCGTTGAACCGGCAGGTCGTCCATCAGCTGTCCGGCGAGCCGCTCGACCCGCACACGGTCGAGGACCTCGCCACGTTCCTGACCGGCGGCTGGGCCGCATTCGTCAACACCTGGGTCGTGGAGGGGGAGGACCCGCTCGACCCCGAGGAGTTCACCGACCGGCTCATGCGCATGGTGTCCGTCCTCACCGCCGAGCGGCGCCGGCCCACCCCGATCGCGCACGACAAGGAGCAAGGCCGGTGAGCCTGAGCAGCCATCTCCTCCAACGCCGGCTGAAGCTCTCCCCGCCGTCGACCCGGGACCTCGTCGCCCAGCGGGATCTCCGGGTGCCGATGCCCGACGGGGTCGAACTGCTCGCGGACAGGTGGGCACCGCGGACCGGAGGCGAGGCGTTGCCGACCGCGCTGATCCGCTGCCCGTACGGCAGGCGGGGGCCGCTGGCCTGGGGCATGGTCAGGCCGCTGGCCGAACGCGGATTCCAGGTGCTGATCCAGAGCACCCGCGGCGGGTTCGGCTCAGGCGGGGCCTTCGACCCGATGCGACAGGAGCGTGCGGACGGCCTGGCGACGCTGGAGTGGGTGGTGGAGCAGCCGTGGTTCGGCGGCTCGATCGTGCTGGTCGGCTTGAGCTACCTGGGATACGTGCAGTGGGCGGTGGCCGACCGCCTGCCGCCGGAGGTCAAGGCGATGATCCCGCAGTCGGCCGAATCAGCGCTGACCCTGGAGTTCCTCCGCCGCGACGGCGTCTCGCTGGAGACGCCGTTCGGATGGGGCGTGATGATCGCCGGCCAGGAACGCCGCTGGGCGATGCTCCGGCAGCTTCTCCAAGCGAGGAGGACACGCCGCGCGCTGTTCACCCTTCCGCTCGACCGGGCCGATGTCGCCGCCATCGGCCACCGCTCGGACTACATCCAGGACATCCTCGCGTGCGACGCCGAGGACCCGCGCTGGGCCGGCATCGACCACCGGCACCGAGTGGCGGAGGTGACCGTGCCGGTCAGCTCCATAGGCGGCTGGTACGACATCTTCCTGCCCGGCCAGATACGCGACTTCCAGATCCTGCAGGAGGCGGGGCGCCCGGCCCGGCTGACGATCGGGCCCTGGACGCACCTGTCCGTGGACGGCACGGCGGTACGCGAGGCCGTCGAGTTCGGACTCCCCCACGCCCGCGGCGAGCAGCCGCCCCGCCGCTCACCCGTGCGGCTGTTCGTGATGGGCGAGGAAACCTGGCGTGACTTCGATGCCTGGCCGCCGAGCGGCTACCCCGCACAGCGGTTCCACCTGCTGCCCGACGGCGCGCTGGCCGGCGAGCCGCCCCCCGAATCGGCCCCGGACCGGTACCGCTATGACCCGGCGGACCCGACGCCCGCGGTCGGGGGTGTGCGCATGGTGGTCAGCGTCGGCGGCCGCGCCGACAGCGGCCGGGTCGACAACACGGCCCTGGAAGCCCGCGCGGACGTGCTCACCTACACCACGGCAGCGCTCGACCAGGACGTCGAGGTCATCGGCGAGGTCAGCGCGGAGATCTGGTTCCGTTCCGGCCTGCCCCACGCAGACGTCTTCGTCCGGCTCTGCGACGTCGACCCGCGCGGCCGCTCGTACAACGTCTGCGACGGACTGACCAGCCTGTCCGACGCCGCCGAGATCTCTCGTGCCGCGGTCCGGCTCTGGCCGACCGCGCACCGTTTCAAGCGCGGCCACCGCATCAGGGTCCAGGTCTCCAGCGGAGCCTTCCCGCGCTACGCCCGCAACCCCGGCACCGGCGAACCGCTCGCCACCGCCACCACCCTCCGGGCCGCCGATCAGGCGGTCTACCACGACCCGGCGCACCCCTCTGCGGTGATCCTGCCGGCCAGAATCGGTGCTCAGGCCGCGGGAGCCGCTTCCGCTCTCGCCCCGCGGCCGAGCCGGCCATGACGCGTGCGCCCCTCGTACGGCTCGGAGGCGCGGCGGGGCCGTCATCCGACGAGTGCCTGGGTGCCGAGGACGGCGAGGAGCGCAAGGCGTTCGGCGTCCTGGGTGCCGGGCTCGGCCGTGTAGACCATGATGCGCAGGTCGTTGCCCGCGACGCTGAGCACGTCGCAATCCAGTGTCAGGGTGCCCACCTGCGGGTGATCGATGGTCTTGCGCGACGCCTCGTGCCGGCCCACGGCTCCGGAATCCCACAGCTCGGCGAACCGGTCACTGTTCGCGCGCAGCTCCGCGACCAGGCGCCGCAGCCGCTGGTCCGCCGGATACCGGCTCGCCGTCGCACGCAACGCGGAGACCTGCGCGGCCTCGATCGCCCGCCGGGACTGCGGGGTGTGGCGGACGCGGCTGCCCGAGCCGAGGAAGTTGCGCCACACCGCGTTGCGTTCCTTGCCGTGGTACCGGCCCATCAACGCGGCGTACAGCGGGTTGGCCAGCAGCAGCGTCCAGGTCGCGTCGGAGACCGCGACGGGCGTTCCGGTCAGCCTGTCCAGCATCCGCTGAACGCCCGGCGTGATGTAGGCGGGCACCGTGCCCTGCCCCGGCGGCACGAGCCCGGCGACGTTGAACAGATGCTCGCGCTCGGCTCCGGACAAGCGCAGAGCCCGGCCCAGGGCCTCGACGACCTGCTCCGAAGGGTTGGTCGCCCGGCCCTGTTCCAGGCGGGTGACGTAGTCGACCGAGATGCCGGCCAGCAGGGCGAGCTCCTCGCGGCGCAGCCCGGCCGCGCGCCGATGGCCGCCGACCGGCAGCCCGGCCGCCTCCGGGGAGACCCGGTCGCGCCAGCGCCGCACCGTGTGCCCGAACTCCGTGGTCGCCATGACACCACTGTGCACTGCCCCGCCCGGATCGTCCTGGTACTGACACTCCCAGGAAGGCGGGACGACTGGCTGAGCGCGCAGCCCCGCCGCATGGTGGGGGCATGACGGCAACACTGATCACTGGAGCGAACAAGGGTCTCGGCCACGAGACCGCCCGCCGGCTCGTGGCCGCGGGCCACACCGTCTACCTCGGATGCCGGGACGCCGAACGCGGGCGCCGGGCCGCCGAGTCGCTGGGCGCGCGGGCGATCCGGCTCGACGTCACCGACGACGCGTCCGTACGGGCCGCCGCGAAGGCCGTCGAGGCCGGTGGAGGGCTGGACGTACTGGTCAACAACGCCGGCATCCAGCGGGAGATGGGTGACGACGCCGTCGTGGTCGGCGCCGCGGACGTGACCGCCGACCTGATGCGGACGACGTTCGAGACGAACGTCTTCGGCACGGTGCGCGTCCTGCACGCGTTTCTCCCGCTGCTGCGGCGTTCCGCCGCCCCGGTCGTGGTCAACGTCAGCAGCGGCCTGGCCTCGCTGACCCGGGTCACCACCCCGAACACCCCGTCGTACGCCTACCCGGGCGTCGCCTACCCGGCGTCGAAGACCGCGGTCAACATGATCACCGTGCAGTTCGCGAAGGCGTTCCCGAACATGCGGATCAACGCGGTGGAGCCCGGCTTCACCAGGACCGACCTGAACGGGAACACCGGTGTCCAGACCGTCGAGCAGGGCGCCGAGATCATCGTGCGCATGGCGCAGGTGGGCCCTGACGGCCCCACCGGGGGCTACTTCGACGCCGAAGGCACCCTTCCCTGGTAGCCCTGGTAGCCCTAATAATCCCCGCCTTATACGGATTTTCCGGCAATCTGTCTACGCTGGGCCGGTGTTCTCCAGCTCTGGGTTGCGCCTGCGGATGGCTGCCTCCTATGTACTCGTGTCGGCCGCCGCCGTGGTCGTCGTCGAGCTCGTGCTCTGGGCGATCGTGGTGCCACAGCTCGACTCGGCGAGGCTCGAGGCGGCGCGGGCCGATCACAGCCGCGGCCAGGTGAAGGCGGCCAGGCTCGCCACCGAGGTGGCCGGACGGCTCAGCGAGGCCGTCTCCCAGCTCGGGCCGGGCCTGCCGGATCGCGAGCTGCTGCAGCGCGCCGCGAGGAAGGAACGCCCCCCGCAGACCTCCCACCCGGCGGACGCAAAGCCCCAGGACATCGAGGCGCAGAGCCTCAAACAGAAGGCCGAAGCGCAGGACCCCAAGGCGCACGACTCCAAAGTGCAGGACCTCAAGGCGCAGGGCGGTAAGCCCGTCCCCACGGCCGGCGGGGAGTACGGTCCGAAGCCGGCGCCCGCGGAGCCGGGCGGCAAGGTGGTGGAGGACAAGTCCCAGCTCGCTCGGCAGCAGCCGCCGGACCTGGTGGAACAGGTGGCGGACCCGGCCGGGCAGGTGCTCTGGGACATCGGGATCGCCTCGGCCTCTGCCGGGCGGCTCCCGGCGGGCGTCGCCGGGAGCCGGCCGCGGGAGGACACCACCCTGGTGAACGGCTGGTGGGTCTCCTGGGCGACCAACCCGGTGGTCCTCACCTCCGGAGGGCACTCTCGGGTGATCGGCGTCGTGTACGTCCAGCTGGTCGGAGCCGACGACAAGGGCGACGCCACCGCGGAGCACAGCGACTTCAGTTCCTGGCTGGCCCCGGGAATCGTCGTGCTCCTGCTGCTGGTACCGGTCGGCGTCCTGTTCGGCCTGTTCAGCACCCGGGGGTTGATCCGCAGGATCCGCCGCCTGGCCGCCGGTACCGCCGCGATGGCCGAAGGCGACCTGCGAGCCCGGATCCCGGTGTCGGGCGGTGACGAGGTCGGCCGGCTGGAGTCGGGTTTCAACTCCATGGCGGAACGTCTGGAGGCAGCCGCGGCCGCCGAACGCGCCACGGTCGACTCGGCCGCGCGCCGGGCCGAACGCGAGCAGATCGCCCGTAACCTGCACGACGCGGTCTCCCAGGAACTGTTCTCAGCCAGCCTCCTGGCGGGCTGGCTCCACCGCGACCTCCCGCCCGGCACGGAGTGGCAGCAGGAGGCGGGCACCCTGGAGACCGCGCTCGAGCGCACGATGCGCGAAATGCGCGCCATGCTGCTGGAACTGCGCCCGGTGGCCCTGGAGGACAGCGGTTTGAACGCCGCCCTGTACGAGCTCTGCCGGGCCTATGAGGTTCGCCTGGGCATCAAGGTCACCGCCGACCTGGCGGAGACCGATCTGGAGCCCTCCGTCGAGCACACCGTCCTGCGCATCGTCCAGGAGGCGCTGGGCAACGCCGTACGCCACGGCGAGCCCGACGAGATCTCCCTGCGGCTGGCCCAGCCGGACGGCCACGTCGACGTACAGGTCAGCGACAACGGCCGGGGGTTCGACCCGGCGACGGTGGCCGACCGCCACGGCATGGGCCTCGACCTGATGCGCGACCGCGTGAACGCGCTGAGCGGCACCTTCGACGTGGTCAGCGCACCCGACGAGGGCACCACGATCACCGTACGGCTCCCGTCATGATCCGGGTGCTGATCGTGGACGACCACGAGGTGGTCCGGCGCGGATTGCGCCTGGTGCTGGAGCAGGCGGGCGACATCGAGGTCTGCGGGGAGTGCGGGGAGGGGCGGTCGGCGCTGGCCGCGATCCGGGCCGAGCGGCCGGATGTGGTGCTGCTCGACCTGGTGATGCCGGGGGTCGACGGGCTCGCGGTGCTCGACGCGCTGGACGGTGAGAACCGGCCCGCGGTCATCGTGCTGACCTCGGTGCTGGCCGAGGACAAGGCGCTGGAGGCCGTACGGGCGGGGGCGTCGTCGTACCTGCAGAAGACCACCGCGGTGGATCGGGTCGTGGACGCGGTACGGGCCACCGTGCGGGGCGGGAGCGTGCTGGAACCAGGAGTGGCGGCGCTGCTGGTCCAGCGGGTCCAGGCCGAGGAGGCCGACGGGCCGTTGCAGCGGCTGTCCGTGCGAGAGCGGGAGGTGCTGGCGCTGCTGTCGCGGGGACGGTCGAACCGGGAGATCGCCCGGACCCTGGTCGTGGGCGAGCAGACGGTGAAGTCCCACGTGTCCAGCATCCTGGCCAAGCTGGCCCTCCAGGACCGTACCCAGGCGGCGATCTTCGGCCTGCAGCGTGGTCTCGTGCCTCTGGACGAGGCCCTGGAGGACCCTCTCGCCTAGACGCCGCGCAGGGCGTCGGTGGGGTTGAGGCGGGCGGCCCGGAGGGCCGGGTAGAGGCCGGCGATCGCACCGGCCGCCACGGCCACCGCGAGACCGCCCCACAGTGCCTCGGGAGGGATCAGGATCGTCCAGTGCCTGGAGTAGGCCATGCCACCGGTGACCAGGGTGCCGATCAGGAGGCCCGCCAGCCCGCCCAGGGTGGACAGGACCAGGGACTCGGTGAGGAACTGGGCCGCGACATGGGGGCGGGCCGCGCCGAGGGCCCGGCGCAGGCCGATCTCGTTGCGGCGTTCCAGCACCGAGATGACCATGACGTTGGCGATGCCGATCGCCCCCACGAGCAGGGCGATCGCGCCCAGGCCGAGGAACAGCGCGTTGCCGGACTGCTTGACCGCCAGCTGGGCGGTGAGCGCGTCGGAGGGACGGCTCACCGTCACCTGGTCGGGTTGCTGTGGATTGGCGGTGGCCGACAGGAGGTCGGCGACCTCCGGGACATGGTCGGGATCCGCGCGCAGGTAGATCCGGCCGGGATGGCCGTCGTAGTCCAGGAGTGACGTGGCGGCGGCGAAGGAGACCAGCGCGGAATGGTCGATCTCCGGGGCGAGCTGGACCGGTTCGAGGATCCCCACCACGGTGAACCAGTGGTCGCCCAGCCAGACGCGGCCGCCCGCCTGGGTGACGCCCAGCGATTTCGCCGCGTCGTAGCCCAGGACGGTGAGCGGCAGCGCGGCGCCGGTCAGGAACTCGCCGGTCAGCAACGACGCGTCCAGCGCGGTCAGCAGCGTCGCGTCACAGGCCCGCACGACGCGCCCGCCGCTCTGGCCAAGGGGAATCTTGTCGCTGCGGAAGACCTGGGCCGTCCTGACCTGGGCGGTCGGTGCCACCGACCGGGCGTACGGGATCAGCCGCATCATCGACGGGGCGGAGCTCGGCAGCGGCCGCTCGTTGTCCTCGCCCGGGTTCCCGTCCGCCACGGTCAGCAGGTTGGTGCCGAGCCGGTCGATCTTGGCGAGCAGGTCGGACTGGCTGGACCGGGTGACTCCGAGCACCGCCACGATCGAGGCGATCCCGATCGCGATGCCGAGCCCGGACAGCAGGGCGCGCAGCGGCCGGGAACGCAGGCCCAGCGTGCCGATGGGCAGCAGGTCCCGCGCCCGGAGCGTACTGCGCAGCGCCGTCATGAGACCACCAGCCCGTCCCGCATGACGACCTCGCTCCGGCAGGCGGCGGCGACCTGCTCCTCGTGGGTGACGATCACCAGGGTGGTGCCCGCCTCGTTGAGGTCACGGATCAGCGCCAGGATCCCGGCGCCGGTGGCCGAGTCCAGATTGCCGGTCGGCTCGTCGGCGAACACGATGGCCGGACGGCCCACGACGGCCCGCGCGATCGCCACGCGCTGGCGTTCACCACCGGACAGCTTGGTCACCTTGTGGTCGATCCGGTGCCCCAGGCCGACCTGTTCCAGCGCCCGCGTCGCGGCGAGCCGCCGCTCCCGCGCCGGCACTCCCCGGTACAGCAGCCCCGACGCCACGTTGTCCAGGGCGCTCAGCGCCTCCAGCAGAAAGAACTGCTGGAACACCACCCCGACCCGGTGCGCCCGGAGCCCGGCCAGCTCCCGGTCGGACAGCTTCTCCATCCGCTGCCCGTCCAGCCGTACGGACCCGCTCGTGGGCCGGTCCAGCCCCGACATGAGGTTGAGCAGCGTCGACTTTCCCGACCCGGACGCCCCTCGCACCGCGAGCATGTCACCGGGCTGTACGCGCAGGCTCACCCCGCGCACCGACTCCACCGGAGGGACGCCCGGATAGGTCTTGCACACCTCGCTCAGCTCAAGAACCGTCACTGGGCACCTCCACGTGCAGGCCCTCGACCAGACCGGGCCCGGAGACCTCGACCAGGGAGGAGTTCTCGTCGTACAGGCCGACCTCCACCGGGATGTGCTTGCCGCCGGCCTTGACCACCACGTC
The DNA here is from genome assembly GCF_050971785.1 of Actinomadura scrupuli. Classification (NCBI taxonomy): domain Bacteria; kingdom Bacillati; phylum Actinomycetota; class Actinomycetes; order Streptosporangiales; family Thermomonosporaceae; genus Actinomadura; species Actinomadura scrupuli. Next base: position 256,210 of record NZ_JBPCCU010000003.1, on the reverse strand, counting down.
GTATCTGTGGCCCGGCCTGGCCCGCAGGGCGGTGATCGGCACCGCCAGCACGCCCTTGTGCTCCTCCTCGGTCAGCGCCACCTGGACCGTGGCCTGGTCGAGCAGCCGCTTGACCTTCCCGGTCATCGTGACGGTCACCGGGGCCGTCTGGGCGGGGACGTCGGGGGGCGCGTCCGGGCCGGCCTCGGGGTTGGCCGCGATGGCTCCGATCTCGCTGATCCTGCCGGGCCGTTGACCGCCGTCGGGCAGGGTGACCGTGACCTTGTCGCCGACCTGCAGCGTCGGCAGGTCGTCGGGCGACACCTGAAGCGTCACGGCCTGGGCCGCGCTGGTGCCGTGGGCGACCTGGGCGCCGCTCTGCACCCGCGTGCCGATCTTGAGATCGGTGGTGCCGACGCGGACGGCGCCCGGGGCGAACACGATCTGGCCGAGCGGCACGCCACCGGTCACCGTCAGATGGGCGTCGGCCTGCCAGTGCCGGACGGCCCAGTAGGTGGCCGAGGAGAAGTGCCGGTCGACGGTGAGGGAGTAGCCGAGCGCACTCAGGTTGGTCTCGAGCTGGAGGACGTCCAGCCCGTCGGGCATCCCCAGCTCGAAGGGCCGCCAGACCGGGCGGGGCCCGTACATCAGGACGACCTTCTTACCGTCGACCTCATAGGCCGCTCCCCCGCGCGAGATCACCTTGCCGACACCGGGCAGCCGGGTCAGCGTGCCCTGGCCGGAGGCGATCACGTTGATCGTCCCGGAGTGGCCGAGGGTCCCGTCGATCAGCCTGCGCTGGGCGACGTCGGTCCGCTGGACCGGGGCGGAGCCGGTGGTGATCGCGGCTACCGCGGGAGGGTCGGAGCGGCCGTTGATCGTGACCCAGCCTGCCGCGCCCGCCACCCCGGCGAGGGCGACACCGGAGAAGACGGCCGTACGCATCCGCCGCATGTCAACGCCCCTTGCCCGGGCGGCCGCCGCCACCTGCGACTTCGACCTGGATGCCGCTCGCGGGTGCCTTCTTACCGCAGACCCCGTCCTGCCGCCGGAAGCGCTTGGGATCACCCAGCCGGCTGGGGAGCTTGAAGACCCCGTCCGGACCCGGATCCGGCCAGTCGGAGACGCCCTGCTGGCGCATGCAGGCCGCGTACTCTTTGAGTTTCACCAGGTCCTGGGGAGAGACGGTCGGCCGGGCCTTCTGCGGGTTCGCCCGTTTCATGCGGATGATGAGGGAGTCGCAGGCGGTCACCTTCGGCTGCCGTTCCAGCTGCGCCTGCGGGAAGTCCCAATGTCCCCTGGCGTCCATGACGGGGTCCGGGAAGCTGGGCGCGCCGTGCGCCCGGGCGCACTGGGCGATGTCCAGCATCATCTTGTGGATGTCGGCACTGGGAGTGGGAGAGGCCTTGGCCGCCGGCCCGCCACCGCTGCAGCCGGCCACCAAGGCCAACGCCACCATCGCGGTGAAAAAGTGAGTTCTCATGCCCCCCAAACTCGGGCACGGCCCGTGTCCGGACATCCCCCAAAGGACTCCGGGGAGGCTTGTCCTTTGGGGGAACCTTTGGGGGAACGGCTACGACCGGCGTTCTCTGCCGGGTCGCGGCGCAGACCGGAGAGCACACCCGTGACCCGCAGCCCACATGGCCCGAATCCGCACCGCGGCCCGGACACCGGAGTGCCGTCCGGGATCCCCGGCCAGGGTGTCCGCCGGACGAAAGACGTGGCCGGATTCTGGGCGTCCTATCCGGTAGCGGAGACACCGTGACGGGCCGGGGGCTGATGCGGCCATCGCCGACCGTCCATGGCCGTCACCTCGTCCACGGCGAGCTCCGCACCGTCGAAACCGTCCGCATGGCCTCGGAGGATCTCGCCGAGGAGCTTCGCCGACTCCAGTGAGGTCAAACCCTCGAGCGACGTCACCGTCCACGTGCAGCCACCATGTGTCACGGTGAAGGGCGTGTCATGCCAGGTCACGGCCTTTTCCCCGGCCAGCACGTCGTCGATCCATCCGACCAGCGGCACGATCACGCTCAGGCTCAACGCATGGGCCACGGCTGCGACGCCGATGCGCAGCGCACAGCCCACGGTGGCATCGAGGAACTCGTCGACGGATCGCGCGTTCACAACGTCGACCGCGTAGTCGGCGGAGGTGAGCATCTCCTGGACTTCCGGCGGCAGAAAGGTGATCTTGAGCTCGTTGACGAGCGCCTTCTCCGCGGGTTCGCCCACATCAACGGGACGTTGAAACTCCACGAGCGCATAGCGGCTCTGCACGCCCTCCGCAGCGAAGACACCCCTCGCGAATCCGAGGACCATGATGCTTTCGCCGTCGTCTTTTACGAGCAGTTTCAGGTGCTTCTTGTGATGCGGTCGTCATGCACTTCATCATCGGCTGCGCTCGAGGGACTGCGGGGTGAGACTTTCCTGCCCGCCTTCGAACTCGTGGCTCTCCACCGGCCTCGCGGAATCGATGCCCCGGCCTCGCTGAGCCCGGGGCCGGCTGCCGAGGAAGAGCCCGCGCTCGGCGAAGGGCCGCCGGGTGGCTGGCCCACCCGGCGGCCCGTCTGAACCGCCCGTCAGCCAGTGGGGGCGGGCCGGGTGGAAACGGGCGGCTTGCCGTTCGGGGGCGGGGGGACTCCGGGGCCACCGGGGTGGCCCGCGGAGCAACGCACTCCCTTGGGCGCCTTGATCTTCAAGGTGCCCTTGCCGTCCTTGAGAATCTTGACGGGGCCGCCGGGCAGCAGCTTGGTCCCGGGCGGCGGAGCCGGGAGCGCCTTGCCGCCGTCGCCGGTCTTGAAGAGCGTCTTGCCCCGCGGCGGCAGCTTCACTCCCGTCCCCTTGGCGCCTGTCTTGACCTTGAGGGCCGGCTCGCCGCCCTTGCCCGGCACCGCCTTACCGGGCACCGCCTTGGCCGGCATCCCCTTACCGGGCACGCCCGTGCCGATGCAGCTGACGGCGACGGGCTTGCCGTCGGGTCCGTGCGCCTTCCCCGGTCCGGGCACGGTTCCACCTTCGGCGTAGGCGGAGCCGGCCAGTCCGGCGAGCGCGGCACCGCCCGCCAGGACGCCGACAACGATGATCTTCTTTCTCATGGTTCCTCCGAAACGCGGTCGTCTGGACATCTCGGAGTGTTGCGGTGGGGACCTTAAGTCATGCTGAGTGCTCTTCGGCCGCCTTCATCGTGGCTTTAGGTGCCACCCGTCACGCTGGCCGGGTGCGCATACTGGTGGTGGAGGACGAGCAACGCCTGGCCGAGTTGTTGAAGGACGGTCTGGCCAGGGAAGGGTTCGCGGTCGACCTTGCCCCCGATGGGCGGGAGGGGCTGTGGATGGCCACCGAGAACCCCTACGACGTCATCGTGCTGGACGTGATGCTGCCGTACCTCGACGGTTACACGGTCTGCGCCCGGTTGCGTGCGGCGAAGGTGTGGACACCGATCCTGATCCTGACGGCCAAGGACGCGGTGCTCGACGAGGCGCAGGCGCTCGACACCGGAGCGGACGACTTCCTGTCCAAGCCCTTCTCGTACGTGATCCTGCTGGCCCGGTTGCGCGCCCTGCTGCGGCGGGGGATCCGGGAGCGCCCGGCCGTCATCACCGTCGGCGACCTCGAGGTCGATCCGGCCGGGCTGCGCTGCAGCCGCGGGGACACCCCGATCACGCTGACCCCCAAGGAGTTCGCGATCCTGCACGGCCTGGCGCGCCGGGCCGGTCAGGTGATCACAAAGAGCGAACTGCTGGCCCAGGCCTGGGACTTCGCCTACGACGGGGACTCCAACATCGTCGAGGTCTACATCAGCGCCCTGCGCCGCAAGATCGACAAACCCTTCGGGCGCAGCACGCTCGTCACCGTCCGAGGTGCCGGATACCGGCTGGAGGCCTGATGACGCCACGCGCACTGTCCCCCGCCGCCCTCCGCGCCACGGCGATGAGGTCCCTGCTGAGGATCCGACGCGCCGGCTCCGGCGGGGTACGGCTGCGCGCCACTGCGGCGGCGACGCTGACCGTGGCCGTTGCACTGGGCATGGCCTCGGCCGCGCTGCTCATGGTCCTGCAGGGCAGCCTGCAGAGCAGCGCCCGCGCCGAAGCGGCCGCGAAGGCCAAGAGCCTGGCCGCCACGGTGAGAAGCGGGACGCCGGCGCCGGCCGCGCTTCCCCCGCCGGGCCGGTCAGGAGGTTCCGGGCCGGCCACAGCACCGGGAGCGCCGCTGCTGCTGCCACCGGGCACGGGCATGGGACAGCCCTCCGCCACCGATGCCCAGGTGGTCTCCGGATCCGCGGGCACCCCGATCTGGAAGACCGGGCCCGACTACATCGTGGCCAAGGAGCAGGTGGACACGCAGGGAAGAACGGTGCTCATCCAGGGCAGGTCCTCACTCGCTCCGGCCCAGCAAGCGATCGCCTCCCTGCGGAACCTGCTCGTACCGGGTGTCCCGGCGCTGCTCCTGCTGGTCGCCCTGCTCACCTGGATCGCCGTGGGCCGCGCTCTCAAACCGGTGTCGGCGATCCGGAGCAAGATGGCCGACATCACCGCCCATGACCTGCATCAACGCGTGCCCGAACCCGACTCCCACGACGAGATCGCGGAACTCGCCCGTACGGTGAACGCCACCCTGGACCGCCTGCAGACGACGGTGGAGCAGCACAAGCGCTTCGTCGCCGACGCCGCACACGAGCTGCGGAGCCCCCTCGCCATCCTGCGTACCCGCCTGGAACTGGCCGGCCCCGACACCCCGGCCCCACAACTGGCCGCCCAGGCGCTGACCGACGTGGCACGAATCCAGGCGCTCACCGCCGACCTGCTCCTGCTCGCCCGGCTCGACGCAGGCGAACCGCTGCGCAGCGAGGAGATCGACCTCGGACAGGTCGTGGCCGAGGAGGCCGCCCAGATTCGTCCGCGACCCGACATCGAGGTCCGTCTGGACATCGCCTCGGACGTGCTCATCCGCGGCTCCGGTGAGCAGCTCAAACGGCTGACGGCTAACCTGGTCGACAACGCCGTTCGCCACGCGGCCACGACCGTCACCGTCAGCCTGACGGCGCAGGGCTCGCATGCCGTACTCGAGGTCACCGATGACGGCCCCGGCATTCCCGCGGTTCACCGTGACACCGTCTTCGACCGGTTCACCCGGCTGGACCAGGCACGCGACAGGGACCACGGCGGATCCGGACTCGGACTGCCCATCGCCCGCGACATCGCCCACGCCCATCACGGCTCGCTCACCGTCGTGCCCGGCCGGCCGGCGGCGGGCGCATGCCTGCGAACGGTCCTCCCGATCGGCGGCGCCCCCTGACCGCGATTCGCCGGAAGAGGTACGCAGCCGGGCTGTGAGGCCGGCACCGACACAGCCCGTCGGGCACGAGCGGAGTGCGTGCAAGCGAGAACCCAAAACCTGGCGATTTGCCCCCATTCGGAGGTGAGGCAAGCGTACGATCTGCGATCAAGCGCTGCCGACCGAGCAATCGGCAGCGAATCGGCAGGCCGCAGGTGAAGATCGAGGTCGCAGCCACTCGTCCGGCTGGCGGCGAAGGAGGCACCACCGATGACACGCCAGGTCACCGAGGCGATGGGCCCCCTGATCGCACCCCATCTCGAGGAGGGCGAGCGGCTGCTGGACATCGGCGACGCGATTCCCGCGCGCGACCTGCACGACCGTGCCTCGAGCGGTCACCTCACCGGAAGGCTCGGCGCCGCGGCGTGGATCGGATCGAAGCTCGGCATCAAGATGCTCACGCATGACGCGGTCGAAGGCGATCCGGAGAGCATCGCGGCAGGCTTCCCGCATGGCTACCCGCAGAACGTCGTCAGGACGCTCGTCGTGACCGACAGGTGGGTGCGCTTCGCGGTCACGGACCCCGGGAGGACCCGATTCGAGGTGCACTGGCGCGCTCCTCGCAGTTCCGTCGTCCGGGTCGAGCACCAGCGCAGCCGCATCAAGGTCGTCGACTACCGAATTCATTTCGCCGACGGTTCGTCGGTGAAGGTGATGGCCCACGACAGGAACACCATCGACAGCCTCGCCGCGGCGATCGCCACCCAGCCGATCCCGCCCCAGGGGTGACCGGGGCCGCACACGTGCGCGGCCCCGGACGGGTCCCCCGGGGGCGGCCCGCGAAGTCCTCCGGCCGGGATGTCGAGACCGGGTCTCCCGCTCCGACCTCTGCTGTGAGGGAACCAGCAGCGGTACCCGGCAAGGCGCCGGGCCACCGGCGAGGAGAGGACTGATCATGGGACGACCAGTGGTGCATTTTGAGATCATCGGGAACGACCCCGCGAAGCTCCGCGGCTACTACGGCGAGCTGTTCGACTGGGAGTTCCGCACGGGCGACGCGGTCAGCGAGAAGGTCTCGCAGCCGGGCATGTACGGCTTCGTGGACGGCAGCACGACCGACGACGGGAACGGCATCAACGGCGGTGTCGGCGGTGGCCAGGGCCACGATCGCCGGGTCCTGTTCTATGTGGGCGTACCCGACGTCGAGTCGGCGCTCCAGAAGGCCGAGAGCCTCGGCGGGAGGCGCCTGATGGGCCCCGAGCCGGAGTCCGGGGATTTCACGGTCGGGCGCTTCATCGACCCCGAGGGCAACGTGATCGGTGTCGCCGGCCCATCCGCAGCGTGAACCGGCAGGCTGGTCGCGTTCGAAGATGCCCGTGAGACCGCGACCACGGCGTTGGTCGAAATCTCCGGGAAGTCATCGGCCGGCACTCGTTCCGTCCGGCACTCTGCGCCGCCGGTTCGGCTGACAGGTGTTCTGCCGCACCCGTAGCGTTTCGGTGGCGGCCGATGAGGGCTGCTTGGCAGCATTTGCCCCGGCGGGCAGACCCGGCCCGGCACGGTGAGGAAGGATCTATGGATCAGGACCCATGGACGCCGCCTGACTCGACAGGGTCCGATCCGGGGCGAGGACGACCGCGCCCCCTCGATCCGCTCGGCGCACCGGAGTCCGGGTCGGACCCGCGGACGCAGGCCGCCGTACCCCGGTGGAAGGGATGGCTGACGGCACCCACCGTGTGGCTGGCGGGAATCGGCGCCACCCTCGTGGGCGCCCTGGTGCTGGTCCTGGTCCCCCAGATCGTCGACGCCCCGGCCGCCAAGGACAAGGTTCGCGGCGCGGTGCAGCCCGGCGGCGGGCAGGATGTGCGCTTCAGCGTGCAGTTCAACGACCCCGCCATCCAACTGGTGACACCGGCGGGCGTCACGTTGACGCCTCGGCAGCGGCGATACCTCAGCACGTGGAAGTTCGGCCCGGACCAGGCTTCCCAGAATCCCGACGGCTACGGCATGGACAAGCTGATCGCCGAGTTGCGGGCCGCAGGCGCCGCGAATCCAGACGAGCTGTACTTGCTGATCAGGCTGGAGGGCCGCCGCAACCAGCCGCTCTTCGTGGACGACGTACGTCCCGTCGACATCAAGCGGGCGCGGCCCTACGCGGGCACCCTGGTGAACATCCCGCCGCAGGAAGGCGGCGACACGTCCAAAATGATCTTCAACTTCGACGAGGTGGACCCCCGCGCCCACCAGGCGATCGGCCCGGAGGGCGGCCCCTACAAACCAGGGGGCCTGTTCTTCAACGACAAGACCCTGACGATCAAGGACGGCGAGCAGGACTCCATCCTCGTCAAGTCGATCACCACTCGGTCGGCGGTGACCTTCGAGATCCAGATCGACTACCGCATCGGCGGCCGGCCCAAGCACCTGAAAATCGACAATCGAGGCCGGCCGTTCGCACTCACCCCCTTCAACTGCACCAAGCGCACCGAGCTCACCAAGAACGGCTTCAATCCCGGCGAGGTTTCCTACCAGGACATCTGGACGCTGGGCGCGACAAGCGGCATCGACCATGTCAGCGACCCCGCTCACCATCCGTTCGGCTCCCCGTGGTGCCTGACCCTGCCGAGGTAGCGGCACCCGCCGACCGGACGGGCCGCGCACCGGCGGCCGGCCGAATCGGCCTTACTGCGTCGCCGTGACGATGCAGCGCCGCAGTTCCCCGACCGCCTCCGGGGCGCCCTCGACCGTCACACCGCTCGGCTCGCCGGCGCCCTCCCGGTTCCACACCCAGCGCAGCACGGCCGTCGGCGGGCCGCTCACGGTCACGTCGGCCGCATCGTCGCCGGCGCCGTCGCCCGCACCGTCCTCGACGGCGAACAGCCCGGGGCCGGTCCGCACCCGCCACGCCGCCCCGTCGGTCCGCACCGTGTACCTCCGGCCGGGCGAGCCGGCCAGGATGTCGGTGAAGTAGGCGCCCCACTCGGCCACGCCGTAGGCCACGAAGACCTTGAGCAGCTCGTCGATGCCGTCGACGGCGAGGTCGGCCGGGACCGGCCCGACCGGCCGGCCGGTGCCGAGCTCGGCGTCGATGCGATGGATGACCGTCTCCTGCGCCATCCGCCGGATACAGAAGCCGACGGTCTGGTCCGGGGTGTACCAGGAGCCGGCCGGATCCTCCGGCCTGCGGGCGGTGAACTCGCCGAGCAGCCCGGCGTACGCACGGTCGAGCAGCGCGAGCGGCTCCTCGTCGGCGAACTCCTTCGGCGGCCACGGGTCTGGCTCGACGCCCTCGCGCATGGCCAGGGTCTTGTGCAGGTACACCTCACCGACGTGCCGGGTCAGGTCGGCGACGGTCCAGCCAGGACAGCTCGGCACCGCCGCGGCGGGGTCGGCCGGCACGACGGCCCGCAGCCGGGCGAAGTCGGCCGCGAGGCAGTCGAGGAATCGGGAGTACTCCATGCCGGACAGTCCAGCACATACGCACGGCTCGATGTGCGCTCGCGCGATTCCCGCCGCGGCAGCCTCCGCTGGAGGCCGTCCACTCCGGGCCGGGCGACCGGGTCCACCGTCATCGGCGCCGGGGCAGGCGGCGGGCCGGCGGCCGCAGCCCCCAGGAGGCGACCGTGAGGGCGAGCAGAAGGGCCAGGATCACCACCTCGCGCTCTCCGTACCCCGTCCACAGGTGGGAGACGATCGCTCCCGTATCGACGAAGACAACGCCGGCGTAGGCCCACTCCTTGAGCCGCGGCAGCCGCGGGGACAGCAGCGTCACAGCGCCGAGCAGCTTCCAGACCCCCAGGATGACGAGGAAGTACGAGGGGTAGCCCAGGCGTTCCACCACCTCGCGGACCTGTGACACCCGCAGTACGTCCCACATCCCGCCCACCGCCAGCTCGGCGGTGACCACGGCGGTGGAGACCCAGTAGACGATGGACCCGGTGCTCGTTCTGCCACTGGCGAGATCTGTCATGACGATGTCCTCTGGTGCTGTCCGTCAGGTGCTGTCCGTCGGGTGCTGTCGGTCTGGTGTCGTCCGTCGCAGAGATGACGGTTCGCCGCCGGATGATGTGTCGGGTGGTCGAGGTCGTCCCGCCATGTGGACACGCGTTGCCGGCGTACGCTTCCCGGCCTTCTTGACACATCGCCTGCGTCCGGTTCGTCATTGCCATGACGAACGCGACATGACGGACGCGACTGGAGGATGGGCCTGTGGGCGAGGGCGACGGTCTGGCCGAACGGTTCGAGGAACACCGGGGCCGTCTGCGGGCGGTCGCCTACCGGATGCTCGGCTCGCCGGCCGAGGCCGACGACGCCGTGCAGGAGACCTGGCTACGGCTGAGCCGCTCCGGCGCCGACGGCATCGCCAACCTGGGCGGGTGGCTGACCACCGTCACCGCCCGAGTGTGCCTGGACCTGCTGCGCTCACGCGCCTCGCGACGCGAGCAGCCGTACGGCCTGCACGTGCCCGACCAGGCCGTCGGTCACGACGACACCCCCGAGCAGGAGGCGCTGCTTGCGGCCTCGGTCGGTCTGGCGCTGCTGGTGGTGCTCGACCGGCTGGCTCCCGCCGAGCGGGTCGCGTTCGTGCTGCACGACATGTTCGACCTGCCCTTCGACCAGATCGCGGCCATCTTGGAGCGCTCCCCCAACGCGGCCAGGCTGCTCGCCAGCCGGGCCCGCCGGAGGGTGCGTGGTGTCTCCACGGTTCCCAGCGCCGACCTGACCCGCCAGCGCCGGGTCGTCGACGCCTTCATCGCCGCGTCGCGTGCCGGTGACTTCGACGCGCTGCTCGCGCTGCTCGACCCCGACGTCGTGGTCCGGGCCGACCGCGCAGCCGTACCCGCGGGCCGGCCCATGACGACCCGCGGCTCCGCGGCCGTGGCCGAGCAGGCGCTCGCCTACTCGCAGGTCGGTGAGTTCGCACGACCAGCGCTCGTGAACGGAGTCGCGGGAATCATCGTGGCACCGCCCCGGCGGCCGCCTTACATCATGGCCATCACGATCAAGAGCGGGAGGATCACCGAAATGGACGTCATCACCGACCCCGACCGGTTCCGCCGGCTCGACCTCGCAGTGCTCGGCGACTGACCCCCGGGTCTGGGGCGTCATCGGCCACGCGGGCGCGGTCGGCCTCGGCCGCGCGGCCGAGGCGGGGGCACCGCCGGGCCTCGGGACGGAGCCGTCGTCCATCCCCGCGACCGATGGGCCCGGCGATGCGACCTCGGTACGGTCGTCGCATGATGGGCGACTCGGAACCCCTCGATCTCCCGACGGCCCGGGCACCGATGAGCCGGCGCATCAGGTCGCTCGTCGCGGGACTGAGCCCGGCGGTATGGCGAGGTATCGACGCGCTGGTCGCGGTGGGCCTCTTCCTCGGCCTGACGACGCCGGTGCTCCTCGGCCATCCGGCGCACGATGATCCGCAGGCGACGATCGTGCTGATCGGGGCGGGCACGGCGCTCCCGCTGGCGGTCCGGCGACGCAGGCCCGTCACGGTCCTCGCCGTCATCGTGGCGTTCACGGCGGTCGCCAACGTGCTCGGGGTTCCGTTCACCCCGTTCGGGAGCAACGCGAGTCCCAGCGTCGGCCTGGCCATGTACACGGTGGCCGAGCGGCACGATCGCCGGTTCTCGCTGAAGGCCCTCGCCGCAGTCACGGGGGTGCTGTTCGGCGCGGTGTGGATCGAGACCTACGCCCACTCCCCGCAGGTGAACGCCGTGCACGTCGTCGCGGCGATGGCCGGCTGGTTCGTCGGGGATGCGCTCCGGGTCCGCCGTACCTACCTGGCCGAGCTTGCGGCCCACCGGCGCCGGGAGGCCGACGAACGCACCTGGCGGGCCCTCGCCGAGGAGCGCCTGCAGATCTCACGCGACGTCCACGACGTGATCTCCCACAACCTGAGCGTCATCGCCGTACGCTCCGGTGTGGGACGCATGCTTTTCGACGAACAGCCAGAGGAGGCGCGTGCCGCCTTGTCCGAGGTCGAGACCGTCAGCCGGGGCGCGCTCACGGAGCTGCGCCGGCTTCTCGGTGCCGTCCGTGAGCGGCAGACGCCGGCTCCCGCCCCCCGGCTCGACGACCTGCCCCACCTGGTGGAACAGGTGAGGGCCTCGGGCACCGACGTGATCTTGGTACGGCGCGGCACGGTGGTGGCCCTCCCCCCCACCCTGGAGGTGTCGGCCTACCGGATCGTCCAGGAGGCCCTGACGAACGTCGTCAAGCACGCCGGCCGGACACGCGCCCGGGTGGTGGTGGAGTACGGCGACGAGGCGCTGCTCATCGAGGTGACCGACGCCGGCAACAAGGATCGGCTCCCCCTACCGGCCGTCGAGGGCGAGGGCTGGGGCGTGGTGGGCATGCGTGAGCGGGCCGCGCTCTTCGGCGGCACGGTCGTGGCCGGGCCCCGGGACGACGGCGGGTTCCGGGTGTCCGCGCGGCTTCCCCTGGGCCAGGCGACAGGCGAGGACGGGCAACGATGAGCGTCACGGTACTGGTGGTCGACGACGAGGCGCTGATCCGTGCCGGCTTCCGGGTGCTGGTGGACTCCGCTCCCGACCTCACCGTCGTCGGCGAAGCGGCCAACGGCGCCCAGGCCGTGCAGGCGGTCCGGACCCTGCGGCCCGACGTGGTCGTCATCGACGTGCGCATGCCCGTCATGGACGGCCTCGAGGCCACCCGGCGCATCCTCCAGCTCGTCCCCGGCGGGCCGACCCGGGTACTCGTGGTGACGACCTTCGACCACGACGAATACGTCTTCGAAGCCCTGCGGGCAGGCGCCAGCGGCTTCATCCTCAAGGACACGCCGCCGGAGCACCTTCTCGAGGCGATCCGGGTGGTGGCCGCGGGAGAGGCGCTGCTGGCGCCCGCGATCACCCGCCGGCTGATCACCGAGTTCGTCGGCCGCGACGCTCCAGCCCGTCGCCCGGTACCGGCGGCCCTGGCCACACTGACCGGCCGGGAACGCGAGGTGCTGGTACAGGTGGCCGCCGGCCGGTCGAACACCGAACTGGCCGACCGCCTCCACATCAGCCGGGCCACGGCCAAGACCCACGTCAGCAGCCTGCTGGCCAAGCTCGGCGTCCGCGACCGCGTCCAGCTGGTCGTGCTCGCCTACGAGTCGGGCATCGTCAGCCCGGCGGGCGGGCCCGACGCGGGCGGCGACCACGCCCGGACCGGGTGAGCGGCCGCCGCTCCGCGGCCGTCGGCCCTGCAGCGCGCCGTGCTCGTACCGCGTGAGCTTGGGCCTTTCCGCGTCGTCGACATACTCACTCCACGGAGCTGCCGATCGCGTGGCTGAAGAGCTTGCCCAGCTCGAACCGCAGGACGGTCCGCAGCACGGCGGTGCGGTTGCGGATGTCGACGCCGCCCACGGCGTCGAAGTCGAAGTGGGCGTGGAGGGTGGCCTTGATCTGGTCTGGTGTGGCTGTGCCGAACTCGATACGGGTGACCTCGACCGGGCAGTGGGCGGCGATGAGGTAGATCGAGCCGTCGATGTGGCCCTCCTCGGGCTTCACCGGGAAGGTGAACGTGCGCCGGCTCAGTGCGGCCGTCCCGCCGGCAGGCAGCGCGATGAAGTCGAGCATGATCTCCGTCGAGACGAGTTCGGGCCCGTCGGTACCGGGCCGGAAGGTCGCCGGCTCGTACTCGTCGTCTGCGGAGAAAGGGGCAAGGGGGATCCTGATATCCCAGGTTCCGGCGACCGGGTGGTCAAGGTCGGCCGGCCAGTAGCAGATGGTCCCGGCTGTGGGCTTGAGGAGCTCGTCGGTCAGATCGATCACGAGGACGAGTGTGCCAAAGCCCGCCACGGCGGTGTCCGGTCGTAGCCGTTCCCCCAAAGGACAAGCCTCCCCGGAGTCCTTTGGGGGATGTCCCGACACGGGCCGTACCCGAGTTTGGGGGGCATGAGAACTCGTTATTTCTTCACCGCGATGGTGGCGTTGGCCCTGGTGGCCGGCTGCAGCGGTGGCAAGCCGGCGGCCAGGACCTCTCCCACTCCCAGCGCCGACATCCACAAGATGATGCTGGACGTAGCCCAGTGCGCCCGGGCGCACGGCGCGCCCAACTTCCCGGACCCCGTCATGGACGCCAGGGGACATTGGGACTTCCCGGAGTCGGCGCAACGGCAGCCGAAGGTGGCCGTCTGCGATGCCCTCGTCATCCGCATGAAACGGGCGCACCCGCAGAAGGCCCGGCCGACCGTCTCCCCCCAGGACCTGGTGAAACTCAAAGAGTACGCGGCCTGCATGCGCCAGCAGGGCGTCTCCGACTGGCCGGACCCGACTCCGAACGGGACCTTCAAGCTTCCTCCCCGGCTGAGGAACGCCCAGCGCTTCCGGGAACAGGACAAGGCCTGCTACTCGAAGATCCCCAAGGTCGGCATCCAGATCGAGCACGGCCCGGCGGGCTCGGCCAAGGGAAGCTGACGGGCGGCGGGTTCGTGCCGTCGTCCTCTCGGGTGCCGCCGCCAGCACTGCGGCCGTCGGGCTGAAGCTGGACCGTGACGGCCTGCTCTACGTCGCGGGAGGCGGCGGCGGAACCGCACGCATCGTCGACAGCCGCACCGGCCGGCTCCTGGCCACGCATCAGCTGACCGCCCCGACCGGCCACTTCATCCGGAGTCGCGGTCGCCCTCTGACCCGGCGACCGGCCGCCCACCTCGGCTCGCGGCCCCCAGGTCACGCAGTGAGACCGCCTCGGCGGTACGGGTCGGTGGCAGGTAGCCAGGCGGTGTCGGCGTCCAGGCCAAGGGAGCCGACGTCGCCGGTGAGCGCTCGGATGACGGCGCAGACGCTCGCCCGGGTCTCGTCGCGGCGCGCGACCAGCGACCAGGTCCAGTACGGCGTGGGACGGACCACCGGGCGCTGCGTCAGGTCCGGGGGCAGCGGGGTGGTCTGGCCCTTGGGCGAGTTGACCACGGGTTCGCCCAGGCGGCGGACGTGTTCGAAGAACGCCGGACCGGTGATGCCGCCGTCGTCGATGCGCACGGCGCGGGCGCCGGTGTCCCGGGCGAACTGCCCGGCGTAGAGGTTCCACGAGGCCCAGCCGGCCGTGTCCGCGTCGAGGAGCACCAGGGTGTCCTTCGCCTCGACCGCCGCGGAGCCGGAGCCGGTGGAGACCGCGTACAGCCGGTCCGCTCCGATGAGGTGGGCGTCGAGGTCGAGCTCGGACAGGTCAACGGTCTGCATCCAGCAGATCGCCAGGTCGATGCTGCGGTCGGCGACCCGGGCCGCCTGGGCGTGCGACGGCAGCACCCAGGCGTCGAGGCGCAACTGCGCGACTCCGGCGGTACGTTCGGTCAGGTCGGCCGGGCGCCAGTTGACGTACCCGAGCCGGACCGGTTCGGTGTCGGACAGGCCGGCCGCGTGGCGGCGCAGCTCGTCGGCCTGGCCGAGCAGCGCCCGGGCCCCGGGCAGCAGCGCCTCGCCGGTCGCGGTCAGGGCGACCGAGCGGCGGTCGCGGTCGAACAGCCGTACCCCGAGGTCACGTTCCAGGGCCTTGATCTGCTGGGAGAGCGACGGACCGGCGATGTGCAGCCGGTCGGCGGCGCGGCCGAAGTTCAGCTCCTCGGCAACGGCGACGAAGTAGCGCAGCTGACGCAGCTCCACATGCCCATCGTAGTGCGGTGGGAGTCTCCGGCTACCAGCAGGAAGCAAGCCCGTCGTGGCGGGACTGCACGCGCCGGGCGCACGATGGATACATGAGCGGAACACCAGGTCACATCCGGTGGCCGGCGATTCGGCACCGTCCCCGCTGAGGTGGGCGGAGACCGGGGAGGCCGTCCCGATCGTGGGTCGGGAGCGCGCAAAGAACCGCAAAAGCAAACCCTGGCCCAAGAGCGGACCACTGCGCGGTAGGGGTGCCGCGCGCAGCGATCGAACACGCCAGGCCCGACCAAGGAAAGCGAGTATCCGATGACGAACACCACGCAGAAAGTCGCCCTGATCACCGGCGCCTCCCAAGGCATCGGCGCCGCCCTGGTCACCGCCTACCGCGACCTCGGCTACGCGGTCGCCGCGACCTCCCGCTCCATCGCCGACTCCAACGACCCCCACATACTCACCCTGCCCGGCGACATCGCCGAACCCGGCACCGGCAGCCGAATCGCCGACGCCGCCTTAACGCACTTCGGCCGGATCGACACACTGATCAACAACGCCGGCATCTTCGTCGCCAAACCCTTCACCGACTACACCGACCACGACTACGACGCCGTGACCGGAGTCAACCTGCGCGGCTTCTTCGAAGTCTCCCGCAGCGCCATCGCCGCCATGCTCACCCAGGACGACGGCGGCCACCTGGTCAACATCTCCACCAGCCTCGTCGACCACGCCAACTCCCAGGTGCCCTCCGCCCTCGCCTCACTGACCAAAGGCGGGCTGAACGCCGTCACCAAAGCACTCGCGATCGAGTACGCCACCCGCGGCATCCGCGCCAACGCCGTCGCACTCGGCATCATCCGCACCCCGATGCACCCGGCGGCCACGCATGAGGCCCTCGCCGCCCTCCATCCGATCGGCCGCATGGGCGAGATCGACGACGTCGTCCAAGCGGTCGTCTACCTCGAGAGCGCCCCCTTCGTCACCGGAGAGATCCTGCACGTCGACGGCGGCCAGAGCGCCGGCCACTGAACACCCGACCGTTCCGCAGGCCCTGCGCGAAAGAGGAAGATCCCGTGACCGCCATCCTGAGCAGCACCCGCGCCGCCGGCCGGCCGGCCGCGCCGGCGCGCCCTTGGCGGATCGCCGCCCAGTGCGCGGCGGCACTGGCCGCCGGAATGGGCATCGGCCGGTTCGCCTACACCCCGATCCTGCCACTCATGCACGCCCAGGCCGGACTCTCGCCGCAACTCGGCTCGGCTCTCGCCACCGCCAACTACGCCGGCTACCTCATCGGAGCCCTGGCCGGCATAGCGGTCCCCGCCATGGCGTGCTCCAGGGCCGCCCTGCGCGCATCACTGCTCGTGCTCACCGGCACCCTGGCGCTGATGCCGGCCACCCATGACGGCACGGCCTGGTTCGCGTTGCGCCTGGTGGCCGGGGCCGCCAGCGCACTGGTGTTCATCATCGCCGCCAGCACACTGCTCACGGCTCTGCGCGCCCACGGCCACCAGCTGACCGGCTGGGCCTTCGGCGGCGTCGGGGCCGGCATCGCGCTGTCCGGCACGCTCATCCTCGCCCTGCGCGGTCCCGGCACCTGGCAGCAGGCGTGGTGGCTCACCGCCGCCCTCAGCCTCGTCCTCACGATCCCGGCCTGGTCCCTGCGGACCGACCCCGTATCGCCACGGCCGCCGGCGGAGACCGCCGAGCCGGACCGCGACGACCGGGTCGGGCCACGCTGGTTCACCGCGCTGCTGGCCGCCTACACCCTGGAAGGCGTCGGCTACATCATCGCGGGAACCTTCCTCGTCGCCGCGATCGACCAGAGCGCGCCGGGGTGGGTCGGCACCGGCGCCTGGGTACTGGTCGGCCTCGCCGCACTGCCGTCCTCGGCACTGTGGGCGTGGCTGAGCCACACCTGGTCGAGGCCCACGCTGCTGATCGCCGCACTGTCCGTGCAGGGCGTCGGCATAGCGCTGCCGGCCCTGCTCGGGGGCATCGCCGCGGCACTGGTCTCGGCGGCCTTGTTCGGCGTGACCTTCCTCGGCATCGGCACGATCGTCCTGGCCGCCGGCGCGCACTTGCGCACGCCCCGCGCGGTCGCGATCCTGACCACCGGCTACAGCGCCGGGCAGATCGCAGGACCCCTCCTCGTCACCCCGCTGCTGCACCACGGCTACCACCAGGCGCTGCTGATCGCCGCCGCGGTCGTCGTACTGGCCGCGGGCACGGCCGGGCTGCTGCGCCGCCGATTCCCGCACCACCTCGGCCCGCTACCCGCCCGGATCCAGGCCGCCGCCCGCCGCACCGCGGCCGCCGAAGGCTGAGGACCATGTCCTCCTCCGCTCGCCCAATTGATCCGAAAGGGGAACCACATGAACAGCACGACAGACAGCGAAACGATCCTGCGCGAGGTCCTCGACCAGTGGAAAGCAGCCGTTGACGCGCACGAACCCGAGCGGGTCGCGTCCCGCTTCACCGAGGACGCGATCTTCCAGGGGCTGCGCCCCTACAGCGTCGGACGGCAGGGCATCGCCGACTACTACGATTCCCAACCCCTCGGGATGACGGCCGCCTACCGGATTCTCGAAACCAGGAAGCTCGCCGACGACCTCGTGCTCGGCTACATGAGCGTCGACTTCTCGTTCACCGACCGGCCCACCCTCAACGTCCATCTCGGCACGCTGGTGAAGCGCGCAGCGGACGGCTGGTACATCGCTCACTACCAGGTCTCCAAACTCGGCTGATCCCCGTCCTCTCGAGACGGCCTGGACGCGTCACGAGCCGTTTCACCATTCCGTGGGCAAGTCCGCAGAGAAGAGAGAAGTCCGTAGGGAGGAAGGACCCGATGTACAACGCAGTGGCCGACCTCGGCGTCTCCATTCCCGTCCTGGCCGCGCCGATGGCGGGCGGCCCCACCACACCCCGGCTGGTCATCGCCGCCGCAGCAGCCGGGGGCCTCGGCCTGCTGGCCGGCGGCTACAAGACCGCCGAGGCACTCGAAAAGCAGATCTCCGAGGTGCGCGCCGCGTCCGTTCCCTTCGGCGTCAACCTGTTCGCCCCCAACCCGGTCCCGGTCGACCACGCCGCGTTCCGCGGGTACGCCCGCGCCCTCCAACCGGAAGCCGACCGCTACGGGCTCGACCTCGCCGAGGTCACCGTCACCGAGGACGACGACCACTGGCGGGACAAGATCGACCTGCTCTTGGCCACCCCCGTCCCGCTGGCGAGCTTCACCTTCGGCATCCCGGACCAGGGTGTGATCAGCGCCTTGCGGGCAGCCGGCACGCTCGTCGTGCAAACCGTCACCTCCGCCGACGAAGCAGTACGTGCCACGGATGCCGGCGTCGACGCCCTCGCCGTCCAGGCCTCGGCGGCCGGCGGCCACTCCGGAACACTCACCCCCGACCGCGTCCCTCCGGCGACGCCGATCAACCAGTTGCTCGTGGAAGTCGCCCAGGTGACCGATCTCCCCCTCATCGCCGCCGGCGGACTCGCCACCGGCGACGCCGTCGCCGACGCCCTCCACGCCGGAGCGGTCGCCGCCATGGTCGGCACCGTCCTGCTCCGCTCCGACGAGAGCGGCACCTCGAAGCCGCACCAGGATGCCCTCATCGACCCCGCTCGCGACCGCACACTCGTCACCCGCGCGTTCACCGGCCGCCCCGCCCGCGCGCTGTGCAACGAGTTCACCGACCGCTACCACCACCTCGCCCCGGCCGGATACCCCGCACTGCACCATCTGACCGGTCCGCTGCGCAGGGCCGCAGCCGCCGCGGGCGATCCCGAGCGCATCAACCTCTGGGCCGGCGCCGGCTACCGGTACGCGTCCGCCGAACCCGCCGGGAGGATCCTGACCCGCCTCACCAAGAACCTGTGACGCAACGCATTCTCTCCCGGCCGCTATCGGGAGTCTTCACGTTGAGGTGCGGTCGGCAGTCCATCTCGGAAGATCCGGTTGTCGGGGGATGCGAGGTCAGCCGAGCAGGCCGGCCTGGTGGGCGAGGATGGCGGCCTGGACGCGGTTGGTGAGGGAGAGTTTGGCCAGGATCCGGCTGACGTGCGTCTTCACCGTCGCCTCGCTCATGTGGAGGGCGACCGCGATCTCGGCGTTGGACAGCCCACCGCCCAGCGCGACGACGACCTCGCGTTCCTTGCCGGTCAGCACCCTGAGTCGCTGTTCGGCTTCGGACCGTCCCGAGTCCGTGTCCACGAAGCGGCGCAGCAGCCGCCGCGTCACCTGCGGGGAGAGCATCGCGTCACCGCGCGCCGCGCTCCGCACCGCGGTGAGCATCTCCTGCGCCGAGGCGTCCTTCAGCAGGAAGCCGACAGCCCCGTGGCGCAATGCGGTGTGCACGTACTCGTCCAGGTCGAAGGTGGTGAGAACGACGATGTACGGCGGCCGGTCAAGGCGGGTGAGGCGTTCGGTGGCGGTCAGGCCGTCGGCACGGGGCATCCGGATGTCCATCAGGACGACGTCGGGGCGCCGCTCCAGCACCGTGCGTACCGCCTCCTCACCGTCGGACGCCTCGCCGGTCACGGTGATGTCAGGTGCGGTCTCCATGATGGTGCGCAGCATCGCCCGCACCATCCATTCGTCGTCCACGATCAGCACCTGGATCGCCTCGCTCATCGGGCGCGCTCCGGCTTGAGAGGCACCTCGGCAAGGATCTCGAATCCGCCGCCGGTCGTCGGCCGTGCGGTCAGCTCACCGCCGACGAGCCGGATCCGCTCGGCGATACCGAGCAGCCCGTGCCCCCCGTCCGGCAGGCGGGGATGGCCGCCGCGGTGGCCGCCGCCGTTGGCCACCGACAGCCGGAGGGCCTGGGGGGTCCGCCTGATCCGGACCCGGGTCTGGGCACCGCCGGCGTGCTTGTGCACGTTGGTCAACGCCTCCTGTACGACCCGGTAGACGGCGTGCTCGACCAGGGCGGGGGTCCAGGCGCCGGATTCGTCCGCCATCTCCAGGGTGACCGGCATGCCGAGGCGGCGGGAGTCGGCGACGAGGTCCTCCAGGTCGGCGAGACCTGGTTGCGGGGCGAGTGGCGCACCACCGTCACCCTCGGCCCGAAGCACCTCCAGCAGAGCGCGCAGTTCGCCCAGTGCCTCGCGCCCGATGGCGCCGATCCGGCTGCCGATGGCGGCGGCGTCGTGACCCTGGGCCGCCTCCAGGGCGGTCGCGTGCAGCACCATCAGCGACACCCGGTGTGTGACGACATCATGCATGTCCCGGGCGATCTGTGCGCGTTCGTCGCTGCGTGCCCCCAGGATGCGCTGGTGCTGCTCGCGCTCCGCACGCTCGGCCCGCTCGCGGATCCCCGCGACCAGGTCCCGCCGCGTACCGACGTACAGGCCCAGCAGCGCCGGCGCGACACAGATTCCCAGGATGGGAGGGACGGGCGCGTCCGTCCCGCCCAGCCGCCAGATCGGGATGCCGACCACCACGGCACCGAGCGGAAGCGTGGCGATCACCTTCCGCCACGACGTGGTGCGCTCGGCGATGGTGTACTGCGCGAGCACCACGGGGACGTACGCCGACAGCGCCGCGCAGACGACCATGGCACCGAGGACGAACAGCCCCGGCCGGCGCCGCCGCCACCAGGCCAGGGCGCCGACCAGCAGCCCGAGCAGGACGGCGGACCATGGTGGCGGGTCCCCACCGAGGTAGACGGCTCCGAGGCTGCCGAACTTTTCGCCCACCCCGGCATCGCTGGACACCGTGGCCGCGGCGGCGGCGAGCGCCACCACCGCGTCGACCACCGGACGGCGATATGCCCGGATCACCGACGCATGCCGGTAGCGCGACCCCATGAAGCGCCACGCTAGCAATCCGCGCGCATCCGTCGAAGGTTGTACGCGGATGCGGAAAAGCACCGGCTTTCTACTGACTCCTCTAGCGTGGATCGGCCGATGTGCCAGGCGATCCGGCACGGCGATGCTGACCGCATGCACACCGGAACCCAGATCAGCCGGCAGGAGCGCCCCGGCCGGCGCGCGCAGCGGGCCTGGCAGCTCACCTTCACGGCCTTCTGCCTCGTTGCCGTAGTGCTGGCGTGGGGCAGAGGGGATTCCCCTCACCCCGCCATCCGGACCGCCGCCGGGATCGCCTACGTGCCCGCCGCCCTGCTCGTGCTGCTCTGCGTCACGGCGCTCGGCCGATCGCGCTGCGCCACGCGCGCCCGGACGACGCTGATCGTCTTTCACTTCGTCTTCGTACCGCTCCAGTTCTTCTTCTTTTTCGGCGGCGGGCCCGAACAACTCGCCGGGATGGCGCTCTCCGCGGTGATCGTCGCTCTCATGAGGCCGCGTTTCCCGCAGCTGAGGCGCCGGACCCGCAAGGTGTGGCTGACCCTGCACGTCGGCGTCAGTGTCGGCTGGCTGGGACTGTCCCTGGCGATGGCGGCCCTCGCCATCGCCGGGGCCGTCATCGGCGACCACCCGGTACGGCACGGCGCCTACGAGCTCATGCACGTGTTCGATCTGACCATCGTCATCCCGAGTGTGGTCCTGACCCTCGTCAGCGGCCTCGTGCTCTCCCTCGGCACGCCCTGGGGGCTGATCAGGCACCGGTGGGTACTGCTCAAGCTCGTCATCTCACTGATCATCCCGATCACCGCCACGGTACAAAAAACGTGGATCGAGCAGCTCCAGGAGCGGACCAGAGACCCCGCCGGGGAGACCGGCGGAGTCGGCCTCGCCCTGACCGTCACCACGATCTGCTACATGCTCCTGTTGTGGACCGCAGTCGTCCTGTCCATCTACAAACCCGGCGGCAGGACACGATGGGGACGCCCAAGCGGCCGGACGAAACGCGCCGCCACGGGCGGCGACCACGGCGATCCAGACGCACAACCGCACCCCCCGGCCGCAGTGCACCGGTGAGCTCAGGACCGGCCTTGAGAACACACGGGTTGTGAGCTCTGCGGTAGAGAAAGGCCTCACTTGGAGCTCACCCGGATGGTCGCCCAAATGGAGCTCGCGATAGCGGGAAGTTCGGATCCGCCTTAGCAGAGATCGTCTACGGCTGCAGATTTCCTCAACGATGGTTTGCGGATAACCCAAACTCAGATAACACATCGTTCACGCCAGAGCTCGTCACTGAATCGTAACAAAGCGGCACGCCGAAAGACATGCGAGAAACCAACACGCGCACTTATCGTCAAATCTGGCTATTTGAGGTAGGTGCGTGTGTCCGAAGTCGGTCCGCTTCAAGCCGGTGATCCGCAATGGTTGAACACCTACCGATTGCTTGGCCGTCTCGGTTCCGGCGGCCAGGGCACTGTCTACCTTGGTGCAGACCCTGCCGGGCAGCGCGTCGCGATAAAGGTGCTTCATTCACGTCTGGCCGGGAAGACCCGCGCGCGTGAACGTTTTCTGCGCGAGGTAACGGCCGCCCGGGCTGTCGCACCGTTCTGCACGGCGCAGGTGTTAGATGTCGATGTCGTCGGCGACGAACCGTACATCGTCAGCGAGTACATCGACGGAGTGCCACTGAGCCGGCTCGTCGCCGAACACGGCCCTCGGGACGCAGGATCTGTGGAACGGCTGGCCATCGGTACAGCGGCGGCATTGGCCGCCATTCATCGCGCCGGGATCGTGCATCGGGATTTCAAGCCGAGCAACGTCCTGTGTGGTTCAGACGGCCCGCGTGTGATCGACTTTGGGATCGCCCGCGCGCTCGATCTCTCCGTCAGCCAGTCCACCGAAACGGTCGGAACTCCCGCCTATATGTCGCCCGAACAGATCTCGGGCCAGCCGGTCGGTCCCTCCAGCGACGTCTTCAGCTGGGCAGTGACCATGGTCTACGCCGCAACCGGGGCGCCGGCTTTCGGGACCGACACGATCGCTGCGGTGTTCGGGCGCATTCTCTATTCGGAGCCGGACCTGTCCGAGATCACGGGCCCGCTGCGGCCGTTACTGGTGAGCTGCCTGAATAAGGATGCCGCTGAGCGCCCGACCACAACCGAGTTGATGCTCCTTCTGGTCGGCCACGACAGGCCGCAGCAGATCGCGCGGTCCCCGTCGGACGACGTCGCCCCCTCCCATCAGACGACGGTGACCGACACGGTGATCACGGCACCACCAGGCTCGAAGGCGCTCCCGGGCACCGGCCCCCGGCGGCGCCTGATGGGCCTGGGACTGATCGCCTTCGGACTTGTGGCGATACTGCTCCTGGTCTCGGGCTGGCTCTGGCACGGGCAGCAGCCGACCACGGCCGCCACACGACCAGCCGGGGACGCGTTCGGGGCACCGATCGGCAGACCGCTGACCGGACACACCGCCGAGGTGATCTCCGTGGCGGGCGGCACCGTCGGCCACCGGCCCGTTGCCGTCTCCGGCAGCTTCGACACGACCATACGAGTGTGGGACGTCACCACCGCACGGCCCATCGGCAGACCGCTGACCGGACACACCAACGCCGTCGCGGCAGTGGCACTGACCTCGCTCGGCGGCAGGCCCGTCGCGATCTCGGGCAGCGACGACCGGACCATCCGCCTGTGGGACCTGACCGGTGAACGACCGACCAGGGCACCCATATACGGGCCGCGCGCCGCAGTCTGGGTGGTCGTACCCGCCACGGTCGGCGGCCGCCCCGTCATCGTCTCGGCGGGAGTGAACGGGACGATAGAAACGTGGGATCCGGCCAGCGGAACACGGATCGGCAACTCCATCACGGCGAACAGCGATGATATCGGGGCTCTAGCCGTCACCTCCCTGGACGGTCGCCCCGCGGTGGCCGCTCCCAGCGGGAACGCCATTCGCCTATGGGACCTGACCACCGGCGCGCGAGTCGGCAGACCAATGACCGGACACACCGGCATGGTGATGGCCCTCGCGGCCGGTACGCTCAACGGCCACCCGATCCTGGTGTCCGGCGGCCAGGACCACACCGTACGCGTCTGGGATGTGACGAGCGGAACTGAGATCGGGGCACCGTTCACCGGGCACACCCTTCCCGTAGGCGCTCTGGCGATCACCGAACTGGACGACCATCCCATCGCGATCTCAGGAAGCGACGACCGGACCGTCCGCGTCTGGGACCTCACCCGCGGAAACGAGCTCGGCAGACCCTTCACCGGCCACACCGGACCGGTCCGGTCCGTCTCCACCGCCATCCACCGCGGCCACCCCGTCGCGCTCTCCGCCGGCAACGACAAGACCGTCCGAATATGGGGTCTCGGGCCGCCCTACCCCTCCGGATAGGCACCACGGCCACGGAAACGCTACCGAACAGCCAGCCCTGAGAGCAGGGCGGGAGCTGCGGCTCGGAACCGGCCCCGCCGCGCTCAGGTCAAGAACCTGGGAGTGCCCGGTGGACGAAGAGCGGAGAGCTCGTGGACCGCCGCGCCCATGGGCGTCTCGCCGCCCAATTCGGCAAGGAACCGGTCGGCGCGTTGCACGAAGAGATGTGCCCCCTGCCGAAGCGCCACGGTGCGGGCCTGGTCGGCAAGGCGTACGGCGGCTCGGTCGTCGCCGGCGGCGTGCTCCAGCCGCGCGCGGACGAGGATGAGCAGCGCCTCCGCGGAACGCTGGCCGTAGCGCTCGAGGTACTCCCCGGCGCTGTTCAGCGCTGCCGCGGCCTTGTCCAGCGAGCCCTCGGCGATGCGCATCTCACCCAGCAGCGCGTACCAGGTCGAGACGCAGGTACGGGCGGGGCTGGCGAGGTTGGTGCGAATGAGCCGCTCGGCTTCGTCCGCAGCGGCCGCGGGGTCCTGTCCGGTCATCGCCAGCGCCCAGCACCGGGCCAGGCGCAGGTAGGTGCCGAGGGAGGCGAAGGAGAAGTGCGGGTCGGCGGCTATCCCGCGCTCTGCTGCACGCAGAGCCCAGTCGGGGTCGCCGACCACCGAGGCGGTCCGGGCCTCGAAGGAGGTCGCGGCGGTGAGCGCGTACGGGTCATCACCTGCCGCCTTCGCCAGGGTGTCGAGCACTGCGCGCGCCTGGGCCGTCTGCCCGTGGTAGCCCGCGATCTCAGCGAACATCCCGGCGGCCATCAACTGCACGCCGTCCCGCACGGAGTCGCGGTGTTCTTCATCGTGGTCGGAGAGGACGTCGGGGCTCAGCGCGCTCAGCCGCTGGAAGGACTCGCCGATGTTCCCCAGGCACCACTCGTGGATGCCCGCCGCGGCCCTGCCGTAGCACCGGACGACCGGGTCCTCGGAGGTCCTGCCCAGTTCCTCGAGCCGACGGGCGAGAGGACTGCTGCGGTCCAGGTCGAGGGCCTGGCCGTGCGCGGTCCAGCGGGAGAACAGAAACCCGGCCGCCTCGCGATCACGCCCGAGGCGCTGCGCGACCTGCTCTGCTCGCTCCAGCAGGCTGACGGAGACCGTGCCGTACATCGAGCGCATCCCGACGACCGCGATCAGCTGCGAGAGCGCCCCGAGCTCCAGCTCGAGAAGCGACGCCCTGCGCGCCAGCTCCACCGCCGACCCGAGGTGGCGCTCGGCTGCCGCCAACGCAGTCTTCGCCTTGGCTCGAGCGCCGGCGCGGACCAGGGCTGCAACGGTACGAGCCGGATCTGCCATGGGCCCCGCGGTCCACAGGTGGTGTGCCACCCGCTCGGCGACGGACTCGTCGCTCAGTCCGACCTCCTCGATGGCGTCCGCAATGGAGCCGTGCAGCGCGGCGGCGCGACCTGGCGGGATCGCCTCTGACACAGCTTGGCGTACCAGGTCGTGGGTGAAGCGATAGGCGAACGGGTCGCCGGGCGTCGGGCCGACCAGACCGAGGCTGCGGACGGGTTCCAAGCGCTCGAGGCAGGAACCCACGTCGAGGGAGGCCGTCCGGGCGAGCAGGGCGAGCTCGACGCTCTGGCCCACAAGTGCTGCGATCTCCAGCAGTTCCTGTGCCTCGCTGTCGAGCACGGCGAGGCGGTCGCGTACGACGTCGCGCACTGTCACCGGGACGGTGTTGCGCAGCACCGTCTCCGTGGTGAGCTCGCCGCCGGCACCCCACAGCCGGCCCAGTTCCTGGACGAAGAACGGGTTGCCGGCCGTGCGGGCGTGCACTGATGCGGCCACGTCAGGGGCGAGCCGGACGCCGGTCTCGAGGTGAAGAAGCTCGGCCACCTCAGCGGGGCTCAAGGGGCCGACCAGGAGCCGCCGATGACCGGTCGCGCGGCTGGCGGCGGCGAGCGTCCGGACCAGCTCCAAGCCGGGCGAAGGGCCCCGGTTGCGAAGCGCGCCGACGACGGCTGTGCCGGCAGGAAGGCGGGAGATGACATGATCCAGGAGCTGTAGCGAGCTCGTGTCGGCCCACTGCAGATCGTCGAGCATCATCACGACCGGTCGCTCGCCGGCCGCCTCGGCGATCAGGTCGGCGACCTGTTCCAGCAGGCGGAACCGGGCGTTGCCGTCCGGGATCGCCGGCGCCTCTGACATCTCCACGCGGGAGCCGACGAGGTGACCGAGATCGCGAGCCAGCCACTGCTCGCACCGTGCCTGTGGCATGACGTCGAGCAGGCTGGACACTGTTTCTACCCACGGCCACATCGTCGGCGTGCCCTCGCCCTCGAGACAGTGACCCCACACCACGAGGGCGCCACGATCTTCGGCGTGGCCGGCGATCTCCGCCATGAGCCGGCTCTTCCCTGCTCCGGGCTCGCCCTCGAGCAGCACGACCGCCGTACCGTTGTCCAGGGCCGGCTCGACAGCACGTCGCAGCACCGCGATCTCGTCCGACCGGCCGACCAGCCGGTCGACGTCGCCCGACGGGGACGGCGGCAGAGACGGTGCCGGCGCGCCCGAGGCCCCGGCGCCCGGCGCCTCGGCGGCTGGCGCCTGGGTCGCGGGGGTCTGGGTCGCGGGGGTCTGGGTCGCGGGGGTCTGGGTCGCGGGGGCCTGGGTGAGCACCCGCTGGTGGGCGGCCCTGAGGGCCTCCCCGGGGTCGATTCCAAGCTCCTCGGCGAGGCGTCTGCGCACCGCGTCGAACACAGCCAAGGCTTCCGCCTGCTGACCCGCGCCGCCCAGCAGAGTGATGAGGCCGGCCTGCACAGGTTCGTGCAGGGGGGCCATCGCGGCGGCCAGGCGCAGGGCCGGCAGCACTCGCGTGGGGTGCCCGAGCATCAGCGCGACGGCGGCCGCCTCGATGCAGGCCTGGAAGTACTCGTCGTTGAGGCCGGCGAAGATCGATGCGGCTGCAGGTCCGTGCACCCACCCGTCGCCAGCCGGTCCACTCCACAGACGGAGTGCGTCGAGGTAGTGATCCAGTGCCGCTGCATCGTGCCCCTCCGCCCGCGCTGTCCGGGCGGCGCCGGACTGCTGCCGGAACCTCCTGAGGTCGAGAAGGTCTGCGCCGGCTGCGCACAGGTAGCCGTTGCCCCGCCTCAGCAGGTAGGCGCCCGTTCCTCGAGGGGGCAGGTCGGGCTCCA
The DNA here is from genome assembly GCF_050971785.1 of Actinomadura scrupuli. Classification (NCBI taxonomy): domain Bacteria; kingdom Bacillati; phylum Actinomycetota; class Actinomycetes; order Streptosporangiales; family Thermomonosporaceae; genus Actinomadura; species Actinomadura scrupuli. The sequence continues at coordinate 229,000 of NZ_JBPCCU010000003.1, read as the reverse complement.
GCAGGCGTCGTAGCGAGCCGACGTACTTGTGGATCACGTTCAGGGCGCTGGCGGGCGCATCCTCACCCCAGATCAGGTCGATCAGCTCGCCGGTGCCGGTCGGTCGGCCTCCGCGAGCGAGGAGCAGCGCCAGCAGGTACGCCTGCTGGCGTGGCCCGGCCGCGAGCTCGCTCTCGCCCCGCCACACCCGCAACGGGCCGAGCACCTGCAGGCGCAGGGGACCCTGAAGCGGAAGGCCCCTCGTCGCGTCGGTGCTTTCGGGAGTGACGAGCGTTGCTGTCATGTCTGACCCCTTCGGTGGCCCGGCCCCGGTCCTGCCGCTCGCTTTGCGCCGGGTCGGAGTTGCACTAGCGTGAGTGCATGCACACTCTACCTGCTGGAGTCCCCCTCTATTCAGACTCGAATTTCCGACCAGGGGAGGCACGGTGACGGACGGACAGCACCTCCGCGCGACGTTTCGGCAAGGCGACACCGACGCCGTGAGCCGGATGGCGGATGCGGAGGTCGCGCGCTCGCGTGCGGCGGGCGACCCGGCCGGCGAGGTGGAGGGGTTGTACGGTCTGGCCCGGGTCGCGCTGCGCAACGAGGACCTGGAACAGGCCACCAACCTGGCGCAGCGTGCCCTCGTCGTCGCGCAGCGTGCGGGTGAGCGTCGGCTGGAGGAGCGGCCGCGCCACGTGCTCGCCGCCGTGGCCCGGCTGGCGGGCGACCACGGGCGGGCGCGGGACCTCTACGAGGCCAGCATCGAGCTCAACCGGGCCCTAGGGCAGGACGAGCACGTGCACTCCGAGTACCACAACCTGGCCCTCGTCGAGTTGCACCTCGGCAACGTGGAGCGCGCGCGTGAGCTGATCGCGGAGAGCCGCGAGCGCGTCTTCCGAGCCGGCTACCGAGACTTCCTGCCCTACCTGGGACTCGCCGGTGCCGCTCTCGCGTGGGCAGACGGGGACGTGCGACTGGCCGCACGGCTGATCGGGTTCACCGACCACGCCTTTGCGGTCCTCGGCCAGGTGCCCGATCCCGATGACGCACGCGAGCTGGACGCGATCCGGATCCGCCTCTCGGCCGTCCTGAGTAGCGACGCGTTCGAGTCCGAGTGCGCGACCGGTGCCGCCTGGACTTCCATGAGAGCATTCGGCCGCACCTGGTCCGGCGACACAGTTCGGGATGGGGAGTGAGACGTTGTCAGACCAAGCACCAAGCCGTCGTGAGGAGTACGCCGAGCTGACTCGGCAAGAGGTCATCAAGGCCGCGCGGAAGCTGTACGCCGCGCCCGGCTACGCACAGACCACGGTCGACAAGATCGCACGCGAGGCGCGTGTCTCCCCTGCCACCGTCTACGCCCAGTGTGGAGGCAAGGAGGGTCTGCTCCGGACCTTGATGGACATATGGACGACGAGCCCGACGGTGGGACGGATCATCGCCGACTCGGCGGCCGCGCCCACAGGTCGGACCAAGCTGGAGGTCCTGGCTGCGGGTTACGCCGCGCACGCCGCGGAGGCCGGCGACATCATGGGCATCGTCGAGCGCGCCGCACCCAGCTCCCCAGCCGCCCAGGCATTCCTCGACGTCGCCGACCAACGCCACATCGAGGCGCTGGAGATGATCGTCGAGGGTATCGCCGGCATCGGCGACCTGGCCGAAGGACTCTCGGTCGAGGACGCAGCGAAGATCATCTACTTCCACTTCCGCAACCCTCAATTCGTCCTCGCCGTGGAGACGTTCGGGTGGGGCGTCGACCGGGCGACACAGTGGCTCGTGGATCGGGTCGCGGCCGCAATCCTCAAGAGCTGACGGGGGCGGACGCGCCACCGTCGCGACTTCACAATTCGTCCACAGCGCGTCCATACGTTTCGGTGAGCACCCCCAAGACAACGGGTACATCGGGCGAAGGCGGCACAGAATATGGTCACGATCCATCACCGGTACGCCGTGGTCGATGGCTACCAGATCTTCTACCGAGAAGCCGGACCGAGGGACCGGCCCACGCTGGTGCTTCTTCACGGCTTCCCCGCCAGCTCTCTGATGTTCCGGCACCTCCTCCCACGGCTGGCGGACCGTTGGCACCTCGTGGCACCTGACCATGTCGGTTTCGGACTCTCCGACGCGCCGACGGCTGACGAGTTCACGTACACCTTCGACTCGCTCACCGACATCACGGGAGCTTTTCTTGCGCGCCTCGGCATCGAGCGGTACTGCCTGTTCGTCCACGACCACGGCGCGCCGATCGGGTGGCGGCTTGCCCTGAGGGCACCGGACGCGGTCACGGCGATCGTCACCCAGAACGGCAACGCGTACGCCGAGGGATTGCAACCGGAGTTCTTCGTCACGGTGAGCGACTACTGGCGAGAGCAGACCCCCCAGACCGAGGCCGGGGTTCGTCAGGCGCTCACCCTTGAGCTGACCCGCTGGCGGTACCTCGCGGGCGTGACAGACGAGACCTTGGTGGACCCCACCACCTGGACTCACGATCACTGCCTACTGTCGCGGCCTGGCAACGACCAGGTGCAGCTCGCGCTGTTCCTGGACTACGCCGCCAACCTGGCGTTGTACCCCGAGGTGCACCGATACTTCCGTGAGCGCCAGGTTCCGCTGCTCGCCGTCTGGGGGAAGAGCGACCCGATCTTCGGACCCGCCGGGGCGCTCGCCTTCGCCACTGATCTGCCGGACTCCGAGGTTCACTTGATGGCCGGCGGCCACTTCCTGCTCGAGAGCGCTCTCGACGAGGTCGTGCCTCTCATCCGGGCATTTCTCGGCAAGCACCTCTGACGCGCCACTCCGGCCGGCGCGGTCCACAGATCGGTCACTAGTCGTCCACCGCGCCTCCGTAACGTCGGAAGCGATGGCAGGAGCTCCCGAGGAGCAACCGACATCTCACGGACGCGCCGGGACGGCGCGTTCCCACTACCGCCACCGGCGGTTCACCGAAGGAGAAGCCATGCCCAACACAGCCACCGTGGTCCTGGTCCACGGAGCTTTCGCCGATGCGTCCAGCTTCGCCCGCGTCGTCACCGAGCTGCTCGCCGACGGCACCCAGGTGCTGGTTCCCGCCGTACCCAACCGCAGCCTCGCCGGCGACGCGGCGTACGTCGCCTCCGTCGTCCGGCAGATCGAGGGACCCGTCCTCCTGGTCGGTCACTCCTACGGCGGCGCAGTGATCACCGTCGCCGGTCGTGAGGACAACGTGGTGGGGTTGGTGTACCTGGCCGCCTACGTCCTCGACGAGGGCGAGAGCCTCGGGGAACTGCAGAGCCGCTTCCCCGACTCGCCGCTGGCCGGGGCCCTCGTCTACACGCCCTTCCCGGTCGAGGGCTCCGACGAGCCGGGCACCGATGTGTCGGTGGACATCTCCAGGTTCCCGGAGATCTTCGCCGCCGATGTGGACACCGCCCTCACGCGCACCCTGGCCGTTTCACAGCGACCGCTCGCCGGGGCCGCCTTCGGCGAGCCGGCCAGCACGGCCGCCTGGAAGAACCGGCCCGTGTGGGGAATCGTCGCGTCCGCCGACCAGGCCATCAACCCCGACGTCCAGCGATTCGGCTACGAGCGCGCCCAGGCCAAGGTCACCGAGGTCCACTCCTCCCACCTGGTGATGCACGCCCACCCGACGGAGGTCGTCCAGGTGATCCGCGAGGCACTCGCTTCCGTGACCGTGTGACAACGCCGGCACCCGATCGAGCGTCACCACCGGGACGAGCCCATGACAGCGTCGCAGGCCCGACCCGTCATGCTGATCCACGACATGTGGCTCCACGCCGAGGCCGTGCTCCGGGGGGATGCCGCTGTCGTGGCCGCAGCTCATCGCCGGCTCCCTGGTGCTCGGCTCGGGTGTCGGCCGGTCGCGCCGGGACGGCCATCGCCGGGTCGCCGGACGCGGCCACTCCCTCGTCGTCGACGACGGTTGGCTGGATGTCGCACCAACACTTCCTTGGAGATCGAGACGAGATGCAGGTAGGTCATGCAGTTCGGGATCTTCTCCGTCGGTGACGTGACGACGGATCCGACCACCGGGCGCACTCCGTCCGAGCACGAGCGCATCAAGGCGCAGGTGGAGATCGCGAAGAAGCCTGCGCGAGTCGACGCTGCGATCTTTGCGCGCGCTATTCGGCTCAATAAAGCTTTCCGATCACATCTGCTCCGTGATGCGGTCAAGGATGTGGCCCTGGCCAGGGTGCTCGGCAACGGCGCCACGGCCGGAACGTGGGGCGCCGCCCCGGCCGGCGTCATCGTCATCCTGGCCGTGCTGCTCGACAGCGCTTGCGCCGGCCGGTGCCGCTGCCGTGGGGATGGCGTTGTCGACGAGGACGGCTGCGATGGCGGCGGCGGTGGTGAACGCTTCGGCGTTGAGGACTCGGCTGCGGGCCGAGGCGCCGTCCAGGAGCAGCGCCAGTTGCTCGCCGAGCTGTTCGGGGTTGATGGCACCGGCCTCGCGGGCGGTATCGGTGAGCCGGGCGGCAAAGCCTGTTTTGTAGATGCGGGCGTGTACGCGTGCTGGGTGGCCCGGGTCCGGGATTTCGACGGCCGCCGCGATGAACGGGCACAGGGGCGCGTGCACGTCGAACGCGGCGAGGAGTCGTTCGCAAAGCCAGACCCAGCCTCGGGATGTCACCCCCTGGAGAGTCACCTTCGCTCGGCTTGTTGCCGTCCGGCTCGTCGCATGGTGTGCCGGTACCTGCCGGGTGCTATCCCGAACTCACGTTTGAAGGCCCTGGCGAAGGCGAACTCTGAGGTGTATCCGACCTGGTCGGCGACCGCGCTCAGAGGAGCGTCGGTATCGTGTAGTTGCCGCGCGGCCATGGTCATCCGGCACCAGGTTAGGTAGGCGAGCGGTGGACAGCCGACCAGATCTGTGAACCGGCGTGCGAACGCCGCGCGCGACAGCCCGGCGCGTTCGCCCAGTTCCGCGACGGTCCATGGCTGGGCCGGATCGCTGTGGATGGCGTCCAGCGCGGCCAGGATCGATGGGGCGCTCAGCGCGCCAGCCCAGCCGGTGGTGATTCCGTCGTCGGCCCGGTCGTCGAACCAGGCCCGCAAGATGTAGAGCAGCAGCAGGTCCACCAGCGCGGGCACGGCCGCGCCGGCGCCGGACTTCGCCGCGTCCAGCTCGCGGCCGAGCAGGTCGACAGCGGCACGCAGCGACGCGTGGCGTCCGGGCCTGGCGGGCAGGTGGACGACATCGGGTAGGTCCCGAAGGAGCGGGTGCGGCCGGGCGAGGTCAAGTTGGTACGCGCCGCATAGCAGCATGGTGCGGGCGCCGGGACCATCGTGCTGGAGCTCACCCCCGTGCGCTGGCGGGAACGCCCTGAGTGGGGTCGCCGGGTCGTCGGCGAGACCGTGCCCCCGCCCGCTGCGCAGGAACACGACGTCCCCGGGTCCCAGCGCGAGCGGTTCGCCGTCCGGCGGCAGCAGCCAGCACGACCCTTGCAGCACCACATGGAAGCCGGCTCCCGCGACCTTGTCGAAACGCAGACCCCACGGAGCGCGCAGGTCCGTGCGTGTGGAACCCGGTCGTCCGGTGCGTATGGCGGCGATAGCGTCACCGAGCACGTCCATGAACAAATTATACAGATCCGCAGTCTTGATGAGACGATCGGATATAAAGCAGAGACGACATGTTATTGGGCATCTCACCGGGCTGGCATACGGTCAAGCTGTCTAAAGCGTACGCCTTCCGTTTAGGAGTTCCCCTTGCCAGCACGCATGCACGCGATCAGGCAGCGCGCCTTCGGTGGCCCGGAGGTCCTCGAGTTCGTCGAGGTTGACCGGCCGGTCCCCGGCCCCGACGATGTCGTCGTCCGGGTGCTCGCCACGAGCGTCAACCCTGCAGACTGGAAGATCCGCTCAGGCACGGCCGCCCTGCCTGTTGAACCGCCGTTCGTCCCTGGGTTCGATGTTGCCGGTGTCGTCGAGCAGGTCGGCGATCAGGTCACCAGCTTCCGCCCCGGCGACGAGGTCCACGGCATGCCGACGCCGTTCGCCGGCACATATGCCCAGTACGTGCGCGCGCCTGCCGCCGACCTGACGACCAAGCCCGCCGACCTGGACCACATCCGAGCCGGCGCACTGCCCGCCGTCGGGCTCACCGCCTGGCAGGCGCTCGTCGGCATCGCCCGGATCCAGGCCGGTCAGCGCGTCCTCATTCACGCCGCCGCAGGAGGCATCGGCCACCTCGCCGTCCAGATCGCCAAGGCGTATGGCGCTCATGTGATCGGCACCGCCCGCGCCGCCAACCACGCCTTCCTGCGCGACCTGGGCGCCGACGAACTCATCGACTACACGGTCGAGGACTTCGCCACCGCCGCCCGCGACGTCGACGTCGTCTTCGACACCATCGGGGACACATACGGCGCCAGATCCCTCGACACCCTCGTGCCAGGCGGCCACTTGGTGAGCGCGATCTGGGACCACCCCGGCGTGACCTCCGAACAGGCCGCACGGCGCGGCCTGCGCTTCGACCCGGTCATGGTCGCCCCGTCAGCGGCTGACCTGGAGGAACTCGGCAAGCTCGTCGACCGGGGACTACTGTGCGTACACGTCGAGGCGACCCTGCCGCTGCGCGACGCCGCCAAGGCGCACGAATTGAGTCAGGCCGGCCAGGTCCGCGGCAAGCTCGTCCTCGTTCCCTGACGACCGGCTCGGCGGTCGCCCGCGCCGACGGTGCTGACCGAGATCCACATCGGCTATGCCAGACAGGTACGGGGTAGACGGCAAAGCTTGTGCTGCGGTCGCAGTGATCGTTCCGGTCGGACGCGAGACACGTGGCTCCGTGTCCGTCGTCGAAACGGGCCTTCCCCCTTGATTGTGGACACCTTCAGACCTGGATCATGAGTGGTTCAGGGAGAGGAGTCCTTGTTGGGCACGTTCAGGTACCCGGCTGAGTTCCGGGCCGATGCCGTGGCGTTGGTCCGTTCATCGAGTAAGCCGATCGCCAAGGTCGCCAAGGACCTGGGGATCAATCATGAGACGTTGCGGACCTGGGTGCGGGCCGCGGAGGCGGCTGGGCGGCCCGGTGCGGCGCAGGAGTCGGCGAAGGACGCCGAGCTGGCCCGGTTGCGTAAGGAGGTGGCCGAGCTCAGGTTGGAGCGGGAGGTTTTGCGGAAGGCGGCGGCGTATTTCGCTCGGGAGACGCTGGGGTGAGCCGCTTTCACTTCGTCGAATCCCACCACCGCGCCTTTGGCGTGAAGCGGCTGTGCCAGATCATGAACATCTCACGTTCGGGGTTCTACCGGTGGCGCAGGGCCGTACCTGCCCGTGCTGCCAGGCAGGCCGAGGACGCGCGTCTGGCGGGCCGGATCCGTGCCGTCCACGCCGAGTCCGGGCGGGCTTACGGGTCGCCGCGGGTGCACGCCGAGCTCCGGGCTGCCGGCGTGCCGGTCAACCGTAAGCGGGTGGAGCGTCTCATGCGCGAGCACCAAATCGTCGGCGCTCATCTGCGGCGGCGGATCCGCACCACGATCCCTGACCGGATGGCCTGCCCGGTGCCGGACCTGCTCAAGCGGAACTTCACCGCGTCCGCACCCGATAGCCGCTGGGTGGGTGACATCACCTACTTGCCGGTCGGTGGGCGGTGGATGTATCTGGCCACGGTCATCGACCTGTATTCACGCCGCCTGGTCGGCTATTCGATGGCCGACCACATGCGCGCCGGTCTCGTCATCGACGCACTGCACGCGGCCGTACGGTCCCGCGGCGGCAACGAGTGATCTTCCCACCGATCGCGGCTCGCAGTACAGCTCGACAGCGTTCGCGCGGGCCTGTGCGGAGGCCGGGGTACGCCAGTCGATGGGAGCGGTCGGATCGAGCGCGGATAACGCGCTGGCTGAGTCGTTCTTCGCCAGCCTCAAGCGCGAGATCCTCCCCGCGCGAGGCTGGCCCACCATCGGCCAGGCGCGCTTGGCCGTGTTCGGCTGGCTGACCTTCCACAACACCCGACGACGCCACTCGGCCCTCGGTTACCTCAGCCCTGCCGACTACGAAACGAGATCGACCACTACGCTGCCAACCGCCGCATAACAACCGGTGTCCACAATCAAGGGGGAAGCCCCCCATCTGGCACGAAGACCACCACCAGGCATGGACCGGCAACGGGTCACGGGCCGCCGCAACCCTCCGCGACCTCGCACTCGGCGTGTTCGCCATCCACGGCCTCACCAAAACCAAACAGACCGTGCAGGCCATCGGCCGCAACCCACTCCGCGCAACTCCCCCCTGATCACCTAACGTGACAAACGCCGGTCACCCAACGACTTTGAAATCGCCCTGCAGGTAGACAGCAATATGTCTTTTTACTTTGCCGGTTCGATTGAAGTGCGACATAAAGGCGAGAATGCGATTCGTAATCCATTTTTCCGACCCTATAGAAACCAGAGTTTGCGAGGCTCTGAATCGTGGCCTTCGTAGAGCCGGATGAGGTGGGGTGGGAGCGGGCCGTCAGGGACGCGCATGCCTTGGGATCGAGTCCATACGCGAATCCTGTGGTCGCGGGCGGCGAGTTCTTCGGGATCGGGATCGGGATCGGTCCAGCGCCAGCCATGCTCGCGTGCCCGGTCGGTCAACGGGACGATGCCGGTGGAGAACACGGCCTGGTCGAGCAGGTAGGGAGTAAGACGTATACCGGTGAGTTCCTCAGCGAGCGCAAAATATCCTTCGGCCTTGCGGCTGTCATGGCTGCCCACGCCGACGCGGGAAATGACCTCGTCCAGCGCTTCAGGAGCTTCACCTGAGCCTTGGTAGGGCGTTTCGAACCAAGTGAGCAGGTGTCCATCTCGCCAGGAACAGAACCTCCCGACCGCGACGGGGTTGATGGAGTGCGACACCGCCGTGGTACCCGTTGTGACGTGTCTCATGAGAGAATGATCGATCGCAGCCAGGCCGTTGAACTCCACCGTCAACGTCCATTTTCCATGGGTCCCTGTGACCTGGGTCGCGCCGACGAACTGAAAGTCTCCCCAGTTATAGTCCAAGCGCTCTTGTACCTCGTCGTTTCGGCTGTACAGCGCAGCCAACCCGTCATAGTCACCTTGGCGGTCAGCTTTAAAGCGGTCGAGTACTTGCTGCGGGAAGATCTGTTGTACCAACCCGATGCAGTAGCCTAGGTGGCTTCTTAGAAGGGAGTCCTTCACCCAGGCGTAGTCAGCGACAGAAGCAGTCATAGCGGGCATTCTGGCAGATATATGACCAAAACGGAGCCCCTGCTGGCGGATTCGGATGACATCCAAGCCTGCAGCCTCAAGACGTTGCATCTTGGCCTGGTCCCGGATCGCTGAGTTCAGATTGCTGTGGTAACGATGTGGATCGAGCTTGATGAATAGGTTCAGCTCCGGAATGCTCAGGTCGAGACGCATCTTCCGACCCGCGGCGTATACATGATGGTCGACTTCGACAGTAAGTCCGGTAGCAGCGGCGACCATCGCGGCAACTTCGCGCTCGAAGCGCGACACACCATGTCGACCACATGAAGTGCATCCGGACCGGTGCCTTGTCCGGGAGGCAACCCGCGACGGCCAGTGATGCCCACGCTCACACTTCCAGACGCACTCAACCTCCGAGCCGACAAGAAGCCGATCCGGCCCCCATCCAGGATGCGTCAGGTTCTCCACGAACTGCGCTGCAAGCTCCGGATACCGGTCCTGGAGGGACTCACCTAGCCGAGCAAGCCGCCTCCTGTCGCGCGCACAGGTAGGGCAGCCCGACGGCCTCCGCGTGTGAGTTCGCGATCGCAGCGAAGCCTTCCACATCGAGTGTTCGGCGACCGCCTGGCATTGGCCCTGCTCCCCGCCGGGCGGCGCCGACGTGGCGGCAGTTCCTGACCGCCCAGGCTCACGCGATCATCGCCTGTGACTTCCTGGTGGTGGAGACGGTGCTGCTCAATCGGCTGTACGTGCTGGTGTTCATCGAACATGGCACCCGACGCTTGCACTTGGGCGGCGTGACCGCGCATCCGACGGGGGCGTGGGCGGTGCAGCAGGCGCGCAACCTGGCCATGGACCTGGGCGAGCGCATCGACACGCTGCGGTTCGTGATCCATGACCGCGATCCGCAATTCACTACCGCGTTCGCCGAGGTGTTCAAGGCCGAAGGGCTGCGGGTCATCACCACTCTGCCGCGGACGCCGCGGATGAACGCCATCTGCGAGCGTGTCATCGGGACGCTGCGTCGTGAACTCCTGGACCGGCTGATCCTGGGCGACGCCACCTGGCCTCGGTGCTCGGTGAGTACCTGATCCACAACAACCGTCCACAGGCCGGCTCGTTCAAGCCGGTGTCGAGGCACGCGCATCCGCGGCCTCGCGCAAGGCCGAGTCCCGCAAGTCGGACCCGGCCCGCAAACCCGCCGACATCGAGCTGCGTCCGCCGGCCAGCAGCACACCTACCGCTACCAGCTGCACCGCCGGACCTGAGCGCAGCGCTGCTGCGTCACCCCTCGGCGGTGACGGTCGGGGCCGAGCACCGCTCGATGGCCTCGTCGAGCACACCAGGTCGTGGGTCGCCGTCCTGCCACCCGGAGGACTTCAGGTGCAGCAGCGCCGGTAGGAGGCGCGAATCGCCGAGCTCCGCCGCGGCCTCGACCCACAGGTTGCCGACGTCCGGGTCGGAGAAGCGCTCGAGCAGCGGATCGAAGACGCGAGGGTCACCGCGTCGGGCCAGAGCGACCGCGGCCTCTCCGGGCGTGTCCGCCTCGTCGTCAGAGAGCCTCGACAGCAAGGCGTTACGCACCTGCGAGGTGTCCACGTCGCGTTGCACACCCAAGGCGAACGCCGCCCAGTCACGAACCTCCGCGCACGGGTCATCGAGAGCTCCGAGCAGAGCATCCACGACCGGCCCTTGCGCAGGCTCGTCGTCCGCCTGGACGGACAGGCCAGCGGTTGCGCGGAAGCGCACGTCCTCGTCTTCATCGTCCATCAGGGCAAGCAGTAGCGGTGTGGTCCGTTCGTCGGTCGAGTTGGCTCCGAGCGCGAGTGCGAGTGACCAGCGCACGTCGCAGTCGCTGCTGTACAGCAGGACCCTGCCGGCTTCGAGTAGCTGGTCCCGAGCGGCCGGGACATTCACACCGAGGTCCCCGAGCAGGTCAAGGCCCACGGCCTGGACATCAGGCTCAGGCCGGTTGCACCACACGGTCGCAGCGGCCAGCACGTCTGCCGGCTCGTGGTTGCGCACCACCTCGCGCACGAGGTCCCAGTGCTCCTGCACCGTCTCCTCGTCCCCGTCCAGCAACCGAGGCAGGAACTCCCCGACAGCCGGGTGCACGTCTGTCTCCACTCCTTGATGGTGCCCCACCATCGTCCCATCAGGTTGGCGGCGCCAACTCCGGTGGCACCGTCCTCGCCGGCTCGAGCGGTGGGTTGTACAGGTTGGGGTCGGAGGTATCCACGCTCGCCTGCAGGTCGCCGGGCAGCCACGTCCTTGCGATGTCGTCTGACGAAGGAGCGTCCCGGCGCGAGAGACGCGCGAGAAGTCCTCGGCGTGCCCCGGACTCCCCGGTCGGGCTGGCGAGTGCCGCGACCAGCTGGTCACGGTCGAGCGGCTCACGGCCCCGGCTGTGGAACAGACCACCCTTGAGGTGTTCCACCTGGTCTGGTGGCAGATGCTCGGCGACGAGGGGCGCGTACGCGGGCCCGAACCAGGTCCACCAGACCGGGTAGGGCGGCAGGCCGCCCCAACGACCGCGCGCCGCCAGGTAGGTGGTTCGCTCGGCCTTGCCGCCGTACCAGACACTCCGCCCCGACCACTCGAGGCCACGCTGCACCTCGGCGCTCGCGAAGAAGACACCGGTGGTGGCAGCGAAGTCGATGAACAGTCGCTGCAGGGCGTCACGCCATCCGGGGTCGCTCAACGGCCCTCGGTGGACCGACAAGCTGTGCGAGCGGACGCTCAAGGCGCCCGCGGAGCCGGCCAGGTTGCCGTCGATGCACGGCGCACTCCCCTTGAAATGCAACGACCAGTCCTCGGCGGTGACCGCCTTCACGAACGCCTCGGGACCGTCGATGTCGAGCTTCATCGCAAGGGGCTCGACCGACCCGAACCGGCGCGGCAGCGCCTCGGGCAAGTGCCGTCGCGCCAGGTCCAGCCAGGCGCGGGCCGCCGCGCCCTCGGTGTCACCAAGCCTGGTGTACCAGCGCAACTGGACGACGTCGATGGAGCCACGCTCCACCGGCGAGGAGGTGCGGAGCTTGCCGCGGTGCCACGTCCGGCCCGTCTGTTGGTCGAGCACGACGCCGCCGCTTGCCTCGGCGAGACGCCTCGCGAAGCGCACTGCGTGCGGCGTCTCCGCCGCCGAAGAGCCCTCGACGAGGAGCTCGTACAGGCACGTCGGGGCAAGCAGGACCGCGGTCACCTCCTCGGGCACGTCCTCGGTCTCCACTGCGGCCGGCATCCCGAGTGTGAAGGAGTACCGCCCTTTCGCCCCTCGCAGCACAGTCAAGGCGCCTGACGTGGACTCAGAGTCCTCCACTGCCAGGCCCGCTGCGGCGACGAGCTGCCGCAGCTCATCGAGGCTCAGCGACCGCCTCGAGAACACCTGCAGGTCGTAGGACAACGGACGTTCGACTCCTTCTGCTGGGTGCTCCGACCGTACCGGTTGACCGTGCGCCCCAGCCCGAGCTTGCGCATGTCGGTGCGCCTTTCCCACCGAGCCAGGTGCTTGCGTGGAAATGAGCAACGGCGAGCCGAACGCCGGCCGGTCCATAAATACCCCGGCGGTGTCGGTGAGCGTCTCGACCTTGAGGCCTTCACACACCACCGCCGCCTCACGGGTGCTGAGGATCACCGCCGAGTCAAGGCGGGTGTACACACCGGCGAGCTGCGTCCGTACCAGGTCGGAAATGCCCTCACCGTCGGTTACCTCAGCCTGTCGACTACGAAACGAGACCGACCACCAGGCTGCCAACCGCCGCATAACAACCGGTGTCCACGATCAAGGGGGAAGCCCCGCTCGTAGCTACTGCGCACCCGCCCCGACACCACCCCGCACCCTGGACACACCATCTGCGAGGTGCGTGTTCTGGCCCGGACCCGTACCGATCTCCCCGACCGGTAGACCTCCTCGACCTGCAAGCAGGACAGGTGAGGGAACAGCAACGCGAGCAACTCCGAGACCGTCACACACCATGATCAGCAAGCTGTCGCGGCGACCGCCCGGACAGTTGAAGGGCCTGGCGGCGGATGAGCCACCAGCCGGCTACCCCCGCCGCGGTGCAGAACGAGACCTGGGGTCTGGTTCACCCGCACACCCCGCAGACCCGGTTTGGCGGCGCGCGGGGGCGCGGGCGTGTGCTCGATCCAGTCGTTGCGGCACGCCCACCCGTCCCGGGCCCCGTACACGCCGCCTATATCGGCGACATCGCCGGGCCGGGAACCCCGGATCGGTGCCCCGCACCGATGGCAGCGGCCGGGATGGTCCGCGTCGTGGTCGGTGACCGGCGGGAGGGTCTCGCCGCAGCCGGGCTCCTGGCCCTCGCGCTGACGCAGTTCCTAGCCACCCGTGGCCGGCGCCGCAGGGTCTGCGGCCCCGCCGTCCGCGTCCCCTGACGCCGTGCCTCCCAGCCGCGCGACGCCGAGTCTCCGGACGGCCCGCAGGCAGGACCCGCTCGAGTGGTCAGCCTCGATACAGCCTCGCTTGTGCGGTGTCGTGGAGTTGACGGGCCAGCCGGTCGTAGTCGCCGACCAGCTCGGAACGGATCTGCTCCTCTTCGCCCGTCGCCATCACGAGCCTAGGCTCGGCCGACACCCTCTTCCGTAGAACCGAGATGCGCAGATGGGTGGGCGGATGGCTCTCATCCACCCGCAGCTGTCGGCGGGCGGCGGCTCGGCGGCGGCGCTCTCGTTCGGACTCCGGCAGGATCGCCAACGCCTCGCTCAGCCGGTCCCAGTACACCGGCTCTCGCGTGTCAGCCACGTACTGGTGGGCGGTGAAGAGATAGGTCGCCTGGCCCACCATGAGGGCATCGAGCATCTGGGCGGCGGCCTCGGGAGAGGCAAGCCGGGCGGCCAGGTCATCGGCGAGATATTCGGCTCGCTGGCCGGCCCGCAGCACCAGTGCTTTTTGGAACACGAACACCCAGCCGACCGTGGAGGTGAGGGCCGCCTGAAGCAACCGGGTCATCAGGTCGACGAGATAATTCACCCGGTAGTCCCGCCGCCCAGGGCGTAGCAGGCTCTGCAGCCGCTCCAGGGTGGACAGCGAGGTGCTCACGATCAGGCCGTGACGGGAATCGCCGTTGACGCCGTGCGCGAACTCGTGGCCGAGCAACGCGATCTTCTCCTGGCCCGACAACGTCTCCCACAACGGCAGCCCGAGCACCAGGACGCGCCGGCGACGCAGCCCGATGGTGGCGTATCCGGCGTTGTAGGCAGCAGAGGCGACGACCGCGTGCACCGGTGCGGCTCCAAGCTCGGCCGCCACCCGATCCAGCAGGCCGAACAGCGCCGGCGCATCGGCCCGGTAGCGCACCTCCCGATCCTTGCGCAGACTGCCCAGACGCGGGCGGACGGCGAAGGCCAGCAGAACCGCGACGATCGCCACCACCACCGTGACCGGGTTACGAACCCCCACCATCAACCAGACCGCCAAGCCCAGCAGAGCAACAGTGCACGCATGGACGCACAGCGCAAGGGCGTAGGAAGCCACCCGCGCCCCATCCCACCCAGGCCGACGGGCCGGGGACCGCGACACTTCCTCATACAGCGTCTCGACCATCCGCGCCGACCACCGCTCGAAACGCGAGCGAACCAATCCCACGCGCTCGGGTTCGGGCGGCTCCGCCACTCCCCAATCGCAGCCACCACACCACGACGGATACCCCGAGACCGCGAACAGCGGCCCCGCACAGTCCGGACAACTCTCCGGAATGATCTTATCTTTCATCGCGGAGCAGCATAAACGCCGCGAACCATCGACAACCACACACCCTGGACGCCCCGCGACCTCAGGGTCGCGTGACGGGCGCCCGTGACGTGCCGAACCCACCGGGTCCCAGCCCGGTCGGCCGTTCACCGCCCGGGGGCGGCTGAGCGGCTCGGACACGGCGACACCCCGCAACCTGATCTGCCGATCTGGATTGCGGGGTGCCGCGATACCGATCTGGGCGAGGAGAGCGAGAAAACTAGAATCTTCCAAAGAGGGTGAGAAGGAAGCTTTCTCATGGCCTCGCGCCGTCACGGTAACACCTAGGCCGGGATCAGGTCACTCAGGTTTTTCAGCGTGTACACCACGGACTGCTCGTCGAGGCCGTCGGGGCGTTCCAACCCAATGTAGGTCACCGGCCCGGCTGGCAGCGGCCCGTCTCCCAGCATCCTCACGCTCTCTGCGTCGGCGGTCAGCAGGTCCGTGATGTACTCGATTCGCAGGTACTCCCGCTCGACCATGTTCCGTACCAGCAGGCCGGTGGTCACCTTGGTGCCCTCGATCTGGTTGAAGTTCGCGTGGCCCTTCATGGACAGGTGCAGCCATTTGGCCCGCCACCGGCCGTCCTCGCCGCGGCAGAACACCAGCGGGAGCGCGACCCGGCCGGGCCCGCGAAGGTCGGACCTCATGCGGACCGTGGCGGGTTCGAACGGGCGGCCCTGCTGCTCGGCCTCGCGCAGCATGAACCCGAAGAACGACTCTCCGACCTCGTCGAAGCCCTCCCCTGCGTAGACGAGCACCTGGGGGATGATGAAGTGGCCGCTGACGCGGCTCAGGTCCAGGTTGATGAACTCCGAAGCACCGTCGGGGGCTGAGGTGATGTCACCGGAGTGCTCACCGGCCACATCGGTGAGGTTCGTCCACGACAGCCAGTGCGGGTTCGCGTAGTCCGCGTCGAGCATCAGCGCCGACAGGTCGAAGTCGGTCGTGCGCTCACGCTCGCGCCAGTAGATGAAAAAGCGCAGCAGCTCCCCGTCGACCACCGACACCGACCCGCGCGGGAGCACACCCAGCCCCGATGCCGTCGCCTTGCCCGACAGCGGCAGCGCCACCCCCAACGCGGCCGGGTCGATGACCAGATGCCCGACCTTCGGCAGCCGCCGCCGCACGTCGGCGTCCAGGATCGCCATGACCCGGTCCAGCACGGCCGGTGCGAGCGGGGCCCGGGTGTCGCCGGCGACCCAGGCGCGGCCTCCGCTGTTGGCGAAGACCCGGCGGCCGCCGCGTGCGGCCGCCCGGTTCTGCAGATGCTCGCGCACCGACAGCACCACCCGGCCGGACACCTGATCGACGCTCCCCTGCACCGCCGCCACGATCGCGTCGCGTTCGGCACCCGACTCGGCGGTGCGCATGAGCCGGTCCAGCGAGCGGAACAGCAGGCCGGGCGCCGAGCCCAGCAGCGACACCGCACCCGTCAGACGGCCCGCGTTCAACGCGGCCTCGACCCGGCCGTTGAACGACGTAGCGGTCTGCTCGCCGCGGGCCACGGCGAACACCTGCGCTGCGTGCGGCCACTGCGGGAACTCGTGCGGATGAAGCCTCTCGCCGAGCCTCTTCCACTGCTCCCTGAACAGGCCGACGTCGCCGAGCTTGGCCGGGGCGGCCTCGACGACCTCCTCGAGCGCGGCCAGCAACGCCCGGCGGATCCGCCGGCCAAAGGACCGGAACCGGGTCGGCTCCTGCAAGGTGACGTCCCCGTCGCTGAGGGCGCAGGCCAGGCGCAGCACGTCCGTGACCGTGTCCACCAGCAGCGGCACACCCCACCCCAGCAGCAGGACCCGGTTGATGACGGCCCGGCTCTCACGCATCGGGACCGTCTGCGGCTGCGGCCCGGCAAGGCAGTACTCGGCCAGGACCTGCAGCGCGGAAAGGTCGTCCGCGCTGAGCGGCACCTGGCTGCCGGCCATGGCCAGGTACAGGGCGTGGGCCTCTTCGTCCAGAGTGCCGCCCAGATGCAGCACCGTGACCCGGTCACCTGCGGCCGGGATCAGGTCCTCATGGGCGGCCAGCATCTCCTCGTAGGTGTGCAGGTAACGGCCGTACTTCGGCAACGCCAGCAGATTCAGCGCACCAGGAATGGAGGACTCCGCGACCTCGGCGGCCGCCACCGGGTCCAGGAGCGCGTCGACCAGGCAGCCCACCCAGAACTCCAGCGTGCCGGGCACGTTGGCGGGGAAGTCCTTGAAATAGGTGTTGTGCTGCACATGGTCACCGGCCATTCTCCGAATCACCGGCAGCACACTCACCGCGAGGTCGATGACCACGCCTTCAGCCAGACCCGACAAGTGCGCCAGCAACTCGCGCGACAGCTTGAAACCGGCCGACATCAGGACCGCGTCGAACTGGCGTGCCGCGACACTTCCCGCACCACCAGGCGCACTCTCCAGCGGCAGGCGGTGGGTCTTCTCGATGACCAGGTCATGGATAATCGCGCTCACTGCGGCATCCTCTCAGTCACGCGTTCGCATCGTTAAATGGTTTTCTGCAGGTCTTCGATCGCTCGACGTTGTGGCATTCACCGAAAGAGCGCATCGCACGCACGCGGCTACTCGCGGGCAGCGCGGTCGGCAGGGGAACCTCACGCTGGGTGCCGGGTGCCGGGTCGGCCCGGCGCTCGTTAACGACAGCTCAGCCCCTGCCGAGGAGACGGCCGCGTGGGGAGATAAGCACGGGCCGGGAGTACGGCCGCAGGTAGGGCCGCGGTTCCCCACCGCTCCCGGCGGGGAACCGCACCCCGGGGGTCACCCGGCCGACGCGGCCAGGATGTAGGCGTTCAGCGCGTCGTCGAGGAGGTCCTGGGCATAGTCGAGGTCCATGGAGTCGCCAGCGGTCTCACGGCCGTTGTTCCACTCGGTGTAGGCCAGGCGCAGCGCCGCCTTCTGAATGGCCCGGTAGGCCTCATCGCAGGGTCCGTTGCCGTAGTCGTAGCGGGTGACGCTCACCTGCGGGGCGGCTTCGCGCATGTAGTCGGTCAGGGCGTCTTCGAACATCTTCGCCAGCGGTGCGGTGTCCTCGCACTCCCACTCGAGCGCGGCCAGCCGCAACGCCGAGGCCACCAGCCGCACCCGGGCGGCCTCGCTGGCCGCCGTTCGCGGGACGCGCATGATGTAGGGGCGGACCGGATGGCCCTGCGGCTGGGACTTGGCCGCGGCCCGACGGGTGGGCCGGGCGGCGGCGAAGAGGTCGCGGATCAGCGTGCGGGTGGTGCTGCGTGGCGTGGTCACTGTGGTGCCTCCGGGCGGGGGTCGTCGTCAACGAGCCCTCGCACAGCACGAGCGGTGGCGTACCGGCTTGGGTGGCCCGAAGGGCCATCGCGTGCGACGCCGAAGGCGCCCTCGCCGGTGCGCCGCCGCTCGTGCTTTCCTGCGGGCGGTGATGACGACCCCCGCCCGGCTGCCCGGCAGCGCCCGGGACGCCGGTGGATCGCCGTGTTGCGGTGTGCCGAAGCTCCTCAGAGCAGTGCAGGTGAGCGTGGGGGAACACAGGCGTTGGGGCTACGCGCCTGCGTCACACGGATGTCGGGGGCCTCTGACCGTGGCGGCCCGCGACGCGGTTGCGGTACCGCGCGGGGCTGCGGGCCCCCGGGGCCCCGGGGTCTCAGGGCAGGAGGTCAGCCGTCAGGGTCTTGAGCGCTTGCGGCAACGTGGTCAGCGTGGTGTCCAGGACCATCAGGTCCTCGCCGTAGCCTTCGAACCCCAGGACCGCCCAGGCCCGCCGGATCCCGGGCATCAACCGGTCGAAGTCCGCGGGGACCGCAACGCCGTCGGCGTCGCGTGCGACGTCCACGGGAAACGGTTTAAGCGCGACCAGGGCGTTGGGAGCGATGACGTTGATCAGACGCCCCGTCAGCAGCCGCCCGACACCACCCAGCCTCCGCCAGGCGGGCGCGAGTCTGGCCTCGTGGGTGATCAGGAGCTCGGCGGGCGGCATCCCCAGGTCTTCTTCGATGTCGGCTCGCAGCCCCTGATCGCCGAGCAGTTCGAGGAACGCTGCGCTCTTGGCGCTGTGGGCGTCGAGTACGCCGGCGGGGTCTTGCCCGTACAGGTCGAGTTTGACCCCGTGAGCTTGGAAGATCTCTCGTTCCAGCCCTTCGGGGCCTTCTCGATCGCCAGGCTGTAGCCCTCGATACCACTGCGATCACGGTCATCGTCCGTGGGTTCAGCCCACATACTGACGGCGACGCCGGCCCGCCACTCGACCAGCGCCTCCGAACGTTGCAGACCATCGTCAGCCAGACACGCCCGCAAGCCGACGTCGAACTGGACATAGCGGAGATCCCCGAGAAGATGCCGGTGCACCCGCGCAAACCTACCGCCCTCCACCCCGGGCACATCCCCTATCGGCCGAGTGGCCTGGACAGCAGGGCGTAGCGGCACCGGTAACCTGGATCGCGCGGGCCGCGAGGAGCGATCCGGATCTGGGTGAGCAGGCGATGGCCCCGCTGCGGGCAGGTACCGGTGGAGCAGGTGCGGGCCGGACGGCGGGCCCGAGAGCGAGGCCTATGCGTCTCTCCACCTGCACAGACGTGCGTTACGCCTGCCGTCGGCTGGCCTCCGGATCCCTACCTTTTCTGTCACCGCGATGGTCCTACCCAGGCTTGCTTGATTAGGTCAGCTCCGTGTCGGCTCGGAGCACGTCCCCTCCTGCCCCAGTACGGGCGGGTGCCGGAAAGCCGCGAGGACCGCCGTGTAAAAGCCGGGGGGCCGTCGTGGCTCCTATCCAGTGAGAAGGTCGCCGGTGGTCGGCGGCCGTTGGGTGAGGAGCTGCGGTGGATCCTGTACAGGTCACGATGGTCGCCGTGTACGCGCATGGCGTCACCAGGCTGGTCGATGCCCTCGCCGAGCGGATCGCACGGCGGGCCCGCAGTAGGCGGCGGCACAACGCGGTGACGGTCTGCCGTGATGCGCTGTTCCTGGACCAGGACCGCGACAGCGCCGCCGCCCGGCCGGTCCGGGCGAGACCACATCGAGGGCAGGACGCATGAGTGAAGCCTTCATACCTCCGGCGGAAGGCCAGCCGCTCGTGGGCTGGTGCTCGCGGTGTCGGCGCGCTCAGCCGGTCGACGCACTCCCGGATGAGTGCGCTGTGTGCTTGCGCTTGCTCTGGCCAGTCGTCGATCCGATGGCGGCGCTCTACCTTGTGTACGCCCGGTGGTTGCTCGCCAAGGTGCGCCGCTGGAGGAACGATCGTGGGCTCTCCGAGGCACTGGTCGATGCCGAAGGCGTGGTCCAAGAGGCGTTCGTGCGGATGCTCGAGTCCGAGAAGACCATCGACAACCCCCGGGCCTGGCTGTTCGTCGTGGCCCGCCACCTGGTCGACCGGGCCGCCCGCCAGCACGGCCGTACTACTGGCGACGACCCCGCAGACCATCTGGACGCTGGCACGGCCAGATGGACCACGCTGCCCCCTGCCGAACGACCCGACCACGCCTTTGCCGCGTACGAGGTCGAGCGTGCGGTGTGACCGACACGCTGGCCACCCTGTCTGACCGGCAGCAGAAGGCGACCTACCTGCGCCACGGGCTGGGATGGTCCCTCAAGGAGATCAGCGAATATCTTGACATCTCCGCCTCCACCGCCGGCGTACACATCTACCGCGGCACCATCCAACTACGGGCCGCCTTGACGGAGTACCAGCAAGGACTCGCCATTCGGACACTCCGCGCCGTGCAAACGGCGGCCGTCTTGGCCGTCTTTGCCGGGATCGCATGGGTGAACTCCTGGTGGTTGCGCCTCCAGTCCAAGCACATACCAAGACCCCTTCGGCCGCTGGCCACCGCGATGCAGTGGGCCGCGCATCACCTGCTGACCATCCCCCACACATGGGGCGGGTGGATCGGATGGATCGCCGTGGCGCTCGCCTACGGGTTCTATCGCCTCTGTCGCCTGCTGTATCGGCTCTACCACCAAGGCGGTTGATCACAGTGCCGCCCTAGTCGTTCCCGGGGTGCGTCTCGCTGGTACTCGTTGACCGGCCGCACCCTGGGACGCCGGACCCCTGATGCTACTCAGTGGATAATTATCCGCTCAGTAGCATAGGATGTTAGTGGATAATCAGGTCGCCGGGGTCGCAGAACCCCGGACGGAACTCAGCGGATAAGAAGGAGGCCGGTGTCGTGGGTCGGCCCGTCCCGCTCCACCCGGCCGCCGAGGTCACCGCCGCCGCGCAGCAAGCCCTCGCCGCGGTCCACCACCACCTGGGCCGGTGCAAGCTGTCGGCCAACACCGTCAAGGCCTACCGGCGGCAGACCACCGCCTACGTGGCCTGGCTGACCGGGCACGCCGACCGGCACCTCGACGCGTTCGCCGACCTGGTCGGCGCCGAAGCCGCCGTCACCGCCTGGCGCAAGCACCTGATGATCGGCGCGGGCGGGACGAAGGCCGCCCCCGCCTCCATCAACCAGGCCCTGGCCGCCGTCACCCTCCTGTACGCACAGGTCGGCCTGCGCATCGACGTCAAGCGTGCCCGCGTCCCCAAGCCCGGCGAACCCGACGCCCTCACCCCCACCGAGCAGGGCGCCGTCGAACGCGCGGCCGTACGCCGCGGCGTACGCGACGCCGCCATCCTCGCCGTACTGCTGTACTCCGGAGCGCGCGAAGAAGAATGCGCGCGCCTCGACGTCGAGGACATCGCCATCACCGCCCGCACCGGCACCATCCGCCTCCACGGCAAGGGCGACCAGGTTCGCACCACCCCCATCCCGAAGATCGCGCGAGACCGGATCACCGCGTGCCTGGACGAACGCGGCCGGCACCCCGGCCCAGTGTGGCTCGGCCAACGCGGACCCCTCACCATCTCCGGCATCGTCCAGGTCGTGCTGGCCGTCGGAGACAACGCCGGACTCCCGGGCCTGCGGCCCCACCGCTGCCGCCACACCTACGCCACCCGGCTGCGCCAAGGCGGAGCCGACCCCGCCCAAGTCCAAGTCCTCCTCGGCGTTGCCTCTCTGGAAACCGCCGCCCGCTACTTCCGCGCAGGCCAGACCGAACAAGCCGACGTCGTCGAGCGCGTCTTCGAGTAGCCGATCAGCCGAAACCCACAACATCCCAGGTCAGGATCTGGATCGTTGGATTTTCCGCGTTCGCTACAGGCACCCCAAGACCGAGCGAAGCGGTCCACGCTGGGGGTGCAAGGCCGGAGGGGGCTCGGCGGCCTACGTGACCCGGTGGTCTGCCTCCTGCTGTGCGGGCAGGTCGTCCCCCTCTGGATCGGCGAGTCCGCCGGGTGCCCAGGACGCTGCCGTTCTGGCTTCTAGCGTCTAGAGCTCAGCTCAACGGGGTGATCAGGGTCTAGAGCTCCTCTAGGTCTAGAGGCGGTCCCTCTATACCTAGGTCCCGCTCGCACACGCCCGGCTACTTCGCCCGCCGCGCGGACGGGTCTGCGGTAGTGGTGGACTCAGCGGGTGAGCGGTTTAGCGAAGATGATGCCGTGTCGTTTATAGCCCATCCGATCCTCATAGAACGGGACCGATACAGGGCTGGCGGCGAAGGCTTCGAGGGTGAGCAGCTGAGCACCGCGTTCGCGGCCCCACTGTTCCACCGCCTTCATCAGCGCAGTGCCCGCGCCGCCACGCCAGTGGCGGCGCTGCATCGCAAGCGCGTTTACGAACACCCGAGGTAAGCCAATGTCCCGGGTCACCTGGCGGTCAGCTTCCTCATTCGGTGACAAGAAACTGGCGTGAACAAAGCCGACCGCCTTGCCGCCGTGGTCGCATACGCGGACGAGCGTGTCTTCTCCGCCGTTCAGCAGCTTGGTCTCCATCCACCTCGGCAGGCCCTCGCCACGCGGGGACCGGAACGAGTCCGGAGCGATTTGCTGGTAGTAGTCCGCAGAATCCTGCCATGCCTTCGCGGCCCCGACACCATCTCCAGGGCACGCAGGACGAATCCCATAGGTGCTCACACCCACAGTCTCCACTACAGCCGCACTGCCCAGCGGTTAACGTCGCGGCGGCCGCCGGGGCCAGCGACGCGACGAAAGGCCCTCCCCTGGGTTCGTCACCGGGAGGGCCTTCGTCGTTTCGTCGCGCTGTTGCAGCTGGCCCGGGCCACGACGATTCTCACGCACCTGGTACCGCGCTCGACTCCGGCCAAGCCCGGCCACCCGGGAATCGTCGCCGCCACCGCGGCGGAGGCCTCGGCGGCCCTACCTGCGCTCCCACATCACCCGGTTCGGCGCCTATGCCACCGACGAACTCGCGCTCATCCCCGCAGCCTTCAACCCGGTGCTCAAGGAGGTCGACTTCACCGCCCTCGACCTGGCCGCCTGACCCAGCTCGCGTTCTTCTTCTACTGCCGGCAGAACTGTTCAGCGTGGTCGAGTGCCCACTGGTGGAAGGTGCGCGCCGGAGTGCCCGTCACCGTCTCCACGGTCCGGGTGAGGGCCGGTGTGGGAGCGTCGAGCATCTTGGCGTAGCCGTCGAGCAGGACGTCCACGAAGGAGTCGGGGAATGACTCGCTGTCCAGTAGCCGCTGCCTGGCCTGTTCGCGGGACAGTTCCTGCCACCGCAGCGGCCGGCCGAGGGCTTGGCCGATGATGTGGACTTGCTCGGCCTGGGTCAGCAGCTCGGGCCCGGTCAGCTGGTAGCGCTTCTGGTCGTGCCCGTCCTCGGTGAGCGCGGCCACCGCGACGGCGGCGATGTCAGCCTCGTGCAGCATCGCCATCTGTACTGCACCGTACGGCCCGGCGACCGTGTCACCGCTACGGATCTGGTCGGCCCACCACAGCGCGTTGGCAGCGAAGGTGCTTGGCCGCAGGACGGTCCATGCCAGGCCTGAGTGCCGAAGGCGGTGCTCGACCTCGGCGTGCGAACGGCCCACAGGTTCGGTGTGCTGGTCAGGGGCGAGCCCGTCCTGCACGGCGCCCGATGACAGCAGCACCACACGCCGGGCGTGCCGCTTGATCGCCTCCAGGATCGCCGTCATGGGCCGGGCGTCGTGGAATGGCCACATGAGGAAGACCGCGTCCACACCGTCCAGGCATGTCTCCAGGCCATCCGGATCGGCTAGGTCGCCGCGCACCACCTCGGCGGCCTCGGGAAGGCGGGCCGACTCGGGATCGCGCGTCATCGCCCGCACCGAGATCCCGCGCTCCAGAAGCTGGGCGAGGACCTGACCCCCGACGTTTCCGGTGGCCCCAGTAACAAGGATCATCGTTCCTGGCTCCTTCAATCGCTGTCGTGGCGGGCCCAAGGCTCACTTCGATGGGCGTTGCCGCGCCAGCCAGCAGCTGGAATCTGACGAACTCCTCCATCGCAGTAGCTTTTACCGGTGGATTCCATTGATCGAGGATTGATGCATACCCTTCAACTGGACGGCAGAGCTCCGTTCAGCCGGATCGCCGAGGTACTGGGGGCGTCCGAGCAGACGGTCGCCCGCCGCTACCGGAAGCTGCGGTCGAGTGGGGCGATCCGTGTGGTGGGCGGCGTCGACGGGGCGCGGCTCGGCTACACCTCGTGGACCATCCGGCTGTGGACGACCCCGGACGCCTCGGGTGCGCTGGGTGCCGCCCTGGCCCGCCGATCCGACACCTTCTACGTCCACCTGCTCTTCGGAGGCACCGAGATCTCCTGTTTCACCCAGGCCTGCCTGGAGGACGGCGAGGCGTCGCTCCTGGACAAGCTGCCACGGACGAGCAAGGTGCTGGCGATGAGCGCGCACTCGCTCCTACGGGGTTTCGCCATCCCCAGCGGCTGGGCAGGGCTGGCCGCTCTAGAGGAAAAACGCGCCGCACAGCTCCGGTACACCGCCGCCCCTGAAAGCCAGGTCGCTGTCGACGCCACCGATCACGCCCTGCTGGAGGCGTTGGCAGCCGACGGCCGAACCAGCCACGCCGACCTGGCCACCGCGACCGGCTGGTCGGAGTCGACGGTCCGGCGACGATTGGATCGCCTGCGCCGGTCGGGCGCGCTGCTAATCCAGTTCGAGTTCGACCCGCGCGCCTTGGGATACCGGGCACAGGCCAGGCTCTGGATGTCGGTACGTCCCTCGGGACTGGTGGCGGTCGCCGAAACACTGGCCACGCACCCCGAGGTCTCCTTCGTCGGCGTCACCACCGGCACGACCAACCTCATGGCTGAGGTGATCTGCCGGGACAACACCCACCTCTACTGGTACCTGACCGAACAGGTGAGCGCTCTGGACGCCATCCAAACGCTGGAGAGCGGCCCGGTGATGCGCACCCTCAAGCGGACCGGCACGAACCTGCAGCTGGCATCGGCCAACTGAACGGCCGGGCCGAGAGATCTTCGTTAAGAGCAGCTATATATGACAACTGATCCGCCGGCCAGCAGTCGTACAAACGTTCATCTAACGAACGTTAGATGAACACCCGAGCAGGTCGCGCCCGGTGTCGATTCCCGTAGTCGTACTCACCGTTTGTGAGAGGACGGAGTGCCGGGCCATCCGTCGTTCGCCGGGCGAAGGTGTCGCCCCCGCCCGGCTGCCTGGACGTCGCCGCTTTTACCGCCTTACAAGACGCCTCGGACTGGCGTGAACGATCACGAGTGGGGTCGCCGACAGAACAGACCTCGCCACGGCCTCACTTGGCGAGTCCTTTCGGTGATCCGGCAACCGTCAACTCAGACGGGAAGTTCGGTGATGCTGAGGGCGAAGTCCAAGTTGCCCACCCCGTGGTTGGCGAGGCCCACCGTGACCACGCCCGCTCCTTCCAGCCAGTGCGCCATTTTCAGGCCGCCGACGTCCAGCGGGCGCAGCCCGAGGGTCTCGATGAACGCCTCCACACTTGCCTTGGCCTGCGCATTATCGCCGGCGATGAAGACGTCGGGCCGACCCTTCTCCAGGACATGGCGGAAGACGGTGTTGAACGCCTTCACCACGCTGGCGCTTGTCGGGGCGGCCTTGGCGACTTCCTGCGCGATCGAGGTCTCCCCGCGGTGGGCCAGCCCGTCGAACGTGGAGTTGAAGGGGTTGCTGATGTCGACGATGACCTTGCCCGCGAGAGCGTCTCCGTACTGGGCGACGACCGGCACGACGCCGTCGTACAGCAGGGCCACGATGACGATGTCCCCGGCCGGTGCGGTGCCCCATTCTCCCGTCGTGGCGCCGCCGCCGAGAGCCTTGGCCAGGTCGGCGGCCTTGGACTGATCGCGGCCCATGACCTCGACGGTGTTGCCGCCCGCTATCGCCCGCGCGCCGATGGTGCGGGCCATGTTCCCGGTCCCGATGATGCTGATGTTGCTCATGAGATGTCCTGCCCTGGTTGTGGTTGTTCGGTTCAGATGGCGGTGGTGCCGCCGTCGGCGACGAGTTCCATGCCGTTGACGTAGCTGGAGTCGTCGGAGGCGAGGAAGAGGGCGGCGGTGGCGATTTCGTCGGGGCGGCCCATCTGGCCGCGGGGGATGAGGGACTCGAACTGGCGCTGGGTGGCCTCGTCGAAGAGTTCTTCCTGCTTGGCGGTGGCGACCTGGCCGGGGGTCAGGACGTTGACGCGGATGCGGCGGTCCTTGAGCTCGTTGAGCCAGACGCGGGCCCAGGCCTGCTGGACGGCCTTGCTGCCGGCGTAGACGCTCCAGCCGGGGAAGGCGCCGAGAGAGGCGTTGGAGCCGGTCATGAGGATGGAGCCGCCGTCATTGAAGAGCGGGAGGGCCTTCTGGACGGTGAACAGGGTGCCGCGGGCGTTGAGCCCGAACCAGGTGTCGAACTGGGCCTCGGTGATCTCGCCGAGCGGGGCGGGCTCGCCCCCGCCGGCGCTGGCCCACAGCACGTCGAGGCTGCCCTTCTCCCGCTTGACGGTGTCGTACAGGCGGTCCAGGTCGTCCAGGTCGGCGGCGTCGCCCTGGACGCCGGTGACGTTGCGGCCGATCTGCTTCACGGCCTCGTCCAGGGCGTCCTGGCGGCGGCCGGTGATGAAGACGTGTGCTCCCTCGTCGACGAACAGCTTCGCGCCGGCCAGCGCCATGCCGGTGGTGCCGCCGGTGATGACCGCGACCTTGCCGTCAAGCTTTCCCATAGTCGTTCCCTTGAGTCGGTGGTGCCGTGTGTACCTGGGGCGACGGTGTTAAGTACACCGCCCTGTGCGCTTAACGTACGGCGCAGGCGGCCGGGATGCAAACTATGTACACCGGTCGTTACCCGGCTGCGGTACGCTGGGCCCATGACAGAGTTGGAGAAGGGCCCCACGGGCCGCCGCCGCGGCCGGGGCGCCCGTGAGCGCATCATCAGCGCGTCCCAGCAGCTGTTCCGCGAGCAGGGCATCAACCGCACCGGCATGGACCAGCTCTGCGCGGCGGCTCAGGTGTCCAAGCGCACGGCCTACCAGCACTTCACCGGCAAGGACGAACTCGTCGCCGAGTACCTGCGCCGGTTCGACCCCTCCGTTCTGTCCGGCGTGTTCGACCGCACCGACCTCACGCCCCGCGAACGGCTCCTCGCCGCCTTCGACATCCCCCCCACCACCCCCCTGTGCCCCTACATCGCCGCCGCCGTCGAACTTCACGACCCCCAGCACCCCGCGTCCCAATACGCGCGCGACTACAAGGAAGCCGTCGCCGCGCGGCTCGCCGACACCGCCCGCGAAGCCGGCGCCTCCGACCCTGAACAGCTCGGCGAGCAGCTCGCGCTGCTCATCGACGGCGCCGCGGCCCGCACCCGGGTCCTCAACGCCGACGCCTTCCCCACCGCCGCCGCCATCGCTGCCGTCCTCATCGACAACGCCATCCCCGCCACAGCCAGCGATGACCGACGACGGGAGGAAGTGTCGAGTTAACGTGGCACATCGCGGCCGGGCTGGACGCGCTACCGGTCACGCGGCTGCACCGGCTGGCACGCGATACCAGCCGCCCGGCACCTGGCATTGCAGGCTTTTACGGAACTGGCCGCCCCGCCCGCCTGTTGAAGGCCGCAGCAGAAGCCGCCGGGGAGAATGGCGACCCTCGAAGGTTGCAGGAGTTCGAGGCCGTCGTCTCGGCCCAGGGCGCTGACGCGCCGCCGGTTCGAACAGGCGGCTGATCACATACGTCCGTACGCGGTGGCGCATGAAGAACTCGTAGGCAGCTGGCAGAGCCGGAGACTGTCACTCTTCAGCGCATGATGAACGGGGTCAGTCCTGCTCAAGCGTGCCTTGTGACGGCATCGCCTCCAAGCTGCCACATCTCATAGTTCCCACATTCTGCCGTGATCTCGGCCGTCGACTGAGCCGCAGTGACGAAGTCATCCACTACCAGCGAGGTGTGCGATGCCGCCACCGCGAGGCACACCTGGTCGGGCGCCAGTTCCGGGATGGGCACATAGACGATGTCTGGATGCGAGTAGAACACGGACGCCGAACGGGCCAGGAAGGAGATGCCCCGTCCGGCCGCGACATGCTCGAGCGTCTCGTCCACCCCGCGCACCGGGTACCCGGCATTAGGGTGCGGGCGCTTGGTGGGCTGCGTGCTCGGGTCACCGTGCCAGACCAGCGGTTCGCCGGCCAGGTCGGCCTCGGTGACCTCCTCCTTGCCGGCCAACCGGTGGCCGGCGGGCAGTACCGCTACCCGCGGCTCGGTGTACAGCGGGGTGACGCGCAGGCCGGTCTCGTCGATGGGCAGCCGCACATAGCCGACGTCGATGCGGCCGTCGAGCAGCATCGGGGCCTGGTCGTCCCCTTCGATCCGCTGCACGTCCACGACCACGTCCGGGTGCCGGGCCTCGAACGCCCGCGCCGCCGGGATGACCGGGATGCCGGCCCGGAAACCGACCATCAGCCGCCGCTTGCCGCTGGCGGCCGCGGACACCCGGCGGCGGACCGCGTGGGTTGTGGCGAGCAGCGGACCGGCGTCGGCCAGCAGTTGCCGGCCCGCGTCTGTCAGCTCTACGCCGTGGCGATCCCTGGTGAACAGCGAGGCGCCGAGATCCTGCTCAAGCGCGCGGATCTGTCGGCTGAGCACCGGCTGCGCGATATGGAGCTCATCGGCGGCTCGGCCGAAATGCAGCCGGTCGGCCACGGTGACGAAGTAACGCAGTTTGCGCAGATCCAGATCCATGGCACCCCCGGCCCGGTGATGCCTTCAGGGTATCACCACAGCTTCAAGAGGTATTGGACACCCACTCAGACCCGATGGCAGCCTGAAAACAGGCGCTTAAGGGCGCCGAAGTGAATTCGACCCAAGAATTCGACACTGGAAGTTGACAGCAGGGCCAAAGCCCGGAAAGCAGGAACACCGATGAGCAGCATCAGCATTATCGGACTGGGAAACATGGCCCGTGCTTTGGCCGGCCGGGCGCTCGCCGGCGGTAACGCCGTCGAGATCATCGGCCGCGACCCGGCCAAGGCCAAGGAATTGGCCGCCACGCTCGGCGGCGCCACGGTCGGGACGGCCGGGGCCGCCCCGGCCGGGGACATCGTTATCCTCGCCGCGCCGTACGCTGGCGCGGCGGCGGTGGTGAGGGAGTACGGGGACGCACTGCACGGCAAGGTCATCGTCGACATCACCAACCCCGTAGCCCCCGACCTGCAGGGCTTCGTCGTCCCCGACGGCAGTTCCGGCGCACAGGAGATCGCCAAGGCGGCTCCCGACGACGCGCATGTCGTCAAGGCGTTCAACACTGTGTTCTCCCACGTTCTGGCGGCCGGCCCGGCCGAGGGCCGCCCTCTGGACGTGTTCATCGCGGCGACGACGCGCAGGCGAAGGCACGCGTGTCGGCGTTCGTCGAGAGCTTGGGGCTGCGCCCCTGGGACACCGGGGAGCTGTCCATGGCGCGGGCACTGGAGAACGTCGGCCTGCTGGAGTTGGGCCTCATGAACCACTCCGTCAAGCACACCAATTTCTCCCTCGGCATCACCCTTCTCGGCTGAGCGCGCCCCTACCACTACCTCTCGTGCCGCATTACTCCAGTTCACTTACGGCACGAAAAGACCCTGCACCTACCCTCACAAGGACAGTTAGATGCGCGTTTTCGTCGCTGGGGGGACCGGCCATTCCGGTTCGTACATCATCCCCGAGCTCATCGCCGCCGGGCACGAGGTCACCGGCCTGGCCCGGTCGGACGCGGCCGCGGCGGCCGTGTCCGCGCTCGGCGCGAAGGTGCGTCGCGGCGACCTCCAGGATCTCGACGGGCTCAAGAAGGCAGCCGCGGACTCCGACGGCGTCATCCACGTCGCGCACAGGCAGGATCTGCTTCCCTCCGGCGGGCTCGACGCCGTGGCCGCCGCGGAGCTCCCGATCATGCTCGCGTACGGCGAGGCACTCGCGGGAACCGGAAAGCCGCTGGTCACGGCGGGAAGCATCGCCTCGCCCGGGAACCTGGAGCGGCCGGCCACCGAGGAGGACCCGGCCCTCCCCGCCGACGATGAGCACAAGGGCACCCTGCGGGTCCGCAACGTCGTGGAAAGGGCCGTTGTCGACCTCGCCGAGCAGGGGGTGCGGTCTTCGGTCGTGCGGATCGCCAACATCGCGCACAGCACGACCGATCGTGCCGGCTTCCTCCCCACGCTGATCGCGCTCGCGAAGGAAAAGGGGTTCGTCGGCTACCACGGCGACGGCGCGAACCTGTGGAACGCCGTGCACATCCGCGATGCCGCCACCTTGTTCCGCCTGGCGCTGGAGAAGGGGCCGGCCGGCAAATACTGGCACGCGGTCGAGGACGGGGGCATCACGTTCCGCGACATCGCCGAGGCCATCGCCAGCCGCCTGGGCCTGCCCGCCGTGAGCGTTCCCAACGATGCCCTGATGACGCCGGGGTACTTCGGGTTCCTCACGAATATCGTCACGCAGAGCTACCCGGCGTCCAACCTCATCACCCGCCGGACCCTCGGCTGGGAACCCGCCCGGCCCGGCCTGCTCGCCGATATGGACAACGGCCATTACTTCCCCGCCAGCTGACGGCAGGAACCCGGATCGTAACGAGCCCGGCAACCGGCAAGTTCGGCTCTTCTGAAGGACGTTGAGATTATGACGACTGTGGGATTCATCGGAAGCGGAAGCATCGGCAGGACCATCGCGCAACTCGCTGTCGGGGCCGGGCACCAGGTGGTGCTCAGCAGGGGCTTCGCAGCGTTCTGAGATCTTCGCTCAATCCAGCGAGCCGTCCAGACGATCACACACCGTGGCTGATCGTTACCGGAGAAGGCTCATTGTCGGGTTGTCGGCGCGTCCTCGATGATCCACTGGATCCCATGCGGGATGAGAAAGTCGAGGAAGGCGGTCGGGTGGTAGGCCTGGGCGGGTGCGAGTACCCCCGGCTTGGCAGGGTCGGCGATGAGACGGCGGGTGCCTTCGACCGCGATCACCGCGGTCGTGCCGTAGGTGTCGGGGCCCTGGACGATGCCGCGGGCGCGGCGGCCGTCGGTGCTGGTGGCGTCGAGCACGTAGGTGAAGTGCTGGGTGCGGCGGCTGTCCTCATCGGGTCCTTCAGGCAGGCTTTCGATGATCTCCGGTGTGAGCGGGGTGTTCAGCCGGTCGCCCAACGCCGCCTCGGTCAGGCCCTCGACATGCCGGACGCGGATGTGACGGGGAATGGTCACCACCTCCGACACTGGGAAGGCCATCACCGGGGTCGTCTCCGACTGTCCGGGCAGCCTGATCGCGGTGTGGCGGGCAGGCATGCCGGGGTGCCAGTCGCCGTCGTCGTAGGCCATGCCTCCCGCCTTGATGGCGTCGATCGTTTCGACCAACGAGCGCAGCGAGCCGCGTGACATGCCGCCGCCTCCGACGACCACGTGGGTGGTGATGATCTCTTCGACCGGTTCAAGGCGGTCGGCCAGGATGTGGGCCATGAGGTCTACCGGGACGCAGCCGTCGTTGGCGGCGGGTACGACGGTGACCCCGGCGTTCTCCGCCTCCGTGGTGAAGGTGTCGAAGATCTTCTTGACGTAGAGCTGCTCGCCTGAGGTGTCGACGTAGTGACAGCCGGCGGCGATCGCGGCGCGGACCACAGCCTCACCTGACGAGGTGAATGGTCCGGCGCAGTTGATGACGCCGTCGCAGCCGCGGAACGCGCTCACAAGCGCCTCATGGTCGCTGGTGTCGGCCACGCGTCGTTCCGCGTCGGGGAGGCCGACCGCCGAGGCGGCCTCCTCCAGGCGCGCGAGATTGCGTCCGGCCAGGACCGTCTCGATGTCGCGTCGTGCCAGTTCGGAGAGCACGAGCTTTCCCTGGTATCCACTCGCGCCATAAACGGCGATCTTCATGTCATCTCCTCACGATGGGAGCTGCGCGGTTGCTCAGCCCACCAGCACAGTAAGGCGCCGACACAAGACGATTGAATGCGTGATGCGCTCTACAGTTTGCGTCATCGTCTTCGCCGAGGTCGTCGTTGGCTACACTGGCTGCGTGGATGTTCTGTCTGATGTGGTGAGTGCGGCGCGTACCGGTCGACCCCACTCGGGCCGGGTGACCAGGTCCGCTCCCTTCGCCCAGCGGTTTCCGGCGGTGCCGTCCGCCGGGTTCCACATCGTTCTCCAGGGAACGTGCTGGCTTCTCTCGTCGCAGGGTGAGCCGATCGCGCTCGGGCCGGGCGACGTGGCGTTCCTGCCGCGCGGATCCGCACACGGTCTGGCCGACGACCCGTCCACCCCGGTAAGCGAGCCGGCCACAACACTCGCCGGAGTCCATGATGGCCGCACCGACGAAACGTCAGCCGACCGGCCGCCGACGGTGGTCATGCTCTGCGGCGCCTACCTCCTGGACGGATCCGGGCCGCATCCGCTCCTGAACGACCTGCCTGAGGTCATCCACCTACCGACGCGGGTAGGGCGCCACAGGGAACTCCGCGCCGCGGTCGAACTCCTCGGCGTGGAACTGGACAGCGACGCCCGCCCAGGCTCCGACACCATCCTGCTCACCCTGCTGGATCTTCTCCTGCTCTACATCCTGCGCGCGTGGTTCGAAGAACAGCGCGTCTCCGGCCACTCCGCCAGCGGCTGGGCCGCGGCCCTGCACGACCCCGCCGTCGCCGCCGCCCTCCGCGCCATCCACGGAGACCCCAGCCGGCAATGGACCGTCGAGGAGTTGGGCGCGCAGGCACGCCTGTCCCGCGCCGCCTTCGCCCGGCGGTTCACACATCTGGTCGGCCAGCCACCACTCACCTACCTGACATGGTGGCGGATGACCACCGCCGCCAGGCTCCTGCGCGCCTCCGACGCCCCCGTCAACACGATCGCCCAGCAGGTCGGCTACAGCTCGCAGTACACCTTCACCCATGCCTTCAAACGCCAGTACGGGTCACCGCCCGGCAGTTACCGGCACCACGCCGTCTGAAGCACAGCACCCGCGTAGGGATCTTCGAGGTTTGGCGGCCTTGCAGCCTGCGGCCCTCATCCATCGACAACGGGCATACGAACACCTCGGGCTTCCGGGCCACGACCACCTCCAGCAACAGTCCTGGAGCAAGGCTGACGGGCCCAGCCCGATAGATCAATTACCCGGCCAAGGTTCGGTGACGAGCCACTAGCCGTACTCTTCTGCTTCGGCCATGCGGTCGGCGAGGTTGTCGCGGATTTCTCTTGAATTGGGCTCGGGCGAAAGGTATTCCTCAGTGGCGAACGAGGAGCAGGAGGTCAGCCTGACTATCGGGAGGACCATCTTCCGGCGGACGTGGAGCAGGACCCCTTCGTTCCTGACCTTCTTGTTCTCTGTCGTGGACCTTTTCGTTGACGGCCCGGTGCCCGGTCACGCGCCGGAGTCTCGGCCGCAGGACCCGACCCCGGATCGGACGGCCACCACAGTTGGGTACCGGACCACGGTGGTGGCCGCCCCCCGGGTCCTGGACCGGCATGGCTACACCACCGAATTCCTCTCCGAGATCTACGCGTGCTTCCGGCCCGAGCTCGACCAGCACGTCCGGTGGAGCATCGAGGAAGACCTGCGCGATCTGGTCACTTTCGCGCGGGAGCAGGGCCGCGAGAGCGAGCTGAGCTGGATGGGCGAGCTACAGAGCGAAGTCGAAGCCCATTGCGCCAACTCGGCTGGCTCGTCCCTGGAGGACCTGCGCGCCTTCACCGCGATGCTGCGCGAGCTGATGGAGCCCACACCGCTTCCTCCCAACGTCGGGCTGGGCAATCCGCTGTCGGACTTCGATGAACTCGGGGACCTCATCGCTACGGCGGGACGCACCTGGCCGGCGTCGATCATGCGGGTGGCCACGTTGTTCACCCCGGCCTACCTGACCGACTATCCCGAGCCCGTCATGGTCGTCTACCTGCGCTTGCTCCTGGACGCCGCGCCCAAGCACATGGTCGTCGAACTCGACCTCTCTCACGTCGTCGCCAACAAGACGGACGCCCGCGCCCTCCACACCGGCCTGGCAATCCGGCTGATGAACAAACTTGACCTCTACCAGCGTATGTTCCGCCCGCTATCCGACCGTGAACCCGAGGTTCGGGATCTGTACGCCCGCACCCAGATCCGGCAGCTGCTCGACCAGCTCGACCAACCCGCCCACGCTGCCAAGGCGAAGGGCGACCTCCTAGAAAAACTCATGAACCAGATCTTCTCGTCCGAGCCCGGCCTCCAAGTCGTTCAAGCCAACTACTTGACCGGCGACGAGGAGATCGACCTCATCATCAAGAACAACGTCGACCGCCCCTTCTGGCACAATCTCGGCTCAGCGCTGATCTTCGTCGAGTGCAAAAATTGGTCCGGCCCTGTCGGACCGAACGAAGTCCGCAACTTCGAAGGAAAGCTCCTCAACCACGCCGGCCTGGTCAAGGTCGGCATCCTGGTGGCACCCAACGGCTTCACCAAGAACGTCGAAACCGCCATCCGCCGCTCCAGCCGTGACCTTCACACCCTGTTGCTCATCGACCGGACCGACCTCGACCATCTCGCCTCCGGTACCGACCACGTTCTCGACTGGATCGAGAACCTCCTCTGCCGGCCGATCTGATCATTCTCCTTACCGGCGCCTGCCATGCCCCTTCCCGGCACCTTGACCGTGGTGCATCCGGGCCGACGCTGATCACCATCCCTTGGCCCGAACCGCGCCTCGCGCTCGGCCCGCTCGCCGCGGGCGGCCGGTGGTGTGACCCGGGACCAGAGCCTGGGGATTGTGATCGGCCTTCTACGTCCTCACGGTGAACCGGCGCCCGGCATCCCGACCCTCCCGGCGGGTGGACGGGCCACGACCACCGCGGCGGGCAGCTCGCCCGGTCCGGGGCGGCCCGGTGCGCGTCCACTCGCTGGGGCGCCGACACGCGGCGGCCTCGGACCGCCTGCGTCTACCGGCCGAGGCCCGGCGCGCGGCCGGGCGGACGGTGACAGGGTCAGCAGACCGAAGGAGGGATCGAGCTCGATGGTCTCATCGGCGGTGGCGCGGCAGCTCAGCGTTGGTGGTGTGCTTACAGAACAGCACGCGCAGGGCCAGTCTGCGGCGCTGCAGCGAGCGCATCGCGGGCAGATAGTGCCCGTCGACGGCGAGCGGGCAGGGTTGCCAGAAGACCATCACGTTCCGCAGCCCGCTTATCGACCGGTGCAATGATGATTATGAGTGAGTTCCCGGCCGATAGCACAGACGGTCCCGGTGCGGGACCGGGGCAGTCCCCTCATCCGATCCAGGGCGACGCACGACGCGCCTTCCCTGCGGCCGATCTTTGGCAGGGGCCGGCCCCGGCGGGCGCGGCCCTGACTCTGGTCACCCTGGCCGCGGCGCTACAACCTGTGATCGGCCTGACCTGGTCGACGTTGACCTTCGGCATCGGAGTGGGGTTGATCCTGGCGTGGGCGGGCTCGGGGATGCTGCGGTCCCTGGTGCAAGGGGCGTGGCGTCCGCTGCGCGGAGGCGATGACCGCCGCAGAAGAACAACGAGTACCCAGGTCACTCCTGACCAGCAGTGAGATCCGCATCTCCGGCCTCCGACAGCGCGCTCACCGAGGTGCTACCACAGCTGAGCGCTGTCTAGGCCGCTGCGACGTTGCTAGGCAGTGTTGGTGACGGCACTGCTGGCCGAGGGGGCGCGCTGAATCATCGGAGTGCTCCAGCAGAAGAGGGAAGAGACGGAAAGGGAAGGTGTGGGGGCCTCGTCCTGGCCCAGCTCGACCCGGCCGGCCCGGTGGAGCTGAGGCGGGTGCAGAAGGCCAAGTCGAACGGCGTACGCGGCAAGGAGCGTACGAGCCGTACGGTCTTCCTCGGCCGCGACGCCCTCCACGCCATCGCCGACTACCTCGACCACGAACGACCCGGTGACGTCGAGGACCTCCAGCTAGAGAGTGAGAACGATTTTGCCTTTCACGCGGTTGGTCTCACTCAGTTCGTGGGCCTTGGCCGCTTGGTCGAGTGGCAGGACCTGGTCGACGGAGGCCTGGAGGCTTCCGCTGTCCACCAACTCGGTGATGGACTTGAGGTCGGTGCCGGACGGTGAGAAACCGAACTCCACAAGCTGCAGGCCGCGCAGTGCGGCCTGTTCGCGGACGGCCGTCCGGTCGGGGCCGGCGCCGCGTACGTCGATGAGCATCCCGGCGGGGGCGAGCGTGTCCAGTGATCGTGGCCCGTAGCCGCCGCTGATCGGGTCCAGTACCACGTCGATGTCACGGGCCGCCGTCGTGAAGTCGGTCGTGGTGTAGTCGATGAGCTCATCGGCGCCCAGGCCACGGAGGAATTCGTGCTTGTCCGGGCGGGCCGTACCGATGACGTAGGCGCCGCGTGCCTTGGCGATCTGGACGGCGAGGTGGCCGATTCCGCCGGCCGCCGCGTGAATGAGCACGCGTTGCCCCGCGCCCAGGCCGGCGACGTGCACCAGCGGCTGCCAGGCGGTGAGCGCCGCCACCGGCAGGGCCGCGGCGGCGACGAAGTCGAGGCTTGGCGGAGCAGGCGCCAGCGCGGTCTCCGGTACGGCCACGTACTCGGCATAGGCTCCGTTGGGCGGGAACGCGCAGCCGAAGACCTCATCTCCCGGCCGGAAACGGGTCGTCTGCTCACCGATCTCCGCCACCACCCCGGCCAGATCGAGCCCCAGCACGAACGGCGGCTCACCGAATCTGCGTACGGCTCCGGAGCGGATCTTCCAGTCCGCCGGGTTCACCCCGGCGGCGCGGACACGTACCAGCGCCTCCCCTGGCCCCGGGGTCGGCCGGTCGATCTCGACGACTTCCAATACCTCCGGGCCGCCATAGCGGCGCTGACTGATCGCGCGCATGTGAACAGACATCTCGACACTCCCTCGGACGAATACGATCGCTCGGAACAGCGATCACATCCTGGTAGAGCCCGGTATCTCTTGTGAAGAAGGCACCTGTTTGATATCTAGGTACCTCATGGATACCAAGCAGGAGCTCTCGGTGGAATGGGCGATGTTCCGCCGCGACTGTCCGTCTCGGACCGTGGTCGAGGTCCTCGCCAACAAGTGGGCGCTGTACGTCCTGGGGGGGCTGCGGCGGCACGAACAGCCGATGCGGTTCACCGAACTCCGACGGCTGCTGGACGGGATCACGCAGAAGATGCTGACCCAGACCCTGCGGGTGCTGGAGCGAGACGGCCTGGTCAGCCGTACCGTCTATCCGACCGTCCCACCCCGGGTGGAATACGGGCTGACTGAACTCGGGGTGGACGTCGGTCGGCTGACCGCGGCCATCGCGGAATGGTCCGTGGAACACGTACAGGAGATCCTCACTGCCCGGCAGGCCTACGACGCCCAAATAGGGACAGAACCACAACCCGTACCGGCGGTACGAGTGACACACCGGTGATCAAGATCGCGCTGGCGTGCGCGATACAGCCAGGAGACCCACCGGCGTGAGATGGACTCGTCGCACAGATCGCTGCCACTTCGGCGAGGCTGAGAAGCAGGCCCAGGGCGGCGTGACCACGACCACCCGGCCGGGGGTCGCGTGGTCGTCCTGGACTTGGGCGGCCCAGGACTGCCCGAAGGTGGACAGGCTGGTGTGGTCGGCTGACAGCGCCGGGTGAGGGCGTGTTGGATCAGGTTGTCGGGTCGGGGGGCCAAGGACGAACGGGTCTTCCGGGGGCATGGGCATGCGGGTCGTGCGGCAGGGGTTGCGGGTCCTGGCGGTGGCGATCGGGACGGTGGCGGTCGGTGTCGCGATCAACCAGGTCCTCAACCGCAAACTGAACTGGTGGTGGCTGGGCGTCTCCCTGCTGTTCGCGGCAGCCTTGGAGACGCTGGAGCAGTGGCTGGGGCGCAGGGACGAGGCCGTGCCGCAAGGGCCGGTCACGACGGGGCGGGTGGCCGAGGTTGCTGATGTGCTGGCCGGCCTGGTCGGTGAGCAGTGGAAGACCGAAGCGGCCATCCGGTCGTTGGACGACCCCGACCCGATGCCGGTGCGCTGGCGGCTCACCCCGCGCCAGGAGCTGATGGACCATCCCGCGCATCTGGCGGACGAGGCGTTGTCGTTCGAGGAGTCCAGCGACCAGATCGCCCGGCTGGCCCGCACCTTCCGGGCGCTGACGCGCCGGCGGCTGGTCATCTTGGGCGGGCCGGGCACGGGCAAGACCACCCTGGCGGTGCAGCTGGTACGCGAACTGCTGGCCACCCGGCAAGGTGCCGACCCGGTGCCGGTGCTGCTGTCGGTGGCCGGCTGGGACACCCAG
Source organism: Actinomadura scrupuli (assembly GCF_050971785.1). Taxonomy (NCBI): domain Bacteria; kingdom Bacillati; phylum Actinomycetota; class Actinomycetes; order Streptosporangiales; family Thermomonosporaceae; genus Actinomadura; species Actinomadura scrupuli. The sequence continues at coordinate 190,619 of NZ_JBPCCU010000003.1, read as the reverse complement.
AGGTTCCCCGACCTGCACGACTGGCTCACCGCACGGCTGGAACAGGACTACCCGGCACTGAAAGCTCTCGGTCCGGGCATCCCCCGCATCCTGGCCGCTCGCGGGCGTGTCCTTGCGGTCCTGGACGGCTTGGACGAGTTGCCAGGCCCCGGACAGGCTGCGGTGATCGTGGCGCTGAACACCTGGCTCGGCCAGGACCCGGTGATCCTCACCAGCCGCACCACTGAGTTCACCACCGCAGCCCGAGCAGCAGGCGACGTACTCACTTCGGCAGCGGTCATCGAACCTGAGCCCCTCGCCCCGGCCACCGCCGCCGACTATCTCCAGCGGTGCCTGCCTCCCCGCCCTGCAACCGTGTGGGAGCAGATCCTGGACGAGTTGCGCACCACCCCACCGGGCCGGCACAGGCTGGCGGAAATGGTCTCCACCCCGCTGGGACTGTGGTTGTTGCGCGCCACCTACATCACCCCCCGCGCCGATCCGGCACCGCTGCTGTCCGACCGCCTCTGCGATACAGCGGTGTTGCGCGCCCCACCTGTTCGACCAGCTCGTCCCCGCACTCATCACCACCCGCCCACCCAGCAACGACCCCGCCGACCTCTTCCGGCCCCGCCGCCGCCACAACCCGGCCCAGATGCGGCGTCGGCTCGGCTACCTCGCCCACTACCTCACCCACCCACCCACTCCCCACGGCGAACCCCGGACCCGCGACTTCGCCTGGTGGCACCTGGCCCGCGACACCTACACCCTCACCCGCACCACCCAACTCATACTCGGCCTCGCGAGCGGGCTCGCGGCCGGGCTCACGGCCGCGCTCGCGGTCGGGCTCGCGGTCGGGCTCACGGTCGGGCTCGCGGTCGGGCTCGTGCTCTGGCTCACGGTCGGCCTCGTGGCCGGGCTCACGGTCGGCCTCGCGGCCGGGCTCGCGGTCGGCCTCGCCGCCGGGCTCACGCTCGGGCTCGCGAGATGGGCAGAGGCTCCGACCGCCACCAGGCAGACGGCTACACCGCTGAGCAGTTGGCGAGCTGACCGGTCACTGAACCTCCTCCGCATCGCTACCGTCGGGCTCGCGGCCGGGCTCACGGTCGGGCTCGGGGTCGGGCTCGCGACCGGGCTCGCGGCCGGGCTCACGCTCTGGCTCACGGGTGGGCTCACGGGTGGGCTCACGGTCGGTGACCACCATGGTTGGTTGGCGTACCTGGTCGCCACCTACCAGCTGCACCGGGCCGGCCGGCTACCGCGTCACCTGATGCTGTTCCTGGACGATGCCCACCGCTTGGGCTTGCTGCGCGCCGTGGGTCCGATCTACCAGTTCCGCCACGCCGATCTCCAAGACCACCTCGCCGGTACCCATGAAATCCCGGGAACGTTCGTGGCCGACCGGCGACCGGGCCTGTTCTGACAGCCCGGGTCGCTGCGCGGCAGGACATCGCAAGTCGTCCAGGATGTGCGGCGGGCCCACTGGCGAGCGGGGTCAACCGAGGGCGGTCGTCGGCGTCGTCTTGTGCCCGTCCACCTCGGCCCCGCCATCGCTGACCCCGGGGCCCAGGGGCGCGCCGGGAACTAGGCAGTGTCTGAAAATTCGTGGTGGTGGTCTGTGCGGTCGGCTTAGATGATCGTTCGTGGTGAGGCGTGGTGAGCTGACCGATGTCGCATGGGCGCGGATCGAGCCGTTGTTGCCGATCACCGATGGTCGGGGTCGTCCGTGGCGGGATCACCGCCAGGTGGTGAACGGGATCTTGTGGCGGTTGCGGACGGGTGCGGCCTGGCGGGATGTTCCGGAGCGGTACGGGCCCTGGCAGACCGTCTACGAGCAGTGGAAACGCTGGGATGAGGACGGCACCTGGGTTCGGCTGCTCAAGCATATGCAGGTGCGCGACGATTCGCTGGGGCGGCTGGATCTGAGTGCGGTCAGTATCGATTCCTCTATCGCCCGCGCTCACCAGCACGCTGCTGGAGCGCGGAAAAAGGGGGAACGGTCAGGGGACGATCGAGCAGGATGATCTGAAGAGCAGACAGAAGGCGCAAGCGCTGGGCCGGTCCCGTGGCGGCTTCACCACCAAGATCCGTCTGGTCACCGACGGCCGTGGGCTGCCGCTGGTGATGCAGGTGACGGCCGGGAACGTCAACGACTCCACCGTGTTCGAGCAAGTCCTACAACAGCTGCGCCTCCACCGGCCCGGCGGCGGACGCCCGCGCACCCGGCCGGGTTGTGTTCTGGCCGACAAGGGCTACTCCGCCCAGCGCATCCGGACCTACCTCAAGCGACGCGGCATCGGCTGTGTGATCCCCGAACGCCGGGACCAGATCGCCAACCGCAAACGCAAAGGCCGCGCCGGCGGACGCCCGCCCGCATTCAACGCCGACCTCTACAAACAACGCAACCTCGTAGAGCGGTGCTTCTCCAAACTCAAACAGTTCCGCGCCATCGCCACCCGCTACGACAAGCTGGCCAGCCGGTACCGCAGCGGGCTCCTGCTGGCCAGCCTCATGCTGTGGCTACGCCACGACTTGTCAGACACGCCCTAGACGTGTTCTTCGCCGGCGACAGCACCGAGGCGAAGGCACGTGTCGCGGCGTTTCTGGAGAGCTTGGACATGCGAGCCCTCGACGCAGGAGGGCTCGAGATGGCCTACGTCCTTGAATGGGCCGGCATCCTCCTGGTGGGCCTGGCACGCAACGGCGCCGGCTTCGACATCGCCTTGGGCGCCGAGGTCCTCTGAAGACTCTCCAGGAGGGAACATGGCCACGGTGGTATTTATTAACAACCGCTCCAGCCGGCGGATGATAAGCGCGACGCTCTGATCGGCCTCCTACGCGAGTTCGCCGACTCGATCAACGCCGACCCGGAATGCCTTCATTATTCGGTCCACGAGCCGATCGATGCGACCGCGGCCCGCAGGTTGTCATAGCGCACCTTGCCGCAGGGGACGCCGCCCAGCACGCTGAGAGGGTGGAGGTGGCCTTCGACCGCAGGAGGCGAAGATGCGGTGCACCGCCTTGCCGGAATACGACAGGCGCATCGCGAACAGGTAGACCTTGACCTGCTCACCGGCCAGACGGATCGTCACGTCCCCGAAGTCGACCTCGGCTTCCGCCCCGGCAGATGGGTCTGCGGGATGAACGCGTTCAGCGGCCCGCGGCCCGCCTCGATCCGTATCTACGGGCGGCGATCAGCGACATGAGCCCGCACCATCGGATAGGTCACCTCCACCGCACCGTGCTCGTCCAGCAGCCGGTCGAAGATCCGCTTGACGGCGCTGTCGGCCCGGCGCAACGGTGCACAGGGTCTTCACTCTTCCTCCACTGCACCCACGTAGCTTCGGCGACCTGGCCGCCCAGTCGCGGCTTTTCCTGCATCGCAACGGACCAAGCAGACTGCGAGCATGAGGCTCGCTCCGACGAGGGGGGACAGATGAGCCGCAACTACCATTCGATCGCATTCACCGAGCCGGTCCTGGACGCGCAGGAACGGTACGGCAGCCGGACCGCTATCGACCACACGGACCGGCATCTCTCCGGCCCGAGGCCTTCGAGCATCGGGGCGGCAGACGGGACGGGCTCAGCTTCGAACACCGAGGCTGCGAGGACCGATGGACTCGATCAGCTCAAGGATCCCTTGGGCCGCACTGAACGAGACTTCATCGCCGGACGGGACGGCTTCTATCTGGCGACGGTCGCCACCAGCGGTTGGCCGTACGTCCAGTTCCGCGGCGGCCCACCAGGATTCGTGACAGCCCCCGACGAGCACACCCTGGCCTGGGCCGACTTCCGAGGCAATCGTCAGTACATCAGCACCGGCAACGTGGCGCACGACCCGCGCATATCCATCATCTTCATGGACTACGCCCGCCGGCTGCGCCTCAAGATCTTCGGAGTCGCGACCATCAACGACGTACGCCACCAAGGACCGTCATCAAGTGCGTCCGCGGTCCCGGGGTACCGGGCGATTGTCGAACGTGAGGTGCGCGTCGAGGTCAAAGCGTTCGACTGGAACTGCCCTCAGCACATCACTCCGCGCTATACAGCCGAAGAATTGTCACCCGTGCTGCAACCGCTTCGGCGCCGCATTGACGCCCTCGAGGCCGAGAACGACCTTCTTCGCGTCCGGGTCGCATCACTCCTGTCGGACCCCGAGACACGTCTATCCCAGCCACAACAACCGCAGGAGGACCGGTGAATGACGCCAACACCCTGGACCGGATCACCGCACTGGTCGATCGTGAGCACAAGTTACGCAGTCATCGGGCAGACGGGCTTCCTGGACGAACGGACCGAACACCATTGTTGTCTCCGGTGGCGGCGTAGAGGGCGGATCCAGGGTGTGGTGATTGCTGGAGCAGGCTGGATGCTACGAACCGGTCGTCTGGCACGGTCAGGTCGAGCCAGAAGGGCAGCCGGTCGTCTCTTGGCTCGATGTGCTCGAAGACGGCGTAGACCGCTGAACGAGCAGTTCGGAGACAAGCGAGAGGCTCACCGGATCGGCGTCACCCCGCAGGCCGGTTGCGCCCTGGCACTGGACCCGCAGGTCGCCGAGGTGGTCCTCAAGAACGGCTGCGTCACGGTCCTGCGGGCCACCTACGCCGACCAATCGGGCGCGCTGCTGATGACGGTGGGCATCGCCGTGATGCCGGACCCCGGCAAGGCGGACGCCGCCGTGACCGCGCTGCGCGACATCCGCGACGTTCGGGGTGTTCGCCCGGTGAACTTCCCGGGCACCGGCGACTTTCACCATGGCGCAAACGAAGCTGCCTCCTGATCTCCGGGATTCGTCACCACCACCGCGGCCGCGGCCTCCGCGACGTAACACATCAGAGCCCGGGGCCAGGGCGAGTTTCGTCGGTTGGACGGGCTACGGTCCCCTGATGACCTGGTTGACCGATACCCGGAACTCCTACGACACCATCGCGGCCCGCTACGCCGACGAGACCCGCGACCTGCTCGACAGGCGGCTCCACGTTCGCGCGGGGGTCGTGCTGTTCGCCGACCTGGTCCGCGCGATCGACGGCGGGCCCGTCGCCGACGTGGGCTGCGGGCCGGGACACACCACCGCCCTGCTGCGGGAGCTGGGCGCGGACGCGTTCGGCATCGACCTGTCACCCGCGATGATCGAGATCGCCCGCCGCGAGCACCCCGGCGCGCGGTTCGAAGTCGGTTCGATGACCGACCTGCAGCTCGCCGACGAGTCCCTCGCCGGCGTGCTCGCATGGTGGTCGCTGATCCACATCCCCGACGAGGCGATGCCGGGCGTGCTCGGACACTTCCACCGGGTCCTGCGGCCGGGTGGGGTACTGGCCGTAGGATTCCACGTCGGTGACGAGCCAAAGAACAAGACCAGGGGTGACTGCGACCAGCCCACGCGGGCGCATGGGCACCGCCGCCAACCGTCCCGCGTGGCCGGCTGGCTCCGCGAGGCGGGCTTCACCGTAGAGGCGCAGCACCTGCTGAATCCGGACGAGCCGACGCCGGGCGCGATCCTGTTCGCCCGCCGGCCCACAGCACCGCCTCGGTAACCTCCGTCAGCCAGAGCACGTCGCGTTCGAGATTGGTGAGGGCGCCTTCGTGCGGGCGTCAAGGCTCGCGCCTGAGGCCGCCAGGGCTGATGAAGTGCCGCGACGCGCGGATACTGCGGGAAGGAACGAGCCGGCCGGATGAGCGCTTACGGTGCGTCGGTGATGGCCGCAGACACGATCAAGGTGGTCGTCACGGGCGAAGGTGTCGCCTTCGCCCGGATATACCTTGGCCCGGGCACCACAAGATGAGCTCCTTCCGCCTGGCGGGCACCGGCTGCCAGCTCGCTGGCCGCTGTCTCACCCTCGATCTTCCTGACGCGACCGGAAGGGAGAGGCGCCGATCTCGGCGCGGTCAAGTACTGGGATCTGCCCGGCCTGCCGCGTCGGCCTGCGCTACAAGATTGTCACTTCCGGTCGCGGACGTCGCCACCGTCATCGGGAGACCTCCACTTCGAGATCCGGCGTCGTCACTCGGTCACACTCGGTGACCGATCACGTCGCTGGCACTCGGCGGCCCGCCTCACACGCCCTGCCACCGATCACTTAAATTCACGCCCCTTATGAGGATTTCAGTCGATCTCGGACGTGCCCTGACGAGCCGTGACCATAATGGGATTTTCTCCGGCGCACCGCACTGAACACCCTGGCAGCGGCATGCTGAACGCAAGTCATCATCCGGATAACGGACCAGACCTTATCAAGACTCTGGGGCCGGTGAGAGGGTTGAAAGGAGCGCGTCGGGGCGCCGCGAAATGGCCCGGTCTTCACAGAACGAATTCTCGCCGGTACCGTGATGATCACGTGCCGAAGGGACAGTGAGCAGGGAAATCTCTGTATGAGCGGTGTGTTGGTCGTGCCCGTGCATCTGGACGCACTGTGTTTGACGAACGATCTGGAAGTTGTCGAGCCCACAGCCGATTTCAGCCGCCTCCCCTATCGCGACCCCGTCACCGGAAGGGACCGTAATCCGGATCTTCCTTATGTCAGCGAGATCGTGCTGCCGGCGCCCTTCCAGGATCGCGATTTCCGGCTCAAGCCCGGAATTCATCTGCACTGGGCCCTGCCGGACGCGCTGACCCGGCTCGTCCAAGCCGACGACGGCTCGACCCTGGTACCCACCGTGCCGAACCGATGGCTGGTGACCCGCAGCAACGCCGACCAGGTTGAGGCCGAATGGATCGTCGAGAGTGACTTCCTGTCCGACGACAACGTCGCGGCGATCGTGTACCCCGTCGAGGGGCCGCGGGGGCCGTACCGCCGTCTCGGCCGCCGCGTCCCCTTGTCGGTGTGGAAGCCGGCCACCGACCGATCCGGCTATCTCCCGGCTCTCACCGCGGTCGGGTACGGCGAGCCGACGTTCGCCGCCTTCTATCCCAACTGCCACAGCGTCTTCGGCCTGCACGACCCCGGCTACCCGGGCAACCCGCCAAGGGGTCTGCGCTACGAGGTGGTGGGCTGGTACGACGACCCGCGGCAGGACGCCGTGGCCGGGCTCGGCGACGATCCGGCCTGGCGCGAGGCCTACCGGACCCGCCTCGGCTGGACCGTCTCCCCGGACGACACCATGGACGGCGGCTTGGGTGGCGCCGCGCCGTACCGGATGGCGTGCTATGCGCAACTGACCTTCACCGTGGACACCAAGTCCATCGCAGGCACAGGGGGCAGGGCCGTACGGAACCCGTTGCTGGTCGGCCCGGACGCCGAGACCGGGGTGTGCGTCGGCAACACCGCGACCGAGGCACTGGCGGCCCATCTCGGCACCGTCCTGCCCGAGATGCCTGAAACACCTGGAATGCCCGCCGTGCAGGCCGACGCGGTGGAGGATCTGCTGGAGGCGCTGGCCTTCGCCGACGAGCTGGAGACCAAACCGCTGGACCTGGGTGCCGCGCTGCTGGAGGCGCGGCACACCAACACCTTCCACGAAGTGCCGTCCGGGACACTGTGGACGCTGCGGCGGCAGGACGAGTCCGGCGACGTCACCGCCGAGCAGCGGCAGTCGCGCGAGCGGCTTACGGTGCCGCACGAGCTGAGCGACCGGCTCAACCTGCTGAACAGGGCGCAGACCGACCTGGACCGTGCCCGCCAGGGCGTGACCGCGCTGCGCGAGCAGCTCTTCGCCGACTGGTACAAGTACCAGCTCTGTGCCTACCCGTCCGACTCGCGCCTGGACTCGTACCCGGACCAGGACGAGGTGCGGTTCTTCCTGGAACGCAAGATCGACTACCTGGGCGAGGAGATCGCGCGGTCGGGCGAGCAGGAGCTGGCGGGCGCCCGCGCCGGCGTGGACACCTCGCTGGCCGCCCTCAACGTCACCGCCGCCACGGCCCGTGCCAGGTACGTGCTGCAGGAGGTCCCGGCGCCGCCGTACCAGCTCCCCAACGAACCGGTGGTGCTGCTCACCGGCACCGCCGCCACCCCCAGCGACCGGTACGGCCAGGACGGCGCGCTGCACCCGTCCGGGCTGCTGGAGTGCGCGGTCACCGCGGCCGACCACCCGGATCTGAGCACCGCCGAGCAGGTGCGGGCGCTGCGCGCCGAGGCGGCGGCCGCGATCGGCGCGCTGCGGGCGCCGGGCTTCGCGATCGGCACCTGGCAGCACCCGCCCTGGCATCCGGTGCTGCTGCAGTGGGAGGTCGAGTTCTTCCCCACCACCTCCGGCAACAACCTCGACCCGGGCGACCGGCACTACCACGACGACTTCATCACCCGTAACTACGTGCTGCCCGACCGGGCCGTGGAGCTGCAGCCGGTCCGCAACGTCCCGTACAAGGCGGCCAACGTCTACACGGGCACCTCCATCCTGTCGCCCGGCGCCCGTCCGGTGCTGTCCGCCCGGGTGCTGCGCTACCTGCAGGGCACCGTGCTGCCGCTCTACAACCTCGCCGTCCAGCCGACGGTGAGCGGGGACGACTTTCTGGCCGACCCCACCGCGGTCCTGGACTGGTTCACCGCGCACGGCCAGGACCAGCGGCTCACCCTGCTGATCCAGATCTACCGGCATCTGGTCGTGCACGAGGACAGCAACCTGTCCTGCGTCCTCGGCGGGTTCAACGAGGCGCTGCTGATGCGCAAGCTCACCCGGCAGCTCCCGGTCGCCGACCCGCTCGGCTTCCCCTCCTACCAGGAGTTCGCCGCGCGGGTCGCGGCGGCGGTGGACGGGCAGAGCCGGCACGCACCGCAGCCGCTGAGCGACTTCAACCCCATCCGGGCGGGCGCGCTGCGGCTACTACGGCTGCGCATCGTGGACAGCTTCGGCAGCACGCTGGACGTGAACGTGGACCGGATCCACACCACCACCCAGCTGCGCGTGCCCGGCCACCCCGACTGGGTGGCCATGCCGCCCCGGCTCGCCCAGCCCGCCCGGCTCTCGTTCACCTGGCTGGACGCCGAGCACGACGTCCAGCAGATGAACGGGCTGCCGGATACCTCTCCGATCTGCGGCTGGCTGGTGCCCAACAATCTGGACGACAGCCTGGCGGTGTACGCGGCCGACGGTTCGGCGGTGGGCGCCCTGTACGCCCTCGCCGACCTGGACGGGCCCGGTACGGCGCAGTGGCGCGAGCCGCCGGGCGCTCCGGCCACTCCGGTCGAGGCCATCGCCAACCGGCATCTGCGTGCTGTGGTGCAGCGGCTGCGCGACGACGGCCCCACGGCGCTCGGTACCCTGCTCGGCGACCTGGACGACGCGCTGCAGGCGATCGAGCCGGAGGACTACGCCCAGCACCGCGGCCGGGCGGTCCTGATGGGACGGCCGATCGCGGTGGTGCGTGCCGAGCTGACACTGGAGCTCATGGGCTGGCCGGCCGTGCACCAGGACTGGAACGTGTTCCGCCAGGACATGCGCCGGGCCAGCCGGGAGACCAACCGCTTCCCGCTGGTGCGCTTCCCGATCAGGATCGGGGAGCACGAGCAGCTCAACGACGCAGTGCTCGGCTTCTGGGTGGAAGATTCCGCGCAACGACTCGGACCGACCTTCCACAGCGTGCAGGGCGCGCGCGACCCCATCATGCAGGCCATCGACCTGCCGCCGCAGTTCCTGACCATGCTGGTCGATCCGCGCGGCGAGGTCCACGCGACCAGCGGCGTCCTGCCCTGCCGGTCGCTGCGCATCCCCGCCGAACTGTTCCGGGACGCGCTGCGCGGCATGGCGGTCGGATTCTTCACCGCACCCGTGCTGACCGACGCCGACCACGTCGCACTGCCGCTGCCGAACGAGCCCGGCTTCACCTGGTCCTGGCAGGAGGCGACCCGGACCGGCTGGCTGGAGCAGGCGGAGCCGCCACAACCCGACGCCCGTATCCCCGTCCGGCCGACCCTTCGGGAAGGCTGGTCCACCCTCCGCCCGGCCCCTGAGCAAGGAAACGGATGATCACTCTGGAACTGACCATTCCCGAGACCAACCTCGTCCTGGAGGCCCTCGGTGCGCTGCCCTACGCCCGCGTCTACGAGCTGATCAACAAGATCCACCAACAAGCGGAGGCCCAGGCCGCCGGCCGGAACGGTGGCCAGGCCGGTGACCCGAACGGCGGCCAGGCCGGGGTTCAGGCCGTGCCGGCGGAGGGGAGCGCGCGGTGAGCGCGAACCTGGTCCTGCACTGGCATCTGGACGCGCTCACCCCGGAGAGCCGGGCCGTGGACACCTCCGGCAACCATCTCAACGGGCTGGTCATCGGCGATCCGAAGAACCAGCCCGACGAGCGGTTCGGCAGCGTGCTGCGGTTCGGCGGGTCCGCCGACGGGGTCACCGTCGCCGACACCCCGCCGCTGCGGCTCACCACCTACACCGTGGAGGCATGGGTCAAACCGGATCCGGGCACCCGTGCGGACGTCATCGGCAAGCCCCCCGGCGACTTCCGGGTCATCCTCGGCGCGGACGGATCCGTACAGCACCGCTTCGCCACCACCGACCGCGCCGACGACGGCCATGCCACCGCCGCCGGGGCGGTCGGCGCGGACGCCTGGCGGTACGTCGCGGTCACCAACGACGGGCGGACCGCACGGATCCTCGTCGACGGCATACCGGCGGCCGAGTACACCTTCACCGGTGACCGGGTCGCCGCGCAGGCCGCGCTGCTGGTCGGCACCGACGGGCGCACCGCCTTCTACGCGGGGCTGCTGGCACATGTACGGGTCTACGACGGGGCGCTCAGCGACCTGGAGATCAAGCGCGACATGGCCGACGACGAGGCGGCGCTGGCCGCCTTCGTCCGGTCCCATCCGATCGATTTCACCCTGACCAACCAGGACCAGCAGTCGGTCCTGTACATCGACGACTCGCCCGCCGGGCAGCCGATGACGCTGCGGATCCTCAACACCTCCCGGCAGGACATCACCCCGCAGCCGCTGCCCGGCGAGCCCTCGGCCGGCAACCACCACTACGCGCTGCACCTGCGGGCCGGGACGCTCGCCGCCGTCCCCGAACCCCGCATCACCGATCCGGGCTGGTCGCTGCTGCGCGGCACCGATCCGGCGAGCGGCGAGACCGTGCTCTACCTCAAGGGGGACGCCCCTCCGGTGCTCCGCCGCGGTGAGTCCCAGGACCTGCATCTGCAGGGCCTGAACGCCGACGGGGCGGACGGCAGCCGCGGCACCCGGGTCGAGCTGACCTACCAGCGGACCGCCTACTCCGGGGAGCGGGACGAGCTGACCGGCACCCGGATCCAGTTCCTCGACATCGTCAACCACCGCGGGCTGCGCGCCATCCCGCTCGCGGTGGGCTTCGTCGGCGGCAACCGGGTGATCAGTGACGGGGTCACCGCCAGCACGCTGCGGATCCGCCTGGCCAACGTCTCTCGCGACACCGCGCTGCCCTTCCGGGGGGCCTCCTTCACCGTCTCCATCGACGTACAGCAGGCGGGCGAGACACACGAATGGGCGCTGGTGGACGCCGGGCACGCGGCACGGGCGGTGCTCGGCGGGCTGCAGGCCGACAAGGTCGGTGCGGACTGGTCGATCACCTCCGAGCGGCTCGGCCAGCGGGTGGTGTGGACGCTCACCCCGCGGCAGGAGACCTCGTTCGCCCCCGGCGGGTCGATCGTGGTGACCCTGTCGGAGGTCGTCGCGCTGGCCTCGCTGGGCCAGTCGGCGATCGTGATCGGCTACCGCAACATCCCCGGCTACCAGGACGGATCGGTCACCCTGCTCGCGGAGAAGGCGCCGCTGCTGTTCTCCGGACAGAACGTGGGCATCGGCACCGCCACCACCGGCGCCCGGTTGACGGTCGGCGCGGACTCGGCCCACCTGCAACTGCGTCGCGAGCCGTCCGGCACCGGCGGCCGGCTGCTGTTCCTGGAGCTTTACCAGAACAGCCCGCCCGGCACCACGCCGGGCAACGCCACCCCCTGCTATCCGAGCCTGCGATTCCACCACTCCTCCGTCTTCTGGCACCGGATCGAGGGGCGCCCGGAGGGCCTGATGTTCAAGACCGGTGATCTGGCGAGCGACACCGCCATCGACATCTTCGCGGGCACGGCCCATCTCGACGGCCTGTCCGTCGGCGGGGTGACCATCGGCGCCCAGGAACTGACCATCCTCAAGCGGCTGGCGGCCGGGCAACTGCAGTTCGACCTGTGGAACGTCGCCCAGAACGAGTACGCCTACGCCGCCGACTACTCCCCCTTCGACAACGACCGGCGGTACGTGTTCACCTGGCGCACCAAGGGCGCCCGGGTGAACCAGGGACGCTGGCAGATCTCCTACCCGGGGTGAGGTGACCCATGCCGGACACACCAGGCAAGAGAGAGCGCGAGGAGCCGGCTGCCCCCGCCCCGAAGAGGCCGAAGACCCGGGCCCAGAGCGCGCCCGGCCGACAGCGCGAGGCGGAGGCGGCGGCCGCGGCGATACTCGCGGAGCAGGAGGCGCTGGCCGCCAAACGGGCCAAGGACCTGAGCGACCGGCCCAAGCCCGTGGCGGGCAACCGGGGCGACGGCCAGTTGCACGTCGCCTTCATCCGGGTCGGGCAGGGCGACTGCACCGTGATGTCCACCCCGCGGGGGCGGGTGCTGCTCTTCGACTGCGGCGCGAAGCCGAAGGAGGGGGCCAGGCCCGAGCCAAAGGAGACCGACACCCAGTTCACCAGCAGGTTGAAGGCGATCCTCAACGGCCCGAAGTTCATGAAGGACCACGACGTCATCGACGTGCTCATCACCACGCACGGAGACGTCGATCACTACAACAAGCTCACCGCGGTGCTGCCCGACACCGTCAAGATCGACAATTGGTACTACAGCGGCAGTGTCAACGACTACTCCGAAGGGGCCACCAGCTCCTTCATCAAGAGCCATCTCTCCAAGGGGGGCAGCGCCAAGGAGGTCGTGCTCAACAACGACGCCGCCCACGCGGCACCCGGCGTGTCACAGATCAACAAAACGGACGTCCCGCTCGCCGGCGCCGGCCAGACCATCGACCGGCTGGACGCGATGGGCGGTATCAGGATCATCGACGAGGTCGACGGCGGGAAGAGCGTCTGCACGGTGACGATCCTGGCCGCCGGCGTCGTCCACTCCTACACGGCGGACGCCAGCAATCCCAAGAACCGGGGCAGCATCGTCACCCTGGTCGAGGCCAACGGCGCCAAGATCCTGATGGTCGGCGACGCGACCGTCAACACCGAGCAGTTCCTGCTCAACACCGGCGCCGCCAACCGGATCGGGAACATGACCGTCGCGCAGGCAGGGCACCACGGCAGCATCAACACCTCGTCCTCGGTTGTCTTCATGAAGAAGGTCAATCCCGAGATGGTGGTGATGAGCGCCGGCTGGAAGATCCCTAAGGACCACCTGCCCAGCGAGGCGGTCGTCTCCCGCTACGTCGACCTGCTCGAAACGGCCGGGCGTCCCACGATCGACTCGCACGAGACGTTCTACTGGTCACCCGCGGCGATGGGCAGCTACGTCGCGGGGAGCGTGTTCAGCGAATACCCGGTCTTCAGCACCGGCTCGCGGGACACGATCTACTACACGAGGCCGGCCGGATGACCCCCGACGAGCTCAGCAACGCCGTGGCCCTGACCGGCACCCGGGTGGACGTGCCCGTGGACGCCCTGCCGGGTGCCGGGTCGCTGTTCACCGGCTTCTTCCCCGGCGGCCATGTCGTCATCGACCCGGTGACCTCCCGGACCGAGACGACCGACGGGGTGACCGTGACCGGTACCGGAGCGTCAGGTCCGTTCACCGGCATGACGGTGACCATGCGGTTCGCGATCGTCTCGGCCGCCGTCACCGTCTTCGCGCGGGCGGCGGGCGACACGAACTGGACGTTCACCAAGGCATTCCCGGACCTGCGCACCTCGGTGTTCGACACCCTGCGATTCCAGTCTCCGGAGCTGGTGCTCGACTCGACCGCCGCCACGATGACGTTCACCGGGACCCTGATCATCACCACCCCGCTGGCCCCGCTGGACCTGCTGATGCCCGGCGTCACGCACGCCGTCACCGGCGAGATCACCACCACGTCGGGGCCTCCCGGACTGAGCTTCCCGACCTCCACCGTGCCCGACATCCTGCTTTACGGGCCGGAGGGGGCGAGCCTGAACCTGGGCCTGTTCACCCTGTCCGACCTGCGGTACGAGATCCTCGCCGACCCGTTCTTCGACTACGACGCCATCGACTTCACCGTGCAGTGCTCGATGATGATCACCGGTACCGTCCCGATCACCGTGGCCGGTGTCCGGCACGAGGTGCTGCTGTACACCGAGATACGCGGCTGGGGCGAGAGCCTGATGTTCGTGGCGGACTTCTCCGAGCTGGGTGACCTGAGCCTGTCGGACGTCGCCTCGTTCGCCGGGCAGTCCGCGCTGCCGGTGCCGTTCGACTTCGACATCACCAGCCCGGTCCGGCTCACCGAGGTCCGCATGCTGGTCACCCCGTCTGCCCTGTCGGTCGCCTTCATCAGCCTGAAGCTGCAGACCCGGGAGTCCTGGACCGTCGTGCCGCGGCTGGTCGAGCTGCAGGCGATCGACGTCACCTTCCGGATCGACGCTCCGGGGCCCTCCGCGCGGTTGTCCGGGACGGTCGACGGCCTGGTCGGCATCGGCGAGGTCGGCACCCTGCAGCTCACCGCCGACTTCGGTACGGGCACGTTCGGCGGGGACCTGCGCGGGACCGACGGCCCGCTCGGCTTCCGGGAGGTCTACACCCACTTCACCGGCGCCGACCCGAGCCCCGTACCCGACCTGGCGGTGAGCAAGCTCGACTTCGGGCTCACCATCCCCGGCGGCGGCCGCGCCCTGGCGTACGACGGGTTCATCGAGCTGATCGGCGACTGGAAGCTGACCGACCAGGTGTCGCTGACCAACGTGATGTTCTCCATGGAGCACACCGACAAGACCCGGTTCGAGGCGCTGGCGATCTTCGTCATCCAGCGTGTCAACGTCAAGGTCACCGCCGGCTACGATCCGGCGCCCGACCGGCAGTGGGAGTTCAGTGGCGCGACCGGCCCCGGCCAGCAGATCGCCATCGGGTCCCTCCTCCAGACCCTGGCCGCCCGCTTCGGCTCCATCACGCTGCCCGCGCCGATCGCCCGGCTCGTGATCGAGAACCTGGGCATCGAGATCTCCACCGGGGCCAAGCGGCTGTTCGTGACCGGCGAGGCGCTGTTCCCCATCGACACCGTGCAGGCCGACCTGACCGTCGCCATCGACACCGCGCGGCGCGCCCTGGCCGCGAGCCTGACGGTGACCGTGCCGACGCCGCGCGGCCCGTTCACGCCCCGGTTCGACGTGCGGTTCGCCCGGCAGCAGGACGCCACCCTGTTCGCCGCGACCTACTCCCGCCCCGCCACCGATCCGGTGCCCCGGCTCAAGGACCTGGTCGGCGCGCTGTTGCCGTCGGCCGCCGGCTACGTCCCGGACGGCCTGGCGGTGGACCTGCGCGCCGCGTTCCTCGCCGTCGACGGCTCCACCTATGTGTTCGGCGCCGACCTCGCGCTCACCGTCGACCTGTCCCGGCTGCCGGTCGCGGGGGCCCATCTCAAGCTCGGCGAGATGGGCTTCGACCCGCTGCGGATGGTCGCGGTCTCCGCGCTGCTGCCCACCGCGAAGGTCAAGGCCGTCAACGACGTGCTGCCCACCACGATCGCCAAGCTCCCGGAACGGGACCTGACGGCCGGCTTCGTGGTGGACGGCCGACTCAAACTCGGGTCCCTGGAGCAGCCGCTGGTGCTGCCGGTCTCCGAGGGGACGCCCCCGGCGCCGACCGCGTCCCCCGGCACGCAGACCGCCGACAACACCCTGTGGTACAAGGTGCAGCGCACCTTCGGTCCCCTGCACATCGAGCGGGCCGGGCTGGCCTACCTGCACCCGCCCGGCCAGGAGGCCGTGCTCGCCGTGCTGCTGGACGCCTCCCTCACCGTGGCCGGGCTGACCCTGTCCCTGGACGGGCTGCAGGTCCGGGTGGTGGTCTCCGACCCGGGCACCGTGCCGTCCTTCGGGCTCAACGGCCTGGGCGTCTCCTACACCTCCGGGCCCGTGGAGATCAGCGGCTCGTTCCTCAAGAGCTCGGTGAGCTTCAATGGGGTCTCCTACCCCGCGTACAGCGGTCAGGCGGTGCTGCGCGCCAAGCAGCTCACCATCGGCGCGATCGGCTCCTACATCCAGCTCCCGCAGGGGCCGTCGCTGTTCGTGTACGCGTTCCTGAACTACCCGATCGGCGGGCCCGCGTTCTTCTTCGTGCGCGGGCTGGCGGCCGGCTTCGGCTACAACCGGCGGCTGATCCCGCCGAGTCTCGACAAGCTCGCCGACTTCCCGCTGGTCGCCGACGCGCTCGGCCGGCCCTCTCCCGACTCATTGGCCGGCAAGCTGCAACGGCTGCAGGAGGCACTGCCGCCCTCACCGGGCGACTTCTTCCTGATGGCCGGGATCCGCTTCACCTCCTTCCAAATGATCGAGTCGTTCCTGCTGCTGGCGGTGAGCTTCGGGCACCGGTTCGAGATGAACCTGCTGGGCCTGTCCACGCTGGTGCTGCCCGCCGCAGGCGCCGGGGCGGCCGGGGTCACGCCCATCGCCGAGGTCCAGCTCGCGCTGCGCGCCACGCTGGTCCCCGACGACGGAGTCTTCTCCATCACCGCCCAGCTCACCCCCAACTCCTACCTGCTCTCCCGGAACTGCCACCTGACCGGCGGGTTCGCGTTCGCCGGCTGGTTCTCCGGGGAGCACGCCGGGGACTTCGTCCTCACGGTCGGCGGCTACCACCCGCGCTTCACCCGCCCCGGCCACTATCCGGTCGTGCCCCGGCTGGGCCTCAACTGGCAGGTCACGCCGAAACTGCAGGTCTCCGGGGGCGCCTACTACGCCCTCACCCCGTCCGCGCTGATGGCCGGGGGCAACCTCAGCGCCACCTACCGCGACGACTCGCTGCGCGCCTGGTTCAACGCCTCGATGGACTTCCTCATCGCCTGGCAGCCGTACCAATACGAGGCCGCCGTGCACATCCTCGTCGGCGCCTCGTACACCTTCTCGTTCTTCGGTACGCACACCATCACCGCACACGTCGGGGCCGACGTGACCTTCTCGGGGCCGAACTTCGGCGGGCGCGCCTACATCGACCTCAGCATCATCTCCTTCACCATCAGCTTCGGCACCGGCGGCTCCGGCAAGCCTCAGCCGATCCCGTGGAGCCGGTTCCGCGACACCCTCCTGCCCGCTCGCGAACAGATCACCACGGTCGCGCTGCGCGGCGGATCCCTGGTCCCCGGAACCGGCGAGGACTTGGGAGTCGTCGAACCGCACGGCCTGGCGCTGGTCACCGACTCGGTCGTCCCGAGCACCTCCGCCGAGCGCGGCCCGGCGACCGGCGGTACGGCGCTGCCGCGCGGCCGCACCGCCGGCTCGTTCGGGATCAGCCCGCTCGGCCTGGCATCGGCGTCTGCCACGCACCGGATCGAGATCACCAACGGCGGCCGGCGGATGGACCACCTGTTCGGCTACGAACCGGTCGGCAAGAAGCTGCCCTACGCCCTGTGGGGTGGCGAGCTGGAGACCTCGGTGCGCCATCCCCAGCTGGTGGGCGACCTGCTCACCGGCTACACGGTGCGCCCGCTGCCGCCCACCGAACCGGCCGCCGCAGCCACCCTGCCGGGGGCGGCGCTGAGTTCGCTGACCCCGCTGTTCACCGAACGGAACGCCTTCGCGTGGGCGGCAGCGCAGCCGTACGTCCCCAGCGGCACCGACGAAGCGACCCGGGCCGGCGCCATCACCGGCGGGCTGGCCGACGGCGGCCTCGCCGCCACCCGCGCGGCACTTCGGGACGCCGTGCTGCCCGATGCCGAGATCGACCTCACCGGCGTCACGGCCGGACTGTTCCACGAGATCCCCCAGGTGGCGGAGCATGGATGACATCACGTTTCTCGACCACCGCCTGCCCACACTTCCGGCCGGCGACTACGTCATCACCGCCACCCAGACGATCTCCCTGGACACCACGCCGTTCACGGCGCGGCGGCGGTTCACCGTCGGCGGCGAGCGGTTCGCCCTGCCGCCGGACCGGTTGACGGCCCGTTTCCCGCCGGACGGCAGCCTCGGCGACCATCACAGCGTCCTGCCGCACGTCGTCCTGGATCGGCCGACCCTGCCATGGGAGCGCTCGCCGGGCGCCGTCACCGGGCCCTGGCTGGTGCTGTTGCTGTTCGCCGAGGACGAGCGCCCGGACCCTAAGGTGATCGAGCTCAGCAAGCTGGGCGCCGGCCCCGCCTACCACCCTGCCACCACGCTCGAGACCCACCAGGCGCTCGCCGACCCGGTCACGGTGATCGACGTCCGCCGGAGGGTGCTGGAGGCGGTGCTCCCCGCCGCGGCGGATCTGCCCTACCTCGCGCACCTGCGGCGCACCCCGGGCACCCCGGACGCCGCAGTGATCATCGGGAACCGGCTGCCTCCCGCCGGCGCCTTCAGCACGGTCCATCTCGTCTCCGTCGAGGGCCGTTACCGCGCCGGCGGTTTCGACCTCGGCACCGGCGGACCCGACTCGCTCGTCCGCCTGATCACACTCGCCAACTGGCGGTTCGGCTGCCTGGACGACGACCAGACCTTCGCCACGCTTGTGCGCGACCTGGCCGGTGACGGCAGCCCGTACCGGCTGCCCGACAGCGGCAATCCCGACGCCGACCGGTACCTGCGCGAGGGCCACGTCGCGGTCCGGCACACGCTGCGCCAGGGCGGCCGCACCGTGTCCTGGTACCGCGGGCCGTTCACGACCGGCCCGGTCGCGGAGGCACCATTGACGGCCACCCGCGCCTCGGACCACCTGCTCTGTTTCCACCCCGACGTCGCGATGTTCGACACCGGCTACGCCGCCGCGTGGGAGCTGGGCCGGCTGCTGGCGCTGCGCAGCACCCCCTTCGCCACCGAACTGTACGAGTGGAAACGCAGGCGCGCCCAGAAGCGGCTGCGCGCAGAACGGGAGCCGGACACCGGCTACCCGCTGCGAGTGATGCCCATCGACGACACTCTGCCTGACACGCTCACCACCTGGCTGACCGGCCTGGCCAGACTGGACGGCGTGCCACCGGCCTACCTGATCCCCGACGAGCGGCTGCTCCCTCTGGAAAGCATCCGGTTCCTCCAGCTGGACCGGCAGTGGATCCGCCATCTGCTCGACGGGGCCTTCAGCATCGGCCGGCTGTCAGCCGCCGACGCCGAACTCGACCGTACCTTCCCGCTACCCTCCCCGGCTCCCGTGACCACGGGTGCGCTGATCCGCTCCGACCTGGTGCCCGGCTACCCGGGACTGCTGGTGGACGGCTTCGCCGGCACGGACCAGAGCGCTCCCCTGCCGTCGCGGCTGGTACGGCTCACCCCGAACATCCTGCTCTGCCTCTTCGAAGGAGTGCTGGCCCGGCTCGACATCCATCAGCAGCCCGAGTCGCTGCACTTCGCGGTGGAACTGCCGGCCGAGGGCATGTACGCCAAGTCGCTGCGCAACGCGACCGGCGACCCCGGACCAGCCGTCGGCCCGTTTCCCCTCGACCCCGGCGGCCGGCTGCCCGTCGCCGATCTGGCGGCCACCATTGCCGCCACGCTGAACACCCCGGCTCTCGGCTCCGCCGGCTTCGCTCGCCAAATGATCGAAAGCGGCGACCGGGTCAGCTTCCTGCGCACCCCCTGAGGCGAATCAATGACTCCCGGCTCACCGGCTATACCGGATCGCCGTTCTGCCCCGGTTTGCTGTGCTCGATGGAGGCGCCTGCTCCTCCGCGTGCTGGGGCGGGCGGCGAGCGCCGACGAGGACAACGAGACTGGCCTCCGCCCTCACATGGAGGGCGAAAGCCAGTCCCAGCGTTCATCTTGGGCTCAGATCAAGAGCCCTTGAACAGGTGATGTCCGCTCGAGGGTGTCAGTCGAACGACACCCAGATGACCCTGCCGTTGCCCGGATTGTAGGAACCGCAGGGGTAGTGGTGTCTCATGGCGAGTGCCCGGCTGCGCCAGGCGTCCCAGAGGGATAGTTCCGGGGAGAACACCTCCAGGCGCCTCGAGGCGCCGTCCCGGACCAGGAGGGTAGTGAAAGGCCGCTGCCTCGACCCGCGGACGGTAAGCACGAACTTCTTCGCCACCGTCAGTTGGGTCCCGGACAGGAGCTTCTCCAAATCCCTCAGGATCCGATCCAGGGGCACAGTATCTTCTTGGACCACCAGCCAATGCCACTGCAGGTGGACCAAGATCCACACCCCGAAGGGCGCTTGAGTCTGGTAGGGCAACGCTGGCATGCGTGACCCCTTTCCTTTGTTTGTGTTCCACGGTCGTTACCGCAGCCTGGACCGTCCGCCGGCTGGGTGGGGCGGCAAGGCCGCACCGGTACGTCCGAGCAGGTCGGCACCCGTCCACGTAAGGACGCCCCGGGCTGACTTTCTGCGGCGGACCGGCTGCCGAGCTCGACGAGCAACCCGGACGCAGCCGAACCGAGATCCCCCACAAAAGGCCGTGCCCCCACCCAGAGAACCGGGCAGGGGCCGTCGCCGAACACCTGCCCACCATCGAGTGGAGCTCCAGCTTGACCTGGGAGATCACCGAACCACTGCGTCGCGTTCGCCTCCTGTCGGCACGACCCGAATCCTCGTCTGCTCCACCGAACCTCCGCTACGTCGTCGTAGGTGCCAGGACCGGGCCAGGGGCCTGTCCGGTGGGCGAGGCGGTGGGCCCGTCCATCGCCTCGGTCGCGAATTCCGCCATGCCGTCTTCGAACGTGACGGCGGCGGTGAATCCCAGCTCCTGGTCGGCTTTGCGGGGTGAGGCGACGACATGGCGTACGTCCCCGAGCCGGTAGGCGCCGGTCACCACCGGCTGCGGTCCCCGGTACGCGGTCGCCAGCGCACACGCCATGTCGGCGACCGTGTGCGGTTCACCGCTCGCGATGTTGTACGCCTGCGACGTTCCCGTCCGGTTCACCGCCAGCACGTTCGCCCGGGCCACGTCGCGTACGTGGACGAAGTCCCGCCGCTGGCGGCCGTCCTCGAACACCTTCGGCGCCTGCCCGTGCCGTAGCGCCGACCGGAAGATCGCCGCGACTCCCGCGTACGGGGTGTCGCGTGGCATCCGGGGGCCGTAGACGTTGTGGTAGCGCAAGGTGGTCACGGTCGCGCCCGTGGTGCGTGCCCAGGAGGCCGACAGTCGTTCCTGAGCCAGCTTGGTGTCGGCGTAGACGTTGCGCGAATCCAGCGGCGCCGATTCGGTGACGACTCCGGATTCCAACGGTTCCCCGCAGATCGGGCAGGGTGGCTCGAACCTGCCGGCCCGCAGGTCGCTCTCGGCTCGTGGACCCGGCCGTACGTCGCCGTGGCGTGCGCAGGTGTAGGCGCCTTCTCCGTACACCACCATCGAGGAGGCCAGCACCAGCCGGTGTACCTTCGCCCGCGCCATCTCGGCCAGGAGCACCGCAGTGCCCAGGACATTGACCGACGCGTAGTCCGGCAGGTCGAGGGCGTCCACGCCCAGACCCACTTTCGCGGCCTGGTGGCACACGACCTCCACCCCGTCCAGGCATCGCGCCACGGTCACCGGATCTCGCACATCGCCCACCGTCCCCTGAGCAGCGGGCACGAGATCTAGACCGCGGACGTCGTGACCTGCGGCGATGAGCTCCTCGACGACCGGCAAGCCGATGAAGCCCGCCGATCCCGTCACCAGTACGCGCATGATCAGACGCTAACCGAACCGGGCAGCCGGATCACTCGGCCACCCGCCGACGTACGGAAATCGTAAGGAGCACCTGGATCGTGACGGCCGTCGCCCGAGGGCCCATCCGCCGCCCGGCCCGTTCCGCCCGGGGTTCTGGCGCAGTCCGCTGCGCGGTCCGTGGCTGTACCGGCTCACGCAGGGGGTGCACGTGATCCTCGGGCTGACCCTCGTACCGGTGCTGCTGGCCAAGCTGTGGTCGGTCATCCCCAAGCTGTTCGCCTGGCCACCGTCCCGCTCTCCCTACCCCGCACACCTGTACGGCGCGTGGATCTTCCTTGCGGCGTTCGTCGTCCATGTCGCCGTCAAGCTGCCACGGATGGTCCGCGCACTGCGGTCCCGCAGCCTCGGCCGCGAACGGCTTCCCGGCACGGATCATCGTCCCGAACGCCCCCGGCGTGCACAACACCAAATGGGTCGGACGGCTCGGTTCTGGCCGTCGAGCTCATGAGGACGCCTCCGGTGCGTGCAGTGTGCCGATGGGCGGGCTCCCGCTACGGTGCGAACCCGTTGCATCTGCTCGCGCTGCTGGCCTGCTTCGCGTTGGCCGGTTACGCGGCGGGCCGCGTCGCCGCCGTGGATCAACTACCTACGGGTACCGGCCGGGCTGTCCGGGCTGTTGCTGCTCGTCTGGTTCCCTCTCATCCTGCGACGATCCAGGCAGGTCTACCAAGCCTCGACCGGCCTGAGTCCAGACCCGTACCTGGGCGGGTGGCTCCTGGTGACCGGCGTGCTCCTACCGGATCGGCACTCGCGTACGCGCTCCGGCTGCGACGTGAGAGGTCACTGCGCGGACGGCAGAGCCGGACGCGGCAGCGGACCGGCAGGTGACACGGCGCCGCGATCACGATCGGCGCTACTGGCGGATCCGGGAGAAGGCCAGCAGTGGCAGGGCAATCAGTACGACGCAACCGATGGTCACCAGGATGCTCTGGAGGGGTGCGCGGTAGCGGGCCGGCACCCAGGTGGTGGTCATCGCGACCACCAGGACCAGTGGCGCCAGGATCAGATCGTGCGCGATCGCCGTTCCGCCGAACCACAGGGCCCAGCCGGCCGGATTGGTCTCGGCGGCGTGGGTGAGGAGACCGGACAGCCCGAGGAGTATCAGGGCGCCCCCGGCTACGTGCGCAAGGTGACGGGGTTTCATAGGACCACCACCCTGGTGACCCATTTGGTCTGCAGGACCCCTGGCCGGTCCGGTGCGATCAGGCGGCAGGGATGGCCGTGATCGGGGGTCAGCGGTGCGCCGTCGAGTTCGAGCGCGAGCAGCGTCAGCGGGTCGTGCCAGTGCGGTGCCCGCACCTCCGAGGTCCGGTAGCGCCCGGCGGGTTCCAGGGACTCGACCCGGACGCGGGCGTCGTCGGCGGCTCCGGCCATCCGCAACAGGTCCCGGAGCCGTACCCCCGCCCACGCTCCCTCGGCGCTCCAGCCCTCCACGCAGGCGATCGGCAACCGTGCGGAGTGACGCGGCAGCGCGCGTAGCTCCTCGAGGGACAGGCTCAGGTCTCGCTGCACCGCACCGGTGACGTGCAGCCGCCAGTCCGGGCGGACCGTGACCCTGGCGGCCGCCGCCGTCCTGTTCACCGGTACGCCTCGCCGCGGTGGCAGCGGGGCCAGCCAGGCGATCCGCGCCAGCGGCCGGAACGCCTCTCCGACGGTGGTGGCGGCGATGACGCCGCAGGCGGCGGCGGTGGTCGCGAAGAACCCCCGTCTCGTCAACGATGCCGTCCCGCGCGCGGAGTCCGCCGCCACCGGGTCCAGCCGCACGGGCCGGAAGACCGTACGACGTACCTTCGCCCACTCGTTGGTGACGTGGATGACGAGTGCGCCGACGAGGATGTAGGAGGTCCAGTAGTGCGTGGCAGGGAAGCTGAAGGGAAAGACATACCACCGGGCGACGTTGAGCACTCCGGTCGCCAGCTGGAACAGCGCCCCGGCGACCAGCAGGAACACCATGCTCCGTTCCAGGGCGTGTGCCGCCGACCGGACGGGCGGCCACTGCCAGAGCCTGGGATAGACGGTCCACAGCTTGGCCAGGAGCAGCGGGATGGTGGCCAGCCCGCCGATGACATGGAGCCCCTGCGTGAACCGGTAGAGGTTCACCGGCCTTGCGGGCCACAGCAGCCACTCCGGCGGATGCTGCATGAAGTGGCTGATCAGACCTGTGACGAAGGTGAGAGTGAAGCTGACACCGAGCCAGACGCCCAGCCAGGCCGCGACGCCTTCGTCGTGCAGGCGGCTGCCGAACCGGCTCGCGATCACCCTGGGCACCTCACCCGCGCGGCTCTTCACCTGGTCAGCGTGACGAACCATCGTCCGGCCTCCGTCCACCGGTCGGCCACCGTCAGCCCGCATCGTGGGGCCAGTGTGGCCGCGTCGTCGATGGCGACCTGCGCCCACCGGAACCAGTCCTCCGGTCCCGCCGCGGAGCGCAGCCGTACACACTCGGTGCGTGTCACCGTCCCCGGCCCGGTGACCTCGATCAGTGCCTGCCCGCCGGGCCGCATGAGCTCGGCGACGCGCAGCAGCAGCGCCTCCGGATCACCACCGATGCCGATGTTCCCGTCGGCCAGCAGCACGGTCTCCCAGCGGCCGGCGCCGGGGACCCTGTCGAAGACGTCCCGGTGCAGCGCGAGCCCGCCCGCCGCCCGGCAGAGTTCGACGGTGTAGAGGGTCACGTCGATCCCGAGAGCGGGCACACCCCGCTCGCCGAGCGCCACGGTCAGTCTGCCGGGCCCAGAGCCGATGTCGAGAGTGAGCCCGGCACAGCGGTCCAGCAGGGCGGCATCGCCGGGCCGCTCGCTCAGCCAGTCCTGGACGGGCAGGGGTGTACGGCGCCCGTCTGCGTACTCGATGTCCACGGGCGTCAGCCCGGCCAGTGAGCTTTCGTAGAGCCCGCCGATCATGCTCTCCCCCGCAGCACTCGCATGGTGTGCGCGAACCGGCCGTGCGGCGCGCAGGCGGCCACCCGTTCGGCGTCGGCGGCGGTGTCGACGTCGACCAGTTCCGGCAGCCCGGCGACACGGAGACCGGCGCGCCGGAGCCGGGCGAGCTGGGCGGCGCCGGTGTCGGGCCGCGACATCGGCACCCCGGTGAGCAGCCGAGGGTCGGGGGTACGCAGGCCGAGCAGCCAGAAACCACCGTCGCCGGCCGGTCCGAGAACCGCGTGGTGGGTGCCGAGCGCTCTTCCGGCCGCGGCCAGCAGACCGGTCGTGACCTGCGGGGTGTCCATGCCGATCAGTACCAGCGGACGTCCCCGGTGGGCGTCGTCGAAGGCGGCGGCAAGGCGCTCGTCCAGCCCGTCACCTCGCTGCGTGACGATCTCGATACCGGGTGGCAGCCACGGGCCCGGCTCCCCGGCGAGCGCGAGCACCCGGCGCACGGCCGGGGTCGCGACGACGGTGTCCAGGGTGTCGGCCAGCGCGGCCTCGGCCAGCGCGGCGGCCTGCCCGGGGCTGTAGGGCGGGGTCAGCCGGGTCTTGACCCGCCCGGGCCGGGGTTCCTTCGCGATGACGATGAGGTCGATGGCGCTCACGTGGCCAGGACCTTGCGCATGTCACGCACCGCGCGCACGGTGCCCCGGACCGTCCCGGTGACCTTGGAACGGCCGCGCCGGGGAAGATAGGAGACATCGATCTCCGCGATGTCCCAGCCGGACCGCGCCGCCCGCAGCACCATCTCCAGCGGATAACCGAAACGACGGTCGGTGAGCCCGAGGCCGAGCAGGTCGACGCGGCGGGCCGCCCGCATCGGTCCCAGATCGTGCAGCCGCGGGCCGCCCGTACGCCGGTTGAGCGAGGAGGCCAGCACCGCGTTGCCGAGCCGGGCATGGACCGGCCAGGCTCCGCGCTCGGTCGGGCGGCGCCGTCCCAGCACCAGCCCGGCCTGCGACAGCGCGGCGACCAGAGCGGGCAGCTCGACGGGGTCGAGCGAGGCGTCCGCGTCCATGAAGCACACGAACTCGGTGGTGGCGGCCAGCAGTCCGGCGTGGCAGGCGGCCCCGAACCCACGCCGCGGCTCATGCACGACCTGCGCGCCATGGCCGCGCGCTATCTCGGCCGAGCCATCGGTCGAACCGTTGTCCACCACGATCGGGTGGTAGCCGGCCGGCATCCGGTCCAGGACCCACGGAAGCGCCTCGGACTCGTCCAGACAGGGCAGAACGACAGTGATCATGCTCATGAAGTTAAGCCTGGAGGGCCTTGATCGACCCTTACGTAGTGATGACGCCCGCCCGTGTTTGTCCAGGTCATGACTGTAGGCACACAGAGACGTCGTGCCGCCGCCGAAGACGGCCGTCCGGGCATCACACCTGAACAGCGAAGTCCCGCCTGCGATCACCTACGGGCCGGTCGCTCTGTCGAGGCACCGCGGATCGGAAGACCGCGCGGAACCCTGCGGACTCAGGCGGGCACCACGACAGGTTCCTCCTCCGGCGCAGGGGTCCTCCGGGCATCGAGAGTCCTCCGCACCACGGACACGAGGAGGACCACCAGCGCTCCGGTCCCGTACCCGATGCGGGTCGCCTCCGGGGCGGGCAGACCCAGATCGATCATCGCCCACATGAGATGCCCGCCCGCCCCGACCGCGAGCCACTCGGCCCTGCCGTCCAGCGCGACGAGCACGATGACCAGTTCGCCGTACCAGGGCAGGGCCGGTGAGGTGACGAGCAGGAAGACTCCGGCCATCACCAACGCTCCCCGCCAGGGCCGCTCCGGATCCGCGGTCCGCCAGACCGCGAGTGCCGCCACCGCCAGGACCATCACCGCCACCGGGCCTGCATACATGTGCGGAACGACCAGGCCGAGCAGTGCGAACCGGGACCCGGACTCGTACCCCTCCTCCTTGAGGTAGCCGGGCAGGTAGCCGAGCACGCCGCCACCGACGGCGAGCACGTGAGGGAGGTAGACCGCGCCGATCGCCCCGGCCGCCGCCAGCGCCACCTCGAAGGGACGACGACGCGCGATCGCAGGGGCGACCAGCACCGGGAGGAACTTCGCGGCGACGGCCAGCCCGAGCACCACGCCCCCGAGCAGTGCCCTCCGGCGGCTCCCCGCCCTGGCGAGGACGAGCAGGGCCCCCAGCATCAGGAAGACCTCGACGACATCAACGTGCGCGTTGTTGCCCGCCTCCAGCGCCACCAGCGGACACCACGCCCACAGCACCGCGAGACGCGGATCGCGGCCGAGCCCGCTCAGCCCGACCACCAGCAGCACCGTCGTCGCCACGGCCACGACCGCCGCCGCGATCTGGATGGGCCGGGTACGGGCGTTCCCCGGCGACAGCGCGTGCACGGCCACGAAGTAACCCTCGGCCACCGGTGGATAGATCGTGTGCACGGCCGGCCGATTGATCAGCGTGCACCCGGGGGCGAGCAGCTCACCGGCGCTGTCCGGATCGGGCACTCCCGGTCCGACGCACCGGGACTCCGTCGTCCGCTGCCACAGAAACGAGGGATCCCGGTACCGGCTCAGCTCCGGAGCGGCCGGAACATAACGGTACGGATCGATCCCGGCGGCCTGCACTCGCCCATCCCAGATATACCGGTAAGAGTCACTACTGGTACGCGGCGGAGCGGAGAACGCGGCGACCTGCAGGCCGATACCACCAACGATGATCAGCAGTACGGCCGCACGCACGGGCAGGCCACGAACGAGCCAGGCACCCCCGGCGAAGACCGCCCAGGCGACCGCCTGCACTAGGGTCCGCCCGGCAGCCCCTCCCCCAGGCACAGGGTGCACCTCCGACGACACCAGCGCGCACAACGCCACTACTGCGACGATCGCCCCACACGCCCTCGCTCCGTTCGCCCTGGTCACGCCTACACCGTCGCACCCAGCCCGGCTTTGCAGAAGGACATTCACCTTCGCTTACGCGATCCGTAAGAACTCGTGGTCGCCGACCAGCCCGTCCAGCCGCGCATGAATCCGTGCCGTCCCGTCCCGGTTACGGCCGGACTCCCCTACAGACCGGCACCTCACCGGGCGGTTTCGCCGACGTCACCGCCCGGCTCTGCGAGCACCTCGGCATCGGCCAGGTGGCGGCGGTCGTGGGCATCTCGGGAGGCGGGCCGACCGCGGTGACGATGGCGGCCAGTCGGAGTCCTGGAAGCCGCCGCCTCGGGACTGGATGCCGAACGGCCCACGGACTGGCCTCGGTGGCAACGGCTGATCCCGCACGTCCGGGCCCTGCTGACGTGGAGCGCCCCCGCTCTGGCCGACACCGACCTGATCCGCCTGCTAGGCCTGGGCCGCGAAACCCTCAGTTCTCTCTGGCTGGACGGCAACCGGGAGAGTGCCCTGGGCCCTGAGCATCCCGACACCCTGACCACCTACTGCCGCATCTCAGGCAGGCCACGCTGACCAATTGAGATCACGACGAGGTCGCAGTCCGCCCGCCCTTGACTGCGTTCAACCGGGACTCCTCGGTCTGAGGCTCGTCACGTCCCGTTTCTCCCCGACTCCGGCCTATCGAGCGCAGGTAGCGTTCGCCAAGGATCGCGAGATGGTCGATGAGACCGGGCGGCCCTGTGGCCTCGAAGTCGAGTCCGAGCATGCCGATGTACACCGCGATGGTCTCGAGGCTGTCGGCTCCGGTCACGAGCACGCACTGCTCGTCGCTGACCGACTCGACCACGCCGACGGTGGCATTGATACGCGACAGCACCTCTTGTGCGGAGGCGAACACGGTGATCCGGGCGTGCACCTTCCAGCCCGTCGAGGCGACGTCGCGCAGGACGAAGCTCGTGTAGTCGAGCCCGGGCAGCGGGGTCGGGGTGAACACGCGGCGGGTGGGCATGCGCGGGTCGATCCAGTCTGCCCGGAACGTCGCCCAGGTGCCGGCGTGCGGGTCGCGGCCGACCAGGTACCAGCGGCGCATCCAGCTGACGAGCCGGTAGGGCTCCACGAGCTTGTGCCCGGACGTCGCCGCCGTGCCGGAGGGGGGCTCGTCCGCCCGGTCATCGGACCCGGTGGTGTAGTCAAAGCGGAACCATTCGCGGTCGCGGACGGCCATCGCGATCTGGGTCAGGACCGCCGCGTCGATTTCGGGGTCCTCGACGTTGGAGCCGGTGTTGTGCGGCCCCTGCGAGGTGGACTCGTGGATCGCCGCCACCTGGCGGCGAAGCCGGTGCGGCAGCACCTGTTCCAGCTTGGCCAGGGCACGGGCGCTGCTGTCCTCGATGCCGCTGATGCCGGTTCCGGCGCGCAGCCCGATCGCGACGGCGACGGCCTCCTCATCATCCAGCAGCAGAGGCGGCAGCTTCGCGCCGACGCCGAGCTTGTAGGAGCCTGTCGTGCCGCGCGTGGCGTCCACGGGATAGCCGAGCTCGCGCAATCGCTCAATGTCGTTACGGATCGTACGGCCGCTCACGCCGAGACGTTCGGCCAGCTCAGAGCCGGGCCAGGACGGTCGCGACTGCAGCAGCGACAGCAGAGCGAGCCGCCTCGCCGAAGTTTTCAACATGATCTGCATCATGCCGCACCATTAGGAATCAAGTCTTCCTATATGGCTTCTACCGTGAAGCCATGACGACGACGAAGAACTCCGCTTCCACCGAGATCCGCTCCTTCCGCGTAGAGGTCGCGCAGGCCGAGCTCGACGATCTCACCCGGCGGCTGGCCAACACCCGGCTGCCCCGCCCTGCCGCGGTCGACAACTGGGACCTCGGCACGCCCAACCGCTACCTGCGCGAGACCGTCGACCACTGGCGCGACACGTTCGACTGGCGGGAGCAGGAGGCACGGATGAACGAGTTCCCGCACTACCTCACCGACGTCGACGGCCAGGAGGTCCACTTCATCCACGTGCCCTCCGCTGAGCCGGATGCCACCCCCCTGCTGCTCATCCACACCTACCCCGGCTCGTTCGTGGACTTCCTCGACATGATCGGACCGCTCACCGACCCCGTCGCGCACGGCGGACAGGCCGAGGACGCCTTCTCCGTGGTCGTCCCGTCGATCCCCGGCTTCGGCTTCAGCACCCCGCTGTCCGGCGGGGACTGGACGATGGCGCGGGTCGCCCGCACCTTCGACGCCCTCATGCGCCGGCTGGGCTACGAAACCTACGGCTCGCACGGCAGCGACGCCGGCGCCATGATCTCCCGGGAGCTCGGGCTGCTCGAGCCGCCCGGATACCTCGGCATGCACGTGCTGCAGCTGTTCTCCTTCCCTTCGGGCGACCCGGCCGAGCTCGCCGGCTTCGGGCCCAAGGAGTACGCAGCGCTGGAGCACCTGCAGTGGTTCCAGTCGGTCGGCGGCTACAACGCGATCAACGCTTCCCGGCCGCAGACCGTCGCGGTCGGCATAGCGGACTCGCCGGTCGGCCAACTGGCCTGGAGCGAGCTGTTCAACTCCTTCGGCAACGGCACGAGCCTGGTGACCCGCGACCAGATCCTCACCCAGGTCACGCTGTACTGGCTCACCAACACCCAGGCCACCGCAGGCCGCTACCACTACGCCGAGGCGCGCTCCGGCGCGGAACCGGCCATCAACACCGCACCGACCGGCGTCG
This sequence comes from Actinomadura scrupuli, assembly GCF_050971785.1. Classification (NCBI taxonomy): domain Bacteria; kingdom Bacillati; phylum Actinomycetota; class Actinomycetes; order Streptosporangiales; family Thermomonosporaceae; genus Actinomadura; species Actinomadura scrupuli. The sequence continues at coordinate 160,432 of NZ_JBPCCU010000003.1, read as the reverse complement.
TGGTCTTCGCCGACGACTTCCAGACCATCCGCTCCCTCGCCGAACGCGACAACACCAACATCGTGCACTGGAGCGAGTTCCCCACCGGCGGCCACTACGCGTCCCTCGAGAACCCGGACGCGGTGACCGCCGACCTGCGCACCTTCTTCGCCACGCTACGGAAGGACTGAACTCCCGCTAGGCGACAAAATGCCCTGACGTGGCACGACGTAACCGGCTCCCGACCCGGCGGTGAGGGACCAGCCCGCCGCCGGAGGGAGGCTGCACAAATGTCATGGGGCCGTCCGCGAACACGGACGGCCCATGACCTTGGCCAGGCGTCGACTTCAAGCGGCCGGCCCCGCCGGCGTGCCTGGGGTCGGCCTCGTCGTCCGCTGGGGTCGCTATCGGCCAGGAAGCGGATGAGCTCCAGATCCTCCTCAACGGAGCTGTCCCCTGAGCTGCGCCGGATATCTCTGGGCCAACCGAGCCAGGTGCATTGGGTCGCGATGCCCTAGCGTCACGAACCCCCATGCGCACGATGGTCGATCCCTAGCCCGCCAGTGATCCCGAATCGGTACGTGATCATCAGCGGACGGCGCGGTGTACTCGTCACGTGGCGAGTGACGCGACCATCCAAGCCAAGCCGAAATAGTCGCCCAGGTGCGCGGGACGATTGACGACCTTCGCGTACACCTGGTCGTCGATCGTGAACAACACGGCCATCAGATCGACCGCGTAAAGCATGACGAAGCCGCAGAACACCCCCACTGCCAGGGTCAACGCGGTGGAGGCGTTGTACAGCGCGGCTCGTTCGCGCTCCTGGGGAGAACGGTCGATCGGCCGCTCCCACAGGTCGCTGTGCACGATGAGCCAGACGACCATGACGATGATCGAGAACACGGCCAGCACTCCGAGCCGAGCTCCGCTGAGCGCCTGTGAGAGCAGCCAGATGTTTCCGTTGATCATGGCGATGGATCTCGACGCGCCACTCACGGTCATGGAGCCATCGGGTGAACAGCCGCGGCAGCTCCCGCGAGAGCCGCTCGGCGAGCTCTGCCGGGGCGCCGGGGTCGGTCAGCAAGGCGACCACGGTCTGCCCAGTGTGCGTCTGTGCGCTACCGGTCGCCATCGCGGCCAACATCCCCCGCCGTCCCGTTGTCGTCGCTCGGCCCTACCCTGCCGAGCGGCCTTCGGTATCACATCCCCTGGTCAGATGGTTGTCTTCGCGGTGGCACTCACACCTCTTGCTGGGCGCCGACTACACCGACTTCTACTTCACGCGCGAGCAGCTCTCAGCCCTGAACGCCGTCCTGGCGACCTGACTCGGTTCCCCGAGCTCTCACCTTTACTGCCGGGCCGGCACCACCAAGGTCCGATGCCCGCGAGACACGTCCGGCCGTTCCTGATGTTCGTTCGTCTCTCAGGACCCTCGTCCGGCTGCTCCGGGTCGGTGCGGCCGCAGGCCCTCCTCACCCGCCCCTGTTGTTTGATCCAAAAATGGTTATCTGGGGGTTCCGGGAAAGCGATCCGAGCCCTTTGACTGGATCCGTAGGGTCAGAGGGCGGGACTGATCGATCGTGCTCGGCCTGATCTGGGCGCGATCAGCGGGATGCAGCGCGGTACGCGTCGCTACTCGCGGTTCTGACCGGCAGCTACGAGATCTTGGTGGACCCCGGAGCTCGCCGATATGGCCCGGCATGTGCTCAACACCGCCGGATGGCCGCAGAGACCTTCAATAGTCCGACGCAGACGGTAACGGAGTCGCGTTCGCGTATATGGATCTCCTGGCTCGGAGCGTCCGACGGCACTTGCGGCCGAGTTCAGCGGAACGGGATGGCCGAAAAGACGCGCGAGCTCGTGAAGGGAGAGGGCGATGGCGACGGCGGTAGGCATCGATCTGGGCACGACGAACTCCGTGATCGCGACGACCCCGACGCTTGTCGTAATCGATCAGCTCCAGGTCGTCACCTGGCCATCGGGCGCGGCGCCGGCTCCCGTACGCAGATGGGTGGACCATGCGCTGGCCGCATGAGATCTGCGAGACGCCGGACCCGCTGGGGGCCTACCCGCGATTGAGCGACGCGCAACTGCAGGCGCTGGCCTCGCACGGCGAGCGGCGCCGGGTCCACCGGGATGAGGTCCTGTACATGGAGGGCCTTGTGTCCACCGAATTCTTCGCGGTCCTGACCGGCAAGGTGGCGACGGTCGAGGGATTCGGGGCGGACGACCAGGTGATCGGTGTCCATGGGGCAGGCCGGTTCCTGGGCGAGCTCAACGTGCTCACCGGACAGGTGTGCTTCGCCACCGGCGTGGTGGCCGAGGACGGCGAGGTCCTCGCCGTGCCGGCGGACGCGCTCCGCCGTCTGGTCGCCGAGGATCCGGCACTCGGTGACCTCATCCTGAGGGCCTACCTCATCCGCCGCACGATGCTCATCGGACTGGGGGCGGGTTTCCGCATCATCGGCTCCCGCTTCTCGGCCGACTCCCGGCGGCTGCGGGAGTTCGCGGCACGCAACCGGCTACCTCACCGGTGGATCGACCTGGAGCGGGACGAGGAGGCAGAGCGGTTCCTGCGGAGCATGGGCGTCACCCCGGAGGAGACCCCCGTCGTGATCTGGCGTAGCGAGACGGTGCTCCGCAATCCGAGCAACGCGGAGCTGGCCAAGGCGATCGGGCTCTCCGTACCACGGGTACAGGAGACCCGATGCGATCTGCTCGTCATCGGTGCCGGGCCGGCGGGGCTGGCGGCGGCGGTCTACGGGGCATCGGAGGGCCTCGCGACGATGGTCCTGGACAATGTCGCGACGGGCGGCCAGGCAGGCACCTCCTCGCGGATCGAGAACTACCTCGGCTTCCCGTCCGGCATCTCCGGCGGCGAACTGGCGGAGCGGGCGGCGATCCAGGCCGGCAAGTTCGGCGCGCGTTTCGGCGTCCCCGCACAGGCATGCGGACTGGTCCCGAACGTGGGCGATCACATCGTCACCGTCGGGGAGGGTGGCACGATCCACGCGCGCACCCTGATCATCGCAACCGGCGTCCGCTACCGCAGGCTCGACGTCCGGAACCTGGAAAAGTTCGAGCCCACGAGCGTCTACTACGCGGCGACCATGTTCGAAGCCCAGATGTGCGAGCGCGACCCGATCGTCGTCGTGGGCGGAGGCAACTCGGCCGGCCAGGCCGCCCTATTCCTGGCCCGGCACGCCGCCTGCGTCCGGCTGCTCGTACGGGAGGACGCGCTGTCCAGAAACATGTCCCGCTACCTGGCAGTCGAGATCGAACGGCACTCCAGGATCAAGATCATGCTGAACACCGAGGTCCGGGAGCTGATGGGGGAAGAGAGGCTCGCCGCGGTCATCTCCGAGAACAACGTCACCGGCGAGCGTTCCGCGATCGAGGCCCGCGCGATGTTCATCTTCATCGGCGCGGAGCCGTACACCGCTTGGCTGCCCGAAGAGATCGCGCTCGACCCGCGGGGCTACATACTGACCGGCGCGGACGCCACCCGATCTGGCAAGGAAGGCACGCCCGACTCCGTCGGCCGGCCGTTCCCGCTGGAGACGAGCAGGGCGGGCGTGTTCGCGGCCGGGGACGTGCGGAGCGGATCGGTCAAGCGGGTGGCCGCGGCGGTCGGCGAAGGCGCCATGGCCGTACGGCTGATCCACGACTACCTCCAGGCTGGAGAGTGACTCCGGGCCGGAAGGAAGGGGGACTCCATGGTTCTCATGGCGGTGTCGAGATTCGAACGCTTCTTCCGCAGCGCCGCGGGTGTCGACGTCGACAAGAACGACCTCCGGCGCTACAGCGACTTCGTGAACGACAAGGTCTACGACCTTCTGGTGATCGGCCAGGCCCACGCCAAGGCGAACCGTCGCGACATCATCGAACCCTCGGATCTACCCGTCACCAAGGGCCTCCAGGAGAGCATCCACCGGTTCCGCCTCCTCGATGAGGACATCGAGCTGAAACCCGTACTGGAACAGCTCGCCACGCTGCCTCCGCTCGACCTTTCGATGGGCGAGGAGACCGTCGGCCGCCTGCCCGAGATCGTCGGCGGCCTGTCAGTGGCCCTGGCTCAGACTTTCAAGATCGTGGATCCGGACGTGAAGAACCCCGCGACTGAGCAGTGGGAGCGCACGATACGTGTCTTCGACCTGCTGCTGTGAGGCGGTCGACTCAACTCGCCCAGGTGGAGGCGGGCGCCTCGGTCGTGATCTACGGGGCGGGGCCCGTCGGGCTGGACCAAGGTCTCATCCATCCGGGCGAGCTCAGCCGGTACGGGACGCCCGGACCACCGCCGCGAGTGCGCACGCCATCTCGGCGGTGGTCCGGGTGAAGGCCGGCCGCCGAGATGGCGCGTCCGTCGCCGGAAGAGTCTCTACCGAGAGGGTGATTACCATGGGCGACGCTCGCGCGGTCAAGGACAAGCTGCTCGAGGCCTTCAACGCTCACGATCTGAATCGTGTTGTTCAGTGCCACAGCCGGGACGGGGTCCTGGTGACCCCGGCGGGCGTCGCGGAAGGGCACGACCAGCTCGCCTCGTTCTTCGAGGAGATCTTCAAAGGGTTTCCGGACCTGCGCATGACGGTCTGGCACACGGTGTTCTGCGCCGATCCCGCGGTGACCGAATGGATGCTCACCGGCACGCATAACGGGCCTTTGATGCTGCCCGGCGGGGGTGTGCTGGACGGAGCCGGCCGTCCCGTCGCCGTGCGCGGCACCAGCACCTGCTCCGTCGGTAACGACAAGATCATCACTCATCGGATCTACTACGACCAATTGGAGCTGTACAGCCAGCTTGGTGGCGAACTCGTCTTCGGCGATCGCTCATCATCCGCAGGCGAGGAACGGCCTTCACCCGGCGACTGAGGATAGTGCCGTCTCAGCGAACACCGAGTCCTGCACCCAATTCAAGGCCAGGTAGGACTGTTCCATCACTGCGGGGTAGATGTCGCGTTCGCCGCCGACGTGTCCTCGGGCCGGGGCGGCAATGGGAACCGCAGGAAGGCGGCCACGCCCTCCTTGCGCAGGTCCGTGTCGGCCTCGTGTGCTCCACCGATCCGCCCTCGTCGATCACGGTCTCGGCGAGTTCGTCCAGGACGTCCGGTGTGGGCGTCGAAGGCGAGGATGTTGTCGATCATGTCGGTCTCCTGCCGGATTCCGCGCGCTCCTCGCTCCGCACATCCCCCGACCAAGGGGAATCGATGCTCCGAAAGCGCTACCGGGAAACGCCGGCGATCACTGAGTCAGTCCGCATTCCTACCGCTTCCCGGGGATTCTTGGGCGCGACGGGCCGCCGGGCACAATGGCGGAGGCTCCCCCGACTCGTACGAGGGGATTCGCCACCTCGGCCTCCGCTACGCGAGGTACCGGTGGTCGAATCGCTCCCTTGACATTCTGTGCCGTAATAGCGCATGAACCGGCAAATGAACCTTTGCCGCACGTCCGGTTTGCACGTTTAGCCCGATTGGCAGGGTTACGAGCGAGTTTGGGCTCTTGCGAGCCTGTGAGGCTGGTCCGCGCCACGGGAGAACCGCGCGAGTGACCGAGGGCCCATCGCAGCCTGACATAGGAGGATCTCATGAAGGCTCTCGTGTACGAAGGCCCGCGCGAAGTGCGCGTCGAGGATCGGCCCGACGCCAAGATCGAGCGGCACACCGACATCCTCGTCAAGGTCACCTCGACCAACATCTGCGGATCCGACCTGCACATGTACGAAGGTCGCACCGACATGGAGACCGGCCGGGTACTCGGCCACGAGAACCTGGGCGAGGTGGTCGAGGTCGGCTCCGCGGTCGACCGCGTGCGGGTCGGGGATCTGGTGAGCCTGCCGTTCAACATCAGCTGCGGGTTCTGCCGCAACTGCGAGCGGGGGCTCACCGCGTTCTGCCTGACCACACCGGACGATCCGCACATGGCCGGGGCCGCCTACGGCTTCGCCGACATGGGGCCCTACGAGGGCGGCCAGGCCGAGTTCCTGCGCGTGCCCTACGGCGACTTCAACGCCCTGGTCCTGCCGCAGGAGGCATGGGAGAAGCAGACCGACTACGTGATGCTCTCCGACATCTTCCCCACCGGCTGGCACTGCACCGAACTGGCGGGCCTGCAACCCGGTGAGACCGTCGTCATCTTCGGCGCGGGCCCGGTCGGCCTGATGGCCGCCCTGTCGGCGAGCCTCAAGGCCGCCTCCAAGATCATGATTGTCGATCGCCACCCGGACCGGCTCGCCCTCGCCGAGCAGATCGGCGCCATCCCGATCGACGACTCCAAGGTCTCACCCATCGACGCGGTGATGGAGGAGACGAACGGTCTCGGCGCCGACCGGGGCTGTGAATGCGTGGGCTACCAGGCCCACGACCCGCAGGGCAACGAGCACCCCAACATGACGTTGAACAACCTTGTCCAATCCGTCAGGTTCACCGGCTCCATCGGAGTCGTCGGCGTCTTCGTCCCCCGGGATCCACAGAGCCCGGACCCCTTGTACAAGGAGGGTGACGTCGCTTTCGACTACGGCGCCTACTGGTTCAAGGGCCAGAGCATGGGCACCGGCCAGTGCAACGTGAAGGCCTACAACCGGCAACTGTGCGCGCTCATCCAGCAGGGCAAGGCCAAGCCATCGTGGATCGTCTCCCACGAATTGCCGCTGCTCCAGGCCCCGGAGGGCTACCAGCACTTCGACAACCGCGACAACGGCTGGACGAAGGTCGTCCTGCACCCCGACGGATCCCGCTGACCCCACCCGCCGAGGACAGATGGGCAGGGTGCCGCCCGCCACGCTCTGTGCGTGCACTGGCCGCGCCCTCGCCCATCGCCGGAGTCCGCACGCGATGTCCGGCCTTGTTACCCCCGCACGCGCGCAGGCCCCCGCCGATCGGCTGCTCACCGGCCTGACGGCCGCCCTGCGGGAGTTCAACGCCTGCCGGTACGGGCGGCTCAGCGGGGCACTTCCGTACTCGATCTCCGTCGGGCATGCCGCCACGCCGCCGCCCCCCAGGGTGTCGGCGCGGTGCTCGCCGAGCTCTCCACCTTGGTGACCCGGACACCCTCGTCAAACTCGACGACTACGACCAGGAGCTCGGGCGGAGGCCGCTGGCCGGGCTCACCTGTTCGCCGCCGCGGCCGGCGACCTCGTGCTGGTGGCCGAGGCCGTCCTGAATCGGGCGGTACTGGCCTGTGCAGCGGACGGCACACCCAGGGCCTCCCACATCGCCTTGCCGACCGCCGACCACCCTGACCTTCACCCGACCTGCGGCGGGCGGCCGCACGCGGACTGCTTTTCAATCGGCTGACACGGCCACGTGGTGGGCCCGGGGGTGCGCCCGCCGGCAGGAGTGGCGCGCCCGGCCGGGGGTAGGGCACCCCCCGAGAGCTGGGGGGCTGCCATGAGCTGCGTGCACATCAACGAATCCGGCGATCCGCCGCCGCGCACACCCGAGGGCTGTGAGGAGTGTCTGGCGCTGGGCATGCCCTGGGTCCATCTGCGCAAGTGCCTGGCCTGCGGGCACATCGGGTGCTGCGACTCCTCGCCCGGCAGGCACGCCACCGCGCACTTCATCGCCACGACGACCCATCCGGTGGTGCGTTCCTTCGAACCCGGTGAGGACTGGCGGTGGTGCTACGCGGATCAGGTGGCCGGTTGAGCGCCGCCCGGGCCCGCCGTCCAGGGGCCCGCCGTGACGTGGCCGTACGGCCGCGGTGGCCCGTGCCACGTGGTCTAGGTCGCCCATTACGCGGCCGTCATGGCCGGCCGAGCCGGTCGTAGTGTCCGACGCCTCCATGAAGGTCTCTCTGAGGGCTTCGGCGATGGCGCGGCAGGCAGCGACAGTTCCGACGAAAGCGGCACCAACGGCTTAGCCCACGAGTTCGACAACACACGGGCCGCCCCGGATCGCTCTTGCGGAACCCCAGTTCAGGCAGCAGTGCTGTGTAGGCGTCGGCGACGACGTCGCCCAGCATGGTGAACGCCTCGATCGTGGCGACCTGGGCCTTGGCCGCGAGCAGGCGGGGCCGCTCGTAGCAAGCTCGCCACGGATGGCGCTCCCGGCGGCCCGTCGGTGAACCGCTCGGGCCGCGCGTCGAAGTCGATGACGCCGTACAGCGCCGGCAGGCGCGTCTTCTGCTAGGCGACCTTGTCCCGGAGTTCTCGCCAGCCTCCGGCCTGTACCGCTCGGAAACTGGGTTTCGTGCTGTGAGCTGGGGTTTTACTATCGGATCAGTGCCGTGGCTGCGATCATCTCAGCGTGGTGCTGTCGCTGTTGTATCGGTTGGTCCGGAGCGTGAGATTCGTCCGGCGTAGACGCGTCGTCACAGGCATGATCAGCGAGTACCGCTACGCCGCATAGTCCCAGCTCAGACCACATAACTCAATAATCGAGCGGGACACCATGTGTCCACGCTACGAGGGGAAGCTCAGGCCAGCGACTTCCGATTCCAGCACCCGAGGTGACGACAGCGCCGCCGCGCGGATCGGACGGGCTGGTCGGCTTGGCGCAGTGGTTCTGGATGACCAACTGGGACAACCACCACGACCGCGTCCAAGCCGGTGGAGTGTGGGCGGAGGTGACCGCTCAACCCACGAGGCTAACGATCAGCCCCTTGTCGCCCAGTTGGTCACCCTGCAGCACGAATCCCGCCGCATGTCAGCGCCCCTTGGAGCCATCGACGTTGATGCCCCTCTTGGGCGCCTTCGGGAGGCACACCCTGTCCTGTTTCTCGAAGCGGCGCTTGGGGCCGCCGGTCAGCCGAGGGGGAAGCTTGAAGATCCCGTCCGGAGCGGGATCTGGCCAGTCGGGGAGGCCCTGCTGGCGCATGCAGGCGGCGTAGTCCCTCAGCTTCACCAGGTCCTGGGGAGAGACGGGTGGCGGGGCCTCCTTCGGGTTCGCCAGTTTCCAGCGGTCGACGATGGCATCGCAGGCGGGCGTCTTCGGTTGCCGTTCGGCCGACAGCGGGAAGTCCCAGTTCCCCCTCGAGTCCACGATGGGGTCCGGGAAGTTGGGCGCGCCATGCGCCCGGGCGCACCGGGCGACCTGCAACATCATCGCGTGTACGTCGACGCTGGGAGTGGGAGTGGGAGTGGCCGCCTGCTTGCCACCACTACAGCCGGCCACCAGGGCCAATACCGCCATCGCGGTGAGAATCTGCTGAGGCTTCATGCCCCCAAACTCCTGGACGGCCCGTTTCGGGACATCCCCCAAAGGACTCCCAGGGGCCTTGTCCTTTGGGGGAAGCACCTGTCGTGCCACCGCACAGGCTCCGCTGGAAGGTCGGGAAGTCCCCGAACGCGTTGCCGGACACTGATCACGACCAAATCGACGCTGACCTGCGGAAACGCTACCGAACGGCCAGCCCTGTGATCGTACGGCCGATGACGAGGCGCTGGATCTCGCTGGTGCCCTCGAAGATCGTGAAAATCTTCGAGTCGCGGTGCATGCGCTCGACCGGGTAGTCGCGGGTGTAGCCGTTGCCGCCGAGGATCTGGATGGCCTCCTCGGTGACGCGCACCGCGGTCTCGCTGGCCGCCAGCTTGGCCATGGACCCTTCGGCGGCGGTGAAGTCCTTGCCCATCCGGGCCATCCAGGCGGCCCGCCACACCAGCAGCCGGGCGGCGTCGATCTGGGTCTTCATGTCGGCGAGCTTGAAGGCGATGGCCTGGAAGTCACCGATCTTCTTGCCGAACTGCTCCCGCTCGCGGGCGTACTCCAGCGCGTAGTCGTAGGCCGCGCGGGCCACGCCGAGGGCCATGGCGCCGACCGTCGGGCGGGTGGCCTCGAAGGTCTTCATCGCCGCCTGGCCGCCCGCGCGGCCGCCCTCGCGGACCTTGGCGATCCGGGCGTCGAACTTCTCCTTGCCGCCGATCAGCAGCCGCCCGGGAATCCGCACGTCGTCCAGGATGACCTCGGCGGTGTGCGACGCGCGGATGCCGTGCTTGCGGAACTTCTGCCCCTGGGAGAAGCCCGGTGTGTTCGGCGGGATGATGAAGCTGGCCTGGCCGCGGCTGCCCAGGTCGGAGTGGACCGAGGCGACGACCACGTGGACGTCGGCGATGCCGCCGTTGGTCACCCAGGTCTTGGTGCCGTTGAGCACCCACTCGTCGGTGGCCTCGTCGTAGACGGCGCGGGTCCGGATGGAGCCGACGTCGCTGCCCGCTCCGGGCTCGGAGGCGCAGAAGGCGCCCAGCCGTACGTCGTCGGCCGTGCCGAACATCTGCGGTATCCACTCGCTGATCTGCTCGGGTGTGCCGGTGGCCGCCAGCGAGGCGGCGGCCAGCCCGGTGCCGACGATCGACAGCCCGATGCCGGCGTCGCCCCAGAACAGTTCCTCGAAGGTCACCGGGATGCCGAGCCCGGTGTCCTCGAAGGACTGGCTGGCAAAGAAGTCGAGCGAGTAAAGCCCGATCTTGGAAGCCTCCTGGATGATGGGCCAGGGGGTCTCCTCGCGCTCGTCCCACTCCTCGGCGGCGGGCCGGATCACGTCCTTGGCGAACTCATGCACCCAGCTCTGGGCATCGCGCACGTCCTCGGACAGTTCCAGCGAGAATCCCGCCGTCGCCTCGTCACTCATGTGTCTGCGGTCCTTCCTCGGCGTTCACGGCCGGCCCCGTGCCCGGTCCGTGCGCCACAGTGGTCTCTAGCGCGGGTGTTACCAACGGTAGCAGGGTCGTCATTACCCCGGGGTAACTCCGTGGCAGGCGTCACAGAAGGGACACCTGAACCCGGAAAGACGACCGCCGTGGTCACGCGCCGGTGAGACCGGTGCGTGACCACGGCGGTGCCGGAGCGCCGATGCGGCGTCGGATACCGGGGAGGTGTCAGGGAAGCAGCGAGCGCCGGGCCGCGTAGTCGGGGATCTCGATCATGGGCTGCCGCTCGGCCACCTGGACGTCCCTCACCCGCACGTCGTGGCCGTCACCGACCCGGCGGAACTGGGTCAGGGCGGTCGCCGGCGCCTCCAGCGGCAGCATCCGCCCGTGCCGCTGGAGCCGGGACCAGGCGGTGAGCATGATCTGGCTGGACATGGCGCCGAGGGCCTCGGTGGACTGGTGGGAGTGCACCCTGCGGCCGAGGTCGACCTGGGCGAGGCCGTCGAGGCCCACGGTCTCGAGCATGTCGAGCAGCAGCCCGAGCTCGACGCCGTACCCGGTGACGAAGGGCAGCCGCTCCAGCAGGGAACGGCGGCCGGCGTACTCCCCGCCGAGCGGTTGCATGACCCCCGCCAGCTGCGGCCAGTGCAGGTTGATCAGGGGCCTGGCGACCAGCTCGGTGACCCTGCCGCCGCCGCCCTCGGTCCCGCCGGACGGGGAGATCAGCGGGCGGTCGTAACAGCCCTTGACGTAGCCGATCTCGGGGTCGGTGAGCAGCGGGCCGAGCAGCCCGCTGACGAAGTCGGGCGAGAAGTTGGACAGGTCCGCGTCGATGAAAACGATCAGATCGCCGGTGGTGACCGCGAGGGACTTCCACAGCGCCTCGCCCTTGCCGGACAGCCGTGGCAACCCGGGCAGCACCGCGTCCTGGGTGAAGACCTCGGCGCCCGCGGCGGTGGCGACCGCCGCGGTGTCGTCGGTGGAACAGGAGTCGATGACCACGATCTCGTCGACCAGCGGCACCCGCTCCACGAGTTCCGTCCGGATCGCGGTCACGATGGTGCCGACGGTCTCACGCTCGTTCAGAGCCGGCAGGACGACGCTGACGCGGGTCGCGCCCTTCGCCGCCAGCAGTTTCTCCACAGGCCAGTCGGCCGTCCTACTCGTACGCCGGTCCAACCACATCGCGACTTCAGCCAGCACCTGCACTCCCCTCGGCGCGAACCAGTGCCCCTCGAAGGACACTGCCGTCCTTATGAAACGCTGCTTCGTCGCAGATGATTCACCGACAGGACGTAAGGAAATCGCTTGACCCAAGAACTTAACGTGGCCACAACACACCGTTCACACCGAGACCGGCACCGGGGTGAAATCGGTCATTCGGCGGCGTGTTTGTCGAGGAAGGTATAGACGTCGGCCTCGTCCACGCCGGGGAACGCGCCGGGCGGCAGCACCGACAGCACGTGTGAGTGGGCCCGGGCGGAGGGCCAGGCCATGCCCTCCCAGCGCTGCGCCAGCTCGGCCGGGGGCCGCTGGCAGCAGTCGCCGTCCGGGCAGGCGGACTTGACCCGGTTGGTGGTCTCACGGCCGCGGAACCAGCGGGAATGCTCGAAGGGCACGCCGAGGGTGATCGCGAAGTCCCGCTCGTGGCTGGGGTCGATGTGGGACAGGCACCAGTACGTCCCCTGGGGCGTGTCGGTGTACTGGTAGAAGACCGAGAAGCGGTCGCGGCTGACGAAGACCCGGCGGCCACCCCACTGCCGGCACATCCGCTGGCCCTCGATGGCGCCGTGCTCGTCGGCCGGGAAGGCCAGCCCGTCGTTGGCGTACGCCTTGTAGATCGTCCCGCTCTCGTCGTTCTTGGTGAAGTGCACCGGCAGGTCGAGATGGTGGGTGGCGAGGTTGGTGAAGCGGTGGGCCGCCATCTCGTACGAGACCGAGAAGACGTCGGCCAGGTCCTCCACCGACAGCTCCCGGTTGGCCTTGGCCTCCAGCAGGAAGGGCACGACGGTCGGCGCGGGGATCAGCATCGCGGCGGCGAAGTAGTTGGCCTCCACCCGCTGCCGGAGGAAGTCGGCGAAGTCGCGGGGGACGTCGTGGTCCATGGCGATGTGGCCGAGGGTCTGCAGCAGGATGGTGCGCGGCGTGTGCATGCCGAGCTGCTCGCGTTCGAGGTAGATCCTCCGGTGCCGCATGTCGGTGATCGAGCGCACCGACCGGGGCAGGTCCTGGACGTAACGCAGCGTGAAGCCGAAGTGACCGACCAGGGACATCAGCATGCCCTGCGACAGCGCGCCGTTGCGGTAGCCGATCGCCTCCAGGGTCTGTGCGGCGATCTCCTCGATCTCACCGAAGTAGTTGCCCCGCTCGTGCATCTGACGGCGTAGCTCGGCGTTGGCCTTCCGGGCCTCCTCCGGGCTCGCGGTGGGCTTGGTCCGGCTGCGCCGCAGCTCTTCGTAGAGCGCGAGCAGGTGCTCGATCACGTCGTTGGGCATGCGTTTACTGACCCGCAGGTGCGGCATGCCCAGGGACCTGTACAGCGGATCGCGCTGGGCCTCCTCCAGGGCGATCTCCAGCTGGGCCCGGCGGCTCGGCGGCTGTTTGCGCAGAAGTTCCTCCACCGGAACCTCCAGCGCCGCCGCCAGGGACTGCAGCAGGGAGAGCTTGGGCTCGCGCCGCCCGTTCTCCAGCAGGGACAGCTGGGACGGCGCCCGGCCGACCCGTTCCCCCAGGTCGGAGAGGGTGAGGCCACGGCTGCGCCGGAGATGCCGCAGCCGCTGGCCGAACGTTACGAGATCAACGTCAGCCGTCAACATGAGGGGTTCTTCTGCCCGCAAGGTCGCCACAGGTTGATGTTAGCGGAAATATCGCAGATCTTCTTGTTACCCACGAGTTCAGTTAGTGCCTCGTAGCGGACAGACTCATAGACAAGCACCCAGGGGACGACACAGAAGGGCAAGACCATGAGCGACAGTCGCCTCAAGGGCGCCGCGGAAGAGCTGCAGCGCCAGTGGGAGAATGACCCCCGGTGGACCGGCATCGAGCGGACCTACACGGCCGAGGATGTCATCAGGCTGCGGGGCTCGGTGCAGGAGGAGCACACCCTCGCCCGCCTCGGCGCGGAGCGGCTCTGGGACCTGCTGCACGAGGAGGACTACGTCAACGCGCTCGGCGCGCTGACCGGCAACCAGGCCGTGCAGCAGGTCAAGGCCGGTCTCAAGGCCATCTACCTGTCCGGCTGGCAGGTCGCCGGCGACGCCAACCTGGCCGGCCAGACCTACCCGGACCAGAGCATCTACCCCGCCAACTCGGTCCCCGCCGTCGTCCGCCGCATCAACAACGCCCTCCTGCGCGCCGACCAGATCACCTGGTCCGAGGGCGACGAGAACGCCCCGCACTGGCTGGCGCCGATCGTCGCCGACGCCGAGGCCGGTTTCGGTGGTGTGCTCAACGCCTACGAGCTGATGAAAAGCATGATCGCCTCGGGTGCGGCGGGCGTGCACTGGGAGGACCAGCTCGCCTCCGAGAAGAAGTGCGGCCACCTGGGCGGCAAGGTGCTGATCCCGACCGGCCAGCACATCAAGACGCTGAACGCGGCCCGGCTGGCGGCCGACGTCTCGGGCGTCCCGTCCTTGATCATCGCGCGGACCGACGCCGAGGCCGCGACACTGATCACCACGGACGTGGACGAGCGCGACCAGGCCTTCCTCACCGGTGACCGCACCGCCGAGGGCTTCTACCGGGTCCGCAACGGCATCGAGCCCTGCATCGCCCGCGCCCTGGCCTACGCGCCGTACTCCGACCTGATCTGGATGGAGACCGGCACCCCCGACCTGGAGGTGGCGCGCAGGTTCGCCGAGGCGGTCAAGGCCGAGTACCCCGACCAGATGCTGTCCTACAACTGCTCGCCGTCGTTCAACTGGAAGAAGCACCTGGACGACTCGACCATCGCGAAGTTCCAGCGTGAGCTGGGTCACATGGGGTTCAAGTTCCAGTTCATCACGCTGGCCGGCTTCCACGCCCTGAACTACTCGATGTTCGATCTCGCCAACGGCTACGCCGCCGAAGGCATGACCGCCTACGTCGACCTGCAGGAGCGCGAGTTCGCCGCCGAGCCGCGCGGCTACACGGCGACCAAGCACCAGCGTGAGGTCGGTACCGGCTACTTCGACCTGGTCAGCACGGCGATCTCGCCGAATTCCTCCACCACGGCCTACAAGGGCTCCACGGAGGACGAGCAGTTCTCAGCCGCTCACTGAGACACTGCCCGCCCGGCCAGGCGACACACGAAGGCCCTCCCGGACCGTGCCCCGGGAGGGCCTTCGCACGTCCCGGCACGGGCTCCCGGCGGCATGCCCCGGCTCACGTTCGGGCGCATGCCCGCGGCGGACGGGACATTCGCCTGTCCGAAAGTGGGCACGACCATCGACATCCCCCGAAGGTCTCGACAGGGTCGGACATACGTCTCGATCGCTCAACGGAGAGGATCATGAAGATGGCCTTGCGCCCTACTCGCGGCCTGGCCCCGCTGGCCGCCGCTGCCGCCGGCGCGCTGGCGCTGGCGGTCGTGCCCGCGGCCTCCGCCGCCGGCCCAGGCGCCCCCGGCCCAGACGGCTCGGACCGGTTCACCCCGGGCGCGCCAGGGGTCGGCGACTCCTACTTCCCCCTCGAGGGCAACGGCGGCTACGACGTCCGTCACTACGGCATCGACTTCTCCTACGATCCCGCGACCAAGCGCCTCGACGGCACCGCGGTGATCACGGCGAAGGCCACCCAGAACCTGTCCAGCTTCGATCTCGACCTGCAGCAGCTCGACGTCGCCTCGGTCAAGGTCGACGGCCGGCCGGTGATCTTCAGCAGGAACGGCCAGGAACTGGTGATCACCCCCCGTCAGGGGCTCCCCAGAGGGCGGACCTTCGTCGTCACCGTGGCGTACGGGGGCGTCCCCCAGACCATCGTCGGCTCCCCCGTCGTGTTCGGCTCGCCGTACGGCTTCGTGCACACCGACGACGGCGCCTTCATGGGCGACGAGCCGAACGCGGCCTCGACCTGGTTCCCGTCCAGCGATCACCCCAGTGACAAGGCGGCCTTCACCTTCCGCGTCACGGTGCCCAAGGACCTGCAGGTCATGTCGAACGGGCGGCTGATCTCCCAGCGGACGCGGGGCGACCGCGCCACGTTCGTGTGGGACGAGCGGCTCCCGATGGCGACCTATCTGGCCACCGCGGACATCGGCAAGTGGACCATCAAGACCGGCCGGACGCCGGGCGGGATCCCGATGACGGTCGCCGTCGACCCGAAACTGGTCGGCCGGGACCCGGCGCATCCCGACCCGCTCGCCTTCTTCTGGGACACCACCGGCGAGGCCACCGATCTGTGGGCCGAGCGGTACGGGCCGTACCCGTTCGAGTCCACCGGGGCGATCGCCGACCTGGCGACCTACAACGGCAACACCATCGGGTTCTCGCTGGAGACCCAGACCCGGCCGCTGTACTCCGACGTCCGCAACACCGCCACGATCGCGCACGAACTCGCGCACCAGTGGTTCGGCGACTCGCTGACGGTGGCCCGCTGGCGCGACATCTGGCTCAACGAGAGCTTCGCCACCTTCTCGCAGTACTACTGGAACGCCGGGCACAACGGCCGGTCACTGCACGACCAGGCGCTGCTGATCTACAACAGCCATCCGGACACCGACCCCTGGTGGAACGTCAAGATCGCCGACCCGCAGCGGGACACGATGTTCCACAACCGGGTCTACGGTGGCGGCGCCATGGTGCTGCAGTTCCTCCGCGAGAAGATCGGCGACGAGAAGTTCTTCGCGCTGCTGCGCACCTGGGTCGCCCAGCACAGGTACGGGAACGTCACCACGGAGCAGTTCACCGCGCTGGCCTCGAAGATCGCCGGGCAGGACCTCGGCCCGTTCTTCCAGACCTGGATCTACTCGACCGGCAAGCCCCCGCTGCCCTGACAGAAGGCCCGTCCTGACGAACGGCAGGGCCCTCCCCCGCGACGGCCGGGGGAGGGCCCTGCCTTTCCGCCGCGCTTTCTGCCGCGAGCCCTTCACTTCCCCCTGCTCCTCGTGTTGGCTGAGGACCGTTGACCCCCGGGTGCCCGCCGCCCGGGGGTGTTCGGGCGTGCCCGTCCCAGGTACGGAGGGTGACGATTCTCTATCTCCACGTGGCCAGCTACGCCTTCCGGCGCTACTCGACCTACCGGGTGGCGACCCTCTCGGCGATGGTCACCAACACCGTCTTCGGCTTCCTCAAGGCCTCCATCCTCATTGCGCTGTGGGCGTACCGGCCCTCCCTCGGCGGGTACGACGCCACGGACGCGGTGACGTTCTCCTTCGTCGGCCAGGCGCTGATCGGGCCGGTTCAGGTCTTCGGCGGCAGCCTGGAGCTGACCGCGAGGATCCGGTCCGGCGACGTCGCGATCGACCTGCACCGGCCGGTCGACCTCCAGGGCTGGTGGCTCGCCGACGACCTGGGCAGGGCGGCCTACACGCTGGTGTTCCGCGGTGCCCCCACGCTGCTGATCGCCGCCCTCATCTTCCCGCTGCGGCTGCCGGGCCCGCCGGCCTGGGCGGCGTTCCTCGGCTCGGTGCTGCTCGCCGTGCTGGTGAGCTTCGGGATGCGCTATCTGGTCTCGCTGTGCGTCTTCTGGCTGCACGACGAACGCGGCATCCACGCCGTCGCCCTGATCACCACCATGTTCCTCTCCGGGATGATCCTGCCGCTGGTGGTGTTCCCGGGGTGGCTCGGCACACTGGCCCGCGCGCTGCCCTGGGCCGCGATGATCCAGACGCCGGGGGACGTGTTCCTCGGCAAGAGCACCGGTGGCGGCCTGCTCGCCGCGTACGGGTTCCAGGCCGCCTGGGCGGCGGCGCTGCTGTCCGCCGGCCGCCTGCTCACCCGCGCCACCCGCCGCAGGCTGGTGAGCCACGGTGGCTGAGGCGCCGAGGGAGACCGCGCCGGGCGGGCCGGCCGGCACGCCGCTGGGCCGGGAGCTGCGGATCTACCTGCTGCTGGCCTGGACCTGGGTGCGGGCGGCCGCGCAGTACCCCGTCTCGATGATCCTGCTCACGACCGGGACGCTCTTCGTCACCTGCCTGGACCTGGCCGCCATCGCGCTGATCTTCGTGCACACACCGCGGCTGGCCGGCTTCTCCGGCGCCGAGGTGATGTTCCTGTACGGCACCTCCGTCGTCTCGTTCGCGGTCGCCGACATCCTGCTGGGCACCGCCGAACGGCTCGGCCAGCACGTCCGGGAGGGCACGCTGGACGCCATCCTGGTCCGCCCGGTCAGCCCGCTGATCCAGATCGCCACCGAGGACTTCTCGCCCCGGCGGCTGGGCAAGCTCGTCCCGGCCCTCGTGGTGCTGGGCCTGGCCCTGGGCCGGGTGCACGTGACCTGGACCCCGGGCAGGGTGATCATGCTGCCGGTGATGCTGCTGTCCGGAGTGGCGATCTTCGGTGCGCTGTGGGTGCTCACGGCCGCGCTGCAGTTCGTCGTCATCGACGCGCGGGAGGCGATGAACTCGGTCACCTACGGCGGCGGCTTCCTGACGCAGTACCCGCTGAGCGTCTTCGGCCGCGACTTCGTGCGGGCCCTGACCTTCCTGGTCCCGCTGGCCTTCGTCAACTGGCAGCCGGCGCTGTACATACTCGACCGGCCCGATCCGCTGGGACTGCCCGCCGTCCTCCGGTTCGGCTCGCCGCTGGTCGCCGTCCTGCTCTGCGCCGTGGCCGCGCTGGCCTGGCGGGCCGGACTCCGCCGTTACCGATCGACCGGGAGCTGAGACCGTGATCGACGTGCAGGACGTCACCAAGTTCTTCACCGTGCGCAAGCGCACCGGGCGGTTGCGGCGCGTCCGTACCAAGGCCGCGGCGGTGGACGAGATCTCCTTCACCGTGGAACGCGGCGAGTTCGTGGGCTACCTGGGCCCCAACGGGGCCGGCAAGTCGACGACCATCAAGATGCTCACCGGGATCCTCACCCCCTCCAGCGGCCGCGTGCGGGTGGCCGGCCTCGATCCGTCCCGGCAGCGGACGACGCTGGCCCGGCGGATCGGGGTGGTCTTCGGCCAGCGCACCACGCTCTGGTGGGATCTGCCGCTGCGCGACAGCCTCACCCTGATCCGGCACCTGTACCGGATCGACGCCCGGACCCACCGGAGGCGGCTGGCGGAGCTCACCGAACTGCTGGAGCTGGGGACGTTCCTGGAGACACCGGTGCGCCAGCTCAGCCTGGGCCAGCGAATGCGCGGGGACCTGACCGCGGCGCTGCTGCACGACCCGGAGCTCCTCGTGCTGGACGAGCCCACGATCGGGCTCGACGTCGTGAGCAAGGCGACCGTGCGGGGATTCCTCGAAGAGCTCAACGTACGGCGGGAGACCACCATCCTGCTGACCACCCACGACCTGGGGGACATCGAGCGGCTGTGCCGGCGCGTCATGGTCATCGACCACGGGCGGCTCGCCTACGACGGGGACCTGGTCCGGCTGCGCGCGACCATGGCGGCCGACCGGACCCTCATCGTGGACCTGGCCGTGCCCGGCCCGGACATCGACGTGCCCGGCGTCCGGGTCGTACGGCACGAGGGGCCGCGCCAGTGGCTCTCCATCCCGCCGGAGATGAACGCCGCCGCGGTGGTGGCCGCGGTGGCCGCGCGGCACGAGGTACGCGACATCTCACTGCGCGAGCCGGGAATCGAGGAGGTCGTCACCCGCCTGTACGGCGCCTCCCGGCCCGGCGAGGTCACCTCCGGCGGAACCACCCGGCCCTGACCGGCCTGACGACCCCCTCGGCCGGCGCCTGCCCGAGTATTCGCCGACCGAGCGCTTGCTTCATCTAGGCTGAGCCCCTGCGACCGTCGAGGAGGACGACCATGCACGAGGCGATGAACGTTCAGGAGATCTCCGACCGGCTGCTCATCGGGGAGGTGCTGACCCGCTATACCCTCGCGGTCGACACCGGGCAGTGGGATCTGCTGAACGCGGTGTTCACCCCGGACGCCGTCATCGAC
Organism: Actinomadura scrupuli; assembly: GCF_050971785.1. Lineage (NCBI taxonomy): Bacteria > Bacillati > Actinomycetota > Actinomycetes > Streptosporangiales > Thermomonosporaceae > Actinomadura > Actinomadura scrupuli. Next base: position 140,846 of record NZ_JBPCCU010000003.1, on the reverse strand, counting down.
TACACCTCGGCCGGCGGGGTCAAGGGCGTGCGGGACGAGGTCCGGGGCTGGCTGGCCGAGGTGCTGCCCACCTGGCCGGGGCGCCAGCACTTCATCGGCAACGTCTCGATCAGCGTGGACGGCGACGCGGCCATCGTCACGGCGTCGTTCACCGACACCCTCGCGCCCACCCGGGACGCCGTCTCCGCCGACGCCCCCGGCATCATCCGCGGGGGCGGCTGGTATCACCACCGCATGGTCCGTACGCCGGACGGCTGGCGCAGCCGCGAGCTCGTGGAGGAACAGCTCTGGCGCACCATGCAGTGATCGCTCTCAGTACGGGTCGTACGCCCTGCTCCGGCCTCTGCTCCTGCTGCCGCTCTCCTCCTCGTCGTCCGCACCGCGTCTCCACCGGCCCGGCGCCCAGGTCGGGACGAACAGCGCGAATCCCATGAGGCCGAAGACCCCGTAGCCGAGGAGCACGCGCAACGCGGTGTCGATCTCGCCCGCGGGCGGGAGCCGGTCAGGGACCTTCAGCGCCGTCTTCGGGGTGATCAGGAAACAGGCGGTCCAGCCGATGAAGGCCAGGGCCGGGACGAGGGACACGAAGGGCGAGGCCCAGCGGGCCAGGATGACGATGCCCATCACCAGGCCGACGGCCGCCACCAGAGCGAACGCTCCGTAGAGCCGGGTCCGGTCGGTGATGGTCTGGTTGATCGCGTCATAGGACGCACCGGCCCGGGTATAACCCCACCCGGCACCGTACGCGAGGGCGGGGGTGAGGATCACCCCGAGGATGAGGCCGAACGTGTGGCGCACCGCGAATCACCGTCCCATCGGCGGCCACCCTGGCCGTCCAAGGGGCACGTACTGATACATAACAGGGCGGGCCGCCCGGATCCAGGTTTTAACGAAGTATTGGCCATCTTGCCAGGTGAAGCCGCCGGCCGCTCATATTCCTTCCGCCGCCGCCGGCACGGCGTGAAACACCCCGGAAACCTGGACCCCCTTGTTTTGAACCGGTTTGTACGGGCATCGGGCGGTAAACAGTCTCGACTCACGTCCGGAGGCAGCAATGTCGACCCTCCTTATGGTCGTCGTCGTGGTCGTGGTCGTCGCACTCGTCGCAGGAGCCGGGTACCTCGTCTGGCGCCAGGCCCGCACACAACGACTGCGCCGACAGTTCGGCCCCGAGTACGACCGCGCCATAGACAGCCACCAGAGCCGCCGCGAGGCGGAGCGCGAACTCCAGAACAGAGAGCAGCGCCACCAGGAACTGGACATCCGTCCGCTCGATCCGCAGGCGCGCGAGCGCTACCGGCAGCAGTGGACCCAGGTCCAGGAACACTTCGTCGACGCACCCGAGGCGGCCGTCGAGCAGGGCGACCGGCTCGTCATCGTCGTCATGGGCGAGCGCGGCTACCCCACCGAGAACTTCGACGAGCGCGTCGCCTCCCTTTCGGTGGAACACGGGCGGATGCTCGACCACTACCGGCGAGGCCACGAGATCAGCCTCAGCGCGGGCCGCAAGGAGGCCTCCACCGAGGAACTGCGCCAGGCGATGGTGCACTACCGCGCGCTGTTCGAGGACCTGCTGGCCGTTCCCGCCGAGCACGACGCGACCGCCACACCGGCCGGTCGCACCCAGGCACCCGGTGAGTCGTCGGAGCCGGCCACCCGCGGCCCTGCCACGACCGACCAGGCCGCCGCCGACCGGGTCACCACCGATCGCGCCACCACTGATCGGGCCACCGCCGATCAGGCTCCCGACCATGCCGGCGCCGACCGGGTCGAGACCGGCCGGGGCACGACGGACCGGACCGAGACGGACCGGACCGAGACGGACCGGGTCGAGAGCGACCGGGCCGCCGCCGAGCGGAGCGAGGGCGAGCAGGCCCAGGGCCGGGAGGCCCGTACCGACGCCGTCGCCGCAGACCCCCGCGAGCGGGGCCCCCGCTCCGGGTCGAACTGACCTCTGGGAGCTGAACGATCATGGAGAAGAACTGGTCCTGGGGGCATTCCGACCCCGACACCGACCGTAAGACCGACACGGACCCCGACACCGGCCGCGTCGTCACCGAGGAGGAGCCGCCCGCGGCGGAGGATGACGACTCCCGGCTGTCATCCGACGAGGCTCGCACCGACACCGACACCGACACCGACACCGATGCCGATGCCGATGCCGTCCCGTCCGGGCACGTGGAGGAGGTGCACGAGGACCTGCACGTGGCCGGTACGCCAGGCGACCGGGACGAGGTGCTGGTGCCGCCCGCGCCGGAGGACGACACGACCGCCGACACGACCGGCTCCGACCATGTGTCCGACGACCATGTGTCCGATGACGAGGTGTCCGACGACGAGGTGTCCGACGACGAGGTCTCCGACCACGATGTGTCCGACGACGCGTCCGACCATGTGTCCGACGACCCCGAGCGCGTATCCGCCGGTGCGGCGGAGCCCGCCGAGCCGGGCTACGGGGACGACCTGGTCGAGCCCGGGACCGCCGCGCGCGAGCCCGGTGAGCCCGCCGAGACCGCCGAGCCGGCCGGGTTCACCGAGGCCGCCGGGGACACTCCCGCCGCCGGAGACGCCGCGGTCTCGGACGACACCGCCTCGGAGAACGCGGTCTCGGAGGGCACCTCGGAGGCGGAGGGCACTTCGGCCACGGAGGCCGCCGTTGTCGCCGCGGGCGCCACGGGCACCGCGGCGGAGGCGGCCGGGGAGCGCCCGCCGGCGTCCGACGACGCCAAGGGTGACCGCATCGAGCAGCTGATGGGGCAGGAGGAGGCCGCGGCGTTCAGGGTCCGGTGGCGGGAGGTCCAGTCGGACTTCGTCGACGACCCGGAGGATGCCGTACGGCGCGCCGACGAGCTGGCCTCCGAGGTGCTGAGCGCCCTCATCGAGTCGCTCAACGGGCACAAGCGCACGCTGGACGACCGCTGGCGCGCCGACACGAACAAGTCCGATACCGAGCGGCTCCGGCAGGCGGTGCGCGGTTACCGCGACTTCTTCGAAAGGATGCTGGGCGCCTGACCGCCCGGCCCATGACGGTCCGTCCGTGTCCCTGTCCGCCCACCCGACCCCGCACCCACGGGCGGGCACGGGACACGGACGGCCTGCTGTAGTCCTCCGCCGGCCCGCCTCGAAACCGGCCCTGCAGGAACCCGGCCCGCGCTCTGGCCATCACGGCCGAAGAGCGACAGACTGAACGTCATTCGGTTTTTGTGGTACCCAGGTGGAGGCACAGGTGTCCGACTTCACGATGACCATCGGTGGCGAGAGCGTGACCGCGCCCGGGACGTTCGGGGTGGTCAACCCGGCGACCGGGCAGGTGCACGCACAGGCGCCCGAGTGCTCGCCGGAGCAGCTCGACCAGGCCATGGCGTCCGCCGCGGGCGCGTACCGGGACTGGCGGCGGGACGAGGACGGGCGGCGCAAGGCCCTGCACGAGGCGGCCGACCTGCTCATGTCCCGGGCGGACGAGCTGGCCCCGATCCTCACCGGCGAGCAGGGCAAGCCCCTGCAGGACGCCACCTTCGAGGTAATCGGCGCCGGCATCTGGCTGAAGTACTTCGCCGAGCTGGCGATGCCCCGCGAGATCATCCAGGACGACGACGACGCGCTCGTGGAGGTGGTCCGGCGCCCGATGGGCGTGGTGGCCGCCATCACGCCGTGGAACTTCCCCCTCGTGCTGGCCGCCTGGAAGATCGGTCCCGCGCTGCTGGCCGGAAACACCATGGTGCTCAAGCCCTCGCCGTACACCCCCCTGGCCACCCTCAAGATGGGCGAGCTGCTGGCCGGGGTGCTGCCGCCCGGCGTGCTCAACGTGGTCAGCGGCGGTGACTCCCTCGGCGGCCGGATGACCGCGCACGAGGTCCCCCGCAAGATCAGCTTCACCGGCTCGGTGGCCACCGGCAAGAAGGTCGCCGCCGCCGCCGCGCCCGACCTCAAGCGCGTGACGCTCGAGCTGGGCGGCAACGACCCGGCCATCCTGCTCGACGACGTCGACCCGGCGGCCGTCGCGGAGAAGTTGTTCGCCGGCGCCTTCCAGAACAACGGCCAGGTCTGCTCGGCGATCAAGCGGGTGTACGTTCCCGAGCGCCTGTACGGCGACGTGGTCGAGGCCCTCGCCGCCCAGGCCCGGTCGGTCAAGGTCGGCAACGGCGTGGACGAAGGCGTCCAGTACGGCCCGATCAACAACAGGCCGCAGTACGACCGGGTCTCGGAACTGGTCGCCGACGCGCTGAGCCACGGAGCCCGCGCGGCCGCCGGTGGCAAGCCGATCGACGGGCCGGGCTTCTTCTTCGAGCCGACGATCCTGGCCGACCTCAGCGACGGCAGCCGGATCGTGGACGAGGAGCAGTTCGGCCCCGCCCTGCCGGTCGTCTCCTACACCGACCTCGACGACGCCCTCGACCGGGCGAACGGCACCCACTTCGGGCTGTCCGGCTCGGTCTGGAGCGCCGACCCGGACCGCGCCGCCGCGGTCGCCGAACAGCTCGAGTGCGGTACGGCGTGGGTCAACACCCATCTCGCCCTGAGCCCCAAGCAGCCGTTCGGCGGGTTCAAGTGGAGCGGCATCGGTGTGGAGAACGGCCCGTGGGGTCTCTACGGCTTCACCGAGCTGCAGGTGATGCACCGCTCCAAGCACTGATCCGCGAGCTTCGCCGAGGAGGCCGGCCGGCCTCCGCCGGCTCATAGATCAAGGCCCCGGCACACCGCCGGGGCCTTGATCTTCGTATGCCGGGGGTGACCGCTCTCCTGCCGCGGGGCCCTCGTTTCTGGGAGATTGTCAGCCTGGAGCTGGAAGGTCGGATACGGCGCGCGGAGGTGCCCAGGGTGGCGGTATGGGATGTCATGCGCCAGGGCGACAACGGCGACGAGGTCCGCATGTCGGGCCACGACAGCCGGGTGGACGCGCTGGCCCGGGTGCTGGTCATGGAGAGCGGCGTCGTGCACAAGCAGACGTACTGGGTCAGCGGGCCTCCGGGTCCCGCCCTCCGCGACGAACATGACCTGCGCCTGTACCTCCAGCGGCTGGGGCACGAGGCCCGGTCGGGCTCGTGGACGCTCTCCGGCTATCTGCGCGGGCTCTGGAAGGTCAGCGCGCCGTTGCGCCACCGCGCGGAGCTGCCACTCGACGAGGTCGCCGCGATGTTCGGTGCCGCGGCGGTCACCACTCCCCCGCCCCCCGACCCGGGCTGGTCCGCCGCCGGGCTCGCCCTGCCGGGCCACGTCCCCGCCGGATACCCCGGCTGGGAACGCGTCATCAAGTCCCAGGTCGCCGACCTGGAGGACTTCGCCGGGCATCCGCCGGGCGAGCACGGCCGGTCCGGGACGGACGCGCCGCGCCCGGCCGGCGGCGGGACACGGGCCACCCCGGCCCGCTGGCTCAGCCTCGATGCCGCCGACTACCTGGAACGCGCGGCCGCCGGCAGCCGCCGCGACCCCGGCGACGACCGGACTCCGCCGCCCCAGGTGACGATCGCCCGCCCGGCCGTACCGCCGGTCACCGGAGCACCTGTGACTCGCGCAACTGCCATGAGGCTGACCTGGGACGATCTGGCGCGTATGGCGGTGTGCGGTCAGACCGGTGAATGACCCTCCGGCCGGGTTCGGTTCGCCTCTCATCCGGCCCTGGGTTCAGGCCGTGGCCCATCGGGAGCCGCGGTGGGGAACCGCTGGTGGCGGCGGAGTGTCGGGGCCGGTGCGACACTGTCGGGGTGAGCGAGCGACCTGTCAGCACGGGCGTCCTGGGTTCCTGGCAGAAGGTGTCCACCCCCTGGCATCCGGCGCTGCGCCCGTTTCTCGACGGCTACGTCGGCTACCGCGAGGACTCGGGCATGCCCCTGCGCCTGCGCACGATGCCGACCGGCAGCGTCACCCTGATCATCAATCTGGGAGAGCCGCTCAAGCTGATCACCATGCCCCATCCCGGGTTCGGCGGCGTGGCGTATCCGGCCTTCGTGGCCGGCATGCACGACGGCCCGGGGCTGTACGAGCATCCCGGTGGCCAGTTCGGCATCCAGGTGGACCTGACCCCGCTCGGCGCCTACCGCCTGCTCGGCGTGCCCATGCGCGTGCTCACCAACGTGGCCGTCGACCTGGGGGATCTGCTCGGGCCGCGGGCCGGTTCCGTGGTGGCCCGGCTGGCGGAGACCCCGTCGTGGGCGCAGCGCTTCGACCTGCTGGACGAGCTGCTGCTGGCCCGGCTCGCCCGGGGGCCGGTGCCGTCACCGGAGGTCATGCGGGCCTGGCGGCTGCTGGCCGGCACCGCCGGGCGGGTCACGATCACCGAGCTCACCGCCGAGGTGGGGTGGAGCCGCAAGCACCTGGTCGACCGGTTCAAGGAGCAGATCGGGCTGTCCCCCAAGGTGATGGCCCGGGTGCTGCGGTTCCAGCACGCCAAGGCGATGCTCGACCGCCCCGCACCGGCGCCCGTCGCCGAGGTCGCCGTGGCCTGCGGCTACTACGACCAGGCCCATCTCAACCGGGAGTTCCGCGCGCTGGCGGGCTTCACCCCGACCGAGATGCTGGCCTCCCGCATCCCCGGCGGCGGCATCTCCGGCTGACCCTCCCCGGGGAAGGCCGCCGCGACGACAGAGCGGAGCCCGCCGCGAAAGCGGAGGGAGGCCCGACGGTGCCGCGTACCTATGATGGCGAAATGCCGGTGTTGCTGGTTCCGTTTCTGGGGGTCGTGGCCGTTCTGACGGTCACGCCCGGTCCTGACATGCTCCTGGTCCTGCGCAACGGCCTGCGCGGCGGCAGCCGTACGGCGTGGTTCACCGGCCTGGGCTGCTGCGCGGGCATCTCGGTACACGCGACGGCGGCCGTGCTCGGGCTCTCCGCGGTGCTCGCGGCCTCGGCCACCGCCTATTCGGTGGTGAAGCTGGCGGGCGCCGCCTACCTGGCCTATCTCGGCGTGCGCATGCTCCTGTCGGCGCTGCGCCCCGCCCCGCGGGACGCCGGGGCAGAGACCGGGACGGAGACCGCGCCGGGCAGGACGCGGGAGCCCGCCGCCACCGGGGTGCTCGGACGGGCGGCGGCGTTCCGGCAGGGCCTGTTCACCAACCTGCTCAACCCCAAGATCGCGTTGCTCTTCCTGACGTTGCTCCCGCAGTTCGTCGGCTCGGGGGAACCGAGGCTCCGCACCACCGCCGTGCTGGCGGCGGTCTTCCTCGCCCTCGCCGTGATCTGGTGGCGGCTGTTCACCCTCGCCCTGAGCCCGGTCTCCCGGCTGCTGCGTACCCCCCGGGTACGCCGCACGCTGGACGGCGTCACCGGCACCGTGATGCTGGCCATCGGCGTCAAGGTCGCCCTCGAGCCCCGCTGAGCCGCGCCCGGCGCCCCGGCGGGAAAACAGGGTCCCGATGCGCGAATGGGAGCAGGCTGGTCGGGCATACCGCGTCTAATTACATACCGGAGCGTCGAGTTACAGACCGAGTCACCAGCACACCAGGTGTGAACCCATACCAAGCCACGCCTGAACACACACCGTCCTCTTACACACCGTCTGAACACATACCGAGGGGCTCAGCTCATGATCTGGTCGGGCGTCATCGTGATGATCGTGGGGATGTGCCTGCGGTTCGGGCTGAGCGGCGACACCGCCCATGGGGCCGGTCTTCTGGCGATCGGAGCGGGCGCCGCCCTTCTGATCGGCGGTCTGCTGCTGGCCAACCGGCGGCGCAAGCAGACCCGCAAGCCCGGAGGCACCGCGGGGGTCCCGCTGAACTACAAGACGGGCGCCGGGAAGATCTTCGGCATGATCATCGCGGTGGTCTACATCCTGTCACCCGTCGACTTCATCCCCGAGATCTTCCTGGGGCCGCTCGGCATCGTCGACGACATGGGCGCGCTGTCCTGGCTGGCGGTCGCGGCCGGCCAGGAGTACACCCGGCACCGCCAGGCCCGGCAGGCCCTCCGCGGCTGACCCCAAGGCCGGCGAGCAGCCGAGCAGCCGAGCAGCCGAGCAGTCGGGCAGTCGAGCAGTCGGGCAGTCGGGCAGTCGGCCGGGCATACGGCCTGGTCACCGTCGTGGTGGCGGCACGCCCGGCACCGCGACGGTCAGGCCGGTGACCCGGCCGCGATCTCCTCGAAGACCCTCAGGTCGGCGGCCCAGGGCGTGTCCGGCCGGGGCCAGTGCACCACCAGGTCGGTGATCCCCGCCTCGGCATAGCGCCCGGCCAGGTCACGGAAGGCCTCCACGGACTCCAGCCAGCGTTCGCCGGTGAAGCCGGTGAGCAGCAGCCGGCGCTGCTCCGCCGGGTCGCGGCCCTCCTGCGCGCAGGCCTCCTCGAGCCGCGCGATCCGTCCCCGTACGCTCTCGAGAGGGTCGTCCTCCCCGCGGCCCGTGGCCACCCAGAGGTCCGCGTACCTCGCCGCCAGCCGCATGCCGCGCGGCCCGTTGCCCGCGATGGCGAACGGCACCCGGGGCCGCTGCACGCAGCCGGGCTCGGTGATGACGTCCTGCGCGGTGTAGTGGGTGCCGTGGAAGGTGGTCTTGGGGCCGATGAGCAGCCGATCGAGCAGTTCCACCCATTCGGCGAACCGGTCGGCGCGCTCGCGCGGCGACCAGTCGGGCCCGCCGAGAATGCCGCCGTCCGAGGTAGGGTTCGCGCCGCCCGCGCCGATCCCCAGCTGCAGCCGGCCGCCGCTGATGTCGTCGATCGCCTTCGCCGCCATGGCGGTGGGGACGGGGTGCCGGAAGTTCGGTGAGGTCACCAGCGTGCCGATGCGGATCCGGGACGTCACGGCCGCCACCGCCGCCAGCGTGGAGTACGCGTCGTACCAGGGCGAGTGACCGCGCCAGGCGGTGTGGTCGTAGACCCAGGCGTGCGCGAAGCCGAGCTCCTCGGCCCGCAGCCACAGCTCCCGGCTCTCCGGCCAGGACTGGATCGGCCACATCGCCACCCCGACACGCGGACTCGCCACGGTCATCCCCCGCTCTCGGCCGGTCCCCGGTCCGGGGACGTCTGTCCTCATTCTGCCCGGCGCGCACCCCAGGGTTCGCCCGGCCAGGTGCGCAGCGCCCACCACCACTGGGCGGTGTCGGTCACCGCGCCGCCACCGGGTCCGCCGAGCGGATGCCCGGTGAGCTCCTGCAGCCGCCGGACGCGGTACTTCACCGTGTTGGGGTGGACGTGCAGGGCGGCGGCGGTGGGCTCGATCCGCCCGCCGTGGTCCAGGTAGGCCAGGGCGGTGGCCACCAGCTCGTGGTGGAAGACCTCACCGGGATCGAGGGCGCCCAGCAGATCGGCGGCGAGCAGCCGGCCCAGCTCGGGCTCCGCCGCGGTCGCCGTCACCAGCGCCAGGTCGGTGAGCCGGCACAGCCCCGTCCGTCCCTGCGTCCCCGCCGCCTGCAGCGCCCGGCGGCACAGCCCGTACAGCTGCGGTATGGCGGCCGGGGGCGCGGCCGGCGACATCACCAGCAGCGGGGCGCCGTCCGGCAGCGCGGGCGGCCGGGTCACCAGCGCCGCCAGCCGCCCGTCGACCAGCCCGCAGAGCCCGCTGCCGGCCAGGCCCGGCTCCAGCCGCTGCGCCATCGCCGGGTCGCTCACCTCGCTGACCACGCAGTGGTAGGCGCGGCCGGGGTCCAGCGGGGTGCCGGCAGGCTCGCCGTGCAGCAGCTGGCGCAGTCGCTGTACGGCGCTGTCGCGCGTCGTGCGGGCCATCTCCAGCTCGGTGATCCGGTGGGCGTGCACCATGCGGTGTTCCAGCTGCGTGGTGATGGCGTCGATCCGGGTCATGCCCTCCAGGAGGTCGTCGGAGGGCAGTCCGGCGGCCCGGCCGCGTTCGATCGCCAGCCGGATGACCTGGCTGCGGCCCGCCTGGAAGCCGTCGAGCAGCGCGGCAACGGGGACGCCCTGCCGGGCCCGGTCGGCGCCCAGCCGCCCGGCCGCCGCCAGATCCTGCTCGCCGATCTCGCCGCCGTGTTCCAGAGCGGTGAGGGCGGCCCGCACCATGGCCTGCACATGCCGCCGTACCTCCTCTTCGGGCAGGGCGCCCACCGGCGGGGAGCCGCTGCGCGCCGCCGCGACGGTGGCCTCCAGCAGCGACCGATCGTCGCCGCCCGACATCAGCAGGTCACGGAACATCCGCCAGGCCGGCCACTCCTCGCCCATCGCCGCTCCCTCGTACCCGCGGATTGTCCGGGCCGGACAACCACCGATCGCCGTCGTTGACCTCCTGAGCCTAGGCGAGCGGGCCCGTCGTCCTGTTTGGTGGCAGGAGACAATCGCAAAGGAGTGCCCTATGGCCGACGAAGACCTTCTGGAGAAGCTGCCCAAGGACTTGATCTTCAAGCTGCCGCCGACCTTCGACAACGTCGAGGACGAGCGGCGGCACCGTAAGGAACGCCTCGCCGCGGCGCTCCGGATCTTCGGGAAGCTCGGCTTCGAGGAGGGCGTGGCCGGTCACATCACCGCGCGGGACCCGGAGCTGACCGACCACTTCTGGGTCAACCCCTTCGGCATGTCCTTCAAGCACATCCGGGTGAGCGACCTGATCCTGGTCGACCACGCCGGCGACGTCGTCGAAGGCCGCTACCCGGTCAACGGTGCCGCCTTCGCCATCCACTCGCAGGTCCACCAGGCCCGCCCGGACGTGGTCGCCGCCGCGCACAGCCACTCCGTGCACGGCCGGGCGCTGTCCGCGCTGGGCCAGTTGCTGGAGCCGATCACCCAGGACGCGTGCGCGTTCTACCAGGACCACGGCCTGTTCGACGACTACACCGGCGTCGTCACCGACCTGGAGGAGGGCAAGCGCATCTCCGCGGCCCTCGGGGCGCACAAGGCCGTCGTGCTGCGCAACCACGGCCTGCTCACCGTCGGCGACACCGTGGACGCCGCCGCCTGGTGGTTCATCACCATGGAGCGGTCGGCCCAGGTGCAGTTGCTGGCCAAGGCCGCCGGTACCCCGGTACAGATCGAGCACGAGAACGCGGCCCTCACCCACACCCAGATCGGCAACGACCTGGTCGGCTGGATCAACTACCAGCCGCTGCACGACCAGATCACCCGCGAGCAGCCCGACCTGTTCGAGTAGGTCCCCAGGGGCGCCCGGTCGCGCACGACCGGGCGCCCGGGGCCGGTCACGGCTCAGCCGTGCCGGTACGGGTGAAGTGGAAGGGGCAGTGCGTGCCGCCCAGGCCGATCGTGGTGACGCGGTCGAACCGGAAGCCGTGCTCGCCCGGCTCGATGGCCTCGATCCAGTTGGCGTCGAACGCGCACATCGCCGGGGTCAGCTCCGCAGCCGAGTGGGCGGCCAGCACCTCGTGGTAGAAGCACCGGTGGACGTCCACGTGGTAACGCTGCTCGTCATCGACGGGACGGCGGAAGGTGAACCCGGCGCCGAATGCGTGCTCCTCGCGCGCCTTCGAGATCTCCACCATGGCCCGGAACGGATCCGGGGCGGCGTCCAGCACCGCCCGGGTGCCCGCGCGCACGATGTCGCCGAGCGGCTCGACGAGCGCGGCCCGCACGGCGGCCAGTGCCGGCGCACGCCCCAGCCGCGGCAGCAGCAGACGGTAGGCCGCCACCAGCGCGAGCGTCAGCCGGAGGTTGTGCCGCGCCGGCTCATCCACGATCCGGTGCGCGCCGGCCTGTTCCAGCTCCTCGTGCCGCGCCCGCATGGCGGCGACGAGGTCATAGGACAGCGCGTGTTCGCGCAGGGTCGCGGCGATGTGCTCGAAGAAGGCGTCGACGAGCGCCGCGGTGTCACGCTGAGGATCCGGGACGTACTCGTCGTCGGTGAGTCCGAAGTGGTCGGTGGGCATGAGAGTCCTTCCGGGACGGACTCGGTCCCGAACACCGACACGGCATTGCCTGGGCAGGACCGGTCGTGCTCGCAACCGAGCGAGCACGCCAGCACGCTCCACCGACCGACCAGGCGCTGACGAACTTCATCTGATATCGACCCGCCAAGACTGGCACGCCGGCGGCCGTGACGTCCACCCGGCGTGCCACCGGCCGGGCCGCCTCGGCGACGCGGTCAGCCGGCGGCGTGGTCAGCCGGCGACGGGTCAGTCGGCGGGGAGGAAGGTGATCGCGAACCAGACCGTGGTCGTGCCGTCGCGGTGTTCGTAGCCCCAGTCGTCGGCCGTCTCACTGACCAGGATCAGGCCCCGGCCGCTCTCGTCGCGGGCCGGTACGACACCGGGCTCGCTCTCGGCGCCGCCGTCATCGGTGACCTCGATGCGGATTCCTCGGGCGGAGATCCTCGCCTCGATACGGATGTGGCCGTCGACCCCGGATTTGGTGTGCCGCAACGCGTTGGTCATGATCTCGCTCTGGCAGAGCAGGACATCATCCAGTGCCGGATGACCTGGCCCGAGCAGATCCCGGAAACACCGGCGCACGGCGCCGACCGCTCTGGGCGTTCCCGGCACCACCATGACCTCCAGCCGTTCCGATGCCATTCCACTCGCAGCCATTCCCGGTTCCTTTCGATTCGGCGTTCGCCGCAAGCATCGGCCTGCACAACCGGGTCAGCGGACACGAAGCGGCCACCAGTCCGCGATCGCTTCGCCATCGATGGCGGAGTCATCGATGACGGCTCCGCAGAACTGCAGCGTAAAACGCTGCGTAGTCGCATGATTACGTCATGAGGGACGAGCAGCGCCCGACCGTACGCAGCCGCAGGCTCGGCATGATGCTGCGGCAGATCCGCGAGGAACGCGGCCTCAGCACCCATGCCGCCGCCCGGCTGCTCAACCGCAGCCAGGCCTCCATCAGCAAACTCGAGACCGGCCACCGCGGCATCCACCGGCCGAGCCTGGAGAACATGCTCGACCGGTACGGAGTCCGGGACCCGGAACTCCGCGAGACCCTCTTCCGGCTCGCCCGCAACGCCCGTACTCCCGGCTGGTGGCAGTCCTACGGCGGGACGCTCTCCCCCGAGGCCATGGACCTCATCGGCCTGGAAGCCGATGCGGCCGCCATCGGCTTCTTCGAGCTCATCCTGATTCCCGGGCTGCTCCAGACCGAGGCCTACGCCCGCGCCCTGCTCGGCCAGGGATCGTTCTCGTACGACCCCAAGCTGATCGACAGACTCGTGGACGTACGAATGAAACGGCAGCGGATCCTCGCGAGACCCCGGCCTCCGGCGGTACGCGCGGTGCTGGACGAGGCGGCCCTCCGGCGCGAGGTGGGAGGACCGGAGATCATGCGCGCGCAGCTCCGCCACCTGATCGAGGCCTCCCACCGCCCCGACATCACCCTCCAGGTGCTGCCCTTCTCCGCTGGGGCATATCTGGGAATGGTCGGGGCCTTCACCCTCATGGACATCGGGCCTCACGGAGATCTGCAAGTAGCGACGATCGACTCGCTCAGCGACATGTCCTACCGGGAGGAGACCAATCAGGTCCGCGGCTATTCCCAGGCATTCGATCGCCTCTGCGCGACCGCGCTCGGCGAAGCCGATACCCGGGCGCTGATCCAGGGGCTACTGTCGAATTCATGAGCACCCCGGAGCCCTCTCAGCTTGCCTGGCGCAAAAGCCGCCGCAGTAGCGAGCAAGGCGGCACCTGCGTCGAAGTGGCCGCGACCTGGCATACGAGCGACCCGGGCGGTGAGCAGGCCGGTGCCTGTGCCGAGCCCTCCACCGGCCGGCGAACTCCCCCAGGTGCCCGGCCCAACGGTGCGACGGGGACACGACGTGCCGCACCGCCTCGGCACCACGGCCGCGACGGCGAACACGACGAGGTCCGTCCGGAGATCATCTCCGGACTGGCCGAGCGGCTCATCCTCGTGCGGGATTCCAAGAACCCCGAAGGTGCCGTTCTCTCCTTCACCCAGGCGGCCTGGTCGGCGTTCGCCGACGACCTCGAGCACGGCCGGTACGACTTCGTATGACAAAGGTGACATGGCGGACCTGGGTCAGGGTGCGCCGGGTTGGTGGTCACCGGTAGTGGTCTGTTGGCGGTCGCTGGTGGTGGCCTGTTGGCGGTCGCTGGTGGTGGGTTGTTGAGGGGGTCGTGGGGTGTGGTGGGTGTTGCGGGGGGTTTTCCATAGGGGTTGGATTTTGAGGATTGTGCGGCCGTGGGTGTCGGTGGTGTGGGTGATGTGGTCGGGGTGGTGGTCGATCCATCTGTTGTGCCAGCCGCAGGCGGGGGCGAGTTGGTCGATGTCGGTGGGGGTGCCGAGTTTCCAGCCGCCGCTCAGGTGGTGGATTTCGCAGAGGTGGGCGGGGATTTGGCAGCCGTGCACGATGCAGGTTTCGTAGAGGGCGAGTAGGACTTTGCGTTGTGCGGGGGTGGCGAAGCGAACGGTGCGGCCGAGGTAGAGCGGTGCTCCGGTGGGGCCGAGGATGAGGGTGCTGATGCCGGCGTTGAGTGCGATCCGGCGGGCGTCTTGTGGGGAGATCGGGGTGCCGTTCAGCAACCGTGCGGGCACCCGGCCTGGCCAGGTCCGCTTCGCGGGGCTGCTGCGTCCGGGCGGCCGGTCCGGACGTGGCGCGGTATCCGGTGTGGTGTCGTGCTTCCCGCCGCCCGGGTCGTCGTTTCGTCGGCCGTCACCGTCGTTGAGGCTGTCGTCCTCGGTGGGGAGGTCCTGCGTCGCGACGTGCTCAAAACCGGCCTCGGCCGTCGTGCGCCCAGAACCGCTGCCCACCGTCGTGCACGCAGAGCCGGTGTCGCCCGTCCCGCGCTCAGAGGCGGTGTCGCGCGCCGTGGCGTGCTCAGAGCCGGTGTCGCCGGTGGCCTGGAGGTAGGCGGCCAGGTCCACGATCAGGGTGAGACCAGCGCCCTTGTTGCCTTCGGAGATGACCGAGAACAAGGCATCGGCGGTGCGCTGGGCCAGGTCCCGGTCATCACCCTGGGCTCTGGGTTTGGCCAGCGGGCCGATGATCTGATCGAACATCGCGGTGTGCTCGGCATTGAGCCAGCCCTTGAACCACGTGCCCTCATCCAGCGACCGGGACCGCGCAAACCACGACCGGCAAAACCCACGCCGCGCCTCGGCCGGCTCGGCCTCGGTGCCCTGATGCTCGGCGACCAGATCGGTGATCCGGTCACCGGCCCTGGTGACCTGCTGGACCGTCAGGCCCTCCTCGGCCATGCCCAGCAAAATCTCCTCCGCCACCAGCGCCTGCTCCTGGTCCAGACGCGGCACCGCCTGACAGATCGCTGCGGCATACCCCCACGACAACCCACCACCGGCCAGCAACTTGCCGACCCGCGGCAGCCGCGGTAACTGCCGGGCCACCGTGACGCGCTCGGCCGCCCGCCCATGACGCATCCCCAAAACACCCCGCAACCACGCCACCGGAGAGGAGAACCCACCCTCCCGGCACACGCCCGTCGCATCCACCCGGGCCACCAGCACCGCCAGCGCCGCCTCCGCCACATCCAGACACCGGCCCAGCGATTCGGCCAGCTCCATCGCCGCCACCCCCGACCGCGGAGCCGCACGCACCGCCAGCTCACCCACGATCGCCTCCACAGCACCGACCAACTCCGCGCTGGAGGCACCCGCGAGCTCTGCAACGACCGACCGCATACAACCGAAACTACGCTCCGTACCCTCTCGGTCACCATGACTGCATGGTGACAACAATCGAACTGACGAACGAACGACTGTCACCCCCAGCACCGACCCAGCCCTCACGCGACGCCGAGCGATACTCAGGAATGCTTAGTTACTAAGATTCATGCGATAGCGTACTGATGCTCCCGGCGAGTCCGGCCGGGGTCCTCCGGCGACCGAGGTCGCCGGCCTCAGAAGCAGCATCAGAAGAAAGTGTGGAGACGCTCCATGGCAAAGCTCGAAATCATCATCGCGAGCACCCGGCCCGGCCGGATCGGCCTGCCCATCGGGCAGTGGGTCTACGGGGAGGCCGTGAAGCACGGCGGCTTCACCGACATCGAGCTCGTCGACCTCGCCGAGGTCGACCTGCCGTTCATGAACGAGCCCAACCATCCACGGCTGGCCCAGTACGCCCATCAGTACACCCATCAGCACACCCGTGACTGGAGCGCGAAGGTCGCCGAGGGGGACGCCTTCGTCTTCGTCATGCCGGAGTACAACTACGGGTACAACGCGGAGCTGAAGAACGCCCTCGACTACCTGCACCACGAGTGGCGTTACAAGCCCGTGGGCCTGGTCAGCTACGGAGGCGTGGCGGCCGGCACCCGCGCGGCTCAGATGATCAAGCAGGTGGTCACCACACTGAAGATGACCCCGGTCTTCGAAGCGGTCTCCATCCCCTTCGCCCACCAGTTCCTCGACGAAGAGGGCACAGTGGTCCCGAACGAGGTCATGACGGCATCGGCCAAGGCCATGTTCGACGAGCTGGTCCGGGTGACCGAGGCACTGCGACCGCTGCGGCACAATCCCAGCTGACGGACGGGGGCGGGAGAACATGAGCGACGTACATCCGGTCTGTGTACGGTTCCATGCCGCGATCGAGCTGATCGGCGGTCGCTGGTCCGGTGCGATCCTGCGCGTGCTGTTCACCGGGCAGAACCGGTACGCGCAGATCAAGGCGGCGGTGCCGGGTCTCAGCGACACCATGCTGGCGCAGCGGCTGCGCACGCTGGAGGCCGAGGGGCTCATCGAGCGCCATGTCGTCCCCTCCTCTCCCGTCCAGGTCGAGTACCGCCTCACCGAGAAGGGCCGCGACCTGGAGCCGGTGCTGGACGCCGTGATCACCTGGTCGCACAAGTGGATCCCGCTCCCGCGGTGAGCCGCGGGAGCGGGCCACGCCTCGGGCTCGTCACCCTCGTCGTGAGCGACTACGACGAGGCCATCGCCTACTACGTGGGCGTTCTCGGCTTCACTCTCCTCGAGGACACTCTCCTCGGCGCCGGGAAGCGCTCGGCCCGGTGACGGCCGACCCCGGGTGTACGGCCGCGCGCGGCCGTGCTCACCGTCGCGATGTAAGGGCCGTCACGGCGTAAGGGCCGTCGCGACGTAAGGGCCGTCAGGACGGGACGGCGCCGGACGTGAGGCGCGGCCCGTCGAAGTGGTCCGTGGTCGTGAACTCCTCCACCGGGACCCGGCTGAGCCGGGTGGGCCGTACGACGGGGTGACCGAGGGCCAGGACCGCGGCGACGGCGAACTCGTCCGGCACGCCCAGCAGCGTGCGCACCTGCTGCTCCCGGCGGACGAGCATGGTGGTCATCACGCCGCCCAGCCCGGTATCGCGGGCGGCCAGCAGGATGCTCCAGACGAACGGGTAGATCGAGGCGCCGCCGGCGAAGGTGTAGCGGTCGGCGTCCCTGTCGACGGCGGCGAGGTTGCGCAGGTCGGCGAGGACGACCAGGAGTGCGGGCACCTCGTCGAGCCGCTCGGCGAACCCCGGAGGGTTCCGCCCGGCCTCCTCCGCGATCGCGGCGGCGTTCGCGGTGGCCTCGCGCTCGGCCCGCCGGTCGGTGATCGGCGCCCAGGGGACCAGGCCCGCCGCGCGCTGCGCGAGATAGTCGTACCAGCCCGGCAGGTACAGGTCGCGCAGGCCCCGGCGGAGCTCCGGAGACCGGACCACGATGGCCCGCCAGCCCTGGCGGTTGCCGCCGCTGGGCGCGAACCGGGCAATGTCCAGGATCCCGTGGAGCACCTCGTCGCCGACCGGCTCGTCGGTGAACGCACGGATGGCCCCGGTGGAACGCAGTGCCTCGCTCAGCTCCATCCACCCGAGTATGGCAGCCCGCCAGGGCTCGCCGGTGACCGTGAGCAGGTCGCCGCCGGAGACGGGCACGCCGTCGCCCCGCCGGGCGGATCCGGGCGTGCGGACTTCGGGCGCGGCGGTAAACCTTCGTGCGCCGCGTTCGTCTCTTGCCTGTGATCGAAAGCTCGAACGTGCAGAACTCCCCCGGGGCGGATACCCAGCCCGACGACGCGTTCACGGACGTGTTCAACGGCCACTTCTGGGGCCTGGTGCGGCTGGCCCGGTTGCTGGGAGCCGACGACCCCGAGGACGTGGTCCAGGACGCCTTCGTCCGGCTGCACCGCAAGCGGGGTGTGCTCCGTGATCCGAACGCCACCCTGGCGTACCTGCGCTCCATCGTCTGCAACCTGAGCCGCAGCAGGCTGCGGCATCTGCGGATGGCCCGGCGCCGGCACGCCCAGATCGCGATACCCGATGACGCCCGGTCGGCCGAGCATCAGGCGGCGCACCGGGAGGACATCCGGGAGCTGCTGGAGGCCGTCGGCACGCTGCCGGCACGCCAGCGGGAGGCACTCGTGCTGCGGTACTGGCTGGATCTGAGTGAACGAGAGACGGCCGACACCCTGGGCATCGCCGTCGGCACGGTCAAAGCCCACACCGCCCGTGCCATCGCGGCACTGGGCCAGCGCCTGGAGGACAAGAAGTGAGCGACATCGAGACCCGGCTCAGGGACGCCTTCGAGACCCACGCCGGCACGGTCCGCCCGCATGCCGAGGCCCGCGCGGAGAACCGCCGGCGGGTGCGCCGTTCCCGGATCCGCCGCCGGTCGGCGCTGTCGGCCGCCGTGGCCACGGGGGTGCTCGTCACCGGTGGGGTCGCCGGCCTGCGAGAGGAACCCGGCACGGCGGGGCCGGGCACCGACTCGCTGTCGAGCGGGCTGCGCCGGCTCACCGGCTCCCCCGCCCCGGCGACGCTGATCCGCGGGCGGCTGCCCGGCGGAGCCGCCTTCCACGCGGACACCCTCGGCGCCGACGGTTCGGTCCTCGGCCGGTCGGCCGACTCCGCCGTGTGGAAGGCGGGCCCGTACGAGACCAGGCCGGTCCCGCTGGGGATCCGGGCGCGAGGCGGGCTCGGCATCGGCCGCGGACTCCTCACCTGGATCGAACCCGGCGCTTTCGACCTCAAGTGCCGCTCCTCCGACGGGCGGACCCGCACGATCAGCCCGCAGTCCGCCGATCCGGACGGGCCGCTGTGGGTGCAGGACGGAGTGGTCATCTGGCAGGACGTCATGCACCAGCCGTTCGTTGCCAAGGGCTGCGCCGCACCGGGCCGGATCGTCCCCGGCGACGAGAGCGACCCCACGGACAAGAGCGTCGGTGACATGGTCGCCGTCGACTACCCGACGCTGTTCTCCGTGAATCCGATCAACGGGCCCAGGATGAAGCAGGTCGAAGCACCGACCGGACGCGTCATGGGCATGCTGCCCCTGCCGGCCGGAGTCCGGGTCCCCGTCCCGGTGCCGTACGTGGAACTGACGCCCGCGCGTCCCGTGGTCACCAGGACACCGAGGCCGCACGAGACACCCGCGGTCGTCGAGCTCCCGACGTTCGTCGAGCAACCGCGGCTCTGGTCCGCGGCCGCCGGCCACGGCGTCTTCGCCTGGGCGGTGGACGGAGTCCTCCGCCTCACCCACGACGGGGCCTCGCGGACGCGGCCGCTGGTGGTGCCGGCGAGGCTGCCCAAGCCCAAGCGCGAGGGACAGACCACGGTGACGGTCGGGAACCGTTTCGTCGTCTACTCCACGACGACGACGCAGGGTCGGGCGCACTCGGTGGTGTACGACCTGCGGACCCGCACGACCATGACCTGGCCGGGCGAGGCCCGTACGGCCGGCGACTGGCTGCTGTGGCGCGACGGGACCGACTACCGCCTGGCCCACGTGCGCTGAAAGTCCGCCCGAACGCTCTGAGCGGAGCCGGCGGCCACCGGTTACCATGGTGGCGGGCAGCGCGCCTGCCCGTGCCTGTGCGGCCGCCCACACCGGTCCGCGCGAAGGCCAAGAGGCTCCGACTCAGCGCTCCCGATCCGCCTGGCCGTTGCGTGCCGTTCGCTCGGCGGGGAGTGTGGGGCCCCGCCGGAGGACCCATGACCCGCGACGCCAGCTCCGACTCCGGCCACAACTCTGCAGGCCACGACACCGGTGACCACGCCGGCCCCCGCAAGCCCGCCGCCGGGCGCGCCCGCAAGCGTGCGATCCGGGCCCTCGCCCTGCACACCGGCGTGCCGTACTCTGTCGCGGCCCGGCAGATCGACGCCGCCGACCGCTCGCTCGACTGGTACGCCAACGAGATGCTCGCCGCCCAGGGCCGGACCGTCTACCCGCCGAGCACCGACACCCACCGGCAGTGGCTGATCAGCTGCCGGAGCCGGCGCCCGTTCGGCCAGCGGCTCCAGGACACCCGCCTGGCCTCCCGGCTGCCCGGCGGCCGGGGCCGCCACCTCGCCGACCGGTTCCCGCCCACCCGGGGCGAGGAGGGCACCGGAGTCGGCCCGCTCTACCACGGCGAGGGCCGCCAGGACGCGCTCGCCCTGCTGTACGCCGTCGTCCTCCACGAGACACCCGAGTGCGCGCCCTCCCCCGGCGAGCTGGCGTGGATGGCCGAGCTGGGCGAGGAGACCGCCGTCGACATCGCCTGCGCCGACCTGGACCGCACGGCTCGGCGGCTGCTGGACCACGACCGCGACCGGCTCCGGCCGCGCGTCGAGGCGACGCTGGCCGCCGGGCGGGCCCACGACGACTGGCGGCTGCGGCAGGAGACGGTACGGCTCGCGACGTGGTACCGCGCCGCCCGCACGGACGGGCTCCCCTTCGACGGGGCCCGCCACATCCTCGACGCCCTCCTGGTCATCGGCGACGACGGCCACGCCCCGGGCACCCGGGTCCGCATGCTCGGCGAACCGCGCCAGGGCCGGATCGCCACGATCGTGGGAGCGCAGTGGGGACCCGCGGGCCCGCCCGTCCGCTACCTCGTCCGGCCCGACGCGGACCCCGCGGAGATCGTCGCCGACCCGTACGACCTGGTGCTGCTGTACCGCCACCACGATCAGGTGATCTGAGCAGCCCGGGACCGTCAGTCCCGGCCCTGGGGGCGGGTCCTGTGCCGGCTCCGGTAGGCGGCCACGGTGGTACGGCTGGCACAGGCGTTGGAGCAGAACCGGCGCGTGTGGTTGCGGGACTGGTCGACGTAGAAGCGCTCACACCCGGCGGCCCCGCACCGGCCGACGCTCACGGCGGGATCGCCGCAGATGACATGGGCCAGCGCGGCGGAGCAGCTGCTGCCGAGCCAGCGGACCGCCTCCTCGCCGTTCGGTGCGAAGTGCAGATGCCCAGCCCCCGCCACGTCGTGGTCACTGACCTCGATGCGCGGGGGGAAACGCTTCAGCAGCGCGTTCACCGGACCGGCCGGGCCGCCGCCGGCCACCGCGGCGAGCGCCTCCCGCAGCGCGGGCAGGAGTGCGGCCAGCCGTGCCTCGTCCGGGGCCTCGATCCCGTGCTGGCGGAACATCTCGTGCCTCAGCTCGGAGGCCTCATCACCGTTGACGAGCTCGACGGCCAGCCGGGTCAGATTTCCGATGTAATCGACGTCAGGCACTTGACCACCTACAGGCAGGGGTTGGAGAGTAGGCGCCATGCATACTGACGCCCCCTACATCATGGACGGCGGGGCCACCCTCGCGCGACTCCTGCACCGGCTCGGCCACTGGGACGACGCCGTGGCCGCGCTGCCCGAGGGGGCCGAGGACGCGGACGCCCTGCGGGCGGAGATCCTGGTCGACCGGTTCTTCTGGCGGCTGGACCAGGCCGAGCGGGCTCATGCCGCGGTGGCCGCCGTCGCACCGGCGCACCCGGTGCTCGCCGGGTTCCTGGACGCCAGGCTCGCCTACACACGGCTGCTGTTCGACCTCGGCCCCGAAGCCGACGACCGGACGCGGGCGCGCGAAGGTCTCACCGCCGCGACGGCCGACGACGGGCTGGCCGGCTGGGCCGCGTTCTGGCTGGGGGTGGTCGCCGACAACGTGGACGAGGATCCGCACACGGCCGGGGCGGCCTACGAACGTGCCCGCCGGATCGCCCGGGACCGGGGCGACGCACTGCTCGAGTCCTATGCCGTACGCCATCAGGCCGCGCATCTGCTGGAGCGGGACAGGGACGCGGCGCTGGCGCTGTTGCGACGGTCGTACCACCTGCGGGCGGCCCTCGGCGCCCGGCCGCAGACCGCGGCGGCGGCGGTGACGCTCGCCGGGGAGCTCCCGGCCGGAGCCGAGGCCGACGAACTGCTCGAGATGGCCGGGCGCACGGCCCGCGAGCTGCGCCTGACCTGGCTGCTGCCCGCCTCGTGACGCGGCACCCGGGCGCGGCACGGGCCGGGGACGGCTAACCCTTGTGCTGGGCACGGTACGTGCTGGCGGGGACGCCGTGCGCGGCGTGGAACTGGCGGGAGAAGTAGAAGGGGTCCTGGTAGCCGAGCCGCCGCGCGATCGTCGCGATCGGGAGATCGGTGGTGTCGAGCAGCTCGCGGGCCCGCGACATGCGCAGCCGGGTCTGGTACTTCAGCACGCCGACGCCGGTGGCCTTGCGGAACAGCGCCGCGAAATGGGAGGGGCTGAGCCGGGCCAGCGCGGCGAGCTCGGCGACACCGACCCGGGTGCCGACATGGTCGTGGAGGTACTCGCGCGCCTGGCGGACGGGGTCGTGCCCGCCGGAGGTCGTACCGGTCCGGTCCGCGGCCAGCAGCGCGAGCAGATGCCAGGCCGCTCCCGCCGCCGCCTGCATACTGGCGGCCGAGTCGTCGCCCTGCATCCGCCGCAGCGACTCGTCGATCAGCGCCACCGCCCGGTAGACGTCGCCCACCCCGACCACCGGCCGTTCGGCGTCCACCCGCGCGGCGGCGAGCAGCTCGCGGACATCGCTGCCGGCGAGGTGGAGCCACCAGATCGTCCAGGGGTCGCCGTCGGCGGCGCCGTAGGTGTGCGGCACGCCCGGGGGCAGGACCAGCGCCTGGCCGGGGTGCACGGCGCGCCGCCCCGCGGGCAGGTCGCACCACCCCCGGCCCTCCGCGCAGACGATCACGATGGCCTGCCCGCTGCCTGATGGGCGGCTGCGCCGGTGCCCGGCGGCGGCCGGGAAGTGACCGCAGTCGGTGACCAGCAGCCGTCCGGTGAGCGGGCGGCCGAGCGCCTGGTGGATCAGCGGCCGCGGGAGCACGCTGATGCGCTCCCCGGCGAAGCCCTGTGCGCGGGTCATGCCGCCATCGTGCCGCCGGATCGTCGTTTTCTCCAGGTGAATCGCCTTTTCCCGCATTCCGGCGGCACCACCGGCACTCCTACGCTCGGCGCATGACGAGGGAACCATGACGAGGGAACAGGGCGACGGCCCGCGGCTGGAGTTGCCGCCGGTGCCCGAGGATCAGCGGGGTCACGAGGTCGCGGCATGGCGGGAGCAGGTGCTGATCGACACCTACGCCCCCGAGGACCCCGATCCGTACCCGGCGTTCCTGGACAACCGGGTCTACCAGGGCTCGTCCGGGCGCGTCTATCCGCTGCCCTTCTACGAACGCGTGGCCGCCAAGAGCCGGCCGATGCGCTGGGACGCGGTGCATCTGGAGAACCGCTGGCTGCGCGTGATGGTGCTGCCCGCGCTCGGCGGGCGGATCCATGTCGGCTTCGACAAGGCCGCCGGATACGACTTCTTCTACCGCAGCAACGTGATCAAGCCGGCGCTGGTCGGCCTGACCGGTCCGTGGGCGTCGGGCGGCGTGGAGTTCAACTGGCCGCAGCACCACCGGCCGGGCACCTTCCTGCCCGTCGACGTCGAGATCGAGCGCGAACCGGACGGCGCGGTCACGGTGTGGGGTTCCGACCACGACCCCTTCACCCGGATGAAGGGCATGCACGGCGTGCGGCTGCGTCCCGGCAGCGCGCTGCTGGAACTGCGGGTACGGCTGTACAACCGCACCGAGGACGTGCAGACCTTCCTGTGGTGGGCCAACGCCGCCGTCCGGGTGCACGACGACTACCAGTCGTTCTTCCCGCCCGACGTGCGGTTCGTCGCCGACCACGCCCGGCGGGCGACGACGGCCTACCCACGCGCCTCGGGCCGGTACTACGGGGTCGACTACCCGGCCCGGGTCGGCCCCGGCAGCCCGGACGCCGACCGGCTGGACTGGTACCGCAACATCCCGGTACCCACCTCGTTCATGTGCCTGGGCAGTGCGGACGACTTCCTCGGCGGGTACGACCACCGGGCCGAGGCGGGCTTCGTGCACTGGGCCGACCACCGCATCGCCCCCGGCAAGAAGCAGTGGACCTGGGGCAACGCGGCGTTCGGCCGGGCCTGGGAGCGCAACCTCACCGACGGCGACGGGCCGTACATCGAGCTGATGGCCGGTGTCCACACCGACAACCAGCCGGACTTCTCCTTCCTGGCCCCCGGCGAGACCAAGGCCTTCAGCCAGTTCTGGTATCCGATCCAGCGGATCGGGCCGCCGCAGCGGGCCACGCCGGACGCCGCGATCAGCCTGACCATCCGCGCGGGCGACCAGGCCGGCGAGGACACGCTGGTGCGGGTCGGCGCCGCGGTGACCGCCCCGCGGCCCGGCTGCCTGGTGCTGCTGCGCGACGCGGATCAGCGGGTCGTGTGGAGCGCCCAGGCCGACCTGGCACCAGGGTCGCCCCTGGTCGAGGAGGTGCGGCTGGAGGCACGGGACATCGCGGGGCTGGAACTCGCCGTCGAGCACGGCGGCGAGGTGCTGGCGCGCTGGCGACCCGGGCCCGGCGGGACACCGCCCGAGCCGACCGAGCCGCCCGAGCCCGCGACCGAACCGCCCGCTCCGGAGGACCTCTCCTCCGCCGACGAGCTCTACCTGACCGGGCTGCACCTGGAGCAGTACCGGCACGCGACCCGCTCCCCCGAGCCGTACTGGCGGGAGGCGCTGCGCCGCGATCCCGGTGACGCCCGCTGCAACCTCGCGCTCGCCGCCCGCCGCTACCGGGCCGCCGACTACGCCGCGGCCGAAGAGCTGCTGCGGCGTGCCGTCGCCCGCCTGACCCACCGCAACCCCAACCCCTACGACGGCGAGGCGCACTACCGGCTGGGACTGACGCTGACCCGGCTGGGCCGCCTGGACGAGGCGGCCGACGCGCTGGCCAAGGCGACCTGGAACGCCGCCTGGCGGGCCCCCGCCCACCTCGCGCTGGCCAGGCTGCACTGCCGGGCCGGTCGGTGGGAGGCCGCGCTCGACGATCTCGGCCGCGCGCTGGCCGTGGACACCGGGCTGCTGCAGGCCCGTGACCTGAGGGTGCTGGTGCTGCGCCGACTCGGCCGGACCACGGAGGCCGGCGAGCAGTCCCGCGCCGGCCGCGCCCTCGACCCGCTGGACTGGTGGGCGCGCGACCTGGCCGGTGAACCGCCGGCCTGCGACGCGGCGACCTGCCTGGACGTGGCACTCGACTACGCCGGGGCGGGCTTCACGGCCGACGCGCTGCGCGTACTGGACCGCGCCGAGCAGCGCCTGTCCGGGGAGGCCGGGTACGCGGGAGACACCGCCCCGGACGCCGTACCGCAGTGGGGACGACCGCGCTCGGGGCTCGGGCCGCTGATCGACTATCACCGCGCCGCGTTGCTGGCCGCCCTCGGCGACCACGACGGAGCGGAGCACGCCGGCCGGCGGGCCCGCGCCGGCGATCCCGCCTACTGTTTCCCGCACCGGCTCGAGGACCACGCGGTGCTGACCCGCGCGCTGGAGCACGACCCCGCGGACGGGCGGGCCGCCTCGCTGCTCGGCCACTGGCTCTACCATCACCGCCGGCACGCCGACGCCATCGCCGCCTGGAGCCGGGCCGTCGAGGTGGAGCCCGGTGACGTCGTGGCCTGGCGCAACCTGGGCATCGGCGCGTTCAACATCGAGCGCGACCCGGAGCGCGCCGTCGCCTGCTACGAGCGGGCGCTGGCCCTGGCACCCGGCGACGCGCGCCTGTGGTACGAACGCGACCAGCTGGCCGAGCGCACCGGGGAGGCCCCCGAACGGAGGCTGCACCGGCTGGAGGGCCGGCCCGGCGTCATCGCCGCCCGCGACGACCTGACCATCGCGTACGTGCTCCTGCTCCTGGCCGTGGACCGGGCGGAGGACGCCCTGACGGCGCTCACCGGCCGCCGGTTCCAGCCGTGGGAGGGCGGCGAGGGGCGGGTGCTGGCCGCCTGGGAGCAGACCCGGCTGGCCCTGGCCCGCGCCGCCCTGGCCGCCGGGCGGCCCGCCGACGCCCAGGCGCACGCCGAGGCCGCACTCGATCCTCCGGAGAGTCTCGGGGAGACCCGGCATCCGCTGGCCAACCGCGCCGAGCCCTGGCTGATGCTGGGTGACGCCTGCGCGGCGAACAGCCGCCCAGGGGCCGCCGCGGAGCACTGGACCCTGACGGCCACCGCCGACGGCGACTTCCGGCAGATGAGCCCGCAGGCCTTCAGCGAGACGACCCGCTTCTCGGCCCTGGCCTGGCGCCGGCTCGGCCGTCCCGGCCGCGCCGCACGGCTGATCGACGGGCTGGCCGCGTACCTCGCCGAGTTGCGCGGCACCCCGGCGCGCATCGACTACTTCACCACCTCACTGCCGACCATGCTGCTGTTCGACGACGACCTGCAGGCCCGGCAGGACACCCGGGTGGAGTTCCTCGCCGCGCAACTCGCGGCGCTGCGCGGCCGGCGGGACACCGCGCTGGCCCACCTCGCCGAGGTGCTCGCCCGCGAACCGGCCCACCTGCCGGCCCGGGCACTGCGCGCGGAGCTGGCCGCACTCCGGTCCTGAGAGCCGGCTGCCCGCCGGGCGGCGGGCGTCAGCGGCGGGCGTCAGGTGACGGGAACGATGCCGGCCTCGACGAGCCGGCCGTGCTCGACGGTGAGCAGGCCGACGGTGCCGTGGGGCTGGCGGCGGCGGTCGGTGGGCGAGCCGGGGTTGAAGATGCGCACGCCGTCGCCCGTCTCGTCGAGCGGGATGTGGGAGTGCCCGAAGATCACCAGCTCGGCGGCGGGGAACCGGCGGCGCATCCGGGTGGTCCGGCCGCGGGCCTGGCCACTGTCGTGGATCATCGCCACCGGCAGCCCTTCCAGCTCGAGCTCCAGTGTCTCCGGCGCGCCCCAGGCGGCCACGTCCGGGCCGTCGTTGTTGCCGAGCACCGCCCGGACCGGCGCGTAGCCGGCCAGCTCCTCCAGCACGCCGGCGGTGCACACGTCCCCCGCGTGCAGGATCAGGTCCGCCCCGCGCAGCCGTTCGGCCACCCTCGGCGGGCAGGAGCGCCAGCGCCGGGGCGCGTGCGTGTCCGCCAGCACCACCACTTTCATACCTCCCATACTCCCCCGGGCGGCGGCCGGGCCCCACGCGCGGGTCGGTGCCGGTCCGCGCTGAGCCGGCCAGGAGACAGGTCCCTCATCGAGGTGACGGCCGCCTGCGCGGCCGCCCGGGTGGCGTACCCTCACCCGGCCCGGTCGCCGGTTAGGCTGGATGAAATGCTCAGACTCACGCCGAGCCCTGGGGGTCGCGCAGGATGACGCAAGAGCATCGGCTTCCGGCGTTGACGGGTGCGGAACGCGACTTCCTGCACCACTATCTCCGGGTGATCGAGCTGCTGGGGCGGATCAATCCGGCGGCGGCCGAGCACACCTACGGCGGCGTCAACGCCGCTCAGGCCCTCGTCTCGGAGGTCTCGAAGCTGCGCGACGCGCTCACGCTCATGCACCAGCGGGGCGAGACCGAGATCCACAAGGAGCCGCTCACCCGGGCCCTGCGGATGCTCGACGCCGAGGCCCGGATCCAGCGGCTGTCCCTCCCGCCGGAGCCGGGCTCCCCCGCCGGCTGACGCCGTACCGGGTCACCCGCCGGAGCCGGAACCGGCCCAGAAGACAGAGCCGGAACCGGTTCGGGAGGCAGGGCGGCACCCGGTCAGGACAGGCCCGGGCGGTTGCGGCGGCCGCCGTGCGGCCACACCAGCGCACCGGCGTACCGCTTGGTCAGCCCGTAGGTCTTCCACGGGCTCGCGCTGACGAACTCCTTGTAGGCGACGGCCCGCCTGCCGGTGAGCATCCAGCGGCGCGGCGTGTCGTCGGGCCGGGTGAACTGGATGACCGCGTCCCCGCGGCCCAGGCTGACCGGCTGGTGGAGGTAGCCGAAGCGGAACGGCTTGGATTCCTTGCCGCGCAACCGGCGGGCGATCGAGTCGGCGGCGTGCGCGGCAGTGGGAATCCCGCTCTGGCAGGTGCCATGGATCTCTCCCCAGCCCTGGCGGACCGCGGCGGCGTCACCGATCGCGAACACCGCCGGGTGCGAGACCGACCGGAGCCCGGCGTCCACCACGATCCGGCCCCGGCCGTCGACCTCCAGGCCCGCGTCGGCGGCCAGCGGCGAGACCCGTACCCCGGTGGTCCACAGGCAGGCGTCGGAGTGCACCAGCTCACCGCCGGCCAGCTCGACCGCGTCCGGAAGGACCTTGGTGATCTCGACCCCGGACCGTACCCGCACACCCAGGCGCTCCAGCGCCCGGTGCAGGTAGCCCCGGGCCCGCTCCCCCATCAGCACTCCCGGCACGTCACGGGTGAGCAGCACGACCTTCACCCCCGGGTGGGACTCGGCGATCTCGGCGGCGGCCTCCACACCGGTCAGCCCGCCGCCGCACACCGTCACCGTGCCGCCGAGCGGCCCGATCTCGGCCAGCCGGGCGGCCAGCGCACCGGCCGCATTCGGGCCGTCGAGCGTGAAGGCGTGCTCGGCGACGCCCGGCATGGCCTGGGTGTCGGCGACGCTGCCGAGCGCGTACACCAGCGTGTCGTACGGAAGCGTGCGCGCGCCCTCGGGCGCCTCCACCTTCACCTCGCGTGCCTCGGCGTCGATGCGGGCCACCCGGCCCTGCACGAACTCGATCCCGGTGCCCTCCAGCATCTCGGGGATCCGCAGGTCGGCCAGCTCCTGGCCGGCGGCGACCTGATGCATCCGCAGCCGCTCGGTGAACCGGGCCGAGGCGTTGACCAGGGTGACCCGGCCGCCACGGCGCCGGGTCAGCTTGGCGGTGCGGAGGGCGCAGAGCATTCCGGCGTAGCCCGCGCCGAGCACCAGGATGCGGTTGTCGCGCGTCATGCGTGTCATATCCGTCCGTCCTCTCCCTGTGCGCCCGTTCGGGACGCTCACACCTCGAAGACGGAACGGCGTCCGGCGAACGTGACATCGGCGGAAAGTGGCCTGCGCCACAGCGGCGCCCCCGGGCTCCCGGGCGGCTCGCGACCGAGGCGGCGGCAGGGCGGACGGCCGCTCAGTAGCGCAGGTCGGCCAGGACGCCGTAGTGGTCGGAGGGCAGCACCCCGTCGACGGCCTCCGCTCCGATGACCTCGCAGCGGACCGGGTGACCGGCTCCGCCGGGGCGGGGCCAGGCCGACAGCACGTAGTCGATCCGGCGTTCCGGGAACAACGCGGGAGCCGCCCACGGGTTGGCGTTGGACCAGGTCGTCCCGGGTCCGCCGTCGCCCGCGAGCTCCCAGGCGTCATAGAACACCAGGCCCGGCGCGGCCACACCGGCCCGGCCGGTGAGCATGCGGACCTCCTCGCTGTCCGGCCCGGCGTTGAGGTCCCCGCAGACGAACACCGGACCGAGCGGGTTCTGCGTCTTCGCGACGTACGCCGCCAGATCGCGAACCTGACCCTGGCGCAGCAGGCCGTGGTCGAGCCGCCAGGCAAGCATGGCGGCGAACACCTGGACCGGGCCGCGCGGGCCGTCGATCTCGGTGAACAGCACCGAGCCGCCGTCCCGGCCACCGCGATCCCCCAGCCGCTGATCGTCGTGCTGCAGGATCGGCCAGCGCGACATCACCGCCATGCCCGACGTCACCCCGTCCTCCTCCAGGCCGCCGGTGAACGCGTAGTGCGGCAGGCCGAGCCGGGCGCCGAGCCGCTCGGCCTGGTGGTCGTCGGCGGTCTCCCAGGCCTCCAGCAGGACCACGATGTCCGGGGAATGCGCGCCGAGCGTCGCGGCGACGGCCTGCTCGCGCCGCTCCCACGGGCCGTACCGCGCCCAGACGTTCCAGCCGGCGAGCCGCACGGTGGTCTCGATCAGAGGGCCGTAAGGGTGCTCGATGTCGTACATGTCCTGAGTTTTTCACCGGGTGATGTGGATCACCAGACCCACGGCATGAGGGACCCGGCCCGGGAGGTCGTCGGACCCATGGGGCTCCACGGAATCTCTGAGACCGCTCGAGCCGCTCATGACCGTCGCCGCGGAGCCTTTCCCGATCGGACGCCGGTGGATAAGGTCGCTCCGACAACCGAATGACGTTCGGAGGGGTCGTGGACTACCGCACCGTGTCGATCGTCCGTGATCATGCTCGTGCCCGGGGCGGCTCCCCCGCGATCAGCGGCGACGGCCGTACCGTCGGCTACGCGGAGCTGGACGAGCGGTCCAGCCGGGCCGCGCGGGGGCTGCTGGCCGCGGGAGCGGGCCACGGCACCCGCGTCGGATACCTGGGCAAGAACGCTCCGGAGTACTTCGACCTGCTGTTCGGCGCCGCCAAGATCGGGGCGGTCACGGTACCGGTGAACTGGCGGCTCACGCCCGGCGAGATCGTCGCCATCCTGGCCGACGCCCAGGCCCGGGTGACCCTCGTGGACGGCGAGTTCGCCGCGCTCGCCGCCGAGCTGCCGGGCACGGTGCTCGTCTCCGGCGCCGATTTCGAGGCGTGGCTGGCGTCCCATCCCGCCGACGACCCCGGCTTCACCGGTGAGCCGGACGACCTCGTCCTCCAGCTCTACACCTCCGGTACCACCGGAGTGCCCAAGGGCGTGCAGCTCAGCAACTCCAATCTCGCGGTGGGCCGGCGGATGGCCCAGCGCTGGCGGCTCGACGCGTCGTCGGCCAACCTGGTGCCGATGCCGCTGTTCCACATCGGGGGCACCGGGTGGGCGCTGGCCGGGCTGTTCGCCGGCGGCCGCCAGGTGCTGGTGCGCGACATCGACCCTGCCGCGCTGGTCGAGACGATCGAGCGGGAGCGGATCACCAACGCGTTCATCGTGCCGGCGGTCCTGCAGTTCATGTGCGCGGTCCCGGGCGCGGCCGAGCGTGACTATTCGGCACTGCGGGCGATCACCTACGGAGCCTCCCCCATCACCTCCGAGGTGCTGCGCCGGTCCCTGGCCACCTTCGGGGCACCGCTGTTCCAGCTGTACGGAATGACCGAGACGACCGGCGCCATCGTCCAGCTCGAGCCCGGCGACCACGATCCGGCCGGCCCGAGGGCGCACCTGATGCGCTCGGCGGGCCGCCCGTACGACTGGGTGGAGATCAAGATCGTGGACCCGGCCGGTGACGAGGAGCTCCCGGCCGGGGAGGTCGGCGAGGTCTGGGTCCGCTCGGCACAGAACACCCCCGGCTACTGGAACCGGCCGGAGGAGACCGCCGCGCTGCTGCCCGGCGACGGCTGGCTGCGCACCGGTGACGCCGGTTACCTCGACGCCGACGGTTACCTCTTCCTCACCGACCGCATCAAGGACATGATCGTCACGGGTGCCGAGAACGTCTACCCCATCGAGGTGGAGGAGGTCCTCTCGGCCCATCCCGACATCGCCGACGTGGCCGTTATCGGGGTACCGGACCAGCGCTGGGGGGAGACCGTCAAAGCCGTCGTCGTCCCGCGCCCCGGCGCGTCGCTGAGCGAGCAGGACGTCCTGGACTACGCCCGCGAACGGCTGGCCGGCTTCAAGCGGCCGCGTTCGGCCGACTTCGTGGACGTCCTGCCGCGCAATCCCAGCGGCAAGATCCTCAAGAAGGAGTTGCGCGCGCCCTACTGGGAGGACGTGGGGCGGTCGATCGGCTAGGGCCTGTTTCTGGGCCCGCAGGGGTCCCGGACGCGCCGGGCCGGCCGGCGGCGACGACGTCTAGGCGGACCGGACCTGCGCGGGATGGATCACTTCGGTGATCCCGCGGGCCGCCAGGTGCCCGGGGTCGTGCGCCCGCTGGGCGAGGACCGCCGTGGCCCGGACGCCGTCGGCGGCGAGCCGTACCCAGGCCTCGTAGAACTCACCGCCCGGCGCGCAGGAGGCACGGGCAGGCGCGGTGAGCTCGTCACCGGCGTCGACGACCAGGGCCGTGGTGCGCCTGACCACCGGCGGCGGCTCGCCGGCCCACCGGGCGGCGAGCCCGGCGACCCGGTCGCCGAGCGGCTTCGGCTCGCGGGCGTTGGTCAGCAGCCCCAGCGAGTACTCCAGCTCGGGGAAGTCCGCGAGGCCGCGGTCGACGTCGTGGGAGCACCACCAGGTGATGGCCGTGAGGTTCTCGCAGCTCATGGCGTTGAGGACGGTGGCCTCGGCGAAGTCGGCGGCCCGCTCGGCGGGAACATGCGGTGCGGGGGCGCCGACCTCCTGGAGCCAGACCGGCCGTGCCGGATCGAGCGCCCACGCCTTCGACAGCTCGATGAGGTACTCGGCGAGGTGCCGCGTCGCGACGCCGTCCGGGCCGTGCCGTTGCGCGGTGCCGTTGAAGACCCAGGAGTGCACCGTCGTCGCCGGGCCGAGCCGGGCGGCGTGCGCGGGGGTGAAGGCGTGCCCGTCCTGGAACCACACGGCGTCGTACTCGCTGTGCGTGTGCGGCCTGCCCGGTGCGCCCTGGCCGCAGGCCTCCAGGAGCCGCACGATCCAGTCGTGCGCGGCGTCCGGGCCGGCCTCGTCGGGGTCGGGGTGCGGCGCGCCGGAGAACTGGTCGGTCTCGTTGCCCAGGGTCATCGCGATGAAGTTGGGCCGGTCGGCCAGGGCCGCGGCCAGCGTACGGAGGTAGTCGGCCTGGGCCGCGATGGCCACGGGATCGGTGAACATGTTCCTGCGGTGCCAGGTGCGCAGCCAGGCCGGTACGAAGTCGAAGCTCGACAGGTGGCCCTGGAGACCGTCCACGCTCACGTCGAGACCGCGCTCGGCGGCCGCGTCGACCACCGAGAGAAGCTGGTCGACGGCGCGGGGGCGGATCAGCGTCCGGTTGGGCTGGAAGAGCGGCCACAGCGGGAAGAGCCGGACGTGGTCGAGCCCCAGAGCGGCGATCGAGTCCAGATCGGCGCGGGTGTCGTCGAGGTCGAAGTCGAGCCAGTGGTGGAACCAGCCCACACTGGGTGTGTAGTTGACGCCGAAGCGTACCCGTGGCCGCTCCCGATCCGGCGACAGGAACGAGCCGGCGGAAGCGGAGGCGGAGGAGGCTGTGGCGTCCACGATGTGAGAGGGCCCTTCGTCGCGCGGAACCGGACAGTGATCTTTCAGGACCACCGTTGCCATTGTGCCCGGACCTGGGGCTTCGTCCGTGATCGCCCCTTGCCGGACCGGCGTCGAGCCCGCCGCCGCCGGGCTCCGCCCTCCAGGAGCGCGCCGCCCCGACGAGCCGCCTCGATGAACCGCCTCGATGAAAAGAGAGGTGCGAGGGAAGGCCAGGTCGAAGGGCGTAGACCTGTGAGCCGTATGACAACTATGTTGTGTTTCAAGGTCAACACGTGAGAAACCCGGTGCGGGGGTTATTGGCGAGAGGTGACCGGGGTTGTGTTCGTCTAGCTGGCAGTTCACGGTGGACATGACCCCGCAGGAGTTCGCCGTGCGTGAGCAGGTGCTCCGCGGGCAGGTGCCCGGCATCGTCAAGGAAGCGGTCGCGGAGATCGAGCGGGCGGCGCCGACCTATGTCCGGCCGCACGACGCCCGCTATTCCGAGGTGATCGGGCAGGCGGTGGAATGGCTGATCAGCCATTTCCTGGATCTGCTCGCCGACCCGGAGACCCCCTCGGACGACCTGCTGGAGTTCTTCCGGCGAGTCGGGGTCGGGGAGGCCAGGGAGGGGCGCAGTGCGGACCTGCTGCAGACCTCGATCCGCACCGGCGCCGGCATCGCCGTCCAGCGGCTCACCGAGGCACTGGAGGACGAGGGCCTGGGCGTGCCGGCCAGCACCATCGCCCAGGTCTCCCATGCGGTCTTCATCTACCTCAACCGGATCGCCGCCGTCGTCGCCGAGGGCCATGCCGAGGGCCAGGCCAGCACCGAGGGAAGGTTCCAGGGCCGCCACCGGCGGCTGGTGAATCTGCTGATCTCCGATCCCGGGCCCGCCCTCGCGGAGATCCAGGACGCCGCACGCAAGGCCGAGTGGCCGCTGCCGCGCTCGGTCGCGGCCGTCGCGCTGCACCACCGAGGGCACGTCGCCGTGCACCGGCCGATGCTGCCCGCGGACGTACTGCTCTGCTTCCACCTGCCGGAACCGGCCCTGGTCGTCGCCGACCCCCAGGGACCGGGGCGCCGGGCGATGCTGGAGAACGGGCTGCGCGACTGGATCGCCGCCATCGGGCCCACCGTGGAGATCACCCGGGTCGGCAAATCCCTGGGCTGGGCCCGCCGGGCGTTGCACCTGGCCCGCACCGGCGTCATCGCGGACGGCGCACTGATCGACACCGCGGACCACATGCCGATCATGGTCATGATGCGGGACCACGAGCTGGTCGAGCAGATCACCGCCGACCGGCTGGCACCGCTCATGCGGGTCAAGCAGCCGCAGCGGTACCGGCTCGCCGAAACCCTGCTGACCTACATCGAAGCGGGGTTCAACGCCGCCGAGGTCTCCGTCCGGTTGCACGTGCACGCGCAGACGATCCGCTACCGGATACGCCAGCTCGAAGCGCTCTTCGGCGACGACATGCACCATCCGGTCCGCCAGCTCGAGCTGCACATGGTCCTGCACGCGTGGCTGGCCACCGCCGGCCAGGACACCGATCACCACGCCTCCCCCTGACGGCGACCTAGCGGCGGACGGACGTCACCGGGTCGTGGCCGGGCCGTACGGCTGGTCGCTCGTGGGCCCGGGACGGGGTGCGGGACACGCAGCCGTCCAGCCGTCCCGGGCCCGGGCCCCGGTCAGCCGCGCCGGTAGCGGGCGAAGGCGAGGGTGGCGAAGACGACGGTGATGCCGGCGGTCCACACCAGGGCGCGCAGCAGGTAGTAGCCGGTGCCGTGGCCCAGCAGGGCCTCGGCCCGCCCCGCCTGGGTGAGGCACCGCACCGTGTTGATCATGACGCTGACGGGCTGGTGCTCGGCGAAGCCCCGCAGCCAGCCCGGCATCGTGCCGACGGGGACGTACGCGCTGGAGGCGAAGCTGACGGGCAGCACGAGGAATCCGAGACCCTGCGCCGCCTGTGCGTTGCCGGCGAACAGGCCGAGCGCGACGAACACCCACACGAACGCGAAGCCGAACAGCACGCACAGGCCGAAGGCGGCGAGCGCCGCACCGGCTCCGGCGTGGATCCGGAACCCGACGGCGAACGCGACGGCGACGGTCAGCAGCAGGCACCAGGTGATCAGGACGGTGTGGGCCAGGACGCGGGCGATGACCACGGAGCCCCGGGGGATGGGCAGCGACCGGAGCCGGTCGATGACCCCCTGGGTCAGGTCCTCGGCGACGGCGACGGCGGCGCCCATGCCGGAGAAGAGCACGCCGACGGTGAGCAGGCCCGGGACCATGTAGTCCGCGTAGGACAGGTCACCGGTGGGGATGGCGCCGCCGAAGACGTACCGGAAGATCAGCAGGAAGGCGACCGACTGGACGGTGGCCATGACGACGATCTGCGGGGTGCGCTGGATCTTGTACAGGTTCCGGCCGGTGACCGCGGCGACGCTCGTTGCAAGGGAGGCCCCGGCCCGGGCGGGCGGGGCGAGGTCTGCGGTGGTCATGCAATCCTCCCCGAGGTGGCGGTGCCGTCCGAAGCCATGGTGTTGCCCGAGGCGGTGTTGCCCGAAGCGGTGCCGTCCGGGGCTCCGGCGTCGTCCAAGGATGTGGGGCGGGCCGGGCGGCCGGTCAGGTGCAGGAAGACCTCGTCCAGCGTGGGGCGGCGCAGCGCGATGTTCTCCACCCTGACGTTCGCGTTCAGCAGGGCCTGCGTCGCCGCCATGAGGTCGTCCGGGCCGTTGCGGGCGGCCAGGCGGACGCCGAGCGCGGCGGGCTCGGTCTCCAGGACGCCCAGCGGGGCGAGGGCCGCGGCGGCGAGGCCGACCTCGGCGTGGGTGCGCAGCCGGACGTCGACCATGTCGCGTCCCGCGCGGGACTTGAGCTCGGCGCCGGTCCCCGCGGCGATCGCCCGCCCGTGGTCGATGATGACGATGCGGTCGGCGAGCCGGTCGGCCTCTTCCAGGTACTGCGTGGTCAGCAGCACGTCGGTGCCCGTCGCGACCAGTGCCCGGACGGCGTCCCACAGCTCGATGCGGCTACGCGGATCCAGTCCGGTGGTCGGCTCGTCGAGCAGCAGCAGGCGCGGAGCGCCCACGAGACCGGCGCCCAGGTCCAGGCGGCGCCGCATGCCCCCGGAGTACGTGCGCACCAGCCGGCCCGCGGCGTCGGCCAGGCCGAGCCGGTCCAGTACGGCGTCGGCGCTGCGCTGCGCGGCGCGCCGGTCATGGCCGAAGAGGCGGGCGACCATGATCAGGTTCTCCCGCCCGGTCATCGCCTCCTCGACGGCCGCGTACTGCCCGGCCAGCCCGATGATCTGGCGGACCCGGGCCGGATGCGCGGCGGCG
The DNA here is from genome assembly GCF_050971785.1 of Actinomadura scrupuli. NCBI lineage: Bacteria > Bacillati > Actinomycetota > Actinomycetes > Streptosporangiales > Thermomonosporaceae > Actinomadura > Actinomadura scrupuli. Next base: position 104,658 of record NZ_JBPCCU010000003.1, on the reverse strand, counting down.
TCGATGCCGTGGACGCGCAGCGTGCCGCCGTCGGGCCGGATGAGGGTCGCGACGACCCGGACGAAGGTGGTCTTCCCGGCGCCGTTGGGTCCGAGCACGGCGGTGACCTGGCCCTGCGGGGCGGTCAGGTCGAGTCCGGCGAGCGCGCTGGTGCGCCCGAAGGCCTTGGTGAGGCCGTGCGCCTCGATGGCGGGAGGGCGCTCGATGACGGGGGGCATGGGTCTTCCTTCCAGGGGCGAGAGGGCAGGGCGGAGCCTGGGTCCGGGCCGCCGGGGCGGGCCGGACCCAGGAGGCCGGGATGGGGATCAGCGGGCGGAAAGGGACAGGAAAGGGACAGGGAGGAGTGAGCGGGAGAGGAAAGGGACCGGTCAGGTGATCCGGCGGTGCGGTGCTCGCTTCACATCCGGTCGAGTACGGCCCGCAGGCCGCGCATCACGCCCGACCTCCAGCCGCCGCCCATGATGGAGCGGGCCCGCTGCTGGACGGGGTCGTCGGGGTCGAAGCCCTCGTGCGCGAGGAACAGGCGGGTGCCGGTGCCCTCCGGCCGCAGTGTCCAGGTGATCGTCCAGTCGACGTCGCGGCCGGCCGCCGGGTGCGCGTCGCGCCAGCCGACACTGAGCATCCTGCCCGTTTCGAAGGCCAGCACCTCGGCCTGGACCACGCCGGAGAAGCCGGTCGCGGGTACTGCCACGCCCTGCATGGTGTAGCGGTGCCCGACCTCGAGCCGGAAGTCGCCGGGCATCATCCACTGTGCGAGCAGCTCCGGCTCGACCAGCGCCCGCCACACCTTGGCGGGCGGGTGCGGCAGGAACTGGTCGACGTGCAGGACGGTCCGGTCGTCGGCCAACTCGTCGGCCAACTCGTCGGCCGGGTCATGGGGCATGTCACCGGTCATCTCATCGCTCATGTTCGTCGTCGTCCATGCGATCGAGCAGGTCCCGCAGCCCGGTGAGCTTCTCGCGCCAGAACCGCTCGAACGGGCTGAGCCACTCCTGCACCTCGCTGAGGGGAACCGCTTCGAGCCGGTACAGCCGCTGCCGGCCCTCCCTGCGCTCACTCACCACTCCGGCCTCCCGCAGCACCCGAAGATGCTCGGAAAAACTGGGGCGGGCCATGTCGAAGCGCCCGGCGAGCCGGGCCACCGGCTGCGGCCCCTCCTCGCGCAGCAGCCGCAGCACCTCGCGGCGCACCGGGCTGGCCAGCGCCGCGAAGACACGATCCTCCGGCGCCTCCACGGCGCGCATCCCACGGCTCACGAGCCCGCCTCGGGCGGGACGGCGATCTCGGTTCCTGTGACGTTCATGCGCCCACTATAGGTAGGACTTTTCCTACCTGTCACATTGATCTTGCGCTTCCACGGCCCCGGTGACGATGACCCGTCTCATGAAAGATCCTTTCAAAGCGTGAACCGACGGGGGAAACTTGGCGTCCAAGGCGCAACCGACCGTGGTACGCGATCATTTCGGGAGATGCTCATGCCGAGGCTCGTCTCCGACCTCCCCGCCCGCGCCGCGGTGCGGCAGTGGCTCGCCCGCCGGTGGCCGATCCTGACCGGGGCGGTCGTGGTCCTCGTCATCGCCCTGTACGTCGTCGGGGTGCCCGGCGGGTTCGCCGCCACGGGCGGCGGCGAGGTGGCCGTGGTGCGCAACGGCGGGCCCTTCGACGACAACACGATCCGTACGGTCCTCGGCCCGTCGTCCAAGCGCACCTGGATCGGGCTCAAATCGCGGGTCCACCGGTACCCCGCCCAGCAGCGGTTCTTCACGATCACCACCGATCCCAAGCGCGCCAGCAATCTCGGTGTGGACACCCTGACGATCTCCAGCAACGACGGGGTGAACCTGGGCGTGGAAGGCACGCTGTACTTCACTCTCAACCGCGACACCGCCGTCCTGCGCACCTTCGACGACGGGTTCGGCACCCGCCGGTTCCGCGGCCAGGACGACAAGATGCGCTACCCCTGGGAGGGCGAGAAGGGCTGGACGGCCTTCTTCGGGCAGGCCGTACGCCCGGTCATCGACAACTCGCTGCGCACCCAGATCAGCGGTTTCAGCTGCGCCGACCTCGTCCCCTCGTGCGCGTTCATGCAGCAGGACCCGACCAAGCCCCGGGCGCTCATCTCCAGCGAGGACAGCAAGGCCAACTTCACCAAGATCCAGGAAGCGGTCAACGCCTCCCTCACCGACGACATCCGGAGCACGCTAGGCGCGCCGTACCTGACCGGTTTCCGGTTCACGCTGACGCGCATCACGCTGCCGACGGCCGTCCAGAGCGCCGTCGACGACGCCCAGGCGACGCTGGCCCAGCTCTACAAGGTCCAGGCCGAGGTCCAGAAGGCGCGTGCCGAGGCCGCCGCGAACAAGGCCCGCCAGGAGGGCTACCGGGCCTGCCCCACGTGTGCCGAACTCGACAAGATACGAGCCCGGGGATGACCGGTCATGAGTCCCGGCCGCATTCCCCTTCCGTGTACACCCTCTTCCGGGCGACGGCGAAGCCCGCCTCCTTCTCCCCTGCCATGGGATGTGTGCCGGTCTATGGTGGGAAGACCGATTTCCAGTGGTCTTTTCGGTGATCTATTTTCAGTGGTCATGTTCGGCGGTTCTTCATCAGTGGCCAGTACGCCGCGGGAGGTCCTTGTGACAGCCGACTCGCCGTTGCCCGGTCTGCAGTCGTCGGCCGCGATCGATACCACGGTGTCGCATTCGGCGCGGATCTGGGATTACTGGCTGGGCGGCAAGGAGAACTACCCGGTCGACCGGGAGCTGGGCGACCAGATCGCGAAGGTGCTCCCGGACATCGTCGCGCAGGCGCGGGCGGACCGGATGTTCCTGGGCCGGGTGGTGCGGTTCCTCGCCGGGGAGGTGGGCATCCGCCAGTTCCTGGACATCGGGACCGGGTTGCCCACGGTCGACAACACCCACGAGGTCGCGCAGCGGGTGGCACCGGCGTCCCGGATCGTCTACGTCGACAACGACCCGCTGGTGCTCACGCACGCCCGGGCGCTGCTGACCAGCACGCCGGAGGGGGCCACCGACTACCTCGACGCCGACATGCGCGATCCCGAAGCGATCCTTACGGGCGCGCGCAGGACGCTGGACCTCGACCGGCCGGTGGCGATCACCATGCTCGGCGTGCTGTGGCACGTCACCGACAACGACGAGGCGCGTGCCCTCGTCGACCGGTTGCTGGACGCGGTGCCGCCGGGCAGCTACCTGGCCATCGCGCATCCCACGATCGAGATCACCGGCGAGAGGATGGCCGAGGCGATCCGGCAGTGGAACCGGTTCGGCAAGCCGCCGGGCACCCACCGCACCCCGGCCGAGATCGCGGGCTTCTTCGACCGGCTGGAGCTGGTCGAGCCGGGCATCGTCTCCTGCACCCGGTGGCGGCCCGAGGCCGCGCCGTTCGGTGAGCCGGAGGAGATCGACCAGTTCTGCGGCGTCGGCAGAAAACCCTGACCTCCTTCCGAAGCCCCGAACCCTGTGCCGGCGCGGATCGCGGCCCCGCACGGGGCGGCGCGCGGGACGGCTGAGACACTAGGGTCGTGTCGGGCATTGGGCGGCTGTTGCGCAGGGAGCGGGCATGGGCACTCTCACAGGTGACCAGCACGGCGGCCGACCCGGCGGCCGGCCGCTGACGACCGGTGAGGCCGGCCCGACGCTGTCCCGGATGATCCTGGGCATGCGGCTGCGCAGGCACCGCGAATCCCGCGGACTCACCCGGGAGCAGGCCGCGGACACCATCCGCGCTTCGGATTCGAAGATCAGCCGCCTGGAGCTGGGCAGGGTGGGTTTCCGGCTGCGGGACGTCATCGACCTGTGCGACCTGTACGGGGTCACCGATCACACCGAGCGTGCGGCGCTGCTCGGGCTGGCGCGGCAGGCCAACACACCCGCCTGGTGGGCGCGCTACGGAGCCGTGATCCCCTCGTGGTTCGAGCCGTACCTCGGGCTGGAGCAGCAGGCCGCCACCCTCATCCGCTGCTACGAGGTCCAGTTCGTGCCCGGTCTGCTGCAGACCCCCGACTACGCGGCGGGCGTCATCAGCATCGCCCACGGCGACGCCGGGGACGCCGACCTGGAGCTGAGGCTCGAGGTGCGGATGCGGCGCCAGCGGATCCTGTCCCAGACCCGTCCCCCGCACGTGTGGGCGGTCGTGGACGAGGCGGCGTTACGCCGTCCGATCGGCGGCCGGGCCGCGATGTTCCGCCAGCTGCAGCATCTGATCGACCTGTGCGACCTGCCACACGTGACGGTGCAGCTCCTTCCCTTCCGGTCCGGCGGGCACGCCGCGGCCGGTGGCCCCGTCACCATGCTGTGCCTGCCCGAGCCCGGGCTGTCCGACGTGGTCTATCTCGAGCAGCTCACCTCGGCCAGCTACCTCGACGGACCCGACGAGGTCCTCTACTACCGGCACGTCATGAACCTGCTGGCCACCCAGGCCGCCCCACCGTCCCAGACGCCCTCGATCCTGCGCCGGATCAGCGGCGAGCTGTGACCGGGGCGGCGGAAGATGTCAGCTGACACACATCCTCCCGGCGACCACCTGACATGCTGGCCCTGCCCGGCGACCAGTGTTCGCACGCCCGGGCACGAGGTCCTCATACCGCGGCGGCCGTACCGCCGGTCCCGGTAGGAGGACTTCTCGGCTTTCGGAGACGCCCTGGGTGGCCGCCGCGACCCGGCGGGGCGTCCTGGACGGCCTCGCTGCGCACGCTTGACCTCTTCACCTCCCGAGAACCGCATCCCCGGCCGGAGAAGTCCGGGGAGGCGCCGGAGTCCGGGAGAATGGCACAGGTACCCGGCGATGAGGGCGGGTTGGGAATGGCGAGGAAGAAATACCCGGACAACCCGGTACGCGATGCTTTCCTCGAAAAGCTGCGGCAGTTCTATGCGGACTGCGGAAAACCCAAATATCCCAAGATAGTCGCCATGGCGCAGCGCCTGGAAGAGATCTATACGATCCCGCACGGGCTGACGAGCCTGCCGACCTACACGAAGACGACCGTGAGCGAGACGCTCAACGGTCACCGTAAGGGCCTGCCGGATTCCGCGTGGCTGGCGAGTTTCGTGCTGTCCTGCCAGCGGCTCGCCTTCGAGGCCAAGGTCATCCCCACCGATCCCGGGACGTCCAGCCTGCCGGCCTGGCAGACGGCCCTGCGCGAGGCCGAGGCCGAGGCCGAGCGGCTCGGCCTGTCGCACCGGCACGACCCGTCCGTCCCCGGCGCCGCGTCCGGGGCGCGGGCATGGAACCAGGTGATCGAGCCGGCCACCATGTTCGCCGCGGTTCCGCCGACGAGACGGCGCGACGACGGGTACCGGATGACCGCCGCGGTGCGGTTGACCGGCGCGCAGCGCGAGCATGTGGAGTCCTTCGGGCCCTACGGGCGCACGCTGGTCGGCAGGGTCCGGGACGGCGACGCCCATGCCGTCTACCAGGTGGCGGTCATCCTCGCCGCGGACCCCGCCCGCGTGGACGAGACGACCTCCCTGCTGACCGCCTCCGCCACGACCGGCCATCCCGCGGCCCTGGACCTCCTGCAGCACAGCCCCGATCACCTGAACCGCCGGCTCACCGCCGCCCACGCCCGCACCCTCGGCGAGGACGCCAAGCGGGCCGGCTTCCCCGAGGCGGCTCTGACCTTCTTCGAATGCGCCGTCCGCTTCGCCGCCGCCGACCCGGCGGCCGGCACCGTCCCCTCCCCCAGGGACCAGACCCAGGACGAGTCCCAGGGCGAGACCGCGCACTGAGCACGGCCCGGCAGTCCTGCTCGACCGGCCCTGCCCCGCTGCCCGGACCGCCGGCCAGGTACGGCCCGCGCCGACGATTCCGGGCACCCGGACACCATTCTTGCGTGTTCAAACCCGCCTCAGGGTTCTGAACCGTTCTGATGCGTTCTGTTTGATTATTTTGTGATCTTAAGCGTTCCGATGAGGGAATTAGGCCGCATATGGGGAGAATGGTGCGACATGGTTCTCGTGGGCTGTGAACAGCCCCGCGAATTCCCTGTGAGAACGAGAGAACCGGTCCGTCATGCCTGTGCCGCCCCCTCATGTCCGCGCCCTCACGGCGCCGGTCCCGAGACCGGCACGTCAGGCCGGTCCGGAGCACGGCTCTCACCAGCCGTACGGCCCGCAGTCCCGGGACGACGCCGTCGTCGCCACCGCGCTCACCACCAAGTGGATGCTGATCACCGGCAGGCGGCTGGGACAGCGGCCGGCACTGCACGACCTCGGCCCGGACCAGCTCATCGACTTCTGGGCCGACGACCACATCGGCGGGCTCCCGCCCTCCTCCGAAGCAGGTACCGCATGTTCCCTCGCGCCGCCCTCATCCTGCAGCGGCTCATCCCGGCCGCCAGGCCCGTCATCGCACGGCGACAGCACCGCGCCATGTTCGCCGTCGACATCGCCGGCTTCAGCAGCCGGGAGCCCCAGGTACAGATGTACCTGCGTCAGGTCCTCTACCGGATCGTCCAGGACGCCTGCGACCTCGTCGGACTGCCGTGGGACGACTGTCACCACGAGGACCGTGGGGACGGCATCCTCGTGATCGCCCAGCCCGGGGCCGACTTCGACCTGCTGCTCAACCCGCTGGCCACGCGGATCGGCGCCGACCTGCGTGCGCACAACCGCACGGCCGGCGGCCACGCACGGCTCCGGCTGCGCATGTCCGTGCACGCCGGCTACGTGCAATGCGACGACCACGGCGTGGCCGGGGCCGACGTCATCCACCTGTTCCGGCTCCTCGACGCGCCGGCGCTGAAGAACCAGCTGGCCGACCACGACGACGACCTCGCGCTGATCGTCTCCCACTACCTCTACGAGGTCGCCACCGGCTACGGGTCGATCGACCCGGCCGGCTACCGGCCCATCAGCGTCGATCTCAAAGAGACCCACGCCCGCGCCTGGATCCGGCTGCCGGCACCGGTGAGCGGCCCGGCACCGGATCTCCGGCAGATCGTCGCTCCCCCGGGTCACCCGCCGTTCGCGCTGCTCATCCCGGTGAACCTGGTCCAGCCCGGCCCCGGCGGGGTCCACGCCGGACCGGGCGGGAAGCAGGAGCCGGATCCGGCCGGCGCACCGGCCGTCACCTGCCCGGTCCTCGCCCAGCTCATCGGCCGATCCGGCCTGACGCCCCCCGCGGCGACTCCGGCGGAGTTCCCCCACCCGCCCAGGCCCAACCGGCCGTTCCACTCCTGAAAGGCCGTTCCTCCCTGACGAGCAGGTCCGTGGCGGTGAACGGCCGTGCGCCCCGGCGTCCGGTGACCCCGCCGGTGGGTACGGCGGCGTAACGGCCTCGGCGGCGCCGCCCGCGGGTCAGCCGCCGCGTACCGGCGTGGTGTCGAAGCGGATGTGGCGCACCCGGTCGGCGGCCCCGCGGTCCAGCACGGTGACGCTGGCGGCCGGGGGAAGGTCGCCGGAACGGGCGCGGGCGATGAGCGCCCGCCAGCGCCGGCAGTGCCGGACGAAGGTGGCCGTGGTGACGACCCGGCCACGGGAGTGCTGCCCGGCCCGCGCGGTGCGCGGCGGCACGTCGAGCAGGATCAGGTGCATGCCGGCGCCGCGACGCCGGGCGAGCCAGGCGAAGCCGTTGAGGATGTGCGGCCAGGTGCCGCGGGTGTGCGCCACGACGGGGTGACCGCTCAGCACCGCCCGCGCGATGCGCCACACGTGGGTGGCCTGCGCCAGCGGGGTACGGGCCCGGTGCGGGATCGGGCCGAGATAGCGTGCCCACCAGTTGCGGGCCTGACGGGAGTCGATCACCCATACGTCACCGGCCGCGACCGGCTCGCGCTCGTCGCCGCGCAGCCCGTACAGGCGGTCGAGCAGGGTGCTCTTGCCGGCGCCGGGCAGGCCCGCGAGCAGGACCAGCGATCCGGCGGGGTAACGCAATTCCTCGGCGGAGACCACGACCCGTGCCTCGTGCGGCTCGAGCGTCGGCCGGGGACTGGTCGGCTTGGAGGTCATTGGCCTCTCGTCATCTACCCGGACGGCCCGGGATCGGGGGGAGTGAAAGGAAATCGCCGGTGAAATCCGGCCGTCGACACGACCAACGAACGCGGGGGGCCACTTGTTTCTTCGCAGGTTGCCTCGCAGGTTCCCTCGCAGGTTCCCTCGAAGGTTCCCTCGAAGGTTTCTTGGCAGGTTTCCTCGAAGGTTTCCTCGCGGGCTTCTGCTGACCGAGGTGACCGCCGGGTGCGAGAGGACGAACGCCGTCGCCGCCCGAGGATCTCCTCCGGCTCGCCGCCGGAGTAGACGTCGGCGGTGTCGACGAAGTTGATGCCGGGGTCCTCAGCCTGCCGCCGGTGTCAGGCCGAGCAGCCGGGCCGCGTTCTCCTTCAGGATCTTCGGGCGTACCTCGTCCTTGATCGGCAGTTTCGCGAAGTCCGCCAGCCACCGATCAGGCGAGATCATCGGGTAGTCCGAACCGAACAGCACCTTGTCCTTGAGCAGCGTGTTGGCGTACTGCACGAGCTGGGGCGGGAAGTACTTCGGCGACCAGCCGGACAGGTCGATGTGGACGCCCGGCTTGTGGGTGGCCACGCTCAGCGCCTCGTCCTGCCAGGGGAACGACGGATGCGCCAGGATGATCTTCAGGTGCGGGAAGTCGACCGCGACGTCGTCGACGTGCATCGGGTTGCTGTACTTCAGACGGATCCCGCCGCCACCGGGCACCCCCGCGCCGATGCCGGTCTGACCGGTGTGGAACAGCGCGATCGCCCCGAGTTCCTCGATCGCCTCGTACAGTCCGTACGCCAGCCGGTCGTTGGGGAAGAAGCCCTGGATGTTGGGGTGGAACTTGAAACCCCTCACGCCGTGGTCCTCGACCAGCCGGCGGGCCCGCCGGACCCCGGCCTTGCCGCGGAAGGGGTCGATCGAGGCGAAGGGGATCAGCACGTCCGGGTTGGCGGCCGCCGCCTCGGCGATCTCCTCGTTCGGTACCGGCTCGGTGCCGGTGGCGTGCTCGGCGTCGACCGTGAACACCACCGCCGCCATGGTGCGCTCCCGGTAGAACGCGGCGATCTCCTCCAGCGTCGGCTTGCGGTGCGCCGCGTCGATCTTGAAGTAGGCGCTGGAGGCGGCCTCCAGCTCGCCCTCCAGCGAGGTGGCCCCCTTGGAGGACACCTCGGCGTGGGTGTGCACGTCGATCGCGGTCAGGTTCCCCACATCGAGCATGTCAGGCCTCCGGAACCTGGTGCACGGCCGTCGGCCCGGCCGCGCCTGGCGTGTCCGGAGCCCGCGAGCCGTCCCCTGACGGCCCGGCACCGAGGTCCGGCAGAAATGAAGTTAGGCTGGAAACAGGCGCGCGTCAATAAATCATTCCGTATCCTCGCCTCTCCCCCGCACCCGCGACCCGGAAGGACCCGCCCATGCCGCCACGGGCAGCCCGTACGCCCGAGGCCCGGCCGGAGACCGGGCCCACCGGCCGGCCCCGCCCGCAGCAGTTGCTGCTCGCCCTGCTCGGCGAGATGGTGCTGGACCGCCATCCCGAGCCGCTGCCCTCCCGGGTCTTCCTCGACGTGCTCGGCCGCCTCGGCGTCACCGACGTGGCCGCCCGCGCCACGCTCAACCGGATGACCCACCGTGGCCTGCTCACCCGTGGCAGGCAGGGGCGCGAGGCCGTGTACGAGATCAGCGCCGCCGGTCGCCGGGTGCTGAGGCACGGTGCGGGCCGCATCTTCTCCCCCGAACCGTTCGGCCGTGCCGATGGCGAGTGGACGCTGCTGTCGTTCACGCTGCCCGAGACCCATCGCGACCTGCGCCACCAGGTCCGCTCGCGCCTCGCCTGGGCGGGCTTCGGCCCCGTCCGTGACGGCCTGTGGATCGCACCCGGCACCGTCGACCCCTTGGAGATCCTCGGCGGGCTCGACCTGGCGGAGGCGGCCGAGGCGTCCTTCGGCGCGTTCGCGGGCCGGCCGCTGCCCCCGACCCGGCTCGACCTGCTCGTACGCCGCGCGTGGAACCTCGTCGAGATCCGCGCGGCACACGAGGAGTTCCTCGGCCGCTGGGCCGGTGCGGCCCCTGAGCCCGGCGGCGCGCTGCCCGCCCTCGCGGCGCTGCTGGCCGACTGGATCCGCCTGCTGCGGACCGACCCCGGGCTGCCCGCCACCTACCTGGCCGAGGACTGGCCGGCCGCGCGATCCGCCCGGTCCTTCCAGCGGCTGCACACCTGCCTCGCCGGGCCCGCCCGGGCCGGCTTCGAGGCCCTGATCCGCGGAGCCTGAGCCGGGCTCCGCGCACCGCCGCCCGGCCCGATCCCGCGCCGTGCGCGCCCGTTCCGGCCCGCGCGGATCCCTTGCCAAGTCTTGAACAGACTGGTCTGTTCAGAGACGGCTGCCGGAGAGGTCCAGCTGTTACTGTCAGGTCATGGCCAGGAGCACTTCGGAGCGGCCGTCGGCCCGGGCTCGGTTGCTGGCCGCCGCCGACGAGCTGTTCTACGAAGAGGGCGTGCGCACCGTCGGCATCGACCGTGTGATCGAACGTGCCGGAGTGGCCAAGGGGACCCTCTACAACACCTTCGGCAGCAAGGACGAACTCGTCCGCTCCTACCTGACCGGGCGCCACGCGCTCTGGAAGGAGCGCATCGCACAGGAGCTCGCGGAGCGATACCGGACACCCCGGGAGCGTCTGCTGGCCATGTTCGACTCGCTCGGCCGGTGGTTCGCCGAGCCGGGCTTCCGCGGGTGCGCGTTCATCAACGCCAGCGGGGAGGCCCGCCCCGGAAGCACGGTCGAGCAGGCGTGCGACGAGTTCCGGGCCTGGGTGCGGTCGTTGTTCGCAGAGCTCACGGAGGCGGCCGGGTACGCCGATCCGGAGCGCCTGTCCGCGCAGCTGGTGCTGCTGTACGACGGAGCGACGGTCGCGGCCCGGCTGGACCGGAACCCCCGCGCCGCCGACGTGGCCCGCGACGCCGCCGTGGCGCTGCTCGACGCCTCGGCCGGCCCCGGCCGCCACCTGCCCGGGCACTGATGCGCTGCACCACCGGCCGCTTTTGACCCACTTGTCCTAATTTGAACAGACAAGTCTGTCTAAGTTGCCAAGTTAGACAGACTTGTCGATTAGCGTCGCACTATGTCCATGAGAGCCGCTGATTCGGCGGCGACCTCCGCGGAGGCCTGCGAACGGTTACAGCGCTTCACCGCGGATGCCTCACACGAGTTACGCAGCCCGATCGCGGCCATCCGGACCCAGGTGGAGGAGGCACTGCTCCACCCGGACGACACCGACTGGCAGGAGGTGGCGCGGGCGGTGCTCGCCGGCGTGGACCGGCTGCAGACGCTCGTGACCGACCTGATGGTCCTGACCCGGCTGGACGCCGGTGCACCGCTCACCCGTCAGCCCGCCGACCTCGCCCGGCTGGTCGCCGCCGAGGTGAGCCGCTGCGCACGCATGGGCACGGTCGTCACGGAGCTGTGCGAGGGGGTGTTCGCCGACTGCGACCATCCGTGGATGACCCGGCTGCTGGCCGGTCTGCTCGACAACGCGGATCGCCACGCCACCTCGCAGATCACCGTCATCGTGCGGGCCGACGACCGCACGGCGGTCGTGGAGATCATCGACGACGGCCCCGGGATCCCCGCCGAGCACCGCGACAAGGTCTTCGGCCGCTTCACCCGGCTGGACGCCGCGCGCAGCCGTGCGACCGGTGGCGCCGGTCTCGGCCTGGCGATCGCCCGCCGGCTCGCGCAGGCCCACGGAGGCTCGCTGGCCGTCGAGGACAGCCCGCGCGGAGCCCGCCTGGTCCTGCGCGTGCCCCGATGCGACCCCCCGGCGGACCTATGACCCGGGCCGTGCGAACCCCGGTCGATGGGGCCACGGCACGGAGGTGGGCACAGGCACCCGGCGGCGGGGCCGCCGCGACCCGGCGCCGGCGAAAATCATGATCGAAACTTTCGCACATCCCGATACGCTACGTTTTCGGAACTTTCGGGCGAGCGGGGACGGGTCATGGCTGAGGACGGTACGGCGGGCGACGCGGACCCGAATTCCCCCCACCGGCCGTTCTCGCCGCCACCGGATTCCGGCTGGTCCTCCCCCACCCCCGACGGCGGTACCGAGCCGGCGGCCTGGTCCGCACCTTCGGGCGGGTACCGGCCGCCGGGCGGGCACGGGTACGGGCCTGCGGGCGAGTACGGGCCTGCGGGCGGTTACGGGCAGCAGCAGACCACGCCGCCCACCGGCCCCTTCCCGACGTACGGGCCGTACCAGCCGCCGAGGAAGTCGCACACCGGCCTGATCGTCGGCCTGTCGGTCGGCGCGGCCGTCCTGCTGCTGGCCGGTGGGCTGGCGGTGCTCGGCGTGGCGGCCTCCTCCGGCCGGGCGACCGCCCGCGCCGGCGGCGAGGTCACGCCAGCCACCGCCGCGCCGACTCCTACGCCGTCGCCGAGCTCCCCCGTCCCGACCTCTCCTGCGCCCGCTCCGGCCGTGACCCTGCGGATACCCGGTGCCGTGGCGGGCTACAAGCAGATGAAGGGCGGCATCGCCAAGCGGTCCATCACCGAGATGCGCCGCAAGATGGGCAACTCCGCCTCCGCCCAGACGAAGATCGCTCTCTATACCAAGGGCTTGTCGCACCTGGTCTTCGTCGGCCTCTCCGGGGCCGACGAGCCCGAGGCCGCCGCCGAACTGGCCGACTCGCCCTCGGCGGCGGTCGACTCGGTCTTCTCGGGCAGCGGGGTCAACGACCCCAAGGACTTCCCGACCGGATCGGTCGGCGGGGTGCTGCGCTGCGGGAAGGTACGGCAGCAGGGGATCACCGTGGCGATATGCGCCTGGGCCGACTCATCGGCCCTGCTCGCCCTGCACGCCGACCGGGTCACCCCCAAGCGGCTCTCCACCATCCTGCTCTCCTTCCATGGCGCCTCGGTGCGCGGCGTCATCGCGGGCGCCTGAACCCACCGCGGACTCCGGACTTCAGATTTCGACTTCAGCTTTCGGGCTTCGGACTGGCCGGCGACCCGGCTCCGGCGGACGGGGCCGGGTCGCCGGGCGCCGCGGTGATCGCTGAAGACCGCGGCGCCCCCTCGGGTGGGCCCTGCCGCTACTCGCGCCCGCCGATGGCCTCGGCGGGATTGCTGCGGAGCGCGAGGCGGGCGGGCAGGATCGTTGCGGTCAGGGCCAGCGCCGCGGCGAGCGCAACGATCGCCAGGTAGGTGGCCGCGGGCACGTACGGGACCCCCGACCCGGTCATGCCGGCGCTGAACGCCGACAGGGTCAGCAGGCCGATTCCGGTGCCCATGACGACCGCGATCACCACGACGGCCAGGGTCTCCCAGCAGAGCATCCGCAGAACCTGCCGGCGGGTGGTCCCCACCAGCCGGAGCAGCGCGAACTCGCGGCCCCGGTCGCCCGTCGCCATGCTCAGCGCGTTGACGGCCGCGATCGCGGTGAAGGCGATGATCAGGCCCATGGCCACGAGGCGGACCTGCGCGTTGGCGTGTTCCCGGGCCGTCAGGACGGCCCGCGTCGCGGCCCGGTCGAGCAGCCGTACGCCCGGGAAGTCCCGGACCGCGGTGGCGAGGGCGGCGTCCGGGACCCCGGGGGCCGCGATCAGCACCGCCGAGGCGAGCGGGTCGTCGACGTGCGCGGCGACCAGGTCGTGGGCCATCGTCAGATCGGCGAATCCGAGCCCGCGCCGATAGACCGCGATGACCTGGAGGTCGCTGCGGGTGCCGTCGCCGAGGGTCAGCCGCACCCGGTCGCCGGTACGCACGCCCAGACCGGCGGCCGCCGTGGTGCTGACCGCCAGGGTGCCGGGACCCAGCCGGGACATCGAGCCGGACCGCACCCCGAGGTCCATGGTGCGCGAGAGCCCGGCGGGGGTCACGCCCTGGGCGCCGTACTTGGCCAGTCCCACCCGGACGGTGGTGTGCACGACCTCGGTGACCGCGGTGACGCCCCGTACGCCGCGCACGGCGTCCGCGGCCGCACCGGGGACGCCGGGCCCGGCGCTGCTCAGCCGGTGACCGGCGAGGTCACCGGTGCGGGCCTGCGCCGTGGCGGCGTGCCCCATCGTGTCCTGGGCGAACAGGATGGTGCAGACCATGGCCACCAGCAGGCTGAGCGGGGTGATCACACCGGCGAGCCTGCGGGCGCCGGCCCGGAGGTTGGCGGCGGCCAGGTATCCGCCGACGCGGGACAGGCGCAGCGGCCCGCCCAGCACGGCCATGGCCGCCTGCGCGATGACGGGTCCGAGCAGCGCCCCCGCGGCCGACCAGACCAGCGCCGTGAGCAGGCTGACCGGAGTGGACGCCGCATCGGTGGTCAACCTGGTCAGCACGATGGTCAGCGCGACCGCCCCGGCCAGGAGGACGAGGCCGCCCGGCAGCCGGAGCCGGCCCAGCCGGGGCGGCTGCAGCGCGGCGTCGCCCAACGCCTCGACCGGCTTGATCCGGCTGATGCGGCGAGCCGACACGCGGGCCGCCGTCCACGCCGCGAGCAGGGTGGTGAGGACCGCGGCGAACGCCGGGAAGGGGCCGAGCACCAGATCGAGGTTGGCGGGCATCGCGCCGTAGGCCACGAAGCGGGTGCGCAGCCAGAACCCCAGCCCGATGCCGGCCGCCGCGCCGAGCGGCCCCGCCACCGCGCCGACGATCAGCGCCTCGCCACCGATCATCCTCCGGACCTGCCGGGGGGTCGCCGCCACCGCCCGCAGCAGCGCGATCTCCCGGTGCCGCTGCTGGATCGACAGGGTGAACGTGCCCACCACGACGAGGATCGCGATCAGCAGCGAGGTGCCGCCGAGCGCGCCGCCCATGCTGATGAGCTGCACCCGGGCCTGCTCGGCGTTCAGGAACTCGACCCGGCCCCGATCGCCGCCGGCGTGCACCGTCGCGGGGCGGCCCGCCACGGCGGCGTCGACCGCCGCGCGGACGTCCGCGCCCTGCCGGGGGAAGACTCCGATCGCGCTGACCAGCCCGGTCCGCCCGGACAGCCGCCGCGCCTCGCCGGCGGCGAAGAACAGCGTGGACTGGTTGCCGAGGGCCTGCGCCGTCACCCCGACCACCGTGTACCCGGCGGGGGCGCCGGTCGCCTGCACGGTGACCGGGGAACCCACGGCCAGCCGGGCCCGGCGCGCGAGATCCGCGTCGACGACCACCTCGCCCGCGGCCGCGGGAGAGCGCCCCGCCCCCAGGGTGAAGGGGGTCAGGGCCGCGGAGTCCCAGGCATGGCCCAGGGAGGCGGGCCCGGCCACGAAACGCCCGCCCACGCTGACGTACGCGGGGAAGGTCACCTCGCCGACCACCGACCGGACCCCGGGCACCGCCCGCAGCCGGTCCACCAGGTCGCCCGGCACCCAGACCCGCTCGGCGAGCGGCTTGGCCTTCTTCTTCAGCTTCACCTTTCCGCCGCCCTTGTTCTTACGGATGGTCTGGTGCACGTTCTGGTCACCGGAGACGATGATCGGGGCTGCGGCGTACCGCTCGGGCCGCACGGTCCCGCGCAGCCCGGTCTCCAGCAGCGTTCCGCAGGCGCAGACCAGCGCCGCGGCACAGAACAGCGCGAGGAAGGCACCGGCGAAACCGCTCTTGCGGGAACGCAGCGTGCTCAGGGCGAATCCCAGCATCACAGCGACGCCCCTGGCCGGCGAGGGTGCGCAGCCGCGCCATGCGCTCGGTGACCACGTCCGCGGTGGGCGCGGTGACGGCGTCGGCCAGCCGGCCGTCTGCCAGGAACAGCACCGTGTCGGCGTAGGCCGCAGCGATCGGATCGTGGGTGACCATCACCACCGTCTGCCTCATGGTGTCCACCGTCTCGCGCAGCAGGATGAGCACCTCGCGTCCCGTGACGGTGTCCAGCGCTCCGGTCGGCTCGTCGGCGAAGACGACCTCGGGGCGGGTGACCAGCGCCCGAGCGATCGCGACGCGCTGCTGCTGCCCGCCGGACAGTTCCGCCGGGCGGTGCCCGGTACGGCCGGCCAGCCCGACCCGGCCGACGATCTCCGCCAGCCACGCCGCGTCCACCCGTACCCCCGCCAGCCTCAGCGGCAGCGTGATGTTCTGGGTGACGGTCAGCGACGAGACCAGGTTGAAAGCCTGGAACACGAAGCCGATCCGCTGCCGCCGCAGCTCGGTCAGCCGTGTCTCCTTCATCCCCGACAGGTCGCTGCCGCCCAGGAACACCGAACCCGACGTCGGCCGGTCCAGCCCGGCCGCGCAGTGCAGGAACGTGCTCTTCCCCGACCCCGAGGGGCCCATCACGGCGGTGAAGCTCCCCGCCGGTATGCCCGTCGTCACCTCACGCAGGGCGGCCACCCCGCTCTTGCCCCTGCCGTAGACCTTGCTCACGGCGTTCATCCGCACTACGTCTGTCATGCCGACAAGTCTGTTGACCTGCGGCGACGCGGACCAGAGACGTGGTCACCGAACGGGCATGACATCGTCATGGGTGCACCCCTGATACACATGTCAGGTGATCCGGATTCTCCTGGCGGAAGACCAGCACGTGGTCCGCGGCGCGCTGGTCGCGCTGCTGGAGCTGGAGGCCGATCTCGTCGTGGTGGCCCAGGCCGAGCGCGGTGACGCGGTCCTGGCCGCCGCGCTCGCGCACCGCCCCGACGTCGCCGTGCTCGATGTCGACATGCCGGGCATGGACGGTCTCGCCGCCGCCGCCCAGCTGCGCGAACGGCTGCCGGAGTGCCGCACCTTGATCCTGACCGGCTACGGCAAGCCAGGGCACCTGCGCCGGGCGCTGGCCGCCGAGGTCACCGGTTTCCTGCTCAAGACCGCACCGCCGGAGCGGCTCGTCGCCGCGATCCGCACCGTCGCCGCCGGGCAGCGGATGCTCGACCCGGAGCTGGCCGTCACCGCCTGGGACCTCGCCGAGAACCCGCTGACGGCGCGGGAGACCGACGTGCTCAGGCTGACCGCCGGCGGCGCCGAGGCCCCGGAGATCGCCGCGCAGCTCTTCCTCACCGCCGGGACGGTCCGCAACCATCTGACGGCCATCGTCACCAAGCTCAACGCGCGCAACCGCACCGACGCCGTGCGCATCGCCCAGGAGGCCGGCTGGCTGTGAGCCACGCCGGTCCCGGTCCCCTGTGCCGCCGGCCCGCCGCGCCGCCGGGTCGCCTGTGCCCCCAGCCCGTATGCCGCCGGCCCGCTCCGCCCCACCCGGCCGCCACCCGGCCGCGCTCTGCCCCGGCCGCTCAGCGGCCGGGCTCAGCGGCCGGGGCGCAGGTAGGCGAGGGTGCCGGACGGCTCCGCGGGCGCGGCGGGGCTCGCCACCTCCGCCTCCAGCCGGAACCAGCCGTCGTCGCCGGCCCGCGCGGTCAGGCTTCCGCCGACCGCGGCCAGCCGGATGGTGAGGTTGCCCAGACCCGAGCCCGCCCGCCGGCTCACCGTGCGGGTGACCCCGTCGTTGCGGACGCTCAGCCGTACCGACCCCGCCTCCGACCGGGTCTCGACGCGGCAGTGGCGCGCGGCGCTGTGTCGCAGCACGTTGGTGACCGCCTCGCGCAGCACCGCGCCGAACACCGTGGCGACCGGAGGGGGCAGCGGCTCGTGCGCGAGTTCGACGTGCGCCTCGATGCCCGCGGCGGCCAGGACGGAGCGGGCGGACGCCGCCTCGGCCTCCAGCGTCAGCTCCGGGTCCGCGCCGGAGGCCGCGCGCAGGTCCGCCCGGGCCCGCTCGGTCATCTCCGCGACGCCGGCGAGCTGCTCGCCGGCCCGTGACGGGTCGGTGCCGATCAGCCTGCGGGCCAGCTCGCAGGTGAGCAGGATCGCGGCCAGGCTGTGGCCGAGCAGGTCGTGCAGGTCCCGCGCGGCGCGCAGCCGCTCCTGGACGACGGCCAGCCGGGCCAGTTCCTCCCGCGCGGCGCGCAGCTCCTTGATCAGCTGGGCCACGCGGACCAGCCCGTAGACCACGAGCCCGGTGACCGGCACGCTCACCACGAAGTTGACGATCTCGGCCACGCCCAGCGACTGTGCGACGGCGGCCGCTCCCACCGCGGCCATCACGGCGGCGACCAGCGGCCCGGCCGCCCTCAGCGGGAAGGCCAGCAGCAGCGAGCCGGCCAGGAAGCCGGGGGCGCCCAGCCACGCCTCCCCGTACCAGAGCATCGGGAGGAAGCTGAGCACCGTCTGCGCCACGAGCGCCCCGGCCCAGTGCCGGCCCCGGTCACCTCGGGTCCAGCGCAGCTGGAGGGCCACGATCGCCGCCAGCAGGCCGGTGGCCCAGGCCAGTTCCGGACCGTGCGGCGGGAGCAGGATCAGCGCCTTGCCACAGGACCCGGCCAGCACCACGGCGAGCACGGTGACCGACAGCCGGTAGGCGGACTCGCGCGGGACGGCGACTCTGCGGGGGGTCGCCGGGACCGTCGCCGTGACGGCGAACCGCCCGTCCGGCGCGAGCTCGGCGCGGAGGCCGCCCCCGGCCGCCGCCAGCTCGGCACTCAGGCCGTCCAGGCCCTCGGCGCCGGTGACGGCCGTACGGACACCGTCGTTGGTCACCGTCAGCCGGACCGTGCCGTCGCCTTCGGTGGTCTCGATCGTGCAGTGCCGGGCCGTCCCCAGCCGCACGATGTCGGTGACGGCCGCCCGCAGCACGGCCGCCAGCAGCGCCCCGGCCGGCCCGAGCGGTTCGGTGTGGCCCAGGTCGATCTCCGTGCGGATCCCGGCCGCCGCCAGCAGCGCCCGCGCCGTCGTGCACTCGGGGGCGAACGACAGGGAGCGGTAGTCGAGAGCCGCCGCGCGCGCCTTGGCCAGGGACCGCCGGGCGGAGCCGAGCATCTCCTCGATCACCTCACCCGCCTCCCGCGGGGACCCGGCGGCCAGCAGCCGGGCGCGCTCGCTCTCCCGGGCGATGGTCTCCAGGTCCCGGCCGAGCCCGTCCTCCAGCTCGCCCGCGATCCGCAGCCGCTCCCTGCCCGCCGCCGCCAAGGCCAGGGCCAGGCGCGCGGCGGAGACCTCCGCCGCGCGGTCGGCGAGGGTGGTCAGACCGAAGATCACCAGGGCGGTCAGCAGGGCCGTGATGGTGACGTTCACGGTGGCCTGCGGCGATGCGGACGACAACGCGGCGGCGACGGCCGCGCTGACCAGCACCGGGATCGCGGCCGGCCATGCGGCGGTCACCAGCAGTGAACCGGCCAGAAAGCCGAGCATGCTCACCGACGTGCCCAGGCCGAGCACCGCCAGGTAGCACAGCACCGCCTGCGCCGCGAGCAGCCATGGACCCCGCAGCGGCTTCAGCCGGGGCAGCACATAGGCGAGCTGGAGGCCGAAGACGGCGAACGTGGTGGCGACGGAGCCGACGGTCCAGAGGACGCCCGCGCCCCGGGTCAGCGCCGAGAGCACGTAGACGCAGGCGAAACCACCCCAGACCACGACGACGGTCGCGCGGGCGAGACGTGGCTCCAGATCGTGCCCCGACCGCACCGGTGTCCTCCGAACTGCCTCTCGCCCCACCCCGTAAGGAGCCGATTGTCCCATGTCGCCCGGCATGGCCGGTCCGTACGCCTACTGCCCGGGAAGGCGCCCGACCCGCCCGCGAATTGTCGCTTAATTGTAACTGCATGACACTTATACATATTTCTTTTAGGTGATATGATAGCAATTTATATAGGTATTCTCCGTTTTCGTGATGAACGACGGAACACCCAGCCAGACGGCACTCACCGCGGCCGCTGCCCGCGCGGCCCACCTGATCGTCGACGACGATCCACCGATCTTCTCCGACCCGCTGGCGTACCCGCTGCTGGGAGAACAGGCCGAGGAACTCGTCGGCTACCACCGCGCCCACGGCGGGCACGTCGTGCTGGCGGGCGCCCGGGCGGCGGTCTCCACCCGCGGGCGCCACACCGAGGACCGCCTCGCCGAGGCCGTCCGCCGGGGCACGACCCAGTACGTCATCCTCGGCGCGGGACTCGACACGTTCGCCTACCGGCCGGACCTGGCCGGCGCGGTCGGCGTCTTCGAGGTCGACCATCCCGCGACCCAGCGATGGAAGCGCCGGCTCCTCGGCGACGCGGGCGTCGCGGTGCCCGGCTCCGTGGCCTTCGTCCCGGTCGACTTCGAGACCGACTCCCTGGTGGACGAGCTGGTGCGGCACGGGTTCGATCCGGACCGGCCCGCCTTCGTCGGCTGGCTGGGCGTCACGATGTACCTCACCCGGGAGGCCATCGGCCGCACTCTGGCCGTGGTCGGCGGCTTCGCGCCCGGCACCGAGCTCGTCGTGGAGTACCTGGTCCCGGAGAGCCTGCGGGACGCGGCGGGGCAGACCTACGCCGAGCTGGTCGCACCGGTCGCGGCCGAGCGCGGCGAGCCCTGGCTGACGTTCCTCGATCCCGGCGAGATGTCCGCTCTCCTGGCGAAGGCCGGCTTCGCGACGGCCCGGCACGTACGGCAGCGGGAGGCGATCGACGCCGCGCTGTGGAGGCGGTCCGACTCGCTCCGCCCCTCGGAACTCTCGCGCCTCGCCCACGCGACCGTACGCGGACCGGGATGAGGGCACGCGGAGATCCGGCCGGCGGGCCGGTAGGGCGAACTCCGCTCCGGTCCGCCGTCTCCCCCGCAGGCGCCCGGTGGGCCCACGGGAACGCCGTACCCTGGCCGTTAACCTGAAGGCCTCGCCGGGCACGCCGCCCGGCGGGCGCCGTCGTGGCGGCACGGGACGCACCCGTGCGGGAAACGGGGGAACGCGTGATCCGGCTCGGCGGCCGTGCGGGCGGCACCGCATGACGGTACTGCGGTCGCTGGTGCTCTTCGCGGTGGCCGCGACGGCCGAGATCGGTGGCGCCTGGCTCGTGTGGCAGTCCGTCCGCGAGCACCGGAGCTGGTGGCTCGCCGGCGCGGGGATCATCGCGCTCGGGCTGTACGGCTTCGCCGCGACCCTGCAGCACGACCCGAACTTCGGCCGGATCCTGGCCGCCTACGGCGGGGTGTTCGTCGTGGGCTCACTGGTGTGGGGCATGGTCGCCGACGGCTTCCGGCCAGATCGCTACGACCTGATCGGCGCCGCGATCTGCCTGGCCGGCGTGCTGGTCATCATGTTCGCACCGCGGGGCGCCTGACCGTCAGCGCCGCCGCAGGTGCAGCCCGATGCCGGCGAACTGCTCGAACGGCCGGTGGTAGCCGCGCTCGATGTGGTGCACACCGCGCAACGTCGAAGTGCCCTCGGAGACGGCGGCGGCCAGGATGGCGGAGAACCCCGCCCGGATGTCGGGCATGGTGACGTCGCCGCCGCGCAGCTTGGTGACGCCGCGGACGACCGCGGAGTGCACGGCGTTGCTGTCGTGGAACTGGCAGGCGGGGCCGCCCAGGCAGGCGTCGAACACCTCGATCTCGGCCCCCATCCCCTTCAGCGCCGGGACGTACACCAGGCGGTTCTCGAAGACGGTCTCGTGCAGCACGGACATGCCGTCGGCCTGGGTGAACAGCACCACGAGCGGGGTCTGCCAGTCGGTGGCGTACCCGGGGTGGGTGTCGGTCTGCACGGCGGCGGGCCGCAGCCCGTCGGGACGGGACGCCATGATCCAGTCGTCGGTGATCTCGAACCGGGCGCCCATCTTGGCCAGCGTGGTGACCGCGGTGACGAGCCGGTCCTGCGGGCAGCCGTGCACCCGGACCTCGCCGCCGGTGACCAGGCCCGCGACCAGGTACGAGAACGCCTCGAGCCGGTCGCCCGCCAGCCGGATCTCCGCCCCGTTCAGTTTCGCGACGCCCTCGACGACGATCCGCCGGTCCGGGCTGAAGGCGATGCGGGCGCCCATGCGCTGGAGATAGAGCGCGAGCTCGATGATCTCGGGCTCGGTGGCGGCGTTGCGGATCACCGTCTTGCCCTCGGCCAGCACCGCGGTGAGCAGCACCGTCTCCGTCGCGCCGACGCTGGGGTACGGCAGGTCGATGCGGGTGCCGATGAGCCGGGTGGCACGGGCGTGGATGCCGTCCTCGGCGATGTCGACCTCGGCGCCGAACGCGCGCAGGGCCTCGACGTGGAAGTTGACCGGACGGCGGCCGATGGGATCGCCGCCGACCAGCGGCACGAACGCCTCGCCCGCCAGATGCAGCAGCGGGCCCAGCATGAGGATGGGGATGCGGTTCAGCCCGGTGAAGGCCTTGGGCACCTGCGGGTCCACGACGGGACCCGGCACGATCGTGATCTCGCCGTTCGTGCGCTCGACCTTCATGCCGAGGTGCTCGAGCATGGCCGCGGTGATGGCGACCTCCCCGACGTCGGGGGCGTTGCGGATCGTGCTCGGGCCGCGCCCGAGCATCGCCGCCACCATGTGCTTGCTGACGGCGTTCTTGGAGCCGCGCACGGTGACGTCTCCGCGCAGCGGGCCGGACGGTTCGATCTCCCACACCTGATCTGCCACCCACGCAGCCTACGGGTGGCCCCGCCAGATCACCAACCACCCGTAGCCCCTGATCAGGACCCGATCACGGTGAAAGCAACGATCAGGAGGGGAGTTCGGGCGGTATGGCGGCGGGCCGGGTCTCCAGGGCGTCCAGCACCAGGCGTACGGCGGTGTCCAGCTGCCGGTCGTCGCCCTCGGCCCAGTCGCCCGGGGCGGGGACGACCTCCACGTCGGGGTCGACGCCGTGGTTCTCCAGCCCCCAGCCGCGGTCGTCGAACCAGGTCGCGTAGCGGGGCACCGTGATCGAGGTGCCGTCGGCCAGCCCGTGCCAGCCGTCGATGCCGACGACCCCGCCCCAGGTGCGGGTGCCGACGACCTGGCCCAGTCCCAGCGACTGGATGGCGGCGGCGATGATGTCGCCGTCCGACCCCGCGTGCTCGTCGACCACCGCGACGACCGGGCCGCGCGGCGCGTCGACCGGATAGGTCTGCGGCCGCCTGCCACGCGGCACGTCCCAGCCGATCACCCGCCGGGCCAGCTTCTCCACCACCAGCTGGGAGACGTGGCCGCCGCCGTTGGCGCGCAGATCGATGACCAGTCCCTCGCTCAGCATCTCGACGCGCAGGTCCCGGTGGAACTGCGCCCAGCCGGCCCCCATCATGTCCGGGATGTGCAGGTAGCCGAGCCGGCCGCCGCTCAGGTCCCGTACGTGCGCACGCCGGCCGGCCACCCAGTCCTGGTAGCGCAGCCGCTCGTCGTCGTGCAGCGGGACCACCGCCACCCGGCGCGGATCACCGCCGCCGGCCGGACCGATGGTGAGCTCCACCGGCTTGCCCGCGGTGCCCAGCAGCAGCGGCCCCAGGCCGGCCGCGGCCTCCACGGGGCGGCCGTCGACGGCCAGGACCGTGTCACCGGGCCGCACGGCCACTCCGGGCGCGGCGAGCGGGGAACGGGCCCGCGGGTCGGAGGTCTCCCCCGGCAGCACGCGCGTGATGCGCCAGCGTCCCTCGTCGTCGGGGGCCAGGTCCGCGCCGAGCAGGCCGACGGGGTCGCCCTCGTGCGGGTAGTGCACCCGCGACACGTAGGCGTGCGAGGTGCCGAGCTCCCCGACGACCTCCCAGAGCAGATCGGCGAAGTCGTCGGGGCTCGCGACCCGCTCCAGGATCGGCCGGTAGCGATCGAGGACACCGTCCCAGTCCACTCCCGACATGCCGGGCGTCCAGAAGTCACGGCGCATGATCCGCCCGGCCTCGTCGTAGGCGTGCCGCCACCACGCGACCGGATCGGCCGTCAGCCGTGCCCGGGACAGATCGACGGTGAAGGTGTCGTCGTCCTCGTCGTCGGAGGACGAGGACCGGTGCGAGGACGGGACGACCCGCAGCCGGCCGCGGTCCCGTACCAGGATCCGGGTGCCGTCCCCGCTCACCTCGAACCAGCTGAGCGCGGAGACGATCTCGTCGGAGGAGCGGGTGCCGAGGTCGAAGCGGTGCAGCGACGGCCGGGGCCGGTCGCCGCCGAGCTCGGCTCCGCTCTCGCCGAGGGCACCCGACAGCGGCACCTTCAGCCAGGCCACACCGCCCTTGACCGCGCGCATCGAGCGGTACCGGGACTCCTCCACCGGGAAGGGGACCACCCGGTCGGCCAGCCCGTCGAGGTCGATGACGACCCGCGCCGGGGACTCCGCGGCGCCCTCCTGCTGGTCCTTCTTGCGGTCGTCGTCGCCGCCGACGGGGCGGCCGTCCGCGAACGGCGCGAACGGCGAGGGGGTCTCGGCCGCCAGGGGCACCAGATACGGCCGGCAGCCGAACGGGAACGACAGGTCGAAGAAATGGGCGTCGTAGACGGGGTCGAAACCCCGCCAGGACAGGAACGCCAGGTGCTTGCCGTCGAGGGTGAACACCGGGTCGGTGTCGATGAACCGGGTGGAGGTGACATCGGTGACGGACCTGTCGGCCAGCCGCGCGAGCCGGATCCGCCGCAGCGGGTCCGGGCCGGGCTGCGACCAGGCCAGCCAGGCCGAGTCCGGGGAGAACACCAGGTCCCCCATCGGCCCGTCCTCGGAGGCGGCCAGCTCGTGGACCTCCGCCGAGGCGAGGTCGACGAGCAGCAACCGCCCGTCGTGCGCCGCGGCCGCCACCGCGGAGCCGTCCGGCGCGGCCGCGAGCTCGTCCACCGAGCCGAGCTCCCCGAGGGCCAGCCGCCGGGGCGGCGCCCCGGGTTCGGGGCCGGTCGCCGGGGCGACCTCGATCGCGTCCGCGCCGTCGGCGTCGGTCACCCAGACGACCTGGCCGGACGTGCCGAGCACCCGGGGCAGCCGGGCGCGCGCCGCGCCGTCGCCGGTGAGCGTACGAGCGGGACCGTCACGGTGGGTGAGCCAGTGCACGGTGCCCCGGACCTCGACGGCACTGGCCCGCCCGGCGTGGTCGCAGGAAAGGTCTCCCAGATGGTCCCGGCCGGTCATCAGCCGCGGCCGCCGGGCGGGACGGGCCCCGCCGAGCTCGAACTCCAGGGGGCGGGGCTCGCCGTCGAGGTCCTCCAGCAGCCACAGCCGGCCCGCCGCCTGGTAGACCACGCTGTGCCCGTCGGTGCTCGCCTGCCGGGCGTAGAAGGCGCGCCCGTCCCAGCCGTCCGGCGGTGCAGAAGGGGTCTCGTGACCGGTGTGGCGGCGCAGATCGGTGCCGTCGGGGCGGCACGAGTAGAGATTGCCGGTGCCCTCATGGTCGGACAGCACCGCGATCCGGTCCCCCACGATCAGGACGCTGTCGAGATGGCCGTCGAGCGCGGTCAGGATCTGGACGGCCTGCCCGGGATCCCCGGCCGGTCCGGTCCAGCAGCGTCCGGTGCCGCCACCCCGGTAGCGCTTCCACCGGGCCGGCTCCATGGCGCCCGCCGTCAGCAGCGCGGCCCGGTCCCCGGTGAGGGTGAGGTCGTCGACGGGGCCGTACGGCAGCCGTACCGGTGGGCCGCCGCCGGCCGGGACCGTGTAGGCCCAGGTGTGGTGGTGGAACGGCTGCTGCTGTGAGGAGATCGCCAGTACGTCGCCGTCCGGGGTCCAGCCGCAGACCCGTGACCTGGCGCTGCCCCAGTAGGTGAGCCGGGTGGCCGCGCCTCCCTCGGCGGGCGCGAGGTAGATCTCGGGGTCGCCGTCGCGCAGGCTGGTCCAGGCCACCCACCGCCCGTCCGGGGAGAATCTCGGATGGGTGACCGGCATGTGGTCGGCCGACAACCGCCGCGCCCGGCGGTCCCCGAGGGACGCCACCCACACATCGTCTTCAGCCACAAAGGTAAGCAGATCACCACGGACATGGGGATACCGCAGATAGTCGCCCGTCACCGGGTCATACTAGGTCGAGACCCCGAGTGGCGGGACCGTATCGCGATCCCGCCCGGTACGGGCCGTACCAGCCGCCATCCCGGCCGCCACCGCCGCGGCCCGCCGGTCCTGCGCTCCGGTACCGTGACTCCTGGACCGTGACCGCCGACCTGTGACCGCGGACCTGTCATTGCCGGGCCGGGCCGCCGCCGTGCGACGGCCCGGGCGCTCACAGCTCGAACAGTTCCTGCCAGGTCGGCACCCGCGGCTGCACCCGCAGCCGCAGCCCCGTCTGGGCGAGAGTGCGGTCACCTTTCCTGTTGTTGCACCGGCCGCAGGCCAGCACGGTGTTCTCCCAGGTGGAAAGGCCCCCGCGGGACTGGGGGACGATGTGGTCGATGGTGTGGCCACGATCGCCGCAGTAGGCGCACAGCCCGCGTTCGCGCTGGTAGACGCCCCGCTTGCTCCAGGCCGGACGGCTGCCGTGCCGCCACCTCATCGCGACGTAACGGACCAGCCGGAGCACCCGCGGCACCGGGAAGTGGCCGATGGTCCGGCCCTCGACCGCCTCTTCCACGACGGCCACCCCGCGCACGAGCATCCGGATCGCGTGCCGCAGATCCACCTTCTGTAACGGCTCGTACGACGCGTTGAGAACCAGCACGTTCATCAGTCCACCTCCCTCTCACCGTGGCAGCGCTCCCGGCCCAGGACTCGAACCTGGGACACCCACGTGAACAGACCGTGTCGGGCCGGGGGCCGGCCGCTGGCGTCACTCGGTCTGGCAAGGGGGTGTGCAGGTCAGCGCCCGTGAGTCAGGGGGACTCGCAGGACGCCGGCCGGGGGTGTTGCGGTACTGATGGTGCCATCAGAGTGCCTTCGCGATCACCTGGTTTTCGCCCCGCGGCCCCACCCCCGCCGCACCCCTCACGCCCGCCCGGGCGCCTGGACACCTGGACCGCCGGAGGTCGGCCCGCTACCGCCCGGCCGCCGGGGCCAGCGTGCGGAGCGTGTGCTCGGCCGCCGGGTCGGCGTCGGTGGCGGAGGGGACGATGACGAGGTCGTCGATCCCGGCCTCGGCGTAGGCGCGGAGCCGGCCCGCCACCTCGGCGGCGTCGCCGAAGGCCCCGACCGCCCGGACCAGGTCGTCGGGCACGGCGGCCAGCAGGTCCCGGGGGTGCGGCCGGGTCCGGGCGTACGCCACGACCTCGCCGAAGCCCGCCCGCTCGAACATCTCCGCGTAGCCCGGCGCGGCCAGGTAGGCGACGGCGCCGCGACGTACCTGGTCGATCGCCGCCGCGCCGGCGTCCACGGCGGCCGGGATCCACGCCGCGACGCGCGGGGCGGGGCGGCCGAGCCGGTCCGCCGCGGCGCGCACGGAGGCGGCCAGCTCTCCCGCCATCTGCGGGCTGACCAGGTTGACGACCATCCGGTCGGCGTACCGGGCCGCGGTCTCGATCGCGGCGGGCCCGAAGGCGGCGATGACGAGCCCGCCGGCCGGTGCGGGCAGCCGCAGCCGGTACCCGCGGCTGCGGACGGCCGCGCCGGTGAAGTCCGACCGTTCGCCGGCCAGCAGCGGCCGGATCGCCTCGGCCGTCTCGGCGAGCGTCCGGGCCGCACCGGTGCGGGAGCGGCCGTGCCACTGCTCGACGAGCACGACGCTGGAGGTGCCGAGCGCCACCGACACCGGCCGGCCGGTCAGCGCGGCGACCGACGCCGCCCCCATCGCGATCATCATGGGGTCGCGTACGGAGACCGGCAGCGGCCCGAGGACCAGCGCCGCGGCGGACATCCGCGCGCCGACCGAGGTGGCCAGCGCGAAGGCGTCGTAGGTCGCCATCTCCCCTATCCACACGGCCGGATAGCCGCAGGCGTCCGCGATCAGCGCGGTGCCGACGACCTCCTCCGCCGGGCGGTCCTGCCACAGGCCCAGTGAGACCTCGATGTTCATCCGCGCTTCCCCGCCCTCGGGATCATCAGGCCGCGAAGTCCGCGGTCAGGCCCATGCCGCGCAGCAGCGTGGCCCGGTCGTAGTACTCCAGCCACTCGGTGACCAGCCCGTCGCGCAGGGACAGTACGCCCACCACCGGCACCTCGCCGTGCGAGCCCCGTACGTCGAAGACGTCGACGCGCTCGACGTAGACCCGTCCGTCGATCACGCCCATCGCCCTGACCTCCAGGCTGAGGCGTTCCAGCCCGTCGGCGAGCACGGCCAGCCGCTCGCCGATCGCGGCCCGCCCGCGTACCGGCTCGCTCATCACGCTGTGCAGCACCCCGTCGGGTGCGAAGAGGGACACGATCTTCGCCCAGTCCATGGTGTTCCAGGCATCGACCATGTCGCGGACCACGGCCAGCTTCTCGGTGTCGTCCATGACTACCTTCCTGTTCCGGGGACCGCTGGGTCTGCGGGGGTGGCGGTCTCCTGGCGGGGGGCGAGCTCCTTGCGGAGGTCGCGTTTGAGGATCTTGCCGACGGGGTTGCGCGGCAGCGTGGTGCGCAGCTCCAGCCGTTCGGGCAGCTTGTACGAGGCGATCCGGTGGTCCCGCAGGTACGCGAGCAGGTCCTCGAGGGTCGGGCTCGGGTCCCCCTTCGGCACGATGATCGCGCACACCCTCTCGCCGAGGAGGTCGTCGGGGTAGCCGACGACGGCGACCTCGGCGACGCCGGGGTGCCCCGCGATCAGCCCTTCCAGCTCGGCGGGCGCGATGTTCATGCCCCCGCGGATGATGAGGTCCTTGGCCCGGTCGACGTACTGCAGGAACCGGCCGTCGTCCCCGGCGATGACGAAGACGTCACCGGTCTTCAGATAGCCGTCGTCGTCGAACGGGCTGGCCAGGTTCTCCCCTCCCAGGTAGCCGGGAAAGACCATCGGCCCCTTGATGCGCAGCTCGCCGGGCACCCCCGGCTCGGTGACCTCGGCCCCGGTGTCGGGGTCGACCAGCCGTACCTCCACCCACTCGGAGATCCGGGAGGTCCAGCTCACCCCGGGCACGCCGTACCGCGGGAAGTAGCGGGCCCGCTGTTCGGGGTCGGGCACGTCGTGCGGATCGGTGAGCAGGCCGATGCCCTCGTTCGAGCCGAAGAAGTTGATGATCCCGATGCCGTGGACGTCCTGCCAGCCCTTCACCATGGCGGGGGCCAGGGGCACGGAGCCGGAGCCGATCAGCCGGAGCGAGCCGATGTCGGTGGCGGCCAGCAGGTCGGCGCGGGCGAGCAGCATGCTCAGCAGCGCCGGGGGCGCGACGGTGTAGGTGACGCGCTCGTCCTCGATCTGCCGCAGGAAGGTCGGCAGGTCGAAGGGATGGTGCTGGACGAGGACCCCGCCGACCCGCAGCCAGGGCAGGAACATGCCGTTGATGCCGGCCATGTTGACCATCGGGAACGGGTTGAGCAGCACGTCCTCCGCGGTCAGCCGGGGCGCGTCGACCGTGGCCCAGCTCATCGCCAGCCAGTCGTAGTGCGTCCTGGGCACTCCCTTGGGGGTGCTCTCGGTGCCCGACGTCCAGCAGATGGTGATGCAGTCGTTGGGATCGGCGGGATGGGCGGCCGCGTACGACTCGACCCGGTCCCGGGCGCCCTCGGCCGGGTCCGCGCCCAGGGCGACGACGCCCTCGGGGACCGCCTCTCCGTAGGCCAGCACGGTGCGCAGGCCGGGCAGTGCCTCCCGTGCGGCCTGTATCTCCTCGGCCAGCCGCCGTTCGCCGACGCGTACGGCCGTCAGGAAGGCGGTGAAGCCGGCCAGCCGCCCGAGTTCGGTCACCTCGTGCTCGCGGTACTGCACCGGCAGCGGCGAGACGACGACGCCGAGCCGCCAGCACGCGAGGTAGACCACGACCAGCTCGACGGTGTTGGGCAGGTGCACCGCGAGCACGTCCCCGGCGCCCACGCCGTGCCGCAGCAGGACGTCCGCGAGCCCGGTCACCTCCTCGTCGAGCTCGCGCCAGGTCAGCCGGCGCGGAGCCGTGCCGACCAGGTCGGTCTTGTTGGCGGGGTCCACGACGGCCGTGAGGTCCGGGGCGGCCGCGACCCGGGCCCGGAACAGCCCGTCCGTCGTCTCGTCGCTCCACCAGCCCTTGGCGGTGTACTCCCCGACCCGTTCGGCGGGGTGCAGACCACGGTGCTTCATCTCCGGTTTCCTCTCACTCGATGCCGGCCGGCGGCGGGCCAGGAGGCCTGTCCCGCCGCCGGCCGGGCTTCACCGCGAGCCCCGGGAGCGGCCGCCCCTCGCGTCACGGGCGGTCATGAACGGTCGCGGGGGGTCGCAGGGGGTCATAGACGATGGGGGACGTGAGCTCAGCCACCCTGGTAATCGGATGAGATGTCGATGACGTCACCGGCGGGCTGGAAGGCCTTCTTCGCGGCCGACCAGGTGAAGGGCCGGAAGGCCCCGATGCCCAGCGACCGCTGGGGGCTCATCGTCCACTTGACGCCGTCGATGAACATCGGCGGCTGGTAGCTCTGCGAGCGGGCCGCCTTGATGATGCCCAGCCGGCTGAGGCCGTCGGCGGAGCCGGCCGCCTTGGTGAAGGCGTCGACCATCAGGTCGCCGATGGCCCAGCCGTTGACCGTGTAGTTGTTCAGCGGCGCCTTGACGCCCTGCGCCTTGGTGTCCACGAGGTACTGCTTGACGCCTGCGTCGGCGGCGTAGAGGGGGTTGCCGGGGTCCTTCAGCCACACCATGACCTGCTGGCCGTCCGCCGCCTGGCCCGCGGGCTCGTACAGCGTCTTGCCGTCCACGCAGTTGGCGGGCTGGATGAAGGTGCCGGGCCGCCAGCCGGACCGGCCGATTGCCTGGCTCAGTGCCAGGCAGTCGGTGGTGACCCCGGCGTCGAGCAGCACCTGGGCGCCGCTGGCCTTCAGCGTGGTCGCCGCGGCGTTGGGATCGGTCAGCGGCGCCTCTTTGATGATCTTGATGTTACTGCCCGCCACCGCCTTCTTGAAGCCGTTGGCGTAGCCCTGCCCGGACTCGGTCTGGTTGGCCGCGATCGCGACGGTGGCGCCACCCGGGTACTTCTTCTTGAGCTGCTCGACGACGACCTTCATCTCCACGTCGGCGGACGGCAGGTACTCGGTGGTCCACGGGAAGTCCTTCGCGTTCCGGTAGGCCGGCACCGAGGCCTGCCCGAACAGCAGCGGGACGCACGCCTCGTTCTGGTCGTCGGCCACGGCGTTGAGCTGGCCCGACCCGAAGGTCTCCAGCACGTGCACCTTGTCCTTCTGGATCAGCTCGTTGACGTTGGCCTTGGCCTTCTCGGGGGTGAACGCGTCGTCCTTGCTGACGATCTCCAGCTTGACGCCGTTGATCCCGCCGGCCGCGTTGACCACGGCGAACCGGGCCCGCATCCCGTCGATGACGGCGCCGACGGCACCGGCGAGCGGTCCCGACAGCGGAGCGCTCCACCCCACCTTGAGGGTGCCGCCGATCTTCTGCGTGACCGACCCCGGGTCGGTGCAGTCCGCGGTGGAGATGCCCGCCGATCCGCCGGAGGCGGCGGCCTTGTCGTCGGTGCCGGACCCGCAGCCCGCGAGCAGCAGCACGGCCGACGCTCCCAGGACGGTGAGATATCTGGTCTTCATGAACGTTCTCCCTCATCGGTGACGGCGCGCTCGGGCGCGGTGCCGTCGGTGACCTGGTGGGCCGGTGGATCGGCCGGTGGATCGGCAGGTGGAGTGATCTGGACGACGCGCCGCACGACGCGGTTGAGCAGCCCGACGACGCCCTCGGGCATGAGGAAGACGATGAGGATCAGAACGGCGCCGAAGAGGATCCCGGACACGTGGCCGGAGCTGAGGTCCGCGGTGAAGTAGGGGATGAAGACGACGGCGAGCGCACCCGCGACCGGGCCCAGCAGGGTCGCCGCGCCGCCGACGAAGAGCCCGGTGATGAGCTCGATCGACTTGAGCAGGGTGAAGGACCCGTCGGGCGACAGCGCCCCGACGTACATCGCGAACAGGCTGCCGGCCACCCCCGTGACGGCCCCCGACAGGCCGAAGACGGTGGTCTTGACCGATGCGAGGCTGACGCCCGAGGCCGCCGCGGCGATCTCGTTGTCGCGGGTCGCGACCATCGCCAGGCCGACCCTGCTGCGGGTGAGGTTGCGGATCAGCAGCAGGACCACGACCAGGACCGCGGCGCTCAGCCAGTACAGCCACAGGCCGCGCCGGCCGAGCCCCAGCCCGGTCCACTCCGGCGGGGCCAGCTGCCGGGACCGGATGACCAGCCCCGCGGCGCCGCCGGTGAAGTCGGGGAACCTGCGCACCAGTTCGGGGAACGCCACCCCGACCGCGAGGGTGACCAGCGCGAGGTAGAGCCCCCGGATGCGCAGCGCGGGCAGGCCCACGACGAAGCCCAGCAGGAAGCAGAGCACGGCCGCCACCGGCAGCGTGACCAGCGGGCCGACCCCGTGGGAGACCACCAGGACGCCGGTGGTGTAGGCGCCGAGCCCGAAGAACGCCGAGTGCCCGATCGACAGCAGCCCGGTGTAACCGGTCGCCAGGTTGAGCCCGCTGATCGCGATCGCGAAGATCAGCACGCTGGTGAGCTGGCCGACCCGGAAGGACTGCAGGCCGGACCCGGCCAGCAGCAGTCCCGCCGCCGCCAGCACCCCGGCGAGCTGCCAGGACCGGTGCGGCAGGGATCCGCGCACGATCACGAACCGCGCCCGCGGGGCGGCCCCCGCGGGGTCCTGCTGGCTGGTTCCCGAGGTCACAACCGCTCCATCTGCCGGGTGCCGAACAGGCCGGTCGGCCGGAACAGCAGGATGAGCACGATGACCACCAGCGCCGCCGTCTGGGAGAGGGTGCCGCCGATGAAGTCGACATAGCCGGTGATCATGGCCTCCATGAGGCCGATGACCAGTCCGCCGGCCACCGCGCCGACGGGGCTGTCCAGCCCGCCGAACAGCGCCGCCGCGGAGGCGTAGATGAGGATGGGGAACATCGTCTGCAGGCTGAGCTGCTGGGACGACATCGGCGCGATGAGGATCCCGGCGAACGAGCCGACGATCCCGGCCAGGCCCCAGCCGAGCATCAGGATCCGGCTGGTGGGGACCCCGCTGAGCGCCGCCGACTCGGGGTTGTCGGCCACCGCCCGCATGTGCAGGCCGATCCTCGTGCGGTTGAACAGCAGGAACACCGCGCCGATCAGCAGGATCACGAAGACCCAGACGCCGACGGCGTCCCAGTAGAGCCGGGCCCCCGCCAGCGCGAGGTAGTCGTCCTGGCCGCCGGGGAACAGGCCGGGCATGGTCTTGGTCTCGGAGTTCCACAGCAGCCCGGCCAGCGCGTTGAAGCCGGTGAAGAGCCCGAGCGCGACGATCAGTGTGGCCATGTCGTTGCGCCGTCGCACGGGCCGGATGAGGGTCCGCTCGACGATCGCGCCGAGCAGGAACCCGGCCACGGCGGCGGCGATCGCGGCCAGCCACACCGGCACGTCCCGGGTGGTCAGCCCCCACGCCAGGTAGGTGGTGAACAGCGCCATCTCACCCTGGGCGAAGTTGATCATGCCGGTGCCGCGGAAGACCACGACCAGGGCCAAGGCCATGATCGCGTAGATGGCACCGTTGGTGAGGCCGTCGAAGAGGCGCTCGAGGAAGACGTCCATCATCGACTCCTTAGTCGCCGAGGTAGGCGCGGCGGATGGACTCGTCGTCGCGGTAGCGGGCGGCGTCGCCCGCCGCGACGACCCGGCCGACCTCCAGCAGATAGACACGGGCGGCCAGGCCGAGCGCGAGCTCGGCGTTCTGCTCGACCAGGAGCATCGCGGTGCCCTGGTCCCGGTTGACGCCGGCCAGGGTGGCGAACAGCTCGGCCACGATGCGGGGGGCCAGGCCGAGGCTGGGCTCGTCGCACAGCAGCAGCCGGGGACGGCTCATCAGCGCCCGCGCGACGGCGAGCATCTGCTGCTCACCACCGGACAGGGTGCCCGCCTCCTGCCGGGACCGCAGCCCCAGCACCGGGAAGACCTCGCACCAGCGGTCGATGTCCTCCCGTACGCCCGCCGGGTCGCGGCGCAGCGCGGCGCCGACCCGCAGGTTCTCCAGCACGGTCAGGTGGGAGAAGGTGCCGCGGCCCTGCGGCACCAGGCTGATGCCCCGGGCCACGATCGCGTCGGGCCGCAGCCCGTCCAGCGGCGCGCCGTCGAACCGGACCGAGCCCCGGTGCGGGATCAGGCCGGTCAGCGCGCGCATCGTGGTGGTCTTGCCGGCTCCGTTGGCGCCGAGCACCACGACGACCTCTCCGGCGGCCACCTCCAGGTCCAGGCCGTGCAGCACCGCCGCCTGGCCGTACCCGGCGGTGAGCCCGGTGACCTCCAGCAGGCTCATGACGCCTTCCCCAGGTAGGCGGCGACGACCCGTTCCTCGGCGCGCACCTGCTCGGGCGTACCGTCGGCGATCTTGCGGCCGAGCTCCATCGCCACGACGTGGTCGGAGACCCGCATCACCATGCCCATGTGGTGCTCGACCAGCAGGGCGCCCAGATCGCGGTCGCGGCGCAGCCGCAGGATCAGGGAGCCCAGGTCGTGCACCTCCGCGTGGGTCAGGCCTCCCGCGGGCTCGTCGAGCAGCAGCAGCCGCGGCCGGGCGGCCAGCGCCCGCGCCAGTTCGACCCGCTTGAGGGT
The DNA here is from genome assembly GCF_050971785.1 of Actinomadura scrupuli. NCBI lineage: Bacteria > Bacillati > Actinomycetota > Actinomycetes > Streptosporangiales > Thermomonosporaceae > Actinomadura > Actinomadura scrupuli. The sequence continues at coordinate 70,426 of NZ_JBPCCU010000003.1, read as the reverse complement.
GCCGTAGGGCAGTCCCCGGGCGGGGCGGTGGGCGACGTCGCGCAGTTCCAGCTCCGCGAGGATGTCCATCGCCTCGCCCTCCATCCGGCGCTGCCGGGCCCGGACGTGCGGCAGGCCGGCGACCGCTCCGGCGAACCCGGAGCGGTCGCGGGAGTGCGCCCCCACCACGGTGTTCTGCAGGACGGTGAGCGAGGGGAACAGCGCCAGGTTCTGGAAGGTCCGCGCGATGCCGAGCCGGACGATCCGCTGCGGGGGCGTGCGGGACACGTCGGTTCCGGCGAACGAGATCTCACCGGAGTCCGGCCGGTAGATGCGGGTCACGCAGTTGAACAGGGTGGTCTTGCCCGCGCCGTTGGGGCCGATCAGCCCGCAGATCTCACCGGGCGCGACGGTGAAACCGACTCCGTCCAGAGCCGTGACGCCGCCGAATCGCAGGGTCACCCCTGAGATCCGCAGTTCGGATCGTTGGTCGTTGGCTGCTGCCATCCGGGTGGTTCCTCCACGAGCTGGACACTTCAGTTAGCAGTGTGTTGCCGGTCACAGTGTTACTACAACAGAAAGAGTGACCTAGTCAACGGGCCGCAACACGTTCGTGATCAGGTTCTTCCGGCCGGCTCGCCATCGCCCCGCCGTCCCGTGGGCGACCGGCCGCGGATCGGGGCGGCGGCCGGAGGCGGGCGCCGGGCGAATCGACCCGGTCCGGCCCCTTGGCCGATTCACTCTCTTAGTTGTAGCGTGAAATCGGCGGGACCATCCGGTGGATGGCCGCGGAGCCACGAGCGGCGAGGAGGCCTTGGCGTGACCGACCAACGCGATCCGGCAGTGCAGGCACTGCTGGACAAGCAGGACATCTATGAGTTGCTCGCCCGCTACCTGCGGGCCGCCGACCGGGGTGACGTCGACGGCATCGCCGCCTGCTACCTGCCCGGTGCCACCGAGGACCACGGAGGCGTGTTCGACGGCACCGCACGGGACTACGTGCGCTCCATCGCCCCGACGATCACCCATCCGCGCAGCCGGACCATGCACTGCATGACGAACGTGCTGATCGACCTGGACGGCGACCAGGCCCGGGCGGAGTCCTACGTCACCACCTTCAGCCGGGTACGGACCCCCGACGGCCCCGGCCACTCGTTCGTCGGCGCCCGCCTCCTCGACCGGCTGGAGCGCCGCGACGGGCACTGGGGCATCGCGCACCGGCGGCTCGTGTGGGAGTGGAACCACGACGCCCCGGCGGCCGAGACCTGGATCTTCGGCATGCTCATCGCCGACCCGGGCGGCCTCGCCCGCGGCGGCAAGCACCCCGACGACCCGATCTACGACGGCCTGACGGGAGCCGCTCGATGATTCGCGTCGAGGGGGCGACCGCGCTGGTCACCGGCGGCAACCGCGGCATCGGCCGGGCCTTCGTGGAGGAGCTGCTGGCCCAGGGCGCGGCCAGGGTCTACGCGGGGGCGCGCAGGACCGAGGACGTGGACGACGATCTGCTCGCCGCCGGGGCCGTGCCGGTACGGCTGGACGTCACCGACCTCGAGCAGGTCGCCGCGGCCGCCCGGACCTGCGCCGACGTGAACCTCCTGGTCAACAACGCCGGCTACTTCGCCAACACCCGGCTGGTGCTCACCGACGACGTCCAGGCGGCCCGCGAGGAGATGGAGGTCAACTTCTTCGGCACCCTCAACATGACGCGGGCGTTCGCGCCGGTGCTCGGCGCCAACGGCGGCGGCGCCATCGCCAACGTGCTGTCGGTGGCGGCGACGGTGCCCACCGCCTTCATGGGCGGCTACTCGACCTCCAAGGCCGCGGCGCTCTGGCTGAGCGGGATCACCCGGGCGGAGCTCGCGCCGCAGGGCACCGGCGTGACCGCCCTGATCGTCGGTTCGGTGGACACCCGGATGGCGGCGCACGTGGAAGGGACCAAGGAGAACCCCCGCGACATCGCCAAGGCCGGGCTCAAGGCGGTGGCGCGCGGGGAGTCGGTCGCCGACACCGACTGGATGGCCATCGACGCGCGGGCCCGGATGGCCCGTGACCCGGCCCGCCACGAGCGCTATCTCGCCAAGCTGCTCGACGCCACCGCCCTGCGGACCGGCCGGTGAGCGGGCCCGAGCTGATCCAGGCCACCGCCGCCGCGCGGGACCTGGCCACCGCCACGGCGGCCGCCCGGTCCGCGCTCGGCCTGCCGGCCGGCTTTCCCGACCCGGAGCTGGCCTCCTGGGGCATGGTGAACGAGATCCTCAACCTCGGCCGGAGCTATCTGGAGATCATCGCGCCGTCCGGCCCGGACTCCCCGCTGCACCGGTTCCTGACCCATGGGGAGGGCGGCTACGTGGTCGGCGTGCGCGTCCCGGACACCGGCTCCCTGGTGGCACGGGCCGCCGCACGCGGGGTACAGGTGGCACACCGGCAGGAGTTCCACGGCGCCGACATCGTCCAGCTCCACCCGGGCGACCTCGGCGTCATGCTGGAGGCCGACCGGATCCCGGCCGGCAAGCACTGGCACTACGACGACTGGGCGGTGCCCGGCCGTCCCGGCGGCGCTCCCGCCGGGGACCTGCTGGCCGTGGACGTGGCGGTCGCCGCCCCCGCGCGGACCGCCGGGCTCTGGGCGTTCCTGCTCGGCGCGGAGCAGGTCACCGACACCTGCGTGCAGGCTGGTGGTCTCATCCGCTTCGTCCCCGTCACCGGCCGGCGCGGCCTGGTCGCCGCCGACCTGTACGGCCACGGCCCGGCAAGGGAGCACCTGGTCGCCGGGCTGACCGTACGGCTCGTACCGGGCGGGGAGGTGAAGCCGTGACCCTCAAGGTGATCCAGTGGGCGACGGGCGCCGTCGGCAAGACCTGCCTGCGCGCCGTCATCGACTCACCGGACCTGGAGCTCGCCGGGCTCTTCGTCTACGGGGACCGCAAGGCCGGGCGGGACGCGGGCGACATCGCCCGGCGGGACCCGACCGGCGTCATCGCCACCCGCGACCGCGCGGAGATCCTGGCCCTCCCCGCCGACGTGGTGCTGCACGCACCACGGCTGCAGGTGCCGTACGAGACGCACGACGCCGACATCTGCGCGCTGCTGCGTTCCGGCAAGAACGTCATCACCACCGCGGGGCACCACTTCCCCCGCGCGCACGGCCCGGAGCGGGAGGAGATGTTCCTGGCCGCCTGCCGGGAGGGCGGCACGACCCTGTACGGGACCGGCATCAGCCCCGGAGTGATCGGCGAGCGCATCGTGCTGGCGCTGAGCGGGGTCTGCCTCGACCTCGAGCACCTCGTCATCGACGAGGTGCTGGACGCCAGCCGGGTGCCCGACCCCGGCTTCGCCTTCGACGTGATGGGCATGGGCTCCGACCCGGCGGCGATCGACCTCGCCGCCGGGGAGCTGCCCCGGCTGTACGGGAAGCTGTACGCCGAGACCCTGGCCTTCATGGCCGAGCGGATGGGCCTGGCGATCGACCGGATCGAGCCCGACCATCACGTCGAGGTGACCGACCACGAGCTGCGGGTGGCCGCCGGCACCATCCGGGCCGGCACCGTGGCGGCCACCGAGTGGCGCTGGCACGCCGTCTCGGCGGGCCGGCGGGTGCTGACTCTGGCGATCATCTGGACGATGGACCCCGCCATGCCGCGGTACGCGGGGCGGGACCACTGGACGGTGCGCGTGACCGGCCGGCCGGGCCTCACCATGACCCTCAACCTGGTCGAGCCCAACGATCCCGGCAGCCGTACCACGGCCGGGCAGTTCGTCACCGCCGGTCCCGTCATCCGGGCCATTCCGGAGATCGTCGCGGCTCCGCCGGGCATCTTCGAACCGCCCGTCTTCGCGCCGTACCCGTTCTCCCGGGTCTCCCCCGCACCACCGGTCCCCACTGCCGTTCCAGACGTCTCCCCGCTGCCCGCCGGAGGTCCCGCGTGAGCACCCCCACCGTCCCGCACGTGTACCTCGAACCGGCCCGGCCGGGGCCCGACGGGGCGTACGCGCTGCACGCCGGCGGAGGGCGGGTGGAGCGGCTCGCCGACATCCTGCGCCGCCGCGCGGCCGCCACCCCCGGCCTGCCCGCCGTCATCGAGCCCGGGCGCACCACGACGTTCGGCGAGCTCGACGCCCGCGCGTCGCGGGTCGCCCGGGCCCTGCTGGCCGACGGGGTCGGCGCCGGCGACCGGGTCGCCTACATCGGGGCCAACGCGGCGTCCTTCCTGGAGGTGCTGTACGGCACCGCCAAGATCGGCGCGATCGCCACCGCGGTCAACAACCGGCTCGCGACCGGAGAGGTCGCGCAGATCCTCGCCGACGCCGAGCCCAGCGTGCTGGTGCTCGGCTCCGGCGACGGCGGGCTGCGGGAGGCCGCGGGGCCGCGCACCCGGGTCGTCACGCTGGACGGCGACCCCGGCACGACCTCGTACGGCTCCTGGCTCGACGGCCACGGCGATACCGACCCGGGCGCGGAACCCGACCCGGAGGACACCGCGGTGATCTTCTACACGTCCGGCACCACCGGGCTGCCGAAGGGGATCATGCTGAGCGGCCGTAACCTCGGCCAGGCCCTCGCCACCATGCACCGCGACCTCGGCATGGACCGGACGTCGGTGGCGATGGCGCCCATCCCCTACTTCCACGTCTCCGGTTTCGGGCTGGCCATGGTGGCCACGCTCAACGGCGCCGCGCTGCTGCTGGAGCACGCGACCGCGCCCGCCGAGCTGCGGGACCTGCTGATCGAGCGGCGGGTGTCGCACGCCGCGCTGGTGCCCACGCTGCTGCAACGGCTGGTCGCGCTGCCCGGCGTGGGCGACTGCGACTGGTCGGCGCTGAAATACGTGGTGTACGGCTCGTCACCGATCCCGCTGCCGGTGATCCACCGGGCCACCGAGCTGATCGGCTGCCGGTTCCTGCAGAGCTACGGGCTCACCGAGTCCACCGGAGGCGTCACCGTGCTGCGCCCCGAGGACCACCTGCCGGAGCCAGGGCAGGAGCACCGGCTGCGCTCGGCGGGCCGGCTGATGCCCGGTGTACCGGCCCGGATCGTCGACCCGGAGACCCTCACCGACCTGCCCCCCGGCCGGCGCGGCGAGGTGCTGATCGGCGGCGGCCACGTGATGAAGGGCTACTGGCGGCGTCCCGCGGAGAACGCCGCCACCCTCCTGCCCGGCGGCTGGCTGCGGACCGGGGACGGCGGTTCCTTCGATGAGGACGGCTTCCTCTACCTCCACGACCGGATCAAGGACATGATCGTCAGCGGAGGTGAGAACGTCTATCCCGCCGAGGTGGAGAGCGTCCTCACCGGGCATCCCTCGGTGGCGGAGGTCGCCGTCATCGGGGTGCCGTCCGAGCGGTGGGGCGAGGTGCCGTACGCGGTCGTCGTGCTCCGGCCGGACGCCGCGCCGCTCCCGCCGGCGGAGCTGATCGCCTGGACCAGGGAACGGCTCGCGCACTTCAAGTGCCCCGCCGGCGTCCGCTTCGTGGAGGCGCTCCCCCGCAATGCCAGCGGCAAGCTGCTGAAGAACCGGCTCCGGGAGGATCACCGCTCCACCCGCGCCTGACGCTATTTCACTGCCGACCTTCCCTTGTGGTGTCACATATATCGCCTGGGCAGGGGGCATTGCGGCCAGTGCCTGGACGCCGGCCGGGATTCACGCGCGACGCTATGTCACTGCCGGTCTTCCGGGATGACGGTGTGCCATTTGCCGGCGGGGGTCACCCATACCAGGAGACCTGGCCACGGCTGGAACAGGTGCCATTGCGGATCCTGCTTGAGCCTATGGTGATGCCTGCACAATGGCGCCAGATTGCAGGAGCAGGTCGGCCCGCCCTTGTGGAAGGGCACCGTATGGTCGAGATCGCAACGGGTCGACTTCCGGTTACAGGACGGGAAAGCGCATATCTGATGGTTATGCTGGATCAGCCGTTTCATTGCGGCCGGTGGTCGGTATGCGCCGTGACCGTGCAATGCGGAGACGGCGACGATGTTTCCGCTGGACGTGGTCTGGCCGTCCACGGTGATCGGATCGCCGGTGGTCCGGCCGCTGGTGGTGGCGTCGCACCAGCGTGGTTTCAGGTCGGCCAGCGCGCTGGTCATGGCCTGTGCCGCGGCGGCGACCCGCATCGCCAGGCCGGAGCGGCGACCGGATGCCTTCTCCTGGCCGGTGATCATGGCTAGCCGGTCATCGATGACACCGGCGAGCAGCGTGGCGAGCCGCCGGGCGGCCATGTCCACGGTGTCCTCGCCGCTGCGGTCCATCGGCTCTGACCGGCCGGCCCGCCGGAGACTGCCCGCTCGGTCCCTCCGGCCCGAGGGCGGCATGATCTGATCGGGCGAACGCGGTCCGGTGCCTGTGCCGCCGCGGGCCTGTTCGTCCTCACCGGCACTGTCCGGACCACCATCACCCGCCCGGCGGTCTCCGCACCCGCTCCGGGCAACGCCATAGGCCTGGTCGGTTCTGCCCGTTCCGCCTTCGGCCGACCTGCCGTCTCCGCACCCGCTCCCGGGAGCGCTGTCGGCCTGGTCGTTCGGGTGTTCCCGCCCGCGATCGCGCGGGTTCCCGCCGCAGTCCGCATCGTCCTGGTGCAGGTCGCCGGCGGCCTCGGGCAGCGGGGTGCCGCGGAGCAGGGCGATGCCCAGGTCATGACGGATCGCGTCGATCGGACGCGCGTCGCCATCGGCCTTCATGGCCTGAGCCACGGCGTTGATCTTGTTATAGATGGCTTCGGCATCCTCCGCCGATACCTCGCGTAACGCCAGATCGCACGTGCCCGCCGCGGTCGCCCACATCTGCAGGCTGCGCACCTTGCGAGCTCGTTCCTTCCGTTCCGTGGCCGCCTGCGGGTCCACCTCGGCGAGCGCCGCGCGCACCCGGCGCCGCAGCCGGGCGGCGTTCATCGACCGCGCGTCCCCGATCACGGCCGCCTCGACCAGCGCGATGGTGGCGGTGTCCACCCCGAACAGGCCGTCCACGATCGCCTTGGCGCGGGTGAGATCGATACGGCCCTCCCTCAGCGCCTCGCGGGTCAGCGGGAACCAGGCGGCGAGCTTGCCCGCCAGCCCCGCCCAGATCGCCGCGGCACCGCCGGAGAGCGTCAGCGCCAGGGCGATCTCATCCGCGATGAACTCACCCAGCTCCACGGGAGGGGTGCTCGGCCGGGTCTCCTCCCTCCGCCGGATGAACTCCGCCACCACGGCCAGCTCCGACGCCTGCGCCCAGGACGTCACCCGTCGCCAGGCGGCCATGACGTCCAGCAGTTCTTCGTCCGAAAGAGCGGTCACTGGAAGGGCGTCCAGTGCTGCTGCGAAATGCGAGCCGGGAACACCCGCAGGAACGGTGGATCGCGAAGCGACCGGACCCCTCTCCGCCACCGCGATGGACACCGGAAATCCCCGCTCTCGAGACCTCGACCCTTTCATTAGAAAATACTAGCGAACGCGGATGACGCTTTGTAGCCCTCCGCTCACGCAACCACCATCGGGCCCGTGATTCTTTTTCCGCGATCGTGAAAGCATTCATACCGGAAACTCACGACGGCGAATGTCCCGATAGGGCACCATGCGTCCCGGGCGTCCCGGTGCGCGGCCTCAGCCGACCTGGCGGTCGGCGCCCTCCCACCAGGGGCGGCGCAGCTCGCGCTTGAGGATCTTGCCGGACGGGTTGCGGGGCAGCTCGTCGGCGAAGGACACCGCCGTGGGGCACTTGTAGTGGGCGAGGCGCTCCCTGGTCCAGGCGATCAGCTCCTCGGCACCGGTCTCGGTGCCGGGGCGGCGGACCACGACCGCCAGCGGGGTCTCGCCCCAGCGCTGCGACGGCACCCCGATGACGGCGCTCTCCAGTACGGCGGGGTGCCCCGCCAGTACGCTCTCCACCTCGGCCGGGTAGACGTTCTCGCCACCGCTGACGATCATGTCCTTGATCCGGTCGTGCAGGTAGAGGTAGCCGTCGGTGTCCATCGAGCCCGCGTCGCCGGTGCGCAGCCATCCGCCGGGCAGGAAGGCGGCCTCGTCGGCGGCCGGGTTGCGCCAGTAGCCGCTGGTGACGCACGGTCCGCGCACCACGACCTCGCCGACGACGCCGGGGTCGGCCGGCTGCTCCGTCTCCAGGTCGATGATCGCCACCTCCATGCCGGGCACGGCGGCACCGGCCGAGCGCAGCCTGCCCGCCACCGGATTGCCCGGCAGGTGCTGGTCGGGGCCGAGGAGCGTGGTGACCCCGATCGTCTCGGTGAGCCCGTACGACTGGAAGAACTCCGCGCCGAACAGTTCTACCGCCCGGGCCAGCAGCGGCTCGGAGATCGGCGACGCGCCGTAGACGATCTGGCGCAGCGCGGAGAAGTCGGCGTCCCGGGCCGCCGGCAGCTCGCACATGATCTGGATGACCGCCGGCACCATCGCGGTGTGCGTCACCCGGTACCCGACGATCTGGTCCAGCATCGAGGCGGGGGTCGGTTCGCGGGACTGCACGATCGTGCCGCCCCGGGCCAAGGTGATCAGCGCCCAGCCCGCGCCCGCGATGTGGTAGTACGGGATCGGCACCAGGCTGACGGCGTCCGGCCCCACGTCGAAGCACGCACCGAACAGCTCGACCGCCGCCGAGAGCGCCGCCGCCGTGGTCATCACGCCTTTGGGCCGTCCGGTCGTGCCGGAGGAGTACATCAGCACCGCGAGCCCGTCGCCGGTGACGTCCCGGTGCGGGTCGAGGGCGTCCTGACCGGCCAGCCACCGCTCGTACGGCTCGCCCACGGCGATCACCGGCACTTCCAGGCCGGCCAGCGCGGCGGCGTGCTCGGGTCCGGCGACGACCAGGGAGACCTCCGCGTCGGCGAGGATCCAGCGCAGCTCGGCCGGGGCGAGCCGGAAGTTGAGCGGCACCAGCGCGGCACCGGCCTTCGCGGCGCCGAACAGCAGCTCGAAGTACTCCGTGGCGTTGCGGTCCACGTAGCCCACTCGCGCGCCGGGGGCCAGCCCGGCGGCCAGCAGCCCCGCGGCGACCCGGTCGGAACGCTCCGCGAGCTCGCCGTAGGTGACCGGACGGCCGTCGCCGGTGACGGCGAGGGCGTCCGGGGCCTTGTCCGCGGAGGCGCGCAGGAGATGCGCGATGGACGACGTCATGGTCATGGGTTCCCTTCCTCTGCCGGCCGGCAGAGCCGTCCGTCCGAGCCATGCGTTGGAGCCGTGAATTGGAGCCGTAGGTTGGAGAGCCGTGGACAGGAGAGCGGTGGGTTGGAGCCGTGGACAGGAGAGCCGTGATGGGAGCCGTGCGTCAGGCGCCGTGTACCGCGAGGACCTCGTTGCCGCGCAGCGGGGCCGCACAGCCGTCGCAGGTGAGCAGGATCTGGAAGTCCTGTCCGCAGCTCTGATGGGAGTAGACGAGCGCCGGCCCCTCCGGCGCCCGGAACCAGCGCTGCCCCCAGTCGATCGACGTCATCACGACCGGGAAGAACGCGCGGCCCTTCTCGGTCAGGTGGTAGCTCAGCCAGTCGGCGCGTTCCGCGCCCGGCGACTGCTCGAACACCCCGAGCTCGCAGAAGACGCGCAGCCGGTCGGAGATGATGGTGGGCGGTGCGCCGAGGCGCTGCTCGAAGTCGCGGAACCGCTGCGCCCCCTGGAAGGCCGCGCCGAGCAGCGCCGCCGACCAGCGGTTGCCGACCAGTGCCATGGTCTGCGGGAACATCCCCGCCCCCTCGGCGGAGCCGCCCGACCCCGCCGACCTGCGCCGGGTGGTGGCCGCCGGGACCGAGCGGGCCCAGGTCCCGCTGGGCCCGAAGCCACCGGTGATCTCCCGTGGCTGGACCGGCTCCCCGCACGCGGCGCAGCCGAAGACGGGCAGGAAGTCACGGCCGCAGCGGCTGTGCACCATCCGGGGTAGCAGCTCGACGTGCTCGGGGACCCAGGCGGACTCCCAGGCCCAGATGGTCAGCAGGACCGGCCACAGATCCCGGCCGCGTTTGGTCAGCCGGTACTCGAACCGCTTGGCGCTGGCCTGGTACTGCGCCCGCTCGAAGATCCCCATCCCGGTGAGGGTGGCGAGCCTGCGGGTGAGGACGGCGTGCGAGATGGGCAGCGCCTCCCGCCACTCCCCGTACCGGCGGGCACCCTGCAGGGCGTACCGCAGGATGAGCAGGTTCCACTCGTCGCCGATCAGCCCGAGGGTCAGGCCCACCGCGTTGGTGTCGCCTGCGGGCAGCCGGGTGGGCCGGTCGGGTGGATGCACCAGCGCGGGTGTTCCGCCGGTGGCGAGGCGCTGCGTCACGAGAACATCGCCTTTCAGAGCCCTAGCGAGGCGGGTGCGGACTCGGCGGCACCCCAGCCGGGCAGCGAATCCCCTGCCGCCCAGGTGGCATGGGTGCCGCTGGAGATCCGCTCGGGCAGGCGCACCCGGGCGAGGGGACCGTCGGCGACCCGCGCCGCATCGAAGATCAGGCACTCGGAGCGATCTTCGTTCATGTCCGTCGTCAGGGTAACAAGATAGCCGTCGTCCTCGCCGGTGGAACCGGTACGGGGCGCCATCGCGGGCTCGCTGCCGTAGACCCCCTCCGGGAGGCGGTAGCGCTCCTCGGCCCCGGTCAGCAGGTCGTGCCGGATCAGCCCGTCGAACAGGAACCAGCCCTTCACCCCGCTCGCGGCGTAGGTGTAGCGGTGCCGGTGCCCGCCGTAGGTGTGGTTGAGCACGCCGAACTCGGAGACGGTGTCGGTGAGGCGCTCCTCCTTGCACTGGCCGGTGACCAGGTTGAGCCGCCAGCGGTGCAGCCTGCTCTGCATCCGGTCCAGCGCCAGGAAGCGGAACATCCGCTGGTAGGCGCCGCCCTCACCGGTGTCCCTGGGCTCCGGGTCGTCCTGGAAGAAGCCGTCCAGGACGATCTCGTCGCCGTCCTCGTAGGCGTTGACCCAGTGCAGGACGTACGTCGGCGCGCCCTCGAACCACCGGATCTGGTCCGCGCCGCCGCGGCGGGGGATCACTCCCAGCCGGGTCGGCAGCTCGGGGTGGAACCGGGCGGCGTAGGCGCCCTTGGCCAGCAGCTCCGGCTCCCAGAACAGCGGGCAGTCGTTGAGGATCGCGTAGTTCTCGGTGAACGCCATGTCGTGCGGCAGCCGGGGGCCGGGCAGCGGCACCTCGGTGTAGTGGACGAGCCGGTCGGCGGAGTCGACGACGCCGTAGTGGAGGTACGGTGCCGTGGTGCCGTAGTTGAAGAACAGCAGCTCACCGGTGTCGGTGTCGGACTTGGTGTGCGCGGAGACACCGCAGTCGGGGAACGCCCCGCCCCACTCGGCCCTGCCGAGGGTCTCCAGCGTCAGCGGGTCGAGCCGGTACAGGTCGCCGCACTGGTAGAAGCTGGTCAGCGCCACTCCGGCGTGCACGACGACATCGGTGCTGGAGGCGTCCTTCATCCGTCCCCGGGCGCCCCACCCGTCCTGGCGCGGCGCCATGGCCGGCCGCTCGGCGAGGCCGGCCCACAGCGCGCGGCCCGCCTCCCGCTCGGCCAGCAGCCCCTCGGTCCGCACGAACCGGTTGCGGTAGAACGCCCTGCCGTCCCGGAATCCGACGACGTGCACCATGCCGTCGCCGTCGAAGGGGTGGTAGCGCTCCAGCGCCGGGTGCACCGGGTTCTCGGTGTTGCGCAGGTACACCCCGTCGAGGTCGGCCGGGATCTCCCCGGTCACCTCCAGGTCGTCGGCCCGCCACTCCGTGGTCTGCGGGCGCCAGGGCCCGGTGCGGTACGGGTGGTCGTCGTCGTCGGGCAGGGTCGACAGCACCCGGCCCAGAATCTCCACGTCCATGGTCGTGTCTCCTAGTCCGTGCCGACGACGAAGCTGACGGTCGTGGTGGTGCTGCCGCCGATGTTGAGCGTGGCGAACCGCCGCGCGCCCTCGACCTGGGTGTCACCGGCTCGGCCGGTGACCTGACGGGACGCGTCCACCAGCATGCGCACGCCGGTCGCCCCCACCGGATGGCCGACCCCGATCAGGCCGCCGCTGGGGTTGACCGGGATGCGGCCGCCGCGCTCCAACTCGCCGTTCTCGACGGCCTTCCAGCTCTCCCCCGGCCCGGTGATGCCGAGGTGGTCGATGGCCATGTACTCCGACATGGAGAAGCAGTCGTGGGTCTCGATCCCGTCCACCCCGTCGACGCCGGCGACGCCCGCCCGCGCGAAGGCGTCGAGGGCGGCCTGCCGGACGTGCGGCAGCACGTACGGCTCGTCCCGGCCGCGCGCCAGCTTCGCCTCCAGCGGCAGGCCGACGGTGCGGTGCCCCCAGCCGAGGATGCGCGCCCGGCCGCCGAACTCGGGACGGCGCTCGAGAAAACGCTCGCTGACCAGTACCACTCCGGCCCCGCCGTCGGTGATCTGGCTGCAGTCGTGCCGCCGCAGCCGCCCCTCCACAAGGGGGTTGGCCTGGTCGTCGGCGGCGAAGCTGGCCTCGGTCAGGGCCCAGCCCCGGGTCTGCGCGAGCGGGTTGACCCGGGCGTTGGCGAAGTTGAGCTCGGCGATCGCGCGCAGGTGCGCGTCGTCGAGGCCGTAGCGGCGGTCGTACTCGTCGGCGAGCGCGCTGAACATGTACGGCCACATGAACGTCGCGTCCTGCCCCTCGTGGCCGATCCACGCGGCGGCGCCCAGATGACGGGCGGCCAGGTCGCCGGGGACGGTCCGCTCCAGTTCCAGGCCGAGCACGAGGGCACAGTCATAGCGGCCCGACTCCAGGTCGGCCATGGCCGCGAGGGCCGCGATGCCGCCGGAGGCGCAGGCCGCCTCGTGCCGGGAGGCCGGCACCCCCCACAGCTCGGGCAGCACCGTCGCGGGCATTCCGCCGAGCTGGCCCTGGCCGGTGAACAGCTGGCCGAACGCGTTGCCCACGTGGATGACGTCCACGTCGGACGGCTCGAGACCGGCGTCCTGCAGCGTCCCGCGCACCACCTCGGCCGTGAGGTCGGAGAACTCCAGGCCCTGGCGGGCCCAGTTGCGGGCGAAGTCGGTCTGATGGCCGCCCAGGATCGAAACGGCACCGGTCATCTGCTGTCTCCCCTCGGGGCCGGTCCCGCGGTCGATCGCGGAACCTCGCTTTCTTACTACAACAAGAAGAGTGACTCGTCAACGCCCGGCTCTCCGTGGCCCGGTCCGGCCGGAACCCAGGGAAGCGACCTTGTCCTACCCTCTCGGCATCACTACATTTAAAAGAGTAACACGCCGACGGAAGGACGGGCCGGATGACAGACGTCTACGTGCTGGACTATGTGCGAACCGCCAGGGGCAAGGGATCACCTCGGGGGTCACTGCACCATGTGAGCCCCGTCGACCTGGTCGTCGGCCTGCAGCACGCCCTCGTCGACCGTACCGGCCTCGACCCCGCACGGGTGGAGGACGTGATCGTCGGATCGGCGTCACAGGTGGACGAGCAGGGCGCCGACCTGGCCCGCACCGCCACGCTGCTGGCCGGATGGGGCCACGGGGTGCCCGGCGGCACGGTCAACCGGTTCTGCGCCTCGGGCATCGACGCGGTCGCCCAGACCGCCGCCCGGATCCGGGCCGGGGATCTCGGGCTGGCCGTGGCGGGAGGCGTGGAGAGCGTCTCGCGGGTGCCGATGTTCAGCGACCGGGGGCCGCTGTGGACCGACCCCGAGACCGTCCGCCGGATCGGCTCGGTGCACATGGGCATCGCCGCCGACCTCAACGCCACTCTCGACGGGTGGCGCCGCGAGGAGCTGGACGCCTACGGCGTGGAGACACAGGCCAAGGCCGCCGCGGCCTGGGACGAGGGACGGTACGACCGCTCGGTGGTCCCCGTCGACGGACCGGACGGCAAGCCGTTCGCCCGCGACGAGCTGATCCGGGCCGGCACCACCGCGGCGGGCCTGGCCGCGCTCGATCCGGCCTTCGCCGGGCTGGGCGCCGAGGGTCAGGACGCGATCGCGCTGGCCGCCCACCCCGAGGCCGGCCGGATCGACCACCTGCACACCGTGGGCACCTCCCCCGCGCTCGCGGACGGCGCGGCGCTGCTGCTGCTCGGCGACGACGCGCGGGCACGGGAGACCGGGCTCCGCCCGCGCGCCCGCATCGTCGCCGCGGCCACGGCGAGCACCGACCCCGTCATCATGCTGACCGCCGGCCAGCAGGCCGTGGAGAAGGTGATCGCCAAGGCGGGGCTGACCGCGGCCGACATCGACGTGTTCGAGTTCGCCGAGGCGTTCGCCGCGCTGTGCCTGCGGTTGCGGCGGGACCTGTCGGCGGGGCCTGAACGGCTCAACCCCAACGGCGGCACCATCGCGATGGGCCACGCCTTCGGGGCGACCGGGGCCATCATGGTCGGCGGCTGCGTCGACGAGCTGGAGCGCCGTGCCGGCCGGTACGGTGTCGCCGCCGTCAGCGGCGCCGCGGGCCTGGGTGTCGCGGTGCTGGTCGAGCGGATGGCCGCATGAGCCCCCTCGGCCCGAACCCCCTCGACCCGCGCCCGCTCGGATCGAAGCCCCTCGACGGCCAGGTCGTCGTCATCACCGGTGGCGGCCGCGGCCTCGGCCGGGCCTTCGCCCTGCACCTGGCCGGGCAGGGCGCCCGCCTGGTGATCAACAACCGCAACCGGATCGTCGACGAGCGGGGACTCGGGCCGGCCGACCACGTCGTCGCGGAGATCCGGGCGGCCGGCGGTGCCGCCGTGGCCGAGCACGGCGACGTCGCCGAGCCCGCCACGGCGGACCGGCTGGTGGAGCTGGCGCTGAGCACCTGGGGAAGGATCGACGCCTGTGTGACCAGCGCCGCGATCAGCTCTCCCGGCATGTTCCACAAGAGCGGTGCGGAGTCGTTCGCCTCGGTCATCCGCACCAACCTGCTGGGCAGCGCGCAGGTCGCCGCGGCGTGCGCGGCCGTGATGCGCGAGCAGCGGCACGGCCGCATCCTGCTGGTGGCCTCCACCGCCGGTCTGCACGGCGAGCCGACGGTCTCGGCGTACGCCGCGAGCAAGGGCGGGGTGATCGCGCTCGGCCGCTCCATCGCCGTGGAGGGTGCGGCGCGCGGAGTGTTCACCAACATGCTGCTGCCCTACGCCCTGACCCAGATGACGGACGCGGGCATGGAGTCACGGCACCGCGACCTCATGGACGCCGCCGCGGTGGCGCCGGTGGCCGCCGCGCTGTGCGACCCGCGCTGCACGCTCAACGGAGAGGTCATCGTCGCGGCCGGCGGAGGACTGCGGGTGGCGAGCTCCGTCGAATGGGGCACCGTCGCCCTGCCCACGGGTTCCGCGCTGGACCCGGCCGGGCTGGCCGGGCTTGTGGCCGACAGCCGCAAGGGGCCCGCCCACGAATACGTCAACGCCCAGGACGGCTTCCTGGACTTCGCCGAGGAGATGACCCGATGAACGCCGGCCCGCTACTGATCAACCTGCTCGTCACGGCGGTGGCCGTCACCGCCACCATGCTGGCGACCATGGCGTACGCGCTGCGCACCCGGACCCAGAGCATCGTCGACACCGTCTGGGGGCTGGGTTTCGTCGTCATCGCGGCCGTCACCTTCGCCGCCTCGGCGATCCAGGGTGAGGGCCTGACCGCACGCCGCGTCGTCGTGCTGGTCCTCACCGCCGTGTGGGGACTGCGGCTGGGCGCCCACATCCACCGGCGCAACCGGGGGCACGGCGAGGACCCGCGCTACGCGGCACTGATGCGCCGGAACACCGGCCCGGTCGCCCCGTACGTGCTGCGCACGATCTACTGGCCGCAGGGGGCGATCATGTGGGTGGTGTCGCTGCCGGTCCAGGTGGCGATGTACGAGCCGGCGGCGCTGGGCGTGGTGACCTGGGCCGGGATCGCGGTCTGGACGGTCGGGTTCCTCTTCGAGGCCGTCGGCGACCGGCAGCTCGCCCGGTTCAAGGCCGACCCGGGCAACCAGGGCAAGGTGATGGACCGGGGCCTGTGGGCCTGGACCCGGCACCCCAACTACTTCGGCGACGCCACCGTCTGGTGGGGGCTGTTCCTCGTCGCGTGCTCGCACTGGACCGGGCTGCTCACCGTCGTCGCGCCGATGCTGATGACCCACATGCTGGTCAACCGGAGCGGCAAGGCCCTGCTGGAACGGCAGATGGCCCGGCGCCGCGGCCCCGAGTACACCGACTACCTGGCCCGTACCAGCGGTTTCCTCCCCCGGCCGCCGAAACGCCGGCCGGCCGGCGCCCGCCCCTGAGACCCCGATGCGGTCCCGGCCCGGGGGCCTCAGGCCCCCGCGGCCGGGAGGTCCGCGGGCCCGGCCAGGTACTCGCGGTACTCGCGTTGCCGGCGGAAGCCGAGCTCCTCGTTGACCGCCAGCATGTGACGGTTGTCGTCGGCGTTGTCGGTCTCGATCTCGGTGACCTCGGGGCGCTCGGCCCGCAGCCATTCGAGCATGGCGGCCTTGACCCAGATGCCCAGCCGCCGCCCGCGGTGCCCGGGCACGACGACGGTGTCGTACTGCGCGGCCCGGGCGGGCGCCGCCGCGGGCACGACGATCTCGGTGAAGCCCGCCACCCGGTCACCGCGCACCGCGGCCACCGTGTAGAGCTCGTCGCCGCGTTTGGCCACCATCTCGGCCATCTCGCGGACCCGGTCGGCGTCCCAGCGCATCTGCTCGCCCGCGGGCAGCTCCGCCATCGCGACCTTGGCCTCGGCGAAACCGTCCGCGAACGCGTCGGGCACGGTGCCGGTCCACCGGACGAGCTCGTATCCGGGCGGCCCCGGCCTGAGCAGCGCCGCCAGCCGGTCCGGCCGGACGTCCGACATCCGCAGCACCAGTTCGCGCATGGTCAGCACGCAGCGGAAGCCGTGCGACTCCAGGAACGGGACGGCGGGGGCGTCGGCGAAGACCTGGGAGATGACAGTGCCGCAGTCGCTGGCCCGCAGCGCGTCGCCCGCGACCGCGAGCAGCCGGGAACCGATCCCCTGGCGCCGCCGGTCCGGACGGACCTGGACGTCGATCTCACCGGCCCGGCCGGCCTCGTGGGGAAGGCGCAGGCAGGCCACGCCGGCCATGCCGGTGTCCTCGACCGCGGCCCACAGGAGGTACCGGCTGCCGCCGCCCCATCCCAGCAGCCGGGCAGAGGTCTCGGCGAGCGTCGGCACCGGCCCGTCGGGGTGGTCGCATGCCTGGGCGGCGGCCACGACGCGGTGCCACTCCCGGATCTGGCCGTCCGACGGATCATCGACCGCGATGATGTCCATCACGCTGTTCTACCGGATCCCGGACCTCCGTAAGAGGTCCACGCGGTAAGACGCCTTGCCCCGTCGGGGGTTGCGGCGCCGAGGGCGGTCAGAGACTCCACCAGCAGTAGAGCCCGTGTCCTTTCTCCTCCGCCCGGCGGGCCAGGCCGGAGAGATCGCCGAGGAACTCGGTGAGCGCCTCCGGGTCGCCCTGGCCCCAGAACTCCTCGGTCTGCGACCACGGCACCGCCACCTCGGCGAGGCGCTCCCGATCGGAGATCGCCAGCGCCGTCGCGAGCGTGCCCGTCAGCGTGACCACTCCGTGCTCGGCCTCCTCGTCCCCCGGGTCGATGGGCTCCCCCCACCGGTCGTCCTCGATGACCTCCTCGTAGGGCCGTCCCGTCAGCAGTTCCTCCAGGGTGCCCATCTGCACCGACGGATCGATGCCCTTGGTCGCCACGGTGTCGAAGCCGCCCACGGACGGGCCGCCCGGCAGGTCGAAGGTGCCGGCGGCCGTCTCGTCGTCCGCCGCGGCGAAGTAGTCGTACAAGTTCCCCATTCCCCCATGCTCGCAGATGCCCGTACGCCCGCGACGGGTTCGGTCCGGACTCCCCTCCCGCGCACGCCCGGGCGCCGGGCCGGGCAGCCGGAGTTGGGCGGGCCCTGGCCGGGCGCATGGCTTATCCAGATGGTCCTCCGGGTACCGCCACCAGCGACAAACCAGGAGCAACCGGGGGGTTCTCATGCTCAGCATGATCCGTAAAGTGGGGCTTTCGTCCGACGTGCTCTACGCCATGGGATTCGGGTCGATCATCATGTCGGTGGCCTCGTGGACGCTGTCGAAGAAGATGGAGGCGGCGGGCATCGACCGCGCCGACCGGTGGGGCATCTTCGTCGGGGAGTGGGCGCCGGCCTTCTTCGCCCTCGGCTCGGCCATGCGGCTGGAGGAGCAGTGGGGCCCGGCCGGCGAGCCCGGGGAGCTCAGCGAGATGCGGGAGCGCTCGCGGACCGCGATGCCGGTCTGACGCGCCTCAGACCAGGTCCTTGAATTCGTGCAGGGTCAGGTCCAGCACGACGGCGGACATGACCACGAGAGTGCGCAGCGGCTCGGGGACCGGATCGGAGATCTCCACGGCGTAGCGGTCGGCGGTGGTCAGCAGTTCCGCGAGGAGCCCGGCCCATTTCTTGTTCACCAGTGCGGCCCGCCTGCCCTGGTCGTCGGACACGACGAAATGGCGAAGCGAGAGATCGCCGGTGATCGTGCCGACCGGCTGGTCCGCCGCGCCCAGCAGCGTGTAGTGGCGGGTGGTCCGCTCCGCGCGGATCGCGCCCACCAGTTCGCCGTCGGGCCGGCGTACCAGGGTGAGCCGCCTGCTCTCCTGCTGCTCGACGGTGAGCAGGGGGGCGCCGTCCGCGCCGCTCACGACCAGTGACCGCACGTCGGGCAGCGCTCCGGGCCGGGCGGCCAGCAGCGCCTTGCGGCGTGACCGCACGTCGGTCTCGGCGGCCACGGCCAGTAACGCGTTGTCCGCGTTGAAGATCTCGTATCGGACCTGTGTGGGCAGCATCTTGCGCGGCTGCTCGACTCGGAGAACCGGGAAATCGAAGAGGTCGCTCACGGATCGAGTATCACCGGAAAAACGGCTCTGGAACACGACGCGGGGGCCGGGCCGGCCCGCGCCATGCCCGAGGCTCCGCCGCTCCCCCGGATCGCCCCTGGTCGCGCGGGTCACGGACGGCTCATGCCCCGTCCCGCCGAGCCTGGAGGAGTTCGTCGAGTGCGGAGAGGATCCACCGCTCGGTGGTCTCCTTGGTGACACCGAGGCCGTCGAGGATCCGATGGCCGGCCCCCTGGTCGTCGCTGAGCAGGCCCAGCAGGATGTGCTCGGTGCCGATGTAGTTGTGCCCGAGCCGCAGCGCCTCCCGGACGGTCAGGTCCCGTACCTTCTTGGCCTGGGCGGTGAAGGGGATGTGGCCGGGCGGGACCTCCTCGCCGGGCGGGCCGGCCGCCGCGGCGACCGCGGCGCGGACCTCGTCGGGCGAGACGCCCTGCGCCTGGATCGCCCGGACCGCCAGGCTCTCCGGCTCGGCCAGCAGGCCCAGGACCAGATGGTCGGTGTCCACGTGGTCGCGTCCGGCCCGGCGCGCCTCCTCCTGTGCCTGGGTGATGACGTGCTGCGCCCGCTCGGTGAAGCGCGCCCACACCCCTGAGGCCAGCGGCTCGGGACCGTCCGCCGCGCGGGGCACGAAGCGCTTCTGCACGGCCTGTTTGCTCACTCCCATGCTCTGGCCGATGTCGGTCCAGGACGCCCCGGTCCTGCGGGCCTGGTCGACGAAGTGCCCGATCAGGTGATCGGACAGCTCGCCGAGCCGCTCCGAGACCAGGACCGCGTCGGACAGGTGCTCCAGCGCGCCTCCCTCGGGATGGCGGTTCTTGACGAAGGTGATCAGGTCGTCCAGTCGTGCCGGTAGGTTCTCCATGCGTCAACCCTAGGTTGACCCTCTTTCCATCGTCAACCCGAAGTTGACGATCAAAGGGCCGCGACCGAGGGGTTGACGACCGGCGGGTCGACGACCGAGGAGGTGCCGATCGGAGCGGGCCGGCCTGGGGGTCAGGCGGCGGGTTCGGCGTTGACGTTGTGCAGCAGCCGGCGGAAGCCGAGCACGGAGACCGCCACCGCGGCCGCTCCCAGCACGGCCACGATGCTGGTGCGCACCCAGAGGAAGAAGCCGATCGACTGGTGCAGCAGCAACCACAGGCTGATCAGGGAGTTGACCAGGAAGACCAGCGACCACAGCAGTGAGATGCGCAGGAAGAACTGCCGGACCCGGTCGTGCTCGAGGAACGCGTCGGGCATCGGCACCATGTCGGTGGCGATCTTCTGCGCGAGCGGGCGGCGGAGCGGCACCGAGCACAGAAAGGACATGCTGACCAGCAGCGTGCCGAGCGTGGGCTGCAGGAAGTAGACGACGACGCTCCCCGTGGCCGCGGCCAGGACGGCCCGGATCGTCACGCCCACCGCGGCGAGCATCAGCGTGCCGGACACCGGCCGCCGCCGCACCACCCGCCACAGCACGCCCGTGTAGACCCAGCCGACCGCCGCGATCAGCGCGCCGTGGAATCCCAGCAGCACCAGCGCCGCGTAGAACACCGCGACCGGCGCGATCACACCTTCGATGAAGTTCGGCAGCGCGTGCCGCAGCATGGCCGGCAGGCGGGGCAGGTCGAAGACCGGATGGTCGCAGGGACGATGCGCGAGTGCGGTCGCCGCTCCTGCGGAAGGAGGTTCCTCTGCGAGATCCATGCGGTCGAGGTCCATACGGTGTGGTCGTCCCCCGGTAGACGTGGAAGTGGTTCGCCGCCGATCCGCGCGGCCGACCTGAGGGTGCGTCGAGACTCGCCACACGCTACGGGATGATCGACCCGAGATTGCCGGAATCGAATCGAAATCGTGTGATTCCAGTCGCCCCATGCCGTCACCCCCTCCACGGAACGGGGTCAGGTACGGCGCCGGAACGCCGCGCGGCGGACACCACGCTCCCAGTCCGTTACGTCCGCCTGGTCGACGTCGGCTGGAGCGGCAGGAGTCGAACCTGCTTTTCGCCGGCGTTGGAAACCGGCCGCCTATCCGTTGGCTCACTCCATCGGGGTCGTTCTGCTTGGTTCGATGCGTCCGGGGCCGCGCTGGTTCGCGAACGGCGGCCACGATTTCCCGGTTCTCCCGCCACGCAACGCCGCGCCACGCCGCGCCACGCCGCCGTCGCGCGGCCCGGGCCGGGCGCGCGGCCCCGTCAGAGGTCGGGGTCGGCGGCGTTCGCGGTCGCCACCGGCCGCAGCGGCCGGCGCAGCGGGACGATCATCATGGAGAAGTCCGCGGAGGCGATGATCCGCTCCTCCGAGTCGGTGACCCGGCAGTCGACGATGACGAGCTGGCGGCCGGCCTTGAGCACCTCGGCGCGGGCGTAGACGACGTCACCGTGCGGACGGCCCAGGTAGCGGACGTGCAGATCGGCGGTGACCAGGCTCTGCTTGCCCTGCTCGAACCCGCTGCCCCGGGCCGCCGCGGTGCCCGCGGCCACGTCGATCAGGGTCGCGATGGCGCCGCCGTGCAGATTGCCGGTGCTGTTGAAGGCCTCCTCGCGCACGGGCATGGACAGCACCGCGTGCCGGGGGCCGATCTCCAGCATCTCCAGGTCGAGGAGAGTGTGCAGCGGGGTGCCGCCGCGCAGCGCGGAGCGCACGAACTCCCGATCGGACTCGGGCAGGTCGGCGATCCGGATCGTCTCCGGCGGCAGGTCGTTCATGGGGGTCATCCTATTGATGGCCGCCTTACCGGTCTTTCGCACCTGCCCGATATCTACCGAAAGTCATAGGTACATCACCGACTGTCGTTAGGTGGGCCCAAAGTTCATCCCCGGAGACCCGCACGTGGTAAACCAAAGCAGCGTCAAACGACTCTTGTGGTGAAAGTAGGCGAAGGGGGCCCGCCATGAGGCATGCACAGGACGGGGCGTCCGCGGCGATGAACGCAGCGTCCAGGGTTCTCGTGGTCCGGGGCAAGAACGAGCCCCAGGAGCTGGAGAACCCGGACGTCGCCTGGGCGGGGCGTGCCCGCGAGGGGGTCTGGGCACCGACCAAGGACGGGCAGCGGATCCATATCGGCATCGAGTGCGCGGCGGGCGACCGGCCGGCGACGGTGCTGCGGCCGAGCCTGCGGGTGTTCGTCGGCATCGAGGTGGACACCGACATCGTCGCGCAGACCACGGCGTCGGGGATCCGCCTGGTGACGGTGCTGCACGGGCCCGAGGCGCCCTCGGAGTTCCGGTTCCCCGTCACCCTCGCCGACGGCCTGGTCCTGGAGCCCATGCCGTCGGGCGGGTTCGACGTGGTGCACGTGCGGTACGGGGCGACCGTGGGCCGCTTCTACACGCCGTGGGCGTGCGACTCGATGTTCCGGCCGATCACCGCCGACTACCGGCTCGACGGATCGACGGTTGTGATGCGCGTGCAGCACGAGGGGGCGATCTACCCGGTGGTGGCGGACCCGCTGTACGCCCGCTGACCACGCGGCGCTGCCGGCGGGGGCCGGTCCGGCGCTCTCCCACACGGGCGCACTTCCCAGAGATGGTTGATCCACTCGCCCGCGGCGGGCCGCCGGGCCCGCCGGGCCGGGCGGCACGCCCGCGCTCGCGCCGATACCGGCCGCGAAGGCGAACGGTCCTCATAAACTGGGGCTAGGCCGACCGTGACGGGAGCACCGTGATCTTCACGCATGACATCGAGCACGCCCTCGGCGCCGTGGTGGATCTGATCAACACGGCGCCCGCCGCCGGCGAGGCCGAGCACCTGCCCGACCTGGCGGCCCTGCGGGCGTACGTCGAGCGCAACCGCATCAGCGACGTCCCGGAGCTCACCTCCGCCGACCTGGCGGCGGTGCGGCGGCTGCGCGCCGCCTTCCACGACGTGTTCGCCGCCGACGAGCTGACCGCCACCGTCTCACTGATCAATCGCATCGTCGGCGCCACCCGCACCTCACCGCACCTCACCGACCATGACGGGCACGACTGGCACATCCACTTCTTCGGGCCCGGTGCCCGGATCGCCGAGCATCTGGCGGCCGAGTGCGGGATGGCGCTGGCGTTCGTGGTCTCCGCCGGCGAGCTCGACCGGCTGCGGACCTGCGAGGCCCCCGACTGCGCACGGGTGCTGGTGGACCTGTCCCGGAACCGCTGCCGCCGCTACTGCGACAGCCGTACGTGCGGCAACCGCATGCACGTCGCGGCCTACCGGGCCCGGCAGCGGGAGGCGCTGGCCTGACCGCGGCGCCGCGGTCCCGATCACCCGGGGCGCCGTCGCGGCGTCATCCGGGCGGGGCGGTGCCGGACAGGGCGGCGACGGCGGCCAGCGCCCGGCGGGCGGCCGCCGGATCGTGCACCCGGAAGACGCGGGCGCCGAGCCAGGCCGAGACCCCGAGCACCGCCATGGTGCCGACCCCGCGCCGCTCGACGGGCTGGCCGAGGGTCTCGCCGATGAAGTCCTTGTTGGAGACCGCGACCAGCACCGGCCACCCGGTGGCGGTCAGCTCCCCGAGCCGCCGGGTGACCTCCAGCGAGTGCCTGGTGTTCTTGCCGAAGTCGTGCGCGGGGTCGATGAGGATCGCGTCGCGGCGTACGCCCAGCGCGGCGGCCCGCTCGGCCTCGGCGGTCACGTGCCCGACCACGTCGGCGACCACGTCGGCGTAGCCGGCGCGGTGCGGCCTGGTGCGGGGCCGTTGCCGGCCGGCGTGCGCGCAGACCAGCCCGATGCCGTGCGCCGCGGCCACCTCCGCCAGCCGCGGGTCGACGCCTCCCCAGGTGTCGTTGAGCAGGTCGGCTCCGGCCGCCGCGACGGCCTCCCCGACCTCGGCCCGCCAGGTGTCGACGCTGATCACCAGGCCGGGATGGCGTTCCCGTACGGCGGCGACGAGGTCGACGACCCGCCGCAGTTCCTCGGTCACGTCCACCTCCTCACCGGGACCGGCCTTCACCCCGCCGATGTCGACGATGTCGGCCCCCTCGGCGGCGGCCCGGCCGACCGCCGCGAGCGCGGCGTCGAAGCCGTACGTCGCGCCGCGGTCGAAGAAGGAGTCGGGGGTGCGGTTGACCACGGCCATCACCGCGAAGCCGGGGAACGTCCGGCCGCCCAGCCGCAGCGGCGGCCGCGGCGGGCAGGTCATCGGCTGGCCGGTCATCGGCGCCCTCCGCTCAGCAGGCCCCGGCGGCGGGGCCGCCGGGCGACGTACACCACACCCGCCCTGATCTCCACGTCGTGGACGGGCAGCCCGCGGCGGGCCGGCCCGCGCCGCACCTCTCCCCCGTCGAGCGCGAACCGCGCGCCGTGCAGCGGGCACTCCAGGCAGTCCTCCACCAGCCGTCCCCTCATCAGCCGGGCGGACGCGTGCGTGCATACCCAGCCGACGGCGTACAGCCGGTCGCCGTGCCGGCACAGCAGGACGGGCAGTCCCGCGACCCGGCGGATCTGGCCGGGAGCGATCTCACCGTACTCGCAGACCCGGACGAACCCGGCGTCGCGCCGGAGTCCGCCCTGGAGGCGCGCCCGGCGCCGGAGGAACCTCATAGAGATCACAGCGTCACATATCCGCGTTCCCTCGCGCCACGGTCCGCGCTTTCCGTGACCGTTCCCATACCCAGCGCGACATCGATCAAGAACGTGATTCGGTCGCGGCGCCCTCGGCTCGTCACCACCCCAAGACGGTCGCTAACCTCGTATTTCACACGCATCAGGTGAACCCCACCCGATGGACACCCGACGTTCTTCCGTCCGTAGCCAGGAGGTTCCGCTGACCAGGCGAGCACTCATCATCGGGATCACCGGGCAGGACGGCTCATACCTCGCTGAACACCTGCTCCGGCAGGGCTACGAGGTCTGGGGACTGGTCCGCGGACAGGCCAACCCGCACGTGGCACGGCTGCGCAAGCACATCGGTGACGTGCAGATCACCACGGGTGACCTGCTCGACGGGGGCAGCCTCATCTCCGCGATGGAGCGGGTCCGGCCGGACGAGGTCTACAACCTCGGCGCGATCTCGTACGTGCCCATGTCCTGGCAGCAGGCCGAGCTGACCGCGGAGATCACCGGCATGGGCCCGCTGCGGGTGCTGGAGGCGATCCGGGTGGTCGGCGGGGTCAGCGCGTCCCGGACCCCCACCGGCGAGCAGGTCCGGTTCTACCAGGCGTCCTCGTCGGAGATGTTCGGCATGGTCCGGGAGACCCCGCAGAACGAGCGGACGCCCTTCCACCCGCGCAGCCCGTACGGCGTCGCCAAGACCTACGGCCACTACATCACCCAGAACTACCGTGAGTCGTACGGCATGTTCGCGGTGAGCGGCATCCTGTTCAACCACGAGTCCCCGCGGCGCGGCGCGGAGTTCGTCACCCGCAAGGTCTCCCTGGGCGTGGCCCGGATCAAGCTCGGGCTGGCGTCCGAGCTGCGCCTGGGCAACCTCGAGGCCCGCCGTGACTGGGGGTTCGCCGGCGACTACGCCCAGGCGATGCACCTGATGATGACCCAGGAGACACCGGAGGACTACGTGATCGGCACCGGTCACACGCACTCGGTGCGAGAACTGGTCGAGTACGCCTTCTCCAGCGCCGGGCTGGACTGGCAGGAGCACGTCGTCCTGGACTCCAAGTACACCCGCCCGGCCGAGGTCGATCTGCTCTGCGCCGACCCGAAGAAGGCGCGCGACCAGCTCGGCTGGGAGCCGGACGTCACGTTCGAGGAGCTCGTCTCGATGATGGTCGAGTCCGATCTGGAGCTGCTGTCGCGCTCGGGCCGCCCCGACGACGAGCCGTTCAGCCCCGACCACTGGTGAACCCCGCCGGGCCGCCGGTGTAACGCCCCGGCTCGCCGGCACGGGCCCGCCGGTGAGGGGCGGCAGGCCGCCGCGGGCGGCGCGATCAGCAGGGACGGCGCCGTGCAAGGATGACCAGCATGAGTGCCACCGTTCGGCTGTCCTCGGCGGCGGGCCGCTGGATCCTGCTCGCGACCGTCCTCGGGTCCGGCGTCGCGATGCTGGACGCCACCGTCGTCAACGTCGCGCTCCCCCGGATCGCCGAGGATCTCGGGGCCTCCATGTCGGGCCTGCAGTGGACGGTCAACGCCTACACCCTGACGCTGGCCGGCTTCATCCTGCTGGGCGGCTCGCTGGGCGACCGGTTCGGCCGGCGCCGGCTGTTCGTGATCGGCGTCATCTGGTTCGCCGCCGCCTCGGCGCTGTGCGGGGCCGCGCAGAACATCCCGATGCTCATCGCCGCGCGGGCCCTGCAGGGCGTGGGCGGCGCGCTGCTGACCCCCGGCTCCCTGGCCATCATCCAGGCGTCGTTCGCGCCCGACGACCGCGCCCGCGCGGTGGGGGCGTGGTCGGGCCTGGGCGGGGTCGCCGGGGCGGTGGGCCCCTTCCTCGGCGGCGGGCTCGTGGAGACGGCGGGCTGGCGCTGGGTCTTCCTGCTCAACGTCCCGCTGGCCGCGATCGTGGTGCCCGTGGCGCTGCGGCACGTCCCGGAGACCCGTGACGAGGACGCCCGCGGTCGCTTCGACGTCCTCGGGGCGGTGCTGGCGGTGGTGGCGCTGGCCGGGGTCACCTACGCGCTCACCGAGGCTCCGGGCGGGGCCTCACCCGCGATCGTCGTCGCGGCCGCCGTGGCCGGCGTCGCGGCGGGCGCGGCCTTCGTCATGGTCGAGCGGCGCCGGTCCGCGGGCCGGGGCCCGCAGCCGATGCTGCCGCTCGGCGTCTTCGCCTCCCGGCAGTTCTCCGCCGTCAACGCCGTCACCTTCGTGGTGTACGGCGGGATGGGCGTGATGTTCTTCCTGCTCGTCCTGGATCTGCAGGTGGTCGCCGGTTACTCGCCGATCGTCGCCGGGACGGCCCTGCTGCCGGTGACCGTCCTGATGCTGCTGCTGTCGGCCCGCGCGGGAGGCCTGGCCCAGCGGATCGGGCCGCGGGTGCCCATGACCGCGGGGCTGCTGCTGGCCGCGACCGGCATGCTTTTGCTCACCCGGATCGGCCCGCACGCCTCGTACGTGCTCGATGTGCTGCCCGCCGTGACGGTGTTCGCCCTCGGGCTGGCGGGGGTGGTGGCACCGCTCACCGCGACCGTGCTGGCCACCGCCGACGTCCGGCACGCGGGGGTCGCCAGCGGGGTCAACAACGCGGTCGCGCGGGCCGCGGGACTGCTGGCGGTGGCCGCCATCCCGCCGCTGGCCGGGCTCACCGGCGACGCCTACAACGACCCCGGCGCCTTCGCGTCCGGGTTCCGTACCGCCATGGTGGTGAGCGCGCTGCTGCTCCTGGCCGGGGCGGTCCTGACGTTCTTCACCGTCCGCGACGACGTGCTGCGGACCGCCGCGGGCCCGGCCGAGCCGGAGTGCAAGATCCACTGCGCCGTCGGTGCGCCGCCCCTGGAGCCGGACCGCTCACCGCAGACGACCTAGCGTCACTTTGTTCTCTGAGTAGAGAAAGTTCTGTCGATCTTATAGAAAGGTCTTCTCCAGCTGGGCAAAAGTAGGTACCCTCGCGCCAGATGACTCGGAGCCAGACGACTCGGGGAGGGAACGGCGCGATGCGGACCACGGCTCGCCCGGAGAACGCCCATCAGGCGCGGCTGCTGCACCTGCTCCGCGACGAGGGGCCCCAGTCCCGTGCGGAGCTCGGCGACGTCGTCCGGCTGTCCCGCTCCAAGCTCGCCCTCGAACTCGACCGCCTGGTGGAGCTGGGCCTGGTCGAGGGGGCGGGGCTGGCGGCCTCCCGGGGCGGCCGGCGATCGGGGATCATGCGGCTCTCGCCGCGGCTGAGGTTCGTGGCCTTCGACATCGGGGCCAGCTCGGTCGACGTGGCGGTGACCAACGGCGAGCTGGAGATCCTCGGCCATGTCTCCGAGCCCTGCGACGTCCGGCAGGGCCCCACCGCGGTGCTCGACCGCGCGCTGGACCTGCTGGGCAAGCTGCGCGACGAGGGCCTGATCCCGGAGATACACGGCACCGGCATCGGGGTGCCCGGCCCGGTGAGCTTCCGGGAGGGCACCCCCGTCGTGCCCCCGATCATGCCCGGCTGGGACCGGTTCCCGGTGCGCGACGTCATCAGCCAGGAGCTGGGCTGCCCGGTGCTGGTCGACAACGACGTGAACCTCATGGCAATGGGCGAGCTGCACGGCGGGCTGGCCAGGTCGGTCGACGACTTCCTGCTCGTCAAGATCGGCACCGGTATCGGGTGCGGGATCGTCGTCGACGGCACCATCTACCGCGGCATGTCCGGCAGCGCCGGCGACATCGGCCACATCCGGGTCACCGACGACGGGCCGATCTGCGCATGCGGCAACCTGGGCTGCCTGGAGGCCTACTTCGGCGGTGCCGCGCTGGCCCGGGACGCCCTCACCGCGGCCCGCTCGGGGCGCTCCGCCTTCCTCGCCGAACGGCTGCGGGAGGCGGGCCGCGTCACCGCCGAGGACGTCGCGGCGGCGGCCGCCGCCGGAGACCCGGTGGCCGTGCAGATGATCAGGGAGGGGGGACGGCGGGTCGGCCAGGTGCTCGCCGGTCTCGTCAGCTTCTTCAACCCGGGCCTGGTGATCATTGCGGGCGGGGTCGCCCGGCTCGGCCACACGCTCCTCGCCGAGGTGCGCAGCGTCGTCTACCGCCGGTCGCCCCCGCTGGCGACCGGCAACCTGCCCATCGTCCTGTCGGAACTCGGGGACACGGCCGGGGTCATCGGGGCGACCCGGCTCATCAGCGATCACATTTTCTCAGCCGCCTAGTCAGCAGCGGCCGATCAGGAGGTCGGATGGCCACACCCGAGTCACCGTTGCTCGCCATGAGCGGCATCGTCAAGGAGTTCCCCGGCGTCCGAGCCCTGGACGGCGTGGACCTGGAGGTGCGCGCCGGCGAGGTGCACTGCCTGCTCGGCCAGAACGGGGCGGGCAAGTCCACCCTGATCAAGGTGCTGGCCGGTGCCCACCAGCCCGACGACGGCGAGGTGCGCTGGAACGGCGAGCCGGTCCGGCTGGCCGGGCCGACCGCGTCGATGCGGCTCGGCATCGCCACCATCTACCAGGAGCTCGACCTGGTGGACGGGCTGAGCGTCGCCGAGAACATCTTCCTCGGGCACGAGAGCAGCCGGCTCGGCTTCAGCCGCCGGGGCGAGATGAACGCCGCCGCCCAGCGGCTGCTCGACCGGCTCGGGCACGGTGAGATCTCACCCCGCCTGGCGGTGGGGCGGCTGCCCGCCGCGGGCCAGCAGATCGTGAGCATGGCCCGGGCGCTGTCCCACGACACCCGGCTGATCATCATGGACGAGCCCTCGGCCGCCCTCGCCCACGACGAGGTCGCCAACCTCTTCCGCATCATCCGGGAGCTCACCGCCTCCGGGGTCGCGGTCGTCTACATCTCGCACCGGCTGGCCGAGATCCGGGAGATCGGTGACCGGGTGACCGTGCTCAAGGACGGCCGCACCGTCGCCGTCGGGCTGCCCGCCCGGACCACGCCGACCGCCGAGGTCGTCGCGCTGATGACCGGCCGCAGCAGCGAGCACTCCTTCCCGGACCGGGACGCCGAGCCCGGCGAGGAGGTCCTGCGGGTCGAGGACCTGGCCCTGCCCGGCCGGTTCAGCGGAGTCTCCTTCCACGTGCGCGCCGGGGAGATCGTCGGGCTGGCCGGCCTGGTGGGCTCGGGCCGCTCGGAGATCCTCGAGACGGTCTACGGCGCCCGCAGGCCGTCGGCGGGGCGGGTCCTGGTCGGCGGCCGGCCGCTGCGGCCGGGCTCGACGAGCGTGGCGGTCGCGGCCGGCCTCGGCCTGGCGCCGGAGGAGCGCAAAGCGCAGGGACTGCTGATGTACGAGACGGTCGGGCGGAACGTCACCGCGGCCTCGCTGCCGCGGTACTCCCGGTTCGGCTGGCTGGACCGCCGCCGTGAGGCGCGCGACGCCCGGGAGATGGTGCGGGCGGTGGACATCCGCCCGGCCGACCCGGACCGGCCGGTCCGGACCCTGTCCGGCGGCAACCAGCAGAAGACCGTCTTCGCCCGCTGGCTGCTCAAGGGCTGCCGGCTGCTGCTGCTCGACGAGCCGACCCGCGGCGTGGACGTCGGTGCGCGGGGTGAGCTGTACGCCCAGGTCCGGGGGCTGGCGGCCCAGGGGGTGGCGGTGCTGCTGGTCTCCAGCGAGGTGCCCGAGGTGCTCGGCCTCGCCGACCGGGTGCTGGTGATCCGGGAGGGCAGTGTCGTCCACGAGGCACCCGCCGCCGACCTCGACGAGCACCAGGTCCTGGACATGATCATGGAGGGAAGCGCGCTTTGAACGAACACATCCAGGACACCGAGGCGCCGCCCGCCGACGAGCACGAGCGGGTCGAGGCGCTGGCCGCCGAGGCGGCCGCCAGCGGCCCGTCGGCCGGGCCGTTCGCCGGGCTCGGCGGGCGCAGCGAGTTCCGGCATCTGGCGCTGGTCGTGGCGTTGCTGATCCTCTGCGGTCTCGGCGCCATCATGAAGCCCGACAACTTCGCGACGACCGAGAACTTCATCCAGATCCTGACGCTCGCGTCCGTCATCGGCGTCATGACGGTCGGCATGACCTTCGTCATCATCGGCGGGGGGATCGACCTGTCGGTCGGTGCGCTGGTCGCGCTCGCCTCGGTGTGGTCGACGACCGTCGCGACGCAGTCGTACGGCATCGCCGGGATGATCTTCACCTCGCTGGTGGTGGCGACGGTGTGCGGCCTGGTCAACGGGGCGCTCATCGCCTACGGCAGGCTGGTGCCCTTCATCGTGACGCTGGCGATGATGGTGGCCGGCCGCGGTCTGGCCGAGCAGCTGTCGGACCGCAAGTCGCAGATCGTCACGGTCGACTCGTTCCTCGACATCGCCCTGACCAAGGTGCTCGGCATCCCGCTGCTGGTGTACATCTTCCTGGCCGTGGTGGCCGTCGGGTGGGTCGTGCTCAACCGCACCACCTTCGGCCGGCGCACCTACGCGGTCGGCGGCAACCCGGAGGCGGCCCGGCTGGCGGGCATCAACGTCCCGCTGCACACCGCCCTGCTCTACGTGGTGTCCGGTCTCTGCTGCGGCATCGCGGCGATCATGACCACCGCCCAGACCAACACCGGGGCGAGCACGCACGCCCCCAACTACGAGCTCGACGCCATCGCCGCCGTCGTCATCGGCGGCACCCTGCTCACCGGCGGCTTCGGCTCGATCATCGGCTCCATCCTCGGGGTCCTGGTCTTCACCACCATCCAGGACCTCTTCATCCTCAACAACCTCTCCACCCCGATCCAGAACATCGCTAAGGGGGCGATCATCGTCGCGGTCCTGCTGATCCAGCGCTGGGGCAGGACCAACCGCGCCGCCACCTGACCCCTCCCTCTCCACCCCTTCGACACCGGGGGCGCCCCCGCGCCACCGGCTGTGTTCCGCACGCCCCGAACCAGAGGAGAACACCCGTGACCACCCCACAGCTCGGCCGCCGCAACCTGTTGTTCGGCGGCGCCGTGATAGGCGCCGGCGCGCTCGCGACCGCGTGCACCAGCAACTCCTCCAAGCCGGAGGCCGCCCAGGTCAAGGCGGCCGGCGGTGACAACGCGGCCCCGGGCAAGCAGGTCACCATCGGCTTCTCGGCGCCCGCCGCCGACCACGGCTGGGTGGCGGCCGTCACCCAGAACGGCAAGGCTCAGGCCGGGCAGTACAAGGACGTGACGCTCAAGGCCACCGAGGGCACCAACGACGTCACCCAGCAGATCCAGCAGGTCCAGTCGCTCATCGACCAGAAGGTCAACGTGCTGGTGATCCTGCCGTTCGACGGTAAGGCCCTCACCGAGGTCGCCAAGAAGGCGATGGCGGCCGGCATCCCGGTGGTCAACCTTGACCGGATCTTCGCGAGCGCACTGGCGTACCGCACCTGGATCGGTGGCGACAACTACGGTATGGGCGTCAGCGCGGGCAACTACATCGCCCAGCAGATGAAGGGCAAGCCCAGCCCCGTCATCGTCGAGATCGCCGGGCTCGACAACCTCGAACTGACCCAGCAGCGCAGCAAGGGTTTCAAGGAGGCCCTCGCCGCCGCCGGCCTCAAGGTCACCACACGGCAGGCCGCGGACTTCACCGCCGCGACCGGGCAGAAGGTGACCGCCCAGGTGCTGCAGGCCAACAAGAAGATCGACGCCATGTGGAACCACGACGACGACCAGGGCATCGGGGTCATGGCGGCCATCAAGCAGGCCGGCCGCGACAAGGAGTTCCTGATGGTCGGCGGGGCCGGGTCCAAGAAGGCCATGGACGACATCAAGGCCGACAACACCCCGCTCAAGGCCACCGTGCTCTACAGCCCCAGCATGGCCTCCTCGGCGATCTCGCTGGCCCGGCTCCTCGGCCAGGGCAAGGGGATGGGCGACCTGGTGGAGCGCGAGGTTCCCGCCATGGTCACCACGTTCTCCGCGGTGGTCACCAAGGAGAACGTCGACCAGTACATGTCCGTCGGCTTCTCCTGATCGGGGCACCAATCGATGAACCACACCGGCAAGCCGTCCCTCGGGATCGGCATGGTGGGCTACTCCTTCATGGGGCGGGTCCACTCCCAGGCCTGGCGTAACGTCAGCGCCTTCTTCGACACCCCCTACGTCCCGGCCATGGCGGTGCTGGCCGGGCGGTCCGGGGACAAGGTGAGCGCCGCGGCGGCGCGGATGGGATGGGCCGCCGCGGAGACCGACTGGAAGGAACTGCTGCACCGCGACGACGTGCAGGTGATCGACGTCTGCACGCCCGGCGACTCGCACGGAGAGATCGCGATCGCCGCCCTCGACGCCGGCAAACACGTCCTCTGCGAGAAGCCGCTGGCCAACACCGTGTCCGAGGCCGAGGAGATGGTGCGTGCCGCCGAGCGCGCCGAGGCCCGCGGGATCCGGTCCATGGTGGGGTTCAACTACCGGAGGGTGCCGGCCGTCGCCCTGGCCCGGCGGCTCGTCGCCGAGGGCAGGATCGGCACGGTCCGCCACATCCGGGCGCAGTACCTGCAGGACTGGATCACCGATCCCGAGTTCCCGCTGGTGTGGCGCCTGGACAAGGACAAGGCCGGATCCGGTGCGCTCGGCGACATCGGCGCGCACATCATCGACACGGCGGAGTTCATCACCGGTGACCGCCTCGCCGGGGTCTCCGCGATCACCGAGACGTTCGTGAAGGAGCGGCCCGTCGCCGCCGAGTCCGCAGGGCTCGGCGCGTCGGGCGGCTCCGCCCGCGGCCCGGTCACCGTGGACGACGCCGCACTGTTCATCGGGCGCACGGCCGGCGGCGCGCTGGCGTCGTTCGAGGCGACACGGTTCGCGACGGGGCGCAAGAACTCGCTCCGTATCGAGGTCAACGGCTCCGCGGGGAGTCTCGCCTTCGACTTCGAGTCCATGAACGAGCTGTGGTTCCACGACGAGACGCTGGACGACACCGCCGGGTTCCGGCGCATCCTGGTGACCGAGCCCACCCACCCCTATGCCGGGGCGTGGTGGCCCGCGGGCCATCTCCTCGGCTACGAGCACACCTTCACCCACGAGGTCGCCGACTTCCTCTCGGCGATCGCCTCGGGGACCGGCCCGTCACCGTCCTTCGCCGACGGCCTGCACGTCCAGCGGGTGCTGGCGGCCGTCGAGGCCAGCGCCGCGAACGGCAGCGGCTGGACCCCCGTCTGATCCCTCAGGAGACACGATGCCCCGACCGATCACACTGTTCACCGGCCAGTGGGCGGACCTCCCGTTCGAGGAGGTCTGCCGGCTCGCCTCCGACTGGGGCTACGACGGCCTTGAAATCGCCTGCTGGGGCGACCACTTCGAGGTCGACAAGGCCCTCTCGGACGACACCTACATCCCGCGGAAACTGGAGACCCTGGACAAGTACGGTCTCAAGGTCTGGACGATCTCCAACCACCTCGTCGGCCAGGCGGTCTGCGACCACCCGATCGACGAACGTCACGAGGCGATCCTGCCCGCGTCCATCTGGGGCGACGGCTCACCCGAGGGCGTACGGCAGCGCGCCGCCGAGGCGATGAAGGACACCGCGCGGGCCGCCGCCAAGCTCGGCGTGCGGACCGTGGTGGGCTTCACCGGCTCGTCGATCTGGCACACCGTCGCGATGTTCCCGCCCGTGCCGCCGTCCATGATCGAGCGCGGATACCAGGACTTCGCCGACCGGTGGAACCCGATCCTGGACGTCTTCGACGAGGTCGGCGTCAGGTTCGCGCACGAGGTGCACCCGAGCGAGATCGCCTACGACTACTGGACCACGGTGCGGACGCTGGAGGCGATCGGGCACCGGCCGGCCTTCGGCCTCAACTGGGACCCCTCGCACTTCGTCTGGCAGGACCTGGACCCGGTGAACTTCCTGTACGACTTCCGGGACCGGATCTACCACGTCGACTGCAAGGACACCAAGGTCCGGGTGGGCGACGGCCGCCGTGGCCGGCTCGGCTCCCATCTGGCCTGGGCGGACATGCGGCGCGGCTGGGACTTCATCTCGACCGGTCACGGCGACGTGCCCTGGGAGGACAGCTTCCGCGCCCTCAACGCGATCGGCTACGACGGCCCGATCTCCATCGAATGGGAGGACGCCGGGATGGACCGCCTGCTCGGCGCCCCCGAGGCGCTGACCTTCGTCCGGCGGCTGGCGGCCATCGAACCCCCCGCCACCGCCTTCGACGCCGCCTTCAGCTCGGCCGACTGAGCGCCTCCCCGCTCCCCGGTCCCCGGTCCCCGCCGGGCCGACAGGCTCAGGTGCCTGGCTCAGGTGCCGCCCGGCTCAGGGGTCTGCGGGCTCAGGGGTCGCCCGGTTCAAGTGCCGGTGGCTCAGGTGCCGGTGGCGCGGGCGGGGGCCGGCTCGGCCATGAACCAGTCGATGGTGCGGCGCAGTCCCTCCTCGGCCGGCACCAGGGGGTGCCAGCCGAGGAGCTCGCGGGCGAGGCCGGTGTCCGGGCACCGCACCGTGGGATCGTCGGTCGGCCGGTCGACGAAGGTGACCGGCGACCGGGAGCCGGTGAGGTCCCGGATGGTCTCGGCGAGGTCGAGGATGGTGCCCTCGACCGGGTTGCCGAGGTTGACCGGGCCGGGGTGGCCGCTGCGGGCCAGCGCCAGGATCCCGGTGACGGTGTCGTCGACGTAACAGATCGACCGGGTCTGGCTGCCGTCGCCGGCGACCGTCAGCGGCTGCCCGGCCAGCGCCTGGCGGATGAAGGTGGGGATCGCGCGGCCGTCGTAGGGCCGCATCCGGGGCCCGTAGGTGTTGAAGATGCGGGCGATGGCGGTGTCGACGTCCCGGCTGTTGCGGTAGGCGGTCGTCAGCGCCTCGGCGTACCGTTTGGCCTCGTCGTAGACGCTGCGCGGGCCGACCGGGTTGACGTTGCCCCAGTAGTCCTCGCGCTGCGGATGCCGGAGCGGGTCGCCGTAGACCTCGCTGGTGGAGGCCAGCACGAAGCGGGCGTTCTTCTCTCGTGCCAGGCCGAGCGCGTGCAGGGTGCCGAGCCCGCCGACCTTGAGCGTCTCCACCGGGAGCCTCAGGTAGTCCACCGGGGAGGCCGCCGACGCGAAGTGCAGCACGAGGTCCACCTCGCCGGGCACGTGCACGAACCCGGTGAGGTCGCACTCCACCACCCGGAAACCGGGGCGTCCGATCAGGTGGGCGACGTTCTGCGGGGACCCGGTGAGGAAGTTGTCCATGCAGATGACGGAGACGCCCTCGTGGAGAAGCCGCTCGCACAGATGGGAGCCGAGGAACCCGGCGCCGCCGGTGACGACGGCGCGGCGGACATCGCGGGGCGTCATGCCGCCTCACCGCCGTCCGAGCGGGAGGTACGGGCCCGTTCCACCAGCCGGCTGGTGGAGCGCCCCTCGAGGTAGGGCAGCAGTACGATCTCGCCGCCGTGCCGGCGGACGGCCTGCGACTCGACGAGGTCGGTGCGGGCGTAGTCGCCGCCCTTCACCCACAGGTTGGGGCGGACGCGTTCCAGCACCTCCACCGGCGTCCGCTCCTCAAAGATCAGCACCGCGTCCACGCAGTCCAGCGCCGCGAGCACCCTGGCCCGGTCCTGCTCGCCGACCACCGGCCGCCCGGGGCCCTTGAGCTCCCGGACGGAGCTGTCGGAGTTCAGGCACACCACCAGGCAGTCGCCCAGGGCCCTGGCCTGCCGCAGCAGGCTGATGTGCCCGGCGTGCAGCAGGTCGAAGCAGCCGCCGGTCGCCACCACCGTGCCGCCGAGCTCCCGGGTGCGCCGGATGACCTCCCAGGCGTGCCGCCCGGCCTCGGGACCGCCGGCGTCGTCGTGCACGCCGCCCGAGACGACGAAGGCGGACGCGCGGTGCACCGCCTCGGTGACCGCCTCGGTGAGCGTCCGCCCGTCCCGGAGCGCGAGCGCCGCCGCCGCGGCGAAGCAGTCGCCGGCACCGCAGGCGTCCGGCCGCCCGGCGACGCCGGGCGCCGGCACGGCGAACGGGACGCCGCGGCCGGTCCGCAGCAGCGCCCCCTGCGCGCCGAGCGTCACCGCGACCCCGCCCACCTGCCAGTGCGGCACCAGCGCGGCGGCGTCCGCCGCGGCCTGGCCGACGGGGTCGTCCACGCCTGGAGGGGCCGGCGCGAACGCCCGGGCCTCCGCGCGGTTGGGCGTCACCAGCCGGGCGCCACGCAGCGGCGGCGCGCCCCGCGGATGCGGATCCCACACCACCGGGACGCCGCCGGGCAGCTCCGCCAGCAGCCGCCGGATCCCCGCGTGCGCGGCGACCCCGCGCCCGTAGTCGGCGACCAGCACGGCTCCGGCCGCGCGGATCGCGGCCGCCACGTGGTCGCCGACGGGTTCGTCCGCCGCCCGGCCGTCCCCCTGGTCGACCCTCACCAGGGACTGCCCGGCGGCGCGCACGCGCGTCTTGCGCACCGTCTCCCCCCGCAGCGGCAGCCGGGCCAGCCGGACGCGCCCGGCCAGCAGCCCGGCGAGCCGGTCGCCGTGGTGGTCGTCGGCGAGCGCGGTCACCAGGGTGACGTCCGCCCGGCCGAGCTCGGCGGCGAGGGTGGCGGCCAGTCCCGCGCCCCCGGCCCGGCAGCGTTCCCGCACGGCGGCCACCACCGGCACGGGCGCGTCCGGGCAGACCCGGTCGGCCGTGCCGTCGAGATCGATGTCCAGCAGGGCGTCGCCGACGACGACCAGCGGCCCGGGCCTCACGTGCCCGCCTTCCGCAGGCCCCGTTCCCGTACGACCTCGTCCACGACCGTGCAGAGCATGTGGACCACCGCCAGGTGCACCTCCTGGACCGTGGCGGTGAACGGGGCGTCCACGGTGACGGCCTCGGCGCAGACGCCGGCCAGCGGGTTGGGCCCCGGGCCGGTCAGCGCCCAGGTCTCCATCCCGAGCTCCGCGCCGACCTTGGCCGCGGCGATCACGTTGCGGCTGCTGCCGCTGGTGGACAGGCAGACGAGCACGTCACCGGGGCGGCCGTGCGCGCGCACCTGGCGGGCGAACAGTTCGTCGGCCCCGTAGTCGTTGAGGATCGCGGTCAGCGCCGAGGTGTCGGCGTGCAGCGGGAAGGCGGAGAAGGGCCGGCGCTCGTCCTGGAAGCGGCCGACCAGCTCCGCCGTGAGGTGCTGCGCCTGGGCGGCGCTGCCGCCGTTGCCGCAGGCCAGGAGCCGGCCGCCCGCGTCGAGCAGCGCGGCCAGCCGCCGCCCCCAGTCCTCCACCGCGGCGGACTGCCGCTTGAAGTGCCGCAGCGCCAGCTCCAGCCGGCTGAGATGCGCGTCGATCATGATCTTGCTCCTTGGGCCGCCGACCGGAGCCGGGTGGTCTTCCGGCGCTCGTACGCGGTCTCGGTCAGAGCCGCGATCCGCTCCCACGAGTAGCGGGCGTGCGCGCGTGCGGCCCCGGCGCGGGCCAGTGCGGTCCGCCACCGCGGGTCGCCCAGCAGGTCGCGCAGCCGGGCGGCCAGCACCAGGGGATCGCGCGGCGGGACCTGCAGACCGGTGAACCCGTCGCTGATCGTGTCGAGGTGGCCGCCGACGGCCGAGCCGATCACCGGTACCCCGCAGGCCATCGCCTCGACGGGCACCATGCCGAAGGGCTCGTACCACGGCACGCTGACGACGACGTCGGCCGAGCGCATCAG
This sequence comes from Actinomadura scrupuli, assembly GCF_050971785.1. Classification (NCBI taxonomy): domain Bacteria; kingdom Bacillati; phylum Actinomycetota; class Actinomycetes; order Streptosporangiales; family Thermomonosporaceae; genus Actinomadura; species Actinomadura scrupuli. The sequence goes on along the minus strand of NZ_JBPCCU010000003.1, from coordinate 32,639 downwards.
CGCCGGCGCGTCCTCGTGCGGCACCTGTCCCAGGAACACGACCCGGTCCTCGACACCGTGCTCCCGTGCCAGCGCGCGTAACCGGCGCGCCTCGGGGTCCCCGTCGAGCTCGGGCCGCGGCGGGCCGCCGCCGACGAGGAGCTCGGCGCCGGGCACGTGGGCCATCGCCTCGATGACGGTGTCGACGCCCTTGCGGGGCACCAGCCGGCCCAGCGACAGCACGCGGGGCCGGCCGCCCCGCGGCGCCACCGGCCCGGACGGCCGGAACCTCCGCAGGTCCACGCCGCAGGGAATGACGGTCACAGAGTCCGCGGGGACTCCAAGCGCGCATAGTTCTTGGACCTCGTCGGAGCAGGTGGCGATGATCAATTCCGCCTCCCGGGCGATCCGGGCCTCCAGCCACCGGCGTTCCGGCGGGCTGGTGTCGGAGGCGCTCTGGTACCGGCGCTTGACGACGCCCAGCGCGTGGAAGGTCTGGGCCACCGGCAGGCCGAACTCCCGAGCGGCGGCCAGCGCGGCGAGCCCGCTCATCCAGAAGTGCGCGTGCACGACGTCGGGGCACCGGGTGTGCCAGCGCCGGGCCAGATACCGCGCGAACTCCGGCATGTGCGGCAGGAGCTCGTCCTTGGGCACGGGCACGGGCGGACCGGCGGGCACATGCTCGACCGTCACTCCGGACGCGATCCGGACCTTCTCCGGCAGGTTCTCGTCCGATCGGCGGGTGAAGACGGTGACCCGGTGGCCGCGGTGGCCGAGCGCCACCGCGAGCGCGGCGACGTGCACGTTCTGCCCACCGCCATCGGCACCCCCGAGCGCCGCGAGCGGACTCCCATGTTCGGAAACCATGTCGATGATCAATGGATCCCCCCGTGCGTGAACAGCCGAATCAGCCCGAAACGGACCTCATGTCGTTCACGAGAAGTGACACCCCGCGGCATCTCCCGCATATAAGCGGCAGATATGCCGTTTCTCATCAAGCACGTGATAAACCCTTTTCCGCACTGCACGGCATCAAACGCCCAGATCTTCCCGGCAATGCAAAAAGAATCAATGGCCGAGCGCCTCCACCAGTGACCGCAGCAGAGGATTGGTGCGCGCACCGGCCCGCATACGGGCCGCGGCGGCGCCCTCGGCCGACAGACACCATTCCCACCAGAGGTCGAGGGTCTGCTCCCGGGCCGACTCCTCGGCCGTGACCACGGCCGGCCACTGCCAGGCGAGCGCCTGCGCCGTCACCTTGCCGCCCCCCGCCACCGGGTCCACCGCCAGGGCGGGAACGCCGTGCCGCAACGCCAGTACCAGCCCGTGCAGCCGGGTGGTCACCACCAGGTCCTGCCGGGCGATCACCGCGGCGAACTCGGCGGCACTCGCGCACATCGTCCAGTCGCCGCTGTCCAGGCGGGTGTCCAGGCGGAGCCGGGCGCACGCGCGCCGCCCGAGCCACCCGGTCAGCCGCGCCGACACCTCGTCGTGCCGACGGCGCGCCCCGTACTCGCCCTGCCCGGCGGACAGGATCACGCCCACCACGGGCACCGACGGCGTCCGCGGGACGGCCGCCAGGTCGCGCTGGGGCGGTCCGGCGTCCCCATCCCGGGCCAGCACCAGGTCGAAGCCGGTGACCGAGGGGTCGGCCGGGTCGATGACCGAGACCCCGACCGCGACGCGGCGGCAGCCTGCGTAACGGACGTGCAGGTCACGGACCTGCGCTCCGTGCAGCGGGCCGCAGACGAACACCAGGTGGGTGTAGTGCTCCGGCGCGGCGTCCTCCAGCGACAGGCCGCCCGGGCGGAACACCGGGCTCCAGGCCACGTCGTAGCGGATCCCGCCGGTGTCGAGGGCGCCGCACACGGCCTCCAGCGCGAGGGCGTCCCCCGCCGTGATCTCGCCGTGCAGAAAGCTGAACCATCCTGCCAGGAGCACCCGCATACGCGGCGCTTACCCACGTAATAGCTAAATGCACCATTGTTTGCCCCCCTTTTTCGCAGGGCACGGAGAGCAACGGGGGCTGCGCCGGGCACCTCCTTTTTCGAGACGGGGGGTCTCTATGCGTGTGCTCGGAATAAACGCGGTCTTCCACGATCCGGCCGCCGCGCTCCTGGTGGACGGCCGGGTGGTGGCGGCCGCGGAGGAAGAACGGTTCAGCCGCCGCAAACACGGGAAACGGCCGGTGCCCTTCGCCGCCTGGGAACAGCCCCTGGCGGCCGCCCGGTGGTGTCTCGGCGAGGCCGGCCTGCGGCCCGGGGACATCGACCTCGTCGGGTTCTCCTACGACCCGTCGCTGGTGCTGCCGGCCGACGAGCTGGGCCTGGACGACCCCTGGGATCACCTGCGGACGCTGTTCGCGCGGCACGCTCCGGGCTTCCTGGCCGACGGGCTGCCGGGGCTCGATCCCGAGCGCGTCCGGTTCGTCCCGCACCATGTGGCGCACGCCGCCTCCGCCGGGCTCGCGGTGCCCCGCCCCGGCTGCGCCGTGCTGGTCTGCGACGGGCGCGGGGAACGCCACTCGCACCTGTCCGGCGCCTACCGGGACGGCGTCCTGGAGATCCTCTCGAGCCAGCCGCTCCCCCACTCGCTCGGCCTGATGTACGAGGAGCTGACGGCGCATCTGGGGTTCCTGCGCTCCTGCGACGAGTACAAGGTCATGGCCCTCGCGTCGTACGGCAAGCCGCGCTTCCTGGACCGGCTCCGGGAGGCCGTCCACGCCACGGCCGGCGGCGGGTTCGTCACCGAGCCCGTCGACTGGGCGGAGCTGGCGCCGCCGCGCGCGCCCGAGGAGGACTGGACCGACGCGCACGCCGACCTGGCCGCCAGCGTGCAGCGCCGGCTGGAGGAGGTCCTGCTGGACCTGGCCCGCTGGCTGCACGAGCGCACCGGCGAGCGGCTGCTGGCGATGGCGGGCGGGACGGCGCTCAACTGCGTGGCCAACACCGTGCTCTCCCGGGAGGGGCCGTTCGAGGAGGTGTGGGTGCAGCCGGCCGCGGGCGACGCCGGCACCGCCCTGGGCGCGGCGCTGCAGCTGGCCGCCGGGGCGGGCGAGAGCGCGTGGGCCATGCGCGGCGCCGACCTCGGCCGCGGGTTCGGCGACGCGGAGATCGAGGCCGCGCTGCGCCGGGCCCGGGTCCGCTATGACCGGCCCGCCGACGTGGCCGAGGCCGCCGCCGAGACGCTGGCCGGCGACGGGATCGTCGCCTGGTTCCAGGGCCGCAGCGAGTTCGGCCCGCGGGCCCTCGGCCACCGCTCGCTGCTCGCGCACCCGGGGCGGCGGGCGAACCTCGAACGGCTCAACGACGTCAAGGGCCGTGAGCAGTTCCGGCCGGTGGCGCCGATGGTCCGGCTGGACCGCGCCGCGGAGATCTTCAAGCGCGGCCCGATCCCCAGCCCGTACATGCTGTTCGTCCACGACGTGGTGCCGCAGTGGCAGGACCGCATCCCGGCCGTGGTGCACGTGGACGGCACCGCCCGGGTGCAGACGGTGGATCCGGAGGCCGAGCCGCTCACGGCCCGGCTGCTGGCCGCCTTCGAGCACCGGACCGGCCTGCCGGTCCTGGTGAACACCAGCCTCAACACCGCCGGGCGGCCGATGGTCGACGACGTCCGGGACGCGCTGGAGTGCTTCGGCTCGACCCCGGTCGATCTGCTGGCCATCGGCCCCTTCGCCGTGCGGCGATGACCGGCTACTCGGTCGTCGTGCCGACGCTGGGGCGGCCGTGCCTGACCGCCTGCCTGGAGTCGCTCCGCGACGCGCGGGGCCCCGCGCCGCGGCGGATCGTGCTGGTCGACGACCGGCCCGACACCGGTCACGCGCCGCTCCGCCCGCCCGCGGGCCTGGCACCGGACGGTGCGGTCGAGGTGGTGGTCTCCGGCGGGGCGGGGCCCGCCGCCGCGCGCAACCTCGGCTGGCGGCGCACCGGCACGCCCTGGGTGGTGTTCCTCGACGACGACGTACGCGTCCGCGCGGACTGGCGGACGATGCTCGTGGCGGACCTCGCCGACCGGTCACCGCGGGTCGCCGGGGTGCAGGGCCGCATCACCGTGCCGCTGCCCGCGGGGCGGCGGCCGACCGACTGGGAACGCGGCACCGCCGGGCTGGCGCGGGCCCGCTGGATCACCGCGGACATGGCCTACCGGCGCGACGTCCTGGTGGAGACCGGCGGCTTCGACGAGCGCTTCCCGCGCGCCTTCCGGGAGGACGCCGACCTGGCGCTGCGCGTCCTGGCGTGCGGCTGGACGCTGGAGACCGGCAGGCGCGGCACCACCCACCCGGTGCGCGACGCCGGACCGTGGATCAGCGTCCGCGCGCAGGCCGGCAACGCCGACGACGCCCTCATGCGGGCCGTGCACGGACCCGGCTGGCACGAGCGCGCCGGGGAGACGCCCGGCCGGCGGCACCGGCATGTCGCGATCACCGCGGCGGGGCTGGCCGCGGCCGGCCTGGCACTGGCGGGCCGGGGGCGGCCGGCCGGCGCGGCCGCCGCCTGCGCGCTCGCCGCGACCGCGGAGTTCGCCTGGGCGCGCATCGCGCCGGGGCCGCGCACGCCCCGCGAGGTCGCGGTGATGACGGCCACCAGCCTGGTGATCCCGCCGGCCGCCACCTGGCACTGGCTGCGCGGGACCTGGGCCGCGCGCGGCGCCCGCCCGTGGCCCGCCCCGGCGCGGGCGATCCTGTTCGACCGGGACGGCACCCTCGTCCGGGACGTCCCCTACAACGGCGACCCGGCGCTGGTGGAGCCGATGCCGGGTGCCCGCGCGGCGCTGGACCTGGCCCGGAGCCGGGGCCTGCGGGTGGGGGTGGTCACCAACCAGTCGGGCATCGCCCGCGGCCTGGTGAGCCACGACGACGTGGCGAAGGTCGACGCGCGGGTGGCCGAGCTGCTCGGGCCCTTCGACACCTGGCAGCTGTGCCCGCACGGCGAGCACGACGGCTGCCGGTGCCGCAAGCCCGCCCCGGGCATGGTGCGCCGGGCCGCCGCCGAGCTGGGGCTGGCACCGCACGAGTGCGTCGTCGTCGGTGACATCGGCACCGACGTGGCGGCGGCCCGCGCGGCCGGTGCCCGCAGCGTCCTGGTGCCGACCCCGCACACGCGGGGCCCGGAGCTCGCCGGCGCGCGGATCGCCGCGGACCTGACCGAGGCGGTCCTGTTCGCGCTGGCCGGCGGGCCGGGGTGGGCGGTGGCCCGGTGACCCGCCGTGCGCTGGTCGTCCGGCTCGACAACGCCGGGGACGTCCTGCTCACCGGTCCCGCGGTCCGGGCCGTCGCCGCGCGGTGCGGGCACGTCACCGTCCTGGCCGGGCCGCACGGCGAGGCCGCGGCCCGGCTGCTGCCCGGAGTGGACGAGACCCTGGTCTGGCGGGCGCCCTGGGTGGAGCTGGCACCGCCGCCGGTGCGCCCCGACGACCTCGCGGCGCTGGTGGACCGGCTGGCCGGTGGACGCTTCGACCTGGCGCTGGTCCTGACGTCCTTCCACCAGTCGCCGCTGCCGACCGCGCTGGTGCTGCGCCTGGCCGGTGTGCCGTGGATCGGCGCGATCAGCACCGACTATCCCGGCGCCCTGCTGGACCTGCGGCACCGGCTGGACGACGACGTGCCGGAGGCCGAGCGCGGGCTGTCGCTGGCGGCCGCGGCGGGCTTCACACCGGAGGCCGGTGACGACGGGCTGCTCGCGGTGCGCCGCCCGCTGCCGGACACCCGCCGGCTGACCGGGGACGCCCCCTACGTCGTCGTGCACCCGGGGGCCTCCGCCCCCGCCCGGCAGTGGCCCGAGCGGCGCTGCGCCGAGGCGGTGCGGGAGCTGGAGGCGCGCGGCTGGCGGACCGTGGTGACGGGCGGCCCGTCCGAGCGGGAGCTGACCGCCCGGGTGGCGGGCCGCCGGGCGGCGGACCTCGGCGGCCGGACGAGCCTGGCCGAGCTGGCCGGGGTCCTGGCGGGCGCGGCCGCCGTCGTGGTCGGCAACACCGGCCCGGCCCATCTGGCCGCCGCCGTGCGGACACCGGTGGTGTCGCTGTTCGCGCCCGTGGTGCCGGCCGCGCGCTGGGCGCCCTACGGCGTGCCGCACGTGCTGCTCGGCGACCAGGGCGCCGCCTGCCGCGGCAGCCGCGCGCACACCTGCCCCGTCGCGGGGCATCCCTGCCTGTCGTCGGTCACCGGCACGGAGGTGGCCGACGCCGTGGAGAAGCTCGTCGTGGAGGCGGCCTCATGAGGGTGCTGATCTGGCACGTGCACGGCTCCTGGACCACGGCGTTCGTGCAGGGCCCGCACACCTACCTGCTGCCGGTGACCCCGGATCGCGGACCCGACGGGCTCGGCCGCGCCCGCACCTGGGACTGGCCCGCGTCCGCCCGCGAGGTCCCCCCGGAGCGGCTGCGCGCCGAGGACGTCGACGTGGTGATCCTGCAACGCCCGCACGAGGAGGACCTGGTCCGGCGATGGCTGGGCCGCCGCCCCGGCGCCGACCTGCCCGCCGTCTACCTGGAGCACGACGCGCCGGCCGGCGACGTGCCCCTGACCAGGCACCCGGTGGCCGACCGGCCGGAGCTGACCCTGGTGCACGTCACGCACTTCAACGACCTGTGCTGGGACGCCGGCCGGACCCCGACCCGGGTCGTGGAGCACGGCATCGTCGACCCCGGACCGCGCTGGACCGGCGAGCTGGCGCGCGCGGCGGTCGTGGTCAACGACCCGCTGCGGCGCGGCCGGTACGTCGGCACCGACCTGCTGCCCTTCTTCGCGGCCGTCACGCCGCTGGACGTCTTCGGCATGCGGGTCCGCGACGTGCCGGGGCGGCTCGGCATGCCCACCGCACGCGCCTTCGAGGACCTGCCGCAGGCGCGGATGCACACCGAGCTCGCCCGCCGCCGCGTGTACCTGCACCCGGTCCGGTGGACGTCGCTGGGCCTGTCGCTGCTGGAGGCCATGCATCTGGGCATGCCCGTGGTCGCCCTCGCGACGACCGAGATCGTCGAGGCCGTGCCACCCGGCGCGGGCGTGATCTCGACCCGGACGGACGAGCTGATCAAGGCGGTCCGGCGGCTGGTGAACGATCCGGCGGAGGCCGCCGAGCTCGGCAAGGCGGCCCGCGAGGCCGTCGTGGACCGGTACGGGCTGACCCGGTTCCTGGCCCGCTGGGAGGAGGTCCTCGGCGAGGCGACCCGATGACCCGCCCGGCCGTGCTCATGCTGCGGGCGCTCGGTCTCGGCGACTTCCTGACCGGGGTCCCCGCGTACCGGGCGCTGCGCACCGCCTTCCCGGCGCACGAGACCGTGCTGGCGGCGCCCGCGGCGCTGGAACCGCTGGTGCGGCTGTGCGGCGCGGTGGACCGGCTGCTGCCGGCCGCCGAGCTGGCGCCGGTGCCCTGGCGCGGCGAGCCGCCCGAGGTCGCGGTGGACCTGCACGGCAACGGCCCGGCCAGCCATCGGCTCGTGCGGGCGACCGGCGCCGCTCACCTGCTGATGTACGCCTCGGCGGCCGACCCCGGCGTCACCGGGCCGTGGTGGGACGACGGCGAGCACGAGGTCGGCCGCTGGTGCCGGCTGCTGGAGTGGTGGGGCCTCCCGGCGGACCGGACGGCGCTGCGGCTCGACCCGCCCGCCCTCCCCCCGCCGGTCGCGGGTGCCGTGGTGGTGCACCCGGGCGCGGCGAGCCGGGGCCGCCGCTGGCCACCGGACCGCTTCGCCGCCGTCGCCCGCGCGCTCGCCGGCGGCGGCCACCGGGTCGTGGTCACCGGGACCGCGGCCGAGCGGGCGCTCGCCCGCGAGGTCGCCTCCCGGGCCGGGCTGCCGCCGGGCTCGGTGCTGGCGGGGACGACCGGGCTCGCCGGCCTGGCCGCACTCGTCTCCCGGGCCGCTCTGGTGGTCAGTAACGACACGGGGACGGCGCATCTCGCCTTCGCCTACGGCCGCCCGTCGGTCACGTTGTACGGCCCGGTCTCCCCCGCCCTGTGGGGACCTCCGCCGGAGCCCGGCCGGCACGCCGCGCTCTGGCACGGCACGGGTGACCGGCCCGGTGACCCGCACGCCGCCGCCACCGACCCCCGCCTGCTGCGCATCACGGCGGACGAGGTGCTGGCCGCCGCCGCACGGGTGGCCCGGCCCGCGGCTCAGCCCACGTAGCGCCGGGCGGGTGAGGTGCGCTGCGGCTCCTCCAGCAGGCGCAGGCCGCGCTCGATGTGGCCGGGGACCACCCGGCGCTCCCGTACGACCCAGTGCAGCCCCGCCAGCGCGGCCGCCACCGCCGAGACGCTCGCCCGGTCCCGGGGAACCGTGCGCAGGACCGTCACCGTGCGGCGCGCGGCGTCGCGCAGCGGGCGGCGCAGCCAGGCGGTCCACAACGTGTTGCGGATCCCCAGCTTGCGCCGCTGCCTCGGGTCGCGGGCGGTGGAGGCGGCGTGGTGCACGACGACGTCCTCGGCCCAGCACATCCACCACCCCAGCGCGGCCAGATCGAGGCTGAGCAGCTCCTCCTCGCCGCCCAGCCACAGCCTCGGCGAGAAGCCGCCCGCCGCGCGGAACGCCTCCACCCGCAGCATCGAGGCGCCCGCGAGGATGCTCAGCAGCGCCGGCCCGGGCAGCCAGTCCGGTGCGGGCACCGGCGAGTGCCGCAGCTCCGGGGTGATCGGGTCCTCCTCCAGACCGGGCTCGACCAGGATCAGACCGGTCACCGAGGCCAGCCCCGGATGCTCGTCGAGCAGGTCGGCGGCGCGCGTCAGGGCGCCGGGCTCCCACCAGGTGTCGTCGTCGCAGAAGGCGACGTACGGGGTGGTGACCCGCTCCACCGCGAGGTTACGGGCGACCGCGCCGAGATTGCGGGCACTGCGGATCAGCCGTACCTCCGGATGGGCGGCGGCGACCGCGTCCGCGCTGCCGTCCGCCGAGCCGTTGTCGACCACGATGACGGGCGGCCGCTCCGGGAGCCGCGTCATGTGCGCCAGCGTGCGGAGCAGCTCGTCGCGCCGGTCCCGGGTCATGATGACGACCGTCACCCGCGCGCCGGCCCCGGCTCCGTGGGCCCCACGGGCCCGGCCGCCGGTCATGCGGTGACCTCGATGAGCCGGGCCGCCCGTTCGACGGCCGCGGGCAGCCGCCGCCGGCGCAGCAGCGCGGACGGCATCCGGCGCAGCGCCCCGGCCAGCGCCGCCCGGGCGTCGGGGTCGCGCGCCGCCCGGGCCGCCAGCCGCCCGGTCTCGCGCAGCGCCGTCCGCGCCGGCCTGCGCAGCCATGCCGTCAGCAGGGTGTTGCGCAGCTCCGCCCGGTGGCGCCGGCCGGACGGCGGCCGGCTGGCCGAGGGCTCGTGCACGGCGACGACCCCGGGCAGGTAGCAGCGGCTCCATCCCGCCGCCGCGAGATCGTAGGCCAGCAGGCGTTCCTCGCCCACGAAGAACAGCACCGGGCTGAACCCGCCGGCCTCGAGGAACGCCCGGCGCCGCACCACGGACGCGCAGGCGAGGAAGCCCAGCACCGGCGGCCCCGGCAGCCCCGGCTCGCCGGGCAGCGGGGTCCCGGCCATCGCGGCGTTGATCGGGTCGGGCCGGCGGGCCGGGCCCACGAGCGTGTGCGCCGCGATGAGCCCGAGGCCGGGATGGGCGTCGAACGCCTCCGCCGCCCGGCCCAGGGCACCCGGCTCCCACCAGGAGTCGTCGTCGCTGAAGGCGACGTACGGCGTCCGCGCCGCGCGTACCCCGAGGTTGCGCGCCGGGGCGCCGAGGTTGCGGGCCGCCCGGACCACCGCCACCCCGGGAAAGCGGGCCCGCACCGCGTCGGCCGTGCCGTCGGAGGAGGCGTTGTCCACCACGATCACCGGTGGCCGTTCGGGGAGGTCGCGCAGACGGCCCAGGGTGCGCAGCAGCTCGTCGCGGCGGTCCCTGGTGGCGATCACCACGGTGACCTGCGGGCCGTGCCGCCCCGCCCCGGGCCGGACCTCGCCACCGGTCATGAGCACCCCCTCGTTCCGCGTGTCCCCCGCTGTGATCGGCCCGTTGCACCCATTGCACCCGGGGCGGACGGGCCGGTCCGGCGACCGCGGCGATCCGGTCACCCGGCACCAGGGAGATCAATACCGCCCGATGAGCCCCATTCGCCTCACGTGTGTGCGATGCCCCGCCGGTATCGCGGTAAACGGCGGCCCGGGCCGCCGGGGCCGGGCTGAGGACCTTCGCCCCTGACCGCCGGGGCCGCTCCGGGAGATGCTCGGTAGGTGGGCGCCCCACCGGCGCGGGCACAGACCCGCGGCGGCCCGGAGGCGCCCCGATCGCCCTGATGGTCCTATGGCACAGCCGGAACGGAGCGCACCATGGCGCAGACAGCAGGGGCCACCTCGCCCACGGCCGGCGACGCGGCCGCGCCCGACCGGGTCGTCGTCGGTTTCGACGGTTCACCGGGCTCGCACCTGGCGCTGCGCTGGGCCGCCCGGGAGGCCGAGCGCCGCGGTGCCCCGCTCCAGGTGGTCTCCTCCTGGGAGAAGGCCGGCGACCCGGATCCGAGCTCGCCCGACGAGCCCGCGGAGGTCGCCGCGGAGCGTGTCCAGCAGGCGCTCAGGGCGCTCCTGCTGGAGGGGGTGCGGCTGGAGCGCATCTCGTACTCCACGCCGCAGGGACCGGCCGGCCCGGTCCTGCTGGAGGCGGCGACCGGCGCCGACCTCCTGGTGCTCGGCACCACCGGGCTGGAGGCCAAGCAGTCGCCCGGCCCGGTCAGCGCCTTCTGCCTGCGGCACGCCCGGATCCCGGTCGCCTTCGTGCCCAGTTCCTGGCCCGGGCCCGCGGATACCGCTCACGGCCCCGCCTGAGCCGTCCGCGTCCGCCATCCGCCGGTCACGACGCCTGCCGACCGGATAAGGTCGCGGGGGCGTGATCGGGGGTACGGTTCCGCCACGCGGCGCCTGGACGTCCCGGCCGCCGCAGGTGCCGTGCGGGGGGACACGCGGGGGCGTTCATGGAGGCGTTACGGCCCGGGGATCCGGACCGGATCGACGGCTACCGGCTGCTGGCCCGGCTGGGCTCGGGCGCGATGGGGCAGGTCTTCCTGGCACGTTCGGCCACCGGCGCGCCCGTCGCGATCAAGATCGTGCACGCGGACCTGACCCGCGCTGACTCGTTCCGGGAGAGGTTCCGGCGTGCGGTGACCGCGGCACGGGCCGTCAGCGGCGCCTTCACCGTCCCGGTGGTCGACGCCGGTCCCGACGCGCCCCGCCCCTGGCTGTGCACCGCCTACCTGCCGGGCCCCACGCTGCAGGAGGCCGTCACCGCCCATGGGCCGTGGCCCGCTCCGGCGGTGTACGCGCTCGGTGCCGGGCTCGCCGCGGCGCTGATCTCCATTCACCGCGCCGGGCTGGTGCACCGGGACCTGAAGCCGTCGAACGTCCTGCTGGGGCCGGACGGGCCACGGGTGATCGACTTCGGGATCGCGCACGTCGTGCTCACCCGGCCCGGCCGGTTCCTCGGCTCCCCCGGCTACGTCGCGCCCGAACAGGCCACCGGCGGTGTCGCCGGCGTCCCCGGGGACGTGTTCTCCTTCGGCGCGGTCCTGGCGTTCGCCGGCACCGGCAGCGGTCCCTTCGGCGAGGCGCCGCCGCACGCCCTGGTCCACCGCGTCGTCCACGAGCCGCCCCGGCTCGACGCCGTCCGCGACCCCGCCCTGCGCAACCTCATCGCGGTCTGCCTGGACAAGCAGCCCGGCCGCCGGCCGCTGCCGGCCTGGTTACTGGACGGCCTGGCCGCGCTCGTCCCGCCGGACACCGTGCTGAACGGCACGTCATGGCTGCCGCCCGCGGTCGGCGCGGAGGTCGCGCGGGGCGCGGCGACGGCCCGCGCCCTGTGCCGCCCGGTCGTACCGGGCCCGAGCCGGCGCGGTCTCGTCGCGCTCGGCGCGCTGGGAACGGGGGTCCTCGCGGCGGGCGGCGGCACCGCCGTGGCGCTGCTGCGCTCGGCGCCGGACCCCCGGCGGGCGGGCCCGGCCGGGCGGCCGTCCGCTCCCGGCGCTGCCCCGGCGGCGAGCACCGCCAGGCTCGCCTGGAAGCGCTACACCGGCAGCACCCGCGCGGCCGCCCCCGTCGTCGCCGGTGGGGTGGTGTACGTCGGCGCCGGCAACGGCCGGCTGCTCGCGCTCGACGCCGGCGACGGGCGGATCAGGTGGCGGATGCGCGCCGGTGCCCGGATCGTGGGCGCGCCGGTGCCCTCCGGCGGCATCGTGTACGCGACCGGCCTGGACCACTCGGTGTACGCGGTCGACGCCCGGTCCGGCGCGGTGAGATGGCGGTTCCGGCCCGGACCGGTGCTGGGCGGAGCCACCGTGCTCGACGGGATCCTGTGCGTCGGCACCGACGGGCACGGCTTCTACGGGCTGAGCGCCGCGACCGGCACGGTCCGGTGGCGGCACCGCGCCGGCGACCGGCCCGCCGGGCTTCCCGCCGCGATCGGCCGGATGTTCTGCCTTCCCACCGACCAGGGTGTGACGGCGGTGGACGCCCGCACGGGGCGCGTCCGCTGGAGGTCCCCGGCCGGCCACGGCGGCGGCGACCTCGTCGCGGCGGCGGGGACGGTGTACTGCCGAGCCCGGCACGGACGGCACCCGCTCTACGCCCTGGACGCCGCGACGGGCGCACGCCGCTGGACGTACCCGGGCGGTGCCTCCACCGACCGGCCGCTGGCGGCGGGCGGCAGCGTGTTCGCCGGGGACTCCGGTGGCGGCCTGTACGCCCTGGACGCCGTCTCGGGAGCGCCGCGCTGGCGCTCACAGCCCCCGGGCGGCGTCTCCGGGACGCCCGTCCTCGCGGGCCGGGACATCGTGGTGACCTCGGGCCCCTCCGGTGACGGCCGGGTGCACGCGGTCGACGCCGGCACCGGCCGCGCGGCGTGGTCGTACCTGATCCGCGGCGGCCTGGAGCCGGGCCCGGCGGCGCACGGCGGCGACGTCTATGTCAGCGGGAGGGACGGCTACGTCTACGCCCTCACCGGCGGCGGCGCGACCACGTCGCCCTGAGCGGCCGAGACGGCGCGCTGCGGCCCGCGCGCGTCGGTCAGCACGATCGGTCAGCACGATCGGTCAGCACGATCGGTCAGCACGATCGATCAGCACGGTTTCAGCATTGGCCGTCGGCGAGGATCCAGTAGCCGGGACCGGTCTGCTTGAGCGTGTGCGTGGTGAAGGTGTTCCACAGGCCCATCGCGTCATTGGACCCGTTGGCGTAGGTGGAGCCGCCCGACTGGTGGGCCCGCCCCGCCGTGGTGTGCGCGTAGTTGCTGGCCGTCGCGCAGACCGCGCCCGGCGTGGGGGTGGGCGTCGGGGTCACGGTCGGCGTGGGGGTCGGCGTCTGGGTGGGAGGCGGTCCCGAGCCCTCCAGCCCGAAGAACTGGGCGTCGCGGTAGGCCGAGCAGATGGTGTCCAGGAAGTAGGCGCCGGCGGTGCCGCACTGGTCGACGGCGCCGCCCGGGTGGACCGGGGTGCCATGGCCGGCGTTGGCGATCTTGTAGAGGCGGACGGCGTCGTCGCCGTACTTCTCGAGGGTGACACCGCCGGGCAGGCTCTCGGTCGAGGCCGGGGACGAGGAGACGCCGAGCACGTTGGTGAACTGGTCGCGCAGTTCCAGCCCGTTCTTGGGGACGACGACGGCGTCGGACTGGCCGTGCCAGATCGAGACCCGGGGACGCGGGCCGGAGTAGCCGGAGTAGGCGGCCCGGACCAGGTCGCCCCACGCCTGCGGGGTCTTGTCGACGCCGGAGTACTGGCAGGTGTAGGTGGCGTCCGGCGGGGAGCAGCGGTAGGGCAGGCCGGACACCACCGACCCGGCGGCGAACAGGTCGGGGTAGGTGGCGAGCATGACGGCGGTCATCGCGCCGCCCGCCGACAGGCCGGTGATGTAGATCCTGCGCGGGTCGAGGTGGTAGGTGCTGGTGGCGTAGCCGACCATCTGCGCGATGGACAGGGCCTGGCCCTGACCCCGCGTGATGTGCGCCTCCTGGAACCACTGGAAGCAGTTCGGCGGATAGGCCGAGGAGTCGATCCGCTCGGGGAAGACCACCGCGAAGTGGTACAGGTCGGCGTACTTCTTCCACCCGGAGTTGGTGTAGTAGTCGTTGGCGGTCTGTGTGCAGCCGTGCAGGGCCACCACGGCCGGTGCGCCGTCGGGCAGTCCGTCGGGCCGGTAGACCCACATGTTCAGGCCACCGGGGTTGGACCCGAACCCGGTCACCTTGGTGAGGGTGGCGGCATTGGCCGGGCTGGAGGCGAGCCCGACCGCCGCGACCAGCGACAGCGTGCCCAGCGACAGGGCGAGCAGGATGCGCAGGAACCGTTTCACCGATCCGCTCCTTCCAAGCGGGGACCGATGGTGCGGGGGACCCGGAGGCAGGGGTGGTGTGACGCGGGTCACCCCATCGGTCTCCGGCAGGCTAGAAGCGGGCTCCCGGCCATGAAATGTGGGACGTGCCCACATTCCCCCGGCCGCCTGTGGCGGCCCCGTCAAGCACGCGGGTCCGGCGGGCCGGTCCGGTGCCCGGCTCAGGTTGGTGGGGAGGGCTCGCGGCCGGCGGCGGATGCGGGCGGGGCCACGGGAGGTGTGCATACTGTGCGGCATACATCCGATGTCCGGGGGAGAACGCCATGGCCGTCACGGACGAAGCGATCGAGCAGATCAAACAGATGATCGTCTCCGGCCGGCTCCGGCCCGGCCAGCGACTGCCCAAAGAAGCCGACCTCGCCGCCCAGCTCGGCCTCTCACGCAACTCACTGCGCGAAGCGGTCAAAGCCCTGTCCCTCATACGCGTCCTCGACGTACGCCAAGGCGACGGCACCTACGTCACCAGCCTCGAACCCGCCCTCCTGCTCGACGCCCTCAGCTTCGTCGTCGACGTCCACCACGACTCCTCCGTACTGGAGTTCTTCCAAGTCCGCCGCATCCTCGAACCCGAAGCCGTCGCCATGGCCACCACCCGCATCACCGACACCCAGATCGAATCACTGCGCACCCACCTCACCCAGGTCACCGCCGAATCCACCACCGACGAACTCGTCACCAACGACCTGGAATTCCACCGCACCATCACCGAAGCATCCGGCAACACCGTCCTGTGCTCACTACTGGAAAGCCTCGCAGGACCCACCATGCGCGGCCGGATCTGGCGCGGCCTGACCCAGGAAGGCGCCTGGGAACGCACCCACACCGAACACCGCGCCATCCTCGACGCCATCGCCGACCGCCGGCCCGACGTCGCCCGCGCCTGGGCCACGGTCCACATCGCCGGCGTCGAACAATGGCTGCACAACGTGCTCTGATCCCGCCGGAGCCTCACCGGGCGGGCGCCGCGGCGGGCACCTCGGCGCCGTGATCAGCTCCGGTCCTTGGCGAAGGCGAGGAAGTCGCGGGCCACCGGCGGCAGCGGGCGGTGCGCGTGCACCAGGCCGATCGTGCGGGTGATGGAGGGCAGGAACGAGCGGACGATGACGCCCTCGGTGTCCTCGAGCTGGTTTCGGTACCAGAGCAGCGAACCCATGCCCGCCCGCACCCAGTCCAGCCAGGACCCGCGCTCGTCCGACTCGACGGCCGCCACCGGGCTCGCCCCGATCCGGGCCAGCATGGACTCCAGCTCGGCCCGGCGGGCGCCGCCCTTGGCGGGCATGACCAGCCGCATGCCGTCGAGCGCGCGCAGCGGCACCGGATCACGGAGCCGGAGCCCGGGCGGCGAGATCAGCACGACCTCCCGCTGCTCGAACGGGTGCGCCGCGAGGTCTCCGGGCACCGGCAGGTCGGTGATGGCCAGGTCGGCCTGGCCGGTGCGGACCGCGGTGCCGACGGCCTCCCTGCCCTGGCACCGGACGACCCGTACCCGTACCGCGGGCTGGTCCCGGGAGAAGTGCGGCAGCAGCCTGCCGGTGAGCTCGGGCTCCAGGGTGGGCGCCGCCGCGATGCGCAGCTCGGTGCCGCGCCCGTTGCCGCGTGCCGCCGAGACCGCCTCGATGGCGTCGGTGGCGTCCAGGGCGATCCGGGCCTGCCGGACGACCTCCTCGCCCGCCACGGTGAGCACCACCCCCCGCCCGGACCGCGCGAACAGCTCGATCCCCAGCTCACGCTCGAGCTCGCGGATGGCCCGGGACAGCGCGGGCTGGGCGACATACAGGGCCTGCGCGGCCGACGTCATGGTCCCGTGGTCGGCGGTGGCGACCACATACCGCAGCTGCCGCAGATTCATGCATTGAAGGTATGACAACAAGCCGTACCGGTCTTGGACATAGCGGGAATCACCCCTCTGACATTGGGGAGTTATGGGGGGTTATCCCAAAGGTCGATGATGAGAGTTTTAGCAGTTACGTGGGCGAATACCCCGCGCCGCGAGGATTTGTGGTCACACTTCTCCCCTACCGTGATCATGCGGCCGGTGCGGCACCGGCCGCGTGATCACGGCGACGGGGTCAGGCGGACGACCCGGCGGGCAGTTCGGTGGCGTGCGCCTCCTTGACCACGTCCAGGTGATGCCAGGACTCCCGCAGCGTCGCGCCGCGGACCGTCCTGATCCCGTCGAGGGCCTCGACCAGCGCCTCCCTCGACGCGGCCTCCACCTGCCCGACGATGTCGTAGCGGCCGAACCCGAGGGCGAGGTAGCGCACGCCCTCCAGCCGGGCGACCTGTTCCGCCACCCGCCGGGCTCCCCCGGAGGTTCCCGAGACCGACAACCCGAAGCCGGCGAGCTCGGCCGAGCCCAGCGCGAGCGGGGCGGCCAGTCCCGTCACCTGGATGACGCCCGAGCGCATCAGCCGCACCACCCGGGCCCGGGTCGCGGCCTGCGACAGCCCGATGATCCCGGCCAGCCGGGTGTACGGCGCCCGGCCGTCGCGCTGCAGCTCGCGCAGCAACCGCCAGTCGATGTCGTCCAGGGTGACCTCGCCGAGCTCCCGGACGACCGAGTACGCGTCCCGCACCACCGAGACGGAGCGGAAGACCTCGGCGGCCCGTACGCCCGGAATCCGGCGGATCTCGTCCATCTCGCCGTCCAGCGCGTCGTCGTCACGGGCCCGTACCTCGGCGACGAGGGCGAAGCGCCCCGCGGTCACCGCGGCGAACCGCACCGCCGTGCGCTTGGCGATGGCCTGGCCGACACCCCGCGCTGCGCCGTCGACGAGGACCGAGACGTGCCCGATCGCCCCCGTGCCGACGACCTTGGAGTGGACGATGCCGACCACCCGGACGACCCCGGTCTCGAGGAGGCTCTGCACACGGGCCCGCACCGCCGTACGGGAGAGCCCGACGCGGTCGGCCAGCGCCTGGAACGTCGCCCGGCCATCACGCTGGAGCTCGCGGACGAGCACGGCGTCGACCGCATCCAACACGGGGATCCTCCTCGGCATGCACTGAATCGTTTGGTCACCGACTGCAAGATCATTCCATTTCCGGGGGGTTCACCGCGAAGTACGGATCTTGCTCGTGTTCGCGGTGCTGGGGGGCGATAGATGCGTCGGCGATCAGCCGCTGGGGCGACGATTGCTAAGGAGTGTCCACCGCTCCGGCACCTCTCCCCGGTGCCGGACGGGCACCCGGGCGGACCGCGTACCCGCGCACCGGACCACGCCGGAGCCTCTCCGTCGCACGAGCCCTCCGGCCCGGCAAGCCTGACCTGCATGCGCCTCTCCCGATGGTGAGCGAATGCCTCCAAGAGGGAGGCATACGTAAGAAAAGTGCAATGATGCCGCATTCACGTCAAGTAGCGACGCGAGAAAGCGCCAAATCTCACCCTCGCCGTCAGATCTCTCGCACCTGCCGGGTACTGACCGTCACGCCGGGCGGGTGATAACGCGCCCCGCGAACGGAACGGCGCCCTCCGCCACGCCCGCGAGCGCCCCGGAGCGCCGGCCCGCGGCCCGGCCGCCGACCGGCCGGTTCTGCGCACACCCGGGTATGGCACACAATTGAGGGTGGTCTTCGACCACGAATTCCCTTCATGTGATTGGTGTGGACAGCGGTGCGCCTGCTCAACGGTGAGAATCTCGCTCACGACCTCACGTACAACGACGTGTTCATGATCCCCGGCCGCTCCTCGGTGGGGTCCCGGCTCGAGGTGGACCTGTCCACGGCAGACGGCAGCGGCACGACCATCCCGCTGGTGGTCGCCAACATGACGGCCGTCTCGGGCCGCCGGATGGCCGAGACCGTCGCCCGGCGCGGCGGCCTCGCGGTCATCCCGCAGGACATCCCCATCGAGGTGGTGACCGGCGTCATCGACTGGGTGAAGAGCCGGCACCCCGTCTTCGACACCGCGATCACACTCGGGCCCGGCGCCACCGCGGGCGAGGCGCTCAGCCTGCTCTTCAAGCGCGCGCACGGCGCCGTCATCGTCGTGGAGGACGACCGGCCGGTCGGGGTCGTGACCGAGGCCGACTGCCACGGCGTGGACCGGTTCGCCAACCTGCGCGACATCATGTCCCGGGACCTGGTCACGCTGCCGGACTCCGTGGGCGCCCAGGAGGCCTTCGACCTCCTGCACGGGCGCGGGCACCGCCTCGCACCGGTCGTCGACCCGCAGGGCCGGCTGACCGGCATCCTCACCCGCAAGGCCGCGCTGCGCGCCACCCTGTACCAGCCCGCCGCCGACCCGGCCGGGCGGCTGCGGGTCGCCGTGGCGGTGGGGGTGAACGGTGACGTGGCGGGCCGGGCCAAGGCGCTGCTGGAGGCGGGCGCCGACCTGCTCGTGGTGGACACCGCGCACGGCCACCAGGACAAGATGGTGCACGCGCTGCGCCAGGTGCGCGGAACCGACCCCCAGGTGCCCGTCGTGGCGGGCAACGTCGTCACCGCCGAGGGCACCCGCGACCTCATCGACGCCGGCGCCGACATCGTCAAGGTCGGCGTGGGCCCGGGGGCGATGTGCACCACCCGGATGATGACGGGCGTGGGCCGCCCGCAGTTCTCCGCCGTGCTGGAGTGCGCCGCCGAGGCCCGGCGGCTGGGCCGGCAGGTCTGGGCCGACGGCGGGGTCCGCCACCCGCGCGACGTCGCCCTGGCGCTGGCCGCCGGAGCCGCCAACGTCATGGTGGGCTCCTGGTTCGCCGGGACCTACGAGTCCCCCGGCGACCTCCAGCGCACCGCCGACGGCCGGTCGTACAAGGAGAGTTTCGGCATGGCCTCCGCGCGGGCCGTCCGGCTGCGCACCTCCGAGGACTCCCCCTTCGAGCGCGCCCGTAAGGCGCTGTTCGAGGAGGGCATCTCGACCTCGCGGATGTTCCTGGACCCCGCGCGGCCGGGGGTCGAGGACCTCATCGACTCGATCGTGGCCGGGCTGCGCAGTTCCTGCACCTACGCGGGCGCCCGCACGCTCGAGGAGTTCCACGAGCGGGCCGTGGTCGGAGTGCAGAGCTCCTCCGGCTACGCCGAGGGAATGCCGCTCTCCACGAGCTGGTAGCCGCGCGACACCCCGGGAGTCCGCCGCCCTGGGCACCCCAGGCCTGACCGAAATGCATATGATAGGGGGGCGTGCGCGTGATGTCCTGACCGTTCACATTCGCTCGGTTTCGACGCAACCCGGACGACCATTTTTTTACGTCCGAAATAGGGGCTAAAGGGGCATTTTGCGTACGTGGGGGATCGGAGCGTACATGGGACGACTAGCCGTTGCGCGGCGCGACCGGGCGGAGCAGGGCAAACGCAGCCTGCCCCGGGCCCTGGGCCTGACCTTCGCGTCCGCGCTGGTCTGGGGCGTGGCGCACCTCGCCACCGGCCGCCGGATCGCCGGCGCGCTGCTCATGGCCGTGTTCGCGCTGCTGGTCGCCACCGTCGTCATCGCCGTCACGTCGTTCCAGGACGATCTGAAGATCATGGCCGTCAAGCCCGACTGGGTGACCGGAATCATGGTCTGCGCCGTCAGCGTCGGCCTGGTCTGGATCACCGTGGTGATCCGCTCGTTCCAGATCACCCGCCCGTCCGGGCTCGCCTTCCTGCCGAACGCCGGCGCGGGCGTCCTGGTCACCGTCCTGTGCGCCGCGATCGTCACGCCGTTCGTCGGGGTCGCCAAGTACGGCAACACCTACCAGGACGGGCTGACGCACATCTTCCAGACCGGCAGCGGCAGCAAGTCCGTGAACACCGACGACCCGTGGAACGGCCGGCGGCGGGTCAACATCCTGCTGCTGGGCGGGGACGCGGCCTACAACCGGGTGGGAGTCCGCACCGACAGCATGACCGTCGCGAGCATCGACACCCGCACCGGCAACACCGTCCTGCTCGGGCTGCCCCGCAACCTCGAGCACTTCCCGATGCCCCCGGGCCCGGCCCGCGAGCGCTTCCCCGCCGGGTTCACCGGCGACGGACCGCAGAACCCCGGCCTGCTGAACGAGGTCTTCGAGTACGCCGAGAACCACCCCGAGATCGTCCCGGGCATCGCCAAGGGCCGCCGCGGGCCCGAGCTGCTCACCAAGACGATCAGCGGGATCCTGCAGCAGCCCATCGACTACTACATCCTTGTCGACATGTTCGGCTTCGCCGACATCATCGACGCGATGGGCGGCGTCAAGATCAAGATCGACCGGCCGATCCCCTACGGCCGCGACGGCGGCGTGCTCAAGGCCGGCGACCGGACGCTGCATGGCAAGGAGGCCCTGTGGTACGGGCGCTCCCGGACCGACAGCGACGACTACACCCGGATGGGGCGGCAGAAGTGCCTGCTCCGGGCGGTCGCCAAGCAGGCGAACCCCGCCAAGGTGCTCACCCAGTTCGACCGGCTGGTCACCGCGGCCAAGCGGACCATCTCCACCGACATCCCGACGGCGCTGCTGCCCGCGTTGATCGAGCTGTCCGGTACGGTGAAGAAGGACGCCAAGATCGACAGCCTGTCGTTCGTGCCGCCGTTGATCCACACCGGGAACCCCGACTTCGCCGAGATCCGGTCCCTCACCGCCAAGGCGCTCGCCGACAGCGAGGGCAGGCCCTCCGCGTCCCCGAGCGCCGCGACCCCGTCCGTCACCGTCTCCCCCGGACCGGACTCGGCCGGCGCGGAACCGCGGACGCGTACGGGCGATCCGGCGGTGGGACCGCGGACCGTGTCCAAGAGCCCGGGCGGGCCGGCCGCCAAGCCGGTCTCGCTGGACTCCACCTGCCCGTCCTGAGCCGATGCGGTCTCGCCACCGGGTGCGCCTGGCCGCCAACCTGCTCAACCTGTCGACGCCGCTCGGCCTGCTCATCGCGCTGGCCGGGCGCTGCGAGATCCGCGGGGCCCGTGACGGCCTGATCATCTGCGACGGTTACCGGATGCCGCTTCCGGCCGCGCCGGCGTTCACGGTCGGCAACGTCCTGCTGTTCCGGGACGCCCGCGAGCTCGACGGCCGGCCGGAGCTGCTGGCCCACGAGGCCCGGCACGCCACCCAGTACGCGTTCTGCCTCGGCCCGGTGATGCTGGTGCTCTACCTGGCCTGCGCGGGCGTCTCGTTGCTGCTGAGCGGCTGCCACGCCTCCTACAACCCATTCGAGCGCCTGGCGGGCCTGGCCGACGGCGGATACGTCAAACGCCCCCTCCGCCGCCGCGACCTCCCGTGACCTACCGCCCGCACCCCCTCCCACACCTCCACTTCGTGATCATGCAATCGTTCGTCGATTGATTGCATGATCACGGAAGGGGGCGCGACGGGAGGGGAGGGTCAGAGGCGTTCGATGACGGTGACGTTGGCCTGGCCGCCGCCCTCGCACATCGTCTGCAGCCCGTACCGGCCGCCGGTGCGCTCCAGTTCGTGCAGCAGGCTCGTCATGAGCCGGGCGCCGGTGGCCCCGAGGGGGTGGCCCAGCGCGATCGCGCCGCCGTTGGGATTGGTCCTGGCCGGGTCGGCGCCGGTCTCCTTCAGCCACGCCAGGACGACGCTGGCGAAGGCCTCGTTGATCTCGATGACGTCGATGTCACCGATCGACATGCCGGACTTCTTGAGCGCGTGCGCGGTGGCGGGGATCGGCGCGCTGAGCATCCGGACCGGATCCTCGCCACGGGCGCTGAGGTGGTGGATCCGGGCCCGCGGGGTGAGGCCGTGGTCGCGCACGGCCTGCTCGGAGGCGATCAGCAGCGCCGCCGAGCCGTCGGAGATCTGCGAGGAGAGCGCCGCGGTGAGCCGCCCGCCCTCGACCAGCGTCTTCAGGCCCGCCATCTTCTCCAGGGTGGTGTCCCGGCGGGGCCCCTCGTCGGTGGTGATCCCCTCGTACGGGGCGATCTCGCGCTCGAACCTGCCCTCGTCGATCGCGCGGAGGGCGCGCCGGTGGCTCTCGAAGGCGAAGCGCTCCATGTCGGCACGGGAGATGTCCCAGTTCGAGGCGATCATCTCGGCCCCGTTGAACTGCGAGATCTCGGTGTCGCCGTAGCGGGCCTCCCAGCCCTTGGAACCCGCGAACGGCCCGGCGAACCCCAGCTCGACCCCGGCGATCATGGCGTACGCGATCGGGATCTTGGACATGTTCTGCACTCCCCCGGCCACCACCAGGTCGGCGGTGCCGCTGAGGACCGCCTGGGCGGCGAAGTGCACCGCCTGCTGGGACGAGCCGCACTGGCGGTCCACCGTCACCCCGGGGACCTCCTCGGGCAGCCCCGCGGCCAGCCAGGCGGTGCGCGCGATGTCGCCCGCCTGCGGGCCGACGGTGTCGACGCAGCCGAAGATCACGTCGTCGACCGCGGCGGCGTCGACGCCCGAGCGCTCGACCAGCGCCCTGAGCGAGTGCGCGCCGAGGTCCGCGGGATGCGCCTCGGCCAGCCCGCCGTTGCGCCGCCCGACCGGCGTGCGTACGGCCTCGACGATGTATGCCTCTGCCATGGGGTGCTCCTTGCCCTCGAAGAACGGCCGACCGGGCCGACGGCGGTACCGGCGGTGGCTATGCGTGCTGGCTGCTGACGGAGACGACCTCGCCCGTCATGTACGACGAGTAGTCGCAGGCGAGGAAGACGATGACGTTGGCGATCTCCCATGGCTCGGCGTAGCGGCCGAACGCCTCCCGCCGGGTGAGCTCGGCCAGCAGTTCCTCGCTGGTCACCTTGGCCAGATGGGGGTGCATGGCCAGGCTGGGCGAGACCGCGTTGACCCGGACGCCGTGCTCGGCGGCCTCCAGTGCCACGCAGCGGGTCAGCGCCATCACCCCGGCCTTGGCGGCGGCGTAGTGCGCCTGGCCGCGCTGCGCCCGCCATCCGATCACCGAGGCGTTGTTGACGATGACGCCGCCACCGCCCTGCGCCACCATCAGGCGCAGCGCCGCCCGGGTGCAGCGCATGGTGCCGTTCAGCGTCACGTCGAGCACCCGGTCCCACTGCTCGTCGGTCATGTCCACCAGGTCGGCGGTGCCGCCCAGTCCGGCGTTGTTGACCGCCACGTCGATCCGGCCGAACCGCTCGGCCGCCAGGTCGTACAGCGCCCGCACCTGGCCCTCGTCGGTCACGTCGCAGGCCTGCGCGGCCACCCGGTCCGCGCCGTGGGCGTCCGCGAGGGCCGCCAGCGACTCCTTGAGCCGCCGTTCGTGGGCGTCTCCGATGACGACCACGGCGCCCTCCTCCAGACAGCGCCGCGCGGTCGCGCCGCCGATGCCCGCACCGGCCGCCGCGGTGACCACGACGATCTTGTCCTTCAGCAGCCCGCGCCCCTCGGGGTACGGCGGCAGGGTCGGCACGCTCACCGGTCACTCCTCTGTCGGTCCGATGCCGGTAGCGTACCAAGCACTTGTTTGGGTGACGACGGCGCGGCCGCCGGGGATGTACGCGGCGCCGCGGGAAGGGGGGATCATTGGAGCAGCGGCTTCGAGCAGGGGAGGTGCCCGCGACGTGCCCAGAGTCATCGGCTTCGACGCCTTCCGGGTGGCGATGCCCCGCGCCCGGCGCCCGGTGAGCATCCTCGTCCGGCTCACCGCCGAGGACGGCGTGGCCGGCTGGGGCGAGGTCCGCTCCCCCGAGTCCGGCGACGCCACCTGGACCGAGATCGAGGAACGCATCGGCCCGGCCCTGCTCGGCGTCGACTGGGACCGGCCGGAGGACATCGCCGGGCTGGCCCAGCTGGCGGGCCGGCGGGCCGCCGCGGCCGTGGACATCGCCTGCTGGGACCTGTGGTGCCGGGGCCGGGGCGTGCCCGTGGCGCACGCCCTCGGCGGCACCCGCACCTCGGTGGTGACCGGGGCACGGCTGGGCACCGAGCCTCCGCTCGAATTGCTGGCCGGCCGGGTCAACCGCTACATCGGGGCCGGCTACGCCCGGATCACCCTGAACGTGCGGCCGGGCTGGGACGTCGAGCCGGTCCGCACGGTGCGGCTGGCCTACCCCGCGCTGGCCCTCCAGGTGGACGCCGGCAACGCCTACTCCGAGTCGCCCGAGGACCTCACCGCCCTGGAGGCGCTCGGCGCCTACGGGCTGCTGGCGATCGAGCGGCCCTTCGCGGGCGGCGACCTCGGCGCGCACACCCGGCTGCAGCGCCGCATCGACACCCCTGTCGCGCCCGGTCTCGGGGACCTGGACTCGCTCCAGGCCGCCATCGCCCAGGAGGCCGGCCGCGCGCTGAGCCTGCGCCTCGCCCGGTTCGGCGGGCTCACCGCGGCCCGCGCCGCGCACGACCTGGCCTACGCCGCCGGCTGGGACGTCTGGTGCACCGGCCCCGGCCCGTTCGGCATCGGGCAGGCCGCCGCGGTGGCGGTGGCCAGTCTGCCCGGCTGCACGCTGCCCAGCGACGTGAGCGAGATGGCCGGCGGCCCGCGGTTCGTGTCGCCGCCGGTGCGCTCCACCGGTGGCGTCGCCGCCGTCCCGCTCACCCAGCCGGGACTGGGCCACGACATCGACGAGGAGCTCATCGCCCGGCTGGCCGACCGCACCCTGCGCATCCCCGCCCTGTGAGCACCGCGCGGGTCCCGGGTCAGTAGGACTTGGGCAGCCCCAGGCTGTGCTGGGCGACGTAGTTGAGGATCATTTCCCGGCTGACCGGCGCGATGCGCATGAGCCGTACCGCGGTCAGCAGCACCCCGACGCCGTACTCGGTGGTGAGCCCGTTGCCGCCGTGGGTCTGCACGGCCTGGTCGACGCAGTGGACGGCCGCCTCACCGGCGGCGTACTTGGCCATGTTGGCGGCCTCGGCCGCGCCCATGTCGTCGCCGGAGTCGTACAGCCAGGCGGCCTTCTGCCCCATCAGCCGGGCCAGTTCCAGCTCCACCTTGCCGGCCGCGAGCGGATGCGCGAGGCCCTGGTGCGCGCCGATCGGCGTCCGGAACACCTGCCGCGTGTTGGCGTAGTCCACGGCCTTGGCCAGGGCCAGCCGGCCGATGCCCACGGCCATCGCCGTCGCCATGATCCGCTCCGGGTTGAGCCCGGCGAACAGCTGCAGCAGCCCGCCGTCCTCGTCCCCGACCAGCGCCTCGTACGGCAGCCGCACGTCGTCGAGATGGCAGACGAACTGCTTCTCCGGCGAGACGATCTCCATCTCGATGACCGTCCGGGTGAAGCCGGGCGCATCGGTCGGCACGATGAACAGCGACGGGCGCAGCGTGCCCTTCTGGTCCGCGGTGCGCGCGACGAACAGGACGGCGTCCGCCTCGTCGACCCCGGAGATGAACGTCTTCTGCCCGTTCAGCACCCAGCCGTCGCCGTCGCGCCGGGCCGTGGTGGTGATCCGGTGCGAGTTGGACCCGGCGTCCGGCTCGGTGATGGCGAAGGCCATCTTGACCGTGCCCTCCGCGAACCGCGGCAGCCAGTGCTTCTTCTGCTCCTCGGTGCCGGACCGGGCGATGATGGTGGCGCAGATCGCCGGGGAGACGACCATGAGCAGCAGCGGGCACCCGGCCGCGGCCAGTTCCTCGCAGACCGCCGCGAGGTCGCCGATGCCGCCTCCACCGCCGCCGTACTCCTCGGGCACGTTGACCCCGAGATACCCCAGCCGCCCCGCCTCCGCCCACAGCTCGTGGGTCTTGCCGCCGGTCTTGGCCTTCTCGATGTAGTACGACGTGCCGTACCCGGCGCCCAGCTCGGCCACCGCGGCCCGCAGCGCCCGGCGCTCCTCGGTCTCGACGAAGCTCATTCGGTGGACTCCTCCGCGCTGACGGCCGCCGTGGCCGTGCTCTGCTCTGCCGCCGGCTCGGCGGTGATGACGGCCAGGACGGCGCCCGTCTCGACCTGCTGGCCCTGCCGCACGTTCAGCTCCGCGACCACCCCGGCCACCGGAGCGGCGATCTGGTGCTCCATCTTCATCGCCTCCAGGACCACGAGCCGCTGACCGGCCACGACCCCGGCGCCCTGCTCGATCTCGACCCGCACGACCGTGCCGGGCATCGGGGCCAGCAGCGACCCGGGGGCCGCGCGGCCGCCCGGGTCGGGGAAGCGGGGCAGCGCCCGCAGCGTGACCGGCCCCAGGTCGGAGTCGACGAAGACCTCGTCACCGGCCACCGTGACCTCGAACCGCCGCTGCACTCCGGACGCCGCCAGCGTGACCTGCCGGCCGGCGCCCGCCGCGGTGTCCCCGGAGGGCACCAGTCGCACGCCGTCGTGGCCGTCGGCGCGCAGGCCGTCGCGGGTCAGGCGGTAGCCGACCTCGACCGGGCCGCCGGGGCCCTGGTAGCTCTTGCGCTGCGGCTGGGACGGCACGTTGCGCCAGCCGGACGGCAGCCCGCGCTGGACCGCCGCCGCGGCCCGGTTGGCCGCGGCGTCGGCGAGCGCGGCGGCCAGCGCCGACAGCCGCACGGCCTCCTCGTCCGCGAGCGGCGCGGCCAGCCCGGCCAGGTCGCCGCGGTCCAGATAGCCGGTGTCGGTCCGCCCGGCCAGGAAGCCCGGCTCGGCCAGGATGCGGGCCAGCAGGTCGCGGTTGGTGGCCAGGCCGTGGATCCGGGCGCCGCGCAGCGCCGCCGCCAGCCGCCGCGCCGCCGCCGTACGGGTCGGCGCCCAGGCGATGACCTTGGCCAGCATCGGGTCGTAGTGCGTCCCGACCTCGGCGCCGCCGCGCACCCCGCTGTCCAGGCGCAGCCCGTACGACTCCGGTACGCGGAACTCGGCGTCCACGCCCGGGACCTCGAAGGTGTGCAGGGTGCCCGTGGACGGCAGCCACTCCAGCGCCCCGTCCCCGACGGCGGGGCGCTCCGCGTAGAGCCGGGCCTCGATGGCGTGGCCACGCGGCTCGGGCGGCCGTGCGGGCAGCCGCACGCCCTCGGCGACCTCGATCTGCGACCGGACCAGATCCAGCCCGTACACGCACTCGGTGACCGGATGCTCGACCTGGAGCCGGGTGTTGATCTCGAGGAAGAGCGGGCGCCCGTCCGCGGTGACCATGAACTCGACGGTCCCGGCGCCCTCGTAGCCGATCGCCCGGGCCGCGTTCACCGCGGCGTCGCACAGCTCACCGCGCAGCGGGGGTTCCACCGCCGGGGACGGCGCCTCTTCGATGATCTTCTGGTGGCGGCGCTGGATCGAGCACTCCCGCTCCCCCAGCGCCCAGACCGTGCCGTACCGGTCGGCGAGGATCTGCACCTCGATGTGCCGGGCGCCCTCCAGCAGCGGCTCGCAGAACACCGTCGGGTCCGCGAACGCCGACTGTGCCTCGCGCTGCGCCGCGGCCACCGCGCCGGGCAGTTCACCGAGCGTGCGGACGACCCGCATGCCGCGCCCGCCGCCTCCCGCCGCGGCCTTGACCAGGATCGGCAGGTCCCGCTCGGTGACGGCGGCCGGGTCGAGCTCGGGCGGCACCGGCACTCCGGCGGCGGCCATCAGCTTCTTGGCCTCGATCTTGGAGCCCATCGCCGCGATGGCCGCGGGCGGCGGGCCGATCCAGGTGAGCCCGGCGTCGATGACCGCCTGCGCGAAGCCCGCGTGCTCCGACAGGAACCCGTACCCGGGGTGGATCGCGTCCGCCCCGGCGGCCCGCGCCGCGCTCAGCAGCAGGTCGCCCCGCAGGTAGGTCTCGCCCGGAGCCGCGCCCGGCAGCGGTACCCCCAGGTCGGCCTCGGCCACGTGCGGGGAGCCGGCGTCGGGATCGGAGAACACCGCGACGGTGCCGATCCCGAGATCACGGCAGGTCCGGAACACCCGGCGGGCGATCTCGCCCCGGTTGGCGACCAGCAGTTTGTTGATCATGCCCTCACATCCGGAAGACGCCGAAGCCGTCGGCTCCGGAGATCGGCGCGTTGTGGATCACGGACAGGCACAGCCCGAGGACGGTACGGGTGTCGCGCGGATCGATGACGCCGTCGTCGTAGAGCCGGCCGGACAGGAAGTACGGCATCGACTCGGCCTCGATCTGGCCCTCGACCAGCTCCCGCA
This sequence comes from Actinomadura scrupuli, assembly GCF_050971785.1. Classification (NCBI taxonomy): domain Bacteria; kingdom Bacillati; phylum Actinomycetota; class Actinomycetes; order Streptosporangiales; family Thermomonosporaceae; genus Actinomadura; species Actinomadura scrupuli. The sequence continues at coordinate 4,434 of NZ_JBPCCU010000003.1, read as the reverse complement.
TCGCCGCGTCCTGGGTCTCGTCGTAGACCTGGCCGCGCGCCTGCGCGGCCTGCCGGCCGACGATGGACAGCACCCCGGCGAGCTGCTGCGGCCCCATCACCGCCGACTTGGCGCTCGGCCAGGTGAACAGGAAGCGCGGATCGTAGGCCCGGCCGCACATCCCGTAGTTGCCGGCGCCGTAGGACGCACCCATGATCAGCGAGATGTGCGGCACCGTGCTGTTGGCCACCGCGTTGATCATCAGGGCGCCGTGCTTGATGATGCCGCTCTGCTCGTACTCCCTGCCGACCATGTAGCCGGTGGTGTTGTGCAGGAACAGCAGCGGCGTGTCGCTCTGGTTGGCGAGCTGGATGAACTGCGCGGCCTTCTGCGCCTCCTGGCCGAACAGCACTCCCTGGGCGTTGGCCAGGACTCCCATCGGATAGCCGTGGATCCGGGTCCAGCCGGTGACCAGGCTGGTGCCGTACAGCGGCTTGAACTCGTCGAACTCACTGCCGTCCACGATCCGCGCGATGACCTCCCGCGGATCGAACGGGACCTTGAGATCCTCGGGGACGATGCCCGCGAGCTCCTCCTCGTCGTAGCGGGGGGCCTCGGCGGCACCGGGCCGCGGGCCCAGCCGGCGGTGGTTGAGGCGCCGGACGATCTGGCGCCCCAGCCGCAGCGCGTCCCGCTCGTCGGCGGCCATGTGGTCGGCCAGCCCGCTCTGCCGCGCGTGCATCTCGGCCCCGCCCAGCTCCTCGTCGCCGGACTCCTCGCCGGTCGCCATCTTCACCAGCGGCGGCCCGCCCAGGAACACCTTCGCGCGTTCCTTGACCATGACGACGTGGTCGCTCATGCCCGGGATGTACGCGCCGCCCGCGGTCGAGTTGCCGAAGACCAGCGCGATCGTGGGGATCCCCGCCGCCGACAGCCGGGTCAGGTCGCGGAACATCCGGCCGCCCGGAATGAAGATCTCCTTCTGGGTGGGCAGGTCCGCGCCGCCGGACTCGACCAGGTTGATGACGGGCAGCCGGTTCTCCAGTGCGATGTCGGAGGCCCGGAAGCTCTTCTTGACCGTCCACGGGTTGCTGGCACCGCCGCGCACCGTCGGATCATTGGCGACGATCATGCACTCGACGCCCTCGACCACGCCGATCCCCGTGATCACACTGGCACCGACCGGGAAGTCGGTGCCCCAGGCCGCCAGCGGGGAGAGCTCCAGGAACGGCGAGTCCGGATCCAGCAGCAGCTCGATGCGCTCGCGGGCGAGCAGCTTGCCGCGCCCCCGGTGCCGTTCCACGTACTTGTCACCACCGCCGGCCAGCGCCTTGGCGTGTTCCTGATCGAGCTCGGCCAGCTTGGCCAGCATGGCCGCGCGGCGGGCCTGGTAGTCGGCGCCCCGGGGATCCAGCGCGCTCTTGATCGGACTCACAGCAGCCCCTCCGGGATGTCGACGACGCGCGATCGCAGCCACTCCCCCAGGCCCTTGCCCTGGGGATCGAACCGCGTCGAGGCCGCGACCCCCTCCTGCAGCAGGCCCTCGATCACGAAGTTGACCGCTCTCAGCCGGGGCAGCACATGCCGGGTCACGCTCAGCTCCCGGGTCTCGGGAAGCAGTGACCTGACCCTGTCCTCGGTGAGGAAGTGCGCCAGCCACCGCCACTGCTCGTCCGTCCGGGCCCAGACCCCCAGGTTGGCGTCCCCGCCCTTGTCGCCGCTGCGCGCCCCGGCCACCGCGCCCAGCGGGGCCCTGCGGCTCGGTGCGTCCGGATCGTACGGCTCCGGCAGCGGGCCTCCCGGTTCCGGGCCCTGCGGCTGCGGGGTGCCGGCGGCCGGGTCCTGCGGCGGGATGGCGGCCTCGGTGCCGTCGGGCCGCACGGCGGTGTGGGCGATGTCGCGGGCGGGCACGAAGGCCGGGGTGTAGACGCCGTACGGGGTGCCGTCGCCGGGCGGGGTGGTCATCGTGAAGCCGGGGTAGCCGGCCAGCGCCAGTTCCACCGCCGCGCCGCTGAAGGCCCGGCCGACCACACGACGCTCGGGGTCCTTGACCGAGCAGCGCAGCAGTGCGCTCGCCTCCTGCTCGGTGCCGGCGTCCTCTCGGTCGGTGCGCGCCAGACTCCACTCCAGGTGCCGTGGGCGCTCCGCGAGCCCCTGCTCCAGCTGGGCCTTGACCCACCCGGCCTTGGCGTCGATGGCCAGGCCGGTCAGCACGAACGTCATCTCGTTGCGGAAGCCGCCGAGATGGTTGAGGCAGACCTTGGTGGTCGCGGGCGGCGGCTCGCCCCTCACCCCGCTGATCCGCACCCGGTCGGGGCCCTCCTGGGCCAGCTCGATCGAGTCGAAGCGGGTGGTGACATCAGGCCCGGGATAGCGCGGGCCGCCGATCTCGTACAGCAGCTGCGCGGTGACCGTCTCGGCCGTGACCGCTCCACCGGTGCCGGGGTGCTTGGTGATGACGCTGGAGCCGTCCCGGTCGATCTCCGCGATCGGAAAGCCCAGGGGCTTGCCGAAGCCCGGCGCCTTTACCTTGTAGATCTCTTCGAAGAAGGCGAAGTTCCCGCCGGTGGCCTGCGCGCCGCACTCCAGCACGTGCCCGGCGACGGTGGCGCCGGCGAGCGCGTCCCAGTCGTCACGCGCCCAGCCGAAGTGGGCGGCGGCGGGGCCGGTGACCAGCGACGCGTCCGTCACCCGGCCGGTCACCACCACGTCGGCACCGCTCCGCAGGCACTCGGCGATGCCCCAGGCCCCGAGGTAGGCGTTGGCGGTGAGCGGCCGCCCGTACGGCCCGTCCGCGAGCCCCAGCTCCTCGGCGCGCGGCAGCAGGTCGTCGCCCTCTACGTGAGCGATCGCCACGTCGAGGCCCAGCCTCCCCGCGAGCTCCCGCAGCCGGTCCGCCAGGCCCCGGGGATTGAGGCCGCCGGCGTTGGTCACGATCGCGGTGCCCCGGTCCCGGGCCAGGCCCAGGCAGTCCTCCATCTGGCGCAGGAACGTCGTGGCGTATCCGCCGCCCGGATCCTTCATCCGGCCACGGCCGAGGATGAGCATCGTCAGCTCGGCGAGATAGTCGCCGGTGAGCACGTCGAGCGGTCCGCCCTCCAGCATCTCCCGGACGGCCGTGAAGCGATCGCCGTAGAAGCCCGACGCGTTGCCGATCCGCAACGGCGCCGTTCGGTCTGATCCCATGCGTGCACCCTGTCAGCCGGGGAAGAAGAAATCAATCGCGCTTGATTGTTTTCTTGACGGGCGGGTGCTTGACTGGTGGCCTCATGACCGCCCAGGCCTCCTTCCGCGAACCCCAGCAGGACCGCAGCCGCGCCACCCGGCAGCGGCTGCTGGAAGCCGCCATCGGCTGTCTGGCCTCCGTGGGCTGGGGCGGCACGACCGTCGCGGTGGTGGCCGAGCGGGCCGGCGTCTCCCGGGGAGCCGCCCAGCACCACTTCCGCACCCGCGAGGAGCTGGTCACCGCGGCCGTCGAGTACGGCACCGAGGTGCGGCTGGAGCACCTCCGGCGACAGCTCGGGGACCTGACCTCGCCCCGGCTCAGCACGCTGGAGGTCCTGACGCTGCTGGCGGAGATCTTCACCAGCCCGCTGTTCCGGGCGTCCCTGCAGCTGTGGGTCGCGGCCAGCTCCGACCCCGCCCTGCGCGACCAGGTGCTCCCCCTGGAGGCCCGCGTGGGCAGAGAGGCCCACCGCGCCACCGTCGAGATCCTCGGCGCCGACGAAAGCCTGCCCGGCGTACGGGAGAGCGTGCAGGCCACCCTGGACCTGGTCCGCGGGCTCGGGCTCGCCGACCTGCTCACCGACGACTCGGCCCGCCGCGGCCGGCTGCTCGCCCAGTGGGCCCGCCTCCTCGACGGCGCGCTCCACCCGCCTTCCTGAGCGGACCGGCCGTCCCCTCGCCGCGCCGCCGTCATGGGATGCCGGCAATGGCGTGCGTGCGTGCGCGCGATGAACGTGCAGGGAAACGGGCTGGGGTAATGGTGTGGTGGTATTGGTGTGGGAATGCGAACGGCCCCCACCGGTGTGGTGGGGGCCGTTCGTGAGGGTGTGTCCGGCGGTGTCCTACTCTCCCACACAGTCTCCCGTGCAGTACCATCGGCGCTGAAGGGCTTAACTTCCGGGTTCGGGATGGGACCGGGTGTTTCCCCTTCGCTAAAACCACCGGAACGTGGTGCTCAACACCCACCGGGGTGGGGTTGAAGTTTCCGGAGCGCAAAGGCTCTTCGATTCAGTTATGTGTGCGGTCGGCCGGCCCTGTTGGGGGGTGTGGCTGTTGGTTGGGAACCGCACAGGGACGCGAGCATGTGCTCTTCGTTTCGCTTGAAGTGTTTGTGGTGTGTTCAAGCCGCTCGGCCTATTAGTACCAGTCAACTCCACACCTTACGGTGCTTCCATTTCTGGCCTATCAACCCAGTGGTCTAGCTGGGGGCCTTACACCCCTCGAAGGGGG